>NZ_JAMXMX010000014.1 GCF_024055725.1 Actinoallomurus spadix | reverse complement strand
CGATCGGGGTCGCGGCGTTCCTGGCCTCGACCCGCAGCAGCTTCCGGCCCTCAGGAGCGATCGTCATCGTGTCTCATCAATCAAAGGCTCGGGTAGAGAGGGTGCTTGTCCGCCAGCGTGCGGACCCGGGCGGACAGCGCCGCCGAGTCGAACGACGGCTGCAGCGCCAGCGCGATGATGTCGGCGACCTCGGCGAAGTCGTCGGCGCCGAACCCGCGGGTGGCGAGGGCGGGCGTGCCGATCCGCAGCCCGGACGTCACCATGGGCGGCCGCGGGTCGTTGGGCACGGCGTTGCGGTTGACCGTGATGCCGATGTCGTGCAGGCGGTCCTCGGCGTCCCGCCCCGTGATCTCCGAGTCGACCAGGTCGACCAGGACCAGGTGCACGTCGGTGCCGCCGGTCAGCACTTTGATCCCCGCCTTGGCGGCGTCCTCGCGCAGCAGCCGGTCCGCGAGGATCTTGGCGCCCTCGATGGTCCGGGCCTGCCGCTCGGCGAACTCCTCCGACGCGGCGATCTTCAGGGCCACCGCCTTGGCGGCGATGACGTGCTCCAGCGGACCGCCCTGCGTGCCGGGGAACACCGCAGAGTTGATCTTCTTGGCGTACTCCTCGCGGCAGAGGATGAGGCCGCCGCGCGGGCCGCAGAGGGTCTTGTGCGTCGTGGTCGTCACGACGTCGGCGTACGGCACCGGGGAGGGGTGCAGGCCCGCGGCGACCAGGCCCGCGAAGTGGGCCATGTCCACCATCAGCAGCGCGCCGGTCTCGTCGGCGACCTGCCGGAACGCGGCGAAGTCGAGCTGCCGCGGGTACGCGGACCAGCCGGCGATGATCAGCTTCGGCCGGTACTCGTGGGCCAGCCGGGCGACCTCGTCCATGTCCACGAGGCCGTCGGGGCCCACGTGGTAGGCCGCGACGTTGAACATCTTGCCGGAGTAGTTGATCCGCATGCCGTGGGTGAGGTGCCCGCCGTGCGCGAGATCGAGGCCGAGGATCGTGTCGCCCGGCTCCAGCAGCGCGAAGTACACCGCGATGTTCGCCTGCGCGCCCGAGTGCGGCTGCACGTTCGCGTGGTCCGCGCCGAACAGGGCCTTGGCGCGGTCGATCGCCAGCTGCTCGGTGACGTCGACGTACTCGCAACCGCCGTAGTAGCGCCGCCCTGGGTAACCCTCGGCGTACTTGTTCGTCATCACCGAGCCCTGCGCCTGCAGGACGCCGACGGGCGCGAAGTTCTCCGAGGCGATCATCTCCAGGGTCGACTGCTGCCGCCGCAGTTCGTCCGTTATCGCGGCGGCGACGTCCGGGTCGACCTCGGACAGGGGCATGTTCAGCACGTTCATCACGCCTCCTCGATCAGTTTCGAGTAGGCCGGCGCGTCGAGCAGGTCGGCCGGGTCGTCATCCGTGCGCACCCGGAACAGCCACCCCTCGCCGTACGGGTCGGAGTTGATCACGGCCGGGTCCTCCTCGACGGCGGTGTTCACCGCGACGACCTCACCGGTGACGGGCGAGTAGACGTCGCTCACCGACTTGGTCGACTCGGCCTCGCCGCACGGCTCGCCGGCCTCGACGGACGCGCCCTCCTGGGGCAGCGACACGTACACGATGTCACCCAGCGCGTCGGCCGCGTAGGCCGTGATGCCGATGGACACCACGCCGTCCGACGGCTCGGTGACCCACTCGTGCTCCTGGGTGTAGTACAGCGTCTCGGGAACGGTGCTCACGAAGTCCTCCTGTAGAACGGCAGTGCGACCTTGTCGACCGGCTCGTGTTTACCGCGGATGTCCACCGCGAGGTCGGTGTCCTCGGCGTGGCCCGCGTCGATGTAGGCCATGGCGATCGGCCTGCCCAGCGTCGGGGACGGCGCGCCGCTGGTCACCACGCCGCAGGGCGTGCCGTCCGGCGTCACCACGTCGTACCCATGCCGGGGGACACGACGCCCCCGCGCGACGAGACCCACGAGGGCGCGGCCCGGCGGCGTGTCGGCGAGGGCGGCCAGCGCGGCGCGCCCGACGAAGTCGCCGGGCTTGTCGAGCTTGACGGTACGGCCGAGGCCGGCGTCGTACGGCGTGGTCTCGGCGGTCAGCTCGTTGCCGTACAGCGGCATGCCCGCCTCCAGCCGCAGTGTGTCCCGCGCGGACAGCCCGGCGGGCCGCAGGTCGTCACCGCCCGCCTCCGTGACGGCCTGCCAGAGGGCGACGGCGTCACCGGCGCCGACGAACAGCTCGAAGCCGTCCTCGCCGGTGTACCCGGTACGGGCGATCAGCGCGTCGAGGCCGGCGACCTTGCCCGGCAGGATCGCGTAGTACTTCAGGTCGGCGAGCGGGGCGTCGGTGAGCTTCGCCAGGATGGCCTGGGCCTTCGGGCCCTGCACGGCGATGAGCGCGTAGGCGGCGGACCGGTCGTCGACGGTGGCCTTCTCGAACTCCTCCGACCGCTCGGTCAGCTCGGCGCGCACGGTCGCGGCGTTGGCGGCGTTCGCGACGACCATGTAGGTCTCCGAGGCGAGCCGGTACACGATCAGGTCGTCCAGCACGCCCCCGGCCGGGTTGACGATCATGGTGTAGCGCGCCCTGCCGACGGGGAGCACGGACAGGTGCCCGATGAGCGCGTGGTCGAGGGCCGCCCCGGCCTGCGGGCCGGTCACGAAGATCTCTCCCATGTGGGACAGGTCGAACAGGCCCGCGCTCGCGCGGACGGCCTGGTGCTCGGCGGTCTCACTGCCGTACCGCAGTGGCATGAGGTACCCGGCGAACTCGGTGATCATGGCGCCGAGCTCGGCGTGGACCTCGTGGAGTGGTGTTCTCTTGGCGTCCGGCGTGGACATCGGGGCAGGCTCCTATCACGCGGGCGGCCGGGAATCCCATCCTCCCATTGGCACGCGGAATCCGGTGGCGGTGCCCTCCCCCTCTGTCATCGGTGCCTGAGAGCTTCACCCCCTGGTCGGGGGCTTGCACCTTCGGCGGGAGCACGGCTCCGCTTTCCAGAGGTCGCCTGGTCCACGCGGTACGTGTGGCCTGAGAGGTTCCGGGGAGGAGTTGCTCCTTCGGCGTACCTCGCTGGCGGCGAGGTCGCTCTCCCGCGCGGGATCATCGGCATGGCCAGGCTAGCAGGCCGCACCGTGCCGATCGACGGCGCGGGAGTGTCGGGACGGCCCGCACGCGCGGGTTTTCGGCATACGCTTGACCGGTCGAGATCTCGGAGGCCTTCGGCCGGCGTGCGCGGCACGGCGAGCGGAGCGGTCTGACCGCGGTGCCCGGTGGGTGCCCGCGGTGCGACGGGTGAGGAGCGTGTGCGGGCATGAGTGTGCTTTTCGTGGTGGGCATCGTCGTCTTCTTCCTCGGGCTGCTCGCCTCGATCGCCCTGCACGAACTCGGCCACATGTCCTTCGCCAAGCTCTTCGGCGTCCGCGTCCCGCAGTTCATGGTCGGCTTCGGGCCCACCCTGTGGTCGCGGCGCAAGGGTGAGACCGAGTACGGCGTCAAGTGGATCCCCCTCGGCGGCTACATCCGGATGATCGGCATGCTGCCGCCGCGCCGGGGCGACGCGCCGGGCACGGTCCGCCAGGTGTCCACCGGGCCGTGGCAGGGGCTGATCGAGTCGGCGCGCGGCGCCGCGCTGGAGGAGGTCGGGCCGGGCGACGAGGACCGCGTCTTCTACCGCAAGAAGTGGTGGCAGAAGGTCATCATCATGTTCGCCGGGCCGTTCATGAACATCCTGCTGGCGTTCCTGTTCATCAGCGTGGTCGTCATGGGGATCGGCGTCTCGACCGTGCAGCCGGTGATCGCCTCGGTGAGCAAGTGCACGATCCCGGTGGCGCAGGCGGGCCGGGACTGCCGGCCCGGCGACCCGGAGACCCCCGCCGTACGGGCGGGGCTGCGCGCCGGCGACCGGTTCGTCTCCTACGAGGGCCGGCGGATCCACTCGTACGCGGAGCTGCAGAAGCTGATCCGGGGATCCGGCGGGCGTACGGTCCCGGTCGTCGTCCGCCGCGGCGGCCAGGACGTCGCGCTCAGCGTTCCGGTCGTCACGAACCAGATGCCGTCGCTCACCGACCCGGACAAGACCGAGACCGTCGGCTTCCTCGGGATCAGCCCGACGAGCGCGCGGGAGCGGCAGGGGCCGGGCGTGGTCCTCGGCACCATGGGCGACCTGACCACGCACACCTTCGGCTCGCTGATCAATATGCCGAAGAAGATGGTCGGCGTCTGGAACGCCGCCTTCGGCCACCAGAAGCGCGACCCGAACGGCCCGATCGGCGTCGTCGGCGCCAGCCGGATCGGCGGGGAGATCGCCGCGTCGAAGGAGCCGGGGCTGGACAAGCTCGCGTTCTTCCTGATGATGCTCGGCACGGTCAACTTCGCGGTCGGCATGTTCAACCTCGTGCCGTTGCTGCCGCTGGACGGCGGCCACATCGCCGGCGCGCTGTGGGAGGCGGTGAAGAAGGGCATCGCCCGGCTGGCCCGCAGGCCCGACCCCGGCCACGTCGACGTCGCCAAGGCGCTGCCGCTCACGTACGTGATGGCCGCGGTGATCATCACGATGGGCGCTCTGCTGATCTACGCGGACCTGGTCAATCCGGTCCGCCTGAACGGCTGACGGCAGCCGCGGTCGATCCGGTACGCCTGAACGGCTCACGGCCGCCGCGGCTCGCGAGCGGGCAGTGACGCCCGACGTCAAGCGTTATCACAGACCGGAATGGGTCATGATGAGGACGTATGACGTCGGGGGCCAAGGTGGAGGGACTGTTCACCGAGCGCGTCGTCCAGAACGGACGGCTGCCGCTGTTCTGCTTTTTCGTGGCGTTCATCGTCACGTTCGTCGTCGTGCGCATCAACGTGCGGCTGATCCGCGCCAAGGTCCGCTGGTGGTTCAAGAACGTCGAGGTCGGTGACCTCCACATCCACCACGTGGTGTTCGGCGTGGTGCTGATGCTGATCGGCGGGGTGGCCGGGTTCTGCATCCCGGACGCCTACACGGGGTGGTACGCCCTGGCGGCGTCGGTGTTCGGGATGGGGGCCGCGCTCGTCCTCGACGAGTTCGCGCTCATCCTGCACCTGCGCGACGTCTACTGGATGGAGGAGGGACGCGCCTCGGTCGACGCGGTGTTCATCGCCGTCGCGATCACGGGCCTGATGCTGGTCGGCGTCCGCCCGGTCTGGCTCAGCGACGTCCACGACCTGCGCCCGGACTCGACCGTGTCCATCGGGGTCTTCCTCGTCGTCCTCGCCAACGTCCTCGCCAACCTGGCGCTGGCCATCGTCACCCTCTTCAAGGGGAAGATCTGGACCGGGCTGCTCGGGCTGTTCCTGCCGGTCGTGCTCGTCTTCAGCGCGTTCCGGCTGGCTAGGCCGGGCTCGCCGTGGGCCCGGTGGAGGTACCGGCCGGGCACGCGGAAGTTCCGCCGGGCGCTGCGCCGCGAGCAGCGCATCCGCCGCCCGCTGATCCGGGCGAAGATCTGGGTGCAGGAGTTCATCGCGGGCCGCCACGACCTGATCGCCCACGAGCGGACGACGGGCCCCCGTCGCCGCCTCGACCGCCGCGGCCGTCCTTAGCCCTTAGGCAGCCGTGCCTAGAACACCGCGACGGCGCGCACGCTGTCGACTGTGTCGGCTTCGGCGGCGGTCTTGTCCGGCCGGTACCGGAGCACCCGCGCGAAGCGCAGCGCCAGCCCGCCGGGGTAGCGCGGGCTGCGCTGTACGCCGTCGAACGCGATCTCGACGACGAGCTCGGGGCGTACGTAGACGGTGTGGTCGTCGCGGTGCGTCTCCAGCGCGAGCAGGCGCTCGGTCTGCCAGGCGAGCATCTCGTCGGTCAGGCCCTTGAACGTCTTGCCCAGCATCACGAACCCACCGGTCTCCGGGTCGCGGGCTCCGAGGTGCAGGTTGGACAGCGTGCCCCGGCGGCGTCCGTTGCCCCACTCGACGGCCAGGACGACCAGGTCGAGCGTGTGACGGGGCTTCACCTTGATCCACCCCGCGCCGCGCCGGCCGGCGGTGTACGGCGTGTCGAGGGACTTGACCAGCACGCCCTCGTGCCCATGCGCGAGGGCGTCGTCGAAGAACCCGCGGGCCTCGTCGGCGGAGCCGGTGACCACCCGCGGCATGCGCAGGGCCTCGGGCACGACCCGGGCCAGCGCCTTGGTGCGCTCGGCGCCCGGCAGGTCGATCAGGTCCTCGCCGTCGAGGTGCAGCACGTCGAACAGGAACACCGACAGCGGCACGTCCTGCCCGGTGCCCGGGCGCACGCCGTGGCTGGCGGCGCGGGCGGACGTCACCTGGAACGGGTGGGGGCGGCCGTCGTCGCGCAGCGCGATCAGCTCCCCGTCGAGGACGGCCGTGTCGGCGGGCAGCGCGCGGAGCGCGGTGACGATCTCCGGTAGCCGGCCGGTGATGTCGTCGAGGGTGCGGGTGAACAGGCGCACCTCACCCCCGGACAGGTGTGCCTGGATCCGGATGCCGTCGAGCTTCCACTCGACGGCCGCGGGGCTCACCTTGTCCAGCGCCGCCTCGACGGACGGCGCGCTCGCGGCCAGCATCGGCTTGACCGGGCGCCCGACCTCCAGCCCGAACGCGCGCACGCCCTCGCGGCCCTCGGACAGCGCCGCGGTGGCCACCGCGCCGAGCGAACCGCGGAACATCACGGCACGGCGCACCTCGGCCGCCGGCACGCCGGCCGCGGCGGCGATGGCGTCGGCCATCACACCGTCGAGGGCGCCCTGACGGAGCTCGCCGGAGAGCAGCCGGAGGAGGAAACTCTGCTCCGCGGCGGTCGCCCGGGCGAACAATTCCCCCACCAGGCGTCGCCTGGTGGTGACGGAACCCTTACCCGAGACGGCGCCGATCGCGGTGAACGCGGCGTCGACCTCGTCGACGGTGAGGGCCGCCTCCGCCGCCGCGGGAGGCAGGTCGCGCAGGGCCGCCCAGCCGACGCCGATCTGGCGTTGCGGCAGCTCACCGGAGAGGTACGCCACCGCGATCGCCGTCTCCTCCGGCTCGGCGTCGCGCAGGCAGGCGGCGAGCAGCTCGATCTTGGCGCGCCGCCCGGACGTCGCGGCGACGGCCCCTGAGGTCTCGGTGATCTCGCTCAACAGCACATTCCATTCTGACGCCGGCGACCGACAATCGGGTGAGCCCGTCCCGGAGGAGCGGCCGCGCCCTGCGGCCGGAGGAGGCGAGGAGCGGCATGGCGTCACACGTGCCCGGCGCATTCGAGGCTGGTTTGGCGGTGGATCCGCCGGTTACGGTCGCATCAAGCCGACACCCGGGGCCGCCCGGGGATCACGAGTGGGGAGAAGGATTGGGACTGCCGCGGCTGCCGGAACCGTTCCACCGGGTCTACTCGCCTCCGGAGGCGCCGAGGGCGAAGAGCCGCCGGCGTCGTACGCCGGGCGTCGTCGCCGCCGCGTGCGTCGTGGCGGCGCTGAGCCTCGCCGCGGCGGCCGTCCTCGTGTTCGGCCGCGGGGGAGCCCGGCAGCCGGCGGCACCGGCGCGGTCCCGCCCCGCTCCCACCGGCTCGCGGGCGGCCGACGCGCCGCCGAGCGCCGCGCGGCCGCCCGTGTTCGCCGGGCTGCCGCAGGCATGCTCGATTCTGCCCGCCGACACGGTACGGCGGCTGGTGCCGACGAGCAGCCCGAAGATCGACAGGATGGGCGCGGAGACGGCGGGTGTCTGCAAGTACTCGATGACCGAGGGGAGCCGCTACCGCGCCGTCCAGGTGGACGCGCGGGCGTTCCTGCCGAAGTACATGCACGACCAGGCCACGGGCATGACCGTCTGGTCGTACGAGGCGCAGTGGCGGCAGGCGGAGAAGGACCGGACGGCCGACACGAGCGCGCTGCGCCGGATCGGTGGTCTCGGCGACGCGGCGTTCGAGCGGTACTGGATCGACCGGGACGTCAAGATCGCGGTCGGGGAGGCCGACGTGCGCTACCGCAACGTCATCCTGCGCGTGCAGTACACCGAGGAGCAGCCGGCCGCCGGGGACCGGGCCGCGAGCGAGCAGCGCAGCCTGGCCAACGCGGTCGCGGCCGCCCGCGCGGCGCTCACGTTACTGCGGTGATCTGCGGATATTAGGGTGATTCGCCGGTACTTAATAAGAACTCCTGCGGCGGCCACGGCGGGCCGGTGGGCGATTACCGGGGCGGATTTATTCTCGCTTCCCGGCGAAGTGTTACAACTCGGGAATCCTGCTATGAGGGTCGCGGTGTTGTTCGAGGTCGGCGCGGGTGTCGGCCGTACGGTCGCGGCGGCCGGCCCGCTCGCCTGATGTGCCGAGAAACTCGCGTAATGGGGACAATGTCGAGCGGTGTGACACTCATTGAGAATGGCGGCGCGGTGGATGTCACTAAGTGTCCGTTCCGCACCGTAATCATTTCCTCAAGAGCATAGAGAATTAGATCGCGGTGTCGGGGATGGGGGAATGAGGGGAGCGGTGGCGATGCCGGCAGCCAGGGAGCGGTCCAGGCTGCCGCTGACATCAAGGGGGTACTCATGAGGGTCCGTAACCTGACCCTGACAACCGCTTCAGCGGCCGCACTGACGATCGGGCTGACTTCACCCGCTCTGGCGGCGGCCTTCCAGAGTGACGAGACCGCGGGACTGCACCACCGGGCGCAGCACGTCGCCGTCTACCCGGCGGCGCACCAGGCACTGAGCGCGCACGCCCCGGGCCTGGCCCGCGGGGGCGATGACGACGACGGCGACGGTGACGGCGACGACGACGGTCTCGACCCGTGCGTTGCCGGCGGCTGCTTTGGGGGCGGTAATAACAACGGCGGCGGCATCGCGCCCTGGGCGGCCTTCGGTGACGACGACGGCTGCGGTGACGGCGGCTGCGGTGGCGGCGGCGGTAACGGCGTCGCCGGTGGAAGTGTCATAGGCGGTGCCCCGGGTGGAGGCTACGGGCACAGCCGGGAGACCGTGAAGAAGGTGCATGGCCGGGTCATGGGCATGCCCGGCCGTCCGGCCGGTGTCGGCATGGTCCCGTCCGGGCCCGTACGGACCGGCTTCGGTGGCGCCCAGGGATCGAGCGTGCCGGCGGGCCTCGCCGGGCTCACCCTGATGCTGGGCGGCACGACGCTCCTCGCTCGCCGGCGGATCCGGACCGGTGCCCGCTCGTAGTCGATCAGCACGAGCACACGGCGGCCGTCTCCGCGGCGGGGCGGCCGCCGGGTTGATCGCGGCCGGTGCGGCGGTCCTGTGGTTCGGTTCATGCCACGACCAGGGACCACCACGGCCGGATCCACACGCGGCCCGGCCCGGTGCGGCGGCCGCCCCCTCGGCGGGGGCGGCCCTCGCCGCCTCCGTCCCGGTGCGGGTCGACGTCCCGCGCGTCGGTATCCACTCGCGCCTGCTCCGCCTCGGCCTCGAACACGACGGTTCGCTCGCGGTGCCGCCGTTGTCCCGGGCCCAGCTGGCCGGGTGGTACGACCGGAGCCCCACACCGGGGGAACGCGGTCCGGCGGTGCTCGTCGGCCACGTCGACACGAAGAAGGGCCCGGCCGTGTTCTACGGGCTCGCCCGGCTGCGTCCCGGCGACAAGATCGACGTCACCCGCGCGGACGGCACGGTCGCGATGTTCGCCGTCGACTCGGTCGAGCGGGTGCCGAAGAAGCACTTCCCGACCGAGCGCGTCTACGGCCCCCTGAGGTTCGCCGGACTCAGGATGATCACCTGTGGAGGTGACTTCGACGGCCACAGCTACAAGGACAACACGATCGTCTTCGCCCACCTGACCGGCCGCCGTGGCACCCGGCCGAAGGCGGGCGGGTCTCCCGGAGCCGCCGGCGGCACCGGCCCGGTATCGCGAAGCCCGTGACGTACGCCCGCGAACGGAGGATGCTTGGCGTAGTGAGACCGGGTCGCCACCAATCGGGAGGTCGGTGGATGCGAATTTCGGAGATCCTCCGCGCCAAGGGCGCTGACGTCGCGACGATCGCCCCGGACGCGAGCGTGCGGCGGCTCCTGCGACTGCTCGCGGAGCGCAACATCGGTGCCGTCGTCGTGTCCGCGGACGGCTCGGCGATCGAGGGCATCGTCTCGGAGCGCGACATCGTCCGGCGGCTGGACGAGGAGGGCGCGGCCCTGCTGGACGCGCCGGTGTCGGAGATCATGACGACGCCCGTCCGCACCTGCGGGCCCGGTGACGCCGTCGACGGGCTCCGTGTCACGATGACGGAGCACCGCATCCGTCACCTCCCGGTCGTCCGCGACGGGCGTCTGGTGGGGATCGTCAGCATCGGCGACCTGGTCAAAAGCACGATCGCCGAGCTCGAGACCGAGCGCGAGCAGCTCGTCGACTACATCAAGCGCTGAGACGGCTCCGGCCTCGCCGCCGGGGCGCCGCCCGTGTCACCGGCCGGGGCGCCGCCTGCGCCGGTCGGAAGGTCGCCTGCCTGGGTCGCCGGTCGGCGTGCCGCCCGGGTCGTCGGGCGGGGGCGTCGCCTGCGTCGCCGGCCGGGAACGGGCACGATGAACGACGTGAACGTTCAGCCTCTGACCCTGCATGCCATGGACGGCGTCCGGATCGACGCCGGGCACCGCCCCGGACCCGACGACGGCCTGTGCCTGGTCCTCGCGCACGGGTTCACCGGCGCGTGGCGGCAGCCGACGACGCGGCGGATCGCCACGGTGCTCGGCGAGGTCGGCGGCGTCATCGCGATCGACTTCCGCGGCCACGGGCGGTCCGGCGGCCGGTCCACGGTCGGTGACCGGGAGATCCTCGACGTCGACGCGGCCGTCCGGCACGCCCGCCACCTCGGGTACCGGCGGGTCGGGCTCGTCGGCTTCTCGATGGGCGGGGCCGTCGTCGTCCGGCACGCGGCCCTGCGCGGCGGCGTCGACGCGGTCGCCGCGGTCAGCGCCCCGGCCCGCTGGTACTACCGCGACACCAAGCCGATGCGCCGCGTGCACTGGGCGATCGAGCGCCGGTCCGGCCGCCTGGCGGCCCGCCTCGTGAAGAGGACGCGGATCGCCGGCGGCAGCTGGGCGACGGTGCCCTCCGCGCCGCATGAGGTCGTGGGACGGATCGCGCCGACACCGCTGCTCATCGTGCACGGCGACCGGGACCCCTTCCTGCCGGTCGAGCACGCCGAGCAGCTTTACGCCGCGGCCCGCGACCCGCGCGAGCTGTGGATCGAGGCCGGGTACGGGCACGCTGAGAGCGCCGCGACCCCCGCGCTGATTCGGCGGATCGGACAATGGGTCGCATCTCAGGCGGCCCCCGTGCATTAGGGTGCGCACGTGCGGGTGGTGGTGACGGGGGCGGCCGGGTTCATCGGCGGCCATGTGGCGGAGGCGTTCGCGGCGGCGGGCCATGAGGTGCTCGCCGTCGACGCGCTGCACCGCTCCGCCGCGCCGGAGGCCGCGCGGGTCACCTGGGCGGCGCTCGCCGACCGGCCCGGGATCACCCTCGTCGAGACCGACCTGGCCGCCGACGACCTGACCAAGCTCGCCGACGCGGACGTGGTCGTCCACCTGGCCGGCCGGCCCGGAGTGCGCAGTTCCTTCGGCGCCGGCGAGGCGGCCACCGAGCGCGACAACGTCACCGCCACACGGCGGCTGCTCGCCGCCTGCCTGGGCCCGGCGCCCGCCCGGCGCCCGCGCGTGGTCGTCGCGTCGAGCTCCTCGGTGTACGGCTCGGCCGGGGACCGCCCGCACCATGAGGACGACCCGCCGCGTCCCGCGAGCCCGTACGCGCGGAGCAAGGTCGCCGCCGAGCGCCTCGCCGCCCGGGCGGTGGAGGAGGGCCTGACGGCGGTGACGCTGCGCTACTTCTCGGTGTACGGCCCGCGCCAGCGCCCCGACATGGCCTTCCACCGGTTCGTCGAGGCGGCCCGGCACGATCGGCCGCTGCCGGTCTTCGGGGACGGCCGCCAGTCGCGCGCCTTCACGCACGTCGCCGACGTCACGGCCGCGACGCTGGCCGCGGCCGGCGCCGGCCTGCCGCCGGGGACGGTGCTGAACGTCGGTCATCCCGAGCCCGTCACCGTGCGGGACGCCATCGACCTGCTCGCCGGCCTGCTGGGCGTGCGGCCCCGGGTGCGCGAGTACGCCCCCGCGGCCGGCGACGCGGCCCGTACGTGGGCGGACACGGCGCGGGCCGAGCGTCTCCTCGGCTGGTCGGCCCGGATCGGGCCGGCCGAGGGCCTGGCCGACCAGGTCCGGTGGCACCGCGAGCGCATGGAACGGGCGGGATGACCTCCGGGGCCCCGGCGGCCGTGCGCGCCGCCTACTTCGCCTTCGACCGGTTCCCGTCGAGCAAGGGGTCGGCCGTGCACATCGGGCACATGGCGGCCGAGCTGTTCGCCCGTTTCGACGGCGGCCTGCTCGGCGTGCTCGGCGGCGGGCCGCTGCCGCGCTACCAGCGGGAGGCAGGCGGCATCGAGATCGCCCGCTTCGGCGAGCAGATCCCGAACCTCCTCGACCGCGCCGAGGCGTACTCCCGGTGGGTCGCCGCGCACGTCGAGCCGCACCGCGACACCCTGCGGATCTGCCACGTGCGCGATCCGTGGGGCGCGCTGCCGGTGGTCACCCTCCCCGGCCGGCGCCACCGCGTCGTGTACGAGGTGAACGGCCTGCCGTCCGTCGAGCTCGCGCACACCCGCCCGTCGGTGACCCCCGCCACGCTGGCGAAGATCGCGGACCTGGAGCGGGTCTGCCTGGAGGGCGCCGACGCGGTCGTGGTGCCCTCGTGGGTCATCGCGGGTGCGCTGGCCCGCCGCGGCGTGCCCGAAACGAAGATCCACCTCGTGCCGAACGGCGCCGACGTGCCCGCCGCCGCGCCCCGCCCGGACGGCGCGCCGGACCGCTACCTCGTCTACGTCGGGGCGCTGCAGCCGTGGCAGGGCGTCGACGTGCTGCTGCGGGCGTTCGCCCGGCTCGCGGACCTGCCCGACCTGCGGCTCGTCATCTGCTCGTCCGTGCCGGAACGCCGGGCCCGCCCGCTGCGGCGGCTCGCCGAGCGCGTCGGCGTCGCGGACCGTCTGCTCTGGCGGTTCACGCTTCCGCACCCGGAGGTGGCGGGCTGGCTGGCGAACGCCGCGATCTCGGTCGCGCCGCTGACCGCCTGCGCGCGCAACCTCGATCAGGGCTGCGCGCCGCTGAAGATCCTGGAGTCGATGGCCGCGGGGGTCCCGGTGGTCGCCTCCGACCTGCCCGTCGTACGGGAGATCATGACCGATCGGGAGCACGGCCGGCTGGTGGCCCCGGACCGTCCCGCCGAGCTGGCCCGCGTCCTGCGCGTCCTGTTGGAGTATCCGGAGGCCGCCCGCGCGATGGGCGAGCGCGGCCGGCGGCGGATCGAGGAGGGCCTCACCTGGTCGGCGGCCCGTGCCCGGCTGTCGGAGGTGTACGACCTCCTGACGCCTCCTGTCGTGCGCCGCTGACCCGGACCGTAGAGGTCAGAGGTGCCGTTTGAGGCTTATCCCGGGCGATATCCGGTTGATATCGTCCGGCCATGTTCTGGCGGAAGACACGGGCGGCGATCGAGCGGTTCCACCCGGTGCACCAAGGGCTCATCTGGCAGCGCACCGCGTCCGTCACGCTCCCGCCGGCGGAGTGGGACGCCGTGGTGGCCAGCCTCGCCCGGCACGCGGAGACGGTGAAACGGCGCAAGTGGCGCCTGCCGGACCGGACGGTGGCCGTGCTGGTCCCGCTGATCCGGGTGCTGTGCGAGGACGTCGCGCCGAAGGGCGCCATCGGCATCACCGCCGACCTGCGCGGCCCCAAAGTGCCCGAGAAGACCGGGCCGAGCCGGAAATTCCCAGGGCGTGGGCGGGTGCGCAACATCACCGAGTGGTTCGCGCACGACCCCTGGCTCGCGGTGCGGGCCGAGCTGCGGGACGGCAGCGTCCTCGAGCTGACCGTCACCGACCGGGTCCGCTACCGGAGGATCCACAAGGTCAACCCCCGCGGCAAGCACAAGGTCAAGACCAAGAGCAAGGCCGTCCAGCGGATCACCGCCCGGCGCACCCTGCAGCCCGGCCAGGAGGTACGACGGCCGGGCAGCCCGCCGCCGCGGTCCGTCGGGGTGCGGATCAAGTCCGCCAAACGGACGGTGATCAGCGCGACGGCGAAGCTCGGCCCGGCGCCCGCCGAGCAGGACCAGCTGCAGTGGATCCTGGCGGTGGCGACCGAACCGTTCCGGTGGACGCCGCCCGCGGCGACCGTGAGGAGAACCGCGTGAACCCCTGTGCCGTCACGACCGGCTTCTTCGTGCTCGGCCGGTGCGGCCGGCCGTCGGTCACCGTGTGCCGCTGCGGCCGATCCGTCTGCGCCCGGCACGTCGACCCCCAGGGCCAGTGCCCCGAGTGCGCCGCCGCCCAGGCCTACGCGGACCCCTTCCACCCCGGGTGGGCGCGCGGCTACCGCCGCCGCTACTACGAGCAGAGCTCCGGCATGTACAACGACGCGGTCTGGTACTCGCGGTTCGACTCCTACGACCGGGGCCAGTTCGACGCGGGCGACGGCTTCGACGTGGGCGGCTACGACGGCGACGGCTTCGACGGCGACGACGGGAACGACTGGGTCGACAGTTGATGCGCGTCCTGTGGATCACCGAGCACTACCCGCCGAGCCGTGGTGGGATGGCGGAGTCGTGTGACCGCATCGTCCGCGGCCTGCGCGCGGCGGGCGCCGAGATCGACGTCGCGCACCTGAGCCACCGGCCGCGGCCCTGGCGGGTGGACCGCGAGGCCGGCGGCCGGCTGCTCGTCGTCCCGCTGGAGGACAACCCCGAGCACGCGCTGCGCCGCCTGTGGACGGAGCTGGCCGGCGAGGACTACACCCACGTCGTCGCCTTCGGCGGGACGTACGCCCTGCTCGGCGCGCCGGTGCTGGCGGCCTGGCTGGGCGCGCCGCTGGTCACGCTGCTGCGCGGCAACGACTTCGACACCGGCGTCTTCTCGCTGCGCCGCCGCGAGGCGCTGCTGACGGCGCTGCGCGCCTCCGCCCGCGTCTGCGTCGTCGCCCGGTCGCACGGCCCGCTGGTGTCCGCGCTCGTCCCCGGCACCGCCGTGACCTGGGTGGCCAACAGCATCGACACGGCCGACTGGGAGGTCCTGCCCTCCGAGCGGGCCCGGGCGCGCGAGTGGCGGGCGGCGCACGTCCAGCCCGGCCGGCGGGTGCTCGGCCTCGTCGGGCAGCTGAAGAACAAGAAGGGCGTCGGCTTCCTGCTCGACGCGCTGGCCGCCTCCGGGCACGCGCAGGCGTTCCACCTGCTCCTCGTCGGCGAGGTCGAGGACGGGATGGAGGAGCGGCTGGCCGGCCTGCCGCATACCCGGATGCCGTTCCTGGACCGGTACGAACTGCCGGGCGTGTACGCGTCCTGCGATCTGGTCGCCCTGCCCTCGTTCTATGACGGGCTGCCGAACGTCTCGCTGGAGGCCGCCGCGCTCGGGCTGCCGCTGCTCGCCTCCGACGCCGGGGGCCTGGCGGACCTGGCCGACGAGGAGATCGGCTTCACGTTCCGCGCGGGAGACCCGCACGGCTGCCGCGCCGCCGTCGACCGCGCCGCGCGGGCGACGGACGAGGAACTGGCCAAGCGGGGCGCGGCGGCAGGTGAACGCGTGCGCCGGAACTTCACCCCGGAGGCCGAGACGGCCGGCTACCTGGCCGTGCTGACCGAGACCGCGAAGGGAACGGCGTGAACCGTACGGCCCGGGGCCCGGCGGCCCTGACGGCGGCGGTCCTGTTGTGCCGCGAGGTGCCGCCGGACCTGCGGGCCGTCCTGGCCACCGCGCCGGCGAGCCTGAGTTGATCGTCTGCTATGCGCAGGGCGGGGGACTCGGCCACCTCACCCGCATCCGCGCCTACCTGCACACGCGCGGGCCGGCCGGCGGGCCGGTGGCGATCCTGACCGGTTCACCGTTCGCGGGTGACCCGAGGGTCGTGGCCGGCCACCGGGTGCTGTCCGCGCCTGCAGGGCTGGACCGGGACGGGCTGACGCACTGGATCGGCGGGACCCTGGCCAGGCTACGGCCGCGTGAGTTCGTCGTCGACGCGTTCCCCGCCGGGCTGTCCGGCGAGCTGAGCGCCGCCGCCGTCCCGGCGGGCACCCGTGTCGTCCACCTCTCCCGCCTGCTGCGCTGGGACGCCTACCTGCCGCTGCTCGCCGCCGACTCCCTCCGGTTCGCCGAGACCCTGCTCGTCGAGCCGGTCGGCGGCGCGCATCGCGCGTACCTGGACTCCGTGTCGTCCGCGGTCGTACCGCTGACGCTGGCCGACCCGCCGGAGCCGGCGCCCGCCGTCCCCGTCGCGCCCGGCGGCTGGCTGATCGTGCACTCCGGACCGGCCGCCGAGGTGGCGGAACTCGTCGCGTACGCGCTGGACGTCGCGGCGATCGAGGGCGCGCGCCCGGAGTTCACCCTGCTGTCGCCGAGCCGCCCGGACGTCCTGCCGCCGGGGATCGCGCACCACGACGTGTACCCGGCCTGGCCGCTGTTCGCCGGCGCGGAGCGGATCGTCACCGCCGCGGGCTGCAACGCGGTCCGCCAGCTCGCCCGGTGGCCGGAGCGGCACCGGATGCTGCCCTTCCCGCGCCGCTTCGACGACCAGTACGCCCGAGCCGCCCGCGCCCGCGCCGCGACCGGCGCCTGACCCCGCGGCACCTCGCGTCCCGTGCCGCCGGTCCGCGCGGCTCAGCCGCTGAAGGCGATGTGCGCGCCGGAGATGTGCAGCGCGACGCCCTTCGCGGTGACCGACAGGCTCTCGAACGTCAGGCCGAGCGGCAGCCCGCCGACCGGCACCGTGAAGTCGAGGTCCTCGTCCAGGTCGGACAGGGAGAACCCCTCGGCCGACAGCGGGCGGACCCGGATCCGGTCCCGGCCGACCTTGGTCACCTGCCAGACCACCGTGCCGGACCCGATGCCGAAGTCGACGTCCCCCTTCACCTTGTCCGGGCCCGCCGCCGTGAACCGCACGCCGGGCTGGTCGGAGGCCTTGGCCAGGTCGCCGAACCCGATCGTCGCGGTGCCGTCCACCCGGCCGAGGGTGCCCTTGCGGAACCCGGAGTCGACGCGCACGTCGCGTACGTCCCCTTCGATGAGGCTGATCGTGACCGGTCCCTGCCGCACGTTCCGGGCGGTCATGTGGGCGTGGGGGAAATGGCGGTTCAGGACCTGGGTCAGGAAGGGGAAGCCGTCGATCGTGACGTGAGGCCGGGCGCTGAAGCCCTGCTTCCGGATCTCACCGGCGATGCGGTTCTCGGCGTACGCGGCGGCGAGCCGGTCGGCGGCGACGAGGAGGCCCAGCAGCACGAGGAGGACGACCAGCACGATGATCAGTGGCCGCCTGCGGCGCCGTTTCGGCGGCGGGCCGCCCGGGCGGCGCGGCGGGAGGCCGTCCGGGCGGGTCCATTCGCTCTCGTGCGCGCTCATTAGACGAGGGTGAGGGTCGTCATGAGCATCAGCAAATTCCACCTCGGGGGCGTCGTCAATGGCCTGACGTCAAAGTGATGAGAAAGTCATGGGCGTTTCCCGACTTCCGATCTACACTCCGGAGATATGACGGCCGAGGGCTTTGTCTCGTCGAAGGCCCCGCCGGCTCTCGTCGTGCGGACCAGGGAGGCCGTCCGCAGACTGCAGCCCGGGGGGTCGTACTCCATCGGCCGTGACCCGGCGGCCGACATCGCGATCGCCGATGCCCGCGTGTCCTGGCGGCACGCCGCCCTCCGTACCGACGACAAGGGCTGGCTGTTAGAGGATCTGGGCAGCACGAACGGCACGTTCGCCGGCTCCCGGCGCGTCCGGCGGGCCGGTATCGAGGGCGAGATCGTCTTCCGGCTGGGGAACGCCGAGAGCGGGCCGCAGGTGGCCTGTTCGGTTCCGCCGGTGCTCGACTCGCGCACCGGCGTGGACCGCCGGCCGACCTCCGTCATACACGTGCCGTCCCGCCCGCTGCGGATCGGCCGCGCTCCGGACAATGACATCGTGCTGTCCGATCTGATCGTTTCCCGGTATCACGCCGAGCTACGGAAAAGGGCGGACGGCCGGCACGAGATCGCCGATCTCGGCGGCCATAACGGCACCTTCGTCAACGGTAAAAGGATCACCTCGGCGCCGCTCACCGAAAGTGACATCGTCGGTATCGGGCGGGCCACTTTCCGGCTCGTCGGCGACGAGCTACGGGAGTTCATCGACACCGGTGACGTGTCGCTGGTCGCCCAGGACCTCACCGTGCGGACCGCGAAGGGGAAGGTGCTGCTCGACCACGTCAGCTTCCCGATCCCTGAGCGCTGTCTCGTGGGCGTCATCGGCCCGAGCGGCGCCGGGAAGTCGACGCTGCTGGGCGCGGTGACCGGAACCCGCCCGGCGACCGAGGGCGGTGTCCGCTACGACCACCGGGACCTGTACCGCCACTACGCGGAGCTGCGGCACCGGATCGGCCTCGTCCCGCAGGAGGACATCCTGCACACCCAGCTGCCCACCCGCCGGGCCCTGCGGTACGCCGCGGAGCTGAGATTCCCGGGGGACACGGTCGCGGCGGAGCGTGACCGGCGGGTCGACGAGGTGATCGAGGAGCTCGGCCTGACCGCGCACGCGGAGACGCGGATCGACGCCCTGTCCGGCGGCCAGCGCAAGCGGGTGAGCGTCGCGCTGGAGCTGTTGACCAAGCCGTCGCTGCTGTTCCTCGACGAGCCCACGTCC
The DNA here is from genome assembly GCF_024055725.1 of Actinoallomurus spadix. Lineage (GTDB taxonomy): Bacteria > Actinomycetota > Actinomycetes > Streptosporangiales > Streptosporangiaceae > Actinoallomurus > Actinoallomurus spadix. The sequence continues at coordinate 180,946 of NZ_JAMXMX010000014.1, read as the reverse complement.
GGCCTGGACCCCGGCCTGGACAAGTCCGTCATGGAGATGATGCGCGACCTGGCCCACGACGGCCGCACGATCGTCGTGGTCACGCACAGCGTCGCGAACCTGGACACGTGCGACCGCCTGCTCGTCCTCGTCCCCGGCGGCCGGGTGGCGTACTACGGGCCGCCGGCGGAGGGCCTGGGCTTCTTCGGCAAGGAGAGCTGGGCCGAGGTGTTCCAGGCGTTCGACCGGGAGCCCGACCGCGACTGGGCCGCCGAGTTCCGGATGGCGCCGCTGTACACCCGCTACGTCCTGTCGGGACTGGACGGCGACGCCGAGGTGCACCGCCCGGAGCCGGCGACGACGGAACCGCCGCCCCGGCGGCAGGGCCGGTTCTCCCAGCTCGGCACGCTCTGCCGCCGGTACACCGCGGTGATCGGGTCGGACCGCAGCTACCTGGCCGTACTGGCGGTGCTGCCCCTGGTCGTCGGGCTGCTGATCCGGGCGATGCCGGCGCCGCACGGCCTGACCGGCCGCGGCGAGAACGACGACGCGGCGTCGGTGCTCCTGACGCTCGTCATCGGCGCGTGCTTCGTCGGCGCCGCCAACTCCGTGCGCGAACTCGTCAAGGAACGCCCGATCTACCGGCGGGAACGCGCGGCAGGGCTGTCCGCGGGGATCTACCTGCTGTCGAAGATCCTCATCCTCGGTCTGATCACCGGGGCGCAGGCGGTGCTGCTCGTCCTCATCGGCCTGGCGTTCCGCCCGATGCCGGCGCACGGCGCGTTCACCTCGCCGTACCCGGAGCTCATCCTGGCCATGGCCGGGCTGGCGATCGTGTCGATGGCGATGGGCCTGCTGGTGTCGGCGGCGGTCAGCACGTCCGAGAAGACGATGCCGCTGCTGGTGCTGCTGTCCCTGGCCCAGGTGATCCTCTGCGGCGCCCTGATGCCGCTGCAGGGCAAGGCGGGCCTGGAGCAGGTCGCCTGGATCACGCCGTCGCGCTGGGGACTGGGCGCGGCGGCGTCGACCGTGGACCTGGCGCACCTGCCGCACAAGCCGATCGAGGACCGGCTCTGGCATCCCGACGCGACCACCTGGGGCATCGACATGGGCGTCCTGGCAGGTCTCGGCCTGCTGTTCACCGTCATCGCCTGGTGGCGCCTGGAACGCCTGCGCCCCGGCCGCCGAACCCGCCTTTGACCTCCTGATTCCCCTCCGGCAGGTCCTGGTGCGCCGGCGACCTCGCCGCCGTGGTCTCTTTCGTGCGGTGACGGCTTCTAGTCCGCCGCGGGCGTGTAGTGGGCCGCGCGCACGGCCCGCAGCCAGTCCTCGACGGGGGCCTCGTCGGGGCGGTCGGGCAGCGGCGTGCGGATGCGGCCGAAGTCGGTCTCGGCCTCGGCGAGCAGCCGGCGGCCGGCCTCCAGGTCGCCGGCTGCGACGCGGTCGCCGAAACGGTGGTACCAGCCGGGGTCGTCGAGGCGGATGCGCAGCCGCCCGGTGGCGTAGAGCTCCCGGCCCTGGTGAACGAGCCGCGCCAGGTGCCGGGCGTGCTTGGCGGTGCGCCTGCGGGCGCCGGCGGAGAACGCGCCGTCCTCGTGGTTCTCCAGCTTGCGGAACTGCCGGCCCGCGTAGCCGAGGTAGGCGTGCCGGACCCGCTCCGCCGACAGGAAGGCTGCGCGGATGCCGATCAGTTCGTCACCGAACGTGGTCCGCGTCTCGTACAGGTCGTCGGGCAGCCAGACCAGTTCCATCACGGTCGGGTTGCCGCCCAGCGCCAGAAGGCACCACTTGCGGGCCTCGTGCAGGGTCCGGTCGGGCGCGGTCGTCACGATCGACTCGCGCGGCGTGCGCAGGCCCAGCAGGGCGCCCGTCGGCGCGGCGAAGACGCCGAGCCGGTCGACGTCGGAGTCGGCGGTGGCCAGGCCGTACGCGGTCGAGCCGACGACGCCCGCCAGCAGGATCTCGGTCATGGGCGGTCCAGAGGGTAGGTGATCCGGGCGAGACCCTAATCGCCGCCCTTCGCCGTGTCGCGTCATTTATCATCCGGTAGATAGAACGCCGTCCCGTCCAGCAGAACAGAAGGGTCCGCGAATGGACCAAGCAGAGATCGAAGAGGCGATCGGCGCCGGCCGGGTGGTGCCCGTGCTCAGGACGCCGGACGCCGACGGTGCCGTACGGGCGGCCGAGACGCTGCTGGCCGCCGGCCTCACCGTCATCGAGCTGACCGCGACGACTCCCGGCTGGGCCGGCGCCCTGGCGGGTCTGCGCCGGGCGCACCCGGCGGCGGTCCTCGGCGCCGGCACGGTGACGACGGCCGAGGACGCCCGCCGCGCGCTCGACGCGGGCGCGGACTTCCTCGTGAGCCCCTACCCGGCCGAGGCCGTCCGTACGGTCGCCGCCGAGACCGGGACGGTGTTCCTCGAAGGCGGGTTCACCCCCGGCGAGGTCGCGGCCGCCGCCGGGCGCGGCATCGCCAAGCTGTTCCCCGCGCACGTGGGCGGCCCGGCGTACCTGCGGTCCGTGCTGGCGGTGCTGCCGGGCGCGCGGATCGTGCCCACCGGCGGAATCGCGCTGACCGACGTCCCCGCCTACCTGGAGGCGGGCGCGTACGCCGTGGGCGTCGGCTCGGACCTGGTGCGGTCGCCCGACCCGGCCAAGGCGGTCCGCGAGCTGATCGAGGCGGCACGGTGACCGGCGACGGTGTCCCCGACGTGGTCGTCATCGGCGAGCCGCTGGTCGAGTTCTCGGCGGCCGAACCGCTGACCCGCGCGGAGACCTTCCGGCTCTCCTTCTCCGGCGACGCGCTCAACGCGGCGGTCGCCGCCGCGGCCGCCGGAGCCCACGTCGCCCTCGTCACGCGCACCGGTGAGGACGAGTTCGGTGACCGGCTCGTCGACTTCGCCGCCCGGCACGGCGTCGACACCCGCTGGATGTGGCGCGGGCCGGGCCACAGCGGGGCGTACGTCGTCGGTGCGGACCCGCTGGGCACCCGCGCCTTCGCCTACCTGCGCGCGGGCAGCGCGGCGTCCCGGCTCTGCCCGGCCGACGTGGACCGCGCGCCGGTCGCCGGGGCCGGGGCGGTGCTGCTGAGCGGCATCACCGCCGCGCTGTCGGAGTCCTGCGCCGCCGCCGTCGTGCACGCGGCCGAGCAGGCCCGCGGCACGGTGGTGTACGACCCGAACTTCCGCGGCCGCCTCACCACGCCGGGCGACGCCCGCGCGGTCCTGGCCAAGGTCGCGCCCCGCGCCTCCCTCATCCTGCCGTCCTGTCCCGCCGACACCTCCGCCCTGCTGGACACCGACGACCCCGAACGGGCCGCCGTGGCCTGCCTCGACCTCGGGGCGTCCGCCGTCGCGGTCACCTGCGGAGCCGACGGCGTCCACCTCGCGAGCGGACCGGACCGGCGGTGGCTGCCCGCCGTGCCGGCCACGGAGATCGTCGACGCGACCGGCGCGGGGGACGCCTTCGCCGGCGCGCTCACGGCGCGGCTCGCGCGCGGGGCGTCCCTCGTGGAGGCCGTACGCGGCGGCGCGGCGGCGGCCTCGATCTGCCTCGGCGGGCAGGGCGGCACCGGCCGGGTCGCGACGGCCGAGGAGATCGACCGCCTCCTCGCGGCCGGCTGACCCCGGACGCCGGGGTGCGGTCAGGCCGGCGCGGGCACGCGTTCGGGCGGCGCGCCCATGGCCAGCGAGACGTCCCGGGCCGCGGCCACCACCTCGGCGAGCAACGGCGCGTCGTCCACGCCGACCTCGAACGCGAGCCCGGACACCGAGATCCCGCCCATCACCGCGCCGGTGTGGTCGAACACCGGCGCGCCTGCGCAGCGGATGCCCTGTTCGTTCTCCTCGTCGTCGACGGCGTGCCCGTGGCGGCGCACCTCGGCCAGGTGCGCGAGGAGCGTGTCGACGTCCGTGATCGTGCGCTGGGTGCGCGGCTGCAGTCCGGTCCGCGACGCGATCGCGGTGACCTCCCCGTCGGGCAACTGCGCGAGGATCGCCTTGCCGATCGAGGTGGAGTGCAGGGGCAGGCTCATGCCGACCCGCGAACCCATCTGGTACGGCCGCAGCCCCTCGAGCTTGCGGACGTACACCGCCTCGTCGCCGCTGCGGATCGCGAAGTGCACCGTGAAGCCCGTACGGTCGCGCAGCGCCTGCAGGGCCGAGTCGGCGTGCTGCGCCGGGTCGAACCGGCTCATCACCTTGCCCGCCAGGGTGAGGATGCGCGGGCCGGGGAGGTAGCCGCCGTTGCCGTCGGCGCGGGCGAACCCCCAGCCGACGAGGGACTGCAGGATGCGGTGCACGGTGGACTTGGGCAGGCCCGTACCGGCCGCGATGTCGGTCACCCGGCTGTGCTCGGCCAGCGCCTCCAGCACCGTGAGCGCCTTGTCGATCGAACCGCCGCCGGTCTGCGTCGCCACCACACGGCGAGGATATCCGCCGGATGGTGGGTCAGCCCGGTTGCAGGTCGGGGGCGGCCCGGTAGGCGGCGGCCTGCAGTTCGTAGAGCTGGGCGTACAGGCCCTCCGCGCGCATGAGCTCGGCGTGGGTGCCGTGTTCGGTGATCCGGCCGCCGTCCAGCACGTAGATGTGGTCGGCGTAGCGGACGCTCGCGAGGCGATGCGTGATGAGGACGACCGTGCGGTCCCGCGCGTGGTCGCGGATGCGCTCGAACAGGGCGTGCTCGGCGCGCGCGTCCAGCGCGGAGGTGGGCTCATCGAAGATCATCAAGGGGGCGTCGCGGTAGAAGCCCCGGGCCGTCGCGATCCGCTGCCACTGCCCGCCGGACAGCTCGTGACCGCCTTCGAACCTGCGGTCGAGCAGCGTGTCGTACCCCTGGGGCAGCCGGGCGACGACCTGGTCGGCGCCGGCCGCGCGGGCGGCGCCGGCGAGCCGGTCCTCCTCGGCCGCCCGGCCCATGAGGATGTTGTCCCGTACGGTGAGCGGCCACCGGGTGTGGTCCTGCGCGATCACCGCGATGCGTTCGCGCAGCGTGTCGCCGTCGATCGCGGACAGGTCGGTGTCGTCCCACCGGACCGTGCCGGAGCCGGGCGGGTAGAGGCCGGCGAGGAGCTTGGCGAGCGTCGTCTTACCGGAGCCGTTCTCCCCGACGAGCGCGATCACCTGCCCGCGGTGGATGGTCAGGTCGACGTCGCGCAGGGCGGGGGTGCCGGCGCCCGGATAGGTGAAGGTCAGTCGCTCGGCGGTGATGCGGCCGAAGGAGTCCGGGGCCGTGAGGGAGCGCGGGGCGGGGACGCGTTCGCGGGCCATCGCGCAGAAGTCCAGATAGTCGCCGAAGTACAGGCCGGCCTCGTACAGCTTGTTGAGGGACTGCATGAGGGCGGCGAGAGAGGACTGGCCGGCCCGGATGGTGAGCACGGCGGTTCCGGTGACGGCGAGCGGGATGATCCCCGCGGCCAGGAGCCCGCCGAGCGCCGCGTAGACCAGGCCGGTGGCGGTGCCGGTGAGGAGGTCGCCGGCGACCCTGGTGGCGGTCTGCCGCCGGGCGACGTCGAGTTCGACCCGCTGTTCGGCGTCGGCGATCCGGTCGTACTCGCCGAGGAGGAAGGAGCGCAGGCCGAACGCGCGCACCTCGGCGGCCGGCGGCCGCTCGGCCATGAGGTCCGAGAGCATGTACTTGCGGCGCCGCGCCCGGGACATCCTGCGGAAGGCCAGGTAGCGCATGCGGGCGGCGCGCAGTGCCGCCCATCCGTCCGGCAGGGCGGTGATCAGCAGCAGTGGCATCAAGACGGGGTGGAGCACGCCGAGGGTCGCGGCGGCGGCGATGACGCCGACCGCGCCGGTGAGGACGTTCACCGTCATCTCGACGACGGTCACCGAGTCGGGTACGCCGCTGTCCCGCGCCCGCTGCATCGCGTTGTGGAACTCGTCGTCGTCGAAGGCGCCCAGCTCGACCCGTGTCGTGAGCCGGAACAGGCGTGTCTCGGCCAGCCGTTCCACCCGCGGTTTGAGGCGGAGCCGGGCCCAGTCGGCGGCCGCGAGCAGCCCGGCGCGGACGGCGGCCGCGGCGGCGACGAGGAGCAGCGCGGGCAGGGCCGCGCGGACCCGGGCGGCGCTGGGACCTCCGGCGAACAGTGAGTCCAGGACGCCGGTCGTCGCGAGGAGCCCGAACGCGGTGAACACTCCGGCGACGATGTTCAGGCCGACGGCGGCCAGCGTGTCGACCCGGTCCGCCTGCCAGGCCAGGCGCAGGGCGGCGCCGGTCAGGGCGGGCAGCCTGCGCGCCATCGTGATGAGGCCCGCGGACATGAACCGATCGTCGTGGATCTCCCAGTAACGCAGCGCGAGCCCCGACTGGTCGGCGGCGGAAGCCGCAGGCCGGTTCCTCCGCCGGAGTCTCACCGGGCGGCACCCGTAGTGATCATGACTGCCCACGCTAGACGACCACTCTGGGGATGTAAATAATCTTCGCCATCTCGACCGGAACGGTAGAAAATCACGATCAGCCATTATGCCTGGTTCTCCGAAGAAAGCAATGGCATCAATGACCCGAACGGCGACGGCTGACCGTAGCCCGGTTCACATGCAAACAAAGCAGTCATTCGTACCTGGACAGCCTCCATGATCGAACTCATAATGCTGGAGGTTGATCATGGCGAAGACGCCGTTTCGCGCGCTCCCGTCTTTGTCATCGAAAACCCGGGGCGCATTCCTCACCAGGATGACCGTGTCCCGCGGATCGGTTACGGCCCGCCCACGAGGCGCCGGCCGAGAAAGGAGTCCGTTATGCCCGCACTCACGCTCGAACCCCGCGACGCAGGTGTGCTCGACGCCGACGACCTCGTCATCGACTTCGAGGGCGAGCTGATGGAGTTGCCGCACGGCCCGCAGGCCTGCGTCAACACCTGCAAGCGCACCGTCTGCAGCACGTTCCCCTGCTGCCCGTCCATCAAGTGACCTCCTGAGTGACGCCGGGACGGGCCCTCGCCCGGCCCGGCGCCGGCCACCTGCTCCGGGACGGAGCGCTCCCGGCGCAGTGGTGAGGAGAAAGGCCCTCGGCATGGCCCGATGGCCTCTCTCTCCGGCGAATCGCGGTCAATGCGAATCGAGTGATCGTGTGGAGGAACGCTATGGACGCCGCTGTTTCAGCTCGCACAGAGGACATGGCGGAAAGAGTCACTGAAATAGCGGAACGTGAGGGCTGTGAGGTCCATGTCGATGACACCTGGGTCAGCGTGCACCGGCCCGGCGTCGACCTGCCCGCGCAGGGCTGGAAGCTCCACGTGTCCGCGCGTCCCGGCACCCTCGTGGCGACCCTCGACCGGATCCTGCCGCTGCTGTTCCACCTCGGCTGCGACTTCAAGGTGGCGCGGTCGACCTCGGTGCTCCGCGAGCTGAACTCCGGGGACACCGATCCCGGCGCCGTCGGCAAGGCCGTGACCGTGTACCCGCCACAGGACCGCGTCGTCAAGATCGGGCGGGTGCTCGCGGCCGCGCTCGCCGGCCACGCAGCGCCCCGGGTGCCCAGCGATCGCTGGGTGCACCGGAGCGCGCCCGTCTACTACCGGTACGGGCCGTTCGTTCCGCAGTACCGCGTCGACGAGAACGGCGACTACGAACTCGTGCTGATCGGCCCCGACGGGACGTTCCTTCCCGGGGCGGCCGGCCCGGAGTTCCGCTGCCCGCCCTGGGCGTCCGACCCCTTCCGGGAGACGACGCCGGGGCCTGCCCCCGGAGACGCGACCGCGACGCCCGGGCCCGCGACCGCGACGTCCGGGCCCGCGACCGCGACGTCCGGGCCCGCGACCGCGACGGCCGGGCGGGAGCCCGGCGGCTCCCCGGCGCCCGCGGGCGGCACGCCGGGAGAAGAGAACGCCGACGGCGCGCCGACGCTCGGCGGCCGCTACCGGCTCACCTCCGGCGTCGTCCGTGGCGCGCGCGGCAACGTGTACCGCGCCGAGGACACCGCCTCGGGGCGCCGCGTGGTGATCAAGGAGGCCCGCGCGTACGTCGGGGAGAACGCCGACGGTATGGACCTGCGGCTGCAGATCCGCAACGAGCGCCGCATCCTGCAGGCGCTCGCGGGGGTCGACGGCGTTCCCGGCCTGATCGACCACTTCCGGCACGGCGAGGACGAGTACCTCGTGATCACCGAGGAGGGGAGCCGCGACCTCAACCGCTTCGTCAACGAGCACGGCCTGTTCGCCGACGACCCGGCGGGTACGGGCCGTGACCTGGCCGCCCTCGCCACGCGCCTGATCGGCCTCCTCGACGCCGTGCACGCCCGGGGCGTCGTCGTACGCGACCTGTCGCCGAAGAACGTCGTGCTGGACGACGACCTGCGCTGCACGCTCGTCGACTTCGGCAACAGCAGGTACGACGGGTTCCAGATCCCCGGCTGGACGCCGGGCTACAGCGTTCCGGACCAGCACACCGGCCGGCCGTCCGAACCGGCGGACGACTACTTCGCCCTCGGCGGCGTGCTGTTCTTCGCGGCCACGGGCATGCACCCGATCGGCGTCGATCCGGACCCGGCGCGCAACCTCGAGCGCACGCTGATGACCCTGGCGGCGCTGTTCCCCGGGGTGACGACCGGGGTCCGGGGGCTGATCCCCCGGCTGCTCGCCCTCGACCCGGCCGAGCGCATCGCCGCGGCGGCCGACCTGCGGCACGGACGGCACCGTACGGGACAGATGACCGCAGGGAGGGCGCGGGCCGTACCACCGCGCTTCACCCGCGGCCTGCTCGACGCGGTCATCGCGCACACGAGGGACGAGTGCGTCCGGTTCGCCGAGAAGACGATGGCGGGCCCGGCGGACCCGCGACGGTCCGCGCCCCCGGTGACGCACGTGTACGGCGGGTCGGCGGGCCTCGGGATGGAGCTGTTGCACCACGCCGAGACCGAGGCGGTGGCGGGCGAACTGGCCCGCTGGACGGCCCAGGCGATCCCGCCGGCGCGGCTGCCCGCGGCGCTGTTCTTCGGCCGGACCGGGACCGAGCTGTTCCTGAGCACGGCGCGGCGGATGCTGGGCGCGGACGTCCCCGCCGGCGATCCGATCGACCTCGGCCCCGACGAACGCGGCGACTACGTGCACGGGGTCGCCGGTGTCGGCACCGGTCACCTGCTCCTGGCCGACCTGGATCCCCGGCCGGGCCACCTGGCCGTCGCCACCGAATGCGCGCGGCGGCTCCTGACCGGTGAGATCCGCGACACGCGGGACGCGGTGGCCCCGGCCCAGCCCGGCACCGGCGTCGCCACCGAGTCCGGCTACGCCCACGGCGAGGCGGGCGCCGCCACCTTCCTGCTCGCCTATCACCGGGCCACCGGCGACCAGGCGGCCGGGGAGGCGGCGCGGCGACGCCTCGACGCGCTCGCCGGTGAGGCCGCGACCCTCGCCCGGGTCCTGCGGGAGCCCGCCGCCCGGCCGATGGGCGCCTCCTGGTGCCAGGGTCTCTCCGGGATCGTCACGGCGCTGGTGCGAGCCGCGCGATTCTACGACGACGAGTGGTATCTCGAGACCGCCGGGGCGGGCGCCCGTGCCTGCCTGGGGATCGCGCCCCAGGCGTGGGTGGTGTCGCAGTGCTGCGGGCTGGCCGGCATCGGCGAGATGCTCGTCGACGTCGCGTTGGCGACCGGCGAGGAGGAGTTCTGGCGCGGCGCCGAGCACGTCGTCGAGCTGATGCTGACCCGCAGCGGCGGCGACCTCGAACATCCCGTCTTCCCCGACAACACCCTCGAAGGGGCGAGCGGCAGCTGGGGGATGGGTACTCCGGGCGTGCTGTCCTTCCTGCGGAGGCTCCGCGACCGCGCCGGGGCACGCCTCTGGACGTACGAGTGGTCCCCGCCCCGCTGACCTCCGTCAGCGCCGGGGGAGGGCGACGACGGCCTCGATCTCGACCGTCAGGTCCGGCCGGGCGAGCGCGGCGACGACCATGAGCGAGTGGGCGGGCCAGTCACCGTCGGGGTACCAGGCCGCGAACACCTCCTCCCGGGCGACACGGCTGCCGTCGAGGTGCTCGGTGCCCGACACGAGGGTCAGCAGCTTCACCAGGTGCTCGGGACCGGCGCCGAGGGAGTCGAGCAGCCGCCCGATGTTCGCGAACGCCTGGCGGGTCTGAGCCCTGGCGTCGGGGCCGGCGAGGGTCCCGTCCTCGGCCACTCCCACCTGGCCGGAGACGAACACCAGCTCGTGGTCCGCCGGTACGGCGGCCAGGTGGCTGTACTGCCCGATCGGCGGCGCGAGGCCCTCCGGGCTCCAGCGACGGATCATCGATGCCCCTGTCATGTCGTTCGGTGCCGCCGACGGTAGGCACCGTGGCCGGCGGCCTCGCGCGGGGATCAGTCCCCGTCCGCCTCGGCCGAGCCCATGAGCCGCAGGCGTCGCTGCGCCCGCTGGTAGAAGGTCGTCTGCCCGAGCCGTACGACGCCGGCCGCGCCGGGCAGCGCCGTCAAATCGAGGACGTCACCGGGCGAGAGCCGGCCGATGAGCACGCCGTCCGCCTCGACGGCGACGGCGCCGCTGGTCGGCAGGATCCGCAGCGCGAGCTTCTCCTGCGGGGACAGGAACAGCGCCCGGTTGAACGCGGAGTGCGGCGCGACCGGCGTGACGAGCAGCCCCTCGGCGCTGGGGGAGACGATCGGGCCGCCGGCGGAGAAGTTGTAGGCCGTGGAGCCGGTGGGCGTCGCGACGACGACGGCGTCGGCGGCGTACCGGACGAAGGGGTTCCCCTCGACACAAAGCTCCACCACGGGGATTCCGTCTCCGGGGACGCGAGCCAGGTCGATGTCGTTGAACGCGAGCGCGTCGATGCCGTTCGCGGTCGCCCGGATCCCGGTCCGCGGCTCCACGGTGAAGCGGTGCTCGTCGATCGCGCAGAGCGCCCCGCTCAGCTCCGGGATGTCGATCTCGGCGAGGAAGCCGAGGCGGCCGAGGTTGACGCCGAGGACCGGGGTCCGCCGCGGGTAGCTCAGCCGCATGGCGCGCAGCATGGTGCCGTCACCGCCGAGGCTGACGATCAGGTCGGCACGGTCGGCCAGGGCGTCCGGCTCGACCGGTTCGACGTCGCCGTCGATGCGGGCGACCTCTCCGGGTAGCCCGAGGACACGCGCCTTCCGGTCCCGCGCCCAGCCGGTGATGGTGTCGATGACGCCCCTGCAGTTGCGTTCGGGATGCAGGGCGACGCCGACGGTCGTGATCAGGCCCATATGTCATTCTCTCAGGGGTCGCGCCGTGCGTCGTCCGCGATCGGCCGCCGGGCTCACGGGGAGGGCGTGCTCCCGGGCTGTTCGTGAACGTTGAGCGGCCGGTACGGATGGTAGGGGCCGTCCGCCGCCAGGCCGTACCGGAGGATGAGGTGGTCCGTGCCGTATCCACGGCGCTGCTGGTAGACCCAGTAGGCCGTGTGCGCGGTGTTCGCCCACCTTTCGAAGATCGCGACCTGCCGGGTGCCGGCCTCGCCGACCGCGTTGATGATCAGATCGCCGGGGAGCAGTTGCGACGGTGCGATCTGCCGCGTGTAGCCGCCCCAGGCCAGGTCCGTGGAGTTGGGGCCCGGCGTGGGCAGGCCGAGCGCCATCGAGGCGAACCCGGAGCCGTCCGCCCGGTAGCCGCCGTGGATCTGCGCCATGTCGTACGGGACGCGCTGGTCACTGTGTGGATGCCAGGTCCGGGCGCGCGCGATGATGTCCGGCCGCCGGATCCACTGGACGTAGGTGGGCGTCGGACGCGGCCGCGGCGCCGCCGACGGCCGGAGCGACATGCCGGTGACCAGGCCGGCCACCCCGGCGGCGAGCGAACAGCCGACCGTGATGCCGACGTACGCCACCCACCGCCGCCTCGACGACCCGGACGGTCCGGACGGCTCGGACGGTCCGGAGGGCTCGGATGGTCCGGACGGCTCGGACGGCCGGGACACCGCCGCGCCGCGCGGGTCCGCCGGCTCCTCGGCGGCGGCCGGAAGGTCGCCGTCCACGGATTCGGCCGCGAGAACGGCCCGGCGCTCGTCGTCCGCGCGGTGCCACAGGGCACGCAGCCGTTGCCTGTCGCCGCCGCAGATGTCGGCCATCGTCTCGACGGCCTCGCAGGGGATCCACGTCTCTCCACTGAGCCAGCGTCCCCAGGACGAGCGGCTCGCGTAGGTCTTCTTCTCCAGGGCGCGCAGGTCGTACCCGGACTGGTCCTTCAGGGCGCGCAACTCCCGCAGCAGGCTCCGGGTCGTCGCGGGAAGGTCCTCGGGCAACGGGCGCAGTCGTCGGGTCGGGCTCACGTCTCGGATCCCCCGTTCGCCCGTGTTTCGGTCGTCGGTTCCATGTGCCCCCTCGGCTTTCCGGCCGAGAGTCGATTGTGCCGGTGACGTACGGCCGCGCCGGGCGATTCACGGTTTTCGCCGAATCCGGACGCCGACGGTAGCCGCCGTGACCGGACGATCCAAGGGGAGAGAAGGGGAGGGGCCTGCCGCACCGGCGCCCGGATCGGCTGTCCCATTGTCTCGGAGTCGTCCCGGGAGGGGAGGTCTCAGCAGGTCAGAGCGATTCCGGGGGTGGCTCTGTCCCGCGAGCGCCGGACCCATGGCGAGCCGGGCGCCGCGCTCCCTAACGTGACCGCCGAACCGATGACCGCGGGTCGGCAACGGCGGTCCGCGCATCGGCGAACGTCCCGATCATCCCCCCGAAGGAGTGTTCATGCCCTCGTCTCGCAGGCTCCGCATCACCCTCGGTGTCGCCGCGGTGGGAGCCGTCGCCGCGATCGGAGTTCCCAGCGCGGTCGCGTCGTCCGCCGGCCCGGCCGCCAGGCCGGTCGCCCGCCCGGTCGCGCAGGACGTCTCCGCCACCGCCACCATCACCCGGGCCCAGGTCATCGCGCGGGCCAAGACCTGGCACCCCCACACGTCGAAGCGCGTTCCGTACAGCCAGAACAAGACCCACGGCGGATACCGCACCGACTGCTCGGGGTACGTCTCGATGGCGCTCGCGCTGTCGAAGCCGGGACCGAACACCGTCGGTCTCGCGTCGAAGACGTACTCGACGCGCATCGGCATGGCGTCGCTGCAGAAGGGCGACCTGGTGATCGACGCGAGCGGGAACAATCACACCCGCCACGTCGTCATCTTCGAGCGCTGGGTCAACAGCAAGACGAAGAAGTCGTACTGGGCGTACGAACAGCGGGGCGGCTACGGGACCGACCATCGGGTCCTCAAATACGGGCTGAGCAAGGGCAGCCAGTACCACGCCTACCGCCCGAAGAAGATCCGCTGACGAAACGGCGCGGTGTGGAGGTGGGGGGGGGGGGGGGGGGGGGCCCCCCCCCCCACCTCCACGTCATTTTCCGGCGGCGTCGATTGTGTGAAAAACCGTGTGATCAAGGATGATTTCAGTCCTCCAGGGAACGCCGTTACCTGGGGTAACACCTCACTCGTGAGACTCTTCGGGCACGCGGATGTTCTGGTCGCTCATTGCATTCGAGGCCGCGTCGAAATAGCCTCCCTCCGGCGTTGACGCGTATTGCGGCCTGTCCATAACGTCGATTAGCGCCAGATAGGCGCTGGTTCGTCCGCTACCACCCGAAGAGGGGGTTCCATGGCGCCCGGCACCACCGGATCCGTCGATTCGGGACGACGCCTACGGCGGGACGTCGGTTTCTGGGGACTGATGTTCGTGTCGCTCGGATCCATCATCGGCTCCGGCTGGCTGCTCGGCGCGCTCACGGCCGCGACGATCGCCGGGCCCGCCTCCCTGGTGTCCTGGGTCCTCGCCGCCGTGATGCTGGTCATCCTCGCCCTGGTGCACGCCGAGCTCGGCGCGGCCTATCCCATCGCCGGCGGCACCGCGCGGTTCCCGAGTTTCGCCTTCGGCCCGCTGGTCGGCTTCACCGCCGGCTGGATGGCCTGGGTGCAGGCGGTCACGATCGCCCCGATCGAGGTCGAGGCGACGCTGTCCTACTGCGACCACATCGGATGGGTACGTAACCACATCACGATGCTGCACGCCGACGGGACGCTGACCGGCGTCGGCCTGCTCGTGGCGACGGTCTTCATGCTGCTCTTCACGGTCATCAACATCGTCGGCGTGAAGGTCCTCGCCCACTCGAACGGGATCGCCGTGATCTGGAAGACGGCGATCCCGCTGCTCACCGTGGTGGTCCTCCTGCTGCTGACCTTCCGCGCGTCCAACTTCACGGCGGGCGGCGGATTCATGCCGTTCGGGGCGCACGGCGTGTTCGCCGCGCTGCCGGCCGGCGTCGTGTTCGCCCTGCAGGGGTTCGAGCAGGCGATCCAGCTGGCCGGCGAGGCCAGGAAGCCGCAGCAGGACGTCTCGCGCGCGGTGATCACGGCCACCGCGATCGGCACGCTCGTCTACATCCTGCTGGAGATCGCGTTCATCGGCGCGCTCGACCCCGCCCACATCGCGCACGGCTGGGCGAACCCGGTCGGCAAGGGCGACTTCGGCCCGTACGCCACGCTCGCCGTCGGGGCCGGCGCCGCCTGGCTGGCCGGGCTGCTCTACGCCGACGCGGTGATCTCACCGGCCGGGACCGGCCTCGTCTACGTCGCCGCGTCGTCCCGGCTCTCGTACGCGCTGGGCCGGGAGCGGTCGGTGCCGGCCGCGGTGGCCGCGGTGAGCCCGAAGGGCGTGCCGATCGTCTCGGTCGTCATCGCCTTCGCCGTCGGGGAGATCGCGTTCCTGCCGTTCCCCAGCTGGCACTCCCTGGTCGGCCTCGTCACCTCGGCGACCGCGATCATGTACGCGTACGGGCCGATCGCCTTGCGCGCTCTGCGGGTGCGCGATCCGGACCGGGCCCGCCCCTACCGTCTCCCGGCGCACCGCGTGCTGGCGCCCCTGGCCTTCGTCTGCGCGAACCTGATCATCTACTGGTCGAGTTTCCAGGCGGAGTGGAAACTCGGAATCGCCATCCTGTTCGGTCTGGTGATCTTCGCGGTGACCCGGGCGAGGACGCCGCGGGCCGAGCGATCTCCGCTGAACTGGTCCGCGGCCACGTGGGTCTGGCCGTGGCTGGGCGGCATGGTCCTCATCGGGTTCCTGGGCCGCTACGGCGGCAGCAGGCTGCTGCCCGACTGGGTCGACGTCCTGACGGTCACGGTGTTCTCCCTGGCCGTCTACTTCTTCGCCGTGCGGATCGCCGTCTCCAGCGGCGAGGTCGCCGCGGCCGTCGCGGCCGAGGAGGCGGAGATCGCGGCCGAGCCGGAGCTCCACATCGCGTGACCGCGCGCCGCTCGCACGCTCACCGGCCGGGCGGGCGTACGAACGGCGCGGGCGCGGTCGGGACCGGTCAGGACAGCAGGCGCAGCCGGACGGTGTTCGGCAGCGCGCGAAGCTGCTCCAGCACGTCGGTGGTGTACTGGGTGCCGATGTCGGTGATCACGTAGCCGATCTCGCCGCGCGTGCCGAGGAGCTGACCCTCGATGTTCACGTCGTGCTCGGCGAGGATGCCGTTGATCGTGGCCAGCACCCCCGGGGTGTTGCGGTGCAGGTGCGTCAGCCGGTGCCCGGTGACCGGGGCGGGCAGCGACACGGCCGGGAGGTTCACGCTGAGCGCGGTGTTGCCCGTGGCCACGAAGTCCTGCATCTTGCCGGAGACGAACTGGCCGATGTCCTGCTGCGCCTCCTCCGTCGACCCGCCGATGTGCGGCGTGATGATGACGTTGGGCAGTCCCCGCAGCTCCGAGACGAACTCGTCGCCGCGGCCCTTCGGCTCCTGCGGGAAGACGTCGATCGCCGCGCCGGCCAGGTGACCCGACTCGATGTGACGCCGCAGCGCGCCGTGATCGACGACGAACCCGCGGGAGAGGTTCAGGAACAGGCTGCCGGGGCGCATCCGGTTGAACTCCGCCTCCCCGAACAGGCCGCTGTTGCCGGGCCGGCCGTCGACGTGCAGGGTCACGACGTCGGAGACGGACAGCAGCTCCTCCATGCTGGCGCACCGGCGGGCGTTGCCGAGCGCGAGCTTGTCGGCGGTGTCGTAGAAGAACACGCTCATGCCGAGGTTCTCGGCCAGCACCGACAGCTGACTGCCGATGTTGCCGTACCCCACGATGCCGAGCCGCCGTCCCCGGACCTCGTGGGCGCCCTCGGCGGACTTGTCCCAGACGCCGGCGTGCAGGGCCGAGTTCTTCTCCGTGAGGCGCCGGGTGAGCGCGATGATCTCGGCGACCACCAGCTCGACGACGCTGCGCGTATTGGAGAACGGCGCGTTGAAGACCGCGACCCCGCGCTGCGCGGCGGCGGACAGGTCGATCTGGTTGGTCCCGATGCAGAACGCGCCGACCGCGAGCAGGTCCGGCGCGGCGGCGAGCACCGCGTCGGTGATCGTCGTCTTCGACCGGATGCCGAGCAGGTGGACGCCGGGGATGCGGGCGATCAGCTCGTCCTCGTCGAGGGCGCGATCCAGCAACTCGACGGCGTAGCCGTTCTTCTCCAGCGAGGCGACAGCGTCGGAGTGAATGCTTTCCAACAGCAGCGCGCGCAGTGGTTCGGTAGCGGAGCTCACGTGGGAACAGTCCTTCTGCCGGGCGTCGTCGTTCCTTGAATGCTATGTGAAACGGTTACAAGCCGGTCACGGGCGTCCACGCGCTGAGACGGTCGCCCGCCCGTACGGGCCCGCCGCACCCGCCGCTCACGGTCAGGCCGGCGGCGCTCACGGGTCACCGCGCGCATGAGCGCGCGTACCTGGCCGGGGACATGCCGATCGTCGCGGTGAAGTCACGGGTGAAGTGCGCCTGATCGGCATAGCCGAGATCGGCGGCCACGTCCGCCCAGTCGACGTCCGTGCCGTGGGCCGCCCGGTCCGCCGCGTCCTGCATCCGGTACCGGCGGATCACCCACTTGGGGCCCACGCCGACGTAGTCGGCGAACAGGCGCTGCAGCCGGCGCGTCGAGACCCCGGCCGCCGCGGCCAGCCGGTCCACCCGGGTCAGCGCCGGGTCGGCGGCGATCCGGTCCACGACGGCGGACGCCTCGAGGACGAGCGGGTCGGGCCTGTCCGGTGCGGCGGAGCGGAGGAGGTCCTCCGCCAGGAGGATCGCGTCCCCGGGCTCCGGCGTGGCGATGATCGCGTCGGCGACGGCGCGCGCCTCCCGGCCGAAGATTCCCTCGACCGGGACGCGCCGGTCGGTGATCGTGGACACCGGAGCGCCGAGGATGGGCCGGAGGCCGCCGGGCCGGAAGCGCACGCCGATCACCCGGCCGCGGCCCTCGATGGTCTCGGTGAAAACGCCGCGCACGACGCCGTCCACGCGGGCCCGCCCGTCGCTGATGAAGGTCAGGTGCACCGAGGGGTGGGTGAGGACCCGCTGCCGGTGGGTGCCGCCCTCGCCGAGGTCCCAGCGCAGGATCCAGTGGTAGTCGGCGAGCCAGGCGAGATCCGCCGCCGGCGCCCGGTGGGCGACCTGGAAGCGCTCCAGCGCCGCCGCGCGGTTCAGGACGGCCCGGAGGCTGTCGGGAACGGCGTCGGCCATACGGCTCAGTGTCGCATTTGTTCAAGACCGGCGGCCCGGCCCGCCTTACGCTCTGGGCCGCTGTCATCTGACGACTCACGGAGACATCGATGGAACTGCGCCCGCTCATGACGCGCGCTGCGGAAGTGCCGATCACGGTGGTCCAGGGGATCGGCCCCGACCGGCTGGACCTGCCGACGCCGTGTCCCGGATTCGACGTCCGTGCCCTGCTGAACCATCTGGCCTTCTGGACGGGATCCCGGTTCGAGGCCGCCGCCCGCAAGGAATCGCCGGCCGGGTCCCCGGCGGAGGACCACGACGTCACCGCCGAGCCCGGCTGGGCGGGCCGGTACGCCGCGAGCGTCCGGGCGTCCGCCGCGGCCTGGGCCGAGCCGGCCGCCTGGGAGGGCGAGACGGGGATCTCCGCGGCGGGGGCGATGCCCGCTCCGGTGGTCGGCGGGATGATGTTCGGGGAGCTCCTGCTGCACGCGTGGGACCTCGCCGTGGCGACCGGCCAGAAGGTCCCCCTCGGCGACGAGCTGACCCGCGCGCTGCTCGACCAGGTGTCCGCGATGGCGGAGATGGCCCGGCGGTACGGCGCGTTCGGCCCGGAGGTGCCGGTTCCGGACATGGCTCCGCCGCTCGACCGGGCTCTCGGCCTCGCCGGCCGCGACCCGGCCTGGACGCCCTGACAGGCCGACACGCGGTCGGGGCCGACAAAGCCGGCTTATCCCACTTGAGGGCATTGACGGCCGACATGACGGGTGAAACCGTAAAGGTTGACCGCTACCTCGGGGAGGGGACGTCGCCTCATGGCCGACCTGCCGCGACTGCCGTTCGAGCGCACCGACCTGCTGGGGATCTCCGGGGCGTACGCCGCCCTGCGCGCCAGGGAACCGATCACACGGGTCCGCACGCGGACCGGTGACGAGGGATGGCTCGTGACCGGGTACGACCAGGCCAGGGCGATCCTCGCCGACCAGCGCTTCGGCCGTTCCCACCCCGATCCCGACCACGCCCCCCGGCTCTCCAACTCCGCCATCACCGGCGGCCCGACGGGGGAGTTCGCCACCGAGAAGGACGTGCACGACCGCATGCGCCGGCTGCTCGCCCCGGCGTTCTCCGCACGCCGGATGCGGGCGCTGGCCGGGCGCGTCCAGGAGCTGGTCGACGACCTGCTCGACCGGATGGAGGAGCACGGCCCACCACTCGACCTGCACGCGGCGCTGTCGGTCCCGCTGCCCATCCAGGTGATCTGCGAGCTCCTCGGCGTCCCCCTTGCCGACCGCGACCACTTCCGGGCGATCGCGGACGAGATGACCGACCTCACCGACCCGGACCGGTCCGCCGCCGCCCGTACGGCCATGGAGGAGTACTCCCACGGCATCGTCAAGGCCAAGCGGGACGACCCGGGGGAGGACGTCTACTCCGACCTCGCACAGGCCGACCTGCCCGCCGAGGAGGTCGCGACCATCGCGGGCGGGCTGCTGTTCGCCGGGCACGAGACGACGGTCAACCGCATCGACCACGGCGTCCTCATCCTGCTGGCCAACCCGGACCAGCTCGCGGCGCTGCGGCGCGACCCCGCGCTCGCACCGGCGGCGGTCGAGGAGATCATGCGCGCCGCCGTCCCGAACGATCACGGCCTCGCCCGGTACGCCCGCGAGGACGTCGAGGTCGACGGCGTACGGATCAGGGCGGGGGAGCTGTGCGTGATCTCGACCGCGGCCGCCAACCGGGATGAGACCGTCTTCACCGACCCGGAACGCTTCGACATCGGCCGCGACCCGCAGCCGCACCTCGGGTTCGGCTACGCCATCCGGTACTGCCTGGGCGCGAACCTCGCCCGCGTCGAGCTGCGAGCCGTGTTCGGCTCGCTGTTCCAGCGGTTCCCCGGCCTGCGCCTCGCGGTGCCGATCGACCGGCTGCCGCGTCGCGCCGACCGCCTGACCGGCGGCGTCTCGGCGCTGCCGGTCACGTGGTGAGACACGCCCGTCAGCGCACGGACAGCGCGGGCGTACGGGTCACGCCGCGACCGGCCGCCCGGGCGAACTCGGCGAACCGCCCGGCGTCCCGTACGGCCGCGCCGCCCGGATCGTTGTTGAAGTAGACGTAGACGTCCTGGCCGTCGTCCCAGGTCTCGGCGAGCCGCCGCACCCAGGAGCGCAGCGCCCGGTCGCCGTACTCCGGCCAGGGCGTGGCCGCGCCCTCGTGGAGCCGCAGGTAGCCCCAGTCGGCGGTCCGCCACAGCGGCGTGAGCGGCCGGCCGAGCCGGTCCGCCCAGCACAGCGCCGCCCCGTACCGGACGAGCAGCTCACGCACCTCACCGGTCCACCAGGACGGGTGCCGGGGCTCGACCGCGACCCGGACTCCCGCAGGGAAGCGGCGCAGGCAGCGTTCGAGGCGCTCGACCTCGATCTGCAGGGTCGGCGGGAGCTGGACGAGGACCGGGCCGAGCTTGTCGCCCAGGCCGCTCGCGGCGTTCATCAGCCGGTCCACCGGCTCTTCCGGGTCCTTGAGACGCTTGATGTGGGTCAGGTAACGGCTGGCCTTCACGGCCATCACGAACCCGGGCGGCGTGCGCTCCCGCCACCCTTCGAACACCTCACGGCCGGGCAGGCGGTAGAAGGCGTTGTTGTTCTCCACCGTGTCGAAGCACTCGGCGTACCGCTCCAGCCAGACGCGCTGCGGCAGCCCGGTCGGGTAGAGGACGTCCCGCCAGTGCTTGTACTGCCACCCGGACGTGCCTATCAGCAGCGGCATCCCGGCCCCCACCACGACCGCGTGCGGTCCCCCCTCCTCGCCGGATCGTTCGGCATGCCGTGGGTCGTACCCTCCTCTCGCCGCCTAAACGGGCCGGATGCGTCGCTGTCCGGATGGTACAAGAGAACGTGATATTAGTCGGAGATGACCGCTATATCTGCTGGTAAAGCGTCGATTATCGTGCGCGCCTGGTCGATCGCCGATAATGTTTTACGCATGCCGACAACAGAACACGAAGCAGTGGCTCTCCTGTTTCGGAACCGCCCTCAACTGGCGGCTGATCTGCTCGGTAACGTCCTGGATGTTGCCGTTCCCGAATTCGATGAGGTTCAGTCCGAGTCAGGCGATTTGACCGAGGTTGTTCCCAGCGAATTTCGGGCGGATGTCGTCGTAGTGCTGCGGACCGATCGGCCGGTCCTCGGGGTTGTGGTCGAGGTGCAGCGCGGCCGCGATCCGCAGAAGCGGTGGAGCTGGCCGCTCTATGTAACCAGCCTGCGGGCGCGCATCGAGTGTCCGACGGTGTTGCTGGTGGTCTGTGTGGACGCCGCGGTCGCGTCCTGGTGTGCGAAGTCGATCCCTATCGGCCATCCGGGGTGGGCCTTGAGGCCGTTGGTGCTCGGGCCCGATTCGATCCCCGTGGTGACGGATGCCGACGAAGCCGAAAATCTGCCTGAATTGGCCGTATTGTCGGCGATGGTGCATGGTTCACAGAGGTTCGAGGTCCTTGATGCCCTTCACAAGGGTGTCCTGTGCGACGTCGACGATGAACGTGCCCAGCTGTACGCTGATGTTGTACTCGCGGCGCTACAGACCGAGTACGCCCGCAGTTACCTGGAGGCCTTGTTGATCGCTGAAAAGTATGAGTACCAGAGCAGCTTCGCCAAGAGATACTTCGCCGAAGGTGAGGCCCGGGGCGAGGCCCGGGGTGAGGCCAAGGCGATCCTCGCCGTCCTGGACGTGCGGGGGGTCGCGCTCACCGGCGAGCAGCGCGCCCGGATCGAGGAGTGCCTCGACCTCTCACAGTTGCAAAAGTGGGTCCGGCTGGCTGCCGTGGCGGGTTCGGCCGACGAGCTTTTCGACTGAGTCATCGGCGAGGCCGCATGGAGCGGTCCTATCCGATGAGCAGGGTCCGGTCGTCGCCCGCGAGGCGGTGCCGGGCGACGCGGTAGCCGGTGTCGCGGAGCCTTGCGGTTATGCGGTCCATGCCGTCGGAGTCCGGTGAGAGCTCGACGTGGGCGACAGCGGCGGGTGTGTGGCGCCGGCGGATCGTGACCCCGTCGTACACGTAAAGCCCCCATGCCGACCACGGAACGTCGGGGGTGGGATCCTCGTGCTGCATCCACGCCATCCAGGTGTCGCCGTGGACGTACCAGCAGTGGATCGCCCCCTTACGCCAGGCGCCCTTGTGGCGGATCCAGACCCAGGCGTCGCGCGCCTCGATCCGATGGGATCCGGACGGGTAGTGGTCGAGCGGCCGGGCGTCGCGCATGCGACCATTTTCGAACTGACGTTCGAAAGATCGCAAGTCGACACAGGTCAAGCCTGTTCCAGCTCGCCGCGCTCCTTTGGCTGTTGACTCACGGGCGGTTCTCTCGTTCCGTCCCCGGCTGCCGGCCGCAGGCGAAGCGGGGCGGGCCCCCGAGGCGGCCCCGCGTCGCCAGCGGGCGAGCGGCTAGCGAGTGGCGAAGCCGCCGTTGAGGAAGACGGTCTGGCCGTTGAGCCACCATCCGTCGGTGAGCAGGAAACGTACCCACGGAACGATGTGCTCGACCTTCGTGAGCTCGCCGTACGGCGTCTGAGCGCGGGAGAACTCCTCCTCACCGGGTGCGGCCGCGTTCCAGAAGAACGACGTGTCCATGGGGCCGGGAGCCAGGTTGTTGACCGAGACGCGGCGGCCCGCCAGCTCCTTGGACAGTGCCCGGGTGAAGTGCTCCACCGGCGCCTTGCTGCCGGCGTACACGGAGTAGCGGCCGGTGTAGGCGGCCAGCAACGATGACACGAGGTTGAGGATCGCGCCGCCGTCGTCGATCCGCTTGGCGGTCTCGGCCATGACGAAGAACGCGGCCTTGGAGTTGATGGCGAAGTGGGCGTCGTATTCGTCCTCGGTGACCTCGGTCATCGGGTTGCCCCTCGCGAGGCCCGCCGTGTTCACCGTTGCGTAGAGGGCGCCATAGCGTCCGGTCACCGAGTCGAGGACCCGGCGGATCTCCGTCACCGAGGTCAGCTCGGCTTCGACCGCGAAGGCGTCCCCACCCGCCGCGACGCACGCGGCCACCGTTTCGTCGGCGAGGCCCTTGTCGGAGGGACTGTGGTAGTGGACGGCGATTCTCGCCCCGGCGGCGGCGAGGTCACGTGAGATCGCGCCACCGAGGTTCTTCGCTCCCCCCGTGACCAGAACTGTCTTTCCGCTCAAAGCACTGTCGGGCACCGGATCCGTCCTTTCGTTCGTGTCGCTTGAGACGTCGGCCATCGTGGCCGGGCCGTCGCTGTGCCCTCTTCCGTCACATGACCTGCTCACCGTCACGTCATCGCCTCGCACCCCGCACCGGTGACCGGCCCAGTCACCTGACGGAAGAAGGCACGGAGCCGCCGGGAACACGATGAGCGCGTTCCGATGCGAGCGCGAAAGAGGAAGGCGGCCCGATGGTCGAGCAGCAGAGACGAGACCCGGCGCGTGACCGGGTGGCGGTGGTGACGGGAGGTTCCGGCGGCATCGGCCAGGCGATCTGCCGGCGCCTCGCCGACGACGGGTGCGCCGTCGTGATCAATTACGCCGGCCGGCCGGCCGAGGCGGAGCGACTGGCCGCGACGATCACCGATCGTGGCGGTCGGGCCGTCGCCGTGCGCGCCGACGTCGCGGACGAGGGTGACGTCGCCGCGCTGTTCGAGGCGGCCGAGTCGGCCTTCGGCGGGGTCGACGTCGTGATCAACACGGCCGGCGTCATGGAGCTCTCACCGCTGGCCGAGCTCGACCTGGCGGTGCTGGACCGCATGCACCGCATCAACATCCGGGGCACCTTCGTCGTCGCACGGGAGGCGTCCCGAAGGGTCCGGTCCGGCGGCGCGATCATCAATCTGTCCTCGTCAGTGGTCAAGATCGCCCTGCCGACCTACGCGGCCTACGCCGCCAGCAAGGGCGCGGTGGACGCGCTGACGCTGATCCTGGCCAAGGAACTGCGCGGCCGGGACATCACCGTCAACGCGGTGGCCCCGGGACCGACCGCGACTCCGTTGTTCCTCGACGGAAAGGACCAGGAGTCGATCGATCGTCTCGCCCGGATGGCGCCTCTAGAGCGTCTGGGCGTCCCCGCGGACATCGCCGAGGTCGTCGCGTTCCTGGCCGGCCCGGCCCGCTGGGTCAACGGCCAGGTCGTCTACGCCAACGGCGGCGTCATCTGAGCCGACCGCCGCGACGCGGTCGCGATTCCGGCGAACACAGCAACACCCGTATCCCACACCCGAGGAAGCAGGCAACATGCCGTCCCAAAAGATCATCATTGTCAGCGGGGCGTCGAGCGGCTTCGGCGCCATGACCGTCCGGGGCCTCGCCGACGCCGGTCACGTCGTCTACGCCGGTATGCGCGACATCACCGGCCGCAACACCGCCGCGGCCCGCGACGCCTCTGAGTACGCCCAGACCCGGTCGGTGGACCTGCGTCCCATCGAGATGGACGTGTCCAGCCAGGACTCCGTCGACGCCGCCGTCGAGGCCGTCGTCGCCGAGCACGGCCGGGTCGACGTCGTCGTGCACAACGCCGGGCACATGGTCCTCGGCCCGCTCGAGGCGTTCACGCCCGAGCAGCTGGTCGGCGTCTACGACACGAACGCCGTCTCCACGCAGCGGCTCAACCGGGCGGTGCTGCCCCATCTGCGCGGCCAAGGGGACGGGCTGGTGGTGTGGGTCGGTTCCAGCAGCACCAGGGGCGGCACTCCGCCGTACCTCGGGCCGTACTTCGCGGCCAAGGCGGCCGAGGACGCCCTCGCCGTCTCGTACGCGGCCGAACTCGCTCGATTCGGTATCGACACCGTCATCATCGTTCCCGGCTCGTTCACCACCGGCACGAACCACTTCGCCAACGCGGGGCATCCGGCCAGCCCGGAGGTGGCGGAAGCGTACGAGGGCCGCTACGGCGGCCTGATGGACCAGATCGCCAGGAAGCTCGCCGACCTCGCCCCCGCCGACGCCGACCCGGCGGAGGTGGCCCGGTCCATCGTCCGGGTGGTCGACACCCCCAAGGGCCGGCGGCCGTTCCGGGTGCACATCGACCCGGCCGACGACGGAGCCGAGACCGTCAACCGGGTCGGCGACCTGATCCGGCGGGAGTTCTACCGGCGGGTCGAGCTGGAGGACCTGCTCGGACCGGCGCTGCCCGCCGACTGACCGCGCCGGAGGCGTGCGCCACCCCCGGCCGCCACCCATCCGTGTCGCTCTCACCTCACCGCATCACAGCCAAGGCAAGCCACGCACCGAGGAGGACCACCTCATGTCCCATCATATCGACACGCCGCTGGCGGCGCAGAACGGCCAACTGTTCATCGACGACCTGTACGTGTTTCCCGGGCAGGAAAGCACGGTGTTCGTCATGGACGTCAACTCCGACATCACCGGCGTCTACGCGCGACCGGGCTTCCACCCGGAGGCGCGGTACGAGTTCAAGGTGCACTTCGACGGCGCCGCCTTCGAGGACCTGACCTACCGGATCTCGTTCGGCGAGCCCGGCCCGGACGGACGGCAGGCCCTGCGGGTGCACGAGCTGACCGGTGCCGACGCGCGGGAGGACACGGCGGCCGGGAACCTGGTGCTGGAGGGCCGGACCGGGCAGCCGGCCGCCGGGGGCGGTGTACGGGTCTGGGCCGGGCGGGCCGCCGACCCCTTCTACATCGACCTGTCGCTGCTCGCCATCGTCAACGCCGCCGTCGCGAAGGGCACGGCGCCCGATCTGGCCGCGTGGGACCCGTCGGACGCGCAGAACAGCTTCTCCGGTACGACCGTGGAGTCGATCGTGCTGGAGGTTCCGCACTCCCATCCGCGGCTGCGCCCCGGCGCGAGGACCGGCGTGTGGGGCGCCACCAGGCTCGCCACCGACGCCGGCGGCTGGCGGCAGGTCAACCGGGCCGGATACCCGATGATGTGGCCGATCTTCTGGCCTGATGACACCGACTTCTCCAATCCCGCGAACACGAGGCACCCGTCGCAGGACCACGCCGCCGCCGCTGAGCACATCGCCGGCCTGGTCGCCGGGGTCGTCGGAGCCGCCGGTGTCTCCGGTGATCCCGGTGGCTATGGCGCGACCGTGGCCCGCGAGCTGTTCCCCGACGTCCTGCCCTATGCGGTGGGCACACCGGCGACGTTCGGCTTCGCGGTCCGTAACGGGCGGACACTGTCCGACAACGCGCCTGAGGTCATGTTGTCCCTCGTCACCGGGACCGCCGTGCCCACGGGCCTCACGCCGGCCGTTGCGGCGGGACGGCGCGGTAGCACTTTTCCCTACGTCATCCCGGTCTGACCGTCCCATGCCGGTCCCTGAGGGTGGGTGCAGTGCACCCAGGCGCGCGGAGTGCCCGGCTCCTAGCCTGAATCCGCCGCGGACGCGGCGAACGGCCGCGGCCGGGCGAGAGCACTCGCGGACGGCGGGTCGTTCCGATTGACGCTGGGAACAGAGAAGGAAGAGAAGTGACGGTTGACAGGGCCGAAGGCGGGACCACGGGCCTCGGCACCCGGGACCGGATGACGGTGCCGCTGACGTTCCTGTTCGCCGTCTCGGGCGGCGCCGCCGTGGGCGACCTGTACTACGCCCAGCCGCTGCTGGACCTGATCGCGCACGACCTGCGTGTCGGCGAGGGAACGGCGGGCTCTCTGGTGACGGCGGCGCAGGTGGGGTACGCGGCGGGCATCGTGTTCATCGTCCCGCTCGGTGACCTGCGCGATCGGCGCAGGCTCATCCCGGTGATGATGCTGCTGTGCGCCGTCGCCCTGACCTTGTGCGCGCTGGCGCCGAACATCCTCGCCCTCACCCTGGCCATGGCCGCCGTCGGCGTGACCACCGTGTCCGGCCAGATCCTCGTGCCCTTCGCCGGTGATCTGGCCGCACCGGCCCGCCGTGGCCGTGTCGTCGGCACGGTCGTCAGCGGTCTGATCACCGGCATCCTGGCCGCCCGCATCCTCAGCGGTCTGGTGGCCGGGGTCGCGGGCTGGCGGGCCGTGTTCGCGCTGGCCGCCGGGTCGATCGTGCTGCTGGCCGCGGCACTGTATCGGATGACTCCTGCCGTACCACCGCGTACTACTACGACCTACCGCGCGTTGCTGCGGTCGGTCGGCTCGCTGGTGCGCCGTGAACCGGCCGTACGGGTCATCATGGTCTCCGGGGCACTCGGTTTCGGCACCTTCACGATGTTCTGGACCGCGCTGACCTTCCTGCTCAGCAGCGCCCCGTACGACTACTCACCGACCGTGATCGGATCGTTCGGCATCGCGGGGCTGCTCGGCTCGGTCGCCGCGCAGAGCGCCGGCCGTCTGCACGACAGCGGCCGATCCAGGACGACGGCCGGGCTGTCCTGGCCGCTGGCCATCGCCTCCTGGGGAATCGCGGGACTGGGCTCGCATTCGTTGCCCTGGCTCATCGCCGGCATCGTCGCGCTCGACGTCGCGACCCAGGCCCGCAACATCCTCAACCAGGCACAGATCTTCACGATCGCGCCCGAGGCGCGCAGCCGCCTCAACACCGCCTACATCACCGGCAACTTCATCGGCGGCGCGGTCGGATCCGTCCTCGCGTCCGCCCTCTGGTCCGCCGGAGGCTGGCCCGCCGTCGTCATCGCCGGTGCCGCCGCGTCGTTCTTCGGGTTCCTGCATTGGGCGGCGACCCGGCGACACCTCACACATGAAGGGAATGAGAGATGAAGAAGGTCTCGCTCGGACGGCTCGAAGTGTCCCGGATCGGGCTCGGCTGCATGGGCATGTCGGCCTACTACGACGGCGCCGGCGCCGACGACGCCGAGTCGATCCGCACCATCCACCGTGCGATCGACATGGGCGTCACCTTCCTCGACACGGCCGAGGTCTACGGGCCGTACGTCAACGAGGAGCTGGTCGCGAAGGCGATCCGCGGCCGCCGCGACCAGGTGGTCCTGGCGACGAAGTTCGGGATGCTCACCCACCGAGGCGGCGACGCGCGGCACATCCTGGACAGCAGTCCCGAGAACATCCGCGTCGCCGTCGAGGGGTCGCTGCGCCGGCTGAACACCGACCACATCGATCTGTACTACCAGCACCGGGTGGATCCCGGCACGCCGATCGAGGACACCATCGGCGCGCTCAAGGACCTCGTGGACGCTGGAAAGATCCGCTACATCGGCCTCTCCGAGGCCTCGCCGAGCACGATCCGCCGGGCGCACGCGGTACACCCCATCACCGCCCTGCAGACGGAGTACTCGCTGTGGAGCCGCGACCCCGAGGCCGAGATCCTGCCGACCACGCGGGAACTCGGCATCGGGTTCGTGCCGTACTCACCCCTGGGCCGCGGTTTCCTCACCGGCACGATCTCCAGTCACAGCGACCTGAGCAGCACCGACTTCCGTCTCACCACGCCACGTTTCGCCCCAGGGAACCTCGACCGGAACCTGCGGATCGTCGATGAGGTGAAGGCCGTGGCCGCCGAGGTCCAGGCGACGCCGGCTCAGGTCGCGCTGGCCTGGTTGCTGGCGCAGGGCGACGACATCGCCCCCATCCCCGGCACCAAGAAGGTGTCGCGGCTGGAGGAGAACGCCGCCGCCGACGCGCTGACCCTCGACTCCGCCCGGCTGGAACGACTCGCCGCCATCCGGCCGCCCGTCGGCGACCGCTACGGCGACATGAGCAGCATTGACGGCTGACGGCTGACGGCTGACGGCTGACGGCTGACGGCTGACGGCTGACGGCTGGCGGCTGGTGGCTGGCGGCTGGCGGCGATGACGCGGATCAGCGCCCCGGCCACTAGTCACCGCCGAGATCGGAGATGCACAGCTGACTCCGGGAGGTGATGCCGAGCTTCGGGAAGATCCGGTACAGGTGGAAGCCGACGGTCCGGTGAGAGAGGAAGAGCCGTGCCCCGATCTCGCGGTTGGTCAGCCCGCTCGCGGCCAGTCTGGCTATCTGCAGTTCCTGTGGGGTGAGTCTGTCCAGGGTGTCAGGCGCCGGCCGGGCGACGGCCTCTCCCGCGGCCCGCAGCTCGGCGCGCGCGTCCTCACCGAACGCGCTGATGCCGAGGGCGTCGAAGCTCTCCATGGCCGCCCGCAGCGGGGCACGGGACTCCACGAGGCGGCGCCGGCGTCTCAGCCACCGGCCGTAGGCCAGGAGGAGCCGTGCCCGGTGGAACGGCCAATTCTTCAGCCGCGTGCGGAAGGCCCGCTGGTAGAGGGGCTCGGCCGTGTCGTCGGGGGCGACCAGGGGGTGGGCGTAGGCGGCCATGGCCCGCAGGTACGGGGAGGCCGTCTTCTCGGCGAGGGCGTCGAGCCGCGTGAGGTGGTGTTCCGCTTCGTCGCGGCGGCCGGTGAGGATCGCCGCCTCGATCAGATCCGCGATCCCCAGGTAGCCCACGAACGGGTGGTAGGCGATGTCGGACGGGTCCAGTACCCGGGCCAACTGCTCGAACGCGTCGCCGTGCTGGTTGTTGACCAGGGCGTACCGGCCGCGGGCGAACTGGGCGAAGCCGAGGATGGACTGGGCACCGACCGAGAGCAGTTCCGCCTCCGTCCTCCGGATGAGTTCGCCGGCGGCCTCGTGGTCACCGCGCTCACTGGCCAGCGTGGCCGTGGCCAGATCGGCCACCAGCGCCCAGCGAGGCCGGCCGGTGTCGCGCGCCAACCGGCCGGCCTCGTCCGCCGCGGCCGCCGCCAGCCGATGCTTGCCGAGGTGTATCGCCGCCCACGCCTGGGAGGCGAGGGCTTCGCCGAGCAGTCCGAGGCGGCCCTGTCGCCGGAGGCCGTCGACGGACGCGCACAGGAACGGCCAGGAGAGGTCGAAGGCCCAGACGGCGGTCAATGAGGCTCCCAGCGCGTGCTGCTCGGCGGGGTCGTCGATGGACTCCGGTGAGACCCGGGACGTCCTGCCGATCACCCACGCCGCCTCTTCCACCGGGTCCGCGCAGGCGGCGATGGACAGCACCATGGGGTCGCCGTCGCTTCTCTGGAGGCGTCGCGCCGTCCTGACGACGAGGTCACGGGTCTCCTGTGCCGGATCGCCGTACCAGCAGCCGATGGACAGCGGCCACAGGGCTCTCAGCGCGAGCGCGGCGCCGTCGCTCTCGGCGCCGACCAGCCGGTCCGTCACGTCGGCGAAGGCCCGTACCCGTTCCGGGCTGTACCAGCTCTCCTCGTTGAGGGCCTCCGTCCACAGGGCCACGCGGAGCCGTTCTCCTTCTTCGAGCTTCGAGAACCTCGCCTCGGCCAGGTGCCGGCGTGCGGCGACGGCGTCACCCAGCTCGAAGTCGATCTCCGCCGCGCGCAGCAGGAGGCGACCCCGGTTCCGGTCCGGGGCGCTCAGCAGCGCCGCTCGTCGCAGGGCTTCGGCCGCGGCGCGCGGAGCCCCCCGGTCGAGTGCCTTGAGGGCGGCCGCCTCCAGGTCGAGCGCCGCGTCGTCGTCCGGCCCGGGGCTGGCGGCCGCCCTGTGCCATGCCCGGCGTTCCTGATGGTCCTTCAGGGTCGTCGCCAGCGCGGCGTGCGCGGCCAGGCGTCTCGACGGGCCGGCCGCCTGGTAGACGGCGGAGCGGATGAGGGGGTGACGGAAGCGCACGTCACGTCCGTCGAAGTCGATGAGCCCGGCGTTGACGGCGGGTTCCAGGGTGCCGACCGAGGAGGTCATGCCGTCGAGGAGCTCCGCGGCCCTGAGGATCTCGGTGAGGTCGCCCTCGTCGTCGGCGGCGGTGATCAGCAGGATGGTCCGGGTCGGGTCCGGCAGTTCCGAGACGCGGGAGAGGAAGGCTCGCTCCAGGCGGCGGGTGGTCGGCAGCCACGGCGTCAGTGACTGCCGGACTCGATCCCCGCTCAGTGCCGCCGGGAGCTCGATCAGTGCCAACGGGTTGCCGGCCGCCTCGGTCAGGACGCGGTCGCGGACGGCTCCGCCGAGTTCCGGGGCACGCGCGGTGAGAAGCGCCGCCGCGGCGTCGTCATCGAGCCTCGTCAGCGGCAGTTCGGGCAGGCCCGCGTCGTTCAGGACGGTGTCATGCCCCTCACGGACGGCGAGCACCATGACGATCCGCTCGGCGTCCAGGCGGTTGGCGATGAAGGCCAGGATCTCACTGCTCGGTCGGTCGACCCACTGGGCGTCGTCGATCACCAGGATGACGGGTGAGTCGTCGGCCAGACCGCTGATCAGCTCCAGCGAGGCCAGTCCGACGGAGAACGTCTCCGGGGCGACGCCCTCGATCATCCCGAACGCCGCCGACAGCGCCTGCCGCTGCCGGGGGATCAGAGCCGGGGCACGGTCGAGGATCGGCCTGAGCAGCTGATGCAGACCGGCGAAGGGAATCGAGGCCTCCGACTGGACGCCGACCGCCGACAGGGCGCGGCCGCCCCGCCCGACGGCGGCATCGCGTGCCGCGCCGAGCAGGGCGGTCTTCCCGATGCCGGCCTCTCCGCGCAGCAGCAGGGCGCCTCCCGCGCCGGCCAGGCCGCGAGACGTCAGGTCCGCCAGCAGCCGGAGCTCGGCGTCGCGTCCGTACAGCGTCCCGGATCCCCGCCCCTGCGGCCCCGGACCGTGCGAACGCGGAACCTCGTCCAGGACGGAACGGCCCAGGTGCGCCGGGAATCCCGTGACGGAAGGCGGGCCGGTGTCCGCCGCCGTCATCGGACGCGCGGGCAACCGGGAGGCATCCAGGAGCGACACGTTCCTCCCTCCTTGTCGCGATGACTCATATGCGCCGGCCATGGCACCGACCGTACGGGCGGCGGTGCCGGGGAGGCATCGGTCATGTGACCATCGGAGCGCCGTTCCGTACGGCGGCTTCGACCGGTGTCGGCCGGTATCGGAGCAGGTCAGGGCGGGGAAGGGTGGACCGGGGCCGGTCGTTAGCCTGTGGTGCGTGGGACTCATCGGACGAGGCGAGGAGATCAGCCGGCTGCACGACCTGATCGGCGCGGTAGGCCGGGGCGGAGCGTCGCTGCTGCTCCGGGGGGAGCCCGGCATCGGCAAGTCGGCTCTGCTCGAAGAGGCCGCGGCGTTCGCGCGGGCGTCCGGCCTGCGGGTCCTGAGCACGACCGGTGTGGAGTCCGAGGCCCATCTGCCCTACGCCGGGCTGCACCAGCTCATGTGGCCGGTACGGGACCGCTTCGCGGTGCTGCCGCCCAGCCAGCGGGAGGCGCTGCGGGCGGCGCTCGGAATGACCGAGACGATCGGGCCGGAGGGCTATCTCGTCGCCCTCGCCGTGCTGAACCTGCTCGCCGAGATAGCGGAGGCCGGCCCGGTCCTGATCGTCGCGGAGGACGCGCACTGGCTCGACACGTCCACCGCCGACGTGCTCGCGTTCCTCGGACGGCGGCTGGAGTCGGAACCGATCCTGCTGCTCGCCGCGACCCGTCCCGGCATGACGACCCGGTTGGACGAGGCGGGGCTGCCGAGCCTGCTCATCCCGCCGCTGTCCGTCGAGGACGCCGCCGCGCTGCTCGACGCCGGCGCGGCGGATCTGCCTGACGCGGTGCGCCGGCGGCTGCTCGCCGAGGCCGCCGGGAACCCGCTGGCACTGATCGAGCTGCCCGCCGCGGTGGGCGGCGTCGACGGCGCCGCCCTCCTCGCGAGTCCGTGGCTGCCGCTCACGACCAGGCTGGAGAGCACCTTCACCCGGCGGTTCGCCGCGCTCCCGGCGGTCACGAGGGCCGTCCTGGAGGTCGCCGCGCTCAACGACAGCGCGAATCCGAACGAGACGCTGACGGCCACCCGCGCGCTCACGGGCCGGCCGGTCACGGCCGCCGACCTCAGACCGGCCGTCGACGCCCGCCTCCTCACTCCGGACGAGAGCCGCCTGGCGTTCTTCCACCCGCTGATCCGCTCGGCCGTTCACCAGGCGGCCGGTGCCGCCCGGCGCCGCGACGTGCACCGGGCGCTGGCCGGAGTACTGGCCGACCAGCCCGACCGGAGAACGTGGCACCTGGCGGCCGCGAGCGACCGGCCGGACGAGGACATCGCGGCCGCCCTCGAGACGGTCGCGGTACGGGCGCAGCGCCGGGGCAGCGGCGCCGCGGTCGTCGCCGCCCTGGAGCGGGCCGCGCGGCTGAGCCCGGATCCGGACCGGCGAGCCGACCGGTACCTGCGCGCCGCGGACGGTGCGGTCGAGCTCGGCCGCCCGGAGATCGTCGACCGGCTCCTCTCCGAGGCCGGCAGGCTCGACCTGTCGAGGCAGCGACGTGCCCGCCTGACCTGGATCAGGGCCGCGTTCGACGACGGCCTCCGGGGCGGGAGCATGGACGCCTCCGCGCTCGCCCACCTCGCCGAGTCCGTCGTCGCCGACGGGGACGTCGACCTCGCGGTCCGGATTCTCTGGAGTGCCGCGCTGCGATGCTTCTGGAGCGAGCCGGGCATGGCGGCCAGGGACCGGATCGTCGATGTGGCCGAGCGGCTGCCGCTCGATCCGCTGGACGCCCGGCTACTCGCCATCCTCGGCTACGCGGCCCCCATCGCCCGGGGCACGGTCGTCATCGAACGCTCGGAGCGGCTGCTCGCGCGGTCAGGCCTCGATTCGCCGACCATGAGGCTGGTGGGCAGCGTCGCGGTGCTCGTCGGCACGTTCGACGTGGCGATCACGCAGTCCGCCGCGTCACTGGCCGGCCTGCGCGAGCATGGCCGCCTGCAGCTCCTGGCCCGCGCGCTCGCGGCGCAGGCGTGGGCGGCGGCGCAGCTCGCCGACCTCGCGGTGGCCCTGCCCGCCGCCGAAGAGGCGGGCAGGCTCGCCAGGGAGACCGGTCAGCCGTTCCTACTCGGCCTCATCCTCGCCACGCAGGCGAAGATCGCGGCGCTGCGCGGCCACTTCGACCAAGCCGATGAACTGGCGGCCGAGGCGGAGCGGCTCGCCACGCCGGTCGGCGCACGGAACGTGCTCGCCACCGCCCAGCACGCGCGCGCCCTCGCCGCGCTGGGCGCGGGCGACTACCCGCAGGCGCTCACCCGGCTCCTCCGCATGCACGACATCACCGACTCTTCGCACCAGCTCGCCCTGAGCTGCCACACGGTCGCCGATGTCGCCGACGCGGCGCTCCGCAGCGAGCGTCCCGGCGACGCGGCCGGCGTGCTCGCCCAGATGGAGGCGGCGGCGAGGGTCACCACATCGCCGTCCCTGCACGCCGGCCTGCGGCTGGCCAGGGCGGTGCTGGCAGACCAGGACGAGGCGGGGGACCTCTTCCAGACGGCGCTCGCCGCGGACCTGACGCGGCGGCCCTTCATCCGGGCGCGCACGGAGCTGGCCTACGGCGAATGGCTCCGCAGGCAGCGCCGCGCCGTGGAGTCCAGACAGCACCTCCGCGCGGCCCGGGACACCTTCGACGCGCTCGGCACGTCACCGTGGGGCGAGCGGGCCCGCCGGGAGCTGCGCGCAGCCGGTGAGCGGAGCGGCGAACGCCAGGCCGCCACGAGCGACATCCTCACCGCCCAGGAGCTCCAGATCGCGCAGATGGCCGCCGAAGGCCTGACCAACAGGGAGATCGGCAAGCGCCTCTACATCTCGCACCGTACGGTGGGCGCCCACCTGGCGAGGATCTACGCCAAACTGGGCGCCACCTCCCGTGTCCAGCTGCACAACGCGCTCAGATAGCGACTGTGCTCCTCAGCTCTTGAGCGGGTCGTGGCCCCAGTTCATCAGGGAGTACCGCCAGCGGGTGTCGCGGATGTCGCCGTCGGGGCGTTGTGCCAGATGGCGCCGGATGTAGCCGACGACCTTGCGCATGTGTGCGTAGTCGTCCTCGGACAGGTCGCCCTTCTTGGCACGTAGCAGTGCGACGATCCGGCGGCCCGACTCGTGGCCGGTGGACTCGCCACCGCCCGGATGCTGCCCGGCCGACTTGGACTCCTCGGTGCCGAGCCAGCGTTCCAGCTCGGCGGGTTTGAGGTTGACCAGTTCGCTGAACAGGCTCCGGATCTCCTCGTCGTCCTCGCCCGACACGGACTCAGTCCTTTTCCTTCTTCAGCGCGTCGGGCTTGTGCACGGCCCTGCCGCCGGACTTCTCACTGCGGACCTGGTACTGCGGCTCGTCCGGCGACGCGGCGACCGTACGGCCGGCCGCCTCGGTCCGTTCGGTGATCTCCTCTTCGACCTCGCCGCGGGCCTCCCCGCCGTGACTCCGCCAGGACACCTTGTCACCCTTGTGCAACTTCTTCTTCTCTTCGGCCATGACGCTCTCCTGCTTCGCCCGCCCGCCTCCCCATACCCGCAGGTCATCGCATGTGCACCGGGCAGGAGGTAAGGATCGGGCGGCGGCCTGGGTGCGCGCGATGACCTGGGTCGCGGACCGCAGCAGCGTCCTGGCGAGCGGGAGGAAGGTCTCCCCGGCCTCGGTCAGCCGGCTGCCCCGCGGTGTGCGATCGAGCAGCCGGACGCCGAGTTGCTGTTCGAGACGGCTGATCTGCCGGCTTAGGGACGGCTGGGTGGTGTGGAGGACCGCGGCGGCGCGACCGAAGTGCCGGTGCTCGGCCAGGACGGTGAAGCACTGCACCAGCCGCAGATCGAGATGCACTGGAGACGGCGGCGAGTCGGGCATACGTGGATCTTAGATCCATATGCCGTTGACGTGCGGTGTTACGCGGAACGTATTGCCGGATGCGGAACATTCATTGGACCCGGCGTCCTCCGTGACCCCAAGGTGGAGTCCGCGGCCGGGCACCGGGCCGCTCCTCAATCCTCTTCCGAAATGGAGTGCGCCATGTCCGCGCCTACAGCTCTGATCACCGGCGGAACCAGCGGAATCGGCAAGGCCACCGCCGAACTGCTGCATTCGCGCGGCTACCAGGTGGTGGTCACCGGGCAGAACCCCGACAGCATCGCCGCGGCCGAGAAGTCACTTCCCGAAGGGATCGTCGTGCTGCGCGCCGACGCCCGGTCACTCGCCGACACCGATCGTGTCGTGGAACAGATCCGGGAGCGCTTCGGCGCCCTCGACGTCCTGTTCCTCAATGCCGGGATCGTACGGGGCGGCCCGATCGAGGCGTTCGACGAGGCCACGTTCGACGACATGGTCGACGTCAACTTCAAGGGCCAGTTCTTCACCTTGCAGAAGGCTCTCCCGCTGCTCAATGACGGGGGTTCCATCATCTTCACCATCGGGATCGGCGTGACACGAGGCATCGCCGGCGGGTCCGTCACCGCCGCCACCAGGGGAGCTCTCCTGGCCCTCGTCCCCTCCCTCGCCGTTGAGCTGGCGCCCCGGCGAATCCGGGTCAACGCCGTCAGCCCCGGCCCGATCGAGACCCCGATCTGGGCCAAGCACGGACTCCCGCCCGAAGCGCTGGAGGAGACTCTCGAGGCCACGGCGGCCCGGGTCCCCCTGGGCCGGCTCGGCACCGGCGAAGAGGTCGCCGAAGTGGTGACCTTCCTCGCCTCCGACGCGGCCGGCTACGTGACCGGCGAGAACATCACCGTCGGCGGCGGAGCCGGCCTCAGTGTCTAGCGTCGTCCACGACGCAGACCTCGACGCAGTTCCCGCCGTTGGTGCTGCTGTGCAGTGACTTGCGCCAGTCGACGTTGTTCAGGTCCATCGTTCCTCGGCCACCTTCTTGATGAGCTCGATTGATTCGCGTTGGGACAGGGCGAACGTCCGGATCGACTCCCAGACGTCGATGATGCAGGCGATGTCTTCCGGGTTGCTCGTGACCAGACCGCGAACGGCGGTGTCGATGTAGGCCACGTCGCTGCCGTTGACGGTGGCGATCGTGAATGCGCCCGCCAGGCCTTCGTAGCGGACGCCGGAGGGGACGATCTGGACTGCGAGCCGAGGGGCTACGGAATTGACCAGGTGCTCTAGTTGATCGCGCATCACCGCCGCATCGCCGAAGCCGCGAGTGAGGACCGTTTCGTCCAGCACACACCTGAGTGTAGGTGGATTTTCGTTCTTGAGAATGGCCTGGCGGTCGAGGCGGGCGGTGACGGCGGCCTCGTCGCCGTCGAGGACCGTACGTGCGTAGTCGGGGGTTTGGAGCAGACCGGGGACGACGGCCAGCTCGAACGCCCGGAGCGCCGACGAGCGGCGCTCTTCGGCGAGCCAGTCGCGCATCCAGCCCTACAGAGGACGAGCAACGACAACTCGCGCGCCGCGAATGATCCTTACTCATGGTATTTTGTATGTCCCCCATTAACTCGCAATCCGGGTTGAGTATCATCCCCGATCGAGCGTCCGTTAACTTCGGACATAATGGGCGTGCGGGGGCGGGTCTGCTTCTTCGGCGGTGGTTCGTCAGACGGGAGAATTCCCGTCTGACGAACCACCGCCTGAACGACCACACCTCCCCCGACGGTCCAACTCGCGCGCTATGTGCTCCACCAGCGCCGGGTCACTCGGCGTGGCCGACCGGGCCGCCGTCCGCCGCGGGCACGAAGCGGGGCGACCGGGCCGGGTTGAGGTTGGCGAGTTCGT
The DNA here is from genome assembly GCF_024055725.1 of Actinoallomurus spadix. Classification (GTDB taxonomy): domain Bacteria; phylum Actinomycetota; class Actinomycetes; order Streptosporangiales; family Streptosporangiaceae; genus Actinoallomurus; species Actinoallomurus spadix. Next base: position 144,209 of record NZ_JAMXMX010000014.1, on the reverse strand, counting down.
CGAAGGTCGCCCGTTCGTAGGACTTGGCCCAGGCGAGGTCCGCGTCGGACAGCCGGCCGGTGGCCAGGCCGGCGATCAGCCGCTCGCCGTATTCGGTGTGGTCGTGCGAGGTCAGGATGAGCAGGTCCGGGAGTTCCCGGCGCAGCCACTGGATGCGGCGGATCGAGTCGACATAGCGAGACTCGTCGCCGGGCTGGAAGGCGCGCACCTGGTCGACCGCGAGATGCCGGATGGTGTACATCGCGTCGCCGGTCAGGAGAAAGCGGTGGTCGACCAGCACGCTGGTGCTGCCAGGGCTGTGCCCCGGGGTGGGCAGGGCGATGACACTGCCGTCGCCGAAGACGTCCGCCGAACCGGTGAAGCCGCCGATGGCCGGGCCGGTGAACTCGAGTGGGCGCCAGTCGGTGATCGCCGCGATCGACGGCGGGTAGGCCAGTGGCACCAGGCCGAGCGCCTTGTCGTCGCGCGCCGCGTACTCGTCCGCGCCCAGGTACACCGGAGCGTGGGCGAACAGGTTGAGCGCGCCGACGTGGTCCTCGTGGAAGTGCGTGATGAACACGGCGCGGATGTCCTCTGGGCGGTGGCCGAGCCGCGCGAGCTGGACCGGCATGGTCTCCTCGGCCGGCAGGTCGTACTCGTCGGCGTCCATCACGTGCTCCATGATCGAGCCGCGGTAGTAGTCGGTGTGCGCGGCCTGCGCCGGGCTGATTCCGGTGTCCACCAGGATCGGGCCGGCGGTCGGGTGCTCGAGCAGGTAGGCGTGGATCGGCACCCAGATGAAGTGGTCCTTGTCGGCGGTGAACTCGCTGAGGGAGAACCCGTGCAGGCCCCCGTAGAACTGGCCGAACGGGACCTTGGTGCGACCGATGCGTAGCGGCTGGATGTTCATGACCGGCTCCCTCCGTAACGTCGGAACGGTTCCGTTCCGGCGATCCGCAATCGAGCGTAGGCGTGGTGACGATGGAACGCAACCGTTCCGTCTTGGCTAGACTGGGCGGCATGCCACGCAAGCGTGAGCCGGCCGGGGCCGCCGTGCTCCAGGAGTCCGTCACCAGCGCGATCGCCGCCGCGATGTTCGACGAGCTGGCCGAGACCGGATACGCCCGCATGTCCGTTGACGCGGTGGCCCGGCGGGCCGGTGTCGGCAAGGCCGCCGTCTACCGTCGCTGGCCGTCCAAGCAGGCCATGCTGCTCGACCTGCTCGGGGCGGCGGTGCGCCGGAACGTGCCGGAGGTGCCGGATTCGGGGTCGCTGGCCGGTGATGTGCGCGGCTTCCTGGATGTGATCGTCGCGCAGGTCGCCGAGCCGCGGATCAAACGGATCGCGTTGGACATGGCGGCCGAGACCGAGCGCAGTCCCGAGCTCGGCGCCGCGCTCCGCGAGGCGGTGGGCGGACCCCGCCGCGCCGCCGCCGACGCCGTGCTGCGCCGGGGGATCGAACGCGGGGAGCTGCCCGCCGACACGGACCGCGAACTCGGCCTCGACCTGCTGATCTCGCCGTTGCTGGGGCGCCTGCTGCTGACCGGCGGACCGGTCGACGACGCCTACCTGACCCGGCTGACCGCGGTGATCGTGGCCGGCCTCACCTCGGCGTGACGGCCACGCCCCCGGTCTACGACCGCTCTACGAGGGCCGGGTGGCGAGGGTCGTCGACGCGAACGACGACGTCCGCGGTCAGCGCCGGCCGGGCCTCGTCCTCGTACCGCTCGTACGCGGGCAGGGTCCACTTCTGGTCCGGTTCGACGCGGCGGGCCAGCGCCGCGGAGGACATCGACAGGTGGACCGCGTGGTCGAGCGGCAGGCCCCGGCCGAGGAGGAGCGCGCCGTCGAGGAGCAGCACGCCGCCCGGCGCCAGCGTCACGTACGAGGCGCGGGTGGCACGGTCGACGGCGCTGTCCCAGAGGGCGGGCAGCACCCGGCCGGAGCCGCCCGGCTCCAGCGGGCCGAGCACCTCGCGGACCAGGCCGCCCTCGTCGAGCCAGTCCGTGTAGAACGCGTCCGGGTCCTCCCGGCCGTACTCGAAGCGCAGCGACGCGGGGCGCAGGAAGTCGCCGGCCGCGACGCGCAGGACGTCACGGCCGCGCAGCCGGAGGGGATCCACCAGCGCGTCCGCGAGGTTCTCCGGCCGGGTGGGCGGGGCGCCGTCGATCACGACCCGTACCCAGGAGGTGCCGGAGAGGGCCGCGATCCGGTCGGCGAGCTCCTCGACCAGGAGGGGCGGTGAGATGGGCCGTACGCGCACTCCGCCATCCTCCCAGCCGCCGTCGGCGAACGATCAGCGTGTCCGTACGAGGACGGTCGCGTGGGTCAGGAGGCTCAGGCCGACGGGGCGTACGGCGTCGGTCCGCTCCCAGAGTCCGGGGTCGACCGCGTCGGACGTGCGCGCGTGCCGGATCAGCCCGAAGCCGTGCCGCTCCAGCAGCGCGGACAGGTCCTCCGGGCCGAAGTGGCTCAGCCACGGCTCACCGTGTTCGGCGGCCACCGAGGAGACCCCTTCGGCGTACGCCCGACCCGCGGCGTCCTGTAGTTCGGGAGGAAGCATGGATTCGATCACGATCTCCGTGCCCGGGGCGCAGCGGCCGATCTCGGTCAGCGTGCCGGCGATGGCCTCCCTGGTCAGGTACATCGTCACGCCGAGCCAGCTGACGAAGGCGGGCCGGGACGGGTCGAATCCGGCCTCGGTGAGGGCCTCGGACAGGACCGCGGCCTCGAAGTCCACGGGGACGAACGTGACCGTGCCGGGGAGGGCGACGCCCGCCTTCTTCAGCCGGTCGCGCTTCCACTCCTGGGTCCCGGGGTGGTCGACCTCGAAGACCCGGGTGCCGCTCGCCGGGCCGGCGCGGTACGCGAACGAGTCGAGGCCGGCGCCGAGGATGACGTACTGCGTGACGCCGCGGGCCACGGCCTCGGCGAGGCGGTCCTCGGTGTACCTGCTCCGTACGGTCGCCGCCGCCCGGGCCCCGGCGAGGATGGGGTGGTCGCCGTGGAGACGGTGGTAGCGGACGAGGTTCTCGGCCTCGTCTCCGAGGAGCGTGTACGCGAGGGTGTCGGCGAATATCCGGGGCTCGTCGTCGACGATGAGATGTGCCGCGCGTGCCGCCGCGGCGGTGAGTGCGGTCTGGCTGGGTCGTCCGTCATCATTCACAAGACGGCACCATATACACGGTTTTCTTAAGCATACCACAAAATGGTATTCAATAAAAGTATTCTGTCATTACATTGCACTACCATTTCCGGTCGCCGGCTGGTGGCGCCGCTGGTAGGCGACCAGGCGGTCCGCGAGCTCGGCGGGGCGGCTGAGCATGACCATGTGGCCGCCGTCGATCTCGTCGGGGACGATTCCCAGGCGCTCTCGTACGACCCGGCGCATGAAAGTGGCGGGGAAGAGACGGTCGCGGCGGCACAGCAGGAATTCCGTCGGTACCCGCGGCCACGAAGGTAGTGGCCATGGCTCTTTTCCCGGGGTCTCCGACTGTCCGCGTGGGTGCTTCTGCATCTCGGCGGCCAGATGCGCTGGAACGTCGTGGTAGTAGGTCGGGTCGAAGCCGTGATCCTCTTCCGGAGTGCCGTCACGTCCGGCCGCCTCGCGTATCGCCTGGTCGTGCCCGGTGGCGGCTGACCACTCGCCGGGTGCTTCGCCGGGGGAGGGGACCATCGCCGTGAGCATCACCAGGACATCGACCGGCAGGCGCTCACAGACCAGTGGTCCGGTGAAGCCACCGAACGAGTGTGCCACCACGATCAGGCCGGTGCGGTCGCCGATCTGCTCGACCACGGCGTCGGCGTATTCGGCGAGCCCGGCCGTGTCGTCCTCGGCGGGCAGGTCTACGCTCACGGCGTCATGGCCGCGCTCGCGCAACTCGGCCGTGAGCGGTTGCCAGTACCAGGAATCGCACCCGGCGCCGGGAATCAGAACGAAGGTCGCCACGTCGGCGGTCCTTTCCTCGAGACGTGATGGGTCACCCTGTTCCGACCGCCCGGCCGCGCGGAACTCATCGGTGTTCCGTGGGGTCAGTGCGCGCGGAGGCGCCCGACCGGTTCGGCCGGTGGGTCGCCGGCCGGCAGCCCGTACATCGTGAACAGCCGGTGGCGGACCGCCGCGAACGGGTAGGTCCCTGGATAGACCGCCATCTTGAAGATCACGCCTTCCAGGACGCTGCGGAACATGACCTCTTCGAGGGCCGGGTCCTCGGCCCCGCGGTCGGCGAAGATCTGCCGGATGCGGTCCTCGAACCGCTCGATGACCCCGGCCTTCGTCGACTCCACCTTGATGAAGATCTCGCGGGTCGCGGGCTGGAGCATCAGGCAGAGCACGAGCCGCTGGACTCCCAGCGTGTTCCGGGCCATCGTCAGAGTGCGGTCGATCACGCCGGCGAGCCGCTGGTCCGCGGTGACCTCCCCGTCGGCCGGGTCGGTCCCCGCGATGAGCCCGTCGAGGGCCTGGCCCAGCAGCTCGTGGAGCAGCTCCTCCTTGGCCGGGAAGTAGTAGGAGACGAGCCCCCGGGCGACCCCGGCCCGCTCGGCGATCTGGGAGATCGTGGTGCCTTCGAACCCGCGTTCGGCGAACAACGTCAAGGCCGCCTCCAGGATCCGGCGGCGGGACTGCTCGCGCAGCTCCTGGTTGGCGCGGGCCGAACGTGGCGACAAGCGGACCCCCGGGTATCGGTGACGGACGCACCATTGTCCCGCCTGCCGCCCCACGGTGCGCAGGTCAGTGCCGTACCCGTCCGTTGATCGCGCCGACCAGGTTCGTGACGCCGCCCTTGTCGGCCGACTCGAGCGCGAGATCCGTGCCGCCGGCGAAGGTGATCACGAAGTTGTGGACCTTGACCGTCACCTGGGCCCGTCCGCTCTCGGTGACCCGGGCGCCGGCGATCTGCGCGATGGGGATCTCGGCGACGAGGTCCTTCGCCCGGCCGAGCATCGACTGCTCGAACAGCAGCAGCCTCCGGTCGGTCACCGCGACGTTCATCTTCGGCGGCAGCCCGCCGTCGGCGGCGACATCGACGAAGCGGATGCCGACGACGTTCTGCAGGGCGGCGTAGTAGCCCTCCCGTTTCAGGGTGCCCGGCAGGTTCGCCATGCAGCTGGCGACGAGCCTCTCATCGGGGCCAAGGATCTTCGACGCGGCCTTCTTGACGGCCCAGTCACGCGCGGCCATGCGCGGCTCCTCTCGTAGGAAGAGTGTTGACTGTACAGCCAGCCAGTCATCGTGATGGCCGGGTCGGGCCTGTGTGTCCTACGTCACGCGCCACCGGCAGGGGGATACGGTACGGTGCTTTTTGCGACGAATAGATTTCGCCGCATAAGCGGCATTCGACCGCTTATGGTGCGCCGGGAAGCCTGGTCGGCAACGTCGATAGGGCTATGCCCACGGGGAGGCGCGGTGGCCGAATTCGTGCACGCGGCGCTTGCCTTTCCGGCCGTCGTTCTCGGTGCCCTCCTTGTCGTCGTCCTCGCCTACTGGCTGCTCGTCGTCCTCGGACTGCTGGACGCGGCGGCGACCATGGTCATGGCGGTGGCGCTGTCGCTGTTCGCGGCGCTCGCGTGGTTCGCCGGCGTGGCCGGGACCGTGCTGCTGCGCCGCGACGACCTGACCGGGCCGGCCCCGGCGATCGGGGTGCTGGCCGCCGCGCTCGTCGCGTCGTTCCCGGTCACGAGACTGCTGATGCGGCCCCTGCGGTACATGATCCCTGAGGAGGTCCTGCCGTCGCGGCGGGACTTCGTGGGCCGGATGTGCGTGATCCGCACCAGCCGGGTCGACCTGACGTTCGGCCAGGCGGAGGTGCGCGCCGCCGATGGCTCGGCCGCCGTAATTCAGGTTCGCCGGCAAGGGAACCAGCCGGGCGAGGAGATCCTCAAAGCAGGCAGTACCGCTTTGATCTTCGACTACGACGCCGACGGCGAGTTCTTCTGGGTGATGCCGTATGACGCCGAGCTCGATCCGCATCGTCGAATCAACTGAATTCCCCCGCGAGAAGGACCATTGATGGACTCCATCGGCATCGCGATCGCCGTGCTCGTCGGCGCGATCCTGATCGTCGCCCTGGGCACCTGGTACCTGTTCAGCCGGCTGTTCCGGAAGGTCGAGCAGGGCCGCGTGCTCATCATCTCCAAGATCAAGAAGGTGGACGTCACGTTCACCGGGGCGATCGTGCTGCCCGTCCTGCACAAGGCCGAGGTGATGGACATCTCGGTCAAGACGATCGAGATCGAGCGCAGCGGCCGGGACGGCCTGATCTGCCGTGACAACATCCGCGCCGACATCAAGATCACTTTCTTCGTCCGGGTCAACAAGACCGTCGAGGACGTCATCCAGGTCGCGCAGGCGATCGGCACGCAGCGGGCCAGCCACGAGGAGACGCTGCAGACGCTGTTCAACGCGAAGTTCTCCGAGGCGCTGAAGACCGTCGGCAAGCAGCTCGACTTCGTGGACCTGTACACCCACCGGCACGAGTTCCGCGACCAGATCGTGGCGCTCATCGGCACCGACCTGAACGGCTACCACCTCGAGGACGCGGCCATCGACCACCTCGAGCAGACGCCGCTGGAGAGCCTCAGCCCCACCAACATCCTCGACGCCCAGGGCATCCGGAAGATCACCGAGCTGACCGCCATCGAGCACGTGCGCACCAATGAGTACCAGCGCAACGAGGAGAAGGAGATCACCCGCCAGAACGTCGACGCGCGGGAGGCCATCCTCGAGCTCGAACGCCGCCAGGCCGAGGCGGAGGTCAAGAAGAAGCGGGAGATCGAGACCGTACGGGCGCGCGAGGAGGCCGAGATCGCCAAGGTCCAGGCCGAGGAGCGCCTGACCTCGCAGATGGCCCGCCTGCGCACCGACGAGCAGCTGGGCGTCCAGGAGGAGAACCGCAACCGCGAGATCGCCGTCGCGGAGAAGAACAAGGAACGCGTCATCGCCGTCGAGAACGAGCGGATCGAGAAGGACCGCATGCTCGAGGTGATCGCCCGCGAACGGGAGACCGAGCTGACCCGCATCGCCAAGGACAAGGAGGTCGAGGCGGAGAAGCGGGAGATCGCCGAGGTCGTGCGCGAGCGGATCGCGGTCGAGAAGACCGTCGCCGAGCAGGAAGAGGGCATCAAGCGGCTCCGGATGGTCGAGGAGGCCGAGCGGACCCGCCAGGCTTTGGTCATCCAGGCCGAGGCCGAGGCGCAGGAGAACCTGGTCAAGGGCATCAAGGCCGCCGAGGCCGCCGAGGAGGCCGCAAAGTTCAAGGCCCGCGAGGAACTGCTGCTGGCCGAGGCCCGGCAGAAGACCTCCGAGCTCGACGCCCAGGCCAAGATCCGGCTCGCCGAGGGCATCCAGGCGGAGGCCGCCGCGGAGGGCCTGGCCGAGGTGCAGGTCCGCGAGCGCGACGCCGAGGCGATCGAGAAGGTCGGCCGCGCCGAGGCCGCCGTCAGCCGGGAGAAGGCCCTGGCCGAGGCGGAGGCGATCGAGAAGGCCGGCCGCGCGGCGGCCGTCGCGAACCGCGAGAAGGCCCTCGCCGACGCGACCGGGATCCGCGAGAAGCTCAAGGCCGAGGCCGAGGGCCTGACCGACAAGGCCGCCGGGATGGCCGCGATGGACGACGCCACCCGCGGGCACGAGGAGTACCGCCTGCGGCTGGAGGCCGAGAAGGAGATCCGGCTCGCCGGGCTCGACGCGCAGCGCGAGGTCGCCGAGGCTCAGGCGACGGTGCTGGCCGCCGGTCTGGAGAAGGCCGACATCGACATCGTCGGCGGCGACGGCGCCTTCTTCGACAAGGTCGTCGGCGCGATCAGCCTCGGCAAGGGCGTCGACGGGTTCGTCGAGCACTCCGACGTGGCCCAGCGGCTCGCCGGGCCGTGGCTGAACGGCTCGCGCAGCCTGCCCGACGACCTGGCCCACCTCATCGGCTCGATCAAGACCGACGACGTCAAGAACCTCACCCTGTCCGCGCTGCTCATGCAGCGGATCAAGACCGGCGGCTCCGAGGGGGAGAAGGCCCGTGAGCTGCTCGACCACGCCGAGCGCCTCGGCGTGGCCGACGCCGCGATCTCCACCATGGCCGTGATCGAGCAGTAGGAACCTGGGAACCACGTGACCGAGGGCGGGGAGACGCCTGCCGGGCCGAGCCTGGACGCGGGCACCTACGAGGTGCTCCGCGCCCGGCTCGGCGAGCAGGCCAAGGAGCTGGTCCGGCGGGCCGAGGCGCTGAACGCCCGGCGGCTGGAGGTGTTCGGCGGCACCGAGCTGCGGCTGGTCGGCACCGAGCGGATCCGGACGGAGCACAACTGCGTGCCGCGCGACATCGTCGCGGTCGGCGGGCTGATGCTGTTCGGCTTCAACGTGTTCATCGGGCTGCGGCCGGAGACGGCGGTCGGCGACGTGTTCGCCCTGTACCGGTTCGCCCGGGACGGCGACGCGTTCGGGTTCGAGGCGACCGAGGGCCCGGAGGGGCTGCTGCGCGACCCGCGGTTCGCGCGCGACTTCGGCGAGCTGTACCGCTACTACCGGGACACGCGGCTGCTGCAGCTGCGGCGCGTCGAGTCGAAGCTGCTGGCGGTCTTCCAGACCGGGGCGGCCGAGCACGACAATCGGGTGCTGCGCTGGACGGTCGACGCCGACGGCACCGCCGCGTACGAGGACAACCTGGGTGAGCCGGACCACGTCTTCCCGCCGCCGTACGACTTCACGTGGGTGGAGACCACCCGGGACGACCACGTCCTCGGGCGGCACCCGCACATCTCGATCGAGGACGAGGTCTTCGTCGAGACGGTCGGCGGCGACCTCACCGTCAAGATCGAGAACAACACCGAGACCGGCGAGGGCATCTACCGCGAGCCGGTCGACGAGCCGCTGCAGAGCCTGGCCGACGCCGAGGTCGAGTACGCCCGCGTCGGCGCGCTCATCCTCCTGCGGATCCGCCCGTACAAGGAGGAGACGCGGCGTCACCTCATCTTCAACACCCGTACGAAGACGGTCGTGCGCCTCGACGGCATCGGGCAGGCATGCCGGCGGCTGCCGGAGGACCACGGCGTCATCTTCCCCGGCGGCTACTACCTCGTGACCGGCGCGGCCAAGACGTTCGACACGGACGTCGGCGGGCTGGAGTACGAGCGGATGATCCGCTCCACCAACGGCGAGGACGTCCTGTACGTCTTCCACGCCCGCGCGGCCGGCCGGTACCTCCTGCTGCCGTACAACGTGATCCGCAAGGAGGTCGCCACCCCGATCTCCTGCCACGGCTACTCGCTGTTCGACGACGGCACGCTCGTCCTCTTCCGCGCCGACTCCGACGAGCCGACGCGGGTGCACGCGATGCAGGTGTGGCAGACGCCGTACCTGTCGGACGCGTACGCCGCGGCGCAGCCCGCCGGGACGGGGCCGCTGGAGCGGGTCGGCAACGCCGACCTGGTCCGGGGCATCTCCGACTGCCTGTCGGTGGCCCGCATGGTCGAGGAGACGACCCCGTCGGCCGGGGTGTTCGAGGCGCTGATCGCCGGGTGTGAGCGCGCCTTCGACACCTACCACTGGCTCGCCGACCCCGAGCTCGGTGACCTGCGCGTCCCGCTCGCCGGCGTACGGGCGACGGCGGGGCAGGTCCTGGAGGAGTTCGAGACGGTCCAGCGGCTCACCGCCCAGGCCGCCGCCGCGCTCGCCGAGACCGACGAGAAGATCACCACGCTGATCCGGCTGACCCGCGGCGACTCCCCGGACAGCGCCGACGGCTGGGTGACCCGGCTGACGGAGCTGCGCCGCGCGCAGGGCCGCCTCGTCACGCTCCGCGACATGCGGTACGCCGACCTAGCGAAGATCGACGAGCTGGCCGGGCGGCTGAGCGGCGAACTCACCTCGACCGGCCGCCGCGCCGTCGAGTTCCTGCGCGAGTCCGTGGCGTTCGCCGCCTACCACGAGGAGATCGACCGGCTGCTCGGCGCCATCGAGGAGATCTCCACCACGGCCGAGGCCGCCCCGATCCGCGAGCGGCTCGCCGGGCAGTACGAGGGCCTGGAGGTCGTCACCGACGTCGTCGGCACCCTCGACATCGGTGACGCGACCGTGCGCACCTCGATCCTTGAACGGGTCGGCGAGGTGCTCGCCGGGATCAACCGGGCGCAGGCGACGCTCGACGCCCGCCGCCGCGAGCTCCTGGACGCCGAGGGCCGCGCGGCGTACGCCGCCGAGTTCGCGCTGCTCGGGCAGGCCGTGACCGGCGCGCTCGCGATGGCCGACACGCCCGACGCCTGCGACGACCAGCTCGGCCGCGTCATGCTGCAGCTGGAGACCCTCGAGTCGCGGTTCGCCGAGTTCGACGACTTCGTCGCCGAGCTGACCGCCAAGCGTGAGGAGGTCTACGAGGCGTTCTCCGCGCGCAAGCAGACGCTGCTGGACGAACGCGCCCGCCGCGCCGACCGGCTCGCCGAGTCCGCCACCCGCATCCTGACCGGCGTACGCCGCCGGGCCGCCGCGCTCGGCTCGCTGGACGAGATCAACGCCTACTTCGCCGCCGACCCGATGGTGGACAAGGTCCGCTCGGTCGTCGGGCAGCTGCGCGCCGCCGGGGACGCCGTACGCGCCGAAGAGCTCGACGGCCTGCTCAAGACCGCCCGGCAGGAGGCCGGCCGGGCGCTGCGCGACCGCGAGGACCTGTACGAGGACGGCGGCGAGAGCATCCGGCTCGGCGCGCACCGGTTCGCGGTCAACACCCAGCCGGTCGACCTGACCCTCGTCCCGCACGACGGCGGCATGGCGTACGCCGTGACCGCGACGGACTACCGGTCGCCGGTCCGCGACCCGGCGTTCGCGGCGACCCGGCCGTACTGGGAGCAGACGCTCGTCTCCGAGACGCCCGAGGTCTACCGCGCCGAGTACCTCGCGGCGGAGATCCTCGCCGGGACGCCCGCGGGCGTCCTGCGCCGCGCGGCCGAGGACGGCGGGCTGCCCGCCCTCGCCCGTACGGCCGCCGAGGCCCGCTACGACGAGGGGTACGAGCGCGGCGTGCACGACCACGACGCCGCCCTGATCCTGGAGGCGCTGCTGCGGCTGGACGCGGAGGCCGGCCTGCTGCGCTACCCGCCGGCCGCCCGCGCCGCCGCGCAGCTGTTCTGGGCGCACGGCGCCGCGGAGGCCGCGCGCCGCGCCTGGACGACCCGGGCGGCGTCACTGGCCCGCGCCCGCGCGGCGTTCGGCGAGTCCCCGGCCGCGGGGGCGCTGCGCGCCGAGCTGACCGCCGCCGCGCTCGCCTTCCTCACCGGCAACGCCCTGCACGGCCCCGGCGCGGCCACCCGCATCCTGCCGCCCGACGACACGGGGGAGCTGATCGGGGAGTACCTCTTCGAGGAGCTCGCCGCCGAGCCCGCGGGCTTCGTCACCGGGGCCGGCGCGCGGTCGCTGCTCGACGGCTTCCGCGCCGCACTCGGCGGCTCACCGGGGTACCGCGACGACCTGGCCGCTCTGGAGGAGGGGGGTCTGGCCGCCCGGCACCAGCTCATCGAGGCGTGGCTCGGCTCGTACCTCGCCACCACCGGCGGCCCGGCCGACGACCTCGCCGAGGCGGTCGCGATCGAGCTGTGCGGCCCGCTGGACCGCTACGACACGGCGGCGCCGCTGGCCGTGACCGTCGAGGGACTGCTCGGCGCCCACCCGCGGATCACCGGCCGCCGTCTGGAGCTGCGGCTCGACGAGAGCGTCGCCCGGATCCGCCGGTTCCGCGCCGAACGCGTCCCCGCCTACCGGGCGTACCAGCGGCTGCGCGGCGAACTGGTCGCGGCCGAACGCGACCGGCTGCGGCTGGAGGAGTACCGGCCGCGCGTGCTCAGCTCCTTCGTGCGCAACCGGCTGCTGGACGAGGTGTACCTGCCGCTCATCGGCGACAACCTCGCCAAGCAGCTCGGCGCGGCCGGCGACGCCAAGCGCACCGACCAGATGGGCCTGCTGCTGCTCATCTCCCCGCCCGGCTACGGCAAGACGACGCTCATGGAGTACGTCGCGGGCCGGCTCGGCCTGATGTTCGTCAAGGTCAACGGCCCGGCCCTCGGCACGTCGGTCACCTCGCTCGACCCCGCCGACGCCCCGGACGCGACCGCCCGCCAGGAGGTCGAAAAGATCAACTTCGCCCTGGAGATGGGCAACAACGTGCTGCTGTACCTCGACGACATCCAGCACACCTCGCCGGAGCTGCTGCAGAAGTTCATCTCGCTGTGCGACGCGCAGCGCCGCGTCGAGGGCGTCTGGGACGGCCGCACCCGGACGTACGACCTGCGCGGCAAGCGGTTCGCGGTGTGCATGGCCGGCAACCCGTACACCGAGTCCGGGCAGCGCTTCCGCATCCCCGACATGCTCGCCAACCGCGCCGACGTGTGGAACCTCGGCGACGTGCTGTCCGGCCGGGAGGACCTGTTCGCGCTGAGCTACCTGGAGAACGCCCTGACCTCCAACCCCGTGCTCGCGCCGCTGTCCACGCGGGAGCGGGCCGACGTCGAGCTGTTCGTACGGCTCGCGCAGGGCGACACGACGGTGTCCCCGGACCGGCTCGCGCACCCGTACTCCGGGCCGGAGGTCGAGCAGATCACCGCGGTGCTGCGCCGGCTGCTGCGGGCCCGGGAGATCGTGCTGGCCGCCAACCGGGCCTACATCGCCTCGGCCGCCCAGGCGGACGCCTCCCGCACCGAGCCGCGGTTCCAGCTCCAGGGCTCGTACCGGGACATGAACAAGCTGGCCGAGCGGATCGTGCCCGTGATGAACGAGGCCGAGTTGGAGGCGGTCATCGACGACCACTATCTCGGCGAGGCCCAGACCCTGGCCTCCGGCGCCGAGGCGAACCTGCTCAAGCTGGCCGAGCTGCGCGGCACGCTCACCCCCGAACGGGCCGAGCGCTGGACGGCGGTCAAGGCCGCCTACCGGCGCGCCCAGGCGCTGGGCGGCGCCGAGGACGACCCGATGACGCGGGCGGTCGGCGCTCTCGGCCTCCTCGCCGACCGTGTCGCCGCCGTCGAGTCCGCCATCACCCGCGCCGTCGACGGCCCGGATCGGTGATCATCACTGCCGCGCCGCGCGTGGCGCCCGGTGGGGCCGGGAGCGCCCGCGCGCCGGCGCGCCGCGGTCAGGAGTCGTCGTCGCGGTTCGGATTCTCCAGGCGGAAAAAGGTGCTCGTCGAGCCGTCCGCCTTGTGCTCCTGGTAGATGAAGTTCAGTCTGCGTTCGTCGAACGTCTCGAACCAGTCGTCCCAGGAGATCTCCTGCAGATCCTGTCCTCCGTAGCCCGGGAAGTCGAGCAGCAGGCGTCCCGGCCTGCCCTCGTACTCACTCCCGGGCGGCGTCGCGGGGTGGGCACCCCGCGTCTCGGCCCACTGGCGGATCACCTCGTGGTCAGTGGTCACCAGGCTCTTCCCGGGCCGTTCCTCGTGTTGCTCGGGCGAGGTCACATGCTGTTCGTACTTGTGCTCGCCTTCGATCGGGTGGCCTGACTCAGGCATCGCCGGGCCTCCTCCCCGTGTTTCCGTACGAGACGGACGGGCTCGCTCACGTCATCCCACGACGCGGGACGTTCCTGCCGCCGGACATGCCTCCCTGCATCTCCGACCGGTGCTTCTTGGTCATCATCCCGATCGCGGCCGCGCCCAGCCCGAACAGAGTGATCAGGGCGCCGATGATCACGTGACTGACGATGCTCCCCGTCGAGGGACGGGCTCCGCGGACCACCCACGGCGCGATGATCGTCCAGACGCCGAGGATCGGGAGGAGCCAGCTGAGGCCGTGGGTACGCCCGTACGCCGACGCGAACGCGAGCGCCAGGAGCGAGATGGCGATGCCGGTGATGAGGTCGTTGATGGTCAGCGACGTCGTACGCCGGTGGAAGCCGACGATCCACGGCGAGAGGGCCAGGTACAGGCCGCTCAGGAAGGTCAGGCCGTCGAGGGTGTGGGCGGACGTCGTCTCGGCGACGCGATCATAACGTGCGCGAAGCGCGGCTATGTCGGGATGCTCCTCCATGCCGGCCATGGGACGAGTGGACATGTGACACCACCTTTTCTTTCGGGACTAATCAAGCCCTATTTCGCCATTTGCCCGCTGTAACAACGGCAACTCCGGCCGAACGCAAGGGTTTCGTCAAATCGGGTGATCTTCGGGTACTGATCACATTCCCCGCCGTACCTGGGGGTTTATCGCCGCGTCAGCGGGGACATGGCGTCGTGGCGACCGACGACGACCTCCGCCTGGCGTCCCGGCGGCCGATCACGCCCGACCGGCCGCTGCCGCGCACGCTCAACCCCTTCGACCTGCGCTTCGACGTCCGCCGTCGCAGCGCGGAAAGGAGTCTCAATGATCGAGTCAAGCCGCCTGAGTGACGGGTGGGGAGGGGGTGTAGCAGCGTTTGTCGCGCAGCAGGGCCCACAAGACGTTGACCAGGCGGCGGGCCAGAGCCATCAAGGCTTGCTGGTGTTTGCGGCCTTCGGATCGTTTGCGCTGGTAGTAGGCCCGGCTGGGGCCACCGGGTTTGAGGCTGGACAAGGCGGCGAGGTAGAACACCCGGCGCAGGACTTCGCCGACGACCGGAGGTTCGTCAACGAGCTCGTGAACAAGGACTTCGACCCGGCGATCTGTCCCTGGACCGGGACGGCCTGCCCTGACCTCTAGTGCCGTGCGCACGCCGGCACTGCGCGGGTCGCCGCGTCAGTGTCGAGGGTTCTGGTGGCCGGGACCACCAGAACCCTCGGCGTGGATCAGGAGGTGACCTCCACGGCGACCGTTTCCGTGTAGGCGAGGCGGCCGAAGTACGTCACGCGGACGAGGGCCCACCACGATCCCGGTCTCGCCGTCCGGGGCGCATGCACGCGGAACGGAACGACCGTCTCGGCGCCCGGGGCGACCTCGAACCCCGCCGTCCACGGGGCGATCAGGACGTCCGGCGCCGTGCCCCAGGTGCCGTACGGGCTGATCAGCTGGGCCTCACCGCGGACGGGCGCGGCGGCGGAGTTGCGCAGCCGCACGACGATCTCGCCGTCGTCGCCCGCCTGGAGCCGCAGAGGGGGTGAGGCGAGCTCGACGTTCAGGGGGTCCTCCGCGGTCTCGGCGCCGACCTGGACCGTGACGACGTCCTCGATGACCTGTCCGAGGTCGTCGCGGATGCGGGCGGCCACGAAGTAGGTGCCCGCGGCCGCTCCCGGCGCGTCGACGGTCAGCTCGTACTCGGCGAACCCGCCGGGCGCGAGCCGGTACTCCAGGGCCGGGGCGGTGACGGTCAGCCCCTCCGGCACGTCGAGTTCGACGCGGCCCGTGGCCTCCCGGCCCGAGGCGGCCACCGTGAGGCGGATCCGCTCGGCGCCGGCGAGGGCGAGCCGCTGCGGGGACAGGTGAACGGCGGTGGGGAGGCCGCCCAGGGGAGCGGGGCCCTTGTTGTGCAGCCAGTAGCGGCCGAACACCGGCTGGACCGGCTCCGCGCCAGGCCCCAGCGGCGGCCGGCCCGGTTCCGCGCCCGGCCCGAGCGGTGACGGGCCGCCCGCGCCCGACGCCGGGCGGAGGCGGACGGTGGCGACGTCGGCGGCGCCCAGCGGAACCTCGGCCGTCCCGTCCACCGGGGCCGCCTCGTCCCCGGACTCCAGGAGGTCGGTGGGGGAGGCGCCGGAGACGCCGGTGAACAGGCCGATCCGGGCCGTCGCGGGGCGGCCGGCCGACTCGTACACGCGGACCGTGACGCCGTCGGCGGGGTCGGTCCGGTCCGGCCGGGCGGCGGCGAGGGGGTTGCCGGCCGGTTTGAGCGCGGACAGCAGGACGTTCTCCGGCTCGACCGTGACCAGGCCGTCGCGGGGCGCGGGCTCTCCGGGATGCGCGGTGGCGGGCCGGGTCAGGACGGCGTGGTTGTACTCCTGGCCCGCCCGGACGAAGCCCGCGGCCCGCCAGTCGCCCGCGCCGGCCGTCAGGGAGTAGCCGAAGGTGTGGTTCCAGTGCTGCCACGACAGGCTCGACCCGTCGGGGGCGGTGCGCAGCGGGCCGTCGATCCACACGCCGCTCGGCCAGGTGCTGCAGGCGCGCATCAGGTTGAGGTACACCCGGCCGTCCGGGGTGGTGACCGTGCCGGGCAGGCCGGCGTTGAGCAGCGCGACCGACCGGCCGGTGTACGGCGCGTCGCTTCCGGCGAGCCCGGCCGGGCGCCGTACGTCGATGGTCGCGTCGCCGAGGTCGGCGCACAGGTCCGCGACGTTCCCGGTGACGATCAGGACGGGCAGGTCGCGGGCGCCGCGCACGTCGGCGTCCGGGACCCAGACCTCGGCGAGCGGGCGGGCGGCGGGCACGAAGACCCGGCCGTGCTCGGCCAGCGCCGCCGTGTACGCCGGGTCGGCGGCGGCGAGGACCTCCGCGGCGAAGGCGTTGTCCTCGGGGCCGCCGAGGACGATGCGGGTGTCGGGGAGGTTGGAGTCGACGTCGAGCGCGCCGTAGCGGGGGCCGTCCGGGCGGCCGAACGTCGCGGTGACACCCTGCGCGGCCAGCGCGGCCAGGACCGTTCGCGCGGGCTCGCCCTCGTCGGTGCCGATCACCTCCGCGACGCCGACCGCGTGTTCCTGCCGGGAGCCGTCGTCCCCGGTCAGCGCGATCCGCACGGTCGCGCTGAGCGCGGTCCAGGTGTGCGCCGGGTTGTCGAGGGTCCACAGGCTCTCGGCCGTGTCGGCGTCCGGGAATCCGAACGGGCGGCCGATCGCGGCGAACCCCACCTCGGAGACGGGCCGGCCACCGGGGACGTCCAGGTCGAAGCCCACGCGCAGCAGGTGGTCCTGGCCGATCGAGCCGCCGACGTGGGTGCGGAAGTCCACCCGGTCGACGCCGTCCCACAGCAGGACCTCACCGGTGATCGTCAGGCCGTCCAGGGTCGTCTCGGTGACGATCCGGCGGCCGATCGGGCACTCCTCGATCCGTACGGAGGCGGGGCGGGCGCCGGTGCCGTGGCCGGGGCCGGCGGGCAGCAGGTGCCAGGGGCCCTCGCCCCAGGTCGGGTGCGTGGGGTGCTCCTCCTGGAGGTACAGCTCGCCGCCCAGACCGCCCGGCCGGATCAGCTCGTCGCCCGTCCGCAGGTCGCGGATGGAGGTCAGGGCGCCGCCCCGGGCAGGGTCGGCGGTCACCGCGAACGCGGCGTTCCGCGCCTCGGCGCCCTCGGCGGGCGTCCAGCCCGAAGGTAGATCTTCGGCGTCGGCGACGTGGTAGATCCGGTAGCCGAGCGAGGGCACCGCGCGGGCGAGGAAGGTGAGCGTGACCTCCGCGACGCCGCTGTTCCCGGCGGTCCGTACGCCTTCGGCGAGGCAGGGCACCGGCTCGCCCGCGTCGTCGACGAGGCGCAGCCCGGGGCGCGGCTCGTCGAAGGTCAGCCGGACGGTGGTGATCCCGTCGCGCGCCCAGGACAGCGTGTTCGCCACGATCACCGGACGGCCCGGGCCCGTCGTGTCGGCCCGCGCGGCGAGGTGGTCGAGGGCGGCGGCGCGGACGGTGTCGCCCAGTTCGTACGCCTCGCGCCAGCCGCCGAGCAGGTCGACGTACACCTGGTCGGACTCGCTGCCGGTGATCGCGTCGTGGTGGGCGCCGTACGCCAGCAGCCGCCACGCCTTGTCCACCGCCTCGGCCGGGTAGGCCGCGCCGGTGAGCGCGGCGAGCGTGGCGAGGCGCTCGGCGTCGAGCACCGCGACCTCGGCGGCCCGCTGCGCCTGCTTCGTGTCGATGTAAGAGACGTCCTTGCCGGTGTAGACCGGGTTCATGTCGCGGGTCTGCGGCATCGGCACGGCGCGGCGTTCGCCGAGTTCCGCGCGGACGGCGGCGAAGAACTCCTTCGGCAGGCCGACGACGAAGCGCGGCCAGACGTAGCGCTTGTTCCAGTCCCGCTGCACCTCGGTGCTCCACCGGGACGGGATCACGTGGTCGCCGCCGACGGGCAGCATGACGTTGCGGGTCGCCGCGACCGGGCGCAGCTCGCCGAACTGGGTGTAGGCGAGCTCCGTGGCCTCCTCCAGCGTGCGGGCCTGCTCCTCCATCACCCAGCCCGCGCTGTAGTGGTTGGCCATGTACGCGGTCAGCAGGCCCCGGCCGCTCGGGGAGATCCACTCGAACTCGGCGGGGAACTGCATGCGCTCGTTGTCGCCGACGTGGCGGTTCGGGCCCCACATGTGGAAGGGGCCGCGCGCCCAGGCGGAGGAGGTGAGCCCGGCGTCGGCCATCAGCCCCGGATAGGCCGGGTCGTGGCCGAACACGTCGAGCATCCACGCCGAGCGCGGGTCGCCGCCGGCGACGTCGCGCTGGTGGCCGATGCCGTAGACGGCGTTGCGGATGGTGGACTCGGGGTGGGTGAGGTTGGTGTTCGGCTCGTTGTAGTTCCCGCCGACGATCTCGATCCGGTCCTCGGCCAGGAATCGCCGCAGGTCCGCGCGGTCCTCCGGATGCACATCCCAGTACGGCTTGAGGTAGTCGACCTCGGCCAGCACGAACTTGTAGTCCTCGTCGCGCCGGGCCGCGTCCAGGTGGGCGCGGACGAGGTCGAGCGCGGTCTTGACGAACGCCGGCCGGCGTTCCTCGGCGGCGGGCAGGTCGTACCAGGTCTCGGTGAACCCGGCCTGGGTGTTCCACCACACCGGGTCGTAGTGGAAGTGGGAGACCATCCACATCGTCCAGCCGGTGACGGCGGCGACGATCTCGCCGTCGAGGGTCGCGCGGTCCTGGCCCGCCGTCTCGGCGACGGCGGTGACGCGGCGGACGGCGCCCTCGGTGACGGGCTCGGCGAGGCGCACGCCGACCTCGGCGACCAGGGTCTCACCGGGGTTCAGGCGGGTGACGACGGTGGGTTCGGGGGTGCTCACGGCGGGGCCGGTGAGCGAGACCCGGATCTCGGTCAGGGGGAAGTCGGTCCCGGTCAGCGTCACGCGGACGATCTGTCGGGGATGCGACGTCGAGCCGGCGAACAGGTCGGTCGGCTCGATGGCGGCGATGCGCATGAAGGCGTTCCTCCGGCTCAGCCCTTGACGGCGCCCTGCATCGCGAACGCGTTGCCCAGTGTGCGCTGGGCGACGGCGTAGAGCAGGACGACGGGCAGCGAGTACAGGATCGAGAAGGCGGCCAGCAGGCCGTAGGAGGCCATGCCGTTGATGCCGAAGTACTGGTAGATCGCGACCGAGGCCGGCTGTTTGCCCGGATCGATCAGCAGGATGAACGGGACGAAGAAGTTCCCCCAGGTGAGGGCGAAGGTGAACGTGAACACCACGGTCGTGCCCGGGACCATGAGCGGCAGCACGATCCGCACCAGGGCCCGCAGGCCGTTCGCGCCGTCCACCCAGGCCGCCTCCTCCAGGGAGATCGGCACCTCGTCCATGAAGTTCTTCATCATCCAGATCGCCATCGGCAGTCCGGTGGCGGTGAGGAACAGGACGGTGGCGGGGACGGAGTCGAGCAGGTCGAGCTGGACGAACAGCCCGTACACCGGGACCATGATCGCGGTGACGGGCAGGCCGGTGGCGAACAGCAGGCCGAGCAGGATCGGCCGGCCGAACCTGCGGCCGTAGCGCGACAGCGGGTACGCCGCCGGCGCGGCGAGCAGCAGCGTGAGCAGCGCCGAGCCCAGCGACAGCACGAGGCTGTTGGCCAGCGAGTGCAGGTTGTCCCCGGTGAGGACGTCGGCGAAGTTGCGCAGCGTCGGCTCGTCGGGGATCGAGGTGTCCAGCGTCGGGCTCGTGGAGAGCGACGCGAGGAACAGCCAGCCGAACGGCGCGAGGAAGGCCAGCGCCACGATGGCCAGCTCGGCGTAGGCGGCGACCGCGGCCGTACGCCGCCTCGGGGCGGTGGGGGAGGCGAGGGCCACGTCACACCTCCTTCCGCATGGCCCGCAGGTACACGAGCGAGAACACCGCGCCCACGGCCAGCAGGACGATGGCGAGGGCCGCGCCGTAGCCCAGGTGGTAGAACTTGAACGCCTCCTGGTACATGAAGATCGGCAAGGTCTGGCTCTTGGTGCCGGGACCGCCGCCCGTCATGACGAAGATCAGTGTGAAGACCGCCAGGGTCTGCAGCGTGATCGTCATCAGGTTGGTCAGCATCGCCCGCCGGATCAGCGGCAGCGTGACGTGCCGCAGCCGCGCCCAGCCCGACGCGCCGTCCACCGAGGCGGCCTCCAGGAGCTCGTCCGGGACGTTCGACAGCGCGGCCGAGTAGACGAGCATCGAGAACGCCGTGCCGCGCCACACGTTCGCGATCGTCACGGCGGCGAGCGGGCTGCTGTACAACCAGCTCCCGCCGTGCAGGCCGACCGCGCGCAGGATGGCGTTGAAGGTGCCGTGGTCGGACAGGAACGCGTACCACATGAACCCCGCGACCAGCTCCGGCAGCACCCACGCGCCGACGACGATGCCGCCGACGACCGCGCGGACGATCCGGTGCCGGCCGTTCATGAGCAGGGCGAGGGCGAGGCCGCCGACGTTCTGCCCGATGACGGCCGAGCCGATGACGAACACGACCGTGAGCCACAGGGACTTGGCGAACGCCGGGTCGGAGAACATCTGCCGGTAGTTGCGCAGGCCGACCAGGTGGGGGCTGCTGGCGCCCGCGCCGGTCAGGGAGATGTCGGTGAACGACGCGTAGACGCACCACAGGATCGGCCCGACGAAGAACAGCGCGAGCAGGCCGAAGGCGGGCACCAGCGGCAGCACCCGCCCGGCGGCCCGCCGCCCGCGCCGGGCGGGCGGGCGGCGGGTCACGGTGCGCTCGGGCAGGCCCACGGCCACCATCAGGGCGTCACCCCTCGGGTGGAGCGCGTACGGGCCATCAGGACCTCGCCTCCACCTTGTCCGGCCCGGCGATCTGCTTCACCTGGCCGGCGAAGTCGTTCATCGCCGACCGGGGCGAGGACTGGCCGGTCACGACCGCCTCGCTGGCGGCCTGGAGCTGGTTGGAGATCTGCGGGTAGACGTTGTACGCGGGGCGGTACTGGGTGACGGACACCAGGTCGGTCCAGAACCGCTGGGTCGGATTCCCCTCAAGGTACTTCGGGTCCGCGACGACGTCCTTGCGCACCGACACCTGCGTCGCCTTGACGTAGAAGAACAGGGAGTTCTCCTTGTTCATGGCGAGCTGGACGAGCTTCCAGGCGGCCGAGGGGTTCTTGGTACGGGCGCCGACCGACAGCAGCCAGCCGCCGGACAGCGACACCTTGCCGGGGGCCTGGCCGTTCTGGGTGGGCATGGCCGCGGTGCCGAGGACGCTGGACCACTGCGGCCAGGCGTTCGCCCCGCCGGGGATCCACGCCTGCGGCAGCCACGAGCCGTCGAGGGCGATTGCGAGCTTGCCCTTCGGCAGTTCCTGCCCGGCGACGTTGTCGCTCCAGTGCGGGTCGAGGGCCTGCTGCTGGGTGGGACCGAGCCCGGAGGAGTAGACGGTCTTGAGGAAGTCGAAGGCGGCGCCCATGCCCCGGCTCGGCGCGACCCACTTCTTCGTCTGGTCGTCGTACAGCTTGTCGCCCGTGCCGTACAGCAGCATCTCGAAGCCCTGCATGGAGGACGCCTCGCCGACGCCCTTGCCCGCGTAGACGTTGAGCGGGATCACGCCGGGGACCTTGGACTTGATCTGGCGGGCGGCGGCCAGGACGTCGTTCCAGGTCTTCGGCTGCCAGTTCTGCGGGAGCCCGGCCTTGGCGAAGATCTGCTTGTTGTACCAGAGGCCGCGGGTGTCGGTGCCCATGGGAATGCCGTACGTGTGGCCGTCGGCCGCCTGCCCGGCGGCCTTGGCGGCGTCGACGAACTGCGACCAGTCCGGCCAGGACTTGAGGTCGTCGTCGAGCGGCCGCAGGAAGCGCGCCTCGGCGTCGGAGTTCACGAAGAACGTGTCCTCGTAGGCGACGTCCGGGGCGGTCTTCGGCGACCGTCGCATGAGGTTGAGCTTCGTGTAGTAGGAGTTCTCGTCGGCTTCGATGGGGATGAGCTTGAGCTTGAGACCGGGATTCTGCTGTTCGAAGACGGGCTTGATCTTCTTGAACAGCTCGTCGGCGCCGATGAAGTTGCCGAACTTCTGGTACGCGACCTTGATCGTTTTGCTGTCCGAGGACCCGCCGCCACAGGCGCTCGCCGTCGCCGCGACCATGACCGCCGTCATCACGAGGGCTGATTTCCGACGCATGTGCGCTCCCTCCAGGGGGATTTGCCACTGTGCTGTGGCAAATGTGGAAGCTGGAGCGTTCCACGTCAAGAGGGACGGGCGAATGGGTTACGAACGCGTTACGTCCGCCGGTCGGGCGGGAACGAAACGAGCGGTCAGGCGCGGACGACGGGGAGGCCGGTGATCGCGCTGATCCGGTCGGCGGCCAGGGCGACGCCCGCCGCCGGGCTCCACCGCCGGGTCAGCACCCCCTCCAGCAGCGTCTGGAGCTGCGCGGAGACCAGGGCGTACACCGGCGCCGACGGCCGCATGACCGCGTGCTCCAGCAGCGCCGCCGTCTGGGCGTGGAACGGCGAGACCGGCGCCATGGCGTCCAGCACGCTGCGGCGCGGCGGGAGCTGGCCGGTCTCCGCGCACAGGTCCGCCAGGCGCTTCGGCGCCGTCGCCGAGCGCAGCAGCCGCATCCCCAGCCGCGGGTTCCGGGCCTGGCGGGGGATGCAGTAGACCATTCCGCCGCACAGGATCGACGGCGGCCCGTGCGGGCCCGCCGGCAGCGGGACGAACCCGAACCGCTCGCCGACCTCGGGCAGCGTGGTGCCGGTCTCGGCGGCGATCAGCTCGGCGTGGTAGCTCGCGCCCACGAACAGGTCCGCGCGCCCGGCCGCCAGCAGCCGGGCCGCCCGGTGCCGGTCGTAGGTCACCACCTCGGCGGGCAGGACCCCGTCGTCGACGAGCCGGCGCAGGAACCGCAGCGTCTCCACGGTGGCGGGAGAGTCGAGCGTCACCGCGTCGGCGGTGAAGATCGTCGCGCCGTTCGCGGCGAGCAGGCCGACCAGCGCGTACGTCGCCGTCTCCGTCGCGGCCGGGCCGCCGGGCATCACCAGGGCGTGCCGGTCGCGGGGGAGACCGGCCGCGAGCGTACGGCCCAGGGCGCGCAGTTCGCGCCACGTGGCGGGCGGGGAGGCGCCCACGGCGTCCAGGGCCTCCCGGCGGTACCACAGGCCGGTGACGTCCGCCTGGGCCTGGACGGCCACGATGCCGTCGCCGTCCAGGCGGTACGCGTCGGCGAACGGCGGCAGGAAGTCGGCGTCGTGCTCGGCCGCGACCCACTCGGGATCGAGCTCGCCGATCGGCGTGAGCATGTGGGACTCGGCGAACTCCGCGACCCAGACGGAGTCGACCAGCGCCAGGTCCGGGCCGCGTCCTTCGGCGATCGCCCGGCGGAACAGCGTCCGCAGCTCGCTCAGCGGCGCCGACGTGATCGACAGCCGCAGGTCGTTGCCGGCGGCCTCCCGAAGCTGGTCCTCCCAGGCCTGGTCGCAGGTCATCACCGAGACCTCCGGAGCGGCGCGCAGCGCTCGCATCCACTCCGGGTTCACGAACGTGCCGCGGCGGCGGTGCCGCACGACGACCCCCTCGGCCGCCAGTTCCGACAGCGCCCGCGCGACCGGCGTGCGGCTCAGGCCGTACGCCGCGCACAGGGCGTGCTCGGTGGGCAGCCTGCCGTCCACGCCGTAGTGACCGCTCTCGATGTCGGCGAGAAGGCGCCGCTTCAGGCGGTAGTAGGCGGGCAGAGGCTGCTGCGCGATGTCCATGGACGTCCTCGGTCGGGGGTCAGGCCCAGCATATTTGTCGTCCACAGACGACAAATAACCTGCGGAGCGGCGTTTTGGCCATCGGGCGGTCCCGGGTCGAGGATGGGACGCATGACCTCACCGCAGGACAGACCGCACGCCGAGACCCGGACCGTCCACCCGCCCGTCGTCGAGGTGGCGGGCAGCCGCCCGGTCGGCGTGCCGATCTACCAGGGGCACCTGTTCGCCTTCGACGACGCCGACGTGATGGCCGAGGCGTTCGGCGGGCCCGACGGCGCGTTCTTCTACAGCCGGCTCGGCAATCCGACCGTCCGGACGCTGGAGGAGGCGGTGGCCGATCTCGAGGGCGGGGTCGCGGGGCTCGCCGCGGCGTCCGGGATGGGCGCCATCAACGCGGTACTGCTCGCGGTCCTGCGCACCGGCGATCACGTCGTCGCCCAGGACTGCCTCTACGGCGCCACGATCGGGATGCTCGACGACCTCGCCGAACGGTGGGGCGTCGAGGTGACCTACGTCTCCGGCACCGACCCGGAGGAGGCCCGCGCCGCGCTGCGCCCGAACACGCGCGTGCTCTACCTGGAGACGATCGCCAACCCGACCACCCAGGTCGTCGACCTGCCCGCCCTCATCGCGGTGGCGAAGGACGCGGGCGTGCTCAGCGTGGTCGACAACACCTTCGCCAGCCCGATCCTGTGCCGCCCGATCGCCCACGGCGCGGACGTCGTCGTCCACTCGGCCACGAAGTACCTCGGCGGGCACTCGGACGTGCTCGGTGGCGTCGCGGTGTTCGCCACCGAGGAGCTGCGCCGGAAGGTCTGGCACTACGCGGCCGAACTCGGCGCGTCCGCCGACCCGTTCGCGTCCTGGCTCACCGTACGGGGGATGCAGACCCTGGCCCTGCGGATGCGGCGGCACTGCGACAACGCCCTCGACCTGGCCGGGCGGCTGGCGGGTCATCCCGCAGTGGCGGCCGTCCGCTACCCCGGCCTGCCGGACCACCCGGACCACGAGGTCGCGGTCCGCCTGATGCCCGACGGCCAGGGCGGCGTGCTGTCCTTCGACCTGGCCGGTGGGCGCCAGGCCGGGGCGGCCTTCGCCGGAGCGGTCCGCCTGGCGGCCCTCACGCCCTCGTTCGGGGGAGTGAAGACCTACGTCCTGCACCCGGCCAGCACCTCCCACCGGATGCTCGGCGACGAGCAGCTGCGGGCGGCGGGCATCGGCGCCGGCACGATCCGGCTCGCCGTCGGCATCGAGCACCCCGACGATCTGTGGGCCGACCTCGACCAGGCCCTCGCCAAGGCGACCTGAGACCGGCCGCGGGATTTTCCGCGTCAATCCGCGCATTACCGCCCTGACCTGCGGTGATAGGGATCCGGAGGTGCTTGGGGAGCGGCTGTGCGGGTACCCGAGGGGCATGCGCACCGTCGCGGGAAGCACCGACCGGATCGTCGTGATCGGGGCGGGGCTCGCAGGTCTGTCCGCCGCGCTGCACCTCGCGGGGCGCGGCCGTGAGGTCACCGTCGTCGAACGCCTCGCCGGGCCCGGCGGCCGGGCCGGGCGCCGCGACGTCGCCGGCCACCTCCTGGACACCGGGCCGACGGTGCTGACCATGCCCGGCGTCGTCGAGGACACCTTCGCGGCGGTCGGCGAGTCGATGGCGGACCGGCTGCGGATGGTGCGGCTGGACCCCGCCTACCGCGCCCACTTCGCGGACGGGAGCGTCCTCGACGTCCGCGCCGACCCGGAGGCGATGGCCGAGGAGATCCGCGCCTTCGCGGGGCCGGGGGAGGCGGCCGGCTACCGGCGGCTGCGGCAGTGGCTGCTCCGGCTGTACGAGGCGGAGTTCGCGCACTTCATCGGCACCAACTTCGACTCGCCGCTCCGCCTGCTGGGGCCACAGCTGGCGCGGCTGACGGTCCTGGGCGGGTTCGGCCAGTGGGAGCGCGCGGTCCGCCGCTTCATCCGCGATGAGCGGCTGCGGCGGGTCTTCACCTTCCAGGCGCTGTACGCCGGCGTCGCGCCCCGCACCGCCCTCGCGCTGTACGCCGTGATCGCGTACATGGACACGATCGGCGGCGTCTACTTTCCGTACGGCGGGATGCGCGCGCTGCCGGACGCCCTGGCGGCCGCGGCCGCGGACGCCGGCGTCACGTTCCGCTACGGCGCGACCGTCGCGTCGCTGGAGCGCCGGGGCCGCCGCGTCGCCGCGGTCCACACCGAGGACGGGGACCGGATCGGGTGCGACGCGGTCGTCCTCAGCTGCGAGCTGCCGGTCGCGTACCGCCTGCTCGGCTGCTCGCCGTACCGCGTCGTGCCGCTCCAACTGGCGCCCTCGGCGGTCGTCCTGCACCTGTCCGCGCCCACCGTGTGGGAGGGGACCCTGCACCACAACCTCCTGTTCGGGCAGGCGTGGGAGAGCGTGTTCGACGACCTTGTCCTCGATGGCCGGCTGATGCGCGACCCGTCGCTCCTGCTGACCCGGCCGACCGCGACCGACCGCTCCCTCGCCCCGCCCGGACGGCAACTGCTGTCCCTCCTGGCCCCCGTCCCGAACCTCGCCGACCGGCCGGACGACTGGGATCGCGCCGGTCCCGCCTACGCCCGCCGGATGCTCGACACCGCGGCGGGCCGGCTCGGCTTCGCGCCGAGCACCGTGGAGACGCTCCACCTGGACACCCCCGCCGACTGGGAACGCCTGGGCCTCACCGCGGGCACGCCCTTCAGCCTGTCGCACACGCTGCGGCAGACCGGGCCGTTCCGGCCCGCCAACGTCCCGCGCGCGGTGGAGAACGCCGTCCTGGCCGGCTGCGGCACCGTGCCCGGCGTGGGCATCCCCACTGCCCTCATGTCCGGCCGGCTCGCGGCCGACCGCATCACCGGCGTGCCCCGGGGCCGGCGCGTGCTCATCGCGGACCCGGCAGGCCGGCTCACCCCCGCGAGCGGCCCGCGATGACGGGCCGGGCCGGACCCCGGGAGGCGGGGGAGGCGGCGGCGCGCCGTGAGCTGGACGCCGCCGGGATCACCGACCCGCTGCTGCGCGCCTCGTACCGCCGGTGCCGGGCGCTCAACGCGCGCCACGGCCGGACGTACTTCCTCGCGACACGGCTGCTCCCACCGTCCCGGCGACCGGCGGTCCACGCCCTGTACGGGTTCGCCCGCCACACGGACGACCTGGTCGACGAGCCCGGTCCCGGACACGGACCCGACCGGATCGCCGCGCTGCTGGACGACGTCGCCGCCGCGCTCACCGCGGGCCTGCGCACCGGCCGCAGCGACCACCCCGTCCTGGCCGCCGTCGTCGACACGGCGGGCCGGTTCGGCATCGCCGGCGCGCTGTTCACCGCGTTCCTGCGCTCCATGCGGATGGACCTCACCGTCACCGGCTACCCGACCCGGGCCGCCCTGCGCGACTACATGTACGGATCCGCCGAGGTCATCGGCCTGCAGATGCTGCCCGTACTCGGCACGGTCGGCGACCCGGCCGGGGCCGTACCGCACGCCACGGCCCTCGGACGGGCGTTCCAGCTGACCAACTTCCTGCGCGACGTCGGCGAGGACCTCGACCGCGGCCGGGTGTACCTGCCCGCCGACGAGCTCGCGGCCTACGGCGTCGACCGCGACCTGCTGGCCTGGTGCCGGCGGACCGGACGCGTCGAACCGCGCGTCCGGCACGCGCTGGCGGACCAGATCGGCCGCACCCGGGCCGTCTACCGGCTGGCCCGCCCGGGGATCGCGCTGCTCGACCCCGCCTCGCGGCCCTGCATCGCCACCGCGTACGCCCTGTACTCCCGCATCCTCGACCGGATCGAGGACCGCGGTCACAACGTCTTCGCCGGCCGGGTCAGCGTCAGCACCGGCCGGCGGCTCGCCCTGGCCGGATCGGCGTTCGGCCGCACCCTGTGGACGCGGGCGGTGCACACACAGCCCGCCCGGAGGAGGTGAGGTGGACCATCTGCGCTATCTGCTCCTACTGGCCGGCTGTCTGGCGGTCACGCTGCCCCTGGAACTGTCCGGCAGCCGGGTGTACCGGCGCCCCGCCCGGCTCGCACGGGCCGTGCTGCCCGTGGCGGCCGTCTTCCTCGCCTGGGACGCGGTCGCGATCGCGGCCGGCGTCTGGTGGTACGACCCCCGCTACCTCGTCGGCGTCACCCTGCCGCTGTCGGTACCGCTGGAGGAGGCGCTGTTCTTCCTCGTCGTGCCCGTGTGCGCGGTGCTGACCCTGGAGACCGTACGGCGCATGCTCCCGCGGGTGCCGGCCCGGGCGCGAACGGAGCGGCGGCGATGACTGTAGGAGGTCCCATGAACGGGCTGGGGTACACGGTGCCGGCCCTGCTGTCGGTGGCCGTCGTCGTCGCCCTCGAACGCTGGTGGCTGCGGACCGGGCTGCTCCGCCGCCCGGCGTACTGGCTGACGATGCTGATCGTCTTCGGTTTCCAGGTCGCCGTCGACGGCAGGCTGACGCGGCTGCCGTCGCCCGTCGTCGGCTACGCCCCAGGCGGGATCACCGGGCTGCGCTTCCCATTCGACATTCCCGTCGAGGACTTCCTGTTCGGGTTCGCCCTGGTCACCGCGACCCTCCTCGCCTGGGAGCGGCAGCGGCCGGACGGGACGGCGGGCCGGTGAGCGGCGCGCGGCTGCTCCGGGGCGACGTCCCCGCCGCGTTCGACCGGCACGCTGCGGCGTACGACCGGCTCGTCGGCGCGAACCCCGGCTACCACGCCGCCCTGCGCCGCGCCGCCCGCGCGTTCGCCCTGCCCGAGGGCGGCGCGGGGGCCCGGCTGCTCGACGCGGGCTGCGGCACCGGCGCCTCCACCGCCGCGCTGCTCGCCACCGCCCCCCATGCCGAGATCACCGGCGTCGACGCGTCCGCCGGGATGCTCGCCCGGGCCCGCGCCAAGCCCTGGCCCGCCACCGTACGGTTCACCGAGGGCCGGGTCCAGGATCTGTCCGCCGGGGACCTCGGCGGGCCGTTCGACGGCGTCTTCGCCGCCTACCTCCTCCGCAACCTCCCCGCCCGCGACGAGGCGCCGGCGTTGTTGCGGTCGCTGCTGCGCCCCGGCGGTGTCCTCGTCGTCCACGACTACGCGCTGCGCGACGGGCCGGTCGCGCGGCTGGTGTGGCACGCCGTCTGCTGGGGCGTGATCATCCCGGCGGGCCGGCTGCTGACGGGGGACGCGGGTTTGTACCGCTACCTGTGGCGCAGCGCGCTGGACTTCGACTCCCCGCGGGCGCTGGCCGGCCGGCTGCGCGCCGCCGGCTTCACCGGCGTCCGGACCCGTACGGCCGGCGGCTGGCAGCGCGGCATCGTCCACACCTTCCGCGCGGCGGCCCCGTGAGCGCACGCGGTGCGCGGATGGTCACCCCTCCGGCGGAGGAGGGCGCGTGAGCCGTGATCGCCGGCGGGTGCGCCATCCGGCGCCGCCCGGCCGCCTGCACGCCGGTGCGCTCGCCGAGCGGCCGCGCGCCGTCGTCGTCGGCGGCGGGATCGCCGGTCTGACCGCCGCGACGGCGCTCGCCGAGCGCGGCATCGCCGTCGAGCTGTACGAGCGTGCGGACCATCTCGGCGGGCGGGCGGGCGGCTGGACCGCGACGCTGCCCGGCGGTGAGCGGGTGGGCATGAGCCGGGGCTTCCACGCGTTCTTCCGCCAGTACTACAACCTCCGCGCCCTGCTGCGCCGGACCGATCCGGACCTCGGCGGGCTGACGGCGCTGCCGGACTACCCGCTCGTCGACGCGGCCGGGCGCACCGACACGTTCCGCGACCTGCCCGCCGTCCCGCCCTGGAACGCCCTCGCCTTCGCTCTGCGCAGCCCGACCTTCACGGCCCGGGACCTGCTGCGCCTCAACGCCCGGGCGGCCCTCCCGCTCATGAACGTCACCGTCCCCGGCACGTACCGGCGGCTCGACCACCTGGACGCCGCCGCGTTCCTGGCCCGGTTGCGCTTCCCGGCCGCCGCCCGGCACCTGGCGTTCGACGTGTTCTCGCGCAGCTTCTTCGCCCCGCCGGACCGGCTGTCCGCCGCCGAACTGGCGGTCATGTTCCACCTGTACTTCCTCGGCTCGGCCGAGGGCCTGCTGTTCGACGTGCCCCGCCGCCCGCTCGGGGACCTGTGGGCGGCGGCCGGCCGTCATCTGGCGGACCTGGGCGCGGACGTGCGCACCGGCACGCCGGTCGAGGCCGTCCGGCCCCGGCCGCACGGGTTCACCGTGCAGACCCGGCGCGGCGGCCGCCCCGCCGACGCGGTCGTGCTGGCCCTGGACGTGCCCGGCCTGCGCGACCTCGTCGCCGCGTCTCCCGGGCTGGGTGACCCGGAGTGGCGGGGGCGCGTCGCAGCCCAGGAGACCGCGCCGCCGTACCTCGTGCGCCGCCTGTGGCTCGACCGGCCCGTCGCGGCGGACCGGCCGGCGTTCCTGGCCACCGGTGGCCTCCCGCCGCTGGACAACGTCAGCGTGCTGGACCGTTACGACGAGGAGGCCGCGGCCTGGGCCCGCGTGACGGGCGGGTCGGTCGTCGAACTGCACGCGTACGCGGTGCCGGGCGCGCGCGGCCCGGCCTCGGCGCGCCTGCTGCGCCGCCTGCACGAGGTCTACCCGGAGACGGAGGGTGCCCGGATCGTCGCGGACCTGAGCGAGTGGCGGCGGGACTGCCCGCTCTTCGCGCCCGGCACGTTCGCGCGGCGGCCGGCCGTGGACGGGCCGGTCCCCGGGCTGGTCCTGGCCGGTGACGGCGTCCGCGTCGATCTCCCCGTCGCGCTGATGGAACGGGCGGCCACCACGGGCTGGCACGCCGCGAACCTGCTGCTGACCCGCTGGGGCCTGGCGGGCCATCCGCTGACCACCGTTCCGCTGCGCGGGCGCGTGGCCGTGCTGCGCCGCCTGGCCGGCCTGGTGCCGGCGGACGGTCAGGGACCCTCGGCGCGCAGGGCGTAGCGGCGTTCGGCGTAGGCGAGGTCGTCGCGCCACAACCGCGCGGCCGCGCGCCGCATCAGCGGCCGTACGACCGGCGCCGCGAGCCGCGCGACCGCGAACCCGGGGCGCTCGGAGGTAGCGATCGTCGCCTCGATCACCGCGGTGCGCGGGCGGCCGTCCCGCCCGGGGCCGAGGGGGGTGGCGTGCGTCTCGACCACGCTGCCAGCGCCCTCACCCTCGACGATGCGCATCACGACCGTCCGGGGCTCGGGGGAGGTGAACTCCGCCAGCACCGGCACCCCCAGGCGCGGACCGAGGCGGTACGTGACCTCCACCAGGAACCGGTCGTCGGCGTTTTCGGCGCCGGCGGGCGGGGCGTGCGCCACGCGGAGACGGGCGAAGGAGTACGGGTGGAACCAGGCGCCGTGCCACGGGTCGAGCCGGTTGGCGACCACGTCCTCCGGCTCGCACACGCCCACCGCCCGGATCACCGCGTGCAGGCTGCGGGCCGGCCGCGGGCGGGCGGGCAGCACCGGCCGGGGCGACGGGTCCTCACCGGCCTGGTCGAGCCGGACCCACGTCAGGACGCCGTCGTCGTGGCAGGGTAGCGGCCGCCAGCCCGCCCCGCCGTCCGGCGCGAGCCGCAGGCCGTGCCACCGGCACACCAGGTCTCCGCAGACGATCCGGCCGCGCGCCAGCGGCGCGCCGAGGTGCGGGCAGGCACCGGGCCCGGCCACCGCGGTTCCGGCCCGGTCGCGCCAGGCGACCAGTTCCCGGCCGAGGACGCGCAGGCCCAGCGGCCGGTCCGCCCGTACGTCACCGCTCGGGGCGACGGCGAACCAGTTCCCGGAGGGGCGCTCCCGCGCTCGTTTCAGTGCCGCTCCGATCACCGCCGCGTCGGCCTGCCCGACGGTCGGCTCCTGCTCGGCCCAGCGCGTCGGCGGACGACGCCGCACCGGCCACCGTGCCGAACGTCGTCCCTGGTCATCGCGGTCCACCGCCGTCCCCCTCCGGCCGGGTCGTCTCCGGCCGTACCTCCCCCTGCCGGATCGGCGTCAATCGCTTACCCATCGGCTACAGATGCCTTACCCTTCGTGCTCCCGTGCATGGCCCCGAATCGGGCGGGAAGTAGGGCGGTCTCAGTCGAGCGGCGACCGCGACCGCTGATCACCTCCCTGAACACCGATACGCCCCAAACACATCGTTGGGATTCCTCATGCTTTTCGACGTTTCGTGGATGAACCGCGCTGAATGCCAGAAGGTCGACCCGGAGGTCTTCTTCCCCATCGGGAGCGGGAGCCTGACGCCGGCCCAGGTCGCCGAGGCGCGGGCCGTCTGCGGACGATGCCCGGTACGGCAGGACTGCCTGCGATACGCCCTGGAGACCGGCCAAGGACACGGCGTCTGGGGCGGAATCGACGAGGACGAACGCCGGGTCATGCGGTCCGGCTCCCGGCGGCGGCCGGTCGGCGCCTCCCGGCCGGAGCGCGGCCACCGGGCCCGCTGACGAGCCGACGGCCGCCGGCGCCCAGAAGGGCCGGCGGCCGTCGGAGGACCGTAGCGCGGAGCCGGTGGTCTCAGCGCCGGAACAGTGCGGCCGGTGAGACGGCCTGCGGCATCCGCACCCGGGCGATCACCGCGAACACCACGCCGAGCACGGCGGGGAACACCGCGAGCGCGGGCACCAGCACGAACACCTGCGTGATGATCGCGCCGACCATCAGCCCGATCAGGCCGAGCGCCGCCCAGCCGGCGAGCCGGGGGATGAGCAGGCCGATCCCGCCGGCGGCCTCGACCGCGCCGGTGAAGTACCGGAACCACTGTCCCCAGCCGATCTTCGCGAAGTCCTCCACCGCCTCCCGCTGTCCCGCGAACTTGGGGGCCGCCGAGACGATCAGCAGGAACGCCGCGAGCAGGATCTGGATCGTCCACAGCGCGCGGTTCCGGGCGCGCCTTCCGGACGCGGGGGAGGCGCCGGTCGTACGGGTGACGGCGGCGGTCGTGCGGGCGGTGGTGTTCTCGGTGGCGACCATGGTGTCTTCCTTCCATTCGAACTGCGGCGTACGTGAAAGCGGGCGAGGCCGGGGGCGTCACGATCGTCGGGGCGGACGCGGCACCGGGATGCCTGTGGCGTCTTCCCGGCCTCTGCTCACGCGTCGAACGGCGAGCCACCGGATCGACATCTCGCCCGGATTTTTTTTCGAGATTTCTCCCGCCGCAGGTCAGCGGCCCTTCCGGCGGCGGTCCACGCCGACACGGGGATCCGTGACGGAATCCGCCCCCCGGGGGGTTGTCGATCCGGCCGACTCCCGTTCGACGCGCAGGCGAAGGCGAGAAGAGCCGGCCGGATCCTCCGGCCCCGGCCCGGAGAAGGAGTGACGACGATGCGGTTCCTCATGATGACCAAGGACGACCAGTCCGCGGGCGGCCCGCCGGACGAGAGGCTCATGGTCGAGATGGGCAGGTTCACCGATGAGATGACCCGGGCGGGCGTGTTGCTGGCGACCGGCGGACTGCACCCCGAGGGCACCTCCATCAGAGCCGAGAACGGAAAGGTCACGGTGACCGACGGGCCCTTCGCCGAGGCGAAGGAGGCGGTCGTCGGCTTCGCGCTGATCGAGGTCCGTTCTAAGGAGGAGGCCATCGAGCTGTCGAAGCGGTTCTGGCGGATCATCGGCGACGGCGAGGGCGAGATCCGCGAGGTCCTCGGCCCAGGCCGGTAGCCCCGCCGGGGCCTTCGCTCCGTCGAGTACGGCCCCGGCGACCTCGCCGAGAAGCCTGAGTTCCAGCGGTCGTCGCACACCCGGCTCAGGGGTGTGCGACGGCACGCCCGGCCGGTCCTCAAGCACCCCGGTCAGGTACCTGTCCGGCAGGCGTCGATGTGTCTCCGCGTCGGTACGGCCGCTTCGCCGTCATAGTGGCCACCTTGCCGCCGCAGTAGACGAGCGCTCGCCGCATCTGTCCCTTCTGCCCGGCGATACCAACGGCAAGGAACCGGGTGATCGGCGGCTCTCGGCTACGTGCGGCAGGTCGTCTTGAGGCGGTGGCGGGTCCAGGCCCGGGCGGCGGCCGTCAGCGGGGCCGAGTGCGGACGGGCCGCCGCCGACCGCGTCTTGTGGCCCCACAGGCCCAGCACCGTGGCAGCGAACGCCGTCACCGCAGCCGCCGGGGCCTCGCGCCACGCGGGAATCCGCGCCGCCCACGACTCCGCGCTCTGGGGCGAATGGCCGGCCGCCACGAGCCTGATCACCATGAAGGCCGGGTCGACCCACGCCGCGCCCTGTGACGCCCACGCCCAGTCGATGACCACGACCGCGCCGTCGTCGATGAGGAGGTTCCCCGGCTGCAGGTCGGTGTGCAGCAGCGCGTCCCCGTCGACCAGTCCGGGCGCCGCCGTTTCCAGCTCGACGAGCCGTGGCAGGTGCTCGGCCTCCCACGAATCCAGGTCGCGCGGAGGATCTTGGGCGTACTGCCGCCACACCGGCCGGCGGGCCCAGCGTGCCGCGAGGCTGCGATTCGGCGCGGCGGACGGGATCGGCTGATGTAGCGCCGTGACGGCCTCTGCGACGGCGGCCAGGTCGGCAGAGGACGGGGCCAGGTCCGAGTGCCGTCCGGCCATGTGCTCGAAGCCGAGCATCAGCCATCCGTCGACCTCGAGCTGCCACAGCAGCCGGGGCGCCAGGCCGCGGGGCAGCAGAGCATTCACGGCCGCCTCGTTGCGGTGCATCCACGCGGCGGGATGGTCAGCGTGGATGCCCTTGCAGAACACCCTGCCGCCGTCCAGGTGGAGCGTGGCGGAGAAGTCCGAGCTGCATCCCATCGGGGGCATCTCGGCTTTGAGGACTTGCCCGCCGCACCGCTGCTCGACGGCGCTGCGGACGTCGTCCGGCAGAGCGTCCCACGCGTGTCTCATGGCGGTCCTCGCTGGATAGAGGGCGACCCCAGGTCGCCGAGCATATGACCTGGGGTCGCCTGAGGTGTGGATGTCACGGGCTGTCGGTGCAGCCGGCGTGACACTGCGAGCAGGCGGCCGCGTGCGCCTGCCACAGCTCCTCATCGATCGGGATGCCTGCCGCGCGCATCGCGGCGAGCGTCTTGGCGATCGGACCGGCCTCGGCGGGCGGGATGTCGCCCGTGCAAACGCTGTCGCACTTGTGGTCGTCGGTCGGCACGTGGTGGATGAACCGTCCCGCGACCCGCTGGCAGAACTCGGCGTAGTCCTTCGTGTAGAGGACGAACGTACGCCAGCCGATGTCGACCCTCGGGGAAGGCGACAGGCCGGCGCCCGGGTTGAGGGCGCATGGCGACGCCGCGAGCGAGCGGGACCGCCGCTCGATGCCGAAGGTGAGGGACCTCTGCCGGACGATTCGCGGTCATGAAGCCGGCGAGCATCCGCCCCGGTCTCGTTACCGGATGCTTTACGCCGCCGTATTCGAAATGACCGAAGAGGCCCTTTTTGGCGACCGTGCGGCGGATACCGCCGAGGCGTCCGTCTGGCGAGACTCCGGCATCGATCTCAATGGCCTACTCACACCCGACGACGAAGAACGTCTCGCGCTCGCCGTCCAGCGCCCGGGACGGGTAGATCTGACCGTCGTCGAGTCCCTTGCGACCATCCTGGCCATGCAGCGCCGCCTCGATGACACGCTCGGCCCTTCCGTGATCCTGTCGGCCACGCTCGCCCAGGCCCGCACCGTCACACGGCTGCTGCGCGAAACCCGCGGTAAGGTCCGCGACTCGCTCGCTCCTGTCGCCGCCGAATGGGTCCAGTTCAGCGGATGGCTACAGGCCGAACTGCGCGCAATGACGCAGCAGCGGCCCACACGCTGACCGAAGCCGAAGAGATGGCCGACGACATCCACGACGGCACACTCGCCGCGCAGGCCGCGAACTTCAAAGGCTACCTTGCCCGCCGGCAGAATCGGCCGCGGGGGATCGTCCGCCACTTCCTTGCCGCCTACCACACGCCCGGCGCGCACCCGGCGCAACGGCTGGGTGATGCCGTCCAAGCGGCTCAGGGATATGCCCTTCTCGGTGAGAAGGCGGCCGCCCGGCGTCTCCTCACCGAGGCGGCCGCACTGGAGGACCAGGCCAACCGACATTCCCCGCCCGGAACGGCGTACTGGCTGACGCCCGACTTTCAGCACGTCAACATCGGCCTGGCGCTGCTGGCCCTCGGTGAGTACCCGGACGCAGCGGAGCACCTTGCGGCTGGCCTGGCCTCTCTCCCCTCGGATCAGCAGGACGCCGAGTGGACGCGGGAATACCGCGATGCGCTCGCCGAAGCCGAAGATCGGGCGTGATCGATCGGTCCAGCTTGCGCCGAGAGGCGCATGGAGCGGCGCTCCGCCAGGTCCGCGGTGCTCCTCGGGGGAGGGGCTTCGCCGTCGTAGTGGCCGCCTTGCCGCCGCAGTAGACCAGCGCTCGCCGCATCTGCCCCTTCTGTCCGGCGGTACCGACGGCAAGGATCCACGCCATCGGCGACTCTCGGCTCGCTCGATGGGTTGCGGCAGGGTGGGCGGCGGTGCTCTGATCGGCTGCGTGACGACACCCGATGTGCACCGGACGATCGACGCGATCTGGCGGCTGGAGTCGGCGCGGATCATCGCGGGCCTGACCCGGATGATGCGGGACGTCGGCGTCGCCGAGGAGCTGGCGCAGGACGCGCTCGTCGCCGCCCTCGAACAGTGGCCGCAGGACGGCGTCCCGGACAACCCGGGCGCCTGGCTCATGGCCACCGCCAAGCACCGGGCGATCGACCGCATCCGCCGGGAGAAGCGGTTCGAGCAGAAGCAGCAGGAGATCGGCCGCGATCTCGAGACGCGCCAGGACCCCACCGACGCGGAGCTGGAGGCCGCGCTGGAGGAGGACCTGGGCGACGACCTGCTGCGCCTCATGTTCATCTCCTGCCACCCGGTGCTGTCCACGGAGGCGCGGGTCGCGCTCACGCTCCGGCTGCTGGGCGGGCTGACGACCGACGAGATCGCGCGGGCGTTCCTCGTCCCCGAGGCGACCGTCGCCCAGCGGATCGTCCGGGCGAAACGGACTCTCGCCACGAAGAAGGTCCCCTTCGAGGTGCCTCCGGGGGCGGAACGCGCCGCCCGCCTGTCCTCCGTCCTGGAGGTCCTGTACCTCGTGTTCAACGAGGGCTACTCCGCGACGGCGGGCGACGACTGGACACGGCCCGCGCTGTGCCAGGAGGCCCTGCGGCTCGGCCGGGTCCTCGCCGAGCTGATGCCGAGGGAGCCGGAGGTGCACGGACTGGTCGCCCTGATGGAGATCCAGGCCTCCCGCCTTCGCGCGCGCGTCGGCCCGTCCGGCGAGCCGATCCAGCTCCTCGACCAGGATCGTGGCAAGTGGGACCAGTTGCTCATCCGCCGCGGGTTCGCGGCGCTGCTGCGGGCCGAGGAGGTCGGCGGCGGGATCGGCCCGTACATGCTGCAGGCCGCGATCGCCGCCTGCCACGCCCAGGCGCCGACCGCGGAGGACACGGACTGGGCGCGCATCGCCACGCTGTACGAGGCGCTCGGGAGGATCGCGCCGTCTCCCGTCGTCGAGCTGAACCGCGCGGTCGCGGTGGCCATGGCGCACGGCCCGGAGGAGGGCCTGCGGATCGTCGACGGGCTCGCCGGCGAACCGGCGCTGAAGGGCTACCACCTGCTGCCGAGCGTGCGCGGTGACCTCCTGGCGCGGCTGGGGCGCGCCGCGGAGGCCCGCGCCGAGTTCGAGCGCGCCGCGTCGCTGACCCGGAACGACCGGGAGCGCACGCTGCTCCTGGACCGCGCCGCCGCCTGTGACACGGCGGCCACGACGGCCGGCTGACCCGCTCACCGGTCAACGGCTCCGTCGGCGACGGGCCGACCATCCGGCCCGGGCGTCCGGCCCCTCGCCGGCTCAGGCCTGCCGGTGGGCGGGGGTGACGGTGACGCGGTCGCCGCTCGGGGTCGTCACCGCGAACTCGAGCCGGTCGTCGTGCACGGTCGCCCGGACGTCGTCGCCCGGGCTCAGCCGGCCGCCCAGCAGCATGCTCGACAGGCGGTTGTCGACCTCGCGCTGGATCGTGCGCCGCAGCGGCCGCGCGCCGAACTCCGGCTGGTGGCCCCGGCGCGCGAGCCAGTCCACCGCCTCCTTGGTGAAGTCGATCGACAGGTTCTGCGCGCGCAGGCGGCGACGGGTCTCGTCCAGCAGCAGGTCCGTGATCCGCCGTAGCTGTTCGGCGTCGAGCCGGCGGAAGACGATGATCTCGTCGATGCGGTTGAGGAACTCCGGGCGGAACGCATCGCGCAGCCGCCGCATGATCTGCTCGCGCAGCGACGTGTCCTCCCCGCCGCCCGCGTCGGAGAAACCGGTGGCCAGCCCGCCGGTGCCGATCACGTCGGAGCCCAGGTTGCTGGTCATGATGACGACCGTGTTGCGGAAGTCGACCGTACGGCCCTGCGCGTCGGTGAGGCGCCCGTCGTCGAGCAGCTGCAGCAGGACGTTGAACAGGTCGGGGTGGGCCTTCTCGATCTCGTCCAGCAGGACGACGGAGTACGGGCGGCGGCGTACGGCCTCGGTCAGCTGACCGGCCTCCTCGTAACCGACGTAGCCGGGCGGCGCGCCGGTGAGCCGGCTGACCGTGTGCCGCTCCTGGAACTCGCTCATGTCGAAGCGCACCATCCGGTCCTGGCTGCCGAACAGGGCCTCGGCCAGCGCGCGGGCCAGTTCCGTCTTGCCGACGCCGGTCGGCCCGAGGAACAGGAAGCTGCCGATCGGCCGGTCCGGGTCGCCGAGGCCCGCGCGGGAACGGCGGACCGCCTCGGCGACCGCGGCGACGGCCTCGTCCTGGCCGACGACCCGTTCGTGCAGGTGCTCCTCGAGCCGGAGCAGGCGCTCGCGTTCCTCCAGGGTCAGCTGGGCGAGGGGGATCCCGGTGATGCGCGAGACGACCTCGGCGATGTCCTCCGCGGTGACCTCGGGCACGGTCGCGGCCTCGTCGTCCTCGCCGGTCGTGGTGGCGACGCGGTCCTCCAGCTCGGCGATCTGGTCGCGGAGGGCGGCGGCCTTCTCGTACTTCTCGTCCGCGACGGCCTGGTCCTTCTCCCGGCGGCGATGGTCCAGCTCCTCCTCCAGGCGCCGTACGTTACGGCCGGGCGTCGTGGTGCGCAGCCGGACGCGGGCGCCGGCCTGGTCGATGAGGTCGATCGCCTTGTCCGGCAGGAACCGGTCGGTGAGGTACCGGCTCGACAGGTCGACCGCCGCGACCAGCGCCTCGTCGGTGAACCGCACCTGGTGGTGCGCCTCGTACCGGTCCTGCAGCCCGCAGAGGATCTCGATGGAGTCGTCGGGGCTCGGCTCGGGCACGAGGATGGGCTGGAAGCGGCGTTCGAGGGCGGCGTCCTTCTCGATGTTCTTGCGGTACTCGTCCACGGTCGTCGCGCCGATGACGTGCAGTTCTCCGCGGGCCAGGGCGGGCTTGAGCATGTTCCCGGCGCTCATGCCGCCCTCGGCCCCGCCGGCGGTCACCATCGTGTGGATCTCGTCGATGAACACGAGGATCTCGTCGCCGTGCGTGCTGATCTCCTCGACGACCTTCTTCAGCCGTTCCTCGAAGTCGCCGCGGAAGCGGGTTCCGGCGACCAGCCCGGCCAGGTCCAGCTGGATGAGGCGCTTGC
This sequence comes from Actinoallomurus spadix, assembly GCF_024055725.1. GTDB lineage: Bacteria > Actinomycetota > Actinomycetes > Streptosporangiales > Streptosporangiaceae > Actinoallomurus > Actinoallomurus spadix. The sequence goes on along the minus strand of NZ_JAMXMX010000014.1, from coordinate 104,956 downwards.
CGCGCAGGATCTCCGGCACCTCGCCCTCGACGACGCGCTCGGCGATGCCCTCGACGATGGCGGTCTTGCCCACGCCGGGGTCACCGATGAGGACCGGGTTGTTCTTCGTGCGCCGGGACAGCACCTCGATGGTCTGCTCGATCTCCTCGTCGCGGCCGACGACGGGGTCGACCTTGCCCTCGGCGGCCATCGCGCTCAGGTCGCGCCCGAACTCGTCGAGGGTGGGCGTGCCGGACGGCGGGTGGACGGTGGTGCCGCCGGGCGTGCCGCCGATCGCCTTCCGCAGGGACTCCGGCGTGATCCGCGCGGCGAGGAGCAGGCGGCCGGCCGCCGACTCGGGATTGGCCGCGAGCGCGAACAGGATGTGCTCCGGGCCGATGTAGGAGGCGTCCAGGGCACGGGAGATCTGGTGGGCGTCCAGCAGTGCGCGCTTGGCCGACGGGGTGAGCCGCGCGGAGACGTCCTCGCGGGCCGGACCGCGCCGTACGTGCTGGGCGGCCTGCCGGGCGAGGGTCTCCGGGTCGGCGCCGGCGCGGTCCAGCAGGTGCCGGGTCACGTCCTGGCGGGTCGCCGCCCACAGCAGGTGGTCGGTGTCCAGGTCGGGGCCGCCCCACTCGGCGGCCTTGACGGCGGCGTCGCGGACGAGTTCGCGGGCGCCCTCGGTCATGAAGCGCGCGATGTTGACGCGGTTGGTGGGCCGCCGGGGCGCGCCCGTCCCGAAGAACCGGGCCAGGAACTCCTCGAACTGGTCCGACTCCTCGCGCTCGTTCCGTCCTTCAGGCATGTCGACCTCCTCACCCGGCGTGCGCGTTTCGGCTGCTCGCGCGACCCCTACCCGAGGCGGGAGTCCGAAACGCGGGTCAGGGGTAGTCCTCGTCCTGGTCGGCGCGTGCGGTGGTCTGCTGTTCGATGACGTCGGCCTCGTTGGCGTCGATGGGGAGTTCCTCGAGGGGCGGGCGCTCCGCGGGGCCCTCCTCCTCCCGGTCCGTGTCGAGGCGCTGCTCGATGAAGTCGGCCTCGGGTTCCTCGATGCCCGGTGTCTCGTCCGGGATCGGATCGCGGTGGACGACCTCCTCCGGGTTCGCGGGCTGGCCCCGGTCCGGAAGATCACGTTCGGTCATGGCGCCTCCACGGGGTTTCGGTGCTCACGGAGTGCGGTCCGTCGTTCACACGGAGGTAGATCTCCGTCATGCGCGCTGCCCTACCCGGGACTTTCCCCGCTAACCGCCCGCGACGGGGTGGCGGTTCGCGTGGTGACGCGCGTGGCGGCCGGGGCGGTGGACCGTACGGCGGCCGGTGAGCAGATCGGCGAACGCGGCGAGCAGCGCCGCGGCCACGAACGCGAGGACGACGTACAGCGCGTGCTGGAACGCCGTCGCCCAGCCGCCGTGCGTACCGCGCACGGCGGTGAAGAACACCGAGCCGACGGCCGCGATGCCGACCGCGGTGCCGATCCGCTGTCCGGTCTGCAGGACCCCCGCGGCGCTGCCGCCGCCCTCGGGCGGGACCTCCGAGAGGGTGATCGTCTGGTTGGGCGCGATCACCAGGCCGCTGCCGAGCCCCGCCACGAGGAAGGGCAGGGCGGTGGCCAGGGCGACCCGCGGGCCGGAGTCGAAGTGCACGGCGAGGAGCACGCCCGTCAGCCCGATCCCTACGAGGACGAGGCCGACCGCCACGAGCGGCCGGCCGAACCGCGAGACGATCCGGCCGCCGACGGCGGCCGCCGCACCCGATCCGACCGCGAACGGAGTGATCGCCAGCCCGGCCTTCAGCGCGCTGTAGTGCAGGCCGTTCTGCAGGTACAGCGTGAAGATGAAGAAGATGGCGGTGAATCCCGCGAAGTACAGCAGCGCGATCGCCGAGCCGAGCGCGTACGAGCGGAGCCGGAACAGGCCGAGGTCGACCATCGGCTCGTCGTGCCGCCGCTCCCACCACAGGAAGAGCGCGAGCAGGACGGCGGCGGCGGGGACGAGCAGCCACTTCGCCGGGCCGCGCCACTGCTGTTCCTGGACGAACGGGAGAAGCAGAGCCACCACGCCGGCTCCCAGGAGCACGACGCCGAACGGGTCGAGGCTCCGCCGGCGGCTCGTCCGGCCCGGCGCCGGCAGCAGCCGCCAGGCCAGCGGCAGCGCGATCAGCCCGACCGGGACGTTGACGTAGAACACCCACCGCCAGCCCTCCTGCGGGCCGGCGAGCGCGATGATCGCGCCGCCGAGGATCGGGCCCGCGGCGGTGGCGATGCCGATCGTGGCGCCGAGGCTCCCGAACGCCCGGCCCCGCTCCGGCCCGCGGAACATCACCTGGATCAGCCCCGCGATCTGCGGGTTCAGCATGCCGCCCGCGACGCCCTGGACGAGCCGGGCGGCGACCAGCCAGGCGATGTTCTGCGCGATGCCGGCGGCGGCGCTGGCCAGGGTGAAGACGATCAGGCCGGTCATGAAGACCGCCCGGCGGCTGCGCGCGTCGCCGAGCCGGCCGGCGGCGACCAGGACGAGGCCGAACGTCAGGGCGTAGCCGCTGAGGATCCACTGCAGCCCGTCCGGTGTCGCGTGCAGGCCGGCGCGGATGGAGGGCAGCGCGACGTTGACGATGCTGACGTCGAGGAGGGTCATGAAGGCGGCGACCAGGCAGATCGCCAGCGCCTGCCAGCGGTGCCGCACGGGGTGATCAGGGTGATCGGGGTGGGGTTCCGTCCGCATGAGGCTGACTTTGCTCCGGACAGAACGGTCCAAACCGCCGAAGGCGGGCCGGGCCGGGACCTCGTGCGCTCCCCGGGTACGGAAGGTAACCTTTCGCCGTCGAGGCCCCCGAGTAGGGTGAGCCGGACGGTCGGTGACGACCGGCTCCTTCGGTTCTACGGAGAAACGCGCGGATTCCATGGCGAGGCAGTCCGAACGGCCGGCGGCGACCGGTCCAGCCCCCGCTTCTGCGGCGGTGAGAGACGCGGAGCCGGCCATCCCCGGATCCCGTTCCGCCCGGGAGCCCGGCCGGGCCATCAAGCCGGGGCGGCACGGGCTGCCGCCGGAGACCGTCGCCGACATCCAGCGGGACCGCCTCATCGACGGCTTCGTCCAGGTGGTCGCCGAGCACGGGTACCCGCGGACGACGATCAGCAGGATCACCGAGGCCGCCGGGGTGACCAAGAAGACGTTCTACGTCCACTTCACCGAGATGGACGACTGCTTCCTCGCTGCCTACCAGCGGGGCACCGGCATCCTCCTCGACCGGATGGCGCACGCGTACCACGGCGCGCCCTCCTGGCCGGAGGGCATCCGCGCCGGGCTGCGGGTCATGCTGGAGCTCCTCGCCGCGGAGCCGCTGTTCGCCCGTGCCGCCCTGGTCGAGGTGAACGCGGCCGGTCCCCGGTTGCGCAAGGCACGGATCCAGCACCTCGCGCGCTTCCGTAAGTTCTTCACCGACCCGGCGTACGACCTGCCGTCCCTGCCCACGGTCGTCATCGACGCGATCATCGGCGGGATCTACGGAGCGGTCTACGCGGCGGTGGAGGCGGGCGAGGGCGACCGCCTGCCGGCGATGCTGCCGTCCCTGGTCTACTTCGCGCTGCTGCCCCTCGGCCGCGAGGAGGCCGCGGCCCAGCTGGGGGCCGGTGAGCCGCCCTCGCGGTAGAACGCCAGCAGGAAGTCGGCGAGCGGGTCCGCCAGGTCGGGGAGTTCCGCGGTCCGGTCGCTCTCCACGTGGTTGTAGACCATCGTGTAGACCCCGCCGATGATGGCGTTCCGGATCTCGCCCGGGATCCGCGGGATGCCCGGTCCGCCGAGGAACGAGCGGAACCTCGCCAGGAACGCCTGCCGCGCCCGGTGCACCCGGGGGCCCGCCGTGCTCGCGTCGATGACGCACATCCGGGCGAGGGCGGGTTCGGCGGCCGCCAGTTCGAGGGCCGCGCGCAGCCCGGCGCGGACCGCCGCGGGCCAGGACGCCTCCGCCCGGTAGGCGGTCTCCGCGCGGGCCAGCAGGGCACGGGTGCCACGCTCGTACGCCGCCAGGAAGCAGTCATCGAGGTCGCAGAAGTGGTCGTGGAACGTGGCGGCCGGTAACCCGGCCCTGGCCGCCACCGCGCCGATCGTCGTCCGCGGGAATCCGCGCTCGGCCACCACGGCGACGAGCGCGTCCATCAACCGGGTCCGCCGTGCCGCCGCGTCGTCCGCGCCCGGCGGCCGGCTCCGCCCGGCACCGGGCGGTCCGGTCGGGCGCGCCGCGGCGGCCTCCGCGTCCGCCGGCCGGGCCCGCCGTGCCGCCGTGTGGTCCGCGTGCGGCTCGCATGGGCGCCCGCCTTCCGGGGCTCCGTCGCGCATGGGTGACCTCCCGTCGGTGGCACCGTCATCCGGCTGTCTATCGCCTGCCGGTGGACGTGGGAATGCAGCCGGGCGCCCCGATCGGGTCCGGCGGCGGCCGGATCCGGCCGTTGCACCGGCCGTGGTTGACATGAGACACCGTACGGTTTCTATTTGCAGGAAGCTTGTTTGTTACCGACAGGTTTCGAGCCGAACGTCGTCCTCGGGGGATGAATCCCAAGGAGGCGGTGGCATGCGCCATCGTGGATCCAGAGCGGGAACGCTCCTGCTGGCCGCACTCGCCGTGGCCCTCCCGTGCGTTCCGGCGGAGGCCGCCGCGGGCACGGTCACCGAGTTCCCGGTGAGCATCCCCGACAGCGCGCCGCTGAGCCTGGCGGCCGGGCCGGGCGGCACCGTGTGGTTCACCGAGCACGCGCGTGGCCTCGGCCGCGTCGACGCCCTCGGCGCGGTGAAGGAGTTCGCCGTCCCGGCGAACGCGCAGCACAACGTGGCCGTCCCGGAGGGCGCCGCGACCGCGTCGGACGGCACGGTGTGGTTCACCGACGCGTCCACGGCCGTGCCGCGCGTCGGAAAGGCCGACCCCGCGACCGGTGCGGTGACCGCCTACGAGGTGCCCGCCACCGGGGACGTGAGCTTCGCGGGCGGTCAGCTCACCGACATCACCGCCGGCCCGGACGGCGCCATGTGGTTCGCCGGCGGCCCGTCCGGCGCGGTCGGCCGGATCGCCTCCTCGGGCGCGGTCACCGCGTACGCCACCGTCGGCCTGTCGCCGTACGCGATCACCACGGGCCCCGACCGGGCGCTGTGGTTCACCGACACGAACGGCGGGTCGATCGGGCGGCTGGATCCGGCCACGGGCGGCGTCACCACCTACGCGCCCGGCTCGTCGGGCGAGGGCGACCCGGCGGCCGGCGGCATCACGACCGGCCCGGACGGCGCGGTCTGGTTCACCGAGCCCGGCGTCGGCAAGATCGGCCGCATCGTCCCCGGCACCGGCGCCATCACCGAGTACGCCGTGCCGACCGCGAACTCCGCGCCGGAGGGCATCACCGCCGGTCCGGACGGCAACGTGTGGTTCACGGAGGCCGCGGCCGGCAACGTCGGCCGGATCGTCCCCGCTTCCAAGAAGATCTCCGAGTACCCGCTGCCGGACGCCCTGTCGGCCCCGATGCGGATCACCAAGGGGCCCGGGGGAGCGCTGTGGTTCACCGAGGCGGGCAAGGGCGCCGTCGGCCGGCTGAACCCCGGCGCGCCGCCCTCCGGCTCGCCGCACGCCGCCACCCCGCCGATCGCCGACGGCACGAGTCCCCGGGTCGCCGCGTCGTTCCAGGGCCGCTGCCCGACCTCGGCGATCATCTGCCAGACCCAGATCACGACGGGCGGCAGTGTGAAGATCGGCGGCTTCAGCCAGGCGATGCCGCCCGGCGCGCTGCGCGTCACCGGCTACGTCACCTCACTGGGCTCCGGTGGGGCGGTCCTCCAGCCGCCCCTCACCGGGTCGGAGCTGGAGTCCGTGCCGGTCGAGGTGCCGGGCGGCATCATCGGCACCCTGCCGCTCATCGGCCCGATCCTCGGCATGACACCGGCGGCGATGCTGCCCTTCAACAGGCTCACGATCACGCAGTCGCTGGCGGGGCCGGTGACCGTCGGGTTCGGTCCGAGCGGCCTGCAGGCCACCGCGACCCTGAACATCCGGCTCAACAACCAGCTGCTCGGCGGGAACTGCGTCATCGGGCCGATCACCGCGAGCCTGGCCCCGGTGGACCGGTCCGGCGGCTCGGTGCACGACCCGCAGCTCGGCTGGCAGCCCCTGAACGTCGAGATCAACGACGACACCCTGTCCGTGCCCAAGGCCCACGGCTGCGGTCTCGGCGGAATCCTCGACGGCGTCATCAACTCGACCATGGGCCTGCCGTCCGCCTCGGGCAACAGCCTCGACCTGCCCGCGATCCTCAGCGTCGGCGCGGGGGCGCATCCCTGACCGGAGGAAGGAGACCGCCACCCCCTCGCACCGCACCGTCCCCCTGTCCCGACAACCCGCCACCACCCGCAGAACCCGGGACCGCTGACGCCGATCCCGGCCCCCTCAGGAGAGGTACGCACATGATCTCCAGAACGGCGAAGCTCGCCGCGACCGTCACCGGGGCGGGCGCCCTGGTCGCCATGATGGGCGGCACCGCCTACGCGGCGGGCGTCAGCCCGGCCAACACCGCGATCACCGCCACCAGCAGCAGCGTGAAGTTCGCCGGCACCCTGTCCGGGCTGTCCTTCTCGGTGACCTGCACCAGCTCGACGATCAAGTTCACGACCCCGTCGTCGGGGTACGGCCCGGTCAACATCAGCCCGGACCCGACCTTCAGCGGCTGCAAGGACAACTTCGGCGGCACGGCGACGATCACCGCGAACCACACGAACGGCAGCTGGACGCTGCTGGCCATCGCCAGCCCGACCTCGGTCAAGATCACGATCCCCAAGGCGGGCGTGACGGTGACGACGAGCACGCTGCCCGGCTGCGTCGTGACGGGCGCCCCGACCGCCGCGGCGCCGATCACGGCGAGCTACAGCAACGCGACGGGCAAGGCCACGTTCACCAGCGCCAGCGTGCCGTTCTCCGGCAACGCCGCCTGCGGCACGATCAGCCCGACCGGCACCGCGACCGGCGTCTACACCACCAGCCCCACGGTCACGATCACCTGACGTGGTGCCAGGGGGCGAAGCACGAGCAGGGGCCGCCTTCGGGCGGCCCCTGCGCCTCCGTGCCGCTCCTGCGCCTCCGTGCCGCCCCGGTGACCGGAACCGGACGGGCGGCACTCACCGGCTTGACGTGAAACACCTGCGGGTTTCTAGTTGCCCACTATGAAGATCCTAGGAGGCGATGGCATGCGCCATCGTGGTGTGCGCGCGGGGATGGTCGCGTCGGCGGCCCTGCTCGGCGCGGTCGCTCTCGGCCCGGCCTCGCCCGCCGGTGCCGCCGCCGGCGTGACCGAGGTCGCGCTGCCCGTGTCCGACGTCGCCCCGGCGGGCCTGGCCGCGGGCCCGGGCGGCAGCGTCTGGTTCGCCGAGAACGCCGGAGGGCTGGGGAGGGTCGACTCGGCCGGCAAGGTCAAGGAGTACGCCCTGCCCGCCAACTCGGCCAAGACCCAGGGCGCGGCCGACGGGATGGCCGCCGGACCGGGCGGCCGCCTGTGGTTCACCGACTCCTCCGTCGACGTCCCGCGGGTCGGCTACGCCGACCCCGCGACGGGGAAGACCACCCTGTTCGAGGTCCCCACCACCGGCGACGTCAACTTCGCGGGCGGCAGGCTGACCGACATCGTCGCCGGGCCCGGCGGCGCGATGTGGTTCGGCGGGGGCGCGGCGCCGGCGATCGGCCGGATCACCTCCTCGGGCACCGTCACCGTGTACGCCACCGCGGGCGCGAGCGTGTACGGCCTCGCGGCCGGCCCGGACGGCGCGGTCTGGTACACGGGCACGGACGGGTCCATCGGCCGGCTCGACCCGGCGTCCGGCGCCGTCACCGCCTCCTACCCGCCGTCCGCGGGCAGCGGATCGCCGGCCCTCGGCGGGATCGTCACGGGCCCCGATGGCGCCCTGTGGTTCACCGAACCCGGCGTCGGAATGATCGGCCGGCTCGACCCGGCGACCGGCGGCATCGACGAGTACCCGGTGAACACCGCCGACTCGGCGCCCATCGGCATCACCGTCGGCCCCGACCGGCAGATCTGGTTCACCGAGGCCGCCGCCAGCAACATCGCCAGCCTCGACCCCGGCTCCGGCGCCGTCAGCGAGTATCCGCTGCCCGCCACGCTGTCCGCGCCGATGCGGATCGCGTCCGGCCCGGGCGGGAGGCTCTGGTTCACCGAGGCCGGCAAGGGCGCCGTCGGCAGCCTCGACCCGGCCGCGCCGCCGGCCGGAGCACCGCACCCCGCCGTCCCGCCGGTGGCGCACGGCAGCATGCCCCAGGTCGCCGCGAAGTTCCAGGCGCAGTGCCCGCAGAACCACGCCTGCCAGACCCAGGTCACCTCGGGCGGCAGCGTCAAGATCGGCAGCTTCGCCCTGACCCTGCCGCCGAACGCGATCCGCGTCACCGGCTACATCTCCTCCCTCGGCCCGGGCAGCGTCCTCAACCCGCCGGTCATGGGGAACCAGTTCGTGTCGCAGCCCGTCGAGGTGCCCGGTGGTCTGATCGGGCAGCTTCCGCTGGTCGGCACCGTCCTGGGCAAGACCCCGGCGGCGCTGCTGCCGGTCAACCGGCTCACCGTGACGCAGTCGCTGGCGGCGCCGATCACCGTTCAGCTCGGTCCGGGCGGGATCGAGGCGACGGCGAAGCTCAACGTCCACCTGAACAACCAGCTGCTCGGCTCCTCCTGCGTCATCGGCCCGATCACCGCGAGCCTGACCCCGGCCATCCTCGTGCCGGGCGGGGCCGGCGACCCGGCGCTCGGCTGGACGCCCTACCCCGTGCAGATCAACAACAAGATCGCGGTTCCCGCGGCCAAGGGCTGCGGCCCCGCCTCGATCCTCGACGGCGTGATCAACCAGATGATGGGCCTGCCGTCGAGCTCGGCGAACAACGCGATGAACCTGACCGGCGTCATGAGTCTGGGCGTCGGCGTCAACCCGGCGGACACCCCTGCCGTACGGTCCACGGCGGCCCCGTCGGCGCTGTCGAAGCTCACCGCGGGCCTGCGCCCGCAGCCGAAGGTCAAGAAGAGCGCGGCCAAGCGCGTCAGGGCCCCGAAGAAGGTCACCGTCACGCTGAAGGCCCGGCACTGACGGAAGTCCGAGCGGGGCGCCGCCCGGCAGGCCGGCGCCCCGTACTCGACCGGACGTGACGCCGGGTCAGACCTGTCCGGCGATCTCGGCGATCCGGCGCCGGGCGACGTCGGTTCCATGATCACCGAACGCGTGGACGCGCATGGGCGGCTCACCGGATCGAGGTGTCGCCGAGGGAGTCGAGCAGGTCGCGCAGGAGGCCCGCCAGCTCCGTCCTCCGTTCGGGACTCAGGGAGGAGAGCAGCCGGGCCTCGTTCGCGACGTGGAGCCCGACGATCTCGTCGACCAGCGCCCGGCCCCGCTCGGTCAGCCGGACCCGTACCGACCTGCGGTCCTGCTCGTCGGGCACCCGCTCCACGAGGCCCTTCGCCGCGAGCCGGTCGATCCGGTTGGTGATCGCCCCGGAGGTCACCATCGCGGCGCGGTTGAGCGCCCCGGCCGTCAGCGTGTACGGCGGGCCGGAGCGGCGCAGGGTGGCGAGCACGTCGAACTCCCATTGCTCCAGCCCGTGGCCGGCGAAGAAGTCCTTCAGCTCCCGGTCCACGATCCGCGACAGCCGCTTGATCCGGCCGATGATCCCCATCGGCCAGACATCCATGTCGGGCCGTTCCCGTGCCCACTGGCCGAGGATCTCGTCCACCGCGTCGCTCATCGGTCACTCCTCTCAACAAAAACAATCTCAACGTTGATCTACTTGACGTTGAACATCGATGCGTGCTGTTATCTCAACGTTGAGATTATCAATCAGGAGGGATCGATATGGCCGTCCTCACGGCCCGGCGCGGCGTCTCCGTCCCGCAGGGCGTCCGCGACCTGGCGCTCACGGCGCTCACCCCCCTCACGTGGGGGTCGACCTACGCCGTCACCACCGAGTTCCTGCCGCCCGGCCGGCCGCTGTTCACCGCGGCGATGCGGGCGTTGCCGGCCGGTCTGGTCCTCCTCGCCGCGACCCGGGTGCTGCCCCGCGGTGCCTGGTGGTGGCGGGCCGCCGTCCTCGGCCTGCTCAACATCGGAGCGTTCTTCCCCCTGCTGTTCCTGGCCGCCTACCGGCTGCCCGGGGGCATCGCGGCCGTGCTGGGCGCGGTGGGCCCGCTGTTCGTTCTCGCGTTCGCCGCTCTGCTGCTGACCGAGCGACCCACCGTCCGCAAGCTGCTGGCCGCCCTGACGGGACTCGCCGGAGTGGGCCTCGTCGTCCTGCGCGCCGACGCGCGGATGGACGTCCTCGGCCTGCTCGCCGGGCTCGCCGGGGCCGCGTCGATGGCCGCGGGCACGGTCCTCACCAAGCGCTGGGGCCGCCCCGAGGGCGTCGGCCCGCTCGGCCTCACCGCCTGGCAGCTCACCGCAGGCGGCCTGCTGCTGGTGCCGTTGACCGCGTTCGTCGAGGGACCGCCGCCGGCCCTCGACGGGCCCGCCGTCGGCGGTTACCTCTACCTCGGGGCGGTCGGCACGGCCGCCGCGTACTGGGTGTGGTTCCGCGGCCTGTCCCGCCTTCCCGCGACCTCGGCGGCCTTCCTCCCGCTGCTCAGCCCGCTGTCCGCGGCGGTCATCGGCTGGGCCGCGCTCGGCCAGGCCCTCACGCCCCTGCAACTGCTCGGCATGACGCTGGCCCTCGGCGGCACACTCGCCGGCCAGTGGTCCGGCGGGCCGCGCCGCCGGGCCGTACCGGCACCCGCCGCCACCGTGAGAAGGAGTGCATGACCATGCGCGTCACCGTGTTCGGAGCGGCGGGGGCCGTCGGACGCCGCGTCGTCGCCGAGGCGCTGTCCCGGGGCCACGAGGTCACCGCCGTCGTCCGCGACCCGGCCCGGTTCGCGGAGCCGCCCGCGGGCGCCCGCGTTCGTGCCGCCGACGCCCGGAACGCCGAGGACGTGGCCCGCCTCGCCGCCGGCCAGGACGTCGTGATCACCGCGACCCGTCCCGCGCCCGGCGGCGAGCCGGAGCTCGTCACGGTCGCGAAGACGCTGCTGGCCGGCCTCGCCGGAACGGGCGTCCGGCTGCTCGTCGTCGGCGGCGCCGCCACCCTGACCGTGCCCGGCACCGGGGGACTGACCCTGGTTGAGGAACCGGGCTTCCCCGCCGGGCTGCGGGCCATCGCGCTCGCGTGCGCCGATCAGCTCGCGGCCTGCCGGGCCGCGACCGGCGTCGACTGGGCCTACCTGAGCCCGCCGGCGCTGCTGGAGCCGGGCGAGCGCACCGGCGCGTACCGCCTCGGTGCCGACGAACTGCTCGTCGACGCCGGAGGGGAGTCCCGGATCTCCATGGAGGACTTCGCCGTGGCACTCCTCGACGAGGCCGAGCACCCCCGCCACCACCGGACACGTTTCACCGTCGGCTACTGAGCCGGAGCGCGATCGGTGGTGGTGACCGGGCCTACGGCCAGGGCCGCCCGCAGCGCCTCCAGGGCCTCCAGGGCGATCTCGAACAGGGAGCACTCGTCGTCTCGGTCCAGCCACTCGTCGAGCGCCACGGCGAGCACGGTGACGCCGGTGTCGGCGAGCACGGCCGCGGTCAGCGGGGCCAGGCCGCGGCGTTCGAAGCCCTCCTTGATCGCCTCCCGCATGGCGGCGCGCTTGCGCAGGTCGCGCTCGCGCAGGCCGTCGTCGGACCGGACGATGGCGCGCAACTGCCGGATCTCGGCTCGCCGCCCGTCGAACCGGGTCTCGGTCACGGCGCGCAGGCCTTCCACGAGCACCGTGATCGGGTCCATCGACCCCGGCGCGTCGGCCAGCAGCCGGGCGGCCAGCTGGGGGAACTCGTCCTCGGCGAACAGCACCTCGCGCTTGTCGGCGAAGTGACGGAAGAAGGTCCTCGTGGTCAGGCCCGCCCGGGCGGTGATCTCGGGCACGGTCGTCGCGGCGAACCCCTGCTCGACGAACAGTTCCAGCGCCGCCCGCTGGAGGCGCTCGCGCGCGTCCGGCCGCCATCTGCTCATGGGGTCAGTCTAGTGATGACATGGCGTGTCATCATCGGCTAGTCTGATGACATGACATGTCATCACCGTGGTGACGGCGGAGAGGAAGAGGACATGGGCGGAGAGGTCTGGATTCTGGGCGGCAGCGGCCGCAGCGGCCAGGCGATCGCGGCGCAGCTGGTCCCCCGGGGAATGGCTCCGGTGCTGGTCGGCCGGCACGCCGAGCGGCTGGACGACGCGGCGGCGCGGGTCGACGGCGCGCGCACGGTGGTCGCCCCCTCGGTCGAAGCGATGGCCGACGAGATCCGGCGGCAGGGGCCGGCCGTGGTGGTCAACACGGTCGGGCCGTTCACCGTGACCGCGCCGCCGATCACGCGGGCCTGCCTGGCCGTCGGCGACTACGTCGACCTGGCCAACGACGTGGCCGCGGTGACCGGCGTGCTCGGCCTGCACGAGGCGGCTTCGGACGCGGGGCGGTCCCTGGTGACCGGGGCCGGGTTCGGCGTCACGGCCACCGAGAGCGTGGTGGTCGGCCTGTGCGCGGGCCGTCCGGCACCGGTGCGGGTACGGGTCGACATGGTGCCCTCGATGGAGATGGCCGCCGGGCGGCTCGGCGAGGCGCTCGCCGCCTCCCTCGTCGAGGGACTCCCCGGGGTCGAGGGCGGCCGCCGGTACGGGGGCCGTCGTTACCGGGACGGCCGGCTCGCACCGGCACCCATCGGCGGCGAACCGGCCCGGCTCGTGCTGCCCGACGGCGAGCGGGTCACCACCGCGAGCCTCCCGCTCGGCGAGCTGGTCGCGGCCCAGCGGGCCAGCGGGGCGCCCGACGTCGTCGCCGCGTCCAGCGAGGCACCCGCCTCACCGCTGATGCGGGTGCTCCTGCCGCCGGCCACCGCGCTGCTGGCCAGCTCCCGGGTGCGGAGCTTCGCCCGGCGCCGGCTGGCCCAGGTGCAGGTCAAGGCCCGTCCGCGGCCACGCCCGCACTCCTGGGGACGCGCGCGCCTTGAGTGGGCCGACGGCACCGTCCAGGAGGGCTGGCTGCGCGTCGGGGAGGCGCAGGAATTCACCGGCGCGGTCCCGGCCGAGGTGGCGCGCCGCCTGCTGTCCGGCGAAGGCCGGCCCGGAGCGTACACGCCGGCCGCCCTGTTCGGCCCGTCGCTGGCCGAGGCGTGCGGCGGAACCTACCTGCCGGCCCCGGCCCACCCCGTTGACTGATCTCCTCAGTGGCGGACGGTGACGACGATCTTGCCGAGTTGGCCGTTCGCCTCCATGTGGCGGTGGGCGTCGGCGATGTCGGCCAGGTCGAAGGTGGCGTCGATCACCGGGGCCAGGACGCCGCTGCGCAGGCCGGCGTTGATGAACGCCTCGCCGCGCCGCAGAGCAGCCGGGTCGTCGGTGACGACATTGAGGCCGAACCCGAAGATGTTGAGCGGCCAGTTCATCGGTAGCGGGGCAGGGCGCGGATCGAGCCATCCGTAAACGATCAGCATGCCGTCTCGGGTGACGGCGCGGGCGACGCCGGCCAGGCCGGGGCCGCCGACGGAGTCGAAGACCAGCCGGGCACCTCGGCCCGAGGTGAGCATCGCTACGCGCTTCACCAGGTCGTCCTCGTCCATCGCCAGGACATGTGCGGCTCCGGCCCGCATCAGCCGGTCGGCCTTGGCGGCGGTGCGGGTGACGGCGATGGGGACTGCGCCGATGTGGTTGGCGAGCTGGATGGCCGCCATACCGACGCTACTGGAGGCGGCGGTGATCACCACCTCATCGCCGGGTCTCATCCGGCCGACCTCGATCAGGGCACCGTAGGCGGTGAGATAGGACAGCCACACGGCGGCGCCGGTGACCGCGTCCACCGAGTCCGGCCGTCGCAGCAGGCTGCGGGCGGCAACGTTGACCCGGTCCCCGTAGACGCCGTTGGTCGACATGTCGATGCCGGTGGCCAGAACACTGACCGCGTCCCCAGGAGAGAATCCCTCCACACCCGGCCCGACGGCCTCCACCACGCCGGCGGCCTCCGTGCCGATTCGTGAGGCGGGCAGCGTCGGCTGGTAGTAGTACCCGCCCGAGCGGAACAGCGCCTCGGCCCGGTTCAGTCCTATCGCGTCGATCCGGACCTGTACCTCGCCCTCGCCGGGCTCATCGAGTCGCACCTGTTCCAGGCGCAGCACCTCAGGCCCGCCCAGCTCGTCGAACAGCACCACCTTGGCGTTCATCAGCGCCCCATCCCATTTCTTGTACGGCGTTCAATTTCCGTGCACTGTTCAGCCTTCATAGCGCCGTACTGTACTGGAGCGGTGTAAGGTGTCAAGCGTGGACGAGCAGGTACCCGGAAGACGGGCGCGACTGAGGGCGCAGACCACCGCGGAGATCAAGGCGATCGCCCTCAAGCTCATGGCCGACGGCGGCGCGGACGCCATCTCCCTGCGGGCGATCGCCCGCGAGATGGGAATGAGCGGCAGCGCGATCTACAGCTACTTCGAGACTCGTGACGCGTTGATCACGACGTTGATCAACGACGTCTACACATCGCTGATGGACCAGGTGGAGGCCGCCCGGGACGCCTGCCGGCCGGACGACGCGGCCAACCGGATCCTCGCCTGGGGGCAGGCCATACGTGAGTGGGCGCTGGCCAACCCGCAAGGGTTCCGGCTCATCTACGGGGATCCGGTCGCCGGATACCAGGCGCCTGAGGGCGGGCCGGCTCCCGAAGCGGCCAAGCGGGCGTGCCTGGGGCTGACCGGGCTGGTCGCGGCGACCTGGCCGCATTCCCAGTCCCTGCAGGCCGGCGGCGATCACCAATGGTCCGATTTCGCCCCCACCTTGGTGGCCACGGTCCGGGACGCCTTCCCCGACCTGCCACCCGCGGCCCTCGCCCTAGCCCTCCGTGTCTGGGGTCGCATGCATGGCCTGATCGCCCTGGAGACCTACGGGCACCTTGGCCCGCAGACACACGAGCCCGCCAAGCTGTACCGCGCTGAGATGATCGACCTGATCAGATCATTGGGACTCGAACAACCGAAGTGAACAGGCGAAGGTGGGAGACTTCCAGGATCTGAGCGACCGCCGGGACCACGACGGCGAACTCAGCCGCGCTCAGGCCCCGAGCCAGGTGAGGAGCTCCTCGGCCCTGCTTCGGACGGCATGCCGATCAGGCTCTCACTTCGGCGGCGTTGGAGCGTTTTCGTTGACGGGGCAGGGATCCCACAAGATCCTTATGCGTCATGGGAACCGATGATCGATCGGCGTGGTCCCCGTCGGCGAGCGGACACGGCGACGCCGTACGACATCAGGTGCTCGGGGCGGCCGCCGACATCCTGCGGCCCGCCCCGCCCGGGTCCGACCCGTCCGCGGTGACGCTCTACCTGGCCCTCCTGCAGGACCGTCTCCCCGTCTTCGCACGCGTCATGAAGGAACTGGGCGAGCGGGTCGGCCGGGGCGAGGTCGCCGGGAACCTCTTCGCCGCCGCGCAGGCGACGATCGCCTTCTACCGGGAGATCCTGGCGGCGAAGGTGTCGATCCTCGCCAGTTCCGACCAGATCGTGCGGCTCCGGCAGGTGTTCCAGAGCCATGATCTGGGGCCGCAGGCGGCGTACGCCGAGGTCGCGGGCTACCTGGAAGGGGAGCGCGGGCTCGGGCGGATCGCGGCCGACGTGGACTGCGTGGCGGCCGCCCGGTTGCTGATCGGGGCCTGCTTCAACCACGCGTTCATGAAGATGCTTCTCGGCGACGGACCCGAGGACGACGCGTTCGTCGAGCAGATGATCGGCGGGCTCCGGCTCGGCCACCGCCCGGACCCCGGTGCCGCGGGAACGGCGTCGGAACCGGCCGAATGACCGGGGGCCTCGAAGCGGGTCCTACGCGGTGACCGGCGCCAGCCGCGCGTTGAAGTGCCGCAGGATCGGCGGCGACTCGACGATCCGGTAACCCGGCACGAGCGTGGCCTGCTTGGCCACCACGCCGACGACCTCCGCGACGTACTCAAGATGACTCTGGGTGTACACCCGGCGCGGGAGGGCCAGCCGGACCAGCTCGAACGGCGCGGCGGTCACCGGCTCGCCCTGGGCGCCCTCCTTGCCGAGCATCAGCGTGCCCAGCTCGACGGTCCGGATGCCTCCCTCCAGGTACAGCGCGCAGGCCAGCGCGTGACCGGGGAAGCGCTCCGGAGGGATGTGCGGCAGCAGGCGTCCCGCGTTGAGGTAGACGGCGTGCAGGCCGGGCGGCTGCACGGTGTCGACACCGGCCGCGTTCACGAGGTCGGCCAGGTGGGCCGCCGAGGCCTCGCGTGAGCGGAGATAGTGCGGATCCGTCACCTCGAGCAGCCCCTGGGCCAGCATCGCCAGGTCCCGGCCCGCCAGGCCGCCGTACGTCCGGAAGCCCTCGGTCGCGGTCAGTATCACCTCGCACCGCCGGGCCAGGTCGCCGTCGCGCATCGCGAGCAGGCCGCCGATGTTGGCGATCCCGTCCTTCTTGAGGCTGGCCAGGCATCCGTCGGCGAGGCGGAACGCGGCCCTGGCCACGTCGCGCGGGTCGGCGTCCGCGTAGTCGGGGTCACGTCGCGTGACCAGCCAGGCGTTCTCGGCGAAGCGCCCGGCATCGAGGAAGAAGGGGACGCCGTGCTGCCGGCACAGCCGGGACGCCGCCTCCAGGTTGGCCATCGAGACCGGCTGGCCGCCGCCTCCGTTGTTCGTGATCGTCATGATGACCAGGCCGACCCTGCCGGCGTCCGGGCCGGTCAGTGTCGCCTCCAGGGCCGCCAGGTCGATGTTCCCCTTGAACGGCTCGCGGCTGTCGAGATCCGCCGCCTCCGGGCAGGGCAGGTCCCGGGCTTCGCACCCGATGAGTTCGGAGTTCGCCCTAGTGGTGTCAAAATGCGTGTTACTGAGCGTTATCTGACCCGGTTTCAGCAGAGTCGAGAACAGAACCCGTTCGGCGGCGCGTCCCTGATGCACCGGGTAAATGTGCTCATAGGAGGTCAGGTCCTCGACCACCTCGCGGAAGCGATGGAAGGAAGTGGCGCCGGCGTAGGACTCGTCCCCGGTCGCAGCGGCCGCCTGCTGGGCGGCGGAGAGGGCGCCGGTGCCCGAGTCGGTCAGCAGATCGATGGTGACCTCGTCGGCGCGCAGCCCGAAAAGGTTGTACCCGGCGCGCGTCAGGGCCTGCGCGCGTTGGGCGCGGGTGGTCACCGGGATCGGCTCGACGACCTTGATCCGGTAGGGCTCCATGAGCGGCATCGGGGGACTCCTTGCGTCGTTCGTGACAGCCGCAGTATGGCGCGTTCCATGCCGATTTGGGCATTCCGAAATAAGAATTGATGGTGAACCGCATGTTCCGTCGGCCGGGCGGATAGGCTGCCCCGATGTTCGATCATGGCGAAGACCCGCGGCCCGCGCGCGGCGCGGTGCGCGAGATCTATACCCCCGAGCGGGCGGCGACGCTCGAGTACTCCCCGGACCTCGACGGCCTCGCGGATCCCGGCGAGATCGTGTGGGCGTGGGTGCCCTACGAGGAGGACCCGGCGCGCGGGAAGGACCGGCCGCTGCTGGTCGTCGGCCGGCACGGCCGCCGCCTGCTCGCGATGATGCTGTCCAGCCGCGACCACGGCGACGACCCCGACTGGCTCGAACTCGGCTCGGGATCCTGGGACCGGGACGGCCGCGCGTCGTACGTGCGGCTGGACCGCGTGTTCGCGCTCGACGAGGACGACATCCGCCGGGAGGGCGCGATCCTCGACCCCGAGCGCTTCGCCCGCGCCGCCGCCGCCCTCATGCGCCTGCACGGCTGGAAGGCCACGCGCTGACCCGTTCCACGCCCCGCGCGTGAAAGGAAGTGGAAGATCCTTGCCGGGCGGATGAGGCCGACTCACCCTGGTGCGTACGCGTCCTGACGCGTACGCGCCGTCCCGGTGAGGAGCAGTCATGCCCGGCCCAGCGAAGACCCGACCCGTGATCCGCCGGCCCGCCACCTGGCCCTACGGGGCCGCCTCGGCGGTGGTGGGAGCGATTCTCGTCCTGGTCTCGCTCGTGCTGCCCTCCGCCGGGCCGGCGTCGGCCGCGCCGCCCTGCGCCGTCACGTACACCCTCAATCAGTGGACCGGCGGCTTCACCGCCCAGGTCACCGTCACCAACAACGCGGCCCCGGTCACGAGCTGGACGCTGACCTGGACGTTCGCCGGGGACCAGAAGGTCACCTCCGCGTGGAACGCCCAGGTCGCCCAGTCCGGGCAGGCCGTCACGGCCCGCGACAGCGGATACAACGGCGCGCTGGCGACCGGGGCCTCGGCGAGCTTCGGGTTCCAGGGCACCTTCAGCGGCCAGAACACGGCGCCGGCCGACTTCGCGCTGAACGGCGCGAGCTGCCAGGGGGACGGCACCTCCACTCCCACTCCCACCCCGACCCCGACGCCCACGCCCCCGACGTCTTGTGAGCAGGCGGCCTTCTGTGACGGGTTCGAGGGTCAGACCGGATCGGCGCCGTCGGGCGCCTGGCAGCCGTCGTACCCCGACTGCCAGGGCTCGGGCGCGGTCGCGATCGACCACACCCAGGCGCACGGGGGTACGACCTCGCTCCGCGTGGACGGCGGCGCGACCTACTGCGACCACGCGTTCGCGGTCAACACGACCGGTGTGGCGGCGGCCGGCTCCGTCCTCTACGTGCGCTACTACGTCCGGCACACCCAGGCGCTGCCCGCCGGTCACGTGGCCTTCACGACGCTGACCGACGCGGCCGACGGCAACCGCCACCTGCGGCTCGGCGGCCAGAACCAGGCGCTGCAGTGGAACCGCGAGTCCGACGACGCGACCCTGCCCGAGCAGAGCCCGGCGGGCGTCGCGCTGAGCGTGCCGCTGCCCGTGAACACGTGGTCGTGCGTGGAGTTCGCCGTCAACGGGACGAACGGCACCATGAGCACCTGGCTGAACGGGACCGAGGTGGCCGGCCTGCACCTGGACGGCACGCCGACTCCGGACGTGGACCGCCAGTGGCTGAGCCGGGCGAACTGGCGACCGCGCCCCGTCGACCTGCGCCTCGGCTGGGAGAGCTACGGCGGCGCGCGGGACACCCTCTGGTTCGACGACGTCGCCGTCGGGTCGTCGCGCATCGGCTGCTGACCGGCCGGGTCGAACGGTACGGATCGCCGGGCACGGAGCCCCGGAAGCTCAGATCTCGCTCAAACATCTCACGTCGCGCCGCCGCGCGGGGGGATTCTCGTCCGCATCGCGCGAGACACCCTCCGCTTCAAGCGCGCGATGAGATGGAGTGATCAATGGCGACCGCGTCATCCGTGTCCGGATCCGCGTCGACCGGTGACTACCGGCGGCGACTCGGGACCTTCTCGCTTCTCATGGTCGGGCTCAGCTCGATCATCGGCTCCGGCTGGTTGTTCGGCTCGTGGAAGGCCGCGAAGGTCGCCGGCCCGGCGGCCCTCTTCGCGTGGATCATCGGCGCGGGCATCATGATCTTGATCGGCCTGTCGTACATGGAGCTGGGATCCACCTTCCCCAAGTCCGGCGGCATGGTCCGCTACGCGCAGTACTCCCACGGCTCGCTCGTCGGGTACATGGGCGGCTGGTCGAACTGGATCGCCATCGTGTCGGTGATCCCCATCGAAGCCGAGGCGTCCATCCAGTACATGAGCTCGTGGAAGTGGCACTGGGCCAAGGGCCTGTACGACGGCAAAGAGCTTCATCCGATGGGCCTGGCCCTCGCCGCGGTCCTCGTCGTCGTGTACTTCCTGCTGAACTACTGGACCGTCCGGCTGTACGCGCTGGCGAACAACTTCATCATGATCGTGAAGTTCAGCGTTCCGGCGCTGACGGTCATCGGCCTGATCGCCTCCGGCTTCCACGGCGGGAACTTCGCCCACCACGGCGGCTTCGCCCCGTACGGCTGGGCCGCGGTGCTCAGCGCCATCGCGACCTCCGGCGTGGTCTTCGCCTACAACGGCTTCCAGAGCCCGATCAACCTGGCCGGCGAGGCGCGCAACCCCGGCCGCTCGGTGCCGATCGCGCTGATCGGCGCGCTGGTCATCGCGGCGCTCGTGTACGTCGGGCTGCAGACGGCGTTCATCGGCGCCGTGCCCGGCCACCTCCTCGGGCACGGCTGGTCCGGCATCGACTTCAACTCGCCGTTCGCCGACCTCGCGATCGCGTGGAACCTCAACTGGCTGGCCGTCACGCTGTACGCCGACGCGTTCGTCTCCCCGTCCGGCACGGGCATGACCTACACCGCGTCCACGGCGCGAATGATCCAGGGCATGAAGGAGAACGGCTACTTCCCGAGGATCCTGGGTCACGTCCACCCGAAGTACGGCATCCCGCAGCCGGCGATGTGGTTCAACCTCGCGGTCTCCTTCGTCTTCCTCTTCACCTTCCGGGGCTGGGGTTCGCTCGCCGAGGTCATCTCGGTCGCCACGGTGATCTCGTACGTGACCGGACCGGTGTCGGCGGTGGTCCTGCGGCGCACCTGCCCGGACCTGCCGCGGCCCGCCCGCGCCCCCGCGCTGTGGATCGTCGCCCCGGCCGGGTTCATGTTCGCCTCCCTGCTGCTGTTCTGGTCGAAGTGGCCGCTGACCGGCGAGGTGATCGGCATCATGGCGCTCGGCCTGCCGCTCTACGCCTACTACGGCTGGCGGCAGCGGTTCGCCGGATGGGCCCCGCACCTGCGGGCCGGGATCTGGCTGGTCGCCTACCTCGCGTGGATGGCGCTGCTGTCCGCGCTCGGCAGCGCCAAGTTCGGCGGCCACGACGTCCTCCCGTACGGCGTGGACATGGCGGTCGTCGCCGTGACGTCGCTGGCCTTCTACGCCTGGGGTGTCCGCAGCGGCTGGGCCGGGCCGTCCCGCGAGGTCGCGGGGGAGTCCGCGGTCGGCGAGGCCGACCTGGCCCCGGCGGTGGGCTGACCCCGAAAGCTCCGGGCCCTCCCCCTCCGGCGCCGGGGAGGGCCCGGCCCCATTCGTGTGATCGGCCCGGTACGGTGTGCGATGGCGGCATAAGATCACTTATGTCGTCCGAGGGAAGGAGCGGTGGTGCGGCTACTCGTCGTCGAGGATGACGTGCGCGTCGCCGCGGCGCTGTGCTCGGTCCTCCGCAGGCACGGCTTCGAGGTCGACCCGGCGTGCACCGCGGCCGAGGCGCTCGAACGCCTCGCGAACGAGCCGGACGTCATCCTGCTGGATCTCGGCCTGCCCGACAGCGACGGGTTCGAGTTGTGCGGCCGCATCCGCGCGGTCCGCGACGTCCCGATCATCATGGTGACCGCGCGGTCGGACGTGCGCTCGCGGATCCACGGCCTTCACCTCGGCGCCGACGACTACGTCGTGAAGCCGTACGACGTCGGCGAGCTGATCGCGCGCATCCACGTCGTGAGCCGCCGCTCGGCGCGCCACGACGGCGCCCGCCCCGCCGAACCCGCCGCGGCCGAGCTGATCGCCGGGCGGATCGACCTGGACCGGCTGCGCCGGGTGGTCAGCGTCGACGGGGTGCCGGTGAGCCTGACCCGCAAGGAGTTCGACCTGCTGGCGGTCCTCGCCCGCCGTCCCGGCGTCGTCTGCCCGCGCGACCAGCTGATCAGCGAGGTGTGGCACACGAACTGGCAGGGCAACCAGCGGACGCTGGAGGTCCACATCGCCTCGCTGCGCGCCAAGCTGAAGGTGCCCGGCGCCATCCAGACCGTACGCGGCGTGGGCTACTGCGTCACCGCGGACGGCGGCCCGTCCCCGCGCCCGCGAACCGCGCCTCCCCATCCGTGATCCGACCGTGCGCGCACGCCTGATCCTCGTCCTCAACACCCTGGTCATCTGCAGCCTGCTCGCGCTCGGCGTCCCGCTGGCCACGAGCATCGTCCGGCAGCACCAGGACGCGCTGTTCCAGGACCGCCTGGACGACACGACGCGGTTCGCGTCCATCGTGGCGGGCGAGCCCCTGGGCTCGTCACCATCGGAGATCGGCGGGGAGCTCGACCGCTATCACGACGTCTACGGGACCTCCGCGGCGGTCGTCGACCGCCAGCGCTCGACCCTGTTCGCCACGCCCGGTTTCCCGGGCGGCGACGCGGACGACGTCCGGGCCGGGCTGCGCCAGGCGTTCGCCGGCCGGCACAGCGCCGACACCGGCACCATCTGGCCGTGGGACGACGGCCCCCTCGTCGTGGCCGCGCCGGTGACGCGGAACGGTGACGTCGTCGGCGCGGTCGTCACGGTCTCACCGACGGGCCGGATGCGGTCCGCCGTCACCCGGGACTGGGCCCTGCTCGCCGCCGCGGAGGCCGTCGCGGTGCTGCTCTTCCTCGCGCTCGCGCACCTGGTGGCCACCTGGATCCTGCGGCCCGTCCGCGCGCTCGACGCGGTGACCCACACGATCGCGACGGGGCGGCTCGACGTGCGCGTCCCGGCCGCCACCGGCCCTCCGGAGCTGCGCCGCCTCACGGCGTCGTTCAACGAGATGGTGCAGAAGGTGGAGGCCACGATGGAACGCCAGCGCGCCTTCGTGGCCGACGCATCGCACCAGCTGCGCAATCCGCTGTCGGCCGTCATGCTGCGGCTGGAGGGCCTGGCGCTGTCCCTGCCGCCCGGGTCGGAGGAGGAGATCCAGGACCTGCGGCACGAGGCGGAGCGTCTCACACGGGTCCTGGACGACCTCCTCGAACTCGCCCTCGCCGAAGAGAACGGCGCCACCGTGGAGACCATCGACCTGGCCGTCCTCGTCGACGAGCGCGTCACCGCCTGGCAGGTGGTCGCCGACCGGCGGGCCATCGAGGTGCGCCGCAGGTGGACGGGGCCGGTGCTCGGCTCCGCGGACCCCACCGGCCTCGGCAGCGCCTTCGACGCGGTGATCGACAACGCGCTGAAGTTCTCCCCGGAGGGATCGGCCGTCACCGTCGAGGTGGCCGAGACCGGCGGCGACGTCGAGATCCGCGTCACCGACGAGGGCTCCGGCCTGCCGCCGGAGGAGCTCGCCCGGATCGGCGACCGGTTCTGGCGCAGTCCGGGCCACCAGAACGTCGACGGCTCCGGGCTCGGCCTGTCGGTCGCCCGTACCCTCCTGGAGGCGAGCGGCGGCCGCCTGGAGATCGCCGCCGCGGACGGCGCGGGCCTGCGCGTGACGATGGCGGTCCCCGCCGCCGGCGTCTGACCGGCCGGTGGTACGGCGAACCGCGTGCGTCGCCGGCGTCCGGTCGGCCGGTGGTGCGCGTGCGGCGTCAGCGCCTGATCGACCGGTAGTAGCGCAGCGCCCCCGGGTGCAGCGGCACCGGGTCGGTCTGGATCGCGCTGCGCACGTCCAGCAGCTCCGCCGAGGGCACGGCCGCGGCGAGGGCGTCCCGGTCCCGGATCAGGATCTCGGTCACGCGGTAGGCGAGCGCGTCGTCGAACGAGGCCGGGGCGGCCAGGAAGTTGGCGAGGGCCAGGGTCTGGGTCTCGTCGACGTTCACGTACGTGCCGCTCGGGATGGTGCCCGTGCGGTAGTACGGCCCGTACCGCCGGCGGATCTCCGGGGCCAGCCCGCCGAGCGGGATGAGGCGGATCGGGAGGCGCGCGGCCAGCTCGGCGATCCCGGCGGTCGGCAGGCCCCCGGACCAGAAGAACGCGTCGATCAGCCCCGACCGCAGGCCGGCGGGCGCGTAGTCCAGGCCCATCCGCACCGGCGTGAGGTGCCCGGTCAGGCCGGCGGCGGCCAGGGCCCGCTGGGCCACGACCTCCACGCCCGACCCCTTCGCGCCGACCGAGACGTGCCGGCCGCGCAGGTCGTCGATCGTGCGGTAGTCCGACGACTGCAGGACCACGAGGTGGAGGTAGTCGTCGTACAGGCGGGCCAGCGCCCGGATCGGCGCGTCCGGCGCGTCCGGCTCGGCCGCCGCGGTGCCGGCGACGTCGGCGGCCAGGAACGCGAGCCGGTCGCCGCCCCACCGCAGCCACTGGAGGTTGTCCAGGGACCCGGTGGTGACGTTCGCCGAGGCGCGCACGCCCGGGAGGCGGTCGTCGAGAAGGCGGGCGAGCCGCCGGCCGTAGCGGTAGTAGACCCCGTTCGTGACCCCGGTGCCGATCGGCAGGGGTCCCTTCCGGTAACGGTCTCCCGCGCCGGTCAGGGTGCAGCCGCCGAGCGCGGCGGCGGCCGTTCCCAGGCCCGCCAGCAGGACGGTCCTCCGGTCCGGCATGCCCGGCCGGCCGGGGTAGCCGGGCGGTCGCACACGGTAGGGCATGAGGCATGATCTCACTCGGCGGAGCGGTGTGGTGACGGTTGCCGGATCGTGATGCACGTGACATCGCCCGCGGCCGGGTCGCGGGACCGGGGCACTCGCGTGTGGCAGGTGAGCCTGGCAAGCTTGATCGCGTGGGTATGCCAGGGAACACGGATCGTGAGGAGTTCCGTGTCAAGGCGGGCTGGCAGCGCGTCGCGCCCGGGGCCTGGGGCGGGCACCGTACGATCGGCGCCGCCGTGCGCGCCGCGGCCGACGGCGCGGTGGTCTCCGTCCAGCCCGGTGTCTACAACGAGGCGCTGATCGTCGACCGGAACGTCACGATCGTCGCCGCGAGGGGCGCGGGGACGGTGCGCGTCGTCTCACCGCACGGGCCCGCGCTGAGCCTGCACGGCTGCTCGGCGACCGTGCGCGACCTGACGCTGGAGGCGGCGGGCTCGGCGGACGTGGCCGTGCTGGGCCGGGACGGCGCGCCGGTCCTCGAACGCTGTGAGATCAGCGGCGGCGGCATCACCTTCACCGACGCGACCTTCACGCTGCGCGGCTGCGACCTGCGGGACGCCGGCCAGGGCGTGCGCGTGACGGGCACGAGCAAGGGAATCATCGCGGACTGCACCGTGCGGTCGGTGGCCGGCGCGGGCGTGCGGCTCGACGGCACCGCGCAGGTCGAGTGCGTCCGCACCGTCGTCGACCGGTCCCGCGGCCCCGGCCTGCAGCTCGGCGGCGCCGCCCATGGGATCTTCACCGAGTGCAAGATCCGCCGGTCGGGGAACGCCGCGCTGGTCCTCGGCGGCGCCGCGTACGCGTCCCTGCGCGGCTGCGAGCTGCACGACTCCGGGGCGCAGGGCGTGCGCCTGGAGGACTCCGCGGGCGCGGCGGAGCCGGCGCCGGCCACGGCTCACCGCGACGAGGCCGAGGGCGCGTCCGCAGGGCTGGAGGACCGCCGGGTCCGGCTCGAGGGCTGCGAGATCGTCCGCACCAAGGCGGAGGGCGTCCTCGTGCGCGGCGAGGCCGCCGCCCGGCTGAAGGACTGCCAGGTCCGCGAGACCGACGCCGCGGCGATCGTCGCGACGGGGTCGTGCCGGCTGGACCTGGAGGACGTGCGCGCCGTCGACGTCACCGGGACGGCGCTGGTCGTCACCGGCGCGGGCGCGGTGCGCGCCCGCCGGTCGGTGTTCGCCCGGTCCGGGGCGAACGGGGTCCACTGCAAGGGCGACGCGGTCGTGTCCCTGCGGGAGTGCGAGATCGCCCGTACGGCGTTCACGGCCGTCCACGTCGGCGGCGGCGCGCGGGCCACGCTGCAGGACTGCCACGTCCGCGAGACTCCCGAGCACGGCGTACGGGTCGACGAGCGCGCCGACCTGTTCGCCGAGCGGACCCGGATCGAACGCGCGCGGCTGGCCGGGGTGTCGATCGAGGGCGCCGACGCGGTGCTGCGCGAGTGCCGGGTCAGCGACGTGGAGATGGGCGCCCAGGTCACCACCCGGCACCGGCCGCTGCTGGACGACTGCGAGGTCTCCGACGTGGCCCGTACCGGGATCGAGGTGGGGCCCGACACCGGCGTGCTGATCCGCGGTGGGAAGGTTTCGGGGACCGGATCGGCGGGGGTGTTCCTCGACGAGGGCAGCGAGGCGTGGATCGAGGACGCCGAGATCTGCGACACCGAGGGCAGCGCGCTGGTGATCTGGACGGGCGCCCGGCCGCGCGTCCGGTCGGTGACGATCGCCCGGTCCGGGAAGAACGGCGTGTACCTCAACGAGGGCGCCGCCGGTGTGCTCGAGGACTGCGACATCTCCGAGACGGGTTTTCCCGCGCTGTACGTCGGCGCGCACGCCACGCCCACCGTGCGCCGCTGTCTCGTGCACGACACGAAGGAGGACCTCACCGTCGCGGACGGCGCCGAGCCGGTGTTCCAGGACTGCCGGACCGGCAACGTCGCCACCAGCGCCATCCCGTCCGCCGAACGCAGCCAGCGCGCGGCGCTGCGCCCCGGCGCGGCGCACGCCACCGCCCGCGCCGTCTCGGCGGAGGGCGACGGCAAAGAGAACCTCGCGGACCTGCTCGCCGAGCTCGACCGGCTGGTCGGCCTCAGCCGTGTGAAGCAGGAGGTCGCCTCGCTGGCCAAGCTGATGCAGATGGTCAAGCGCCGCGAGGAGGTGGGGCTGTCGCCGCCGCCGCTGGCGCGTCACCTGGTCTTCGCCGGCAACCCCGGCACCGGGAAGACGACCGTCGCCCGGCTCTACGGGCGCATCCTCGCCGCGCTCGGGCTGCTGTCCAGCGGGCACCTGGTGGAGACCGACCGCGGCGACCTGGTCGGGGAGTACGTCGGCCACACGGCGCCGAAGACGCAGGCGGTGTTCAAGCGGGCGCTGGGCGGCGTGCTGTTCGTCGACGAGGCGTACGCCCTGGCGCCGTACGGGCAGAGCAACGACTTCGGGCAGGAGGCCATCGCCACGCTGGTCAAGCTGATGGAGGACCACCGCGACGAGGTGGTGGTCATCGCGGCGGGCTACCCGGGCGACATGGAGCGGTTCATCGATTCCAACCCCGGGCTCGCGTCGCGGTTCACCCGCACGCTGACCTTCGAGGACTACTCCTCCGAGGAGCTCGTCCGGATCGTGCAGTACCAGGCGCGCCGGCACGACTACCACCTGCCCGACGAGACCCTCGCCCGGCTGCTGGAGTTCTTCGAGCGCCATCCGCGCGGGGCGCGCTTCGGCAACGGCCGCGCGGCCCGGCAGGTCTTCCAGCGGATGACCGAGCAGCAGGCGGCGCGGGTCGCGGAACTCCGCGCCCCGACGAAGGACGACCTGACGATCGTCCGGCCGGAGGATCTTCCGGATGCTCCGCTTTGAGGCGTTGCCGCGTAGTTCTGCGGCAGGCGCCGTTATCTGGAATCATTCAACCCGTGGTGGTCCGTGAGGGGGCGAAGGTGGAGTCTGGCTCGAGGTCGTCCGGCTTCGACCCGACCATGCCCAACGAGGCCCGGATGATCGACTACATCCTCGGCGGGAAGGACAACTTCGCCGCCGACCGGGCGGTCGCCGAACGCGCCCTCGCCCTGGCGCCCGAGCTCCCGATCATGGCACGGGAGTCACGTCACTTCCTCCACCGCGCGGTGCGCTTCATGGTGGACGAAGGGATCCGGCAGTTCGTCGACGTCGGCTGCGGGCTGCCGACCCGGGGCAGTGTGCACGAGGTCGCGCACGCCACGGCCCCCGAGGCGCGGGTCGTGTACGCCGACCAGGACGCGCTCGTCGTCAACCACGCCCAGGCGCTGCTCACGGGCTCCTCCCGGACCGCGGTCATCCGCGCCGACATGCGCGACCCCGTCGCGCTGCTCGCCCATCCGCGGCTGACGGAGCTGATCGACCTGCGGCAGCCGGTCGGGATCCTGCTCGTCGGGGTGCTCAGCATCATCCCGGAGGACGACGTCGCGGTGCGCATCGTCGAGGGGTTCCTCCGGGGGATCGCCTCCGGCAGTTACGTGGCCATCAGCCACGCGATCTCCGATCCCCGGCCCCAGGTCACCGAGAAGCTCGCCGAGCTCTACCAGGACGAGCAGATCGTCAGGGGCAGCCGGCGGCGCAACGTCCGCTCCCTGGCCGAGGTCGAACCCTGCTTCGAGGGGCTGGACCTCGTCGAGCCCGGTATCGTCAAGGTGCCGGCCTGGCGTCCGGACTCCGGCGTAC
The DNA here is from genome assembly GCF_024055725.1 of Actinoallomurus spadix. Classification (GTDB taxonomy): domain Bacteria; phylum Actinomycetota; class Actinomycetes; order Streptosporangiales; family Streptosporangiaceae; genus Actinoallomurus; species Actinoallomurus spadix. Next base: position 77,075 of record NZ_JAMXMX010000014.1, on the reverse strand, counting down.
CCGCCGTCGACCCCGAGATGATCTGGTCGGTCGCGGGCGTGGGGCGAAAGCCCTGACCGGCGCGCCCCGGCACCCACCCGTCTCGAGCGTTCACCTCCGCCCGGCCGCGCCCGTCTGTGCGCTCGTTCCATCGGCCCGGTCCTTACAGGAACGCTCCAACCTGGGGTGCGGTCGAACGACGCCGACCGGGACGGTGTAGGCGTAGAGGTGAGCTTTGGGAAGGACCAGTCGATGATGACCCCCAACGAGTCCGACGGCATGGCCGGCGACGTGAACAGCGCCGTGAACGGTGACGTGAACGCCGAGGCGAGCGCCGAGGTGCGCGGTGACGTGGCCGACGGCGCGAGCGCCGAGGTGCGCGGTGACGTGGCCGACGGCGCGAGCGCCGAGGCGGGCGGTGACGCGAGCGGTGAAGGCACGACGACCTTCGCGGACCTGCCGCTGCGGCAGGAGCTGCTGAACGCGCTGTCCGGGCTGGGCTACGAGGAGCCCACCCCGATCCAGCGCGAGGCGATCCCGCCGCTGGTCGAGGGCAGTGACCTCGTCGGCCAGGCCGCGACGGGGACCGGCAAGACCGCGGCGTTCGCGCTGCCGATCCTGCAGCGGATGCCCGAGGACGGCCGGGGCGCCGGGCCGGTGGCCCTCGTCCTCGTCCCGACCCGTGAGCTGGCCGTCCAGGTCTCCCAGGCGTTCCACCGGTACGGCCGGGACATGGGCGTGCGCGCGCTGCCGATCTACGGCGGCCAGCCGATCGGATGGCAGATCAAGTCGATCGAGCGCGGAGTCGACGTCGTGATCGCCACGCCCGGCCGGGCTCTCGACCACATCGGCCGCGGAACCCTGAAGCTGGACACCGTCCGCGCGGTCGTGCTCGACGAGGCCGACGAGATGCTCGACATGGGCTTCGCCGAGGACATCGAGGCGATCCTCCAGGAGACCCCGGAGGACCGCCAGACCGTGCTGTTCTCCGCGACGCTGCCGCCGCGCATCGAGGGCATCACCGGGCGCTACCTGCGCGAGCCGGTCCGCATCCAGATGGGCCGCCAGGCGCCGGCCCCGGGTGAGGCGCCGAAGGTGCGCCAGGACGCGTACGTCGTGGCCCGCGCGCACAAGCCGGCGGCGCTCGGCCGGCTCCTCGACGTCGAGGCGCCGGCCGCCGCGATCGTCTTCTGCCGCACCCGCGAGGAGGTCGACCAGCTCACCGAGAGCCTCAACGGCTCCGGCTACCGCGCCGAGGCGCTGCACGGCGGGATGAGCCAGGAGCAGCGGGACCGGGTCATGAGCCGGCTGCGCAACGGCACCGCCGAGCTGCTCATCGCCACCGACGTGGCCGCGCGCGGCCTCGACATCGAGCAGCTCACCCACGTCGTCAACTACAACGTCCCCTCCGCCCCCGAGTCGTACGTCCACCGCATCGGCCGGGTCGGCCGCGCGGGCCGCGAGGGTGTCGCGATCACCCTCGCCGAGCCGCGCGAGCACCGGATGCTCAAGGCGATCGAACGTCAGACGAAGCAGCGGATCTCCGTCCAGAAGGTCCCCACCGTCGCCGACCTGCGGGCCAGGCGTCTCGACCTGACCCGCGCGGCGCTGCGCGAGAGCCTCCTCGAGGACGACCTGGAGCAGTTCCTCGCCGTCGTCGAGCCGCTCGCCGAGGAGTTCGACGTCATGGAGGTGGCGCTCGCCGCGGTCAAGCTCGCGTACGACTCCAGCGGGGCGACGGTCGACGAGGAGGAGATCCCAGAGGTCGCCTACAAGCCCGGCCGCGACGGACGGGACGGCCGCGACCGCCGGGACGGCCGCGGCCGTGACCGTGACCGCCGGAGCCGCGGCCCCGCGCAGGGCATGACCCGGCTGTTCGTGGGCGCCGGCCGCAGCGCCGGCATCCGGCCCCAGGACCTGGTCGGCGCGATCGCCGGCGAGTCCCGCCTGGCGGGGCGGGACATCGGCACCATCGAAATCGCCGACCGGTTCTCCCTGGTGGAGATCCCCGAGGGGGCGGCCGACGACGTCATCAAGGCCCTCCGCAGAACCACCATCAAGGGCCGCAAGCCCACCGTCCGCCGCGAACGCGACGCCGGCCCCCGCCGCCCCCGCTGAGGGTCAGCGCGGGGTGGCGCCGGCCGCCTCCGGAGCGGTGAGCGACGGGTCGAAGGCGGCTGCGGAGATCTTCAGGACGTAGGGCTGCTCCGAGCCGTCCTTGTTGCCCGTCGGGTTGAGCGAGTAGACGAGGACGCGGCGCAGATCGCGGGTGGCGAACACGCCGCTGGTGTAGCCGGGGCGAGAGCCGGTCTTGCCCCAGCCCGTCAGGCCGTTCGGCAGCCGCACCCGCATCAGGCCCGCGCTGTAACAGGCGCGGCCCGCGTCGGGTCCGAGGACGCAGTTGTTCCGGTCGGCGTATGCCACGTCCGGCACGGCGAACATGGCGCCGAGCGCGGAGCGCGGCACCACCCGGCCCTGGAAGAGCGCGCGGATGAAGCGGGTGAGGTCGTCGCCGGTGGAGATGATCCCGCCCTCGGCCCACGGATAGGGGCTCTGCTCGGACACGTCGTGCAGCACGGTGGTGCCGTTCTCGGTCACCGCGACGTAGCCGTGGGAGTGGGGGCCGGGGAGGCGCGGGTCGCGCCGGTCCAGGACGAAGGTGCCGCTCAGGTGCAGCGGCCGGAGGATCCGCCGCCGCACCTCGTCGGCGTAGGACCGTCCGGTCACCTTCTCGACGAGCAGCCCGGCGACGTAGTAGTTGAGGCCGTTGTAGCGCTGGCGGGTGCCGGGCGGGAAGTCCATCGGGTACGTCATCGCGTCGGCGACGATCTGCCGGGGCGTCCAGCTGTCGAACCGGTGGTCCACGAACCACCGGTTCGGGTCGCCCTGCGAATCCTCGAGGCCGCCGTCCGTCGGGAGTCCGCTCGTGTGGTCGAGGATCTGCCGGACGGTGACGTCCGGGTACGAGGCGGGCAGGAGGCCCGGCAGGTAGTGCTGGACGGACCGGTCGAGGTCGATCCTGTGCTCGGCGGCGAGCTGCAGGACGACCGCCGCGGTGAACACCTTGGAGATGCTGCCGGCCCGGAACCGGCCGTCCGGGGGAACGGGTGTCCCGGTCCGGACGTCGCCGACGCCGGAGGTGCCGCTCCAGTGCCCGTCGGGGCCGGTGACCTTCACCATCGCGCCCGTCACCGTGGCGTTCGGCAGCCCGGCGATGGCCGCGCGCAGGGCGGCCGGATCCAGGGGCGGCAGCGTTCCCGTGGCCGGGGGAGCGGCGGAGGCCGTCGCGGCACCGCCCGCCACGGAGACGGCCAGAACGGCCCCGGCGAGTGCCAGTGATCTTCTCGTCCGTGAATGGCTCATGGGCTCTGATCCAACCGGTGGGCGGGCGCGACGCCCATGGCGCGGGTTTCCGTGTCCGGGGTGACGCCAGGTTCACCGTTCTCCTGGAGGGAGTGGCAGGACGAGCCCTCCCACCAGGCCGTTCCGGGCGCCGTCCGCGCGGCGGATCACTCTCCGCGCGTGACGCCGGGGCGTACGGACGTCAGCCCGTCGGCGGCGGATCGCAGGGCGTCGAGGACCGCGCGCACCGACGGCCGTACGTCGCCGTCCCTGCGGGTCCAGGCGATCACGCGGCGCCGTACGTCGGCGTCGGCCAGGTCGCGGACCGCGATCCCGGACCGGTCGGTGTATCGCACCAGTTCGGGGAGCAGCACGATCGCCTGGCCGTGGGCCGCGAGCGCGAGGTTGACGAGCAGGTCGTTGGAGCGGTAACGGATCTCGGGCCGGAAGCCGCCGTGCTCCACGCAGAGCCGCTCGGTGAGCTCGGCGTGCGCGGTCCCGGGGTGCCCGGACGCCCACACCTCGCCCGCCAGGTCCGCGACCCGTACCGGCGACTCCGTGGCGGCCAGGCGATGCCGGGCGGGCAGGATCAGCCGGGTCGGCTCGGTCAGCAGCAGCTCGTCGGCCAGCCCGGCGGTGCGCGGGCGCCGGACGGCGTCGTACTGGTTACTGATCACCAGATCGACCTCCTGCAGGACGAGGGCCTGCAGCGCGCGCTCGAACTCGTCGTCGAGCACCTCGACGACGAGGTCCGGGTAGCGGGCCGACAGGGCGTCCAGCGCGGGCGCCACCAGGTTGAGCAGTGCGGTCTGGAAGGCGACGATCCGTACGGTGCCGGCCATGACCCCGCACGCGGCCCGTGCGGACTCCTCCGCCTGCCGGGCCTGGGCGAGCAGGTCGTCGGCGGCGCGGGCCAGGGTCTCGCCCGCCTCGGTCAGCCGGAGGCGGCGGCCCACCCGTTCGGTGAGCCGCACTCCGACGTCCTTCTGCAGCTGGGCGAGCTGCTGGGAGACCGCGGAGGGGCTGTAGCCGAGCGCGTCGGCGACCGCGCCGACCGTGCCGCGCAGCTGAAGCTCGCGAAGCACCCGCAAGCGGACGAGGTCGATCATTCAGGAGAGCTTACAGATTCCGTGCAGTAATGCTCGCTGGACCTTCATGGTTGCGAGGCGGAAAATGTAAGTAGCAACAAGCAAGAAGGCTGATGACGGAGGAGAGTCTCACCATGTTGATCGTGTTCGCGCTGTTCATCGCCCTGGCCGTGCTCGGCCCCCTCGCGGGCACCGACAGCCGCGACGGCCTCGACTGGGCCCGGACCCGCTTCCCCCGCTGACATCCCCCGGGCCGCCGAGGTCGTCCGCGTACTCCCGGAACGACCCGCTCTCCTGAGCGCGCCCGGCTGTGACCTGGTCCGTCCCGCCGGAGATCCCCGTCGTCCTGACGACGAGGATCCTCGGCGGCGATGGTCGGCCCGTGACGGTTCACCGCCGGCGGACGAACTCCAGGCGTACGGGATCGTCATCGGCGATCAGCATCACCACGCCGTCGCGCCGGGTCCAGCCGTCGGACACCAGGACGTAGTGGCCGCCGGTGTGCACGTTCAGCCGCAGGCCGGAGTACCGGTAGCGGTAGGCCGCCTTGTCGTCGGCGAGCCTCGTCTCCGTCACACCCGGCGCGGTCAGGTACAGCCGCTTGGGGCTGTAGACGACGACCTGGGTGAGGTTCCGGATGCCGGCGGCGAAGCGGTCCGCCATCGCGTACCCCTGGATCGTCGCGTAGTCGGACGCCCCCCAGAACAGCGAGACGCCGACGATGATCGCGGCGAACGCGCGCAGCAGCGGCGCCCGCCCGGGAGGGGGATCGACAGCCCCCGGCAGCATGCTCCGCAGCTGAACGGCGTAAACGAGGAGGAGGACTCCGGCGCCGATGCTGAAGGGGAAGGCGACGTACGCCGCGGTCCGCCACACGTACCCGATGATCCACACGGCTCCGGGCAGGATGAGCCAGGCGAACGGCAGCATCCGGAGCGTCCACCGGACCTCGCGGTCGTCCCGGCCGCCGGCCCGGATCCGGCGCACCAGCCGGTCGTCCCACCGCAGCCACACCATCCCGCCGATCGCGATGGTCAGCAGGAGGACGAGCACCGGCCAGACGCTGCGGAGCACATAGTCCCGGGTCGACATCCCGAGGATGCTCTCGTCGAACCCGAGCTCCTGAGACTGCACATCGTTGCGCTGCCAGCCGAAGTACACCAGCAGGGCGGTCAGGACGGTGGCGTTGGCGACCACGCCGACGAGCCAGCGGAGGATCTCGTTGCCCTTCCCGCCGTCACCGCCGGTCTCGGCCGCCACCGCCTCCTGCCCGGTCGGCCGCGCCGTGTCCGGAGACCGCTCCGGCATCGATCAGCCGCCGGTTCCGGGGGAGGACTGCGAGGAGTCGGAGGGCTGGGAGGAGTCCACGGGCCCGGAGGATCCGCCTTCGTCCGGCGAGGAGGACTCGGAGGGGTCGGCGGGAGGCGAGGGGCAGGTGCCGTACGCCGACCGTGGGCGCTGGTGGACGAAGGACTCGGCCGCCCGGTAGAGCTCGCACATGAACCAGGTATTCGAGTCCCACGAGGGGCGCGCCAAGGACGCGAGGTCCCGTTGCGCGCTGCTCAGGTCTCCCCGGCACAATGCGATGCCGATCTGCAGGAGAGGCAGGTAGTCGGATCCCTCCAGCGTCTCCGCCCTGGAATCCTGCTCCGCCTGAGCACAGTTCTTGCCGAGGATGTCCTCGTACACGGCACCGGCGGGCGCGTCACCGCCGGTCGGGCCGGATGGGAGACCGAAGCCGTACCGGCTGGTGCCGCTCCCGCCGCCACCGTTCCCGCCACCACCGTTCCCACCGCCGCCGTTCCCGTGTCCGTTGCCTCCGCCGCCGTTTCCACCCCCGCCTCCGCCCGAGCCGTCTCCCACGGCGCCGCTGTTGCAGCCGCCGATGAGAAGCGCGGCGCACGCGACGGCCGCGAGCGCCGTTCGGCTTCTCCGGCCGGTGCCACCGCGAGGTCCGGTCAGGTCATGGATCGTTGTTCTGGCGGCCATCGTGGCCTCCTCCCCGTTCGCCGTTCTCCGGACAAGGCCCGGTGACCGGGCCGGAAGCGGCCTCGGCCGGCGCCCCCCGCGACGGCCGAGGCGTGGATCAGATGTTGTGGAAGAAGTCGCCACCGGCGGAGGCGAAGTAGATCTCGCCTCCGCCCGGGGCGGAGAACAGCATGGAGATTCCGACGCCCCAGGCGATGCCGTCGTGGTTGACGTTCCAGGTGTTGAAGGCGTCCAGCCCCGTGTTGTGGTTGCCGTCGATGCTCAGACCGTCGCGGTGCAGGATGCGGTTGGGGCCGTCCCAGACGTCCACGGCCTGCAGCGCGGCGAACTGCGCGGTGACCGAGAAGAGCACCATCACGCGGCCGAGCGTCGCGCGGCGGTCCTCGACGATGACCGGTGTGGGGATGGCCACGTGGAACCAGTTGGCCTGACCCTGCTTGAGGTAGAAGTGGGCCCCGAACCCTTCCCGTAGCCCGTTGACGTCGACGAACGGCTGGTTCCTCGGATCGAGTGTCCCCGTGCCCATGGCCTGGGGGACGAAGGAGTACCCCGGTACCCATGACGCGTACAGCTTGGCCATCGCTGCCCCTTCCCCGTCGACCGCCGAGATCTCCGGCGGTGAGACCACGCTAGGAACGCCCGGCGCCGTGGGCATGAGTAGGCCGTACTCAACATCCGCGGTGAGGCCGGCTCCGCTCAGATCCGGGGCAGCAGGTCGGCGAGGGCGGCGCGGTCGCCGACGCCGAGCCTGCGGTACACGCCGACCAGGTGATTGGCGACCGTGCGGGGTGACAGCGTGAGACGGTCGGCGATCTCCCGGTTGCTCAGCCCGGTCGCCGCGAGACCCGCGATCTCCCGCTGCCGTGCCGTGAGCCGCGGTGGCGTGAGCCCGCGCAGGGCCGGGCTGCGGGCGCCCTGACAGCGGCCGGCGAGAGCCCAGGCGCGGGACGCGGCGAAGACGCCGGGCCGCCGGGCCGGCCCGTACGCGGCGGCGGCCTGCGCGGCGGCCTCGGCGGCGTGCAGGAGCAGGCCCATCCGCTCGAAGGCACGGGAGACCGCGTCGAGTTCGGGGCCGTCACCGGCGGCGGCGGCGACCGCGTGCCGGGCGAGGACGGGCGCGAGCGGGCCGTCGACGGCCGGGCACAGGCGGGTCAGCCTTCCGGCGACGAGGGGAGCGGCCCCGAGGCGTACGACATCGTGCAGGGCGAACATCCGGTAGCCGCGCAGACCGTGGGTCTCGGCGTCGTCCGCGGCGGCAAGGGCGGCGGCCACGGCGGCGTCGAGGTCGCCGGCGGCGGCGTGCACCCACGGGCGGGCGAGCGTCGCGGGGAAGTCGATCGGCACGAACGTCCGCAGCGACCGGTCGACGGCGTCGGCGAGGGCACTCTCGGCGGTCGCCCCGTCACCGAGCAGGGCCGAGGCGTGGGCGAGTTCGCCGAGGCACAGCCCGGCGAACCCGGCCTTGTACCCGCCCAGGTTGGCGATGCCCTCGCGAGAGAAGCGGACCGCGTCCGCGGCCTGCCCCCGGAGGAGGCGGATCTGGGCGAGGTGGCCGTCGAACCCGGCCACGCCCAGCCGCCAGGGTGCCTCTTCCCGCATGAGGCGCCGGGTCAGGCCGGTGACCTCCTCCGCCGCGGTCAGGTCGCCCTCGAACAGGAACGAAAGCAGGCGGACGCACTGCAGGCTCCAGTACACGTCGGGCGTGTCATCCCGCCAGCGCGTGGCGTCCCGCAGTGTCGCGTCGGCGAGGGCCCGCGCGGGGACGGTCTTCCCGCCGTGCGCCAGCCGGAGGCCCTCGACGACCGCGGCCTCGGCCGCGCTCGCCGGGTTGCGGACGGCGCCGAGCCGGCGCGCCGCCGCGAGCTGCCGGTCGGAGTCGAGGGGACGCCCGGCGAAGAAGTGGACGAACGCGCTCGCGACCAGCAGATCCTGGCGGACCGCCGGGTCGGTGACGGCGGAGGCGGCCTCCTCGGCGACCCGGTGGGCGTCGGCGTCCCCCACGCTCCACGTGAGTCCGAGCGCGCGGATCCACGCGTAGCCGGAGCGATCGGTCTCGGCGGCCGGGCCGTCCATGACCCGGCGCAGGACCTGCTCGGCCTCCTCCGGCCGGTCGTCGAAGAAGAGCGCGTAGGCCAGCGGAACGGCGGCGGCCGGACCGCCGCCCGCGGCGACCGCGGCCCGGCCCAGCCGCTGCGCCAGCGTGATGTCGAAGACGGACATCGCCAGGCGGCAGGCGGTGATCAGTGGGTGCGGCCGCCGGGCCGTCCCGCTGTCGAGCCGCCACACGGTGACGCGCAGCGCGTCGTCGCGCCGCCGCGCCCCGGTCGCCTCGACGGCGTCGGCGAGCCGGGCGAACAGGTCCCGGGCGCGTTCGGGGGTCGCGCGGGCGCGGACGACCTCCCCGTACAGCGGGTGGGCGGGCCGCACCTGGAGCCGCCGGCCGTCGCGGAAGCCGGTGATGAGCTGTCGTGCCTCGCAGCGTTCGACGGCCGCGGCGTCGGTGAGGCGTGCGAGGACGTCCGCGCCGAGCGGCTCGCCGAACGTGGCGAACTCCAGCGTCTCGCGTTCGTCCTCGTCGAGTTCCCCGATGCGGGCCTCGACGAGGTCGTGGAGCCGGGGGGTTAGGGACAGGTCGCCGCCCCAGCGCCACAGCCCGCCGATCTCGTCGAGCGCCCCGGACACACGGCCGGCGATCACCATCTCGCGCAGGTAGAGGAGGTTGCCCTGCGTCACCCGCCACAGCCGTCGCAGGGTCACCGTCTCGACCCGCCCGCCGAGGACCTGGGCGAGCAGGCGGCCGGTCTCCTCGACCGGCAAGGGCTCGAGTTCGATGCGCCGGACGAGGCCGTCCTTCCACAGGGCGACGACGGGGTCGGGCGCGGGTTCGCCGCTGCGGACGGTCGCCAGCAGGCGGGCCTGGCAGTGCAGCACCATATGGTGGACGAGCGCCGCCGAGGCGAAGTCCAGCAGGTGCGCGTCGTCGACGTTGAGCAGCGGTGTGCCGCCGTCCGGGGGACGCAGGGCCTCCGCGGCCCGGCGCAGGGGGTTCGCGCCGCCGTCGGGCGGGAACCGCTCCGGGAGCAGATGGGCGACCGCGCCGAAGGGCAGGTCGGCGGCGGCCGTCGTGCCGCGCACCGTCACGACCGTGCCGCTCGCGCGCTCCGAGACGGCCTGCGCGGCCAGCCTGCTCTTGCCCGCCCCGGGGGGACCGGCCACGACCACCCCGGCGTACGGCCCGTCGTCGAGGATCGCGCGCACCGCGTCGAGCTGTGCCGTACGGCCGACGAACGGCCAGCGGGCCGGGGCTTCCGCGTCGCGGGGCACCGGTGGGAGGTCCGCCATCAGGTCACCCCTCCGTGGCCGGCCGGAGCGCCGGCCGTGCCGAACAGATCCGCGAGCTCGGCGCGATCGCCGACGCCGAGCCGCTCGTACGCTCTGAGCAGGTGGTTCTCGACCGTACGGACCGAGAGCCCGAGCCGCCCGGCTATCTCGCGATTGGTCGATCCCGTGACGACGAGCTGGATGACCTGGCGCTGGCGCGCGGTGACCTCCGGGGTCGCCATCGCGGCGAGGGCCGGTGTGCGGGCGCCCTGGCACCGGCGGGCGGTGCGCCATGCCCGGGTGTTCGCCGCGCGGGCCGCCGAAGGACGCCCCGCGGACTCGTGCGCGGCCGCCGCCTGGGCCGCCGCCTCCGCGGCGTAGAGGATGAGGCCGAGACGTTCGTACTCCGCAGACACGGCGGCCAGCGCGGAGCCGTCACCGGCCACGGCGGCGTGCCGCGCGTACAGCGGCGCGAGGGCCCCGTCGACCCGCCCGGCCAGGACCGCGAGCCGGCCGGCGGCACGATCGGCCGCGCCGAGGCGTACCGCGTCGTGCAGCGTGGACATCTCGAACGCCGCCAGGCCGTTCGCCCGCGCGCGTGCGGCGCCGTCGAGCGCGGCCGCCACGGCCCCGTCGACGTCGCCGCGGGCGGCCCGCACCCAGGCACGGGCCGACACGGCCGGGAAGTCCGGGGCGAGGCAGGTGGGCAGCGCACGCCGTTCCGCCTCCGCCAGGGCTTCCTCGGCGGCGGGGACGTCGCCGGCGAGCGCCAGCGCGTGGGCGAGCTCCCCGAAGCAGAGCCCGGCGAACCCGGCCGGAGCGTCCCCGAACCGCGCGGCCGCCTCGCGGCACCAGCGGACCGCCGTGCCGACCTCGCCGCGCATGCGGCAGATCTGCCCGCGTACGGCGGCGAGGACCGCGAGGCCGGTGTGCCACGTGCCGGAATCGCCGAGCGCGCGGTAGCCGGCCTCGGCCAGGTCTTCGGCCGCACCGAGATCGCCGGCGACGACGCGGGCCGTCAGGCGCGCCAGGCCGAGCCCGGCGAGGACGTCCGGAACGTCGTCGCGCCAGTCCCGCGCGGTCGCGAGGGCCGCCCGCACGACGGTCGTCGTCTGTTCGGCGCGCCCGCTCCACGCGAGCGCGCCGGCCTCGGCGGCGGCCAGGCGGGCGGCCACCCGGGGGAGCGGCACCCCCATGGCGCGGACGCGGGCGATCAGCGCCGGCGACGCTTCGACACGCCCGGCGAGGACCTCGCAGGACGCCCTGACCGCGAGCAGTTCCTGCCGCCACTCCGGAGCCGTGACCGTGGCGCCCGCGGCGTCGAGGACTTGATGGGCCTCGGCGGCGCGGCCGAGGCCACCGTGGAGGACGCGGGCGCGGGCCGCGGCGACCAGCGCGCGCTCGCGGTCGGTGCCCGCCTCGTCCGCGGCCCGGCGTAACGCCGCCTCGGCCTCCCCGGGCCGGTCGGCGAAGTGCAGGACGGTCCCCAGGAGGACCGCCGCGTCGACGCCGCCACCGGCCGCCAGGGCCGCCCGCCCCAGCCGGACGGCCAGGTCGACGTCGTACGCGGCCCACGCCAGCCGGCAGGCCGCGGCCATGGGCGCGGCGCCGGTGACGCTGTCGCTCCGCAGCCGCCACCCGGCGACGCGCGGCACGTCATGACGCCGGCGCAGCCCCGTGGCCTCGGTCGCCTCCGCCAGCGCGCGCAACCGGTTGCGGGCACGCAGGCCACCGGTCCGCGCGCGGATCACCTCGCCGTACAGCGGATGCGCCGGCCGCGCGAGCCGGCGGCGCCGGTCGGTGACCACCACGACGAGCTCCCGGTCGACGACGCGGCGTACGGCCGCGGGTGACGTGAGGCCGGTGAGGAGATCGAGGCCGACCGGCTCACCGAACGCCACGAGCTCGAGGACCGCCCGCTCCTCCTCGTCGACCTCGCCGATCCGGCCGCCGATCAGCTCTGACAACCGCGGCGCGACGGGCAGGTCGCCCCGCTGCCGCCACACGCCGCGGCGCTCGGTCAGGGCGCCCGCGAGGACGAGTTCACGCAGGAACAGCGGATTGCCCTCGGTGATCCGCCACAGGCGCCGCGAGGTCGCCGCCTCCACCTGGCCGCGAACGCAGTGCGCCAGCATCCGCGCGGTATCGGCCGCCGAGAGCGGGCCGAGCGCCAGCGACGGCACGGGCCCGTCCCGCCACAGCCGCCGGACGTGGGCGGGGACGTCCTCTCCGCTGCGGACGGTGGCGAGCAGCCGCGACCCCCGGGCGACCACCTCCGTCACCAGCGCGGCCGACGCCGGATCGAGCCGGTGGGCGTCGTCGACCGCCACCACCGGCGTGGTGCGGCCGCTCCGCGCGAGCAGCGCGTCGGCCGCCCAGCCGGGGCCGTCGGCCGGCCCGAGCAGATGTTCCCCACCGGAGTCACCGTCCGGGCCGGGACCGGCGGGCAGCAGGTGCGCGAACGCGCCGTACGGCAGGGCGGAGGCGGCCAGGGTGGCCTGGGCCCGGAGCGCGGTGAACCGGGCGGGGTCGAGCTCGGCGATCGCCTCCGCCATCAGGCGCGTCTTTCCCACCCCGGGCGCGCCTGCGATCACGACTCCCCGAGCGGCCCCGTCCGTCAGCAGCGACCGCACCGTGTCGAGCTGGGCCCCGCGGCCGACGAACGGCAAAGGGGACCACATGCACCGATCGTACGGAGGTGACCTCGGTGAGTGACAGAACGGTGGCCGGATCCGGTCAGGGCTGTTCTCCGATTCCCGGGGCGCGGCGCGGGTATGAGGCAGAGGCGTTTCCCGTACGTCACGGCCGCGACCGAGGGCGGGATCGGTGATGCCGGAAGCTCAGACGACGACCTGCGCCATCGCGGGCGGAGGTCCGGCCGGGATCATGCTCGGCCTCCTGCTGGCCCGCGCCGGGGTGCGGACGACGGTGCTGGAGAAGCACGGCGACTTCCTCCGCGACTTCCGGGGCGACACGGTCCACCCGTCCACGCTCCAGATCATGGACGAGCTCGGGCTGGTCGGCGAGCTGGAGAGACTCCCGCACCGGAAGCTGACGACGCTGCGGATCGGAACGGACGCCCGGCCGCTGGTCGACATGGACCTCGGCCGGTTCACCCGGGCGAGGTACCACCACATCGCGATGATCCCGCAGTGGGACTTCCTGACCCTGCTGGTGGAGCACGCGCGGCGGTCTCCGGCGTTCCGGCTGCTGATGAACGCCGAGGTCCTCGGCCCGCTCGAACGAGACGGCGCGGTGCGAGGAGTGCGATACCGGGACGCCTCCGGCGAGCATGAGCTGCGCGCCGTCCTCACCGTCGCCGCGGACGGCCGCCGGTCCGCTCTGTGCGCGGCCGCCGGCATGGTCCCCACCGAGCTCGGCGCGCCGATGGACGTCCTCTGGCTGCGGATCTCCCGGCGGCCCGGCGACGGGAGCGGCCTCGGCGGTTACCTCGGCCGGGGCCAGATGGCGGCGGCGATCGACCGCGGGGACTACTGGCAGATCGCCTACCTGATCCCGAAGGGGTCGTACGAGCGGGTCCGCGCCCAGGGGCTCCCGATGCTGCGGGACCGGCTGGCGGCGCTGGTGCCGTTCCTGGCCGACCGGGTCGGGGAGGTCGACGACTGGGGCAAGGTCGCCTTCCTCGAAGTCGGCCTCGACCGGCTCTCTCGCTGGGACCGGCCGGGCCTGCTCGCCATCGGGGACGCCGCCCACACGATGTCGCCGATCGGCGGCGTCGGCATCAACCTCGCCGTTCAGGACGCCGTCGCGGCCGCCAACCTCCTGGCCGATCCGCTGTACCGCGCGCAGGCCGATCCGGCGCGGTTCGACCGCACGCTCAACCCCGGCCTGGTACGCCGCGTCCAGCGCCGCCGGGCGGTGCCCACGATCGGCACGCAGACCGTCCAGCGGGTCGTCCAGCGTCGTGTCGTCGACCGAGTCTTGGACGAGGCCGAGCCGCGCCTGCCCGCGGTCCTCGAGACTTCCCGGGGCAGGCGGCTGCTGTCCCGGGTGATGGCCAGGATCATGCTCTACGGACTGTTGCCGGAGCACGTTCGCACCCCGGAGCGGCGGGCCGGGACCGGAGCGCCTGTGGCCGTCCGGGATTAGCGCGGCTCCGGGACGGTTCGCCGCCGACCAGCGGGTACGCAGGGATGGTGCGACGGTTGCGTACTGACCGTTCGGACCGGCCACGGTCCTCGTGGCGAGGTCGCGCGCTGATGCTCCTCCCGTTCGCCCTGGTCATGGTGATCGGAGCCGCCGACCTCGTCAATGGGCCGCATGTCCACCTCGGCCCGCTGCTCAGCGTGGCGACGGCGGCGGCGGCCTGCTTCGCGGGTCCCGGTGAGGTCGCCGTCATCGGGCTGGTGGCCGTCACGGCGTACGTGATCGTCGGCGTCTCGGAGACCTGGCGCGGCGTCGCCGAGTACGAGATGCAGCTCTCATCGCTGATCATGATCCTGGGCGTGATGATGTTCGCCTCCACCCTGCGGAAGCGGCGCCGGCGAGAGCTGACGCTCGTGCGCTCGGTGGCCGAGACGGCGCAGCGGGTGCTGATGCGTCCTCTGCCGGAGCGGGTCGGTCCGTTGCGGATCGCCTCGTTGTACCTCACCGCCGAGCAGGAGGCGAGGATCGGTGGTGATCTGTACGGTGCGGCGCGCATCGCGCGGGGCACGCGGTTGATCATCGGGGACGTTCGCGGCAAGGGCCTCGCCGCCGTCGACACCGCCGCCCTTGTGGTGGGGGCGTTCTGGGCGGCGGCCCACCAGCGGTCGGCGCTCTGCGATCTGCTCGCCTTCCTGGACGGCGCCGCCGCCGCCGACCCCGTTCCGGCCGACGGCGGCGGTCCGGGGTGGGGCGAGCGGTTCGTCACCGCGGCCCTGCTGGACATCCCCGATGAGAAGGCGTGCGTGCACGTCGTGAACCGCGGGCATCCGCCGCCGCTGCTCCTGGCGGGAGGAGAGGTCACGGAGCTGGTCGCGACGCGGCCCGCGCCGCCGCTCGGCCTGGGGGACCTGGCTCCGTACGACGCACGGATCGACACCTTCCCCTTCGGTCCCGGCGAGGTCCTGTTCCTCTACACCGACGGCGTGATCGAGGCCCGCGGCGCCGACGGCGGGTTCTACCCCCTCCAGGAGCGCCTGCGGACCCTGGCCGAGGACGACCCCGGCCGGCTCGTCGAGCGCCTGCACGCGGACCTGTGCGCGTACACCGACGAGCTTCTGAACGACGACGTCGCGGTCATCGCGATCAAGCGGGCACCCTAGATGCCCGGTGTCGGCGTCCACCAGCGGGTACGCAGGGATCGTGCGACGGTTCCAGGACGTCCGTGCGGCCCGGCCGTGGGCATGGTGGCGGGGCCGGGCGCTGGTGCTGCTGCCGCTGGCGCTGATCGCGGTGATCATGGTGGCCGACTTCGCCACCGGGCCCCGGGTCCACCTGGGGCCGCTGCTGATCGCGGCGCCGGCGCTCACCGCCTCCTTCGCCGGGCCGGTGGAGGTCGCGCTGATCGGAGTGGCGGCGATCGGCGCCGAGGTGGTCATCGCCGCGGCCGACCGCTGGCGAGGGCTTGTGGAGTACGAGTCGCACCTGTCCTCGCTGGTCCTCATGTCGGTCGTGATCGTGTTCTTCTCCGCCGTACGCCGGCGGCATCAGCGCCAGCTCGCGCTCGTGCGCTCGGTGGCCGAGACGGCGCAGCAGGTGCTGATGCGTCCTCTGCCGGAGCGGGTCGGTCCGTTGCGGATCGCCTCGCTGTACCTGACCGCCCAGGAGGAGGCCAGGATCGGTGGTGATCTGTACGGTGCGGCGCGCATCGCGCGGGGCACGCGATTGATCATCGGAGACGTCCGCGGCAAGGGCCTGGCCGCCGTCGACACCGCCGCCCTGGTCATCGGGGCGTTCTGCGCGGCGGCCCACCAGCGGGCGGCGCTCCGCGATCTGCTCGCCTTCCTCGACGGCGCCGCCACCGTCGAGCTCGCCACCAGCGAGGAGGGGGAGGCGGGGGCGGGAGAGAACTTCGTCACCGCCGCCGTCGTGGACATCCCCGACGAAGAGCCGCGCGTGCACATCGTGAACCGCGGGCATCCCTCACCTCTGCTGCTGACCGGCGGCCGGGTCAGGGAACTCCGGGCGACGCGGCCCGCGCCGCCGCTCGGCCTGGGGAACCTGGCCGCGCCGGACGCCCACGCCGACTCGTTCCCGTTCCGGCCCGGTGACCTGCTGCTCCTGTACACCGATGGAGTGATCGAGACCCGCGACGCCGACCGCAGGTTCTATCCCCTCCGGGAACGGCTGCTCGCGTGGGAGGAGGACGATCCGGGCCGGCTCGTCGAGCGCCTGCACGAGGACCTGTGCGCCTACGCGGCGGACCGGCTGGACGACGACGTCGCCGTGATCGCCGTCAAGCGGATGCCGGGGCAGGGGCTTGGCGGCCTCCGGAGCCCATCATAGGGTGACGACGTATGAGCAATCGTTCAGATGATCAGGTGGTCGTCGGTCTCGAATCCTGCACCGTCCGGGTCGTCGACGCCGACCGCGTCGCGACCGTGTGCGCGTCGATGCCGCCCGCGGACGACGTCGCCGAGGTCGCGGACGTCTTCGGGCTGCTCGCCGACCCCGGCCGGTTGAAGGTCCTGGTCGCCCTGCTGGAGGGCGAGATGTGCGTCTGCGACCTGGCGGCGGTCGCCGGCGCCAGCGAGTCGGCGGTCTCCCACCACCTGCGGTTGCTCCGCGCCCACCGGGTCGTCCAGGCGCGCCGGTCCGGGCGGATGGCCTACTACCGGCTCGCCGACGCGCACGTGCGCATGCTGCTGGACGTCGCGCTCACCCACATCGGCCACGCACCGGCCGCGGCCCACCCCGAACGCCAGGAGACCGAGGGAGACGCGACATGAGCGCCGACGGCCACGACCACTCCCCGTCCGCCGGCGGCCACGACCACTCCCCGTCCGCCGGCGGCCACGCGGGCCACGCCCACGGCATCGGCGAGAACGCCGACGCGCGCCTGCTGAGCGGGGCACTCGGCCTGATCCTCGCGTTCATGGCCGGAGAGGTCGCCGTCGGCCTGCTGGCGGGCTCCCTGGCGCTGATCTCCGACGCGGCGCACATGCTGACCGACGCCGCCTCCATCGCCCTGGCGCTGGTGGCCATGCGACTGGCCGCCAAGCCGCCGAAGGGCGGTTACACGTACGGTCTGCAGCGCGCCGAGATCCTCTCCGCCCAGGCCAACGGGCTGTCCCTGCTGCTGCTGTCGGCCTGGCTCACCTACGAGGCGATCCGGCGGCTGATCAGCCCGCCCGAGGTCACCGGCGGCCTCGTGCTCGGCACCGCGCTGGTCGGCATCGTCGTCAATGCCGGAGCCACCTGGATGATCTCCCGCGCCGACCGCACCAGCCTCAACATCGAGGGCGCCTTCCGGCACATCCTCACCGACGCGTACGCCTTCATCGCCACGGCCGTCGCCGGCCTCGTCATGATCGTGACCGGCTTCGCCCGCGCGGACGCCATCGCCTCCCTGGTCGTGGTCGTCCTGATGGTGCGGGCGGGGCTCGGACTGGTGCGCGAGTCGGGGCGGATCTTCCTCGAGGCCGCGCCCGCGGGAGTCTCCCCGGATGAGGTCGGCAAGGCCCTGGCCGCCCGCCCGTACGTCACCGAGGTGCACGACCTGCACATCTGGCAGATCACGGCGGGGAAGACCGCGGCCTCCGCGCACGTTCTCGTCGCCCCGGGCGAGGACTGCCACTCGGTACGCGCCGACCTGGAGGCGGTGCTCGCCGAGTCGTACGGGATCACCCACACGACGCTCCAGGTCGACCACAACTCCGGCCCGCTGCTGTCGATCGGCCCCCGGCCGGAGGAGCACTGCGGCGACTCCCACGGCCCCGCCCACCGCCCCGGCCCCGACCACGCCTCGTAAGTCCTCAGCCGAGGGACAGCCAGCGGATGCCCGCGCGCTCGACCTCGGCGGTATCCTCGTCGGTCATCGGCTCCGGCCGGTGGCCTTGCGCAGGAATGTCACTCGGTCCCAGCCCAGGCGGCGCACTTCTTCAAGTCCACGAGGGCCGAGGAGCAACTGGGTGAGCAGACGGCCGGCGGACGCGGTCAGCCAGGGTCGGCGCCCGATGGCGGCGGCGAGGTCCAGGCCGTGCACGGCCACCTCGACCACGCGGGTGACCAGGAAGTCGGTCAGCAGCATCGGATCACCGTGACGCGTGCGGACCACGCGATCGCCGGGCTCCTTCTCGCACAGGCGGGCCGCCGTTCTCCATACGTCGTCGAACTCTTGGACGAGGTCGTTTCCGCTGGGTGCCTGCGCCGCGCGTTCGCGGGCCAGCTCGATACGCCGACTGTTGGTCTCAGGCGAGAAACGAGCATCGCCCCGGTAGTAGTCGACGGCCGAGACCGTCGCCTGCGGCGGGGCGTCCCCGTCCAGCATCGTCGGCAGAACGACCTGAATGCGAGATCAGAAGTCGTCGGCGAAGTCCAGGAGGGTGACTTCGACACATTGGTTACCGACGCTGTCTGACCTGCTGCTTTTTCGCCATTCTGCCGACGCTGCGTCCGTCTTCACGCGGTCATCTCCTTGATCGTCTCTTTGTCGCGCGATCGAAACTGGCGCACCTTGTTTTCATAGGCGTCTACTGAAAGAAGAATTCTCGGTTCCGGCTCAGTTCCCGTGATGCCTGCGGCTCGCCGTTGGCCGGGTGTGTTCCGCCTGCCAGTGCGGGGTTGGTGCGGGGTGGTCCTGGCAGGCGCCGGGGGTGCCGGCTTGTTTTCCAGGGGCGTCTACTCAAGAGAGAGGATTCTTCCCTCGGTAGACGCTGACGGGAACAAGGTGCCTCTCGGTGGTGCCCGCTTTGCCCGAGGTGGTGCGTTGTGTCCCTGAGTGTGCGGCGACGATGAGCCCCCATCACGAGATCTGAGCCAGAGCCCGAAATGGGGGTGCGATCTGATCATGAGTCGTTCTCACACGAACCGCTTCCCCGCTGCGAGTTCTCCCAGCGAAGCGGAGATCGTTCAGGCGCTTTGTGCGCGAACGGGCTCACGGGAAACCGTAGGCCCAAAGGAGACAACGCCCAACGCGACAGGGCACGCCGGCACGGACGAGGACGCCGCGACGGTCACGACGACTCATCACGCGATTCGAGCCAGAACCGAATTCTCTCGCCTGGGCAGACACCCCTGGGAAACAAGCCGGCACTCCGGCGCCGGCCAGAACCAGCCCGCACTGTACAGATGGAACACACCCAGCCAACGGCGAGCCGCAGGCATCACGGAAAGTGAGCCAGAACCTCAGACCTGTTCGACGCGGGACTAGGCGTCGTAGTCGAGGCCGACGCGGTCGGACAGGGGCGTCGACTGGCAGGTCAGCACGAAGCCGGCGTCGACCTCGGACTCCTCCAGGGCGAAGTTGCGCCGCATGTGGACCTTGCCGTCGGTGACCCGGGCGCGGCAGGTGCTGCAGACGCCGCCCTTGCAGGCGAACGGCAGGTCGGGCCGGACTCGCTGCATCGCGTCCAGCAGCGGGGTGTCGCGCGGCACGGCGGCCGTCGTCGAGCGGCCGTCGAGGAGGATCGTCACCTCGCTCGTGGCGCCGTCGGGCGCGGCGTCCTCGTGGCGGACCGGCACGGGCGGCACGTCGTCGACGAAGAACAGCTCCCGGTGGATCCGGCCCGCCGGGACGCCCGCCCGGTCCAGTACGGCCCGCAGGTCCTCGACCATGGCGTACGGCCCGCACAGCCACCAGTGCGCCACGTCCGCGAGCGGGGGCAGCAGCGCGCGCAGGGCGGTGAACTTGGCCGCGTCCAGCCGCCCGGTGAACAGCTCGGTCTCCAGCGGTTCGCGGGACAGGACGTGGACGAGTTCCAGGCGGTCGAGGTGGCGGTCCTTCAGGTCGGCCAGCTCGTCGGCGAACATCACGGTGTCCGTGCGCCGGTTCGCGTACAGCAGGGTCGCGGTGGCGGTGGGATCGCGCAGGACCGTGGCGGCGATCGACAGGACCGGCGTGATGCCGGACCCGGCGGCGACGAACACGTGGTGGCCGGCCGTCTCGTCGCCGGGTGTGAACCCGCCGGTCGGCGGTCCCACCTCGATCTCGTCGCCGGGGCGGACCTCCCGTACGAGCCAGGAGGAGAACAGGCCGTCCGGGACCTCGCGGACGCCGATGCGCGGTGCGGCGCCCTCGGCCGCGCAGATGGAGTACGACCGCCGCTCCTCCCGCCCGCCGATCTCGCGGCGCAGCGTCAGCGACTGGCCGGCGCGGAAGGCGTACGCGTCGCCGAGCTCCGGCGGGACGTCGAACGTCACCGCGACCGCGTCGGCGCACAGCCGCTCCACCGACGCGACCCGCAGGCGGTGGAATCCTCCGCGCGCCCGCGCGGGCGCCGGTGTGCTGACGGTCACCTAGATCTCCTTGACGTGCTCGAACGGTTCGAGACAGGCACGGCACCGGCGCAGCGCCTTGCAGGCGGTCGCGCCGAACGCCGAGGTCTCCTCGGTGTCCGCGGACCCACAGCGGGGGCACCGGACCGTACGGACGGTGGGGCCGAGGGTGAGGGGGATCGGCCCGTCCGCGCGGCGCGGGGCGGCGCCGGGCGGCGCGATGCCGGCCTCGGCGAGCCGGCGGCGGCCCGCCGCGCTGATCCAGTCGGTGCTCCACGGCGGGTGCAGGACGGTGCGCACCTCGACCCGCTCGTGGCCCGCCGCCCGCAGCGCGCGGATGAGGTCGGCGCGCATGGCGTCCATCGCGGGGCAGCCGGAGTAGGTCGGGGTGATGGTCACGACGACCCGGCCGTCCTCCTCGGTCACGTCGCGCAGCACGCCGAGGTCGGCGAGGGTGAGCATGGGCAGCTCCGGGTCGGTGACCGTCTCGGCCACCGACCGCGCGTCCGTCGTCGCGGTCACCATGTCGCCTCCGGATGCGCGCGGGCCACGCTCTGCAGCTCGGCCAGCAGCGGCGCGAGGGCGTCGGTGTGCGCGCCACGGCCCCCGCCCGGCTCCGGCGGCACGTCGGGACGGCGCAGCGTCGCCGCCGTGAGGACCTGGTCGAGTACGGCGTCGAACTCCGCGCGCAGACCGGCCGGGTCGGCCGCGACGCCCGCGCGGGCCAGGCGCTCCTCCACCTCGTGCGGCGCGAACAGCTCGCCGACCAGCGGCCACAGCCGGTCGAGCCCGGCCTGCATCCGGCGGTGCGACTCCTCGGTGCCGTCGCCGAGGCGCACGGCCCACTGGGCGGCGTGGTCGCGATGGTAGGCGACCTCCTTGACGCCCTTGGCGGCGATCGCGGCCAGGACCGGGTCGCGGGACGTGATCAGGCGCTGCAGCAGCGCGAGCCGCCAGGTGGCGAACACGAGCAGCTTTGCGATCAGGTCGCCGAAGTCGCCGCGAGGCGTCTCGGTGAGCCGGACGTTGGCGAAGTCCTCAGGCTCGCGGAAGTAGGCGTAGGCGTCCTCGCCGCGGCCGGTGCCGTCGGCGTGGCCCGCGCGGGCGTACAGCATGCGGGTCTGGCCGAGCAGGTCGAGCCCGATGTTGGCGAGCGCGACCTCCTCCTCCAGGTCCGGCGCGTTCGTGCACCATTCCTGGAGCCGGTGCGACATGACCAGGGCGTCGTCGCCGAGCATGAGGCAGTAGGCGGCCAGATCGGCGCCGGCGACGTCCGGCGGGACGGTGGTGTCGACCCCGGCCAGCGGATCGGCGAACCCGGTGCCGAACGCCCACCGGGCGTCGCCGTCCTCGCTCAGGGCCTCGTAGACGTTGTCGAAGGACATGACGCTCCGATCACATGTGCGGCACGTCGTCGGGGATGTCGTAGAAGGTCGGGTGCCGGTAGACCTTGTCCGCCGACGGCGCGAAGAACGGATCCTTCTCGTCGGGGCTGGACGCCGCGATGTGCGACGCCTTCACGACCCAGATGCTCACGCCCTCGTTGCGGCGGGTGTACAGGTCCCGCGCGTTGCGCAGGGCCATCTCGTCGTCCGGTGCGTGCAGCGAGCCGACGTGGACGTGGTTCAGCCCGCGCTTCCCCCGCACGAACACCTCGTACAGGAACGTCTCGCTCATCGCGTCCTCCGCTTCGCGGCGTGGGCGGCTGCGGCCTCGCGGACCCACGCGCCCTCCTCGTGGGCGCGGCGGCGCCGGGCGACGCGCTCGGCGTTGCACGGTCCATCGCCGCTCAGCACCCGTTTGAACTCGTCCCAGTCGATCGGGCCGAAGTCGTGGTGGCCGCGCTCGGGGTTCCACCTCAGGTCGGGGTCGGGGAGCGTGACGCCCAGCGCCTCGGCCTGCGGGACCGTCATGTCGACGAACCGCTGGCGCAGTTCGTCGTTGGTGTGCCGCTTGATCTTCCAGGCCATCGACCGGGCGGTGTTCGGCGAGTCCGCGTCGGGCGGGCCGAACATCATCAGGCTCGGCCACCACCAGCGGTTCACGGCGTCCTGCACCATCTCCTTCTGGGCGCCGGTGCCGCGCATCATCGTCATCAGCAGCTCGTAACCCTGCCGCTGGTGGAACGACTCCTCCTTGCAGATGCGGATCATCGCGCGGGCGTACGGGCCGTACGAGCTGCGGCACAGCGGCACCTGGTTGCAGATCGCGGCGCCGTCGACGAGCCAGCCGATCACCCCGACGTCGGCGTACGTCAGCGTCGGGTAGTTGAAGATCGAGGAGTACTTCTGCCGCCGCTCGATCAGCCGGGTCGTCAGGTCGGCCCGGTCGACGCCGAGGGTCTCGGTGGCGGAGTAGAGGTACAGGCCGTGACCCGCCTCGTCCTGCACCTTGGCGAGCAGGATCGCCTTGCGCCGCAGCGACGGCGCCCGGGTGATCCAGTCGCCCTCCGGCTGCATCCCGATGATCTCGGAGTGCGCGTGCTGCGCGATCTGCCGGATCATCGTGGCGCGGTACGCGTCCGGCATCCAGTCCCGGGGCTCGATCCGCTGGTCCCGCTCGATCGTGTGCTCGAAGTGCCGCTCCAGGCCCTCCTCGGCCACGACGGTCATGACGTCTTCTCCTTCGCGACCAGGGTGAGCACGTCGTACTTGGCGACCGACTCCCCGGTCTGGTTGGTCACGTCGGCGTCCCAGCGCACCTCGCCGTAGTCGGCGTTCGCGCGCGGGGTGATCTGCTTGGCGGTCAGCGTCACGGTCAGCTCGTCGCCCGGCTTGACCGGTGTGAGGAACCGGAGATTCTCCAGGCCGTAGTTGGCGAGGACGGGGCCCGGCTCGGGGGAGACGAACAGCCCGGCGGCCAGCGACACGACCAGGTAGCCGTGCGCGACGATCCCGCCGAACAGCGGGTTCGCCCGCGCCGCCTCCTCGTCGGTGTGGGCGTAGAACGTGTCGCCGGTGAACTCCGCGAAGTGGTCGATGTCCTCCAGGGTCACCGTGCGGGGCCCGGCGGTGACCGCGTCGCCGACCCGCAGCTCGGCCAGGGACTTGCGGAACGGGTGAACGCCCTCGCCGCTGCCGGAGACGTGCGTACGCCGCGGGGCGCCCGCG
This sequence comes from Actinoallomurus spadix, assembly GCF_024055725.1. GTDB lineage: Bacteria > Actinomycetota > Actinomycetes > Streptosporangiales > Streptosporangiaceae > Actinoallomurus > Actinoallomurus spadix. Next base: position 53,866 of record NZ_JAMXMX010000014.1, on the reverse strand, counting down.
ACCCAGCGGCCGGTGATCGCGCTCAGCGTCCTCGGGTCGGCCTGGACGGCGGTGCGCTGCATGTGGTGCAGCACGCCGCGCAGGCCGCCCATCTCCTCGCCGCCGCCCGCGCGGCCCGGCCCGCCGTGCACCAGGCCCGGGAGCGGCGAGCCGTGCCCGGTCGACTCCTTCGCGTCGTCGCGGTCGAGGACGAGCAGCCGGCCGTGCCACGGCGCGAGGCCGAGCACGATCTCCCGGGCGAAGTCGGTGTCGGCCGTGACCACGGAGCCGGCGAGGCTGCCCCGGCCGCGCGCGGCCAGCTCGATCGCCTGCTCGGCCGAGGCGTACGGCAGGAGCGTGGACACCGGCCCGAACGCCTCCACCTCGTGCGGCTCTGCGCGGTCGGGGTCGTCGCAGCGCAGCAGCAGGGGGGAGATGAACGCGCCCCGGTCGGCGTCGGCGCCCAGCACCTCGACGCGGTCGGGGTCGCCGAAGATCAGGTGAGCGGCGCCGCGCAGGGCCTTGACGGACCGGCGGACCTCTTCCCGCTGGTCGAGGCTCGCCAGGGCCCCCATCCGGACGTCCTCACGCGACGGGTCGCCGACGGTGACCTTGGCCAGCCGCTCCCGCACCGCCGCCGCGACGTCGTCCATCAGCTCGGCGGGGACCAGGGCCCGCCGGATCGCGGTGCACTTCTGCCCGGCCTTCACCGTCATCTCGGTGACGAGCTGCTTGACGTACAGGTCGAACTCGGGCGTGCCGGGCCGGGCGTCCGGCCCGAGGATCGAGCAGTTCAGCGAGTCGGCCTCGGCGGTGAACCGCACCGCGTCGCGGACGATCGCCGGGTGCGCCCGGAGCTTGCGCGCGGTGGCGGCCGAGCCGGTGAACGCGACCAGGTCCTGGTCGGTCACGTGGTCGAGCAGGTCGCCGGGCGGGCCGCAGACGAGCTGTACGGTGCCCTCCGGCAGCAGGCCGGAGTCGACGATCAGCCGGACCAGCCGCTCGGTGAGGTACGCGGTCTGCTCCGCCGGCTTGATCAGGCAGGGCATCCCGGCGAGGAACGCGGGGGCGAGCTTCTCCAGCGGCCCCCACACCGGGAAGTTGAACGCGTTGATCTGGACGGCGACGCCGCGCAGCGGCGTGCAGACGTGCTGCCCGGCGAACGTGCCGCCCTTGCCCAGCGGCTCGACGGCCCCCTCGACGTAGACCGTGTCGTTCGGCAGCTCGCGGCGGCCCCGGCTCGCGTACGCGAACAGCACGCCGATGCCGCCGTCCACGTCGAAGCGCGAGTCGTTCAGCGTCGCGCCGGTCCGGGCCGACAGCGCGTACAGCTCCTCGCGGTGCTCACGCAGGTGCGAGGCCAGGGCCTTCAGCAGGGCGGCGCGCTGGTGGAAGGTGAGCTCGCGCAGCGCCGGCCCGCCGACGCGGCGGCCGTACTCCAGGGCGGCGGCCAGGTCGATCCCCGCGGTGGAGACGCGGGCGATCTCCTCGCCGGTCACCGCGTCGTGCAGCGGAATCCCCTCGCCCGTCGGCGCCTGCCACCGGCCGCCGACGTAGCTGTGCAGTGCGGTCATCGAGCCGGCCTCCAGAGGAATAACTGACCGAATGGTAGGTAATTAATGCTACCGTGCGACCATGGTGGAGGGAAGAGGGCGACCGGGGGACCGTACGGCCGGGACGGCGGGGCGGAGGACCCGGCGGGGCCGGCCCGGCTACGACCGGGAGTCCCTGCTGCGGGTCGCGGTCGGCCTGTTCAACGAGCGCGGCTTCGACGGCACGAGCATGGACGACCTCGCCCGTGAGCTCGGCGTCACCAAGGCCGCGATCTACCACCACGTCCCGGGCAAACAGGAGCTGCTGCGGCTGGCCGTCGACCGCGCCCTCGACGGGCTGTTCGCGCTGGTCGGCGAGCTGGACTCCGTCCCCGGGCGTGCGGTCGACCGCCTGGAGCACCTCGTACGGGGCAGTGTGACCGTCCTGGTCGACCGGCTGCCGTTCGTCACGCTGCTGCTGCGGGTGCGCGGCAACACCCAGGTCGAGCGGGACGCCCTCGAACGGCGGCGGGAGTTCGACCGCATCGTGGCCGGCCTCGTCGCCGACGCCGTCGCCGACGGCGACCTGCGGAGCGACGTCGACCCGGCCACCACCGCCCGCCTGCTGTTCGGCATGGTCAACTCACTGATCGAGTGGTACCGCCCGCACGGCGGCGACATCGGCGGCCCCGACCTCGCGGACGCCGTCACGAAGGTCGCCTTCGACGGCCTCCGCCCCCGCCCGGCGGCTTAGCGCCCGCCTTCGTTGGACGCTAGTGTCGGACAATATGGAGGTGGGCGAGTCCGAGGGCCTCATCACGGCGCTTCTCGAGCTTTTCGAGGCGGTCGGAGGTGTCGATCTCGACCTGCCCATACGGTCGACGCCCCCACGTGCGGCGGAGTTGTCGTAATCGCTGCTCGCGATGTCCGGTCGCGGACCGCGACGGCGTGACCGGGCTCGCCGAGCACGGCGTGCGGTCCTCCGTCGTCCGGCTGCCCCCGATCGTGCACAGCCCGCTCGACCACCACGGCTTCGTGAACATCCTGATCGGCATCGCCCGTCAGGCAGGCGTGTCGGCGTACGTGGGGGACGGGGGCATCCCCTTCCGTGACATCGCGGCGGCCATCGGACGCGGCCTCGGCGTTTCCACGGCGAGCATCTCCGCGGCGGACGCCACCGAGCGCCTCGCCTTCCTCGGTCCCGCCGTGGGCGTGGACAACCCGGCCTCCAGCGAGGTGACGCGCAAGACGCTCGGGTGGGAGCCGGCGCATCCGGGCCTCCTCGATGACCTGGAGCAGGGGCACTACTTCCGGCGCGGCTGAGCGGGGTGTGCGCGGGCCGCCGGCTCGATCGTTTCGGTGCGCCGCGCCGAGGCGATCAGCCGGCGGCCGGCAGGCGGAGGCTCTCGCGGTACGCTCGGGCGACGGCCACCAGCTCGTCGAGCTTGTCCCGGGTGCGGGTGAGCTCGGCGATGTGCTCGGAGAGCCGGTCGCGTTCCTGCGCCATCCGCTCCAGCGCGGCGTCGGAGTGCTCCTCGCTGGGCGTCTCGACGCAGGGCAGCACTTCGGCGATGGTGCGGCTGGACAGGCCCGCGGCGTACATCCGCTGGATGAACGTGACCCGCTCGACCTCCTCCTCCGTGTAGTGCCGCTGCCCGCTGGTGCTGCGGGTGCTCCTGAGCAGGCCCTGCTCCTCGTAGTAGCGCAGAGACCGGACGCTGACGCCGGCCCGTGCGGCGAGTTCTCCGATGCGCATGTCGTCTCCTCCGGCTGTGACTCGCGCCACAACGCTTGCCTCTGACGTCAATGTCAGGTTTTAGCGTATCGCCGTGCCCGAGATCCGGGCACGGCGGAGCGAAGGAGTCCTGAGATGACGTCCCTCTTCAGCAGCTACCGGCTCGGTGACCTGACGCTGCCGAACCGGCTGGTGATGGCGCCGATGACGCGGGTCCGGGCCGCCGCCGGGGGCCTGGCGACGCCGTCCATGGCCACGTACTACGCCCAGCGGGCGACGGCCGGCCTGATCATCAGCGAGGGCGTGCAGCCGAGCCTGATCGGGCAGTCCAACCCCGGCACGCCGGGACTGCACACCGACGAGCAGGTCGCCTCCTGGCGGCCCGTGACGGACGCCGTGCACGTCAACGGCGGGCGGATCTTCGCCCAGATCATGCACGGCGGGCGGGTCTCACACCCCGACACCACCGGCTTCCAGCCGGTCGGGCCCTCGGCCGTCCCCGCCGTCGGTGACGTGTTCACCCCGGCCGGGCCGCAACCCGCGCCCGTACCACGCGCCCTGGAGACCGCCGAGGTGCCCGAGCACGCACGGTCGTACGCCGAGGCCGCGCGCCGGGCCGTCGACGCCGGGTTCGACGGTGTGGAGCTGCACGGCGCCAACGGCTACCTGATCTCGCAGTTCCTCTCGTCCAACGCCAACCTGCGCACGGACCGCTACGGAGGCCCGGTCGCCAACCGGATCCGGTTCGCGGTCGAGGCGGTGACCGCGACCGTCGAGGCCGTCGGCGCCGCCAGGACCGGCATCCGTCTCTCCCCGGGCGGCACGTTCTGGGGGGTCGAGGAGACCGACGTTCCCGAGCTCTACGCCGCGCTGCTGACCGAACTGGCCCGGCTGGAGATCGCGTACGTCCACGTCGAGGCCACCGCCGACGAGGACGTGCTGGTCGGCCTGCGCCGTGCGTGGCCGGGCACCCTGATCATGAACCCGGTCCTTCCGATGGGGCCGAAGCAGACCGGCCGGGAGGACGCCGACCACTGGCTCGGGCTCGGGGCCGAGCTCATCAGCTTCGGGCGCGCGTTCCTCGCCAACCCCGACCTGGTCGAGCGGCTGCGCATCGGGCTCCCGATCGCCCCCGTCGACGAGGCCACGTACTACCAGGGCGGCGACAAGGGATACCTGACCTACTCCACCTACCAGCACGCGGCCTGACCCGGCCGGCAGTGGCCGCCCGGCCATCCGCCACCCGAGTGTGCGGTCCTTCCCGCGGTCAGGTAGGTATGGGCTCATGGCCGATTCTGCGGTGCGGGACACCGCGTCGAAGTCCGGGCCGGGCGCCTCCGAGCACCGGTCCGGACTCCTGGCGTTGATGCTGGGTGCCCTCGGTGTCGTCTACGGCGACATCGGCACCAGCCCGCTCTACTCCCTCCAGACCGTGTTCCGCATCGACAACGGGGCCGTCCGCCCGACGAGCGGCGACGTCTACGGCGTGATCTCCCTGGTGTTCTGGTCCGTCACGCTGATCGTTTCCGTGAAGTACGTCATCTTCATCCTGCGCGCCGACAACGAGGGCGAGGGCGGCGTGATGGCGCTGGCCGCACTGGTGCGGCGGGTGCTCGGCGGCGTGCGCGGCAGGGCCGTGGTGGCGATGGCGCTCGGCGTGTTCGGCGCCTCGCTCTTCTACGGCGACAGCGTGATCACGCCGGCGATCTCGGTGCTGTCGGCGGTGGAGGGCCTCAAGGTCTCCAGCCCCGCCGTCTCCCACCTGGTCCTGCCGATCGCGGCGGCGATCCTCACCCTGCTGTTCCTCGCGCAGCGCTGGGGCACGCACCGCGTCGGCAACCTGTTCGGGCCGGTCATGGTGCTCTGGTTCGCGGCGATCGCCCTCGCGGGGCTCGGCGAGGTGGTCCGGAGACCGCGCATCCTGCTCGGGCTGTCGCCGACGTACGCCGGCGCCTTCATACTCGACCACCCCTACATCGCCTTCATCGCGATGGGCGCGGTCGTCCTGGCGATCACCGGCGCCGAGGCGCTGTACGCCGACATGGGGCACTTCGGCCGCGGTCCGATCCGGCGCGCCTGGTTCGGCGTGGTCTTCCCGGCCCTGACGCTGAACTACCTGGGCCAGGGCGCGCTGATCCTGCGCGACCCCAAGAGCGTCGCGAATCCGTTCTTCCTGCTGCTGCCGGGCTGGGCACGGCTGCCGATGGTGATCCTCGCGACCGTGGCGACGGTGATCGCCTCCCAGGCCGTGATCACCGGGGCGTTCTCGGTCTCCCGGCAGGCCGTACGGCTCGGCTTCCTGCCGTACCTGCGGATCCGGCACACCTCGCCGCGCGAGATCGGGCAGGTGTACGTCCCGGCGGTCAACTGGATCCTGTTCATCGGCGTGCTCGCGCTGATGTTCGGGTTCAAGTCGTCGGAGCACCTGGCGACGGCGTACGGCGTGGCGGTCACCGGGACCCTCATCATCACGACGATCCTCTTCCTGGTCATCGCCCGGGCCCAGTGGCGGTGGCCGGCGTGGCGGCTCGTGCTGATCGGCGTGGTCATCGGCGGCGCCGAGATCACCTACTTCGCGGCCAACCTGACGAAGGTCACGCACGGCGGCTGGCTGCCCCTGCTGATCGCGGTGTCCGTGTTCACCGTCATGAAGACGTGGGAACGGGGCCGGGAGATCGTCACGGCCCGCCGGGCCGAGAAGGAGGGCGCGCTGCCCGAGCTCGTGCGGAAGCTGCGCACGGCGAAGGTGCCGCGCGTGCCCGGCACCGCGGTCTTCCCGCACCCGGGGAAGGAGACCACGCCCCTGGCGCTGCGGGCGAACCTGGACCACAACCACGTCGTCCACGAGCACGTCGTGATCGTCTCGGTGACGTACGAGAACATCCCGCACGTTCCGCGAGAGCAGCGGATCGTCGTCGACGACCTGGGCTACCGGGACGACGGGATCGTGCACCTCACGATCAAGTACGGGTTCCAGGACGACCAGGACATCCCCGGGGCCCTGCGGCTCGCCGCCTCCCAGGCGGAGGCCCGGGACGCCGAACTGCTCGACATCGACCCCGACCACGCCTCGTACTTCCTGTCGCGCGGCACGCTGCGCCTCACCCGGGAACCGGGCATGAGCCGGTGGCGCAAGCGGTTGTTCCTCACCCTGGCGAACAACGCCGCGAGCCCCGCCGAGTACTTCCGCCTGCCGGAGGGGCGCACCGTCGTCATGGGGACCCAGGTGGAGCTCTGAGCGTTCCCCTCCCGGGGTGCGTGTTCACTCCTCGATGGCGCCGCCCACGGAGCGCAGGTGCTCGCGGAACGTCAGCGACGGCGTCTCGCGGCGCGCGGCGAGGTAGGCGGCGAAGCCGACCTGCTCGCGCAGGGTGACGCCCGCGCGGATCCGCTCCGCCTGCGCGCGTTCGGTGTCGCGGATGCGCTCGGCGATCGTCAGGAGGCGCTCGGCGTCGGCGGCCGGGACGAACAGCACGCCGTCGTCGTCGCCGAGCACGAGGTCGTCCGCGCTCACGACCTGGTCGCCGACGGTGGCCGACCTGAGCGCGCCGGCGGGCCGGTCACGGAGGCTGAGCGGGCCGGTCGAGATCGCCCCCAGGCTGAAGAGCGGCAGCCCGATCGCGCGGATGTCGGCGGTGTCGCGGTGCAGACCCCAGATCACGATGCCCGTGAGGCCGGCGGCCGCCGCCTCCAGGACGACCAGGTCGCCGACGCACGCCTCGTCGAGACGCCCGCCGTTGTCGACCACCAGCACCTCGCCGGGCGCGGCCTCCTCGAACGCCTCCAGGAAGATGTCGACGCTGCCGAGGTGCCGGGCGGGACGCGCGCGGCCCAGCAGGCGGGTTCCGGGCTCGACGGCGCTCATCGCGGCGGGGGCGCACCGCACGGGCAGGCCGGCGCGGATGCACGCGTCCGCCGCATGCGCGGTGGTCAGCGTCTCGAAGCGCCGCCGGAGTTCCTTGTCGTCCATCCGTCGATCCTTTCTGCTCTCGCTCGGCATCCGGCCGTCAGAACGCCGCGATCGTGGCCGGGGCCCGCTCGGCGCGGCTCAGCGCGCGCAGCACGCCGGTCGGGCCGTGCCGGCGTACGGCCAGGCGGGTCAGCAGGCCGATCACCGTTTCGGCGGCGCTTTCGGGGAGTTCGGGGGCCGGGATCCCGACGCTGACCGCGAGGTCGTCCGAGTGGACCGCCAGCTCCATCGTCCGGGTGATCAGCAGGTCGTCCAGCGTCAGCGACCACGGCCCCCAGAAGGGGATGCGCACCGGCCGGTCCGGCGCGGACGCGAGGCCGGCCGCTGACCGTTCGATGACGGCGTCGACCTCCGCCGCCAGCGCCTCCGGCCCGCCGGCGGCGGCCTCCTCGCCGCCCTGCCGGATGCGGACGTTGATCTCGGCGTCGGGGCCCGCGTCGACCCAGTCGACGCGGGCGTAGTGCTCCAGCAGGGGAATCGTCGGCTCGGCCGGGACCGGCTGCGCCAGGATTCGCGGGACGGCGAGGACCTGGTAGGCGAGGTGGCCGGCGAGGCCGCTGACCCGGAAGCCGGGAAGCGCGCTCGGCCCGCTCCACCGCTCGGCCACCGCCGGGTCGCGCAGCAGGGCCGCCGCCGAGCGGGCCACGGTGAGGAAGTCGTCCGCCGTACGCGTCAACTCCCACCTCCTCGCATCGTCGCAGGAGGCGGCGAGACGCCCGCCGACCGGCCGTCCGCGCGCCGCGACACAGCCTCTCACAGCCCGCGGTCCCCGTGGGGTACGTGCGGCGCCGCGTACCCCGCCGTTCGCGCCACGTCCGGCGTCGCCGCCGAGGACCGGCCGGCGGAGGCCCGGTCGTCGCGGTGCGCGCCGTACACGACCAGGGCCCAGACGAGGCAGGCGAAGGCGGCGAGGTTCGCGACGGCGCGGACGACGTTCCAGGCGACCCACCGGGCCTCGAACCGCTGCCGTACGGCGGCCAGGTCGGCGATGTGCCGGGGGTCGCCGGCCCTGGCGAGCCGGTCGTTGAGCGGGACGTTCACCCCGCTCGTGACCAAGAACATCACGAGATACAGGACCAGGGCGGCGACGATCCAGGGGAGGGCCGGCCGGCCGTGCCCGCGCCAGGCCAGGAGGGCCGCGCCGATGAGAAGGAACAGCGATCCGACGAAGCAGGACATGAACCAGCCGTTGAGGATCGCCTTGTTGATGTTCTGCATCACCTCGACGAAGGCGCGGTCGGAGCTGCGGCGCAGCCCGGGCATCACCGAGTACGCGAAGGCGGCGAACAGCCCGGCCATGAGCCCGGTCGTGACGGTCCCGAGCACCAGGAGGACGGTTTGAAAGCTCTTCTGGGTCATGGCTCGATTGAACGACGCGCGAGCGAGACGGCCCATGGCCGAAGCTCTCGGAAACATGCGCGTTCGTCTACAGTCGCGGCATGGACATCGTGGCCGGCCTTCTGAACGGGCCCCGGGCGCAGGGAGCCTTCCTGCTCCGGTCCTCCCTGACACCTCCCTGGTCGCTGCGCGTGCGGGACGAGGCGCCGCTCACGCTCGTCGCGACGGTCCGCGGCACGGCCTGGGTGATCCCCGAGAGCGGCGGCGCGACCGAGCTGGGCCCCGGCGACGTCGCGATCCTGCGCGGCCCCGACCCGTACACCTTCGCCGACGACCCCGGCACGGCCCCGCGGGCGGTCATCCACCCCGGCCAGCGCTGCACCACCCCGGACGGTGGCGACCTGGCGGACCTGGGGGAGCTCGGTGTCCGCACGTGGGGGAACGCCGCCGAGGGTGTCACGGTGCTGGTGACCGGCACCTACCAGGTGCTCAGCGAGATCTGCCGTCCGCTGCTGGACGCGCTGCCCCCGCTGGTCGTCCTGCGGAACGACGCGTGGGAGGGCCCGCTCGTCCCCCTGCTCGCGGCGGAGGTCGTCAAGGAGGAGCCCGGCCAGGACGCCGTCCTCGACCGGCTCCTCGACCTCCTGCTGGTCGCCGCCCTGCGTACGTGGTTCTCCCGGCCGGAGGCGGACCCGCCTCCGTGGTACCGCGCGCAGAGCGACCCGGTCGTCGGCACGGTCCTGCGGCTCCTGCACGACGCCCCGGAGCGCCCGTGGACGGTGGCGAGCCTGGCCGCCGCCGTCAACGTCTCGCGGGCGGCCCTGGCCCGCCGCTTCACCGCCCTGGTCGGGCAGCCGCCGATGGCCTACCTCACCGCCTGGCGTCTCGCGCTCGCCGCCGACCTGCTGCGCGACCCCGCGCTGACCGTGGGCCAGGTCGCCGAGCGGGTCGGATACGGCACCTCCTTCGCGCTGAGCGCCGCGTTCAAGCGCGTCCGCGGGGTCAGCCCGCGCGAGCACCGCGCCGCCGCGGCCCGCGACCAGCGGCCGGTGGCGCCGACCGGCCCCTGGCGTCGTCCCGCCTGACCGGAGCTCAGCTCGGCTGAGGCGCGGCCCGCCCGGACCTCCGGCGGTGGTACGGGTTGCCAGCAGAGGGCCGTTAATTTGTCACATTCGCTAATTCCAGTGCGTTAGTTGATCACTTACCGTCTGATCGGATCTTCCCCGTCAGAAAGGGGTCCGACATGGCGTGGATCAGGCGAAGCGGGCTGACGGTCCTGGCGGCCGCCGCCGGGGTCATGCTGGGCGTGCCGGCCGCGAGCGCGGCGACCGGCACCGTGAACACCAGCGGCGTCGCCCTCACCGTGCGCTCCGGCGCGGGCACCGGCTACACGGCGACCGGGAGCGTGGCGGACGGGGCGAGCGTCACCATCAGCTGCCAGACGCGGGGAACGACGGTCACCGGCACGTACGGCACCAGCAGCGTCTGGGACAAGATCACCAGTCCGGCCGGCTACGTCGCGGACGCCTACGTCTACACCGGTTCGGACGGCACCGTCGCGCCGCCCTGCGTCCAGACGGTGACCAACGACTATCCGTACAAGTCCGATTCGTCGAGCGAGGCGGACCCCTGGCTCTTCTACAAGCGGGAGTGCGTCTCGTTCGCCGCGTGGCGGGTCCGGCAGCGGCTCGGTGTCGACTTCACCAACTCCTACCGGGGCGTCCACTGGGGCAACGCGATCAACTGGGACAACGCCGCGCTGTCCGCGGGCGTCAAGGTCGACCACACCGCCAAGGTCGGGGCCGTCGCGCAGTGGAACACCGGAACGTACGGCCACGTCGCCTACGTGGCCCGGGTCAACAGCGACGGAACGATCCTGGTCGAGGAGTACAACTACCTCAGCGCGCACAACTACGACACCCGGACGATCAGCGCGAGCAGCGTCGGGAACTACCTCCACTTCTGAGCCCGGAACCTGCGGGGCCCGTTCCGGTGATTCCGGGCCCCGCCCGGGTCACTCCAGGACCGACCTGACCGACTCGGGAGTACGGCCGATCACGGCCGTGCCGTCGTCGGCGGTGATGATCGGCCGCTGGATCAGGATCGGGTGCGCGGCCAGGGCGTCGAGCCATCGGCCGCGGGCGGCGGGCTCCCGCTCCCAGGACGCCAGGCCCAGCTCGCGGGCGACGGCCTCACCGGTACGGGCGATGTCCCACGGTTCGAGGCCGAGACGGTTCAATACCTTCTCGAGCTCCTCGCGCGTGGGAGGGTCCTCCAGGTAGCGCCGCACCGTGTAGTCCGCCCCTTCGGCGTCCAGGAGCGAGATCGCCGACCGGCACTTCGAACAGCGTGGGTTGATCCAGATCTCCATGGCGGGGGCGGGCCTCCTGCGGCATCGGTTCGTCCTGACGGCTCGACGGCCACAGCGACCCTAACCGACGCCTCCGCCGCTCGCCGGGTGTTCAGGCCGGGGTCGCACCGGCGCTCTCGGTCCGGCTCTCCGGCCGGTCGTCGGCCGCCGGTACCGGCCGGTCGCCCTCGTCGACGAGCATCCGCTCCAGCCGGGCCAGGCCCAGGACCAGGAGCAGCGCCGCGATAGGGATGATCACAGGTGCCACCAGTGCCGTGATCAGCATCCGGCACACCCTCCTCCGTGCCGCGCCATCTCTGCACCATTTGCCGTGCCCAGCCGAGAAGGAGAGCTTCGTCTGACCTGCGTAGATATCTGGTCAGATGCGCAAAGCTTGCGGCCCCATGAGCCGCCGCCCCGGACGCCGCCCGCCGGATAGGACCCGTTCTCGGGTTCGACGAACTTGTTCGTAACGAACATGTTCGTTACGTTGATGGGGACAGAAATCGCCCTTCTGAGGAGTCCCCCATGACCACGCATCACCCCATCGCGATCGTCGGCGCCGGCCTCGGCGGCCTCGCCCTCGCCCGCGTGCTCCACGTCCACGGCATCTCCGCGGCGGTCTACGAAGGAGAGGCGTCACCGGCCGTCCGGACGCAGGGCGGCATGCTCGACATCCACGAGGATTCCGGACAGGCCGCCCTGCGGGCCGCCGGTCTCTACGACGGCTTCCGGGCGATCGTCCACCACGGTGGTCAGGCCATGCGCGTCCTCGACAAGGACGCCGTCGTCCACCTCGACGAGGACGACAACGGCGACGGCGGCCGCCCCGAGGTCGACCGCGGACGCCTGCGCGACCTCCTGCTGAACGCGCTGCCGCGGGACGCGGTCCGCTGGAACGCCAGGGTCACCGGGGCCCGCCCGCTCGGCGGCGGGCGGCACGAGGTGACCCTCGTCGACGGCTCCGCCTTCACCACCGACCTGCTGGTCGGCGCGGACGGTGCCTGGTCCCGCATCCGCCCCCTCGTCTCCGGCGCCGCCCCGGCGTACGCGGGCGTGTCCCTGGTCGAGGCCGATCTGCGGGACGCCGGCGTGCGCCACCCCCGGCACGCCGCCCTCCTCGGTGGCGGTTTCACCCAGGCGCTCGGCCCCGGCAAGGGCTTCCTGTCCCACGGCGAGCCCGATGGGAGCCTGCACGTCTACATCGCGCTGCGGACCCCGCCCGAGACGCTCGCGGCGATCGACTTCTCCGACACCGACGCCGCCAAGGCGGCACTGCTGGGCCACTTCGCCGACTGGGACGAGAGCCTGCGGGCCCTGATCGCCGACGCCGACGGGCCACTGGTCCCGCGGTCGCTGTACACCCTGCCCGCCGGCCATCGCTGGGAGCGCGTCCCAGGCGTCACCCTGCTCGGCGACGCCGCCCACCTGATGCCGCCGTTCGCCGGCGAGGGCGCGAACCTGGCCCTGCTCGACGGCGCCGAACTCGGCCAGGCCCTGGCCGCGCACCCCGGCGACACCGAGGCCGCGCTGGCCGCCTACGAGCGGGCGATGTTCCCGCGCGGCGAGAGCGCCGCCGCCGAATCGCTGGCGGGTCTCGACCTGTCCTTCCGCGCGGACGCCCCGCACGGCGTGCTCGCCCTGTTCGCCGGCGCGCGCTGACCGGCCGCCGGCTGCGGTCCGCCGGTCCGGCCGGGCGGGCGGCGATCAGGGGCGAGGAGTCTGCGCGATTCCGTTGATCAACGTGCGGAATCCCCAGGAGACGCGGGACCCGGGCGCCCCGGAGAGCAGGTCGCCGGCGACGGCGGCGATATGGGGGCGGGTGGCGGGCGAAGTGGCGAGCACGGCGTCGAGCAGGGCGCTCCAGTCCCCCTCGGACCGGGCGGCGTCGCCCCCGGCGCGCGGCGCGTGCTCGGCCGCGGTCGCCGTGGCGTACTGCAGGAGGAGGTCCACGCCCCACGCCGCCTGGCCGGGCGGGACGCCGCCCTCGTCGAGCAGCGCGAGCAGCGCCTCGATCAGGTCCAGGTAGTGCTCTCCGTCGGGCCGGGCCACCAGCGCGGCCTGGGCCAGACCGGGATACGCGAACAGCACGGTCAGGTAGGAGGTGAGCACCGTCTCCAGACGCTCACGCCAGTCGCCCGCGGCCCGTACCGGACCGAGGTCCACGGCTCCCAGGAGCCGGTCGAGGACCGCGGCGTGCAGCTCCGCGGTGTCGCGGACGTAGACGTACAGTGACGCCGGCCCGGTGTCCAGCTCCTGCGCCAGGCGCCGCATCGTGACGCGCTTCAGGCCCTCGGCCTGGAGGATCTCCACCGCGGTGGCGACGATGCCGTCCCGCGTCAGGGCCGGCTTGGCCGGCCGTTCCCGGCGGCTGCGCGGTGCCGTGGAATGACCTGTCATGCGCCCACGGTAGCGAACACGTTCGGTCCGCTCAGGCGGCCACCGGCGGCTCCGGCAGGCGCGCGGTCCGGGTGAAGAAGCTGTTGATCCGCTGGACGGTCGTGGTGAAGCCGTCGAGGTCGACGGGCTTGGTGACGTACGCGTTGGCGTGCAGGAGGTAGGTCGCGGCGACGTCGTCGGCGCTGGCGGAGGTGGTGAAGATGACCACCGGGATGGACCGCAGATCCGTGTCGGTCTTGATCTGCTCCAGCACCGCGCGCCCGCTGTACTTCGGGAGGTTCAGGTCGAGCAGCACGAGGTCCGGCCGGGACGCGCCGGTGTGCGTTCCCCGCCGGTGGAGGAAGTCGAGCGCCTCCTCGCCGTCCTCAACGATGGCCAGCCGGGGCGGCGGGCCGCCTTCGGACTCGGAGAACGCCTCCTCGATCAGCATCTGATCGCCCGGGTCGTCCTCGACGACGAGGATGTGCACGGACCGGCGGCGCGTCCCGCTCCCGGCCGCGGGCTCTGCGGGGCCGGGAGCGGCCGGGGCCTGCTCGTCGTCCTGTCGGATCAACACGGTGCGGAGTTCCTCGATTCGACGGTCGGGGTGCGGGATGGCGGAACGGGCGGCTCGGGTCGGTGCTGTGGTGGGCATGGGCCGCCTGCCCTTGAGGGCGAGTGCCGGCCGTCCGACGACCTCTGACGTCGTTTTACGGAATCCTATTTCATGAAGCGCGATGACCCTAACAGGCGGCGACGGGTGCCCGGGGCTCCCCGGGCACCCATCCTCGACCGTGGGATGACGTGGGGTGACGCGGTCGCCGAGCGGACGGTCAGGGGGTCACGGCGCGTCCGTCACGGTTCCGCCCGCGACGGGCTGTGCCGCGGCGGCCACCGCGCCACCGTAGTTCCGCTCGACGGCGGCGCGCTCGGAGGCGTTCGGCGTGGCGTTGGTGCATGAGACGCCACCGGTCGAGCCGGACATGAGGGACGAGCACGGGCCGGGCTTGGCGTCCGGCAGTCCGAGAATGTGGCCGAGCTCGTGGGCGGCGATGCGCGTGGTGTTGTACCCCTCGTCGACCGCCTCCCGGCCGAAGTACACCGTGCCGCGTCCGCCGGGGCGCACCGGGCCGAGCGTCGACTGCGGCCAGCCGTCGAAGGCGATGATCCGGATCTGGGCGGTCGTGCCGGCGGGGGCCTCGACCAGCCGGACGTTGCGGACGTTGGCGTTCCACACCTGAGCACCGGCGACCACGGCGCTCTTGAACTCCGCGGCCTGGCTGTCGTCGTAGTAGAGGGTGGTCGTGGCGAGCGCGGCGGCGTGCTGGGGAGCGGTCGCCGCCGAAGCGCCGGCGGCGGGAGCGGCGGCGATGGAGAGGGCGAGGGCGCCGACGAGGGCGAGGGCGGGGGTACGGAACGGCATTGGCGGGGCCTTCCTCTGGCGGGACGGCTCTGTCCCGGGTCAGGTCGGCCTGATCTTAAGTCCGGGCCTCCGACTCAACAAGGTCTGTCAGGACCGGAAAACCGCATCGTCGTCCGTCCATAAGTGGATGATCTCGCGTGGTCAGGTCGCCGAGATCCACGGGTAAGCCTGCACGGCTTCGGCGTCGCGGCGGGCGGCACGCAGCCGGAGCGCCGCGGCGGCGAGCGCGCCGGCGCTCACGAGGACGAGGCCGCCGAGGCCCGCCAGCAACGCGGGATCGTGCCGGGCGGCATCGATCGTGCCCTGGCGGCCACCGAAGTGGGCGTCGTCGCCGACGCCGGTGGCGGTCGGGGCGACCGGCCGCCGCTCGAAGTCCTTCGCCGCGCTCAGGGCCTGCACGGGGTTCACCACTCCGAACCCGACATCGGCGTTGTAGCCACCCTCGGGGTGGTGGGCGGAGACCGCGATCGCCTGGGCCACCTGCGACGGCGTCAGCCGCGGAAACTTCGACCTGACCAGCGCGGCGGTGGCCGCCACCCAGGCCGTGGCGGGTTGAGATCCCCAGAACGTCCATCCGCTCCGCCCGTCCGGCCCGACCGCGGTGGTCGCGGTGCCGGGCGCGGAGACCATCGTGACGCTGCTCTTGAGGGAGTACTTCGGCCATCGGGTGCCGTCCTTGGCGAGCGTCCCGACGCCGATGACACCGGGGAGGGAGGCCGGCATCGGCGGCGGATCTCCATAGCCGATCGGCTCGTTCGGCGCCACCACCACGACGTTCCTTCTCCGGGCGCGCTCCAGTGCCGCTTCCATGTCTCTGCTGGTGCCGTCCGAGCAGGCATCACCCACCAGCACCACGCCCGCGCCATGGTCGACGGCGTACCGGATCCCCCGCGTGATCACTTCGCAGGAGTTGGTGTTCTCCCGCCAGTCATCCTCCCCGTGGTCGCCTTTCTCCGGAAAGATCCGGACAGGCAGGATGCCGACCCCAGGGGCGAGGGCGGGCAGACCGGGGACCGAGCGGTCGCCGCCGATCAGGGTGGCGAGCAGCGTCCCCTCGATTCGCTGGGGATGGGGCAGGTGAACGAGATCGGTCCCCTGCCGGAGGACGCCGGACCTCGGGCGTACGCGGGGATCGACGCCGGAGGCGAGCACGGCGACGGTCACGCCATCACCCCTGGCGACGTCGTGGGCCAGCGATATCTCGGCCCGAAGACGCACCTGCGGGTCATCCGATGCCGCGTGCGCCGGCCGCGGCGTACCGGCGGCGGCCGCGAACACGAGTCCCGCCAGCGCGAGTGCCGTGAGCCGGCGACCCCGCCCGGTCGCTCGGTCGCCGGTCAGCACCGTACTCCTCGTTCCTCGCACGGACGTTCCGTGTGGACGAAGAATTCCGACAGGTGATCGAGCAGCGTGTCCGCGTGCCGGAAGGGTTCCGCGTCGGCGAGTTCGGGCATCGTCCTCCCGTCGGCCCATCCGCTGACCTGCAGGATGGCGTAGGGCATGGGACCGGATCGAGAAGACGTCTCCTGTCGTCGCGCGTCGCTCCAGTCGGCGGCCACGGTGTGCGGGAACGGCACCACCCGCAGACCGGCCCTTTCGTGACCGCCTACGGACAGGGAGCCGAGCGCGGCGTCGACGTGGTTCTGGTCCGGCATGACGGCGACTCCCACCGTGGTGAGGAGCGTGCGGGACTCATCGGTGTACGAAGATCTCACCCGCCGTGCGGATACGCCAGCGGGCGGCCAGTTCCTTCGACACGGAGGCGGTTCGCTCGGCCCCGGTCGGCGCCCGATCGAACTCCAGCACCAGGCAGGTCACGCCCGCGATGAGGCCGATCGCGCCGGCGATCGCGAGGACGACGGATCTGCGGCGCCCGCGGCGTCGCGGCGGAGCATCGCCCAGAGCGCCGTCCTCGCCGGGAGCGCCTCTCCCACCGGTCGCAGGGGGCGGCGGTGCCGGCTCCGGCCCTCCGGTGTCCGGCGGTGCCGGCTCCGGTCGCGCGTGGTCCGGGGATCGGGGCTTCGATCGTGCGGGGTCCGGCGGAGCCCACGGCGCCGCGGACGCGGGCGCGTCGTCCTCGGCGGGTTCCCCGGTCGTGTCCGCGGCCTCGGGATCGTCTGGCACCCGCGGAAGTCTAATGATCTTCACTCGCCGGCGAGTGACCCTCAGCGGATCGGAGACGCTCAGGGGAGGATGGCGTCGACGTATCCGCCGTCGGCGCGGACGGCGCCGCCGGTCGTCGCCGAGGAGAACTCCGAGCTCAGGTAGACGACCACGTTGCCGATCTCGGTGGGCTCGATGAGCCGCTGGATGAGGGAGTCCGGACGGTGCTCGCGCATGAAACGGCGCTCGGCCTCGTCCCAGGGCAGGTCCTCGCCGACGAGTTCGCCGACGAAGGTCTCCACGCCCGGGGTGTGGGTGGGGCCGACGATGACGGAGTTGACCGTGACGCCGGTGCCCGCGGCCGCCTTCGCGAAGCCCCGGGTGACCGCCAGCAGCGCCGTCTTCGTCATGCCGTAGTGCACCATCTCGGCGGGGATGACGATCGCCGAGTCGCTGGCGATGTTCAGCACCCGCCCCCAGCGGCGCTCCATCATGCCGGGCAGGTACGCACGGGTGAGGCGGACGGCCGACAGGACGTTCACCTCGAAGTACCGGCGCCACTCGTCGTCGTCGATTTCGAGGACGGGCCGGGCGCCGAAGATGCCGAGGTTGTTCACGAGGATGTCCACGTCGGGCACCCTGTCGCGCAGCCCGGCCGCGCCCTCCGCCGTCGCCAGGTCGGCGGCGACGGCGGTGACGTCCGCGTCCGGCAGCCGCTCGGTGATGGTCGCGGCGGCACGCGCGGTCCTGTCCTGTCCGCGTCCGTTCACGATGACGGCGGCGCCCGCGCGGGCGAGTTCCGTGGCGATCGCGAGTCCGATGCCCTGGCTCGATCCGGAGACGAGGGCCCGGCGGCCCGACAGGTCGATGTCCATCGCTTCGGCGTTCCCCCTTCCGCCCGCGGCTATGCGGGTCACGTCCTCCGCAGGAGGAGCACGGCGATGTCGTCGGTGTGCCGGCCGATCGTCCTGGTGCGGATGAGTTCGTCGACGAGGTCGTCCAGCGGGAGGTCCGCGGCGTCGGAGAGCCGCCGCGCCAGCGCGGCGGTGCTCTCGGTGAGGTCGATGCCGGGGACCTCCACGAGACCGTCCGTGTAGAGAAGGAGGGTGGTTCCCCGGTGCATAGGCGCCATGGTCACCGGGAACCAGGCCGAATCCCCGATGCCGAGCAGCGGGCCGGGCTCCACCTCGAGCGGCTGGGCGGCCGGGGGCTGGCCGGGGCGGCAGCACAGGATCGGCTGCGGGTGCCCGGCGCTGGCCAGGGCGACCTCGTCGCCGGCGAGATCGATCTGGGCGTAGAGGCAGGAGACGAACAGGTCGGTCCCGAGATCGTTGAGGATCTGGTCGGCGTGCCCCAGGACCTCGTCCGGTGACGCGCCCGCGGCGGCGTAGGCGTGCACCGCCGTGCGGACCTGCCCCATCAGGGCCGCCGCGTTGACGTTGTGCCCCTGCACGTCGCCGATGACGGCGGCCGCGGTCGTGTCGTCGAGGCGGACCAGGTCGTAGAAGTCCCCGCCGATCTCCATGCCGTGGGTCGCGGGCAGGTAGCGGGCGGCGACGTCGAGCCCGGCGATGCGGGGGAGGCTGTGCGGGAGGAGGGCCTGCTGCAGACCGTGGGCGAGGTCGTTCTTGGTGTCGTAGAGCCGGGCGCGGTCGAATGCCTGGGCGATCAGGCCGGCGAGTGAGGTGAGGACCGCGCGTTCGTCGGGGCTGAAGGTGTGCGGCTCGTCGTAGGAGATGACGCAGCAGCCGACGGGCCGGCCTGAGACGATCAGCGGCAGGAACGCCCAGGCCTGCTTGCCGCCGACGCCGGGGCCCTCGGGATAGACGGCGGAGATCTCCGCGGGATCGGCGAAGAATCGGGGAGCGCCGCTGGCGACGGAGAGGGCGGCGGGGTTGTCGATGATGTCCACCGATACGCCGTCGAAGCGCTCGATCGCCTGGGACGGATACCCGCAGTGGCCGATGATCTTGAAGCGGCCGCCCTCGGCGACGGAGATCAGCATGCCCTGGGCGCCGAACGCGGGCAGGACCTGGTCGGCGACCAGGTTCACGACGTCGCGTACGCCGACGGCCTCCGTCAGCGCGGCGGCCAGGTGCACCAGTTCGTAGAGTCGCCCGATGCGATCGGTGTCGGCCCAGGGGGCGGCCGGAGCGGCGTCCGCCGGTCGGTGGCCGCCCGGCCGTCCAGCCTTCGTGTCGCTCCGGATCACCCGGACGCTGATCCCGCCGGCGTCCGGATAGAGCTTGAGATCCAGCCAGACGTCCGGTGGCCGCAGGACGGTGTAGCGGACCGGTTCCCGGCTGATCACCGCGGTGCGGTACCGGTCCTTGTAGATCGGGTTGTCCAGCCAGGGCAGCGACTCCCACGGCCGGGTCCCCAGCAGGTCCTCCGCGTCCCGGCCGAGCAGTACGGCGGCGGTCGTGGTGACGAAGGTGATGCGGCCGTCGAGGTCGAGCGTGAGACCGCCTTCGGGCAGGCGCTCGGCGAAGTCGACGGCCGCGAGCGGCGGAGGACGCGGCTCGTCCGGCTGGATGGAGACGATCCGCGGCCGGTCGGGGAGGCAGGGAGGGGGGCCCGCGTCGTCGAGCGACCGGGTGATACGCCCGGCACCGGCTTCGATGCCGGCGCGTTCACGGTGGTCCAGGGGTGCCGGGTGCTCGGCGGGCCACGTCATCACCAGTGCCCCCCAGAGCCCGCGCGTGCCGTGCAGTGGCAGGGCGGCGAGGGCGTACCGATAGGGCATCGCGGCCGCGTGTCTCGGATACAGGCGGACCATGTCCCCCTGGCCGGACACCCAGACGAGGCGGTCCTCCCGGACGGCGTCCCAGAGCGGGCATGACCGGTCCAGCGGCATGCGTTCCCAGGGCGCGATGAGCGCCTCCGGCACGCCGCAGATCGCGGCCAGACGCAGGTCCCGCCGCCCATCCGAGCACAGGTAGACGCTCCCGGTCGCGGCGCCCGTACGGCGCACCATCGCGGCCAGCTCCCCGTCCAGCGCTCGGTCCAGCGACTCGGCGGCGTCGATCTCGTCACCGCACTCGGTCATGGTGCGCCTCGCAGGTCCCTCGAAGCCGACCTGCAGGAACTCCCCATATAGGGACGATACGTCCAACAGTGTCAATAGCGCATCAACGGCCGTACGCCCGGAAGAACCGCGCCGGGCGGCCGGCTCCCGGCCGAGCACGCACTCGGCCAGGAGCGGGCGGCGGCGGGCGTCGTCCTAATCGGCGACACACTCGATCCAGTAGCGCCCGGTGTCGTCGCGGTGCGCTCCGTGGATGTCGGTGTCGATGAAGGGGAACGCCCGGTCGAAGTCCTCCAGGGCGCGCAGGTAGCTCATGACCGGCCCGTCGTCGGGGCCGGTGGACTCGCCCGGCATCAGCATCGGAATGCCCGGCGGTGTCACGACGACGACCGTGGCGGAGACACGCCCCGCCAGCTCGCTCAGCGGGACCCGCTCGGTGCGGGACCGGATGAGCGCCTGGTAGCAGTCGGCCGGGGTGAGGACGGGCTCCGGCAGGTCGGTGAAGACCTCGTCGAGCAGGACGTCGAGCTTCGCGTCCCGCAGCCTGCCGTGGACCTGGGCGCAGAGGGCGCGCAGCGTCCCCCCGGACGGGCCGAAGCCGGGCAGCACCTCCGCCAGGGGCGCGTCCCTGTCGTAGGCGTTCTTGAAGTCGATGAGCGCGTCGATCAGGGTGCCCCACTTGCCCTTCGTGATGCCGAGCGAGAACAACACCAGCAGCGTGTGGTCACCGGTCTTCTCCACGACGATGCCGCGCCGCTCGAGATGGGCGGCCACGATCTTGGCGGGGATCCCCCACTCGGTGGTGCCGCCGACGGCGTCCGCGCCGGGGCAGGTGATCGTCACCTTGATCGGGTCGAGCATGCAGTGCCCGTCGTCCAGGCCGTCGAATCCGTGCCAGGCGGCGCCGGGCCGCAGCGTCCAGCAGCCCGGCTCGGTGGCCAGCAGCTCCACGTCGGCGTCCTCGAAGGCCACCGGCCGGCCCGTACGGGGATCGGTCACCTGCGGGGGCTGCCAAACGCCGAAGAACCAGTCCGGGCGGGTGCCGTCCTCGCGGATACGGCCGGCCAGCCGCACCATCGCCTGCCGGAAGCGGATCGCCTCGACGATCGCCTCCCCGGTGAGGAAGGTCCCGGACGGCCCGTCCATCATCGCGGCGGCCACGTCCAGTGACGCGATCATCGGGTAGAGCGGTGACGTACTGGCGTGCATGAGGTAGGTCTCGTTGAACCGGTCGTGGTCGACGGGCGCGCGCGGCGCCGGGCGCACATGCAGCATCGACGACTGTGACAGCGCCGCCAGCAGCTTGTGCGTGGACTGGGTGGCGAACACGGTCGGCCGGTCCGGCCCTGGGACGGATCGCTCGTCGACGGCCATGCCGTACCGGCGTGCGTACAGCGGGTTGAACCGGGCGTAGGCGAACCACGCCTCGTCGAAGTGCACCCGGGGGACCGACGTGCCGAGCAGCTCCGCGACGCGCACGGCGTCGTAGCACAGGCCGTCGTAGGTCGAGTTGGTGACCACCGCGTAGGTGGGCTCCGGCGCCACCGCGTCCGCGGTGAACGGATGGCCGCCCAGGCGGCCGCGGACGGCCGGCGCCGACAGGCTCCCGGCCGGGATCGGGCCGGCCAGGCCGAGCCCGTTGCGCTCGGGAACCAGGTAGACCGGCCGGGCGCCGTTGATGGCGAGGGCGTGCTGGATCGACTTGTGGCAGTTGCGGTCGACCAGCGCCAGCTCGCCGCGCGCGACCGCGTGGTGACCGACGATGCGGTTGGCGGTCGAGTTGCCGTTCATGACGAAGTACGTCCGCTCGGCGCCGAAGATCCGTGCGGCGTTGCGCTCGGCGTCGCCGATCGGGCCGGTGTGCTCCAGCGGCGAGCCCAGCTCGGGCACCGAGATCGACAGATCGGTGCGCAGCAGCCGCTCGCCGTAGTAGTCGAAGAAGGCCCGGCCCACGGGTGACTTCAGGAACGCCACGCCGCCGGCGTGGGCCGGGGTGTGCCAGGAGTAGCGGTGGTGGTCCTCCAGGTGCCGCAGCGCCTCGAAGAAGGGCGGGAGCGTCTGCTCGGTGTACTCCTCGGCGGCGTGCGCGATGCGCCCGGCGATGAAGCCGGGGGTGTCCTCCAGGGGGAAGACGTAGCCCTGGATCACCTCGTACACCCACAGGGGGACGTCGCGCGGCTCGTGGTCGGCGGTGAGCAGGAAGACCGGCAGGCGGTTGAAGCGTTCGGTCACCGCCTTCATGATCTCTTCGGCGCCGGGAGCACCCCAGCCGGCCAGCAGTCCCGTGAGCGTCGCGTCCGAGCGGATCACCGCCAGCGCGTCGGCGCTGCGGTGGGTCCAGCGCACCTGCAGGCCGTGCTCGTCCATCGCCGTGCAGAGGCGGCGCAGCTGTTCGGCGACCGCCGAGTCGGCGTCGGGTCGCTCGTCGACGGCGAGAAGGATCGCGCGTTCCATGGCCAGGACCTCCGCTGGGTCGGGACACGCCGGCGGCAGGACACCGCCGGTCGACACTCAGAGTGCTCGGATCACTGCGAACTGTAACACCCGTCCTTGGCGACGGAAAGTGTCGGCAAAGTCGCGGAAGGTCATATCTCGGGGGTGCGGTCCCGCGCTGCAGTAGGCCGCGTCCCGGAGGCTCCCGTTCTCGTGACGCGGGAGATCACGTCTCCGGGCGGGCTACTCCCACTCCCAGCCGATCCCGAGGTATCCGCCGGCCTGCAGCCCGAACTCGATGACGTGGACCGTGTGGGAACTGGACAGCCGCAGGTCGGTCTCCTCCGCCGTCCGGGCGGCGCCGTCCGGACGCCACGTCCGGTAGCAGCGGGCCGGGATCGCCGACGGATGGAACTCGATCTCCAGGAGGTACTCGTGCTGGGGGTACCGGAAGCCCCGGCCCTCCTCGGTGTCGGGCGGCCCCGGCGAGGTGAAGCCGAAGCCGTACTCGATGAGGTACGTCTCGCCGCGAGCCAGTGGCCGGTCGAACAGCAGCTCCGTCGCCATGATCGCGCTCGCCTCGTCGGTGCGGATCCGGCCGAACCTGCAGCGGCTCGCGTCCTTGCGCGTCGGCAGCACGCCGTGTTCGTTCTGGTAGAGGCAGATCCAGCGGTCCACTCCCGGCCGCTGTGCCTGAAGCACCGCGCGGGTCTGCGCCGACAGGAGGTCCCGGTCCGGGCCGAGGACGTACCGGTCGTGGAGACTCAGGCAGGTGATCCGGCCGTCCACCCGCTCGCCGATCTCGTCCAGCAGGTCGAGGGCTCCGGGAGTCGGGAAGATTTCGTCCAGCGACCGGGTCCCGGCCGGGCGGCCGTCCGGCGGTTTGAGCAGCGTGATGAGGGAGTTGCGCGGGAGGTCGAGGATGCTCTCCAGGCCGCGCACCGCCCGGAGCGAGTCGGCGCGTTCCGGCCGGGTCCGGCCGCGCCGCCAGTAGCTGAGGCTGGAGAGGCTGACGTGGATGCGCCGCTCCCGCAGCCGCCGCTGGAGGGTCTCCAGCGTGAGGCCACGAGCCTGGATGGCGGCCTGCAGCGCCACGTCGAAGGGGCCACTCCGGATCGTCTGGAGGAGATCATCCTCCACCGTGCTCCGCACTGTTCGCGTGCCTCCGGTTGAGGACGGCCACCCCCGGCCTGGCCTGACTGAAGTACGGACAGCGTCGTGTACGCCATGAAAGATCTCAGTAGAGCCGCCGGTTGGCAAGGTCCCGGGAAAGGCGATCACCCCGTACCTCGGCAGGCGGGGAGTCGAGGTCCGGGGTGATCCGGTCGGGACGTGCGGTCCTCCCCGCGGAGTGGGGCGGATGGAGGAATAGTGCTGGCCACGGCGAGCGGACGTCAACGTTTTCAGGGCGTACAGAATTCACTGTTAACGCCGGTTAACGCGCCCCGCCCGGGGTCACTCCCATTCCCATTCCAGGCCGGTGATTCCGCCCGCCACACCGCTCCTCGTGATGTGGACGCCGCCGGACGATCCGACCCACAGCTCGGCGGTGCGGCGCCGTGGCACATCGACGGTGTCGCGGTCGTACCGGTAGCAACGTGCCGGCAACACTTGCCGGTCGAACCGAACGATGGCCAGATATTCCTTTACCGAATGCCGGAAACGGCGCTCGTGGAATCGCGTGATCGGCCGGTCTCCCGGAAAGCCGAGCTCGTACTCCACGACCGCCGTGTCGCCGCGTGCCAGCACCCGGTCGAAGAAGAGCTCGAAGGCGATGAACCCCGCCTCGTGGCGTACCCGCCCGCGCCGGCAGTGGCGGAGGTCGCCGAGCGCCGGGGGAGGGTCCGTCTCGGCCTCGGCGCGATGCACGGCGACGACCCGGTCGACGTCGTCGCCCGAGGCCCGCACCACCTGCCGTACCACCAGCGACCGGGGGCGCCGGTCCGCGCCGACCTCGTAGACGTCGTGCACGGCGAGCCATTCGAGCCGGTGGTCGGACGACCGGTCGAGCTGGCCGAGCATGGTGAGGACGGGGCGCGGGTCGGACCAGAGGCGGGCCGGGTGCAGGGGGCCGCCGCCCGCCTGGCCGCGGCGCCGGCGCGGTCGCAGCAGGTCGGTCAGGGTGCCGGCCGGAAGTTCGAGGATCTGTTCCAGCACGCCGACGGCGGCGATGGAGTCGGGGCGCTGCGGCCGGCTCCGCCCGCCCTGCCAGTAGCTCAATGTGGCGGCACTGACCCGGATTCCCCGCTGCCGGAGCCGGGTGCGCAGGCTTTCCAGCGTGAGACCACTGTTCTGAATCGCCGTTCGCAGGGCGCCGGAGAACTCCGTCACACCGGAGGAATGGCTCCCGGAAGCGTTCATCGCCCGCGGAATCCGGGGGGCCTCGCCCTCATCGTCCTCGATGCCCATGAGGTCGAGGTTAGGACGTCGGCGCGCCCGCTCAGGTCGGACCCGGCGCGGCCGGAAACGGCACACCGGCGACTTTGCGGACTGCACTTGCTGATTTTGTCAGGCCGGGTAATGGCCGTTGAAGCGCCCGTGCGACGGCTCCCGGCCGCCGGAGCGGGAGCCGCCGGACCGGTCGTCAGAGGTCGAGACCGGTGAGGACCAGGACGCGGTCCTCGGTGAGGTCGTTCATCGCGGCCCGGACGCCCTCCCGGCCCACGCCGGAGTCCTTCCAGCCGCCGTACGGCATCTGGTCCGCGCGGAAGCTCGGGACGTCTCCGACGATCACGCCGCCGACCTCCAGGTCGCGGTGGGCGCGGAAGGCCGCCCGCACGTCGGTGGTGAAGATCCCCGCCTGCAGCCCGTACTTCGAGGCGTTGACGGTGTCGAACGCCTCGTCGAGGTCGCGGAACGGGGCGACCGTGAGGACCGGCCCGAAGACCTCCTCCTCCGCCAGCGCGCACCCGGCGGGGACGTCGGCGAGGACGGTCGGCGCCACGGTACGGCCGTCGCGGTCACCGCCGGTCAGGACCGACGCGCCGCCCCGGCGGGCCTCGTCGATCCAGTCCGTGATCCTTTCGGCCGCCGCGTCGTTGATCACCGGGCCGACCTGGACGCCGTCGGCCGTCGGGTCGCCGGTCGGCAGTTTCTCCACCTCGGCGACGAGGTCGGCGACGAACGCGTCGTAGATACCGGCGTGCACCAGCACCCGCTGGACGGAGATGCAGGACTGGCCTGCCTGGTAGTTGGCGAACAGCGCGATCCGGCGGGCCGCTCCGGCCAGATCCGGCCAGTCGTCGTTCACCACGACGGCGGCGTTGCCGCCGAGCTCCAGAGTGACGTGCTTACGCGGCGCCTGCCGCTGGATCGCCCAGCCGACCGGGCCGGATCCGGTGAAGGAGATGACCGGCAGCCGTGGATCGTCGACCAGGGCGGCCATCCGGTCGTTCGGCACGGGGAGCACCGAGACCATCCGGGGCGGCAGGTCGGTCTCCGCGATGATCTCCCCGAGCAGCAGCGCGGACAGCGGCGTGGCCGGCGCCGGCTTCACCAGGATCGGGGCGCCGACCGCGATGGCCGGGGCGACCTTGTGCGCGACCAGGTTGAGCGGGAAGTTGAACGGCGCGATGCCCAGCACCGGCCCGCGCGGGAAGCGCCTTACGACGGCGAGCCGTCCGGTCGCCGCCGCGTCGGTGTCCAGGCGCTGCAGGTCACCGGAGAAACGACGGGCCTCCTCGGCCGCCCAGCGGAACGTCGAGACCGCGCGGGAGACCTCCCCGCGCGACCAGACCAGCGGCTTGCCGTTCTCCGCGGTGATCAGCCGGGCGATCTCCTCGGCGCGTTCCGCGAGCCGCGCCGAGATGTGGTCGAGAGCTGCGGCCCGTACGTGCGCGGGAGTGGCCTGCGCCTCCCGGCGTACGGCGTCGAGGTCGGCGACCGCCTGCTCGACCTGCGCGTCGGTCGGCATTGAGACGACGCCGACGACGGAACCGTCCCAGGGGGAGGTCACCTCGAGGGTGTCCGCACCGGTGGTGGGCACGCCGGACAGGAAGAACGGAGTGACGTCTGACATGACTTTCGTCCTCAGGGAGCTCAGACGGACGCGGCGAAGGCCTCTTCGAGGATGTCGAGGCCCTCGGCCAGCAGCTCGTCGGTGATGGACAGCGGGGGAAGGAACCGCAGCACGTTGCCGTATGTTCCCGCCGTGAGGGTGACCAGGCCGGCGGCGTGGCACGCGCGGTTCACCGCGGCGGTCAGCCCGGCGTCCGGGGTCTTGGCCCCGGGGTCGGAGACCAGCTCGACCGCGAGCATCGCGCCGCGGCCGCGCACGTCGCCGATCTGCGGGTACTTCGCGGCCAGCTCCCGCAGCCGGGGCACGAACAGCGCCTCGATCGCGCGGGCGCGCGCCGGCAGGTCCTCGGCCTTCATCGTCTCGATCGCGCCGAGGGCGCCCGCGCAGGCGACGGGGTTACCGCCGTACGTGCCGCCGAGGCCGCCGCCGTGGACGGCGTCCATCACCTGAGCACGCCCGGTCACCGCGGCGAGCGGCAGGCCGCCCGCGATGCCCTTGGCCGTGGTGATCAGGTCGGGGACGACGCCCTCGCGGTCGCAGGCGAACCAGTCGCCGGTGCGGCAGAAGCCGGTCTGGATCTCGTCGGCGATGAGCAGGATGCCGTTGTCGTGGCACCACTCCGCGACCCGCGCGAGGTAGCCGGCGGGCGGCACGATGAATCCGCCCTCACCCTGGATCGGCTCGATGATCACCGCGGCGGTGTTCTCCTCGCCGACCTGGGCGTGCAGCTGGGAGACGAACGCCTCGAACGCCTCGTCGGCGCAGTTCTCCGGGCCGGTCGGCCAGCGGTACGGGTACGCCATCGGCACCCGGTAGATCTCATTGGCGAACGGCCCGAAGCGGTGCTTGTAGGGCATGTTCTTCGCGGTGAGCGCCATGGTCAGGTTCGTACGCCCGTGGTAGGCGTGGTCGAAGGCCACGATGGCCGACCGGCCGGTGTACGAGCGGGCGATCTTGACGGCGTTCTCGACGGCCTCGGCGCCGGAGTTGAACAGCGCGGAGCGCTTCTCGTGCTCGCCGGGCGTCAGCTCGTTCAGGGCCTCGGCGACCTCGACGTACTCGGCGTACGGGGTGATCATGAAGCAGGTGTGGGTGAAGTCGGCGACCTGCTCCTGGACGCGCTCGACCACGCGCGGCGCCGCGTTGCCGACCGTGGTGACGGCGATGCCCGAGCCGAAGTCGATGAGCTGGTTGCCGTCGATGTCGACCAGGATGCCCCCGCCGGCGCGCTCGACGTAGACGGGGAGGCCGGTGGAGACGCCCGCGGAGACCGCGGCGTTCTTGCGCGCGTGCAGTTCGGCCGAACGCGGACCGGGGATCGCCGTCTTGAGGATGCGGCGCTGTTCGATGCCGGAGGGCGGGGTCATGCTGTGACTCTCCAGGTGAGGCGGTTTATACGGCTCAATATGCGATGTTAGGCGCGAGGTGTCCGATTCGAGGGCGGCCCCCGGCGCCGTACGCGCGTGCCATCGTCAGGCCCCGTCGCTCAGGGCCATCGCCGACAGCAGCTCGTAGGCGGCGTGTGCGGCGGCGATACCGGTGATCTCCGCGTGGTCGTAGGCCGGGGCGACCTCGACGATGTCGGCGCCGACGAGCCTGAGGCCGGCGAAGGCGCGGAGGATGGCGAGCAGCTCGCGGCTGAGCAGCCCGCCGGACTCCGGAGTGCCCGTGCCGGGCGCGAACGCCGGGTCGAGCACGTCGATGTCGACCGAGACATAGACCGGGCGGTCCCGCACCCGCTCGCGGATCCGCTCCACGACGCCCCGCGTGCCGAGGTCCTCCAGCTCCCGGGCGTGCACGGTCTGGAAGCCGAGCGCGACGTCGTCGGTCAGGTCCGCCGCGCCGTACAGCGGGCCCCGGATGCCGACGTGCACACAGCCGGACAGGTCGAGCAGGCCCTCCTCGGACGCCCGCCGGAACGGGGTGCCGTGCGTGGTCGCCGCGCCGAAGTAGGTGTCCCAGGTGTCCAGGTGCGCGTCGAAGTGCACGACCGCGACCGGGCCGTGGCGCCGCGCGAGCGACCGCAGCAGCGGCAGGGCGATCGTGTGGTCGCCGCCGATGGTCAGCAACCGGCCCGCGCGGTCGAGGAGCGCGTCCGAGCCCGCCTCGATCTGCCGTACGGCCTCGTCGATCGAGAAGGGGTTGACCGCGATGTCGCCCGCGTCGACCACCTGCTGCCGCCCGAACGGGCTGACGTCGAGCGCCGGGTTGTAGGGCCGCAGCAGCCGGGACGACTCCCGCACGTGCGCAGGACCGAACCGGGCGCCCGGCCGGTAGCTCACTCCGGAGTCGAAGGGCACGCCGACCACGGCGACGTCGACGTCGGAGACCTCGTCGAGTCGCGGCAGCCGGGCGAACGTCGCGGGGCCCGCGAAGCGCGGCACCACACTGGCCACCACGGGACCGACGTGCCCGTTCTCGATCGTGCGCGGCGGATCGTCAGACATGGGTTCCTCCCAGCCACCTGGCGTGATAACCATAAGGCAACAGCAGTTTCCTGCCAAGAAACCTGTGGGGTGCCGACGGTGACCTCGATCGGCCGCCGTCGCCGCGCCGCCGGCCCGGGCCGGCGACAGGATGAGGGGACCGGATGAAGTCAGTGCCGATCGCCGCCGGTGGCCAGGAGCCGCGCATCGGCGCCCGGCTGCGCGACGCGCGGCGGCGCCAGGGGCTGACGATCGACCAGGTCGCCCAGAGCACCGGGCTGACCAAGGGCTTCATCAGCCGGATCGAGCGCGACGTCACCTCGCCGAGCGTGGCGACACTGGTGACGGTCTGCGCCGCGCTGTCGCTGCCCGTCGGCGAGCTGTTCACCGCCCCGAAGACCGACGTCATCCGCAAGGACGTCGCCCCGGAGATCCAGCTCACGGGGCAGGGCGCGGAGGAGCGCCTGCTGACCCCGCGCGGCCAGGGACGGCTCCAGCTGATCCGCTCCGTCATGGAGCCCCGCAGCACGGGCGGGGACGAGCTCTACACCCTGAACTGCGAGGTCGAGGTCGTCCACGTGCTGCGCGGCGCCGTCGAGGTGCGATTCAGCGACTCGGCGGTGCTGCTGGCCGAGGGCGACACGCTGACGTTCTCCGGCCGTGAACCGCACAGCTGGCTCAACCCGGACGAGACCGCCGTCGCCGAGGCGCTGTGGGTCATCGCCCCCGCCTCCTGGAGCACCTGACCGGCCAACGATGGGAAGCGGTGGACCGGCGGCCGGACGGGCCGCACAATCATGCCGTGGAGAGCAGGACGAAACGGCGACTGAGCGGCGCCGAGCTCGACGGGCTGGCGCGGCGGGCCCTCGGGGCCGGCGTGGTCGCGTCGACCGAGCTGACGGACGGGTACGCCAACGCGGTCTGGCGGCTCACCCTCGACGACGGCCGCGAGGTGGTGCTCAAACTGGCACCGCCACCGGACTTCGAACAGCTCGGCTACGAGCGCTTCCTGCTGCGGACCGAGGCCGAGGCGTACGCCACGCCGCGGATCCAGGCGATCATCGACCACGAGCGGGCGTTCTGGGGCGACCCGCTGGCCGAGTTCGTCACACCGACGATCTTCGGCGACCTGGAGGAGGACGACCCGCTGCTGGCGGGCTACCGCGAGGTGACGCCGCTGGAGCTGACCCCGGCGGCCCGGGTCCGTCTCGACCTCTACCGCGCGTACCTCTACCTGATCATGCTGGTGGAGAACGGGCCCCGGCAGTATCCGGAGCGGGAGTACGCGCCGGTTCGTGATCTCGTTAACGCGTCATTGGCGCGGGTCCTCGACCGCCTCGCGCGCTGCCCGGCGCGATGAGGCGTACGGACGCTCCAGAGCCGTCGCAACGTCAGCGGGTGTTCAGCCCGGCCCGCCGGAGCTTGCCGATGACGTTCTGGACGGAGCGGTGATCCGACGGCGTCGACGGGCAGAAGACGGTGCGCCCTGACGGCGGCTTCCAGGCGAGGTGGTTGTTGCTGGTCAGGGTGATGGTCCACCCGGCGGCTTCGGCGCGCCGGGCAAGTTGTCGTAGATCGCGGGGGATTTTCACTGGCTCTTCCTGTGGATCAGCCGGTAACAGCAGGGTGCCGACCTCAACCTGATGGACACCACCGAGGGCGATGACCATCGTTCGGACTCGCCGTCGAGTCCGGGGCGGGGCCGCCGACCAGGGTTCCGCCCGTGGTCATCAGCGCGGTCTGCTCGCCCGAGATGTCCTCGATGGGCCATGTGGTCGCACGGCCCCGGACGGTGACACCGTCCGCCGAAGACGGGGAGGTCAGGACATCGTTACCGGTCCTTGCCGTCCTCGGTCATCGAGGACGGCAAGGACAATGATCCCACATCTCAGTTCCGCGTGCAGGCGGGAGGGTCGACAGGAGGCTCGGCGCCCTCCGGAATCGCGGGGAGTTCGGCGTGCTCGACCCGGTATCCCCGGCCGGACGCGTACGCCGTGAACGGCGCCGGGGCGAGGCCCATGCGGACGCACCGGCCGTCGACGGCGCCCCAGGAGAAGCCGACCCGGTCGTACCGGTGGCCGCGGGGGTCGGCGTAGACGCTGAACGCCATGCGTGTGCCGTCCGCCTCGCCGATGACGCCCTCGCTGGTCCCCGAGACGACGGCGACGGGCCCGGCGGTCATCAGGTAGTCGACCCGTACGGTGCCCCAGTAGTGCTGGACGGTGCCGTCCGGCTGCGGAACGGGGTGGTCGAACCGTACGGTGCCGCGGGCGGCCCCCATGACCATCTTCTTGCCGACGAACCGGAAGGCGTTGCCGTGCGCGTCGAAGATGAAGCGCCGGAGGGGATTCTGGGGATCGAGCGGGTACCTCACCCACGCGTCCCCGGTGACGTGGCCTTCCGCGTGGGCCACCGGTCCCCGGGGTGACGCGGAGGCGACCTGGGAGGCGGTGCCCGTCAGGAGGACGACGCCGCCGATCCCGGCCGCCGTGACCTTCGCGAATGAGACTGCCATGGAAGGCTCCTAAGGAACGTACGGGCCGTGTCGCCCGTGTCTCGAACCTCCCAGGCGGCGCGATCCGCGGCCTCCCCCCGAATGGCCGGATCCCCTGGCCCTCCGGCGGATCCTTCGCTCACCCGGTGGGGGGAGCCGTACGGGACGCGGCTTCGTGGTCGGCCAGGACCTCCCCGATCACGCGGTGGTCGGAGGCGGCGAGTGCGGCGTCGGAGCCGGTCACGCCGAGAAGGGACTTCCAAAGGACCCAGCCGCGGGCACGCGCCCAGGTGGCCGCGTCCTGGTCGACGGCGGCCCGGAACGTCTCCCGGCTCTCGCCGGAGAAGAACGTCCACGCGATCACCAGGTCGCACGCGGGATCGCCGACGCCCGAGGTGCCGAAGTCGATGACTGCGGCCAGTCTCCCGTCCCTGACCAGCAGGTTGTTGACGGAGACGTCACCGTGGAACCACACCGGCGGGCCGCTCCATTCGGCCTCCAGCGCGGTCTCCCACACGGCCGTCGCGCGGCGGGCGTCGACGCGGACGCCGAGCGCGGCGAGGCAGCGCCGGGTCTCCTCGTCGTAGTGCGTCAGGGAGGCGCCGCGGTACCAGCTGTGCGCGCCCGCCGCGGGCCCGCCGGTGGCGTCGACGCGCTGCAGGGCGCGGATGAAACCGGCCAGGCCGGCGGCGAACGCGGGCAGGTCGGCGATGTGCTCCCGCCGGGCGAGCCGCCCGTCCAGCCAGCGGCGGACCGACCAGTTGAAGGGGTACCCCTCGCCCGGCGTCCCCTTGGCGAGCGGAACGGGGATCTCGACCGGGAGGAACGGGGCCAGGTAGGGCAGCCAGCGGTGTTCCTTGTCGATCGCCGGGGCGTAGCCCGCGGCCGTCGGCAGGCGTACGGTCATCTCGTCGCCGAGGCGGTAGGTGCGGTTGTCCCACCCGTCGACCTCCACCGGCCGGACCGGCAGGTCGCTCCACTGCGGGAACTGCGCCGCGATCAGCCGCCGTACCAGCCCGGCGTCGATGCCCGCGCGTCCGTCCGCGTACGTCGTGTCGGCCATCAGAGGAGTGTGACCCCCGCCTCCTGGGCGGGCAACCGTTTTTGCGGCGGCCCGTCTCCCGGGCATGCGGTCCGGCCGGGAGGGGTACGCCGAGGACACGGCGATGCCGAACCCGAAGGTGCCGTGCCATGGCGGAGACCGCGATCGAGAGGCTCGAACATCACCTGGGCGGGTGCGTGGAGCTGCCGGTCCTGGGACGGGTGGAGCTGCCTCCGCCCGAGAGACTGGTCTACTACGCCGGGCTCGGCCTCCTCGCCGTGCTCGAGGTGGTGGAGTGGCCGGTCGCGCTGGTGATCGGTACGGGCCACCTGCTCGCCGACCAGCGGCATCGCCGGGCGCTGCACGCCCTGGGCGAGGCGTTGGAGGAGGCCTGAGCGGCCGGGGACACCCACCGGACGCGACCTCACCCCCCCGCCGGAGCGGGTAGGGAAGGGGCATGGCGCCGCCGTTGCCCGGCCCGCTGGCCCACCTGGCCCCGGTCCTCGACCAGTACGGCTACGCCGCGGTCGGGGTGCTGGTCTTCGCGGAGGACTTCGGCATCCCCGTTCCCGGGGAGACGATCCTGGTCGCCGCGTCCGTGTACGCGGGGGCCGGGCGGCTGAACATCGTCGTCCTCGGCGTCATCGCCGTCGCGGCGGCGGTGGCGGGGGACAACGTCGGCTACCTGATCGGCCGCACCGGCGGCTGCGCCCTCGTCCGCAGATGGGGCCGCTACGTGCTGCTGACCCCCGAACGCCTGCGGCGCGCGGAGGACTTCTTCGCCCGCCACGGCGGGAAGGTGGTGACCATCGCCCGGTTCGTCGAAGGGTTCCGCCAGGCCAACGGGATCCTCGCCGGCATCATCGGCATGCGCTGGCCGCGGTTCCTGGCCTTCAACGTGCTGGGCGCCGTGCTGTGGGCCGGTCTGTGGACGGGCCTGGGGTACGCCGCCGGCACGCACATCGGGGCGATCTCCCAGCAGGCGTTCCGCTACCAGATCTACGCGCTCGCCGGCCTGGCGGCCGTGCTCCTGGCCCGCTTCGCGTACCACCGGTACCACCGTCACCGCGCCGACTGATCGTTCTCCCGGCGGTCCGGACGACGAACAGAGAAGAGCCGTTCTCGACATGTAGAACGCCCCGGGGGCCCGCGTCGTCGGCGGATGTGCGGGAACGCTCGCAGCCCCCTTGACGGCGTTTCGTTGGTTATGTTCGATCTGACACATGGTGAAGAAACTCATCAACGCACTGACGCCCCGGCGGTGCGCCGGCCATCCGGGCGCACGGCTCACCGCCGCCGCGGCCCTGGCCACGG
The DNA here is from genome assembly GCF_024055725.1 of Actinoallomurus spadix. Taxonomy (GTDB): domain Bacteria; phylum Actinomycetota; class Actinomycetes; order Streptosporangiales; family Streptosporangiaceae; genus Actinoallomurus; species Actinoallomurus spadix. The sequence continues at coordinate 20,302 of NZ_JAMXMX010000014.1, read as the reverse complement.
CGAGTCCGCTGATCGCGGGCCTGGCCGGGCCGGTGCGGGCGGAGGCGGCGACGGCCACACCCCGGATCATCCCGGCTCCGGCGTCCCTGCGGACCGTGCCGGGACGGTCCTTCGCCCTCACCCGCGCGACCCGGATCGTGGTGACCTCGCGCTCCCGCGACGCCGTCGGCGTGGCGACGTACCTTGCCGGGCTGGTCCGCCCGTCGACCGGATACCGGCTCCCGGTCGTCACGGGACCCGCCGGCTCGCCGCACGCCATCACGCTGAGCCTGGCCCCGGCGTCCGGCCTCGGGACGGAGGGGTACCGGCTCGACGTCACCGGCGGCGGCGTGCGGATCCAGGCCCCGACCGCGGCCGGCCTGTTCTACGGCGTCCAGACGCTCCGCCAGCTGCTGCCCGCCAAGGTCGAGGCGCGGAGCGTACGGCCCGGCCCCTGGACCGTCCCGGCCGTGCACATCTCCGACCGGCCCCGTTTCGGCTGGCGCGGCGCGATGCTCGACGTGTCCCGGCACTTCTTCACCGTGGCCGAGACGAAGCGGTACATCGACGAGATCTCGCTGTACAAGATCAACACGCTGCACCTGCACCTCAGCGACGACCAGGGCTGGCGCATCGCGATCAAGAGCTGGCCGAGACTCGCCACGTACGGCGGCAGCACCGAGGTCGGCGGGGGCGCGGGCGGCTACTACACCCAGGCCGAGTACCAGGACATCGTCGCGTACGCCCGGAAGCACTTCATCACCGTCGTCCCGGAGATCGACACGCCGGGGCACACCAACGCCGCGCTCGCGTCGTACGCGGACCTGAACTGCGACGGTAAGGCGCCGCCGCTGTACACCGGCACGGAGGTCGGCTTCAGCTCCCTGTGCGTCGACAAGGACCTCACCTACCGGTTCCTCGACGACGTGATCGGCGAGCTGGCGAGGCTGACCCCCGGCTCGTACGTCCACATCGGCGGCGACGAGGCGCACAGCACGCCGCTCGCCGACTATGTGAAGTTCATCGACCGCGTGCAGCCCCTCGTCCACGCGCACGGCAAGAACATGGTCGGCTGGAACGAGATTGCGCAGGCGGACGTGAAACCGGGCCCGGCGACGCTGGCGCAGAACTGGAGCATCGCCGACGGGACCACGCCGGTCGACGACCCGCTGGCCACCGCGGCGGTGCGGAAGGGCGTCCAGCTGGTCCTGTCGCCCGCCAACCACGCCTACCTGGACATGCAGTACGACAAGGACTCGCCGTACGGCCTGCACTGGGCCGGCTACGTGAGCGTGCGCAAGTCGTACCAGTGGGATCCCACCACGATCTTCACCGGCGTGACCGAGCACGACGTGCGCGGCGTGGAGGCGCCGATCTGGAGCGAGACGCTCACCGATCTCCACGAGGTGGAGTACATGGCCTTCCCCCGCCTCGCCGGGATCGCCGAGATCGGCTGGTCGCCCCGGCAGGGCCGGTCGTGGGAGGAGTACCGGACGCGGCTGGCCGCGCAGGGCCCGCGCTGGACGGCCATGGGCGTGAACTTCTACCACTCGCCGGAGATCGCCTGGGACTCCGCGTCATAACCCCCTCGGCCGTGGGGGCCCCGGCCGGACCCCGGCCGGGACGAACGGGCCCCGGAGACGTCAGCCGCGGTAGGTCTCCAGGAGCCGCAGCCAGATCTCGCTGATCGTCGGGTAGGACGGCACCGCGTGCCACAGGCGCGCGATCGGGACCTCTCCGGCGACCGCGATCGTCGCCGAGTGGAGCAGCTCCGCGACACCGGAGCCGACGAACGTCACCCCCAGCAGCGTCTCCCGATCCAGATCGACCACGGCACGGGCACGACCCTGATAACCGTCGGCGTAGAGAGAGGACCCGGCGACGGAGCCCAGGTCGTAGTCGACCGCCCGCGCCCGGTGACCCCGCCGTTCCGCCTGTTCGAGGGTGAGTCCGACCGCCGCGACCTCGGGGTCGGTGAAGACCACCTGCGGGAGCGCCCGCTCGTCGGCGGTGGCGACGCTGCGCCCCCACGGCGCCCGGTCGAGCTCCCGGCCCGCGGCGCGATCGGCGATCACCGTGCCGAAGATCCGCCCCTGGTACTTGCCCTGGTGGGTCAGCAGCGCCCGGCCGTTGACGTCCCCGGCCGCGTACAGCCAGCCGCCGGCGACACCGGCCGCCAGGCCCGTGTCATCGACCTCGATCGGCTTGCCCGCCTCCAGGCCGACCGTCTCCAGACCGAGATCCGCGGTCGCCGGAACCCGGCCGGTCGCGAACAGCACCTCGTCCGCCGTCAGGTCCGGCCCGTCGTTCAGTGTCAGGACCACCGGGCCGTCGCGGCGCACCCCCGTCACCGTCGTGCCGAACCGCACGTCGACGCCTGCCGCCCGCAGGCTCTCGGCCACCAGCTCGCCCGCGAAGGGCTCCAGCTTCGCCAGCAGGCGGTCCCCGCGCACCAGCAGGGTCACCTCACTGCCCAGCGCCCGCCAGGCCGTGGCCATCTCCACCGCGACGACGCCCCCGCCGACCACCGCGAGCCGCTCCGGCACGCGCGGCGAACTCGTCGCCTCCCGGCTGGTCCACGGCCGCGCCTCGGCCAGACCGGGCAGCTCCGGCAGCGCCGCGCGCGTGCCCGTGCACACCGCCACGGCGTGCCTCGCCGTCAGGACGCGCCGCTCACCGCCGGGCGTTTCCACGGCGACGCGGCGCTCCCCGTCCAGCCTGCCGTGGCCGCGCACCAGGGTGATCCCGGCGGAGTCCAGCCAGCCGACCTGGCCGTCGTCCTTCCAGTGCGACGCGAAGTCGTCCCGCCGCCGCAGCACCGCCGCCGCGTCCAGCGTCCCGGTCACCGCCTCGCGCGCGCCGGCGACCCGCCCGGCGTCGGCGAGCGCCGCCGCCGGGCGCAGCAGCGCCTTGCTGGGCATGCAGGCCCAGTACGAGCACTCGCCGCCCACCAGCTCGCTCTCCACGATCGCGACGGTCAGCCCGCCCGCGTGGGCCCGCTCCGCGAGGTTCTCCCCGGTCGGCCCGGCGCCCAGCACCACGACATCGAACTCGTCCACCGCTCGTCCCTCCTGCTCCACCCGCTCCACCCCCGCTCGGACGCGGAGCCGCCTCAGGTCACGAGCCTCTCACGCACGGGTCACGCGGAATCCCGAGGCCCGGCCGTCGGGCCGTCGCCGCGACGGCCGGGCCATCGGCCCCGCCGCGCTTCCAGCGTCGCGGCCGTCAGGCGAACACCGACGAGCGCCGCCGCGCAGACGGCAAGCCCGGCCTGTCCCGCGCGTCTCTCGAGAAGGGTCGGCTCACGGTGTCACCGAACCGGGGCCCGCGAAGCGGATCACACGTACCGGGCAGGCGCACCTGCGGGCCAGGTCCACCGCCGTGCACCGGTGCAGGCGCGCCGCCCAGCGGGAACGGACCCGCGCGCCGACGTACACCGCGCACGCGGCATCGAGCCGGACCCGCTCGCGCAGGGCATCGGCCGGCCTCCCCTCGGTGGCGACGAACTCCCAGTCGAGGCCCTGCCCGCCGAGCAGGAGCGTGCAGCATAGCCACGCGTCGAGTTCGAGGGCGTCACGCCAGGCCGTGTCGTACAGCTCCATCGACGGCCAGCCGAGCCACTCGCCGGGCAATGGGCCGGGCCGGACATGGACGGCGCGCAGCCGGACGCGGTCTCGCGCGGCGTACGCCGCCGCCGCGCGCAGGGCGGCTCGCCCCGAGTCGCCGCCGTCCACGCCCACCAGGACGGTCTCACCGCCCATGCCGGAGCATCGCCTCGAAGTCCGCCCGCCCGGGCCGCAACTCGCCGAGCCGGGAACGGCGCCCTGCGCGACGCCACCCGGCGCCGACGCGAGCACGGGCGACTCCGGGCACCGAACCCTCGAACGACGACCCGATTGGCGTGCGTCCCGGCATCTCGCGCTCCTAAGCAGGTACGACAAGTCCCCGTCGCCACCGGCTTCGGTGGGATGACCAGTGACAATCACTGACGGTAACGAGATTGTTAACGTTCGGTAGGGAAAAGTCGACCGACTATCCCGCCGGACTACACGTTCCGTCCCTGCGGCCACATCTCACCGGGACACCTTGGACGCGCATCGTTCAGTGACTCAGAACGGACAGGCCCGCCCAGCCGCTCCCGCCGCTTCACGAGGGCAAGGACTCCAGGAAGTGGCGGGAGCAGCCTTGCATCGAGACCGTGACGGTGGCACGACCTTCGTTCAACCGTTCCTCGTCGCGGCGATCTCCAGTCCCTTCGTCAGGTCGGCGACGAAGTCGCACCAGGAGGGCACCAGGGCGATGGAGCCGTTCGGATCGATGCGCTCCAGCAACTGTCGTCGGTGATGAGGGAATCGCTGCTTGAACTTGTCGAGTCGACGGCCGTTCAGATCAGAGGCGCGGCAGAGCACTTCCTTGAGCGTCGCCTTGGGGTCGGGGACCGTTTCGACCTTGCGGACAGCGGGCAGGCCGAGTGCCGCTTTGCCGTTCGGGTTGCCGGCAACCTGCCGAATCTCCCGCTCGTCGAGCAACAGCCAGGCCTCGGTCATCCGGATCGGGATCACCGGGGCGTGAACCGCCTCGGGCATGACATCGGCGACGGCCCGCTCGATCTCGGCTACGCGAGCTTCTCGGCCGTCGCGGTCACCGTCCCGATGAATGACGACCAGATCGTAGACGCCTCCGATATCCTTGATCGCCTGAAGCTTTCCGGCGACGGTCTTGTTCGGTGGGCGACCGAGGCGGTCGATCAGCGGGTCGGTGATCACTACGTCCACGCCGCTCTCCGTGGCGATTCGCTGGACGTGAACGGTGATGCCGCTATCGCTGGTGCCCTCTCCGAGGAACAGGACTCTGAGCGTCACGCGATCTCCAGGCGCAACTGGGCCCCGGGTGGCTCTGTCAAGTAGGGGAGGATGTCGGCGCGTGTCACCGGGGGGATGGTCGACGTTGCGACACGCCAGGTGTCGGCGAGCGGCCGTAGCTGAAGTGCGGGGGTGACGGTGCCATCGGGTGCCTGGCGCATCGCCGCGTCAGCGAACAGAAGGTCGCGAGGGTCCACGAGCTGAACTACGTTCGGCGAGTGAGTATTGATGATGACCTGCCGGAACGGGTTGTCATCTCCTGGGGTTCCGTTCACGTCCACGGCGAGGTCCCGAACGAGGTCGACCATCGCGGTCAGATTGGCGGGGTGAATGCCGTTCTCCGGCTCCTCCATGCACAGCAGGCCGGTGACGCTCGTGTCTTCGAGGAGGACGCACAGGGCGAGGAACCGCAGCGTGCCCTCGGACAGGCTCCGGGCGGGCAGCGTGAGCCCCCCGGACTCGGTCAGGTGGACGGTGAAGAGCTCCCGGACATCGTCCTCTTCGACCTTCAATGACCGCACCGCGACGCCTTCGAGCTCGGCGAGGCGTCCGGCGACTCTGGCGTAAACGCGCTCGGGGTCGCCGTCCTCGTACGCGATGCGGTGCAGCGCACCGGCCAGGTGTCGTCCGGTGACATCCATGACCTGCGGATCGACGTACCGGTCGGCGGTACGAAGCGCGGATGGTTCGAGGGCGAGCCGCCGCCAGGACTGCATTTCACGGCGAGCGCTGAGGATCGTCGGATCGTCGCTGCTCGTCACCGTGCTGACGACGGTCGCCGGGGCACGTGCCGCCGCCGCTGGCTTGGGCTGTCCCCTGCTGCCGCCGTCCTGGTGGATGCTGATGATCGGCTGCCCGTTGTCCCACGAGGTCGAAATGAAGGCCGTGCCGCTACGGCGGCCGGAGAGCACGGCTTTGCGGAACTTGCCCGCGCTGTGCGGGAAACGGAGCCTCCTGGCCGCGTCTCCGAGGTTGATGTGCCGAAGGTTCTCAGCGAGCAGCACGAGTCTGCCGACCTTCTCCGCGCCGCTCGGCGGCTGGTAACCGAGCTCGAGCTCATATCGAAGGTAGGAGGTCGTGGGCTTGGCGAACCGCCCGAAGTCGTCCTCGACCTGCAACGGCACGATCATCTCGGCGGCGAAGCTCATCCGGTGCGCACCGGCCGCGTAGCCATTCCAGAACAGGTCACGGGGGTCACCGAGGCGGTCGCCGTGAACACCGCGAACCTCCTGCGCGGCGTCCAAAAGCGTTTTGTCCGCTAGGAGACTGAGGAACTGGATTGCGTCGAAGATGTTGGACTTACCGGTTGCGTTGACCCCTGCGATGCAGGTGAAGGCGCCTAGATCGATCTCCAGGCCCAACAGGTTCTTGAACCCGTCGACCTCAAGCCGCGTCAACATCTTTTCTCACCCCCGATAAGCATCCCACGCGCCCAGCGCCATGTCGTCCTGTACCGCCAGCGTGCCGCCTCGGCAGGGGCAGCGAATCGGCCTCTTACAAGGCGACGGCAGGAGGCTTGCGTTGATGACGTCGAAGGTGGCGCGTACGGTCTTGCCGGGCGGGTTCGGGTGGACGGTGACGCGGGCGAGTTCTTCGGCGATCCACAGGCCGAAGTGGCCGACCTCGCCGGGCAGATGCTGTACGGGCAGGTCCGCCGAGGCGTCGGTGACGTCGACGACGATGGCCGGCTCGTCGCCTTTCCGTACGGTGAGGGCGTAGACGACGGGGGCGGCGCCGTGGGCGATGGCGTTGGTGACCAGTTCGCTGGTAACCAGGACGACGTCCTCGACCAGGTCGGCGTCCCAGCCGACCAGGACGGCGGTGGCCAGGGCGCGGGCGGTGACGACGGCGTAGGCGTCGCCGTCGAGACGGCAGGACCACTGCTGCTCGCGGGACGGGCCGGCGGTGCACTCGGGGGACATGGCTGGGACCTCCAGGAGGTGTGAGTGACCGCGGCGGCCGGGCATCGGGGGAGACCCGGCCGCCGCGGTGGCCTGTTCAGGCTTCGGGGTAGCCGAGGACCTGGGTGATGCGGGCGGCGGCGATGTCGAGGTTGTCGACGTGGGCGATCCGGTCGCCGAACGACCAGCAGAACCACCACAGCCCCGCCTGGTCCCGCCGCAGCGCGAGGTCGTCGTTCAGCGGCGGTGCGAGCGGGTTCACCACCCGCAGTAAAGCCGCCTGTCCCTCGGAGGCGATGACCCGCGCGTACCACCCCTCCGCCCGCAGCCGCTCCGCGAGCCTCTCCAGAGATGCGATGCCTTCTCTGGGTGACCCATGAGCGTTGACTGGAACAGATGCCATGAGCGTCCTTTCTGTGTGATTCATGGAAGGAGGCCGGACCGTGGTCACAGTCCCGCAAGGCGGATTTCTCTGCTTAAGGCTGATCGGCCGTGATCGAGCGATAGGGCATGGTGCTCACATCGACATTCATCAACTAGGCCACGCTCGGCATCCGGCCGGTGACAGCATGTGGGCAGCATGGCACCGTGAGCAGGGCGATGCAATAGTGCAAACGGAATCGAGCGAAGGGATCAAGGATGTCGCGGCGACAATCCCGGCAAGACGGAGCGAATCGCAGTTCGACGCTGCGCGCTCGTCAGCTGGCACTCGAACTCGCTCGCCGGCGCGAAGCTTTGCATCTAAGCCGGGAAGAGGTGGCCGGCCGCTTGGAATGGTCGACGTCGACGATCTTTCGAATCGAAACCGGTCGTTCTGTGCCACAGCCCCGAAGCATGCGCGCGCTACTGGAGCTCTACGGCATCGTGGGTGCCGAGCGCGAAGGTCTGCTCCAACTTGCCCGCGAGGCTCGTCAGCCCGGTTGGTGGCACTCGTTCCGCGACGTGCTGCCTGACCCCTACGCGGCCTACATCGGCTTCGAGTCTGCTGCCGCATCCGTACAAAACTTCGAGCCGTTGGTCATCCCTGGACTCCTTCAGACGGAGGAGTACGCGCGGGCCACGTTTCACGGGGGTCCCCGCGAGTTGGACCGCGATGACGTGGAACGCCGTGTGCAGGTCAGATCAACTCGTCAGGGAATCCTGAAGCAGCCCCAGCGCCCTCGTCTGTGGGCGGTCATCGACGAAGCCGCCATCCGGCGCGTCGTCGGCAGCCCGAAGATCATGCGTGAGCAGTTGTACCGGCTCATGGAAGCCGCCGATGAGGGCAGGACCACGATTCAGGTGGTTCCGTTCCATGCGGGCGCGCACGCAGGAACGACCGGACCGTTCGTCATCTTGGGTTTCTCGGAACCGGCCGATCCCAACGTGGTTTATATCGAGACCCTCGCCGGCGAGATCTATCTCGAAGCTCCCGAGGACGTTACACTCTATACGGTCGCATTCGACCGACTCGTCGCCGCAGCCCTGCATCCCGATGAATCACTAGCGCTCATCGGTGAGGCGGCCAAGGATCTTTCCGAGTAGTGCAGAGAGGTAGACGAATGCCCCCGAATTCGGAACTCTCCGACGATTTGTGGCGGAAGAGCAGCAGGAGTAGCCAAAATGGCAACTGTGTCGAGGTGCAGCTTATGACTGCCCGGTGATCTCTGTGGCGCGAGGGCCAGCGCTGAGGTTATGAGGACACGTTGTCCGGCGCCGGTTCGGTGATCCGGGCGGCCGGGGCCGTGCGGCGGCCGATGCGCCGTCCGAGGCGCTGGAACGGGAGCTCGATGTACCGGTAGGTCAGAGCGCTGACCGCGATCAGGACGGCGACGAAGACGGTGAGGCGGACCGCGTCGTCATGGTCGGGGGTGCCGCCGAACTGGTCGGATAGCATGAGCAGCACCGGGTGCAGCAGGTACAGCGAGAAGCTGATGGCGCCCAGGCCGGTCAGCCACCGGGGGATCCGGCGGTGGCGCAGCGCCCGGCCCCCGGCGAACGTCAGGGCGGCCAGGAGCAGCGAACCACTCCAGTAGACCGCGAAGGCGTCGGCCTGTGCCGGTGCCATGCTCACCCGGGCGTGCAGGGCACCGGCGGTCACCGCGCAGACCAGGACGACGGCCGCCGAGAGCACCGCCGTACGGGAGTGGATCTGGCCGTGTTCGGCGCGGTACAGCGCGGTGCCGGTGAACATCACGGCGAGGATGATCAGACTCTCCCACGGGCCGATGCGGCCGTTCACGCCGACCAGGACGATCGCCAGGACGCCACCGAGGATTCCGCCCGCGGTCCGTACGGACGGCCGGGCCGAGACGGCCGCGGCGATCGCGGTCACCATGACCAGCGCGGCCAGCGCGGTGACCGGCCCGACCCCGGCCGTTCGCGACAGCGCCGCCATCGGCAGGAGCCCGCCGACCAGGACGGCGGCGGCCGCGAGCGTCACGGCGATCGGCGCGGACAGCCGGTGCGTCCCGGTGACGAACAGGGCGACGACCAGCAGGTAGAAGAGCATCTCGTACGACAGCGTCCACAGCACGTTGATCACGTTCGGCACCGCGAGCACGTCCTGGAGCATGGTGAGGTGCGCCAGGACGGCGGTCCCCGGCCGGTACGCCTCCAGTCCGGCGCGCAGGCCGCGGACGCCGAGCAGGTAGGGCAGCAGGGTGATCGCGCAGGCGGTCGTCAGGAGGGGGTGGATGCGCAGCACCCGGCCGATCCAGAAGCGGCGGACCTGCCCGTGGCGCTCCAGCGAGGCGGGGATGATGAAGCCGCTGACCAGGAAGAAGACCAGGACGCCGTACAGCCCTGGATCGAACCAGTCGATCCCCAGCCCCGCTCGCCATCGCGGGACGTAGTAGTAGGTGGCGTGGTGCAGCGCGACGACCATGGCCGCGATCCCCCGCAGCAGGTCGAGCCAGGCCAACCGGGGAGCGGGCGAGGCGAGGGGTCTCCCACGGGCGGGCTCGGCGCGATGGAGGACGAAGCGGATACCACGGCCCCTTCGGTGAGAGCCGCTTCGCCGAAGCGGCCGTTGCGGCGCTGATCTAGCGCCACCTTACCGGGGCGTTCGCTCATCACCGCAGGTCGCGCCGGTCCGGGACGCGGGCCGGCCCGCCGGCCGCCGGGTGCGGCGGGCGGGCGGCCGTGGCCTCAGGCCGGCCGGAAGCGGTGGCGCTGCGCAGGCGGGACGAGGTCGAGGTAGGTCTCGGCGTTCTCGGCGATGACCTTCCGGACGTACGGGCAGAATGGGAGAACGGCGAGCCCGCGCCGGCGGGCGTCGTCGAGCGCGGTCGTGACGAGCCGCCGGGCCAGACCGCGGCCGCCGAATGCGGGGTCGACCTCGGTGTGGGTGAAGGCGATCGTGTCACCGTCGAGCCTGTAGACGGCGATCCCGACCCGTTGCCCGTCCTCCTCGATCTCGTAGCGGTTCTCGGCCGGGTTGTCACGGACGGTGGCGGTCATGGAGCGTTCCCTCCCTGCGTACGGTGTGCGGTCGAGGCACGACACCGGCATACCGCTCCCGGTCTTCGACGCGCGCATCACCCGCTCGGTGATGCCGCACCACGGTCTCACGCCGGTGGCGTCATCGCCTGCCCGGCCGGAACCGCCGGGGCTCGATCGCGCCGGCGTGACCGTGCCCGGTGACGGCCGCCGAACGCAGCACCACGCCGTCGAGGGCCCACGCGCCTGGGCCGAACACCGCGGGCAGCAGGAAGGACCAGCAGAACAGGACGGCGGGCTCCCCGGCGTTCTGGAGCGGGAACAGCGCCCGGGGCTGGTGCACGACGAGGTAGGCGTACGCCATCGTGCCCGAGCAGAGCAGCGCCGTCGCCCTGCCACCGAGGCCGACGAGCACCAGGATCCCGCCGCCGAACTCGATCAGGGCCGCCCACCAGTAGGGCCAGACGCCGGCCGGGACCGCGGTGCCGCGGCCGGGCGCGCCGCCGAGCACGCCGAACAGAGCGGCCGCGCCGTGGCAGGCGAACAGGAAGCCGACGATGATCCGGTAGAGCGCCAGTACGTACGGTCGCGCGCGGTCCAGTGCGTCCATGGATCCCCGATCCCTCGCGGTGAGGAGCGTGGTGCCGCTCAGCTGACCGGCCTCCGGGCCGTCCTCGCCCCCCGGCCGGGCGAATGCTGCGTCCGCCTCCGGCCCGCGGACACCCCCGCCCAGGACGCGGAAGAGCCGGAACAGATCGTCTGACCGACGCGGAACCGTACCGGGCGTTCCCGTGCGCGCCCCGGCACCGCGTCGCGCGGCTCGGTCGTGCCACACGCTCAGTCGTGCCGCCGGCCGTCCGTGGTGGTCGCGGTCGGAACGCCGGATCGGCAGGTCACCTGGATGACGAGCTTGCGACCGTGGCCGGCCTCCAGCTTCACCGACGCGCGGGCTCCCGGCCCGCGGTCGACGTCGTCGACCCCGTACCCCTGGGCCGGCGTCCAGGAGAGCAGATAGGCGGTGTCGGCCGGTCCGCAGCGGGCCAGCACGCTTCCGCCCGAGGTGGACAGCGCCCGGGTGGTCCCGGCGGTGGGAGCGCCGCCCGTGGCGTGAGGGGGCGGCGTCGCGGTCGGGGGGGCCGGCGTCGTGGTCGCCGGCGCCGGTGTCGTGGCGGCGGCCAGAGCCCGGTCGACCTGGTCGGACGTCAGCGGGCGGACACCGCGATCGGTGATGCCGGCGCCCAGCACGGAGATCGCGGCGATGCCGATGCCGGTCGAGACCGCGGCGGCGGCCGCCCAGGCGGTGATCCCGATCAGGACGCGTCTGGTCATTGGGACAGGCTGCCACGAACACGGCTAAGAGCCTGATAAGACGCTGATAAGGCAGTGCTATGACCTGCTCTGCCGCCGATCACCTGGTTACGGTTGGTCTGTGCCGCAACTACTGCTGATCGAGGACGACGTGTCGGTGCGGACGGCGCTGGTACGGGCGCTGTCCGAACGCGGTCACGCGGTGACCACCGCCGCCACCGCCATGACCGGCCTGCAACAGGCCGTCGACGCACGGCCCGACCTCGTCGTGCTCGATCTGGGCCTCCCGGACCTGGACGGTACGCAGGTGCTGCGGATGCTGCGGGGGGTCAGCCGGGTGCCGGTCATCGTGGCCACCGCGCGCGACGACGAGAGCGAGATCGTCCGGGCACTCGACGCCGGGGCCGACGACTACCTCGTCAAGCCCTTCGGGGCCGGGCAACTGGACGCGCGGATCCGCGCGGTGCTGCGCCGGGCCGAGGACCGTCAGGACGAGCAGGGGCCGGTCGTCGTCGGCGCGCTGCGCGTCGACCCGAGGGCCCGGGAGGCCGACCTGGACGGGCGGCCGCTCCAACTGGCGCCCAAGGAGTTCGACCTCCTGCACTACCTGGCCGCCCGCGCCGGGCAGGTGGTGAGCAAGCGTGAACTGCTGACCCAGGTCTGGCGGACCCCGTACGGGGGAGCGGACAAGACCGTCGACGTGCACGTGGCATGGCTGCGCCGCAAACTCGGCGAGACCGCGAAAGAACCCCGCTACCTGCACTCGATACGGGGAGCAGGCGTGAAGATCGTTGACCCGGGCGCATGAGGAGCCGCCTGTTCCGGCTGGTCGCCGCGACCGCCTCCCTCGTCCTCATCGCGTTCCTGGTGCCCCTGGCACTTCTCGTACGCCAGGTGGCCGCCGACCGGGCGACCACGGCCGCCACCACCGCGGCCCAGTCGCTCGTACCGGTCGTCGCGACGGCCGATCGCGGAACCGTCGAGCTGACCGTGTCCCAGGCCCGGGCGACGAGTCGGTACCCGATCACGGTGTTCTGGCCCGCCGGCGGTGGCCTCATCGGCGCGCCGGCGCCCCGCAGCCGGGCGCTGGAACTGGCCGCGCGCGGGCGTAGCGTCACCGCCGAGGCGCCGGGGGGACGCGAGATCCTCGTCGCGGTGCAGGGCGCCCCGGCCGGCACCATCGTCATCCGCACGTTCGTCACCACCGCCGAACTGCGCGCCGGGGTCCTGCGCGCCTGGCTGATCCTGGGCCTGCTCGGGATCGGGCTGCTGGGCGTCGGGCTGGTCGTGGCCGACGCGATCGCCCGGTCGATGCTCGTACCCGTCACCGCCCTGGCCACCCTGTCCCAGCGGCTGTCCGGCGGCGACCTGGACGCCCGGATCGAGCCCGGCGGGCCACCGGAGATCCGTGACGTCGGCGCCGCGCTGAATCACCTGGCCGGCCGCATCGGCGACCTGCTCACCGGGGAACGCGAGGCCGCCGCGGACCTGTCGCACCGGCTGCGCACCCCCCTGACCGCGCTGCGGCTGGAGACCGAATCGCTCCGGGACCCCGCCGAGGCCGAGCGGGTGACCACCGTCGTCGACGCGCTGGAGCGGACGGTCAACCAGATCATCAGCGACACGCGCCACCCACGCCGATCCGGCGGGCGGTGCGACGCGCGCCAGGTCCTCACCGAACGCGTCGCCTACTGGTCCGCGCTCGCCGACGAACAGGACCGCCCCGTCGGCACCGTCCTGCCCGGCCACCCGGTCCCGGTCGCCGTCGACGGCGACGAACTGGCCGCCGCCGTCGACGCGCTGCTCGAGAACGTCTTCGCGCACACCCCGGAGGCCACGGCCTTCACCGTGCGGCTGGAGGCGACGACGAGCGGGGCCCGGATCGTCATCGGCGACGACGGCCCCGGCCTGCCCGGCGCCGGACTGCCCGGCCGGGGCCGGAGCGGCCGCGCCTCCACCGGACTCGGCCTCGACATCGCGCGGCGTACGGCCCACGCCGCGGGCGGCGCCCTCACCCTCGGCCGCTCCCCGAGCGGCGGCGCGCAGATCACCATGACGCTGCCCGCGCCTTCCGCGATCTCTTAGCCCGCCCTTAGCCACGCCGCAGCACGGGCTTATCGTCCCCGGCGGCAATCTGACTCCCGTAACCGAACCCCACCATCGGGAGGACACCCGCCATGGGCCGTCTCACCATCCTCGGCGTCGGATTCGCCGCCGCCACCGCCATCGCCACCGCCGGCGGGATCGCACTCGCCGACGATCACCACCCCCGGCCGGCCACCGCCGTCGCCGCCACGCGTGACGACTCCACCACCGCCGGAAGGCACCACGACGACTCCACCACCGGCCGTCACCGGGACGACTCCACCACCGGAAGGCACCACGACGACACCGCCGGAAGCCACCACGACGACACGGTCGCCGCGGCGAGTGCCAGGATCAGCGCCGCGCAGGCCGGGAGGATCGCGCGCAAGGCGGTCCCCGGAGCGCGCGTCACCTCGACCGAGTTCCACGGCGACCGGCGGGCTCCCGCCTGGGAGGTCAAGCTGACCGCGAAGGGCGTCCAGCGGGAACTCCTCATCGACGCCCGCACCGGGAAGATCATCAAGAACGAGGTCCGGCACGCGTCGCGCGGACACCGGCACGACCACCCGGGCGGGGACGACCACCGCGGCGGCCGCTGAGCCATCGGCCGGTCGGCCGGATCCGGCCGGCGATCAGCACGGAGCGATCGAGACGATCGGCCTCCGGCGATCGCCGGCCGGCACGGCGACGCGTCAGCCGAGCTCCGCGTCGTTCAGGGCGTCGCGTAGCTGCGCGCGCGTCGTGACGCCGAGCTTCGGGAACACCTGGTACAGGTGGAAGCCGACCGTGCGGGGGGACAGGAGCAGGCGTTCCCCGATCTCCCGGTTCGTCAGCCCGCTCGCCGCGAGCCGTGCGATCTGCAGCTGCTGCGCGGTGAGCCGCTCCACCTGCCGTGCCGGCTCCCTCCCGGCGGGCATCGTCACCCCGCAGGCGCGCAGCTCGGCGGTGGTGCGCGCGACCCACGGCCGCGCGCCGAGCCGCTCGAACACCGGCAGGGCCTGGGTCAGCGCCGTGCGGGCCTCGCCGGTGCGGCGGCGGCGACGGAGCCACTCGGCGTACTCCAGGCGGGTCTGCGCCCGTTCGAAGGGCCACTGCTCGCCCGCCGGGCCGGCCAGCGCGGTCTGGAAGTGCTCCTCGGCCTCGTGGGCCGGGGCCAGCAGCGCCCGCGCCCGGTGCACCAGCAGGGTCAGCCGTGTCGACATCCGGCCCGCCAGCCGGCGTTCGACGGAGTCGACCACGTGCGCGGCGTCCTTCCTCTGCCGTGCGCGTACGGCCGCCGCGGCCAGGTCGCCGAGGCCGTAGTAGGAGGCGTGGTAATGCAGCGGCACCGGATCGGGATCCGTCGTGAACAGGCCGCGCAGCAGCTCGTACGCCAGCGGGTGGTTGCCTTCGGCGGTCGCGATGGCGCCCCGTACGGCCAGCGCGCGTGCCTGCAGCGCGCGGCTCTCGGCGGGGTCGATGCCGGCCACCGCCCGGTCGATCAGCTCGCGCGCCCGGCCGGTGTCGCCGCGCAGCGCCAGCAGTGCCGCGCCGACGTACCTCGCGGCCCGCCCTGCCATGTCCAGGCCGTTTTCGGCGGCCACCCGGCGGGCGTCGTCGGCGGTCACCTCGGCCGCGTCCCACGCTCCGCTCTCGAACTGGGCGATGGCAAGGGCCTGTCCCAGGGTGGCGTTGGATCCGGCGGTGGTCACGCGCCGCAGGTGCTCCATGGACTCGCCGTACAGCCGGACGGCGGTGGCGGTCTCGTCGAGGACCCAGGCGCACGCCCCCATCTCGTTGAGCTCGTTGGCGCCGAGGTCCGGCAGGGCGAGGGCCCGGTCCAGCAGGCGCAGGTGGCCTGGCCGGTCCCCGAAGGGGTCGAGGGCCGCCCGTGGCCACGTCTGATCGGGGTCCTCTCCGGCGTCCGTCGGTATCCGGGCCAGCAGGTCCAGCGCCTCGCGGCGGTAGCCCTCGTCTCCCATGTTGTAGATGACGATGGCCGCGTGGCGGACCGCGGTGAGGGCGACGGCCGGCGCGGTGCCGGCGGTCGACGCGGCGAGCGGCAGCAGGTGGGACAGCGCGGCCTTCTGGCGCGTGGTGGCCCCCAGGGCCCAGCCGGTCCACAGCGCCGCCTCGGTCAGCAGGTCCGGGTCGTCGGTGGCGGCGACGACTCCGGTGGTGAGCTGCTCCACCCACAGGGGCCGGCCCGCGTGCATCGCCAGGTCGCAGGCTTCCAGCAGGCGTCCTGCCTGCCGGTGGGGGTCGGGGCTGAGCCGCGCGGCGCGTTCGAGCGCCGCCGCGGCGACGCGGTAGCCGCCGCGCCGGCGCGCCCGGTCCGCGGTCGCCTCCAGGGCGGCGGCGATCGTCTCGTCGGGCGCGAGGGCCGCGGCCGCGAGGTGCCAGGCGCGGCGGTCGGGGTTGCCGGCGAGCGCGTCCGCCAGGGCGAGGTGGACCTCGCGGCGGGCCGCGAACGACGCGGCCTGGTACACCGCGGAGCGCATCAGCGGATGACGGAAGGTGACGCGGCCGCTGTCCAGGCTGACGAGGCCGGCCTTCTCCGCGAGCAGCCACGCCTCGATCCCGCCGTCCGGGGCGGCGGCCGACGACGCGAGGAGCGCGGCGGGCAGGTCGGGGTCGTCCGCGGCGGCGGCGAACAGCAGCGCGCGCCGGGTGTCCTCCGGGAGCCGTGCCAGGCGGTCGGCGAAGATGCGCTCCAGCCGGGCGGTCATCGGGAGTCTCTCGACGGCGCCGTCCGCGAGGGAGGCCGGCGAGTCGGCCGTCGCCCTGGCCAGCTCCACCAGGGCCAGGGGGTTGCCCGCCGCCTGCCGCAGGATCTGCCTGCGCAGCGGCCCCGCAGGGGGGAACGGCTGGACGTCCAGCAGCCGGCCCGCGGCGGCCTCGGCGAGCGGGGGTACGAACAGCCGGGGGAACTCCGCCCCGAACTGCTCGGGTACGGACTCGCTCCGCGCGGCCGCGAGGACGGAGACCGGTTCGCCGGCCAGCCGCCGGGTGGCGAAGGCCAGCGCGTCCAGCGAGCACGCGTCGAGCCACTGCGCGTCGTCGACGACGACCAGCAGCGGTCGCCGGTAGGCCGCGTCGGACAGGAGCGTCAGCACGGCGAGGTTGATCAGCAGCCGCTCGGGTTCTCCCGCCGCGCCGGCGGGTTCGGCCTCGTTCAGGCCGAACGCCCGCAGGAGGGCGTCGCGCTGGGGACCGGGCAGTTCCTGGATCTCGGCCGACCTCGGGCCCAGCAACTGGTGCAGTCCGGCGAAGACGAGCCCGGTCTCGGCCTCGTGGCCCCGGCACCGCAGGACCCGCAGGCCCCGGTCCTCGGCCTCATGGGCGGCGACGTCCAGCAGCGTGCTCTTGCCGGAGCCGGGCTCGCCGACGACCAGCAGCGAGGGGGAACGATCCGTGTCCGCCGGATCGAGCAGCCGGCGGACGCGGGCGAGCTCCTCCTCCCGGCCGATGATCCCGATTACGGGCGGGCCCGCATCGCCCCCGCGAACCATTCCTGCTCCTCTGTCCCGTCACCCGCGAAATCGCGCGATCGCGAGCTTCAAGAGTAAAAGGCGGGTTCAGATGGTTCGAGGAGCGTTCGGTCCAGAGGAGGAGACGCGGGCCCGGCTCGGGCCGGATCAGCCGCGGATGAACTCCAGGAGGTCCTTCTCGAATGCGGTCCGGAAGGTGCCGTAGAGGCCGTGGGGCGCGCCGGGGTAGACCTTGAGGGTGGCGTCCTTGACCAGTTCGGCGGTCTTGAGGGCGGCGGCCTGGATGGGGACGATCTGGTCGTCGTCGCCGTGGGCGATCAGCACCGGGATGTCGATGCCCTTGAGGTCCTCGGTGAAGTCGGTCTCGGAGAACTGCTCGACGCAGTCGTAGGCGGCCTTGACGCCGACCTGCATGCTCCAAAGCCAGAAGGCGCGGCGGGCGCCCTCGGAGACGGCCGCCCCGGGGCGGTTGAAACCGTAGAAACTCTCGCTGAGGTCCCAGTAGAACTGGGAGCGGTCGGCGTCCACACCGGCGCGGATGCCGTCGAACGCGTCGATGGGGGTGCCCTCGGGGTTGCTCTCGCTCCGCAGCATCACCGGCGGGACGGCGCCGAGGAGGACGGCCTTGGCGACGCGGGCGCTGCCGTGGCGGCCGAGGTAGCGGGTGACCTCGCCGCCGCCGGTCGAGTGGCCGACGAGAACGGCGTCCCGCAGGTCCAGGTGCTCGATGAGGGCGGCCAGGTCGTCGGCGTAGGTGTCCATGTCGTTGCCGGTCCAGGGCTGGTCGGAGCGGCCGTGCCCCCGGCGGTCGTGGGCGATGGCCCGGTAGCCGTTCTCGGCCAGCAGACGCAGCTGCTCGTCCCAGGCGTCGGCGTTCAGCGGCCAGCCGTGGCTGAACACGACGGGCCGCCCGCTGCCCCAGTCCTTGTAGAAGATGCGGGTGCCGTCGGCGGTCGTGATGGTGGGCATGGAAGGTCCTCTCAGTGTTCTTCGGCGAGCGCGGTGGAGGTATGGGGTGGCCCGGTGCGGACACCGCCCCCTGAGAAGGCGGCGAGCACGGTACGGGCGGCGATGCCGGCGATCAGGAGGGTGACCGCGCTGAGCGCGGCGTAGGTGTAGATGAGGTACCCGGGCGGGCGGAGGATCTGCGTCCAGTGCACGACGCCGGTGGCGACCGCGGCCCAGGAGAAGGTGAACGCCCAGAAGCTCGGGGCGAACCGCAGCCGGAGGAAGGCGGGCAGCAGCCGCAGTTGCGCGAGCACCATCAGCACGCCGTAGCCGGCCAGGATCGCGGCGAAGACGTCCACGTGAGGGCCGCGCAGTGACAGGTAGGCGACGGTCGCCACGGCGGCGGGCGCGACTTCGATCGCCAGCGTCGGGTAGAGGGCCGGCGGCAGCGCGGGGCGGAAGAACAGCCGCGCGAGGATCATTGAGCCGAGGATGAACCAGCAGATCAGACCGAGGCCGAGCATGGCGTAGCCCAGCGTCCGCTGTCCGACCGCCGCGGCGCCGGCCGCCGCGACCAGGCCGCCGGCCACGGTCGGCAGGAAGTACCCCGGGTGGAGCTGGTCGAGATTCAGGGATCCGTAGATCCATTGGCCGGTCAGCCATCCGCCGAACAGCACGGTCAGCACGAGGAACACGTCGAAGACGATCGTTCCGGCGCGGGAGTCGTAGGCGTGGAGGCCCTGCGCCGCCGGCAGCATCGGAGTGATCACCGCGAGGGAGGCGAAGGGGGCGGCGACCGGGTCGGTCAAATCGGCGGCGAACGCGCCGCGCACCGACAGTGCGTACCGCGCGTAGCGCACCACGGTGATCGCCCAGACCACGGCCGAGACCGCCAGGAGCGCCCGCCCCGCCCACAGCGGGGCGTGACCGTAGCGGGCGGTGGTGAGCCAGGTGACCGCCAGCCCGGCGATCCCGAACGCCATGCCGAACAGGTTCAGCGGAACCCGGCGGACCGTGGCGGGCCGCGTGTTCTCAGGGTGGTCGGCGGGCACGGCGGCTCCTCGTGATGCGGATGAGGGGAGGTGGGGTCGGCGGAGGCCGCGGGTCCCGTTGTCCCTAATGTCCCTCAACATGGTGAAACGTCCATAAGTCGAATGACTTGCGACTCCTGATGGTGGGTGGCCACGCCGCTGGACCGGGCACGCGGGAGGAGCGGCTAGCGTGGCAGGGGAAAGACCGAAATCCGCCATACCTCACTTGGGGGACGGTTGTCGTCCGGCAAGGCGCTCGATCGGGAAGGTGGTGAGGGCTCGCGCGTCCGTGGGCCCGACGCGTGGACGTCTCCAGCGCTGCCTCCACGGAACGGCAGGTCACCGGGCGGGTGACCGGTACCTCCTGGACCGCGACCCCGTACCCCGCGGTGGCGGCCGACGCCGGCGGCCGGGTCGTCGAACTCAACGAGGCGGCCGCCCGGCTGTTCCCGCGCGCGGAGCCGGGGGCGAGCCTCGACGAGACGATGCCCGGGTGGCTCGCGGAGGCGCACCGCGCCGTGGTGCGCTCGGGAACCCCGGGCGAGCCCGTACGGGGCGAGGCGGGGGAACGCGGATTCGAGGCGCGTGCGACCTTCTCGCCGGACGGCGACGTGATCTGGTGGCTGGTCGAGGACACCGCCCGGCGGCGGGCCGAGAAGGCGCTGGCGGCGGAGCGCAGGCGCGCGACGCTTCGGGCGGAGGCGGCGGGTGCCCTGCTGACGACGCTGAACTTCGACCGGTGCCTGGAGGTCGCGGTCCGGCTGGCGACCGAGCACCTGGCCGACGCCGCGGTCCTCGTCGCGCCCCTCGCCGGGAAACGGCTGCCGGTGGCGCAGGCGATCCGCGGGGGCCGGGTCTCCCGCCGCACGGTGCGGGCGGACCCCGCCGATGTGCCGGGCCTGGGCGAGGCGCTGCAGGGTTTCCCGCCCACTCCATGCCGGTGGATCGATCCGCGCGACCTGGCGCCGTGGGCCGTGCCGGAGGGGTTCGGCGGGCCGGCCGGCGCCGTGGCGGTGATGCCGCTGCCCGGGCACGGCCTCCCGGCCGGCGCCCTCATCCTGCTGCGCCGTAGCGACCGGCGGGGATTCGACGACGATGAGGAGGTCTTCGCCCGGCTGTTCGCGGCGCGGGCGGGCGCGGCGCTGTCGGCGGCCCGCGTGTACGCCGACCAGGCGGGGATCACCGCGATCCTCATGCGCGAGCTGCTACCGCCACAACTGCGGCTCGTCCACGGGGTGGCATACGCCGGTGGGTACCGCGCGTCGGTGCGCAGCGAGCTGATCGGCGGTGACTTCTAC
>NZ_JAMXMX010000013.1 GCF_024055725.1 Actinoallomurus spadix | reverse complement strand
GGAACAAACTCCAGACCCCACGAATACGCCCGAAGAGCATTCACCCACCGCACACCCTCCGGCACCCCCCCCAAACCCGCACCCCAACCCCCACCAACACCACCGGCCACCCGCTTTTCCCCACCACCAGCCGCACCAAAAACATCCTCAAACGACGGCACAACAACGTTCGTCAGCCCCACAAAAGGCTCTTGCACCGCACCACCCGGAAAAGCCTCAGCAACGGCCTGCTTCCAGGCCGCCCGAGCAACCGGCTCATCAACACCTCTCGCCCCGACATCAGCCAAATACTGCTCAATAGTGATAGGCCGCCTAAGTGCCGCCTTGGCCACGTTTACCACATCCTTGAAGTAATTGAAATCACCCGAACTGCCAAGGACGTGGCCAGCTTCAAAACCCTCAGAACCAGAACCCGCACCACCATGCCAATACTGAGAAAACGCTACATTAGAGCCCCACCCAGGAACCGAGACCCCAGACCCATAACCCCTATCATCGGACCCGGACGCGGACACCGAAGGACCAGCACCCTGCGGCCACGCCTGCGGCACCTGATAACCCGACTCCTGAGCCCCCTGCAAACCCGCCCCGGACGCCGCCCAGCCCCCATAACCCCCATCGACCCCGGACGCAGAGCTGTCACCGAGAACAGAAAACACTCCCTCATAGGCTCCAGCCGGGGCCGGATAGAGCTCTCCCTGCGGGTTTTTCGCCGGCCCGTAAACATAATGAACGGCGTCCGCATCATCATGAACCGGCCAGGTCCGGAACCAGCCGGGGTAGAAGTCACCGAGCCGGCCGACCAACTCACCCGCAGTACGACCGGAAACGCTCTCGAAACCCGCGAATTGGCCGTTGATGAGGCGCCGGCCGTCCTCCCCCCCTTCGATGAGGAATAGCCACAGCGCCGTCATATCAGCCTGCAAAAACGCGTCGAGCACCTCAACGTCACTGGCACCCAATGGAAGGTCGTACTCCCCCTCCCCATCCGTACGGTAAACCGGCCCAACATAGTCGGCGTTGCCGATTCTCCAGGTCCGGAACCGGCCGGGGTAGAAGTCACCGAGCCGACTGATCAACTCATGCCTAGTAACACCGGACACGCTCGGAGGCATCCGCCTATCGATTTCATCGACGCGCAGACCACCCTCCCCCACTCCGGCGACGACATACCCCAGCTCCATCACGTCAAATCGCAGGAGCTCGTCCGCGTTGAGGCCCCCGCCAGCGGCGCCCGCTCGAACAACACCGGCTCCAGGCGCGGGGACAGCCCCGAGCACCACAACGTCACGGGCACCCTCAGGAAGCTCGTACTCCCCCTCCCCATCCGGACGGTACACCGGCCCGACATAGCCGGAAACGTTTCTGCCACCGATTTCCCAGGTCCGGAACCGGCCAGGCCAACGGACACCGAGTTCGTCGATCAGCTTGTCGGCCACCTCTTTTGTTACATGACTGAATGAATCGTTAATGTCCCGACGGGAGATGCCGGCCGACTCCTTACGGCCCGCAATCTGCTCACGGCCCGCAATGAGCAGGTTATACCGTAGCCTCGCCAACCGTCGGTTGGAAGTGCCACTGGGCAGGAGTTCATGCACTTCACCGGCACCGTCCGGCTTTGGGTAGGGAAGACCGTTCGCATCGCGCACCGGACCATAAAATCGCTCCAGGACCCCTGCACCACCCCCTCCACGGCTTCCTTTAACCTTTGCAATCCAGGTCCGGAATCGCCCAGAGTAAAGGACGGCGAGGTCATCGATCAACTTATCGGAATTGAACGCCTCTACGTCGATTTCGTACGCGGGCAGGCCGGCCTCCCCTGCTTTGGTGAGAGCGTCCCGCAGCCACTCCACGGTTTTAGGAGGAACGTCCAAGTTTTCAATGTCAAGAGCATCGAGTGGTGGGAGGTAGTTTACCCCCGGATTGTCAGGGTCGAACCTCAGCCCCCAATACCGTGTTCTTTCACCGGGCTTTTTGAAGGTTCGGATCGCGCCGGGATTTTCGCCGGCGAGGAGGCCGATGATCTTTATGATATCTTCGAGCGCGCGAGCGCCCTTGAAGATGTCCAGACGAATATCTTTAGCGGAGATGCCTGATCCTTTCGCTTTTTTGAATCCTTCCCACACCTTTTGCTTGTCGCTCGGTAGTTGGATACGGCCTGCGACGCGGGGATCGGTCGGGTCGGTGAGCGCCCAATAAGGCCTGCTCGACTCCAGAGCGGCATCAAACCGCGGCTTGAAAACGTGGCCACTCTCGTCCACGAACAAAGCACTGGCGGTAACAGGAGACCAGCGCTTCATATCGTCCGGGCCTGTCTCGTGCAGCCACTGCCCGGCCCAGCCGGCGGCGATCAGCCCCTGA
This sequence comes from Actinoallomurus spadix, assembly GCF_024055725.1. Taxonomy (GTDB): domain Bacteria; phylum Actinomycetota; class Actinomycetes; order Streptosporangiales; family Streptosporangiaceae; genus Actinoallomurus; species Actinoallomurus spadix. The sequence continues at coordinate 232,242 of NZ_JAMXMX010000013.1, read as the reverse complement.
ACCTTTCCGGTATCAATGCCGCTCCGCTTAAGGGCTTCGATCTCAGCCTGCCGCGCAGCGGCACTGAAGTCAGGGTCAAAACGCCACACACGCTCCGTACCATCATCACCCACAGCCGGAACCAGCCCCACCATATGCGCCGTCGTCCCAGGCTGCCGCACCCGCACGAACACCGCCGCCGGAACAACAACCCCGCCACCCGCCTCCAGCTCAACACCGCCGGTCACGACATCAAAAAGCTCCTCCCACGTACCGACCCGCACCCAATCCTCAGCCGGCACCCCCAAAGAACGCACATGCACCGCATCAGAAACCACCACCGCGTCATCGACAACAGAAGCCGAAACAAGACGGCTGAACAGGCCACGATCACCACGACCGGCCTCCACGGCGCCACCATCAGCCCATTCACCACGAGGCATCCCATGCCTGACATCCCCCGTCGCGAACCGGCGCATCAACACCGCACACGCCTGCTCCTCACCAGCGGACAACTCAGCCGGCATCTCCGCCGCCCACTTCGCAACCTTCGCGACCACGCCCTTCAACTGCGACTCAACCACCGGCACACCGGCATCCACAGCCGGCACCAGCGCCGCAAGCACATCATCGGCAGCCAGCGAAGCACCCGCCGCCATGGCAGTGACCTCACCACGGCCGGCCACAGCACCCACACCACCGGCCGAAACCGGCGCGCCAACCGTTCCAGCCCCCTCAACGGCGGTGCCGACCTGCGGGGAACCAGCCGGAGCCGCCTCAAAGGCGATAACCGCCCCCGTCACAGGATCCTGCTCCGTGATGATCACCGGAGCAACCTCCAGACACGCCGCAGCACTCCAAGCCGACTTACGCCACTCAGCCACCCGCATAGCCGCCTCCCCACACCGGTATCCCGACCCGGAACCCGAATCGTCCCTGTTCCTATCAACGCGGACCAAAAAGCCCACACCATCGACATACGGATCAAACGAGCGAACGGTTCAAAAATCAACCCCCGAAACGGACGAGAACCACCACCCATCCCACCCACACAACCATCCCGCCCACACCACACCCGACACCGAACACCCCTGGAAGCCGATGCCGGCCGGACCACCCGCACGATCACCAGCTCGATCCCCCTCACGAGCGCAGCGAGCCGTAACGCCCCGGCACTACCGGAAAGATCGCAGGACAACGAAGGCTTCGCCCGGCAGCCTGCCCGCGGCCACTCCGGTGAAGGAAGCCAGGACGACGTCGCCCTCCGGCAGAGGCAGCGGGTCCGTGCCCAGGTTCGCCGCGATCCGGAGCGAACCACGCTGGATCACAAGCCAGGACTCGCCATACTCGACCGCCACCTCCGTCAGACGCGGATCGGTCAACTCAGGCTCGGCCCGCCGCAACGCGATCAAAGCGCGATACCACGCGTACAGCTCCCGGCGGCCCGGCTCGCCGAGTTCGCTCCAACTCAGAACCGAGGCCCGGTGGGTCTCAGGATCCTGCGGGTCGGGAACGTCCTCCGACGCCCAGCCGTGACCGGCGAACTCCCGACGGCGGCCCTCACTAACAGCCCGGGCAAGGTCGGGCTCCTGATGATCGCTGAAATACCGCCACGGCGTGCCCGCACCCCACTCCTCGCCCATGAACAGCATCGGCGTGAACGGCGCGGTCAGCAGCAGGCCCGCCCCGACCTTGAGCAGGCCCGGGGACAGGCTCGCGGAGATCCGGTCGCCGGTGGCGCGGTTGCCGATCTGGTCGTGGTTCTGCAGGAAGCCGAGGAAGCGGTGGGCCGGCGTGCGGTGCGTGTCGACCGGCCGTCCGTGCGTACGGCCGCGGAACGACGACCAGGTCCCGTCGTGCAGGAACACCCGCGTCAGCGTCTTGGCCAGCACGGCGGGGGTGCCGAAGTCGGCGTAGTAGCCCTGCCGCTCGCCGGTGAGCAGCGTGTGCAGGGCGTGGTGGAAGTCGTCGCTCCACTGCGCGTCCAGGCCGTACCCGCCCGCCTCGCGGGAGGTGACCAGACGCGGGTCGTTCAGGTCCGACTCGGCGATGAGGAACATCTCCCGGCCCGTCGCGGCGCTCAGCCGGGACACGGACACGGCCAGCTCCTCCAGCAGGTGCAGCGCGCGCTGGTCCCGGATGGCGTGGACGGCGTCGAGCCGCAGCCCGTCGACGTGGTAGTCGCGCAGCCACATCAGCGCGTTCCCGATGATGTACGCGCGGACCTCGTCGGAGCCGGCCTGGTCGACGTTGACGGCCGGGCCCCAGGGCGTCTGGTGGGCGTCGGTGAAGTACGGGCCGTAGCGGCCCAGGTAGTTGCCGCTCGGACCGAGGTGGTTGTAGACGACGTCGAGGACGACCGCCAGACCGCGCTGGTGCGCCGCGTCCACGAACCGCTTGAGCCCGTCCGGTCCGCCGTACGGGTCGTGCACCGCCCACAGGTGGACGCCGTCGTACCCCCAGCCGTGCCGCCCGGGAAAGGCCGCGACCGGGAGCAGCTCGACGGCGTCGACGCCGAGGTCGACGAGGTGGTCGAGGCGGTCGATCGCGGCGTCGAAGGTGCCCTCGGGGGTGAAGGTCCCGATGTGCAGCTCGTACAGGACCGAGCCCGCCAGGGGCCGGCCCCGCCAGCCGTCGTCGGACCATTCGAAGCGTCCGTGGTCGTACGTGCGGCTGAGCCCGTGCACGCCGTCCGGCTGCCAGGGCGAGCGCGGGTCGGGGAACGGTCCCTCGCCGTCGAGCACGAAGCCGTAGTCCTGCGCACCGCCCTCGCCGCCGACCTCCGCGGTCCACCAGCCGGGCCGCTCGGAGCGCGTCATCGCGTGCCGGGCGTCGCCGGTCTGCACCTCGACGGTCTCGGCGGCCGGTGCCCACACCTCGTACCTCATGCGGCCTCGATCAGGACGGCGACCGGGAGCAGCCGGAGGACCCCGCTGAGCTCCAGGCCGGAGGGGTAGGACTGGTCGGTGAGGACGTCGTGCCAGGGGCCGCCGGGCAGGTCGAGGTGGGTGTCGGCCCAGCCGCCGCGGCGTTCGAGCCCGGCGGGCAGCCGGGTCGCGACGATCACGACGCCGCCGCGCCGGAACGCCACCGCGTGGGCGGCGGCGGAACCCGTGGCGGCCACCGGATCGTACGGGCCGTCGAACCACTCCGGGTGCTGCTCGCGCATCCGGAGCAGGCGGGACGTCACGAGGAGCTTCTCGCCGTCGAGGTCGGCCGGGGTGGTCCCGGCGTCGAGGTCGGCGAGCAGCTCGCGGCGGTGCGCGTAGTCGACCGGGCGCCGGTTGTCGGGGTCGACGAGGGACAGGCCGGTCAGCTCGCAGCCCTGGTACACGTCCGGCACGCCCGGCATGGCCAGCTGCACCAGCTTCTGGCCGAGCGAGTTCACCCGGGCGTACGGGGTGATCCGCTGGACGAACCGCTCGACGTCCGCGGTCAGCGTCGGGTCGGACAGCACCGCGTCGGCGTGGGCCAGGACCGCCTCCTCGTACGCCGGGTCGCCGTCGGTCCAGGACGTGCGGGTCTTCGCCTCGCGCATCGCCTTGGTGAGGTACTCCCGGAGCCGGTCGGGCGGCAGCGGCCACGCGCCGGCGATCGTCTGCCACATGAGGTAGTCCAGGTCGGGCTCCAGCGGGCTCTCCGGCGCCCGGGACCGCCAGCGGCCGACGGCGGCGACCCACTCGTCCGGCAGCTCCGACAGGACGGCCAGCCGCGCCCGTACGTCCTCCTGCCGCTTCGTGTCGTGCGTCGACAGCGTGGTCATGGTCCGCGGCCAGTCGGCGGCGATCCGCGCGCAGTAGGCGTGGAAGTCCTCCGGCGCGACGGCGAACCGCGCCGGGTCGCCGCCGACCTCGTTCAGCGCGGCCAGCCGCGACCAGCGGTAGAAGGCGGTGTCCTCGACGCCCTTCGCGGTCATCGGCGCGGACGTCTGCTGGAACCGTACGACGAACTCGTCGCGCGTCTCGTCGCGGCCGCCCAGGCCCAGGACGAGCGGGACGACCTTGTCGAGCAGGTCGCCGTCCGGGAGGACGGCGCGGGCCTCGGCGGCGGCCTGGGCGACGATCTCCAGGGCCTGGGCCGGCGGCTCCTCGCCGGGCACCAGGTAGGCCCGGTAGACCGGCATCGCGACCAGCAGCTCGACCAGGACCTCCCGCAGTGCGCCGGGGTCCTCCTCCGGCAGGATCCGCGTCAGCAGCGCGGTCAGGCGGCGCACCTCCGGGACGAGGATCCGCTCGGCGGCGAACCGCCGGGCCACCCGCTCGACCTCGGTGAAGTCGGCGGGGCCGCCGGTCAGCGCGCTGTACGCCTCGGTCAGCGGCTTCTCCCCCGCCGGGTCGACGAACAGCCCGCCGACCATGCCCAGCGCGTCGTACCCGGTGGTGCCCGCGCAGGGCCAGTCGCCGGGCAGCGGCTCGTCGCCGGTAAGGATCTTCTCGACGACCACCCAGCCGCGTGGCCGTTCCAGCCGCCGCAGGTACCCGCGCGGGTCGGCGAGCCCGTCGGGGTGGTCGATCCGCAGACCGTCGATGAGGCCCTGATCGACCAGCCGCAGGAGCACCGCGTGCGTTGCGTCGAAGACCTCCGGGTCCTCGACGCGCAGCCCGATCAGGGAGGAGATGTCGAAGAAGCGGCGGTAGTTCAGGGCGGGTTCGCGCCAGTACGCCGGGCGGTAGCGGCCCTCGCGCGGGAAGACGTGGTCGTGGTAGCGCAGCACGTCGCCGTCCGGGCGCGGCTCGTCGTCGGGCGAGCCGAGGACCGGCACCACGACGACGCCCTGCGACCAGTCGATGTCGAACCATCGGGCGTACGGGGAGTCCGCTCCCCGGCGCATGACGTCCCAGAACTGCCGGTTCAGGCTCTCCGGCGCGGGGATCGCCATGTGGTTCGGCACGACGTCCACGATGATCGACAGGCCGTGCTCGCGCATCCGGGCCGCCATCGCCCGGAAGCCCTCCTCGCCGCCGAGGTCGTCGGAGATCCGCGCGTGGTCGACGACGTCGTAGCCGTGCGCGGAGCCCGGGGTGGCCTGCAGGATCGGCGACAGGTACACGTGCGAGACGCCGAGCGCCGCGAGGTAACCGGCCAGTTCCCCGGCCTCGGCGAACCCGAAGCCCCTGCGCAGTTGCAGCCGGTACGTTCCGGTCGGCCGCCTAGACACGACGCAGCACCTGAAGGGAGCGGGACTCGACGCGGACCTTCTCGCCGGAGCGGCGCACCGGCCGCTCGTGATACTCGTACACCTCGATCGGGGTCGCCGTGTCGAGCACGCCGGTCCACATCCCTCCGCCGGTATCGGGCACCACGAAGTCCAGGTCGGTGTCGGCCGCGTTGAACAGCAGCAGGAACGAGTCGTCGTGGACCTGCTCGCCGCGCGGGTCCGGCTCCGCGATGCGGTCGCCGTCGAGGAAGACCGTGACCGCCTTGGCGTACGGGGTCTGCCAGTCGGCGTCGGACATCGGCCGGCCCGAGGGGGTGTACCAGACGACGTCGCCCTCGCCGGTGGGGAACCGGCGGCGCCGGAACACGGGGTGCTCCCGCCGCAGTTCGGTCACCCGCCGCACGAACGCCCGCAGGACGTCGTTCGCCGGGGAGTCGGACCAGTCCAGCCAGGACAGCTCGTTGTCCTGGCAGTAGACGTTGTTGTTGCCCCGCTGGGTCCGGCCGGCCTCGTCGCCGTGGGAGATCATCGGCACGCCCTGGGACAGCAGGAGCGTGGTCAGCAGGTTCCGCTTCTGCCGCTCCCGGAGCGCGGTGATGTCCGGGTCGTCGGTCTCGCCCTCCACGCCGTGGTTCCAGGAGCGGTTGTCGTCGGCGCCGTCACGGTTGTCCTCGCCGTTCGCCTCGTTGTGCTTGCCGTTGTAGGCGACGAGGTCGTGCAGGGTGAACCCGTCGTGGGCGGTGATGAAGTTGACCGAGGCGATCGGGTGCCGCCCGTCGTCGGCGTACAGGTCGCTGGAGCCGGTGAAGCGGCTGCCGAACTCCGGCAGCCGGCCCTCCACGCCCCGCCAGTAGTCGCGCATGGTGTCGCGGTACTTGCCGTTCCACTCCGTCCACAGCGCGGGGAAGTTGCCGACCTGGTAGCCGCCCTCGCCGACGTCCCAGGGCTCGGCGATCAGCTTGACCCGGGAGACGATCGGGTCCTGCTGGACGAGGTCGAAGAACGCCGACAGCCGGTCGACCTCGTGGAACTCCCGGGCCAGCGCCGACGCGAGGTCGAACCGGAACCCGTCGACGTGCATCTCGGTCACCCAGTACCGCAGCGAGTCCATGATCAGCTGGAGCGCGTGCGGCTGGCGGACGTTGAGGCTGTTGCCGGTGCCGGTCGTGTCCATGTAGTACTCCGGCGAGCCGTCGACGAGCCGGTAGTAGTGCGCGTTGTCGATGCCGCGGAAGCTCAGGGTCGGGCCGAGGTGGTTGCCCTCGGCGGTGTGGTTGTAGACCACGTCGAGGATCACCTCGATGCCCGCCTCGTGCAGGGTCCGGACCATCAGCTTGAACTCCTGCACCTGCTCGCCGAGTTGCCCGGTGGAGGAGTACCCGTTGTGCGGGGCGAAGAAGCCGATCGTGTTGTAGCCCCAGTAGTTCGACAGTCCCCGCTGGAGCAGGACGTCGTCGTGGACGAACTGGTGCACCGGCATCAACTCGACCGCGGTGACGCCGAGGTCCTTGAAGTAATCGATCATCGACGGGTGCGCCAGCCCGGCGTAGGTGCCGCGCTGCGCCTCCGGAATGTTCGGGTTCAGCTTGGTGAGGCCCTTGACGTGCGCCTCGTAAATGATCGTCTCGTGGTACGGCGTCCGGGGATGGCGGTCGGACATCCAGTCGAAGTACGGATTGATCACCACGGACTTCGGCAGGTGCCGGGCGCTGTCGTCGTCGTTGCGGGCGGACGGGTCGGCGAACCGATAGGAGAACAGCGACTCGTCCCAGTCGACGTCCCCCTCGACCGCCTTGGCGTACGGGTCGAGGAGCAGCTTGTTCGGGTTGCAGCGCTGCCCGTTCCCCGGGTCGTACGGGCCGTGCACCCGGTAGCCGTAGCGCTGCCCGGGCCCGACCGTCGGCAGGTAGCCGTGCCAGACGGACCCGGAGGTCTCGGGCAGTTCGAGCCGTGTCTCCCCGCCCTCGTCGTCGAAGAGGCACAGCTCGACGCGGGTGGCCGCTTCGGAGAACAGTGCGAAGTTGGTGCCGGCGCCGTCGTAGTGGGCGCCGAGGGGGTAGGGATCGCCCGGCCATACGCGTGTCACATGGGTGAGCTTCCCAACCGTGATCGCCTCACACGCGGATGTTCATGCCGGTTCGTAGCCGAACGGGCCGAGTGTCGCCACCCCGTATTGCCTGGTCACACACCCTGCGTTACCTTAGGAGAGCCTTACCTAATGGATCTGACCGAGAGGCTCCCCTCAATGTACGCATGTGTCTGCCACGCCGTCACCGACGAGGACGTGCGCGATCATGTGGCGGCAGGGGCCTGCTCGGCCAAGGAGGTCCGCGCGGCCTGCGGCATGCGCCCCGGCTGCGGCTCGTGCGTGAACCGGATCCGCGCCCTGATCGAGCAGCACTTCACCCCCGCCGAGCCCGACGACGCGATGACCACCGCGGCCTGACCGCGGGTCGGTCGGCTCCACCGGCGCCCTCCCGTGCCACGATGGTGAGGTATGGAAGGTGACAGGGAGATCATCGCGCTGCTGAACGAGCAGCTCACCGCCGAGCTGACCGCGATCAACCAGTACTTCCTGCACGCCAAGATGCAGGAGAACTGGGGCTTCACGAAGCTCGCGAGCCACACCCGCGCCGAGTCGTTCGACGAGATGCGGCACGCCGAACGCCTGACCGACCGCATCCTCTTCCTCGAGGGCCTGCCGAACTACCAGCGCCTGAACCCGCTGCGCATCGGCCAGAGCGTTCCCGAGCAGCTCCGCGCGGACCTCGCCGTCGAGATCGAGGCGGTCGACCGCCTGCGTCCCGGCATCGAGCTGATGCGCTCGCGCGGTGACGTCACGTCCGCCCGGATCTTCGAGGAGATCCTCGCGGACGAGGAGGAGCACATCGACTACCTGGAGACGGAGCTGGAGCTCCTGGAGAAGCTCGGCGAGCCGCTCTACCTCCAGCGTTACGCCGAGCCTCCGGGCGAGTGAGCCGCCCGCCCCGGGAGGCCCCCGGAGCGGACCGCGCGCTGCCGGGCGCCCTGATCGCCGGCGTCACGGCGGCGTGGCGGCTGGGCTGGCAGCCGGCCGACCTCGTACGCCACGCGGCCCGTACGCACGGGAACCGGGCCGGCCGGATGATGACCGACGCGATCGCCGCCGAGATGCGCGCGTACGCGGCGGGCACCGTGGACGAATGGTGGCGCGGCCGGCTGACGGCGCTCGGGGCCACCGTGTGGTGGCGGCGCGACGACACGTACCTGGCCGAGTGGGCGGCCCGCCACGGCACCGACCAGGCCGCGGCCGCCGGCTGCGCCCTGCGCCTGACCGCCCTGCTGCGCGCGCTGCCCCGCCTGGAGATCCTCTGCCCGCCGCCCGGCCACGCCCGCCCCTCCGAGCCCGGCACCCGGTCCTCGGTGCCCGGCGCCCATCCCTCCGAGCCCGGTGTCCACGCCGACCGGCGCGTCCTCGACAAGGTCCAGGCGCTCCTGGCCAAGGCCGAGTCGACCGAGTTCCCCGAGGAGGCGGAGGCCCTGACCACCCGGGCCCAGGAGCTGATGGCCCGCCACAGCCTCGACTCCGCGCTCCTCACCGCGCGGACCGGACGGACCGGTGACGGCCCCGTCGGCCGCCGCCTGCCGATCGACCGTCCCTACGAGTCGCCGAAGGCCCTGCTGCTGGGCGCCGTCGCCGACGCGAACCGGTGCCGTGCCGCCTGGAGCAGGTCGCTCGGCTTCTGCACCGTGGTCGGCTTCCCCGCCGACCTGGACGCCGTCGAACTGCTCTTCACGTCCCTGCTGGTCCAGGCGACGTCCGCGCTCGTCCACGAGGAGGGCGACCGTGCCCGTACGCGCGCGTTCCGCCGGGCGTTCCTGGCGTCCTACGCCGTCCGGGTCGGCGAGCGTCTCACCGAGGCCGCCGCCGCGGCCGAGCACCGGGCCGCGGCGGAGACGCCCGGCACGGACCTCCTCCCGGTCCTCGCCGCCCGCGACCGGGCCGTCGAGGACGCGATGACCGCGATGTTCCCCCGGCTCACCGGCCGCCGGATGAGCGTCAGCGACCGGGGCGGCTGGCTGTCCGGCCGGGCCGCCGCCGACCGCGCCGACCTGGGTACCCGCCGGCCGGTCCGCTGACCGTGTCATTTTTCGGCACACCTGGTCACATTGTGCGACGATCAGGGGCATGGGACTCGATGTCTATGCGGTCCGCCCGGGAGACCCGGCGGTGAAGGGCCACGACACGCTGCGGACGCCCGTGACCTGGGAGTGGGAGGGGCCCGCGGACCTCGACCCGTTCGAGGACGTCCCACGGGACTTCCCCGAAGGCCTGTTCTGGCCCTCCGACGGCGACTCCACCGGGTTCCGCGGCCAGGTCTACCGGGAGTGGGTCAACCGCACGCTCGGGTTCAACCTGTACGAGCTGCTCGACCCGGCGCAGGTCCGGGACCTCGCCGACCGCCTCGACCACTGGCTCACCGACGCCCGCGCCGCCGGCACGGACGAGGTGCCGCTCGACGACGCCACGACCGTTCCCCTGAGCGGCATCGAGGCGCTCGCCGCGTTCGTCCGCGCCACCGCCGCCCAGGACCTCTGGCTCTTCCCCGACTCCTGACCTCGCCGATCCACATCGCGTGCGGACGCGATCACCGGGCCCCCGCCACGCGGCCGTGAACAATCGGCCACCGGCAGCCGTATGCCCATGCAGGGGCATACGGCTGCCGAGTGGACGGAAGGCGCGATCGCACAATGGTCGAAGGTTCGGTGTTCGCGTTTCGCATGTGGCGGCGCGCGGGGGACTCCGCGGAGTGGCTGCCGGCGTCACCGCTGCTCGTGCACCTGAGCCGCGGTGAGAGTGTGGTGCCGGCGCACCTGCACTGGGGCACGGAGGACGGCTCGCAGTCCGCAGTGGCCTTCTCCCCGGACATGGCGAGCTGCTATGGCCACTGCCGCACCACCGCGGTGACGTGGTGGAGGTGCAGGGCGAACGCGATGACCGGCGAGAGTACCCGGAGGAAGCCTCCGGTGATCGATGGCTCGAGTTCGAAACGGAGGTCGAGGAACCGGACGGCCGGCGGCCGGCGGGACCGCTACGGCTGCTGATCGATGACGGCGGTGACGCGCCCGTACGGTGGGCGGCCTGGCGCGAGCGATCGGGTCTCGCCTGTTCGGTCACGCTGCGTTCGGTGAGTCCCTCCGGCAACGCCGACGTCACCGACCTGGTGAGCGTCGTGTGGGCCAGTGCCGAACATCGCGACGCGGGCGAGGTGGCCGCGAACCTGACGGACGCGTCGGCCGCCAAGTGGTTCGCACCGCACGACCGCGCGTCCCTGGGTTTCCAGCTCTCCCGGCCGATCGCGGTGGATCGGTACGTCCTCACCTCCGCCGATGACGCGCCCGACCGCGACCCGGCCACTTGGACCCTGCGCGGCTCCGCGGACGGAACCGTATGGCGAACGCTCGACATCCGCTCGGGTGAGTCGTTCAGCCGGCGGCACCAGGCCAGGACGTACCGGATCGCCGAGCCCGGCTCCTATGCCCACTATCGCCTCGACATCACCGGCAGCAACGGCTCCCCGCACCTGCAGCTTCAGGCGGTCCGGTTCCTGGCCGACGCCGCTGCCGGATTCGTCGGCTACCGCCAGCGGGAAGGCCACGCCCCCGTCGCCTACCGGGGCGTACGCGTCGCGCAGGCGTCACCTGGCCGGACGCCGGAAGCACCGCTCGCCGACACGCCGGCGCCTTCGCACGCGAGGCCGGTGCCCGAGATTCCGCCCACGCCCCGAGCCCACGGCGACCGCCCGGCCGAGTGGGAGGGATGGCAACCGGGAGGATCATGGCTGCCGCTCGGCGGCACGCTGTCGATGGAGTCCCTGACCTCGCCGTCAGGGCGGTTCACCGTGCTGCACTCGATCTACGAGCCGTCCCTGGCCGTACGGGACAACGTCACACGGGAGCGGGTGTGGGCCGGCGTCTCGCCGCGATCGGACCGGGTATGCCTGGGCCCCGACGGGGATCTCGTGGCCTGGGACCACCACGGCGACCGGGTGTGGAGCACCGGCACGGCGTGGCTGGGCGTGCGGCGCCTGGAGATGCGGGACAGCGGTGAGCTGGCCCTGACCGACGCGAACGGCGCCGTCGTGTGGAGCTCGGGAATCCCCCAGGTGCCGGCGGCCGCGGGGACCGGTCACCGCACGGTGGCCCGGGGGTCGAGGATGCGCCGGGGCGAGAGCCTGTACGGACAGTCGCTGACCAGCGAAGACGGGTCGACCGTGCTGTCCCACGGCGGTTCCGTGGCGTTCGTCATCCTGCGGGGACGGACCTCGCACTGGGACCGGTTCCCCGAGCGGGAGACCGTCCTGGTGCTCGACGAGGACGGCTTCCTGCGCCTGCGGACCCCGGACGGCGCCATGGTGGAGGAGATCGCCGGGCCGGGCGCCGAGCTCGTGGTCGTGCGCGGCGCGGCGGAGCTCCGTGACGACACGGGAGCCGTCGTCTGGTCCTCCGCCGGCTCCTGGAGCCGGGTGGCCTCGGTGCGCGAGCCGGCGATACCGCACAACGACGACCTGGCCGCTTGGTTCGGCGCGCTGGTGGGCCAGGGCCGCGGCTACTGCGTCGCGGTGGTGAGGGAGAGCACCCCGCAGGACGTACTCGAGCGCACCGGTGTCGCGCCGGGCTCGGTGACGCGGACCACGTGGCACCGGCTCCAGCGGCACCGGGACACCGCACACCCGGGCGAGGGGACGGTGGTGGCGGCGATCGCCGTGGGTCCGGACGTTCTCCTGGTCAGTGACGACCCCACCCTGCCGGTGGCGGCGCTGGCACCCTCGACCTCGGTGGTGGCCCTCCACCAGCCGTCCGGCGGGGACGCCTACGGCGGGACCTTCAGCCTTCATCAGGACGGCGGCCTCGTGGCCGAGGTGCGGGACGAGCCGCGCCGCCGCAAGGGGACGAAGGTGCCGGACGTCGCCGCCGCACTGGACGACCTCGCGCACGACCTGCACCGCCACGAGCTGGTGTTCCGCGTGTCCGGGCTGGTTCCCAGCGCCGCCGAGCTCGGCGGCCCGCTGCTCGGCGGGGTCCTGGTACCGGCCCCGTCACCCTCCGCGGCGCCTGCGGCCGAGCCGGCCGAATCGTTCCCGGCGATCGAAGGGCACGACGAGATGTACCCGCTGGTGATCCGCACCGACTTCACCGACGATGACGCCTGGAACCGGGTGGTCGAGCAACTGCGTATGCCCTGGGTGGACGACGAGCCGGTGACTCCCTACCTCGTCAGCGACCCCAGGTACGCCGATGCCTCCATCGAGCGGGTGCTGAAAGACGTTCGCACGGCCATGCCCGGTTCGAGCCGGCCAACGGCGATCTTCATCACCGACAGCACCACGATGCGCGGCCCGGATCATCCACTGCTGGCCGTTTCGACCGAATGGGACGGTGAGCCCTTCGAGGAGGACGAGGAGGGATTCGTCACGCAGTTCCGCCTGCTGCCCAACGCGGCCATCGAGATCAGCACGAACCTCGGCCTCGCCAACATGGACTGGGAGGACTTCGCCGGCGATGACGAGGACGACGACGAACCGTACGAACGCATGGTGGACTGACGCCCCGTCTCCCCGCGCGTCCCTGAGCCGCCGTCAGCGCCGAGGATCGTCGTCGCTCCCGGCACCAAGAACCTCGGCGCCGAGCCGCCGAGCCGCGCCTGTCGGACTCCACTGCGAGGATGCCGGTCATGAGCGACGACACCGCCGCCATCGCCGGCTACTGGGACGCCGCCGCACTGACCTTCGACGACGAGCCGGATCACGGACTGCGGGCTGAACGGACTCGCGCGGCCTGGGCGCGGTCGCTCCACACCTGGATGCCGCCCGGCGCCGTCGACGTCCTCGACGTCGGCTGCGGAACCGGCTCGCTCTCTCTGCTCCTGGCGCAGGCGGGGCATCGCGTGACCGGTGTGGACCTGGCGCCGGGAATGGTCTCCCAAGCCCGCGCCAAGCTGGCGGCCGCCCGGCCTGCCGTGCCGGTTCCTCGTGGGTGACGCGACCTCGCCGCCGACCGGCGACGAAGTCTTCGAGGTCGTGCTGTCGCGCCACCTGATGTGGACCCTCCCCGATCCCGAGGCCGCGCTGCGCGAGTGGGTGCAGCGACTGCGGCCCGGCGGCCGGGTGGTCCTGGTCGAGGGCCGGTGGCGTGAGTCGGGGCATCGGGAGGCCCTCCGTGAGCGGGGCGGAACGCCTGCCGTGGCACGGCGGAGTCGGCGCCCATGACCTGGCCGCCGACTCCGCCGTGCGCCCCCTCGCCACAGACCTGCGGATCGAGCCGCTCAGCGACGACCCGGACCTGTGGGGCGGCCCCGTCACCGACGAGCGCTACGCCCTGATCGCCAGGCTCCCCGGAGCCCGCGCCTGACGGAGCGAACGGGTCGAGCAGCCACTGTGACGTCGATCGTGACGTGACACGTCCCGGCAAACCGGTCATCGATCCGTCACCATCGACGGCAAGGTGACCACCCCGGCGGCGAAGTCACGCACGGCTCCGAAACACGCTTCTGACTCGGTTCTCCTGGCGATCGCTGCGCTCTAGCCGCAGCGATCGCCAGCGCGACTGCGTGCACGCTCAGGGGATCGGCGCCGCCAGTTCGGCCGCGCGGCATTGGAAGACTAAATGGCGTGGGTCGCGGGCGTAGATGATCGTCGGCGCGGGGCCGAATTTGGCGATGGCGGCGTATGCGCGGCGGTACCAGCACCACATCACCAGCCACTGGGAGCACAGGGCCTGGACTTCGGCGAACTGGGCCGGGGAGGGATCGGGTGGCTCGGGCCGGTGCGGCGGAGGCGGCCACGGGGACCGGCCGGGCCTGGCGATGAGGATGCCGAGGGAGGCGAGTAGTCGCCGGATCACGATGCCTCCTGGATTTCGGCGAGTTCTGTGGCGGTGAGGATGACGCCGGGTGCGGTGATGAGGGCATGGACGGTCTTGTGGCGGTCGGTGTAGGTGACCCATCGGGCGGCGGCGTGCTGGTCGACGATGGTCAGGCCGCGTCCGCGTTCGGCGAGCAGGCCGCCGTGCTGCTGGGCGGGCAGGGGTTCGGGGTCGGGGTCGCTGACGGCCAGGTGCGCGTACCGGTCGGTGACGGTCAGCGTGATGCCGATCGGGCGGATGTCGTCGGGCCAGGTGGGGTGCATGGTCTCGGCGGCGCGTACGGCGTTGGTCGCCAGCTCCGAGGCCACCAGCGCGATCTCGTAAGAGTCGTACGGGTGCCCGGCCACCGCGCCGGCGGCGAAGCGCCGGGCGTCGCGTACGGCGTCACGCCGGACGTGGAGCGAGACGGAAGCGGATGCCGGTTCGGGGGGATATGGGGAGCGGTCGGTGATGACCGCTGGATCGGGTGTCACGGGATATCAACTCCCTGTAATCGTGCCAGGGTGCATGGCCCCTGGCGGACGTGTTGAGTAGCGTCAGGATGGACTCCTACAGGCAAACTTTCAATCGCAATCTTTGAACGAGTACTATTAGATAGCAATTGCCGGTTTTCAATGAGACGGAAGCCAGCCGTGGCTACGATCGCTGCCATGCCAGAACGCCGCAGTCCAACCCTGCGCAGGCGTCGCCTGTCGGCCGAACTACGACAGCTCCGCGCCAGCGCCGGCATGACCCTGGAGCAGGTCGCCGAGCGGCTGGAGTTCTCCACGGCCAAGCTGCGCTTCATCGAGAACGCTCAGTGGGTGCGGCCGAACATCGGCGACGTGCGGGCGCTGCTGGATGTCTACGGCGTGAAGGACGCTCGGCAGCACGAAGAACTGCTCACCCTGGCTCGCGAGGGACGCCAGCGTGGCTGGTGGCAGCCCCATAGCAAGATGCTGTCGGAGACCTACACCACCTACATCGGCTTGGAAGCCGAAGCATCGACGCTGCTGACCTACCAGCCGCTCGTCATCCCCGGTCTGCTGCAGACCGAGGACTACGCTCGGGCGCTGGTGGAGAATCCGCACGATGAGGTCTCTGACCAGGTGACCAGCGACCGCGTCGCCGTACGCATGCAACGCCAGCAAATACTCACCGGCCCCAGCCCGCTTAGCCTATGGGCGGTCATCGACGAGGCCGCGATCCGGCGACCGGTGGGCGGCCCCGAGGTCATTCACGGCCAACTCGAACGCCTCGCAGAAGCAGCGCGCATGCCCTCGGTGACACTGCAGCTGATCCCGTTCTCCATCGGCGCTCATCCAGGCGTTGGGCGTGGCCCGTTCACGATCCTCCAATTCCCCGACGACGCCGACCGTGACGCCGCCTACGTCGACAATTTCGCCGGCGAGTTGTACATCGAGGAGGCGGCCGAGGTCGAGCGATTCCACGGGGCGTTCCGCCATCTGGTCGGGGCGGCATTGTCACCCGCGGCTACGATGACGTTCATCGCCGAGGAATTGGCCAGCACCTGACCCACCGAGCCGAGAGGCGTACGCCCATGCCCCAGGTCGATCTTTCGCGTGCAGAGTGGCGCAAGGCCGAGCGGTCCACGGACTCCGGTGAGTGCGTCGAGGTCGCCGTCGTCAACGCCTGACCACCCCCTACGAGGAAACGTACGCCCATGGACTCGACCCGAGGCCTGACCTGCGTAATCGATTGGCGCAAGGCGTTGCGCTCGCAGCAGCAAGACGCCTGCGTCGAGGTCGCCACCGTCAACACTTGAGAGCACCCGGTAGGGAATCTTCGTGCTTGGCCTCCGTGACTTTGCCGTCGCTGTGGTCGCATTGCCGTCGGTGTTGACGGGTCGGTGACCGATTCGCCGGGGCTGCGCGTCAGCGGCGGCGGCAAAGTCGCTGGGCGATTTGATCGGGTAGGGCGCTGTCGTTAGCGGCGGTGGCCGTATTCGCGTTCTATGCCGTCCAGGATCCAGGTGAGGCCCTGCTCGAAGTCATCCTGGTCATGGATTCCCGCGTCGAGCACCGGCTTCAAGTGCGGGAAGGTTCCCTCGGCCAGGAGGGTGCGCACGTACGGCTCCTCGCCTACTCCGCCCAGGCCGGCGGCTTTGCGTTCGCGACCGCCCTGCGTGCGGAGGGTGTAGCCGAGCATGTAGTGGTCGATGGCCCTGACGATGGCCAGCATCTCGCGCGGGTCGTCGGTGAGCCGGCTCGCGACGGTGAACGACTGCTCGGCGTGCATGAGGCCGTTGGGCCCGACCCGTGGGGAGCGTCCCGCGAGCTGGAACACCCACGGGTGCCGCAGCGTGACCTCCCGTTCCCTGGCGGTGATCTCCCGGAACGCCTCGCGCCAGTCAGGGGGCAGCTCGCCCTCGATCAGCACCTCGGCGGCCACCTCGTCGTGCATGAGGTCGAGGAGGTCCTCCTTGGCGTCGATGTGGGTGTAGAGGCTCATCGCGCGGACGCCGAGCTCGCTCGCGACGCGCCGGATGGACACCGCGTCCAGGCCCTCGGCGTCGGCGATCGCGATGGCGGCGGCCACGATCGCCTCCCGGCTGAGCTTCGGCCGGCGCCCGCCGCGCGGGCGGGACCACACCGGCTCGGCGGCGCGTTTGCGGTCGCCGGCGCGCCCGTAGCGCTCAGGGACTGTGGAGGGCCGGTCCCCGTCGAGTGTCATGCCCCGATCGTATCCGTACGGCGTACGTTCCGAGCGAAACGCTGTACGGAAACAGCGATACGGCGTACGGTTGAGACGATACAGCGTACGGAAACCTCGGCGGAGGAAGAGTCGAATGAGCGCCGTACCCACGCGCGAGCAGGCCGCGGAACAGCGCGGCATCGATCCCGAGCTGCGCCGGCTCGCGATCGTCGTCCTGCTCGGCGCGATCATGACGATCCTCGACACCACGATCGTCAACGTCGCCGTCACCACCCTCGGCAAGGACTTCGACGCCTCGCTGTCGTCGATCCAGTGGGTGATGACCGGCTACACCCTGGCCCTGTCCATGGCGATCCCGCTCACCGGCTGGTCGGTCCGCCGCTTCGGGGCGCGCACGATGTGGCTGACCTCGATCGCGTTGTTCATCTCCGGCTCGCTGCTGTGCGGGCTGGCCTGGTCGGTGCCCGCCCTGATCACCTTCCGGATCCTGCAGGGCGTCGGCGGCGGCATGCTCATGCCGATCGGCCAGACCGTGCTGGCCCGCGCCGCCGGACCGGACCGGATGGGCCGGGTGATGACCATCGTCTCGGTGCCGGCCATGCTCGCGCCCGTGCTCGGCCCGCTGCTCGGCGGCGTGATCCTCGACAGCGTCAGCTGGCGCTGGCTGTTCTTCATCAACGTCCCGTTCTGCGCGCTGGCGCTGGCCGCCGCGCTGCGCATGATGCCGCGCGACGCCGAGCGCGACCCGAGCGCGCCCCTGGACCTCGTCGGCATGCTGCTGCTCTCCCCCGGCCTGGCCGCGCTCGTGTACGGCCTGGCGCAGGCCGGGGAGGGCACCGGCCTGTCCAGCTCCCGCTTCCTGGCCGGTATCGGGGCCGGTGCCGTGCTGGTCGCGGCGTTCGTGGCGCACGCGCTGCGCAAGGGGGCGGGCGCGCTGATCGATGTGCGGCTGCTGCGCGACCGCTCGTTCGCCGCCGCGACCGGCGGGCTGTTCGCCTACTGCGTTCCGGTGTTCGGCCTGACGGTGCTGCTGCCGTTGTTCTCCCAGGTCGTGCGGGGTGAGTCACCGATGGAGGCGGGGTGGCTGATCTCCCCGCTCGGTCTCGGCGCGATGCTCACGATGACCGTGGCGGGGAGGATGACCGACCGGTACGGGGCGCGCTGGATCGCGACGGCCGGGGTGGCGCTGGTGCTGGCCGGGGCGCTGGTCCTGACCCGGATCGACCCGTCCACCGGCCGTCCGGCGCTGATGGCCGTGATGCTGGTGATCGGCCTGGGGCACGGTGCCGTGTCCCCGGTCCTGATGGCGGCCGCGTATCAGGGGATCCCGCGTGAGTCGGTGCCCGCCGCGACGACCGGCGCGAGCATCCTCATCCGGGTCGGCAGCTCGTTCGGCACCGCGATCCTCGCGATCGTCCTGCAGATCATGATCCGCGATCACGTGCCGGGGGCGACCGGTAACCTCCGGGAGGCCGTCACCCATCGCACCGCGCGGATGCCCGCGCAGTTGACCGCGGCGTTCACGGACACGTTCTGGTGGGCGGCCGTGATCCTGGCCGTGACGTTGATCCCCGTGCTGCTGGTTCCGCGCAGGGGCGGAACCAGGTGAGCGCGGTCAGCAGGTGTGGCGTTCGAGGGAGGCGAGGGCGCGGTCGGCGACCTGGAGGACCCAGAATCCGCCCTTCGGGAGCCGGGGGTCCTCCGGGGGCGGGGCGCCGAGCTCGTCGCAGGCACGGGTGATGAGGTCGGGCACGAGTTCGCCGTGGGTGCAGATCACGGCGGGGACGCCGTCGGCGAGGAGTTCGGCGAGCCGGTCTCCCGGGGCCTTGGCCGTGCCGACCGTCACGGCCCAGTCGGTGCGCACGTCCGCGGCCGTACGGGCGGCGTAGGGCAGGACCGTCTCGACGCAGCGGGCCGTCGCCGAGCTGATCAGGCGGGCCGGGCCATAGCAGATCAGGACGTCGTCGAGCCGCTGGGCCTGCGCGCGGCCCTCCGGGTCGAGAGGGCGCAGCAGGTCGTCCTCCTCCCAGTCCCGCTTCTGCCCGGCCGTGGCGTGCCGGAGCACGATGTACGGCGTCGTGCGGAGGGGGCCGGTGGCGAACTCTCCGAGCACGCCGCGGTCGTGGTCGTAGCTGAGCCGGTCCTCCGCCTCCGCGATCGGGAGCCAGTCGACCCGGTCGACCTCGTCGTTCGGAACGAACCGGCCCTCGTCGCCGGTGGCCGTCCAGTAGTCGACCCGCTTGGGCCGGCCGCGCGCCTCGTACCGGACCGTGGACAGCCGGCGGCCGAGGACGGGCCAGACGCCGGTCTCCTCCCAGACCTCGCGGGCCGCGGCGCGTACGACGTGCTCGTCCCGGTCGACCTTGCCCTTGGGGAAGGACCAGTCGTCGTACCGGGGGCGGTGGATCAGGGCGACGAGCGGGCGGCCGTCCGGGCCGGGCCGCCACAGCACCGCGCCGGCGGCGCTGATCGTTCCCGGGGGGTCAGGAATCAACGGTCCTCCAGCGGCGTGCCCGCATCAGGTGGGTCTGCACGTCGACGTCCCCCTCGTGCCGGGTCCATACGCCGTTCTCGCCGAGGACCCAGCACTTGGTGTCCGCGCCCATCGCGAGGTCGAAGCGGCCGACGAGGTCGGCGCAGTGGGCCGGGTCGGTGACGCGCACGAGCGTCTCGACCCGGCGGTCCAGGTTGCGGTGCATGAGGTCGGCGCTGCCGATCCACACCTCGTGGTTCCCGCCGTTCTCGAAGGCGTACACGCGGGAGTGCTCAAGGAACCGGCCGAGGATGCTGCGGACCTGGATGGTCTCCGACAGGCCGGGTACTCCGGGGCGGAGCGCGCAGATCCCACGCACCCAGACGTCGACCGGCACGCCCTCCTGCGACGCCCGGTACAGCGCGTCGATGAGAACCTCGTCGACCAGCGCGTTGCACTTGAACCGGATACGGGCGGGCCGGCCCTGCTCGTGGTGCTCGATCTCCCGCTCGACGCGCTCGACGAGGCCCGTGCGCAGCGAGTCGGGGGCGACGAGGAGCCGCCGGTAGTCGGTGTCGCGCGAATAACCGGTCAGGTGGTTGAACAGGGCGCTGACGTCCTGGCCGACCTCGGGGTCGGCGGTCAGCAGGCCGTAGTCCTCGTAGATCCGGGCGGTCTTGGGGTTGTAGTTTCCGGTGCCGATGTGGCAGTAGCGGCGCAGCGTCCCGTCGGATTCCAGCCGGACCACCAGCGCGGTCTTGCAGTGGGTCTTGAGGCCGACGAAGCCGTACACCACGTGGCAGCCGGCGCGCTCCAGCTTGCGCGCCCAGGTGATGTTGGCCTGCTCGTCGAACCGCGCCTTGATCTCGACGACCACGACGACCTGCTTGCCCGCCTCGGCGGCGTCGATGAGGGCGTCGATGATCGGCGAGTCGCCGCTGGTGCGGTACAGCGTCTGCTTGATCGCGAGGACCTGCGGGTCGGTGGCGGCGTCCTCGATGAGGCGTTCGACGCTCGTGGTGAACGAGTCGTACGGGTGCTGGACGAGGACGTCGTGGTCGCGCAGGGTGGCGAAGATGTCGGTGTCGTGCGGGAGCGCCGCCTCGGACGGCACGAACGGCGGGTACTTCAGCTCGCCGCGGTCGAGGTCGGCGATCGCGGACATGCCGCCGAGGTCGAGCGGGCCTGGCACGCGGTACACCGCGCGCTCGTCGACCTCCAGTTCGGTCATCAGCAGGTCGAGGACCTCCGGCGTGATCGACTCCTCGACCTCCAGGCGCACGACGGGCCCGAATCTGCGGCGCAGCAGCTCGCGTTCGAGGGCCTGCAGGAGGTTCTCGGCGATGTCCTCGTCGACCTCCAGGTCCTGGTTGCGGGTGACGCGGAAGGCGTGGTGCTCGAGGATCTCGGTGCCGGTGAACAGCTCCGGGAGGTTCTCGGCGATCACGTCCTCGAGCGGCACGAACCGCGACGGGGACGCCTCCAGGAACCTCGGCAGCACCGGCGGGACCTTGACGCGGGCGAACATCGTCGTCCCGACCTCGGGGTCGCGGACCAGCACCGCCAGGTTGAGGGACTGCCCGGAGATGTACGGGAAGGGGTGCGCCGGGTCGACCACCAGCGGCGTCAGCACCGGGTAGATCCGCCGCCGGAACAGGCGGTTCAGGCTCTCCTTCTCGGTGTCGGCGAGCTCGTCCCAGCGCAGGACCTCGATCCCCTCCTTGGCGAGGGCCGGGAGGATCTCCTCGCGGAAGAGGGCCGCGTGCTCCAGCATGAGGTCGCGGGCGACCTCGGAGGTGTGCGCGAGCACCTCGCGAGGCTGGCGGCCGCTGGCGCTCTGGACGGCGATGCCGGTGGCCATGCGCCGGGTCAGCCCGGCGACCCGCACCATGAAGAACTCGTCCAGGTTGGTCGCGAAGATCGACAGGAACCGCACGCGTTCGAGCAGCGGCAGCGACGGGTCGGCGGCGAGATCCAGGACGCGCTGGTTGAACCGGAGCCAGCTCTCTTCTCGATCAAGGAACCGATCCTCTGGCAGCCCGTCCACGGATCGGGCGAAATGCCCTGGTTCAACGCTCATGAGGTATATGGTCCCCATTTTTGGTGAACGGAAAGCGAACGAGATGTTTCCGGCCCAAATCCCCCTATCAAGCCGCTGACCGGCAAAGACTCTCTCAGCGGGCGCGGCGCACGACGTAGGGCTGGACGATGCCGAGGCCGCGGGCCGGGCGGCGGCCGATGCGGATCAGTTCGTACGCGCCGTCGCCACGCAGGCCGTCGGCCAGGGCGGCGTCGGCGAGGACCGTGCCGGGCCGGGCGATCGAGGTCAGCCGGCTGGCGAGGTTCACGGTCGTGCCGAAGACGTCGCCCATCAGCGAGAGCACGAGGCCGTACGCCATGCCGACCCGCACGTCCGTGTCTCCCCCGGCGCGAACCGCCTCGGCGACGCTCAGCCCGATCTCCGCGCCCAGCGTGGGAGTGTCGGCCGTGTAGAGGACCTCGTCTCCCAGGGTCTTGACGATCCGCCCGCCGTGCTCGGCCACGACGTCGGAGGCGGTCTCCTCGAACCGCTCGACCAGCTCGGCCAGCTCCAGCTCGCCGAGGTTCCGGCTGGTCGCGGTGAAGCCCACGATGTCGGCGAACCCCACCGCCACCCGCAGCCGCCCCGGAACGGCGTCCTCCGCCGCCGACGCGGTCAGCGCGCGGGTGCCCGCGGCGGCGAGCTGCCGCCGCCACGCGTGGACGAGGAGCGGCTCCAGCGCCGCGATGTGCGTCTCGGCGTGGTCCATGATCATGTTGACGACGTCCGGAGAGGGCGGCTGCAGCGGGTCGGCCAGCGCGCCGACGATGATGTCGATCTGCCACTCGGCGAGCCGCGCCATCGTCTGGCCGACGGCGCGGACCATCCGCAGGACCATCTCCTCGTCCAGCAGGCCCTCGCCGAGGAGGTCCTTGATGCGGACGAGCGCGTCGAGGTCGCCGTCGGTGAAGGCGACCGTCTCGTCGGCGAGGTGCGGGAAGCCGAAGGCCCGCCACAGCCGCTGGGTGAACTCCTCCGACACCCCGGACCGCTCGATCGCGTCGATCCGGGTGAACCGCAGCTCACCACCGAGAAGGAGCTCCTCGATCTCCCTCGGCTCCGGCGCGTCGCTCATCTACGGCTCACCCACGGCTCGGTTCCCGGCCCGGCTACGGCTTGACGCCGTCGCCGTCGGTCAGCTCCTCGACGATCCGGTACAGGTGATTCTGGGCGGACTCGACCCGGGGGATGTTCTTCAGGACGAGCTGGCCGTTCTCACCGCCCGACTCGACGATCAGCGTGCCGGTGCCCAGGATCCGCTGGATCAGGTTGTGCTCGAACGACACGTCGTTGACCCGGGTGAGCGGGATGTCGCGCCCGGAGCGCGACAGGATGCCGTGCCGCAGCACGAACCGCCGGTTCGTGAGGGTGTAGGAGGTGGTGACCCAGCGCAGGAACGGGATCAGCCCGACGACGAGGATCACGACGACCGCGACCGCCGCGATGATCAGGCGGATCAGCGTCTGCGCGCTGCCGCCCGGGATGAAGACGATGGCCACCGCGGCGACGGCCACGGTCACGACCGCCCAGAAGATCGTGCCGACCAGCGTCGACCAGTGCGGGTGGAACTCGAGGACGATCTCTTCGTCCTCGCCCAACGAGCTCTTCGCAAGACCCATGGCGTCATCCTGGCAGAAACCGCCCGGCGGCAGCTGTCATCAGGTCACAAAGTGGACAACGATGAAGATGAGGGCGAGGACCCACACGCCGCCGCCCCCGATCAGGCCCCCCATGGCGGTGTCGACGGCGTACTCGCGCTCCTCGTGCGACGTGCGGAGCCTGATCCAGCCCGCGGCCGTGACCTGCCCCAGCCACGGCGCCGCCAGCACCGGCCCGTACGCCAGGGCCAGCCGCGCCTGCCCCAGGCCGTGCAGGCTCTTCGCCAGCTCGAAGCCGATGGCGGTGACGACCACGGCCACCACGAAGCCGAGCACCGCCATCTGGACGTACCGGCCGCCGAGGGCGTAGTGAACCGGCTCGCGCACCCGCCGGTGCGCGTCACCGACCAGCTCGGCGGCCTCCTGGTCGGGCCGTACGTCGTCGGCGGGCTCGGGCAGCGGGCCGACCGTGTGCGGGCCGAAGCGGGTGGTCAGCTCCCGCCAGACGCCCGCCGCCCGCTCCTCCAGGCCGTCGAGGCGCGCCCACTCCTGCTCGACGGAGGCGTACGCGGCCGTCCGCCGCTCCTCGGCCTCCTCCAGGCCGCGCCGGGCCTGCTCCGCCGCGAGCAGCCTGCGGCCGGCCTCGGCGGCGTACTCCTTGTACGCGCGCCGCGCCGCCTGCGGATCCGTCATCCGGCCCTCCGCCCTCACGCGACGCCGTCCCCTGTCTCGCTCATCACCTCGAACGGGATGATCGGCTGGGGCGGCACGCCGGTGCGCTGGTCGTGGAACAGGGCCCGCCGGTGGCGCGGGGTCCAGCTCAGCATCTGGCCGCCCGGCAGCGGCGACAGCTCGCTGTCCCGTACGTCCAGGGCGACCCAGGCGTCGATGTTGCGGACGTTCCCGACACGCTCGACGACGTCGGCCTTGAGCCGGTCCGTCGTCCGCCACCAGCCGAGCACGTGCATCCGGCGCTCCGGGCCGTGCTCGACGAGACGGCGGACCGCGCGGCGCAGGTCCTCGGCGCGGCCGGTCGCGGCGTCCACCGCGAACAGCGCGAGGTACTCGGGCACGTCCCGGTCGGCGGGCTCGGGCAGCTCCCCGCCGAGCGTCACCTCGTGGCCGTCGTCGGCGAGCCGCCGGGCCAGCAGGCCGACCCGGGGCTCCAGCTGCGGGTCCAGCGCGTACAGCCGGAAGACCGCCGACCCCGGCGCGTGCCCGCGCGACAGCGACAGCACCGCCGAGGCGAGCACGTCGTACGCCTCGTCGGCGCGGGTGCCGACGACCGCGAGGTTGCGGCCGGGCGCGCGGTCGAAGCGCACGGTCGCCGCGCTGCCGGCCAGGTCGATGAGCTGGCCGACCGCGCTCTCGCCCGGCGGCAGGGCCGGCGCGGTCATCAGTTCGGGCACGTGCGCGCCGTCGAAGATGCGCGGCGGCGCCAGGTGCTCGGGCCGGCGCTGCCACAGCTCCCGCTGCAGCGCGTCGAACGTGCCGGCGACGCCGGCGTCCGGCAGGCGGGCGATGCGGTTGGCCTGCCGCGCGCCGGACTCGGCGTTCACGACCGCGCAGAAGCGCGCGACCTGCAGCGCGGCAGGATTGTCGTCGGCGAGGATGCGGCGCGCCTTGGGCAGCGCGATCCGCAGCGTGAACTGGTCGAGGATGGCCCCGCGCCCCCACAGGGTCTGGACGCCGCCGATGTTCTGGCTGGCCAGGACCAGGTGGATGCCCTGGGACCGGCCCCGGCGGGCCAGGTCGTTCAGGAGGTACAGCGACTCGTCGGTGATCTTGTCCTGCTGCTGGATCAGCACCTGGAACTCGTCGATCACCGCGACCATACGCGGCCAGTGCCCGTCCGGGTCGGCGGCCCGCAGCTCCTCGATCTTCGTGACCTCGTGCTCGCGGGCGGCGGCGCCCCGGCGTTCGAGCTCGCGGGCGAGGAAGCGCAGCAGCGCCAGGCCGAACTCGCGGTCGTTGTTGATGTTCACGCCGATGAGCCGGGCGTGCGGCAGCCACGTCTTGTCGGTACGGCCGCTGGCCAGGCGGGCGAACGACACGCCCTCCTTGAAGTCCAGCAGGTAGAACTCCAGCTCCTCGGGCGAGTAGCGCGCGGCCATCGACCCGATCATGGCGTAGAGGAAGTTCGTCTTGCCGGAGCCGGGCGGGCCGCCGACGAGCGCGTGCACCGGGTCGTCGCCGAGGAGGACCTCCACCGGTTCGTACCGGTCGACGTCCTCGCCGATCGGGGCGCGTACCCCGGCCGCGGACGACTCGCTCCACATGCGGTGCGGGACCAGCTCGGCGAAGCGGGGCGGGTCGCGTTCGATGCCCGCCCAGCGGGCGGCGCGCTCGCAGACCGCGCGGACCAGCTCCGGCGGCGGCGGCTCGGCCGTCACCGGCAGCTCCCCCGTCATCGAGGTGGTGATCCGGCCATCCGCCGTGAGGTCGACCCGCTCGATGCCCGAAGCGTCCTCGACGGGAACGTCGCGGCAGATGACATGGATGCCGCAGGCCGCGCCGGCGTGCATCACGCTGTTCAGGTGGGCGACCTCGTCGTCGCGGAAGCCGCGCGCCGGGCTCTGCACGATGACGACCTGCCACGGCTCGGGCCGCCGCCCGGTGGCCGCGGCGAGCTCGGAGAGGGAGGAGTGCCCGCCGCCGAGCACGTCCCGCTGGATGCGCCGGATGTCACGATCCAACGAGCCGAGGAGGTCCTTGAACTCCTCGACGCCGTACACGGTGAGCAGGCCCGGCCGGGACAGTGCGTGGAAGCCGCCGAGCCCGGCTCCGAGGCGCCGCGGGTCGTACAGGCTCACCCGTACGGAGCCGGGCCGCGTCGTCGCCACGATCCGGACGAGCAGCGCGTCGACGATGGCGTCGGCCAGGGGCGTCTGACTCCCGGTGATCTTCAGATGGCCGGAGTCCAGCAGCGGGACGAGGGCGGGCACCTCACCGGCGGCCGTGCCCACGCGGTACAGGCACGGCCCGGACTCGGCCGGCTCGGGCTCGGCCGGCCAGTCGGCCCAGGACGCGGACGCGGCGCCCGGCGCGGCCTCGGCGGCCAGCTCCCGCCACCCCGCCACGGCCATCGCCGTCTCCGGGCCGCTCGTCGCGGCGACGTCCCGGCGGCCCTGCTCGACCGCCGCCTCGGCCTCGGCGATCATCTCGTCGAGCCGGGCCCGGCGAGCGCGGATCGCGCCGCGCGCCTGCCGGATGTCCTTGCGCACGGCGGCAACGAGATCGCCGGGCTTGAGCGTCATGTGGGGGTTCCTGCGGCTTTCACGCAGACGGCGGTGGGCGGGGTTCCTCGGTCGGGGACGTGCTGGGTCGTGGTCGCCTTAGAGCCCCTCGGCGTAGGTGTTCGCCTCTTCGATGGCGGCGCCGATCTGGCCCTGGCACTCCTCGATGCTCTCGACCGCCTGCCCCATCGCGCCGAGCGCGCCGCTCAGGGCGTCGTGGTCGCTCCCCTGGGCCACCGCGATCAGGTACTGCAGCGCCGACTCGGCTCGGCTCCCGGCCTGGACGAGCAGCTGCACGGCCTGCTCCGCCTCTTCACCGGCCTGGGCGATGGCGCCCTTGAGCTCAGCCACACTGGCCATGCAACGACCTCCGGAGGATGGGGATAGCCCAATTAAACCGGCGCGTCGCGGACCGGTCCAGTTGGGTCCGACCAACGGTCATGTGACCGGTTCGGCCGGGTTCCCCTAACGGACGTGGACGACGTCGCCGGCGCTGAGCGCGTGATCGCCGTCGGCGGCGCGGACCACCAGGCAGCCGTTCGCGTCGACGTCCACGGCCTCCCCGGTCAGCACGCCGTCCGGCGCGCCCGCGACCGCGCCGGGCAGCTCCACGCGCACCTGACGGCCGAGCGTCGCGCACACCTCGCGGTACGCGCCCCGGAGCTCCCCCTCGGTCCAGTCCCCGCAGAACTCGACGTACCGGTGCGCCAGCTCGCGCAGGATCGCGCGCAGCACCGGGTCGCGGTCGGCCGGGGCGTCCTCCAGGGTGAGGGACGTCGCGGTCGGCACCGGCAGCTCACCGGCGCGCAGGCTGACGTTGAGACCGATGCCGAGGACGACGGCGTCGCCGACGCGCTCGGCGAGGATCCCGGCGAGCTTGCGGCCGTGGATCAGCACGTCGTTCGGCCACTTCAGCGCCGCGTCGGCCATCCCGCCGCGTGACACCCCCTCGACCTCGGCGAACCCGCGCAGGGCGCTCACCACCGCCACCCCGGCCAGGAGCGGCAGCCAGCCGAGCCGGGCGACCGGGACGGACGGCCGCAGCAGCACCGAGAACGCCAGCCCCGAACGCGGCGGGGCGGTCCACGCCCGGTCCAGCCGGCCGCGCCCGGCCGTCTGCGCCTCGGCGACCAGGACCAGGCCCTCCTCCGCTCCGCCCCGCGCGGCCTCGGCCAGGTCGGCGTTGGTCGAGCCGGTCTCGTCGACCACCTCGATCCGGCGCCACACCCCACCGGGACGGACGAGCGCGCGGTTCAGCGCCCGCTCGTTCAGCGGCGGACGGTCCAGATCGGTGTACGGCGAAGGGCTCACCCATCCCAGCGTAGGGGCCGGAGCCTGCCGGAACGCCGGACCGCCGGCCCCGCGCCGCCCCGGGCGCGGCAAACGAACTAATTCCAATACACCGCAATAGGTGGCCTCTGATCCCGTTATTCAATATCATCTCGTCGCGAATCCGGACGAACGTAAGGGGCCATCGTGTTCAAACGAATCTCGTTCGCGTTGGCCGCGGTTACGTGCGCGGCCGCGGTGTCCATGGCGAACGCCGACGCGGCGACCCCACGGCCACGGTCAACGGCGAAGAAGGCGTCGTCGATAAAGGTCGACTCGGGCCCGTTGAACGACACGAAGGCCGAGGCCGAGGCGACGATCCGGTACTGGACCACCGCCCTTGGAGGCGCGTCCGGACGGGCGAGTGTGAAGGCGTCGGGCGCGGCCCGGCCGGTGCCCACCGTCGGCAGGATCGTCTTCCCGACAGGGGACAACTGCACGGGCACCGTGGTGGGCGCGAATCTGATCGTCACGGCCGCCCACTGCATCAAGCGCTACGGTCTGCCGATCGGAAAGCTCGGCGCATTCGTGCCGGAGTACTCAGGTGGCGACAGTCCGTACGGAGTCTGGCCGCTGGCCGATTACTACATCGACTCGCGCTGGGGCCTCCTCGACAATCCACGATACGACTACGCCATCGTTTCGCTGTCGAAAACCGGTCACGACTATTCGCTTGGCGACAAGACCGGAACCGTACGCATTTCGGCCGACCCTTTCCAGTCCGGGGAGCAGGTCCACCTTCTCGGATATCCCGGTGACCAGGACGTCCCCTATGGGTGTGACACGCCCGTCACGTCGGTGAAGTTCAGCAACGTCGGCTACTGGCGGGTCGACTGCGCGGCGTTCACGGACGGCGTCAGCGGCACCTCGTTCCAGCACTACCAGCCCGCCCCCTGGAACTCCACGACCATCGGCGCGGTCCTCGGCGGCTACCAGGAGGGCGGGACGACGCCGTCGGTCAGCTACGCCTCCCAGTGGGACAACGGCATCTACACGCTCTGGCAGCAGGCGAACCAGGCATCGACCTGAACAGCGGTGCCGCCCCCATGGGGGCTTCATGCCTTCCCATCACCGGACATCCATTTATGGGCGATTGTGACTGACGTTATTGGTCGCTACGCTGCTGTTGATCATGGAGGATGGCCCCGGCGGCCAGCCGGTGGAACGGGCGGTCACGCGCATGGGTACGTTCGGCGACGATCAGCACCTCAAAGTGAAACCGGGACAGATCGCCGCGCAGGGGCATGGGATCGAGGACGCGTGCGACGCGCTGGAAGCGGGATTGAGAGCGCTCGTCTGGAGACTCGACGAACTCGATCGCGAGCGTTCGCATTACTTCGGCAGCCCATCGGAAAGCCCGTGGTATGGAAACGACGACCTCGGCCACTCCTTCTTCCACGGAGAGAACGGTTCCCTTGCCTTCCGCGAGGCGCGCGACGACCTCTTGGGCGGTACCGCCGAACTGGCGTTGACGTTGCGCGACCACGCGCACCGCGTCAAGCAGACGGCATACGTCTACGCACAGGCAGAGCATGCGGGCGACGTCACCTCTCCTGCGATCAACCCCGCGTTCCCGCTCCTACTCGAGGATCACGGATCGGTCGCGGAGCGCAAAGCCGCCCTGACGCTGGTGGCCGGAGAGACGGCCGTCTCAGGATTGTCCCAGAAGACGCCCACGGCGAGCCTTCAGTGGGTATTCGAACTGCTCGAAATCATGGTCGCCGGCTGCACCTATCCGCGCGGCAACGAGAAGGCCTACCATCAGGCCGCGGACGCCATCGACGGAATGGCGGACGTCATCGACGATGTCACCGATGTGACCACTCGGCATGTGAAGAACGTCTCCGCCGACAACATCGGCAAGGGCATCGACGCGTTCGTCGAGTCCTTCGAGGTCCTGACCCGTGGTCGCGGGAGGCTCACGGACGCGGCGAAGGCCTACCGGGGATTGGCGGCCTACTGCCGGTACTTCGGCACCGAGGTGAAGGCGGCGAAGGAGGCGTTCGAGGCGGCCGCCGTCTACACCGCCGCGCTGTGGCAGGTGGTGAGACTCCTGCCGGCGTTCATGCCGTCCAGCGTGCTCGCGTGGCTGGCGGCCCTGAAGGAGACCGAACGGATCGGGGTGGCACTGCGCTCCATCCTGACGGGAGTCCGGGCCAGGGCGACGCTCATGGGCGCCGCGCTCGCCGGCGGCCAGAGCCTCATCGGTAACACGACCCGCGCCATGAACGGGTTGCCGGCCGACTGGACGTCGGTGGCGAAGACCGCCGTGTTCGGCGGTCTCGGCGGCCGCATCTTCGCGTCGAGCCACCTGGCGCTGGCCAAGTCGGCCGAAGACGGCAGCGCGCTGGCCGGTTTCCTCGCCCACCGGGCGCCCGGCCAGATCGCGGTCAACACCGGAGTCGGGTTCGGGATCAACGTGGGCGGGGACGTCGTCTTCAACCACGGGCACGTCGACTGGACCAAGGACCTCGGCATGGCGGCGGGAATGGCCGGCGTCATGTCCTTCGGCCATGTCTTCGAACTCCCGGTCGGCGCCGGACGCGCCAAGGAGTTGCGCAGGTTGTCCGAGGGAGCCTTCGGCCCGGACGTCGCCAAGGACGTCACCACCCTCGCGGGCACGGAACACCTGCGCCAGATCGACTCCCTCGTCCGTACGCTCGCCGAGGAGAACGGTCAGCCCGGGCGCCTGCCGGAACCGCCCCAGCTCCGCGCATGGACGCGCAACGCCCTCGGCCTGGACGACGGCGCCGCGATCACGGCGTACGACGTCGACTCCCTCAACCGGTCGCTCGCCTACTACCGGCAGTACCACCCCGACGGGACGGCGCCCCCTGGCGTACGGGACCTCCACCGCTTCGCGGAGACGTCCGTGCCGGGCCGCGCAGGCGGTGAGGCCGTCCAGGAGCTCGGTCGCGTGCTCAGAGTCCACGACCTCTGGCATCCGGGGGAACCGTTCGACTATGTACGGCACATGCACCGGGACGTCCAGGTGCGGCAGCTCGCCCGGTCGGCGACAGGCGTCGGCCACGACGCCGAGATCACCCAGAGTCACATCGACGCCACGCTTACGAAGATCTTCGGGCACAGGCAGACCGAGGTGGCGGGGGTCGGGGCCTCGCCGGTCGATCCCCGCCGGACCGACCTGTCCATCCTCCTGGACGCTCTCGACCGGCTCGATCCGAGCGAGCGGCGGCACGTCTCGGTCACCTTGGACGACATCCACCACGTGATCCGCAGATACTGGGACGTGCCGCCTGGTGAGATGCCGACGCCGTCGGACGCGAAGGCCCTCGCCCGGCTGTGGTCGACGAATCCGGGCAGGACGCTGGACCCCAAGGAGGCGATGGGGGACATCGCCCAGAACCTCCTCGGCCTCGACCATCCGCCGACGCCCGAACAGACGAGAGCCGCCGGTCACACGCTGAGCCTGGCGATCGACCTCGTCGGCGAGGACTGGCCGCTCGTGGAGAAGTACTTCAGGCCGATGGAGCGCGTCGTCCGTCTGGTCCAGGCCGAATACGGGCTTGAGCACGTGGATCCCGGCCTGGTCCGGGATTACGCCCGCGACCTTCTGCGGGAGCACGGTGTGGGAGTGGCGGAGGGGTCGCCGCCTTCCGGGACCCGTTCACTCATGGACGCCGCCCTGGTGTCGGAGTTCTACCGCCTGCATCTCGAGGCGCGCAATCCCGTCGAACACCGGTTCATGCTCGGTGAGGTCGCCCGTCTGCAGGAGCTGATCAAACTGGAGTGGCCCGGCGAGGAAGGGCTCCCCCGCTCGACGTCCTTCCGGGTCCTCGAGCCCGTCGCCGAGAAACTCACCGGCAAAGGAGACCCGTACGAGCTCCTCAAGCTCTACCGGAAGGTGCGGGCGGACACCCCTGACGGCATGGTGCACTCGATCAGGGATCTGGCGGAGAGCACCCACGCCCACGAAAAGGCCTTCACCGACTGGTCCAAGTTCGACCCGATCGAATACACGAGACGGAACTACGTCGGGGAACGCGTCCCGGCGCACTGGAACCCACCGATCGGGGCCGAGCCGGGACGCTGGGCGCCGGGCCACTTCAAACTTCGCATCTTCGATGAAGATGTCAAGATGATTCACGCCCTGTTCCGGATCTTCCGGGAGATGGGGATCCACCCGGGGCATTTCTCGAGCATCCTCGATGTGGGATCCGGATCCAACCTCTATCCGGCGGCGGCCATGAGCGCGTTCCTTCGTCCGGGGGGCCACATCACCAGGCTCGTGTACGAGGGGAATTCGCAGGAGATCGCGTACAACGAGGTGATGTACGACTTCGAGGGGGACGGGATCTACCACGGCGAGGACAGGTACGGCATCCCGCAGGAGATCGACACCCGAGCCATCTGGCAGAATTGGCGGCCCATCTTCAAAGAGGGCGGGGCGCAATACTTCCCGGATCACCCGGCGAATTTCGAAGATGCCGACCTGAAGGCCCTGCGGCGCAGCGTCGTCGTCCCCGGTGACATCTTCACGTTGCCGGAAACGATGCGAGCGGATGCCGCAGTCGAATTCTTCGCGGGGGATTCGATGAGCACCGATCCCGATGTGGCCTTCGCCTTCCGCAGCAAGATCATCGATGCCGTCCGGCCTGGTGGGGTCGTGGTCATCGGCAACGTGTTGAACCTCCCCAAGTCCAAGGGCAGTGGTGCCGGCGAGGGCTACACGGCCGGGGAGGGAACGCTCTTCCCCAACACGGCCTACGACCGGGCCCGTTGGGAGCGGTTCCTCGACGACCACCCGCGGGTCGAGAGCTACCAGATCTTCGAGACGCGCGGCGACCAGCAGTTCTCCGCGGGCGAGGAGGGGCTGGGCCTGGTGGTCATCAAACTCAAGCCGTGAGACCTGGGCCCCGGCACGGGCCGCCCGAGCCGTGGTTCGCGCATGTACTGATCACCGTCACCGACCGTATGACATCCTCCGGCCCCCAGCCTCCACGGCCCGCAGGGCCGCCGAGGGGCGGGAGCCGGAGCGTCAGCGAGGGGCCTTGCCGGAGATGCCGACGCCGAAGTCGAACTCGCGGTAGACCCGCGCCCAGAAGCCCTCGCGCAGCCAGTCGCGGGCCTCCTTGTAGGGGCGCAGCGAGTGGCCGAGCTCCTTCTCGCCCTCGATCAGCAGCTCCTTGTCGATGACCGTGGGCAGGATCGGGCCGGGCAGCAGGTCGCGGATGTTGTCCCGGCCCCGGGTCAGGATCCACTTGTGCGCGATGTGCTCGCCGATCTCCTCGACGCGGTCGCGGCTGGGGCCGAGCTTGGCTACCGGGCTCGGCTGCGCCGGGCGGACCGGCGGCGGAGTGGGCCGGGGCGGCCGGGAGCCGAAGACCGCGGTGGGCGACGGGATCGGCGGGGTGACGGGCGTCTCCGAGGCCGGCTCGCGGGAGGTGTCGAGGGTGAAGTACGGCTTGACGAAGTCGGTGTTCACGACGTCGACGGTGTCGGACTCCCAGATGAGGCGCTCGGCCTGGTTCGTGCCGTACGGCGGCTCGACCCCCCACAGGTGGATGAGGACCCCGTAGGTCTGCGCGGCCTCCACGGCCGGGAGCATGTCCTCGTCACCGGCCAGCAGGATGGCGTCGGTGACGGCGCCGTGGCGGGCGAGCGTCTCCAGGTCCTCGCGGATCTGGGCGTCGACGCCCTTCTGCTGATTGTGCTTGTTGAGGTTGCCGAGGCGGAGCTTCACCTGGGGCAGCGGCGCGACGACCCGCTGGTCGATCGTCGGCACGCGGTCGCGAGCGGCGTCGAACCAGTAGATGCGCAGCAGCTCCTTGCCGCGCATGCAGGTCTTCGCGCGGTCCTGCAGGGCCTTGATGAGGCCCTCGGCGTCCACCCGGTAGGAGCGGCGGGAGGAGATGCCGAACAGGAGGTCACCCGCCGCGGCGTAGAGGTACCCCACGTCTACGAGGATCGCGTAGCGCGGCAGCGGCGGTGGTTGAGACACGGACTCGCGAACAGTCATCACCTATGACTTTAGGTGAAGATCAGCCCCCCGTCCTCGGTTGTGCTGCCTTTCTCGCTGTTCCCGCTCTCCGGTCGCACGGTATTCCGGGAACGGTGCCGCCCGTTATCCGCACGCGGCGCTGTGATCGAGGTAACGACGCATGGGGGGCGGACACACCATAGGATCCACTACGAGACGTAGTACTACGAGTCGTAGTAGATGAACGGGAGGGCGCGGGCATGAACCCGCTCGACATCGCCCGGTGGCAGTTCGGGATCACCACCGTCTACCACTTCCTCTTCGTACCCCTGACCATCGGCCTGTCCGCGCTCGTCGCGGCCCTGCAGACGGCGTGGGTGCGGACCGGGAACACGGGGTACCTCCGCGCGACGAAGTTCTGGGGGAAGCTCCTCCTGATCAACTTCGCGATGGGGATCGTCACCGGCATCGTGCAGGAGTTCCAGTTCGGGATGAACTGGAGCGCCTACTCCCGGTTCGTCGGCGACGTGTTCGGCGCGCCGCTGGCCCTGGAGGGACTGCTCGCCTTCTTCCTCGAGTCGACCTTCCTCGGCCTGTGGATCTTCGGCTGGGACAGGCTGCCGAAGAAGATCCACCTGGCCTGCATCTGGATCGTCTCTGTAGGAACGCTCCTGTCGGCGTACTTCATCCTCGCCGCCAACTCCTGGATGCAGCACCCGGTCGGCTACCACCTCGACCCGGCGACGGGACGGGCCCGGCTGACCGACTTCTGGGCCGTGCTGACCAACTCGACGATGCTCGTCGCCTTCCCGCACACGATCACCGCGGCGTTCGTCACGGCGGGCCTGTTCATGGTCGGCATCAGCGCGTGGCACCTGGCCCGGCGCCGGCACGTCGAGGTGTTCCGGCCCTCGTTGAAGATCGCCCTGGCCGTCACGCTGATCGCATCGCTCGGCGTCGCCGTCACCGGCGACCTGCAGGGCAAGGTCATGACGAGGCAGCAGCCGATGAAGATGGCCGCCGCGGAGGCGCTGTACCAGACGGAGAAGCCCGCGTCGTTCTCCCTGGTCACCGTCGGCACGCTCGACGGCCGCAAGGAGGTCTTCAGCGTCAAGGTGCCGCGGGTCCTGTCGTTCCTCGCCACCGGCCGCTTCGACGGCAAGGTCGACGGCATCAACGACGTGCAGGCCGCCGAGCAGGCCCGGTACGGCGCGGGCGACTACCGGCCGGTCGTCCCGGTGACCTACTGGAACTTCCGGATCATGGCCGGCGTCGGGTTCCTCACCGCGTTCCTCGCCCTGCTCGGCCTGTGGCTCATGCGCCGCGGGCGGCTGCCGCGCAACCGGTGGGTGTGGCGCGCCGGCGTGCTGTCGCTCGTCCTGCCGTTCGTCGGCAACTCCGCGGGGTGGATCTTCACCGAGATGGGCCGCCAGCCCTGGTCGGTCTACGGCGTCCTGAAGACCTCCGCGAGCGTCTCACCCGGCGTCTCGGCCACGTCGATGCTCATCTCC
The DNA here is from genome assembly GCF_024055725.1 of Actinoallomurus spadix. Taxonomy (GTDB): domain Bacteria; phylum Actinomycetota; class Actinomycetes; order Streptosporangiales; family Streptosporangiaceae; genus Actinoallomurus; species Actinoallomurus spadix. The sequence goes on along the minus strand of NZ_JAMXMX010000013.1, from coordinate 197,378 downwards.
GTCCTCGCGCTGACCGCGCTGTACGCCGTACTGATCGTCATCGAGACCGGGTTGATGGCGCGGTACGTCAAGGCCGGTCCGCCCTCCGAGGAGGACGTCGCGCCGCCCCCGTCCGACGGCGGCTCCGCCGCCGAACCGTCGCTCACCCTCGCCTACTGACCAACTGACAAGGGGTTGTGCCATGGAGGCCACGACCGTCTGGTTCGTCGCCATCGCCTTCCTGTGGACCGGCTACTTCCTCCTGGAGGGCTTCGACTTCGGCGTCGGCGCGCTGCTGCCGGTGCTCGGCCGCGACGACACCGAGCGCCGCGTCCTGCTGAACGCCATCGGGCCGGTCTGGGACGGCAACGAGGTCTGGTTCATCGTCGCCGGAGCCGGGACGTTCGCCGCGTTCCCGGATTGGTACGCCACCCTCTTCAGCGGCTTCTACCTGCCGCTGCTGGCGATCCTGCTGGCGCTGATCGTGCGCGGCGTGGCGCTGGAGTACCGCGGCAAGCGGGACGAGCCGCACTGGCGCCGCCGCTGGGACCGCGCCATCTTCTGGGGCAGCGTCGTCCCGGCGTTCGTGTGGGGCGTGGTCTTCGCGAACCTGAGCCGCGGCGTCCCCCTGGACGCCCGGCACGAGTACGCCGGCACCCTCACCGATCTGCTGAACCCGTACGCGCTGCTCGGCGGGCTGACCACGCTCACGCTGTTCGTGCTGCACGGCGCGGTCTTCCTGGCGCTCAAGACGGCCGGGGACGTGCGCGCCCGCGCCGTCCGCGCCGCGCGGGCCGCCGTGGTGGCCGCCATCGCGGTGGGCGGGACGTTCCTGCTCATCACGCAGGTGCAGCACGGCAAGCCGGTCACCTGGGCCACCGTGGCGGTCGCCGCCGCCGGCCTGGCCGGCGCGGCGGTCGCGATCGCCCGCGGCCGCGACGGCTGGGCGTTCGTCGGCACGGGCACGGCCATCGTGTCCGCGGTCGCGACCCTCTTCGTCGCGCTGTTCCCGGACGTCATGCCGTCGACGATCGCCGCCGCGAACAGCCTCACCACGACCAACGCCGCCTCCTCCCCGTACACGCTGAAGATCATGACGATCGCGGCGGTCGCGTTCACGCCGCTCGTCGTGCTCTACCAGGGCTGGACGTACTGGGTGTTCCGGCGGCGCATCGACGCCTCGCACGTCCCGCAGCCGGCGCGGGAGCCGGAGCCTGCGCGATGAGGCCCTTCGACCCCCGGCTGCTGAGGTACGCCCGCACAACCCGGGCGTACCTGGCCCTGTCGGTGGTTCTCGGCGCGGCCACCGCCGGCCTGGTCATCGCCCAGGCGGCGCTGCTCGCGGGCCTGATCGCCCACGCGTTCGTCGGCGGTGCCTCGCTCGCCGCCTCCCGCACGCCGCTGCTGCTCCTCCTCGCCGTCGTCGCCGGCCGGGCGCTCGTCGCCTGGCTGCAGGAGGTCGCCGCGCACCGCACGTCCGCCGCGGTGAAGTCGCGGCTGCGCGGGCTGCTGCTCGAACGGGCGGTGGGCCTCGGCCCGCGGTGGCTGTCCGGCGAGCGCAGCGGCGAGCTCGCCACCCTCGCCACCCGCGGGATCGACGCGCTGGACGCCTACTTCTCCCGCTACCTCCCGCAGCTCGTGCTCGGCGTGCTCGTCCCGGCGGCGGTGGGCGCGCGGATCCTGTTCGGCGACTGGCCGTCCGCGCTGACCATCGCGCTGACGCTCCCGCTCATCCCGATCTTCGCGATCCTCGTGGGGCTGGCCGCCCAGCGGAGGATGGACCGCCAGTGGCGCACGCTGTCCGTGCTGTCCGGGCACTTCCTCGACGTCGTCGCGGGCCTGCCGACCCTGAAGGTGTTCGGCCGGGCGAAGGCGCAGGCGCGGGCGATCCGCGAGGTCACCGGCCGGTACCGCACGGAGACGATGGCGAGCCTGCGGGTGGCGTTCCTGTCCGCGCTGGTCCTGGAGATGCTCTCGACGATCTCCGTCGCGCTCGTCGCCGTCTCGATCGGCCTGCGCCTCGTCAACGGGGAGGTCGGCCTGCGGACCGCGCTGCTCGTCCTCATCCTCGCGCCGGAGGCGTACCTGCCGCTGCGCCAGGTCGGCGCGCAGTACCACGCCAGCGTCGAGGGGCTCACCGCCTCCCAGCGGATCTTCGAGGTGCTCGAGACGCCGCTCCCCCGCCACGGCACCCGTACCGACGTCCCCGACCCGGCGTCCGCGCCGCTCCGCCTGGAGGAGGTCACCGTCGCGTACGAGGGCCGGGACGAGCCCGCCCTCGACGGCTTCTCCCTCGTCGTACGGCCCGGCGAGACCGTCGCGCTGACCGGGCCCAGCGGCTCCGGCAAGTCGACGCTGCTCGCCGTGCTCCTCGGCTTCGTCCGCCCGGACGCCGGACGGGTCCTCCTCGGCGGGACCGACCTGGCCGACCTCGCCCCGGACGCCTGGCGGGAACGGATCGCCTGGGTCCCCCAGCGGCCGTACCTGTTCGCCGGCACGGTCGCCGACAACATCCGGCTGGGCCGCCCCGGCGCCTCCGACGAGGAGGTACGGCGCGCGGCGCGCGACGCCCGCGCCGAAGAGTTCGTCGACGCGCTGCCGGAGGGGTTCGCCACCCCGCTCGGCGAGCGCGGGACCGGCCTGTCCGCCGGGCAGCGGCAGCGGATCGCCCTCGCGCGGGCGTTCCTGCGCGACGCGCCGATCCTGCTGCTCGACGAGCCGACGTCCGGCCTGGACGCCGAGAGCGAGGCCGCGGTGATCGAGGCCGTCCGGCGCCTGGCGGCCGGGCGCACGGTCGTCCTCGTCGCCCACCGCCCGGCGCTCGCCGACCTGGCCGACCGGGTCGTCCGCGTCGGAGCGCCACTGGAGGTGGCCGCGTGACCGTCATGAGGATCGGTCCGGAGCATGGGCCGGTGCTGCGGCTGCTCGCCGCGGCACGCCCCGCGGGCGGCAGGCTGACGCTGGCGGCGCTGTGCGGCGCGCTGGCGCTGGGCAGCGGCGTCGGGCTGATGGCGACCTCCGCCTGGCTGATCTCGCGGGCCGCGCAGCACCCGCCGGTGCTGGTGCTGATGGTCGCGATCGTGGCGGTGCGGGCGTTCGGGATCGGGCGGGGCGTCTTCCGGTACGCCGAACGGCTGATCGGGCACGACGCGACGTTCCGGGTCCTCGCCGACCTGCGGGCCCGGGTGTACGAGCGGCTGGAGCGGCTCGTCCCGGCCGGGCTGCCGGAGGCGCGCGGCGGCGACCTGCTCGGCCGGCTCGTCGCCGACGTCGACGCCGTCCAGGACCTCTACCTGCGTGTGCTGCTGCCCGCCGCGGCCGCCGTCCTCGTCGGCGGGGCGTCGGTGGCGCTCGCGTGGAGCCTGCTGCCGTCCGCGGGCGTCCTCCTGCTCGCCGGCCTGCTGCTGGCCGGAGTCGTCGCCCCGTGGCTGTCGGCCGCCGCGTCGCGGCGTGCGGAGCACCGGACCGCCGATCTGCGCGGCGAGCTGACCGCGCACGTGGTCGACGTCCTCCAGGGGGTGCCGGAGCTCGTCGCCTACGGCGCCGCCACCGACCGGCTCGCCACGGCCGCGCGCCTCGACGACGGGCTCACCCGGGCGTCGGCCCGGTCCGCCGCGACGGCGGGCGCCGGCGCGGCCGTCACGGCGCTGGCCGGCGGGCTCGCCGTGTGGGGCGCCCTCGCCGTCGGCATCCCGGCCGTGCGGTCCGGCCACCTCGACGGAACGCTGCTCGCCGTGATCGTCCTGCTCCCCCTCGCGGCGTTCGAGGTGGTGGCGGGCCTGCCGCTCGCGGCGCAGCAGTTGCAGCGGGTCCGCCGGTCGGCCGCCCGCGTGTTCGCCGTGCTCGACCGCGAGGAGCCGGTGCGCGACCCCGCCGCGCCGGTCCCGCTGCCCGAGCCGCCGTGCACCCTGCGGGCCACGGACCTGCGCGCCCGGTGGACGCCCGGCGGCCCGTACGCGCTCGACGGCGTCTCCTTGGATTTGCCGCCGGGCCGGCGGTGCGCCGTCGTCGGGCCGAGCGGATCGGGCAAGACCACGCTGACCACCGTGCTGCTGCGCCTCCTCGACTACGAGTCGGGCCTGGCGACGCTGAACGGCGTGGACCTGAGCGACCTGGCCGGTGACGACGTACGCCGCGTGGTCGGGCTGTGCGGCCAGGACGCGCACCTGTTCGACACGACGATCGGGGAGAACATCCGGCTCGCCCGGCGCTCCGCCACCGACGAGGAGATCCGCGACGCGCTGCGCCGGGCCCGGCTGCTGGACTGGGTGGAGACGCTGCCGCGCGGGCTGGACACCCGCGTCGGCGAGGAGGGCGCCCAGGTCTCCGGCGGGCAGCGCCAGCGCATCGCGCTCGCCCGCGCGCTGCTGGCCGACTTTCCCGTGCTGCTCCTCGACGAGCCCGCCGAGCACCTCGACGTCGCGACCGCCGACGAGCTCACCGCCGACCTGCTGGCGGCCACCGAGGGCCGTACCACCCTGCTCGTCACGCACCGCCTGGCCGGGCTGGACGCCGTTGACGAGATCGTTGTCCTCGACGCCGGCCGGGTGGTGCAGCGCGGTGCCCACGCGGAGCTGCTGGCCCGCCCGGGCCCGTACCGCGCGATGTGGGACCGCGAACGCCGCCACGACCACGCCCCCCGCTGACCGGCCGGGCGCGTACGTTCCGCCGGGCGCCGGGCGGAAGCGCCCGCCAGGTCAGACGCGGTCGGGTTCGGGGAGCAGGTCCTTGCGCAGGTGGACGGCGTGCCGGCCGTCGATGCCCTCCCGGCCCGTCTCGCGGTAACCGAGGGACTCGTACAGGCCGATGTTGGAGGTCATCTTCTCGTTCGTGTACAGCCGCACCGCGGACAGCCCGAGCGACCGGGCACGGAACTCGGCGAAGGCCAGAAGCCGGTGCCCCAGCCCCCGCCCCTGGCGGTCGGGACGCACCGCGACATTCTCCACGAGCAGCGTCTCGTCCTCGGGAACGAGGACGATCAACGCGTCCACCTGGTCGTACTCGAGGACGTACACGTACCCGCGAGAGATCAGCTCCGCGTAGTCGGCGACGAGCGGCAGGGGTGCCACGCCGATCACCGGGATCCACGGGTCGTACGCAGCCTTGACGATCGCCTCTACCGCGTCCTGGTCGACGGCTTCGGCCAGCCTGATGCCCATGCCCATCCCTAACCGTCAGATCGACGAGAATCATCCGAATCTACCCGACACGGCTCGCATGATCTCCGAGCCGGGCGCCGTCCGGCACACGTCGCCGGGACGCCGCTCACAGGCCGAGCTCGACCACGTGCGCCGGAACGCCGTGATCGATCAAGGCCACCAGCGGGGTGGCGAGGTCGCGAGGCGAGAACAGGTCGGGACCGCCGTACGCGGCGATCTCCTGGGGCGACCACCACCGGAACCTGCTGATGTTCTCATCGGCGAGTTCGACGTCGGACAGCGTTCCGCGCGGACGGAACCGCTGGGTGCGGACGACGAAGTAGTCGTTCACCACACCGTCGTAGCCGGGCGCGTGGTCGGCCGCCACGACTCGCTGGCGCCAGACGTGCGGCGGGTCGGCGCCGATGACGAGGTCGACCTCTTCGAGCAGTTCCCGGCGCAGTGCGGCGAGCGCCGACTCGCCGCGCTCGACACCCCCGCCGGGCGCCGCCCACACGACGGTCCCGGCGGGCTGGGGCGGAGTGAACCGGCACAACAGGATGCGGTCGTCCTCGTCCAGGACGATGGCGCGCGCCGAGTGCCGCAATCTCAGCGAGGACATCCGGGAAGCGTAACCACGGGCAGGCCGATGGGAGCCGGCGCCGATGGAAGCCGGCCGTCCGCCACGATCTTGGCGCCGTCCCCGCACGCGCGGCACGGAGCCCTGCCGTCGGCGTTGACGGGACGAAACGCGCGATCGGGACGAGGCCCGGCCACCGCGGCGGCGAAGTGACCACCGCGACGACGAAGCAGGCCGTCGGGCGGGGAAACGGCCCTCGGACACGGCGACGCCGGCGGCGGCGAGGAGGAGCAGGTCCTCGATGCGCTCGCGCTCGGCGTCGTCGTCGATCCCGGCCCGCAGCTCCTTCAGCGCGCGGAGCTGCAGGTGGGACAGCGCGTCGACGTACGGGTTGCGCAGCTCGACCGCGCGGGACAGCACGCGGCGGTTCTCCAGGAGCCGCGTGTGCCCGGTGACCTCCAGGACCAGGGAGCTCGTGCGGTCGTACTCGGCCAGGACCGTCTCGGTCAGCTCCGGCCGGTCACCGAGGGCGAGGTAGCGCTCGGCGATCGCCCGGTCGGTCTTGGCCAGGCTCATCTCGGCGTTGTCCAGCAGCGCGGCGAACAGCGGCCACGACCGGTACGCCTCGCGCAGCGCGTCGAGGTCCTCCGCGGCGGCCAGACCGCTGCCCAGGCCGTACCAGCCCGGCAGGTTCACCCGGGTCTGCGTCCAGGAGAACACCCAGGGGATCGCGCGCAGGTCGTCCAGCGACGTCGTCGCCTTGCGGCGGGACGGCCGGGAGCCGAGCCGCAGGTTGCCCAGCTCGTTCAGCGGGCTGACATGGGCGAACCACTCCGGGAAGCCCGGCGTCTCCACCAGCGACCGGAACGTCCGCTCCGCGGCCACGCTGATCTTGTCGGCCAGCGGCCGGAACCGCTCGGCCGCCGCCACCGCGTGCTCCTGCACCGCCTCGGTCGAGGAGAGCAGCACCGCGTTGGCGACCTGCTCGACGTGGCGCTGGGCGATCTCCGCGTGGCCGTACCGCGCGAAGATGACCTCGCCCTGCTCGGTGACCTTGAACCGGCCGGCGACCGAGCCCGGCGCCTGCGCCAGCACGGCCCGGTTGGCCGGGCCGCCGCCGCGGCCGAGCGCGCCGCCGCGGCCGTGGAACATGGTCAGCCGCACGTCGTGCTCGTCCGCCCAGGCGGCGAGCGCGGCCTGCGTGTCGTACAGCTTGAGCGTCGCCGTCGTCGGGCCGAGCTGCTTGGCCGAGTCGGAGTAGCCGAGCATGACCTCCAGGCGGCGGCCGGTCTCCTCCAGGCGGCGGCGCACCGGCGCGAGCCGCAGCATGCCGTCCAGCACGGCCGGGGACCGGTCGAGGTCCTCGCCCGTCTCGAACAGCGGCACGACGTCGAGCACCGGCGCGCGGCCGCCGATCGCGGCGGCCTCGGCCAACTCGTACACGGCGGCCACGTCGTCGGCGGTGCGGGTGAAGGAGATGACGTACCGGCGGCAGGCGTCGACGCCGAACCGCTCCTGCACCCACGCCACGACCCGCAGCGTGTCGAGGACCTCCTCGGTCTGCTCGCTGAGCGGCCCGCCGGCGCGGACCTCGGCGAGGGCCTTCTCGTGCACCGCGGAGTGCTGGCGGACCTCGAGCTCGGCCAGGTGGAACCCGAAGGTCTCCACCTGCCAGATCAGGTGCTGCAGCTCGCCGTACGCCTGACGGCGCGCGCCCGCCTCGACCAGGGACTCCTGGACGACGCGCAGGTCGGCCAGCAGGTCGGCGGGGCCGCGGTACGCCAGGTCGGCGTGGCGCAGCCGGGTCGCGTTGATCCGCTCGGCGGCGTGCAGCAGGAACACCCGGTGCGGCTCGCCCGGCGACCGCTTGGCGATCTCGGCGAACAGCTCGGGCTGGGCGGCACGGGCGGCGGCGAGCGCGCCGCGCAGCGCCTCGGACGGCGGCGTCGTGGTCTCGTGCACGGTCAGCGTGCGGCCGATCCGGGTACACGCGTTGGTCAGCGCGCGCAGGACGTGGTCGGCCTGGACGCCGATCGCCTCCCGCGTGATCTGCGCGGTGACGAACGGGTTGCCGTCGCGGTCACCGCCGATCCAGCTGCCGTAGTGCAGGAACGGCTTGGCCAGCGGCGGCCGCTCGCCGGTGCCCGGCGCGAGCGCCGCGTCCAGCGAGCGGTAGATCACCGGGACGACCCGGAAGATCGTCTCGTCGAACATCGCCATGGCGGTGCGGACCTCGTCGAGCGGGTCCGGCTTCGTGCGGCGCAGCTGCGAGGTGCGCCAGAGCAGGTCGATCTGCTCGACCAGCCGGCGGGTGGTCTCCTCGCGCTCGCCGCTGCCCGCGCGCGGGTCGTCCAGGTCGGTGAGCAGCTTGCTGATCCGCAGGATCGCGGTGACGACCGCGCGGCGGCGCGCCTCCGTCGGGTGCGCGGTCAGGACCGGGCGCAGCTCCAGGTCCTCCAGCAGCTCACGGACGCGGTCCTCCCCGATCTCGGCGACCGCGGCGGCGACGGACTCGCGCTGCGGCGTCTCGCCGGTGTCCCGCTCCCGGAGCGTGCGGATCCGCTGGTGCTCCTCGGCGAGGTTGGTCAGGTGGAAGTACACGGTGAACGCGCGGGCCACCAGCTCCGCGCGGTCGATCGCCCAGCCGCCGACGATCGCGGCGACGTCGTCGACGGAGGTCTCGCCCCGGCGCGCGGCGAACACCGCGTGGCGCAGGGCCTCGACGTCATCGAGCAGGCTCTGCCCCCCGTACTCGACGAGAACGTTGCCCAGGAGCGAACCGAGCAACCGGACGTCACGGCGCAGTGGCTCGGGCATCTCCTGCCGAGCTGAGTTTCGTGTCGACACGCACCTCAGGGTAGTTCGTCCCGCAAGGCGATCCGAGTCCGTCTCGCCTGGTGAGAAGCCGCAGCGAGCGCCGAGATCGTGACCCTCCTGGCGGGACGTTCCGGCCGCTGGCTAACCTGATCTCCATGGCCACGCAAGCTCCCGAGCCCCTGCCCGCGGACGAGATCGACATCCACACCACGGCGGGCAAGATCGCAGACCTGGAGCGCCGCCGCTACGAGGCGGTTCACGCCGGCTCCGCGCGCGCGGTCGAGAAGCAGCACGCCAAGGGCAAGATGACCGCCCGCGAGCGGATCGACGCGTTCCTCGACGAGGGGTCGTTCGTCGAGTTCGACGAGCTGGCGCAGCACCGCGCGTACGGCTTCGGTGTGGAGAGGAACCGCCCGTACGGCGACGGTGTCGTCACCGGCCACGGCACGGTCGACGGCCGGCCCGTCGCGGTCTTCTCCCAGGACTTCACCGTCGCCGGCGGCTCGCTCGGCGAGGTGTTCGGCGAGAAGATCGTCAAGGTCATGGACCACGCGCTGAAGACCGGCTGCCCGGTCATCGGCATCAACGACTCCGGCGGCGCGCGCATCCAGGAGGGCGTGGTCGCGCTCGGCCTGTACGCCGAGATCTTCAAGCGCAACACCCACGCCTCCGGAGTGATCCCGCAGATCTCCCTGATCATGGGCCCGTGCGCGGGCGGCGCGGTCTACTCCCCCGCCCTCACCGACTTCATCGTCATGGTCGACCAGACCTCGCACATGTTCATCACCGGACCGGACGTCATCAAGACGGTCACCGGCGAGGAGGTGACGTTCGAGGACCTCGGCGGCGCGCACACCCACAACACCAAGTCCGGGGTCGCGCACTACCAGGCGTCGGACGAGCAGGACGCGATCGAGTACGTCAAGACGCTGCTGTCGTACCTCCCGTCGAACAACCTGTCCGACCCGCCCGCGTACGACGCCGCGGCGGCACTGGAGATCACCGACGAGGACCTCGATCTCGACACGCTCATCCCGGACTCGCCGAACCAGCCGTACGACATGCACACCGTCATCGAGCACGTCCTCGACGACGGCGAGTTCCTCGAGGTCCACGCGATGTTCGCGCCGAACATCATCTGCGGGTACGGCCGCGTCGAGGGCCGCTCGGTCGGGATCGTCGCCAACCAGCCGATGCACTTCGCCGGCACGCTCGACATCGAGGCGTCGGAGAAGGCCGCGCGATTCGTCCGCACCTGCGACGCGTTCAACATCCCGGTGCTGACCTTCGTCGACGTCCCCGGCTTCCTGCCCGGCACCGACCAGGAGTGGAACGGCATCATCCGGCACGGCGCCAAGCTGCTGTACGCCTACGCCGAGGCCACCGTCCCGCTCGTCACCGTGATCACCCGCAAGGCGTACGGCGGGGCGTACGACGTCATGGGCTCCAAGCACCTCGGCGCGGACATCAACCTGGCGTGGCCGACCGCGCAGATCGCCGTGATGGGCGCGCAGGGCGCGGTCAACATCCTGTACCGCCGTGAGCTCGCCGCCGCCGAGGACCCCGACACCCGGCGGGCCGAGCTGATCACCGAGTACGAGGACACCCTCGCCAACCCCTACATCGCCGCGTCCCGGGGCTACGTCGACGCGGTGATCAAGCCGTCCGAGACGCGCGGCCAGGTCGTCAAGGCGCTGCGCGCGCTCCGCGACAAGCGCAAGACCCTGCCGCCCAAGAAGCACGGCAACATCCCGCTGTAGGAGAGGACCTGATGAGCGAGCGCCCCTTCCTGCAGGTCGTGCGCGGAGACGCGACGCCGGAGGATATCGCCGCCCTCGTGGCGGTGCTGACCGCACGGGCCCGCGCCGCCGAAGCGGCGCGGGCGACGCCCCCGCGGCGCCGCTCGGCCTGGGCCGACCATTCCCGCCGGCTCCGCCGCCCCCTCCCCCACGGCCCCGGCACCTGGCGCACCAGCGCCCTGCCGTAAATACCAGCACACTTCGTGTTCAGGTGAACACGGAATGCCCCCTCGGTCTAGACTGTATGGACAGAGGAGAGTGATGGCATGCCCGCAGCACACGATCGCGACCCAGCACAGCACTGGCAGGTCCAAGAGGCGAAGCAGCGCTTCAGTGAGGTCCTACGCCGGGCCCACGACGAAGGCCCCCAAATCATCACGAGGCACGGGGAAGAGGTGGCAGTCATCATCGACATGAGCGAATACCGCCATACGCAGGCGAAGAGGATGAGTTTCCACGACTACCTGCTGTCCGGACCCCCGTTCCCAGAGGACTTCGACGACCTCATCAAGCGTGACGAGGACTATGGGCGCGACATATCGTTCCTCCTCGAGGAGTGAGAGTGGCCTACCTCCTCGACACGAATGTGGTCTCCGAACTCCGGAAGTCACGTGGATGCGACCCGAACGTGCGCGCCTGGTACCGCTCGATCGAAGGCTCCACCGAGTACCTCAGCTCCCTTGTCATTGGGGAACTCACACGCGGCATCCACCAGCTCAGTAAGCGCGACCTTCCCCAGGCGACCACGTTGGCCGCCTGGCTGACCGGAATCAAGGAGCAATACGCCTCGCGAATCATCCCGGTCGACACCGCGGCGGCGATCATCTGGGGACGATGGCAAGCGGTGTCGCCGATCCCTGTCGTCGACGGCTTGATGGCGGCGACGGCGTACCTGAACGACTGGACCTTCGTCACGCGGAACGTCAAGGATGTCGAGCGGACCGGCGTGCGTACGCTCAATCCGTTCGAGCCGATGGCGACCTCTTCGTAATTACACGCTCACGATCCGCCCTCGGGCGGCTAGAGTCCGGCGCATATGAAGGGGTGCAGAGCGGCGTCGCGGGTCGCGGTCGCGCTGACGCTGACCGTCGGCGGGCCGGCGCTCTGCGGGTGCCGGACGGTGCCCTTCCGGGGTCGGCCGGGGCCCGGGTCACCGGTCCTGGCGCTGGGCGGGCCCGCGCCGTACGTCCGGCCGCCCGTCACGCCGCCGCCCTCCCCGCTCGGCCGGCCCGCCGCCTCGCCCGACCGGCCGTCGGGGGTCTACGCCGCGACGCGGGCCGGCATGCTCGGGCCCGTCGCGCGTCGCCTGCCGCCTCGGGTATACGTCCCGGTCAGCGGCGGTACCGCGATCGACGTGGTCGACGCCCGCACGTACCGCCCGATCCGCCGCATCCCGGTCGGGCGCGTGCCACGGCAGGTCGTTCCCTCCTGGGACCTGCGGACGCTGTGGGTCACGGAGGCGGCCGGGCTCCTGCCGATCGACGCGCGCACCGGCACGCGCGGCCGTACGGTGCCGGTCCCCGATCCCGTCGACCTGTACTTCACGCTCGACGGCCGGTCCGCCCTGGTCCTGGGCGCGCGGCCGGGACGGCTGGAGATCCGCGACCCGCGGACCCTCCGGCTCCGGTCGGCCGTCGCCCTGCCCTGCCCCGACCCGGCGGCGGCGGACCTGTCGGCCGACGGATCCACGATGGCCGTGGCGTGCGGCGGCGGGCGGCTGGTCCGCGTCGACCTCCAGCGGCGGGTCGCCGCGGGGACGGCCCCCCTCGCCGGCGACGCACTGCTCCGGGACGTCCGCCTGGCGCCGGACGGCACGGCCTTCTTCGTCGCCGACGCGGGTCGCGGCGGCGTGTGGGCCGTCGACGCCGCGAGCCTGCGGCCGGCCGGGTTCATCGCCACCGGGCGCGGCGCCCACGGGCTGTACCCCAGCCGCGACGCCGCCACCCTCTACGTCACCGACGGCGCCGCGCGGACCGTCTCGCTGATCTCCGTCGCCGAACGCCGCCTGGCCGGCCGGTGGCGGCTTCCGGCCGCGCCCGACATGGGCGGGGTGTCGGCGGACGGCCGGGTGCTGTGGCTGTCCGCCCGGCAGGCCGACACGGTCTTCGCCGTCTCCACGCGCACCGGGCGGGTCATCCGGCGGCTCCCCGCCGGACCCGCCCCGCACGGCCTGTGCGTCTTCCCGCAGCCCGGCCGGTTCTCCCTGGGCCACACCGGCATCTACCGGTAGGGACCTTCAGCCCGCTCCCTCGGCGACGCGGTACTGGGGAACGAGCTCCTCGACCAGCGCCTCGGTCTCCGGCTGCAACTGCGCGGCGAACGGGTCGGCGGTGACGCGCTCGCTCAGCTCGTCGACGACGTCGTACACCGCGGCCTGGTCGCCCGTCGCGTGGGTCGCGCGCAGCAGGTCCCGCCACAGGCCCTCGTCCTCCACGGCCAGCCGCAGGCCGGCGCGGGCCGCCGACACCGCGCCCCGGGCGTCGCCGTCGTCCAGGCGCATCAGCACGAGCCGGTGCGCGACGTCCGCGACGCGCGCGGTCGCCTCGTACTCCAGGTCCTCCGCGGCCAGCCAGGAGTACCGGCCGCGCGGGCGGCCGTCCAGCAGCGGGCCCCGTACGAGGTCGAGGGCGTAGGCGAGGTAGGCCGTCTCGGAGGCGGGTTCGGCGGCGGACCGCCAGACGAGCCAGCGGAACATCTCCCAGTCGACCCGGACCTCCGACCCGAGCCGGATCCGGCCGCTCTCGTCGTAGTACAGGTTGGGGCGGCCACGGGAGTCGCGGCCGAGCCAGTCGGCGACCCGGGCGACGGTGGCGTCGCGCACCGGCGCCGAGACCCCGCGCGGCCACACCGCGCCGCCCAGCACGGTCGGGTGCACGCCCTCGGGATGGGTGGCCAGGTGAACGAGCACCTCGGTGCACAGCGCCCGGCGGCTCTCCTCGACGACGCCCGGCGCGTCCACCTCGACGGGGCCCAGGATCCGGATGTCGACGGCCGGCCGTACCTCGCCCATGACGGGCGCCGTCGACGGCTCCTCGTCGAGGCCGCCGTACGGGACGCCGTCCGCCCGCCCGGCCGTGCGGAACAGCTCGAGGACGGCCCGGTAGTGCCGCTCGGGAACGAGCTGGGCCTCGACGTCGAAACCGAGGACCCCGGCGCGGAGCCGCCCGTCGGAGGTGACGTCCCAGGTCCACGTGGCGCCGGGCGTCTCACCCGCGACGATGTACCCGGCCGCCATCCGCTGACCGGTACGGGCCAGGGCGACCAGGCGTTCGGCCTCGTCGGGCGCCGGCGGGTCGGCCATGATCAGGTAGTGCGGCATCCACGCCTCGCCGAACACGCCGCGGCAGCGGCCGGTGAGCACCGAGTCCGCGCCCGAGGCGGCGAGGGCCTGCCGCACCTCCTCGGTCCGGCTCTCCAGCTCCGGCAGCGCCTCGGCGAGGGTGGCGACGGCCCGGATGCGGTCCGGCGCGATCAGCGAGAGCTCCTCGCCGAAGCCGACGAGGGTGATCCGCATGTGGTCGGACCAGCGGTTCGTCGCGAGCTCGACGGCCACGGCGGCGAGGACGGCACGGCGCACCTCGTCCGGGCCCTGCAGGGAGATCAGCCCGTGCGCGGTCTCCAGGTCGACGAGGATCCGGCCGGTGTCGTTCGTGCCGATCGAGACGAGCCCCGGGTACGGCGCCAGGACGTCGGCGAGGTCGGCGGTGGCCATCCCGTCGAGGGCGCCGGCGTTCAGCCGCCAGACCTGCCCGTTGTCGTACTCCTCCCAGGGCGCCGGCGGGTTGCGGTCGGCGGGCGCGATCCACAGGTCGAGGCTGTCGGCGCCGAGGTGCACGCCGTACACGGTGGGCAGCGTGCGCCCCTCGGCGGCGAGGGCCTGAGACATCTGCCGGAGGCCGAGGTCGAGCAGGCGGGTCGCGTCGGTGTCCGCGCCGATGCGCAGGGCCTGCTCGGCGAGCGCGGCCTCCCCGTCGGGCCGGGCGATCCTGGTGCCGAACGCCCGCCGCCACAGCTGTTCGCGCCGGCGGCGGCCGAGGACGGCGAGCACTCCGGCGGCCAGGAGCGACGCCACCGCGAGCTCCTCGGGCCAGCCGAAGGCCGGCAGGTGGGACGGCTGCCGCTCGGCGGGCCGATGCTGCTCGGCGGGCCTGTGCTGCTCGGCAGGTGACTGCCCCTGCCCGGCGGGTGACTGCCGCTGCTCGGAGGGGTGCCCGGAATGCTCCGGCCGGGCCGGAGTGGGATGCTCGGCGCGCGGCGACGCGTGCGCGGGCGGCCGGGCCGGCGGGGCCGTGCCCGGTGAGGTCGCCTGCGGCGGCCGCGCGGCGGGCGGGCGACCCGACGCGGCGCCGCCCTGGTGCTCCGCTCCCGGCCCGCTTCCCTCGTGCGCCTCGTGACCGGCCTGATGGTCCCGCGCCTCCTGGCGAGCCGCCCGCCGGGCCGCGTCGACCGCCTGCTGCTCGGTGGTGACGCCGCTGCGGTGGTGGACGCCGCCGGGAACCTGGGCGTGGGGCACGCCGTGCTCGTGCTGCCCGTCGTGCGGCCCCCGGTGGATCACCTCGACGTGCGTGGCGTCGGCCGGCATGTCGAGGACCCAGCCGGGCCGGATCAGGCTCGCCATCGTCAGCCGGGTGCCGTCCGGCTGCACCTTGCCCTTGTTCAGCGCGTAGATCTCGCGGTAGCGGCGGCCGTCGCCGAGGCACTTCTCCGCGATCTCCCACAGGCTCTCGTGGTGCCGTCCCTCCGGCGGCCGGACCCGGTAGATCTTGCGGACGGCGTTCTCCTCCATGGGGGTCGGCGCCGCGTCCTGCTCCGGAGCCTGCCGGGCCACGGTCTCGGGGCGTTCGGCCGGCCGCGGCTGCTGCCGTGGCGGCTCCTTGACCTGGACGTGCGTGGCGCGCGGCGCGGTCAGCGCGGGCACGACCACCGTCGTGGCGGTGAACAGCAGCAGGGCGGCGACGACGAGCCGGTGCGCGACCGCCTGGGGTCCACCGGCGAACGGCACCCGGGCGGGCACGCCGACCCCGCGGATCCCGGCGTACACCTCCACGAGCACGCAGGCGGCCAGCTGCAGCCACGCCAGCCACACGACGATGACGAGGATGCGCATCAGCGCGGCGGTGTCGAGCCGCTGCGTCAGCGTCTCCATCGACGGCGGCCGGCTGGGAATCGGCGAGCCGAAGAAGGTGACCAGCGCGAACGGCACACCGGCCAGCAGCGCGGCGATGGCGGCGAGCGCGAGCACGCCGACGGCCACGTCACCGGGCCCGCGCCCGCGATCGATCCGCACCGGCGGTCGCCGGATGGTACTCACGGATTCTCCTTCGCCGGAGGAGTGACCGGTCTCATCAGATCCCCTCCTGAGGGTGGGCGGTCGCCGCCGACGTCATGGTGAAGTCGTTGAAGCCGGGGATGATGCCGAGGAGCTGCAGCCGGACCTTGATCTGTACGACGACCCGCGCGGTACGGCCGCCCTCGATCTGGCACTTGGCCCGCCCCGTCACCTCGGGGTAGGCGGCGACGAGGCGTTCGGCGCGGGCGCAGGCCGCGCGCGGGTCGGTGATCCGCGCCTGCCCGGTACGCCGCAGGACGTCCAGGTCGATCTCGTCGGCCGCGGCGCGGGCGCCCTGCTCGGCGATGTCCGCCGCGCGCTGGCGGGCGTGGATCGCCTGGCCGCCGTCGACGACCAGGCCGGCCAGCACGATCACGAACAGGGCGAAGATCGTGGTGAACATCGCGACCGTCCCACGGTCGCGGTCTTCGGCCACCGCCCGATGCCACCGCGTCAACCGATCCTCCGCAGCGTGTCGAGGGGAGCGGTCGCCGTACCGACCATCGTCCGGGAAGCGGCCAGCCCGATCAGGGACAGCCCGCCCAGGTCGATGTCGCACCGCACCGTGACGGTGACCTGGCCGCCCGGACGCCAGTCGCGGAAGTCCGGCTCCGTGCGCGGCCCGCCCCGGCACCGCTTGCCGCCGTTCAGGGTCGCCTGAGCCGCCTGCTCGGCGTCGGACCGGGCGGTCGTCCGGTCGCGTGCGACCGAGGCGGCGCGGGCGGCGTCCCGCGCGGCGCCCTCCACCTGGCCGTGGGCCTCCACGATCCGGCCGAGCCCGACCATCAGCATCATGAACGCCACGAGCACCGGGGTGAGGATGGCCATCTCCAGCGCCATCGTGCCCCGGTCCCGGTCCGGGTTCCGGTCCCGGTGCTGGTCCGGTTTCGGATGCGGATTCGGGTTCGGGTTCGCCGCGGGGCTCGTCACGGCCGGTCCGCGCAGGTCGTGCCGGCGCCGACGTCGGGCCGGTAACACTCGATCGGCCCGCCGGATCGCTGGCTGACGTGGAACGTGAGGAAGGGCACGACCCGCACCGCGCTGCCGGTCACCGTGACCCACCGCGTCTTCTGGTCGCCGCCGGCCTGCGGTGTCACGCCGGTCAGGAGCTCCGGGCCGATCCGCCGGACGTACTCGCGTGCCTTCGTCTCCGCCTCTCCCTTCCAGTCGGCGGCCCCGCTCTCGCGGGCGACCCGGGCGCCGGACTGCGCCGCCGCGAGCGCCACGTGCCGGGCGTGGTAGACCATCGCGAACTGGACCACCAGCAGGATGACCATGAGGAGGATCGGCGTCAGCAACGCGAGTTCGAGGGTGCTCGCGCCCTCGTCCGCCGCAGCGCCCTCCCGCGTCGTCCGGTGGCGCACCTCAGCCTCCAGGACCGTTGTCAACGTTGATCTTGTTGGCGGCGGACTTGACCCGCCGGAAGATCACCCAGCCGACGGTGATCGCGATGAGCGCGAGGATCCCGGTGATGATCGCCCACTCGATCGCGGAGGCGCCCCGTGACCTTTCGGAGTCCTCGCGGAGCCGCTCGATGCGCGCCTCGACGTGGGACCGCACGTAGACGACGACGGGGTCGTTCATCGGATTCAACCACTGCATGGAACACCTCGGATGTCTCGGGGGACGGTCCTCGTCGTCAGGTGGCGATGACCCGCATCACCGCCGGATAGGCGAGGAAGATCAAGAAACCGGCGCACAGCAGCAGCTGGGCGACGAGCATGGACTGGGACTGCTCACCCGCCTTCCCCTCGATGTCCGCGAGCTCGCGGCTGCGCATGCTGACGGCGCGGGCGGCCAGCGACTGGCGGACCTTGGCCCCGTCGTCGGCGACCAGCGCGAGCGCCGCGGACAGGTCGCGGAGCTCGTCGACGCTGATCTCCTCGCCGAGCCGTCCGAGCGCCTGCCACGGCGTGATGCCGGTGATGCGCGCGTTGGACAGGGCGTCGCGGATGCGGCGCATCGCCCAGCCGTCCCCGACGTTCGCCGCGGTCATGAGGGCCTCGGGCACGCCGCGCCCGCCCGCGAGGTTCATGGCGACGAGGTCGAGGAACGCGCTGACGGCGTGCCGGAAGTCGCGCCGCCGCGCCGCGGCCTCCTGGCGCAGTTGCAGGTCCGGCAGCAGGAAGAAGATGACGGCGAAGAACAGGCCGACCCAGACGGGGACGGAGACCGCGACGCCGAGGCCCAGGATGGCGAAGTAGCCGGCGAGGAGGGGAATGAACACGATCGCCGCCGCCGACAGCAGGAACTTCGTCGCGAGGAATCCCTCGAAGGACCGGTCCAGCAGGGCCAGGTCCGCGCGGGCCGAGCGCTGCTGCCATCCCCGTGCCTGGTAGAACGCGGCCAGGGAGCGGCCGACCCGGGCGCGCAGCCCGGGGAACCGTCCCGAGTCGCCGGTGGGGCGGCGTTCCGGCGCGGTCTCGCCGCGCCGGCGGGCCGTGTCGAAGGCCGCGAGGCGCGCCGCCAGCCCCGGCCGGGGCGGGAACAACGCTCGGAACAGGAGGTAGCCGCCGAGCCCGAAGATCGCCCCGGCCAGCAGTGCGATCGTCATCGCGTGCCTCCCTTGACCGTGGGGTTGGGGCCGGTGCCCGTACGGCCCTGCCAGCGCGCGACCGTCTCGGGGACCTCGGCGGGCACGCCGGGCCGGTCGGTGTCGGTGCCGCCGAGGAAGCGCTGCGGCATCTCGTACCTGGCGAGCCGGCGCAGCCAGATGAACCCGAGGGCGAACAGCCCGACGACCACACCGAGGACGAGCTGGCCGGTGACTGTGTCGTACATCTTCACGTAGGACCGGTTGAAGACGGCGAGGAGCATCGCGGTGCCGACCGAGACCCCGACGACGATCTGGACGCTGCGGCGCGTCGTGCGGCGGTTCGCCTCGACGCGGCGCCGCATGTCGAGCTCGGCGCGGGCGGAGGTGGACAGCGCGCCGAGCATGTCGCGCAGGCCCGGGCCGCGCAGCCGGGCGTTCAGGATGAGCGCCGCGACGACGAGGTCGGCGGACGGGTCGTTCAGCTCGTCGCCGAACCTGCGGAGCGCGTCGGCGAGCGGCACGCGGGTGTGGAGGCGGTCGACCAGGGTCCGTACGTGCGGTTCCAGGACCGGGGCGACGGCCCGCAGCGAGGAGGGGATGGCCTGTTCGAGGCCGACCGCGCCGGCGATCGTGTCGCGCAGCGACTCGGTCCAGGCGGCGAGGGCCTCCAGCCGGGCCATCGCGCGGCGCTCCTCGGCCGCCCCGCCGCCGACGGTGTTCCAGCCGAGGACGAGCAGGCCGCTGCCGAGCGCGGCGACCGGCCACTGCGTGACGATCAGCACGACGACGCCGGCGATGACGGCCAGCGCCGTACGGGTGCTCAGCGTGCGGATGATCTCCTCGCGGCTGCGTCCCGTCGGCCGTCCGGGCCGGGGGCGTACGCCGCGGAGGGCGAGGATCAGCAGGAACACGCCGCCGCCGGCCATCGCGCCCGCGAGGATCGCGGGCAGCGCGGCGAGGTCGGTCAGACCGCCGCTCACCAGGAGACCCCGCGGGCCGGGTCGTAGCCGAAGGGCACGAGTTCGTTGGCGCAGGCGATCGGCGCGGCGGGCACGGCGGAGCCGTCCGGGCCGGGCTCGAAGATCTCGCTGGACAGCACGCGGCCGTCGCAGCCGGTCACCTCGCGGATGCTGGAGACGAAGCGCCGCAGCCGACCGCCCTGGGCGTAGTCGTTGCGCTTCTCGATGAAGACGACGAAGTCGATGGCACCTGCGATGAGCATATGCGTCGCCTCGATCGGCAGGCGTTCGTCGGACTGCAGGGCGTACGTCGCGATGCGGTTGAACACCTCCCAGGAGGAGTTCGCGTGGATGGTGGACAGGGAACCGTCGTTGCCCTGCGTCATGGCGTTGAGCATCGTGACGATCTCGTCGCCGAGGACCTCGCCGACGATGACGCGGGAGGGATTCATGCGCAGCGACCGGCGGACGAGCTCGGCCATCGTGATCGTGCCCTGGCCCTCGGAGTTCGGCAGGCGCTCCTCCAGGGCGACGACGTTCGGGTGCAGCTCGGGGAACTGGTCGAGCCCGAGCTCGAGGGCGCGCTCGACGGTGATGAGCCGCTCGGCGGTGGGGATCTCGTTGGCGATGGCGCGCAGCAGGGTCGTCTTCCCGGCGTTCGTCGCCCCGGCGATCATGATGTTCTTGCGCGCGGCGACGGCGGCCCGCAGGAACAGGCCGATCTCGGTGCTGAGGGTGCCGTTGCCGACGAGGTCGGACAGGAACACCTTGCCCAGCCGGGCCCGCCGGATCGATAGCGCGGGCCGTACGGTGACGTCCATGACGGCGGACAGCCGGGACCCGTCGGGCAGCCGCAGGTCGAGCTGCGGGTTGGCGGAGTCGAACGGCCGGCTCGACAGCCCGCTGTAGGCCGCCAGGATCTGGATGAGCTCGACGAGCTCCTCGTCGGACTCGGCGACCGGCTCGGCCATGACCTCCCGGCCGTCGGCGTACCCGATGAACACCCGGTCGCAGCCGTTGACGTCGATGTTCTCGATCTCGGGGTCCTCGAGCAGGGGCTGGAGGCGTCCGACGCCGAAGAGGGCGGCGTGCACGCCGGCCGCGAGCTGCTCCTCCTCTTCGGCGTTCGGCGGGCGGCGGCCCGCGGCGATCTCCGCGCGGGCGTACTCCTCGAGGACCTGTCCGATCAGGGCGCGGGCGAACTGGCGCTCGTCCTCCGGGAGCATCGGCGCGATGCCGTTCGCGGCGTCGAGCCGGCGCTGGTCGGCGAGCCGCCCGCCCACCTCCTGCCGGAGTCGCTTAACGAGACTGTGATCCACTAGCCGCTCCCTGCGCCTCGCGGCCCTCCGGGCCGCCCGCGACCCGCGCGGCGAGATCGCCCGCGATCTGCCGGGCCGAACGAATCAGCAGTGATTTGTCAAGCCTCCCGCCCCAACGTCCCCTCAGCATTTCAGCACCCTTGGGATCCAGCGCGAAACCCCCCAGAACGCTCGCGGGCAATTCGGCGTGGGAAATGATGCGGCCGACCTCGGTGATGGCGGTCCGGTATTCGCGGGGATCGGCCACGACGACGACCCCGATCGGCGGCGCGGCGTGACCGCCGAGTTCGGTGGCGAGCGCGTTTATGCGTTCGCGCAGGTGAGCGACCTGTTCGAGGGTGGCGCGGGTGAACAGCACGATGGTGGACGCCTCGCGTAGCAGGTCGGTCACGGCCGATCCGGCGCCCAGCCGCCCGCAGTCCGCGACCACGTCCACCGGGGTCTGGAGCGCGGGAGCGGCCGCTGCGATGCCCTGCGGGCCGCCCTGGACGGGGAACCCGCCGCTCGGCGTCGTGCCGTTCCCCGGCCGCTCGGCGCCGGGCGTGGCGCCGGCCCCGGGATGCGCGCCGTTCACGGTCAGGCCGTTCGGCGGGGTGCCGTTGGCCGTCAGGCCGTGCGGCGGCGTGCCGTTCGCGGGATGCGCGGCGCCGTCGGCGTACGGGGCCGGGGCGCCTAGACCCGCGAACGCGCGGCCGAGGGGGCCCCACAGCCAGGTGAGCCCCTGCGCCTGCTCGGCGTTGGTGAGACCGACGAGCACGTCGAGGCCGCCGACGAGCCGCTGCGTGTGCTCCCATACCTGGTCGGCGCGCAGCCCGCGCCGCGCGGTGGCGGCGAGGCTGAGCATGCCGCGCGCGGGGTTGAGCATGCCGCCGTCCTCGGCGGGCAGCCGGTAGACCAGGTCGCCGCCCGCCTGGTCGCACTCGGCCAGCAGCACCGGGCGCGGCCACACCGCCGCGATGGCGATCGCGGCGGTCGTGACGCCCGGCGCTCCCTTGTCGGCCGCGAGGACGATGAGCCCCATCAGGGCCTGCCCGTCGCGCCACCGGAGGCGCCGGAGGACGGCCGGTGTGGTGTTGTGCGGCCGGGGGCCGGCTGCCGGCCGGTCGCCGACTGCTGCGGCGTCGGGGGCACGGCGGTCGGGGCGGTGGCGGCGCGCGGCCGTTTCCCGGACGCCTGCTCGCCGGGCGCGAGGACGGCCACCGCGACCGCGCCCGCCGACGCGGCCTGGGTGACGAGCGGGGCCTCGTCCGTGGGCACGGTCACCGACACCTGGACCTGGTCGCTCTGGATGTCGTTTTGACCGGGCCCGGCGACGTCGTAGACCATCGCGGCCGGCGCGAGCACGGCACCGGCCTGGATCGCGGTCTGTCCCTCGACCGCCACGGCGTACACCGCGACGCGGTCGCCCGGGTGCAGGCCGCCCGCCGGGAGCTGACCGGGCTTGAGCGCCAGCCCGACGACGACGGTGCCCTTGGCCGCCGACGCGGCCGTGCTGATCATCCCGTTGGTCAGGAGCGACCCGCTGACGAGCGTGACGGTCGCGTACGTCTGCGTGACCTTCGCGCGGTCCCGCCACGGAATGTAGTCCAGGCCGCCGGTCGAGGAGACCTGGACCTCCTGGAGCGCGGACGCCGGGATGCGCTGCCCCGCGGCGACCGGCTTGGCCACCCGGATGACCGGGACGCGCTGCCCGCTGGCCATCACCAGATAGGCGCTGACCAGCGCGCCTCCGACGATGAGCAGGACGGCCAGCGCCGCCATCGCCGGCTTGCGCTCCCGGGGCGGCACGGGAATCCGGTGGCCGGCCGCCACCGCGAGCGACGGCCGCCCGGAGGTGTCGGCGACGCTCTTGCGATCACTGCTCGTCGTCACTGGATACTCCGCCAATTCGGGGGATTGCGGACTGTCGGCGTTGACGGGACGCGGCGAACCATCGTTCCGTCCTTACCGCTCCGCGTCAATGCGGCATCCACAGATTGTTTCGTCCCGGATGTCGCCGTCCTGTTAAGTGATCAAGACTGCACTCGGTCGAAGCCGCTGGAGAGACCCCGGAACCCTCTCTATCCTGGTCCGGCAGACGGCGAATCCGGAGGGGTAATGCGAATCTCGCTCACGGTGATGACCGATCAAGGTCCCCGTGACGTCGTGGTCAACGGTGATTCCGATATGACGGTAGAAACCGTTGCGAGATCACTAATTACGGCGCTCAACACCGAGCCGGTCAAAGAGGCCCTCGCGGAAGTCGTCCACCTACCAAGCGCACGCTGGGTGCCCGAATCCGCGCCGCCCCTGTGGGCGGGCGGCCGCATGCTCGATCCGGCCGTGCCCGCCGCGCGGGTCCTGCGCGACGGCGCCCTCGTGGCCCTCGACCCCGCCGGCGCCGTCGCGACGGTCCTGACCGAGCCCACCGGCAGCGCCGAGATCCGCGTCACCGGCGGCCCCGCCGCGGGCGCCGTGCACCGCGTCGGCATCGGCGAGACGACCTTCGGCAGCGGCCCCGACGTGGACGTACGCCTCGGCGACCCGGCCGTCCCCGCGCACGCCCTGACCGTCACGGTCGAGTCGCACCGCGTCACCGTCAGCGTCGCCGTCGCCGCCGCCGGCGACGCCCTCCTCGACGGAGCCCCGCTCGACGGCACCGCCCAGTGGCGGCCCGGCGCGATGCTGACCGTCGGCTCGTCCGTCCTGACCTACGTCCCCGCCACCGCCCCCGACGCCCACCTCGCGCCGCTGGACGACGGCGGGCTCGCCTACAACCGGCCGCCCCGCCTGCTGCCGCCCGAGCGGCGCACCAGGCTGGAGGTCCCGCAGGAGCCGCCGAAGACGCAGCGCGTACGGCTCCGGCTCCTCGGCTCACTGCTGTTCGCCGCGACCGGCGTCGTCATGGCCGTCGTCACCGGCCAGTGGTACTGGGCGCTGATGGCGCTCGCGTACCCCGTCATCCAGGTCGGCGAGTGGATCGGCGACCGGATGTACGGCCGCACCTCCTACAAGAGGGCGATGAAGGCCCATCGGCGGGCCAAGGAGGAGTTCGACGCCGCGCTGGAGCAACTGCGCCACGCCGACGAGCAGGACCGCCGCGCCCTCGCGCCGGACCCCGCCGAGGTGCTGCTGACCGCCACCGGCCCGCGCCGGCGGCTCTGGGAACGCCGCCGCTCCGACGCCGACACCCTGCACCTGCGCGTCGGCCTCGCCGACCAGCCCGCGAACATCGAGCTCGTCCCCGGTCGCGGCGGCGACACCGACCCCGTCATGCCCGAACAGCCCGTCGCCCACGCCGTCCCCGTCACCCTGCCCCTCGCCGACCTCGGCGTCATCGGGCTCGCCGGCCCCCGCGACCGCTCCCGCGCGCTCGCCCGCTGGCTCGTCGCGCAGGCCGCCGCCCTGCACAGCCCCCGCGACCTCGCCATCGTCGTGCTCTGCGCCGACCCCGACGGCGGCGACCACTGGAACTGGGTCCGCTGGCTGCCGCACTCCGCCCCCCGCGAGGGCGAGGAGTGCGTCGCCCTGATCGGCGCGGACCCCGCCTCCGTCGCGCACCGCATCACCGAGCTGGCGATCCGCGTCACCGAACGCCGCCGCACCGCCGACCGCTCCACCGGCGGCCTCTTCGGCCCCCAGGGCGCCGGCCCGTACAACATCCTCCTCGTCATGGACGGCGCGCGCCGCCTGCGCCGGATGCCGGGCATGCCGCAGGTCCTGTCCAGCGGCCCGGCGTACGGGCTGCACGCGATCTGCATCGACGACGACGAACGTCTCCTGCCGGAGGAGTGCACCGCCGTCGCGATGTGGGACTGGGACCACCCCACGCACGTACGGCTGCGCGGCCACGGCCTCGACTCCGCCGGCCCGATCCTCGCCGACCAGGTCTCCACCGGCTGGTGCGACCGCATGGCCCGCGCCCTCGCCCCCGTACGGGACGTGTCCCGCGACGACGCCGAGTCGGCCGTCCCCCGCGAGGCCCGGCTCCTCGACGTCCTCGGCATGCAGAACCCCACCGCCGCCCACGTCCAGGCCGTCTGGGCCGCCGGCGGGCGTACCACCGCCGTCCCCATCGGGCTGTCGGCCGACGGCGTCTTCACCGTCGACCTGCGCGTCGACGGACCGCACGGCCTCATCGCCGGCACCACCGGCGCCGGCAAGTCCGAGCTCCTGCAGACCCTCATCGCGTCCCTCGCCGTCGCGAACCGCCCCGACGAGATGACCTTCGTCCTCATCGACTACAAGGGCGGCGCCGCGTTCCAGGACTGCGCGGCGCTCCCGCACGTCACCGGAGTGGTCACCGACCTCGACGGCCACCTCACCGAACGCGCCCTCGAATCCCTCGGCGCCGAGCTACGGCGCCGGGAGGAGATCCTCCTGCACGCCGGCGCCAAGGACATCGAGGACTACTGCGAGCTGCACGACGACGGCGACCCGCGCGCCTCCATCCGGATGCCGCGCCTCGTCCTCGTCATCGACGAGTTCGCCACCCTCGCCGCCGAGCTTCCCGGCTTCGTCGACGGTCTCGTCGACATCGGCCGCCGCGGCCGGTCCCTCGGCGTCCACCTGCTCCTCGCCACCCAGCGCCCCGCCGGCGTCGTCACCGCCGACATCCGCGCCAACACCAACCTGCGGATCGCCCTGCGCGTCACCGCGCCCGAGGAGTCCACGGACATCATCGACGACCCGTCCGCCGCCCGCATCTCCAAGGCCACGCCCGGCCGCTGCTACGTACGATCCGGCGCCGCCGCACCGCACGCGGTCCAGTCGGCCCGCATCGGCGGCCGCCGCCCCGGCGCCCACGCCACCACCCCCGCCGAGGTCGTCCCCCTCCCCTGGCAGGGCCTCGGCCGTCCCCTCCCGGTGACCGGCCCGGCCGACCACGACGCGACCACGATCACCGACCTGCGGGCCCTCGTCGCCGCGATCCGCGACGCCGCCGACCGCGCCGGCCTCGACGACCAGCCGGCGCCGTGGCTCGAGCCCCTCCCGGCCCGCGTCACCCTCGGCGACCTGCCCGCCGTGTTCACCGACCACGACGACGTGCCGCCGCTCGCGTTCGGCCTCACCGACCTGCCGTCCGCCCAGACCCGCTCCGTCCTCGCCCTCGACCTCGTCCAGGGCGGCCACGTGTACGTCGCGGGCTCGCCGCGCTCCGGCCGCTCCACGGTCCTGCGCACCCTCGCCGGCTCCCTCGCCGCCACCTGCGCTCCCTCCGACGCCCACCTGTACGCCATCGACTGCGGCGGCAACGCCCTGCTCCCCCTCGTCGCCCTCCCGCACTGCGGCGCCGTCGTCGGCCGCGACCAGACCGAACGCCTCGAACGCCTCCTCGCCCGCCTCCACGCCGAGGTCGGCCGCCGCCAGCAGATCCTCGCCGCCACCGGCTTCTCCTCCCTCGCCGAACAGCGCACCGCCGCCGCGCCCGCCGACCGCCTCCCTTGGATGCTCCTCCTGCTGGACCGCTGGGAGGGCTACGTCGCCGCGTTCGAGAACTACGACTACGGCCGCCTCGTCGACTCCCTCCTGCGCCTCCTCCGCGAGGGCGCCGCCGTCGGCCTGCGCGCCGTCTTCACCGGCGACCGTTCCGGCCTCACCGGCCAGATCTCCACTGTCTTCGACGGCCGCCTCGTCCTCCGCATGGCCGACCCGAACGACTACGCCTACGCCGGCCTCGACGAACGCCACCTCCCCTCCGACCTGCCACCGGGTCGCGTCCTGGAGGCGGTCGGCCCGGACGGCGCCCTGCGCGAGTCCCAGATCGCCCTGCTCACCGAGGTCGCCGCCGGCACCGCCCAGGTCGCCGCCCTGCAACGCCTCGCGCGCGAGGCCGAGCGCACGTACGACCGGCCGGCCCGCGCCCAGCGCCCTCTCCACGTCGACGAGCTCCCGGTCCACGTCACCTACGCCGAGGCCCTGTCCCTCGACCCGGACTTCACCGCCCCGTCGCCGCTGTGGGCGCTCGTCGGCGCGGGCGGCGACGAACTCGCCCCGATCGGCGCCGACCTCCTCGCCGACGGCCCCGGCTTCACCGTCGCCGGCCCGCCCCGCTCCGGCCGCTCGACCGTCCTGATGACGATGGTGCGATCGCTGCTCGACCCGCGGATCGGCGAGGGCACCGTGCCGGTCGTCCTGGTCTGCCCGCGCCGCTCCCCGCTCCGCGACCTGCGCGGCGAGCCGGGCGTCCTCGCCGTCCTGGAGGGCCTGGACGAGGCGTACCGCTTCGACGAGATCGTCGAGGGCCACGACCGGTACGTCGTGGTGGTCGACGACGCCGAGCTGCTCGACGCCAGCTCCTTCGACGACGTGCTGCTCCGCGCGCTCCGCGCGGCCCGCGACGCCGAGCAGGCCCTCGTCATCGCCGGCACGACCCAGGACCTGGCCCGCGGCTACAGCGGTTACATCGCCGAGACGAGACGCTCCCGCACCGGCGTCCTCCTCGCCGTGAGCTCCCCGGACGACGGCGACGTCTTCAACCTCCGCCTCCCCCGCCAGATCTCCCTGGACGGCCCCACCGGCCGCGGCCTGTTCGTCCACCTCGGCCAGGCGTACCCGATCCAGGCAGCCGTCTGCCCACCCACCAACCAACGATCGAGCCACTACCGGTAAGGCACCCAAAACACTCATCACCCACATAATCCGAGCGAAGCGGCGTGCCAGCGAAGCGTCTGCCCTCTGTCAGGTTCGCGAGGGACAAACACCGACCACCTATACGATCCTTTGCGAACTACCGGCAGGATCACGGTCACCGCTGGCTCGCCCTTCTCGGACGTGCGATGCCGTGCGGGCCCGCCTGGTGTTGTACGGCGGTGTTGCTGTACTTCTGTGCTGTACAGCAGGAGACACCACACCGAGCGCAGGCGGATTTACAGAGGGTCGGCGTTCACGGCTTCCCTCCGCTGTGACCTGGCCTTGCATCGTGTCATGACCGTCTCGCTCGTAGATCATCCCGCGTATATCCCGCGGCATGGCTCTCGGCCCGCCGCTTTCGACGATGCCACCGATAGGCGATACACGCCCGCAGTGAGTGTGCAATGTTTTGGCTTGGTTAGCTGAGCGGGTGGGTGCCAGGACGCCCTAGCTCTGCCTCCAGCCAGCTTTCGGGGAGATGGAGGGAGGAACCGCGGAGTGGCCCGGGTCATTGGGGCAGGAGCAGAGGACATGACACAGGTTTGCGCTGCCCACCTGCTTCTGGCAGCGCGACCACCATCTAACGGGCTCGGTGGAGGACTGCCGCACTAAGGCATGTCAGCCCTGCAAGCCGAGGCGCGAGCAATGAATCCGGCGGTAAAAATTTGAAGCACAACTCGCATCACTTGCCTGCAAGCCCGCTTCGCTAGCGGATCGATTAAGCCCCTACCGAAACCTAGGTAAACACCATCTGGCCACTAATGGCCATTCTAAAGAGCTAAACCCCAAGAACTACACATGAGCGCCTTGACTAACTAATTGACAACTAGTAGCTTCCCAACGAAGGCATTGGCGTTAAGTGAGGAGTTTTTCGATGACCAAGCGTTTCGCTGCCCTAGCATCTGCGGTCACCCTGGGCATGGCAGGATTCCTAACAGGTCCCCGATCAGCACACGCCGACGACATCTGCACCTGGCAGGCTCACTGTCGCGCAATCATGCATTGGGAAGTTAAAGCGATCAATGGCGTGGAAGGCTTCGTGAACCCGGATTACCAGTGCTTTGCAGTCACCGACACATCCGTCTTTATGCTGACCAGCGAGATGTGGGTTGGCCTCGATACCGACGGCGCTAGATGGGTCGAAGCAGGCGACACCGTCGGAAAGCCATGGGGGACGGCTGTACATCACTTCTGGGCAGAAGGCTATGACGGCGACTATCACGAGCACAGCATTGGGGTTACTGGAGAGAATTTTTCAAGGTCATTTTCGTTGGACTTGGATTCGGATAGAAAGTGGAGAGTCCGCGAAGACGGAGTCAACATGGGAACCGCTACCGTGCCCGGAGTGTCGGCAATCAATGCGGATGTCGGGATGGAGTCCACGGACCCTCACGCTCGCGCCGAAGCAGACATACGCAACCTAACCTACACTGACACAAAAGGCAGCGTTCACAACGGATGGAATTCCGCAAGCTACCATCCAAAGCCTTTCACTCGGGGAGGCTTTGCTGTCGGCTGGATCACCCCATATACGCGCCTTGCAGTAAACAGCGCCGACACATGCTACGACCTGGCGAAGGCGCCGGAGCATAACACGCCCTCGGAGGCCCGGCCTGCCACACCCGGCAGTATCAATACGACACTGCGCAGCCTCGCTAAGAGCAACGGAGAGCCATCACCAGGAAAAATCGAGACTACAGAAACGTCAGAGCCGAAGGTCCAGCTGATTGGCAAGCGAGCGATCCAAAAGCAGGTACCTGTGACCGTCGTTCAAACCTCCGGTAACTTCATCGGCTACCAAGCAAGAGTCCCTGCCGGCAACAAGCTTCCCCACGGGAAGTTCCTGACGATGACGATCGAAACTTCAAGCGGTGACCTTCTCGATTGGGGCATAAGCTCACACCCCATCAATCTATCCATCTATGGGGCTGTGCAGACGATAAGATAGAGCAAACACATCACTCACAATCAGCAGGGTGGCGCGCATCACGCTACCCTGCTGGCTCGCGCTCGGAGAGCAGGCATGACCTTCATCAGAACCCGAATACTATCTTCATTTGTCCTACTTTCGCTTGGCGCGACAAGTTGCGCCTCTGCTTCGCCAAGCAGTGAACGCGATGTCGTTGGAACAATTCGACTGTCCGGCGGGCCGTGGCCGGACCGACATCACCCGCCAAAGAAAGCAAAAGTAATTGTCACCGATTCAAGGCAGCAGATAATTAAACGCGAGAGCATCACCTCCGGTCATTTCAAATTCAAGCTTCCCGACGGGAAATACATCATTAGCGCGAACGCTGGAGACAATGGAGAGATTCAGTGTGGACCGCCTCAGCGCATATCAGTCCCGATAGTGGATCGAAAGCCCATAAATATATACTGCAGCATTAGATAGCACGAAGGGAAAATCCAGAAAGTGAGCAAGCGGAAGTCCTCGGACGTCGACAGCATCAAGCTGAACTAGAACGCCGTGAGAGCTATCTCCTGTGCCTCGGTGCTGCATCTCCCCGGCTGGCTTATCGTGCCGTGGCCGCCAGAAAAACCCAGGCGAGTTCGCTCCGAGGTCTGCCCGCAGATCAAGTATGGTGGCGGGCAGAGGCAGGGTCGAACCGCCGACCTTCCACGTTTTAGGAGTGACAACAGCCCTGTTCGCGGTGCCTGTCCCGAGGTAGAGGGTGCCGGGCGTGTGCCTGCCGCAGGCGTCGGTTGCTATCCGCCGCTCCCCGGTTATTCGAGGGCAACCCCGACCCGTACCGCAGGGCCGGTCACGGCCCGAGGAACGGAAGCGGGGGCCGCAGCGATCGCCCCGACTCCGTGGGCTGCGCAACCATCCACTGCGATCGTTACGGCCTTCGCGGTCGCTCCTCTTCCTCCCCTGTTCTCCGCGTAGCTGCGATGTCTTCCGGCCGTGCCCGGTGCGTCAAGGCTTCGGCTCTGCCGACCGCGTCGCGGCCTGGCGTTGATACGGCGGGCACGGCTGGGAGGCTCACGCAGCGGGGAGAACGGGCGACCTTCCGGTGGGCTGGCCTACGGTTTTTAGCGGCGTTCCGCATCGGTTGGGGCGCAACGACTCCGAGTACGGCGATCATTTCCTCTATCGGCTCGACCTGTGGCCAACCCACGAGCCAGCACCCCTCGCCGTATTGGAGCAAGGCCCACACCCGTGGGCTGGCTGACCACTCAGCCTCAGACCCGGTAGCGTCAGGCCAGAACAAGAACGACAGATCATCACGCCGGAGTGTCACCCACCTCCGGAGCCGGATCTGTCACACAGGTCCCAAGACCTGACACAGGTCTAGCCGTTTCGCCCCCTGGGGCGCTGCTGTCTTGTCTGGTGCTCGCGGCGGTGTCTTGCTATTTCCCGTCAGTCGGTAGCGGGCTGCCGCCTGGTGAGGTGCGGGATGAGTTCGGCCATGTCTGTGATAACGGCGTCGGCTCCGACGGTGGTGAAGCGTTCGAGTTTGCCGGGCTTGTTGGCGTAGCCGATGCTGGGCGTTCCGGCGTTGTGTGCTGCCTCGATGTCGCTGAGGGAGTCGCCGATCAGGACACAGTCGGCGGGCGCCGCACTCAGCTCCTTGACGGCCTGCCCGATCAGGTGGGGGTCGGGTTTGAGCAGCCGGGGGTCTGGTTCGGTGCGGCCGATGATGGCAGTGAACAGTGGTGCGAGGCCGGCGGTCGTGAGGTAGCGCGCGACTGCTTGCCGGGAATTGTTGCTGACGGCGGCGATGGCGCGTCCGTCATTATGGGCCGCTTCGATGACCTGTCGGGCGTGTGGGGTGGCGTCGGCTACCTCGACGGCGCGGAGCTCCACGGCACGCAGCCCGTCCGCGACGGTCTGGGTGAGGTCGGGGCTGATGGTCGCGGCGTAACGCAACACGTCGAACGGATCACCGGAGGTTGCGGCGACACCCGTGATCTTGACGCCTTCTGCCGTGACCAGGTCGCGTAGGTGGGCAGCGATGGTGGGGGCGGGCAGTCCGGAGAAGATGCCGCAGATGGGGCCGTCGAAGTCGAACAGCAGATACCGGCTGCGGGCCAGGACCTCGGCCAGGGCAGTACGGGGCGGGGTCATCCGGTGAACTCGCGGCTGATCGTCTCCCAGACGGTGTTGAACCACTGGCGGGCCTGGGCGACGTACTGTGCCCCGACGGCTGAGCCGTCATGGACGGTGTGTCGGAACAAGCTTGCTTCCTTCCCCATCAGGTCGAACATGTGATGCGGTGTGCCCTGGATCTGCACGACATGTTGCCTGATCGGGTAGAAACCGAAGAAGACCTCTTCGTTGTTCACGATGCAGAGTTTGAACAGCGGCGGACAGTCGTGAACGCGGATCTCGGCCTTGGCGCTGTCGAGGATGCCTAGGTCGGCCAGTTCCTCGACCGAGTCCAGGATGGCTTGCCCGTGGCGCAGCATGATCCGACTCGTGCGCTCGCGGAACTCCGGGTCATCGCCCAGGTCCTCACTGCGGCACGGTACGGCCATCGGCTTGGACACATCGGGCACGAGGATGCGCAGTGCGAGGCTCCGCGGTTTGAGCTGGCCGGTGCGGATCTTGTCGAGTGGTTCTTGAATGACGCCGTGCAGCGTCTCGCCGGACAGGCCGAAGAAGTCGATCGCGACGTGTTCACAATCGAAGGCTGCCTCGACGTAGGGCCGGATGTTGATCGGTGGCGTGGCTACCGCCGTAGCGATTGGAAGGCCGGCGGTTGGCGGAACCGGGTTGGAGGCCTCTCGTCTGCATTCGTGCGTGTCCGCGTCCTGGTCCCCGTCGAGCCGCTCGAATAGCTGTTCCGCGGTCCATCCGGGGAACATCTTCTCCAGCACCCGGCAGTGATCGGAGTAGGGCAGCCCTTTGACCTGGCCAGCCGTCCAGCGATGCAGCTGGGCACGGCTCGGCCCTGTGCCGACAAGTGACGGATCGACTTTCCGGGCTGCTTTGTCATATTCGGCATTGAAAGTCCGATGGGTCTGCCAATGACGTTCCCACAAGAGAGTCCTCAGTCGCACCGACGAAGTAGTCATATCCGCCTCCCGTCCCAGCGAATGTAACACCGGAGGAGACAGAGATGAGGCGAATCGATATCAAGAAGGCCGAGATGAAGTAGGCGCGGCACCGCGCTGCAACACCCCCTCCGCAAGGCTCGCAGAGAGCTGAACCGGCGGCATGAACACCACTTATGGCGCCGGGTCGACGTCCACAAAGAGGGGTCAAGGTGCACGAACCAGACCAAAAGCAAAAGCTCAACGCGCTGGTCGCACTCTGCCGAGAACTGGCCGCCTGTGGGGTCCGTGTCGCTTTGAGCGACGCACGTCCGGCGTTGTCGGTGCGACACGAACTGACTGACCCAAAGGTATGGGTCGAAATCGATACCTCAGGCGAATCGTTCGTCTGGCGTCGCGACGACTACGAGCACCACGAGATCGACGACCCTGCGGGCGCGGCGACACGTATCACGGAATACCTCAAGACGCGCGACGTCAGGCGCGGGCCCCGTGGCAGGTGACCCGACCGCGACGCTACGGCGACGGTTCCCCGGACTGATCCTATGGTACGGCCACCGCACGCGCTCCTGGTGGGCCCTTATACCGCCCCCTGCCGGCTGGCGGCTCGTCGAAGCGGCAGATCCCGAACAACTGACCGGCGCGATCATCCACGCACAGTCCTGGCCATGGCCCCACCCACGCCAAGGCGCGCACTGGACGCTGGGCGCCCCTGCACCCCCGCACCGGAACGTCCGGTCAGCCACTTCCCCGACCCTGGCCGGTGACCGCTCGTGATCCCTGGCGTGCGCTGCCTTTAGAGCGCAGCAGACACCAGTGATCATGGTGCCACCGGCCGACTGCAACTGGTGGTGCAACCGCGCTGCCAGCTGTCGCGTACGCGCGGGAGGATGAAGAGGGCGTCTCCTGGGGAGACGCCCTCTTCATGGACGAGCTGCCTGTCGGAATCGAACCGACGGCCTCTTCATTACGCGTCAGGCTCACGCACGTCCAC
The DNA here is from genome assembly GCF_024055725.1 of Actinoallomurus spadix. Classification (GTDB taxonomy): domain Bacteria; phylum Actinomycetota; class Actinomycetes; order Streptosporangiales; family Streptosporangiaceae; genus Actinoallomurus; species Actinoallomurus spadix. Next base: position 164,318 of record NZ_JAMXMX010000013.1, on the reverse strand, counting down.
AGCCGTCCGGACTCTGCCAGCGACCTTGGAGGCTGATATGCATGCCCGACCTCTCACCCCACCTGAGGACGGAAACTTCGAGGCCAGAAGCACCGACGCCCTTCGAGCCGCGTGCGCCGCGGCGCAGGTGAGCACACTCGGCGCCCGCCTGATCCGCCTGTTCGCGAGTGCCGTCTACCACCTGCCCGAAGCGGGCGCCGTAGCACGGGTCGCGCGGGCTACTTCTCCTCGCACGATCGACACGGCAGCAAGAGCGCTATCTGTGACCAAGTGGCTTGCTGCCACGTACGACTTCCCCACGGTGACGCCGCTCATCGACGAGCCGCTCCAAGCTCACGATTGCGTCGTGACCTTCTGGAATTATCTGCCCCAAGAAGGTGAACCTCCGACAGCCGCCGATCTGGGACGCCTTCTCCGGCAGTTGCACAGCCTTCCCCTGCCCGAGCTTCCTCTGCGCCGATACCAGCCGCTGCGTTCTGTGCGCCGCGCTGCTGAACTCAGCTGCGCCATAACCGAATCCGAGCGGAGCTGGCTGCTGGACCGGTGCCGCCGGCTGATCGCAGACTACGAGTGCCTCGACTTCTCGTTGCCACCCGGGATGATCCACGGAGATGCGTGGCGCGGTAACGTCCTTCGCGATGGCGCACGCGTCGTCTTGAGTGACTGGGATTCGGTCAGCTGGGGTCCCCGCGAGATGGATCTGGTTCCGACATTGGCCGCGGTCCGCTTCGGCCTGCCGGAAGCTGACCGTGACGCCTTCATCGCGGCGTACGGTCATGACATCACCACGTGGTCCGGCTATTCAGTGCTCAAGGACATCCGTGAACTGAGCACTCTGACCGCCCTACTACGCAACGCGCATGCCGATGAAGAGTCGTTGCGGGAGCTGCGACGACGGCTGCGATCCATCCGGACCGGCGATGATCAGCGCTGGGTCACGTTCTGACCCAGGGAGGTACTGTCACGCGCGGCCGGGACTCGTAGGCCCCGGCATGCGTGGCAGCGCGGTGAGCCGGGCGTGCTCGCCGTCCTGGAAGGCCGGACGAGGCGTACCGCTTCGAGGAGATCGTCGAGGGCCACGGCCTGTACGTCCGCCTCGGCCAGGCGTTCCCGATCCGAGCGGCCGCGGCCGTGCGGGGGAACTAAGCCGTGTCTGACAATGATCACGATGCTGGTTGGCGGAGCCACAGGATGAGTGAGGCGAGTTCGAGTCCGGCCCGGTAGCGGGTGGCGAGTTTGTCGAAGCGGGTTGCGACGGCGCGGAACTGTTTGAGCCGGTTGAAGCCTCTCTCCACGACGTTGCGGTGCCTGTGCGTCGAAGACGGGCGGACGGCCTCCCTTGGAGCCCCGGCGGAGCCGATTGGCCTGCTGGTCTCGACGTTCCGGGATGGTGGCGGCGATGCCGTGACGCCTGCACCACGCCCGAATGGCCCGGGACGAGTACGCCTTGTCGCCCAGGACTCTGTCCGGGCGGGTACGGGGCCGGCCCTTGCCCACGCGCGGGATGCGGACCGCATCCATCACCGCTTCGACCATGGTGGCGTCGTGGACGTTGCCCGGTGTGAGGACCAGGGCGAGTGGGAGGCCGCGGCCGTCGACGGCCAGGTGGACTTTGGTCGTCAGACCGCCCCGGGACCGGCCGAGGGCCTGCCACGTCGCCGAGCGTTCCGAATCCGCCAGTTCGTCCCCGTCGGCTTCCCCTTTTACGGGCGCCGGCGGCGTGCTGATGTGCTCGTTGATCGTGGAGTCCACCGAGGGCCGATAGCGACATCCCCGGGACCCTTGTTCAGCGGTGGCTCTGAGCGGGAGGCGTGGGCTGGCCGAGGGCCGCTTGCGACTCGTCGACGAATCCGGTCAGGCGCGCGACCTCGGTGTCGGTCAACTGTTCGGCAACCTCGGAAGCTGCGATGTTGGACCGGAGGTGGTCGGTACTGCTCGTGCCGGGGATGACGACCATGGAGGGCGAACGGCGCAGCAGCCAGGCCAGTGCAATCTGGGCCGATGTGGCGCCCAGGCGCTCTGCCGGGCCGGTCAGCTCCTGGTGGTCGCTCAGCCGCCCAGCGGCAAGCGGGAAGTAGGGGATGAAGAGGATGCCCTGGGTCTCGCAGTCGGCGAGGACCTGGACGCCGCTGCGGTCAAGCAGGTTGAAACGGTTCTGCACCGCCACGATGGGGGTCATCTGCTGGGCACGGGCCAGCATCTGCGGGGACGCGCCGGACAGGCCGATGCGGCGGATCAGTCCCTGGTCTCGCAGCTCGACGAGTGCGCCGAGCGACTCCTCCAGCGGTACGTCTTGGTGCGCGCCGGGGGTGTCGCCGACGAGTCGGAGGTAGGTCAGCTCGCTCGCGTCCGTTCCCATATCGGTAAGGGCCTCGTGGACCTGCCGCCGGACCGTCTCGGGGCGGCCGTCGACGATCCAGGACTTGTCCGGGCCGCGCTCTGCGCCGACCTTGTTGCCCACGATCACGCCCTCGGGGATCGGTCCCAGCGCCTGCCCGATCAGCTGGTTCACCGTGCGCGGCCCGTAGGCGTTGGCGGTGTCGAAGAAGGTCACGCCCAGTTCCACGGCCAGGCGCAGCACCCGCCGCGCCGCCTCCGGGTCGTCCGGGAATCCCCAGACCTTAGGGCCCGCGAGCTGCATGGCGCCGTATCCCACACGATTCATCAACCTCTCCCGCCGTATCGCTGTAACGCTATTTTCCGTACCACCGCCTGAATCAGTGTTACTCCTTATGGCGTAGCATTGCAACGTGGATGATGCGAAGACCCGCAGTCGCCGACAGATCCTGGAAGTGGCAGCCGAACTCCTGGAACGGGAGGGCGCCCAGGCGCTCTCCACCCGCGCCGTCGCAGCGGCGGCCGGCATCCGGGCCGCCTCCTTGTACCAGCTCTTCGGTGACAAGGACGGGCTCCTTTCGGCGCTGGCCATCCACGCCTTCGACCTGTACTTGGCCCAGAAGCACACTCTGACGCCGAGCGGCGACCCGGTCGACGACATGCGCCGCGGATGGGACATGCACGTCGACTTCGGCCTGAAGCACCCCGCCTTCTACCTGCTGATGTACGGCACCGACCGCCCTGGCCGCCGCCCACCCGCCGCGCGGGAGGCTCAGGAACTCCTCATGACATTCCTCACCCGCGCCGCCTCCGACGGCCGCCTACGGGTACCGCCTGTCCTTGCCGCCCACCTCACCCTGGCAGCGGTGACCGGCGTCACGCTCTCCCTGATCGGCATCCCCGAGAGCGACCGCGACCCAGAGGTCTCACCACGCATGCGGGAAGCACTCGTAGACGCCCTGACCACCGACACGAGTCCAGCCCCAGACCCGACCCTCGCCGCTCGCGCCCTCGCGCTCGATGCCGCCCTCAGCGGGGCGGATCCAGCTACCGTCCCGCTCCGCCCCGTCGAGACCGCACTCCTGCACGACTGGCTCCAGCATCTCGCCCGCTAGCTAGGACAAGCCGGGCCCTCGAAGGCCATTTGTCAGACACGGCCTAATGCCGACGGGCGGGTTCGAACAGTTCGATCAGGTTGCCCGCGGGATCGGCGAGCAGGATCTGGCGCCCGCCGGGGCCCGCCACCACCTCGCTGCGGAACGGCAGGCCCGCTGCGCGCAGCCGGGAGATCTCGGCGTCCAGGTCGTCGACGATCAAGTGGATGCGGTTACGGCCTGCGACATCGGCGTCGGCGGGGGTGGAACGGGCGCCTGAGCTGGCGGGCCCGGACAGCAGCAGCCGCAGCGGCCCGCGGACCACGTCGGCGAAAGCGGGAGCGGCACTGCTGCCCGCGGTGAAGCCAAGGTGGGTGGTGTAGAAGTCGACGGCCGTCTGAACGTCATCGACGAGGTAGCGGACGGCGGCGTAGTGGTCGGGTGCCGTCATGGGCGAGCCTCCGGGGTCTGTGCGAGGACGGGCAGCAGGTAGCGGATGCGTGTGTCGATGTCCGCGGCCGCGCGGGCGAACGAGTCATGGCCGTGCTCGGTGCGGCCGGTCGCGGCCGGGTCGGGGACACTCCAGTGGATCCGTCGCGTGTGGTCGCCGAATTCGGGGCAGACCTCACGGACCTTGTCGCACAAGGTGATCACGTAATCGAACCGGTGACCGCGCAGGGTGTCCAAATGGCGCGGCCGCCGGCCGGCGATGTCGATGCCGTACCGCTCGCGCAGCACCTGAACCGCCTGGGGGTGCGTCTCCGATCTGGGTCGGCTGCCGGCGCTGGTCACGAACAGGTCGTCGGCGAGGTGATGGCGCAGCAGGGCCTCGGCGATCGGTGAGCGCGCGCTGTTGCCCGTGCACAGGAACAACACCGCCGGCCGGGACCGGCGCCGCCGGCCGGCCGGAGACACCGGGGGTGTGGGGACGCAACGCAGTGCCGGATGCAGGGCGGCCCCGGTACCGGCCAGGGCCTGCGCGCAGCGGGCCAGGTCCAGCCGGTAGTAACTGTCGCGACCGTCGAAGCTGCTGCGTGTGGCGGTGACCAGACCGCCGTCGCGGAGTACCCGCAGGTGGTAGGAGACCAGGTTCTGCGGCGCTGCGACCAGCGCCGTGAGCTCGCGGACCCGCAGGTCACCGGTGGCGAGCTCGGTCAACAGCCGCCAGCGCAGCGGGTGGGCGGCCAGGCGTACGAACGCCGGGGTGGCTTGACTCGACGACGCCATGCCCCGGACGATACATCAAACGAGTTTGATGGAATAGTGTCGAGGAGGTGGCCGGTGACATCGCGACCTCAGCCCCGGGACGTATCCGGATCGGCCGGGCCGGGTTCCGGTGGCGGGGACCACCTCGCGCGCAGGTTGGGCACCGGTGACGCGGTCGTGATCGGACTCGGGTCGATGATCGGCGCGGGCGTGTTCGCCGCGTTCGGCCCCGCGGCGCGGGCCGCCGGCACGGGACTGCTGATCGGGCTGGTGATCGCCTCGGTGATCGCGTACTGCAACGCGGTCGCCTCCGCGCAACTGGCGGCGGTGTATCCGGTCTCCGGAGGCACCTACATCTACGGCCGCGAGCGCCTCGGCCACTGGTGGGGGTTCACCGCCGGATGGGGATTCGTCGTCGGCAAGACCGCCTCATGCGCCGCCATGGCGCTCACCTTCGCCTCCTACGCGGTCCCCGGCCCCTGGTGGGTACAACGGGTCGTCGCCATCGCGGGCGTGCTGGGCCTGGCCGCGCTCAACTACCGAGGCGTGACCAGGACCGCCCGGCTCACCCGGGTGCTCGTCGCCACCAGCCTGACCGCCCTGGCCGTCGTCGTCGTGGGTATCGCGGTGGGCGGGCACATCGGCACGGGCGACCTCGGCGACTGGCAAGCCGGCGGCGTCTACGGCGTCCTTCAGTCCGCGGGCCTGCTGTTCTTCGCCTTCGCCGGCTACGCCCGCCTCGCCACCATGGGGGAAGAAGTCCGGGACCCGGCGCGCACCATTCCCCGCGCGATTCCGATCGCGCTGTTCATCGCCGTGGCCGTCTACCTCGTGGTCGGGGTCGCGGTGTTGCTGGCCGCCGGGCCGCATCGGCTCGCCGCGGCGCCCGCGCCACTGACCACTGCCGTCGAGACGGCGGGGGCCGGGGCGTTGGCCCCGGTGGTGCGAGTCGGTGGTGCGCTGGCGGCGCTCGGCGCGCTGCTGGCGTTGATGGCCGGGATCGGCCGCACCGGCCTGGCCATGGCCCGGCACCGTGACCTGCCTGGCCTGCTCGCCGCCGTCCATCCGCGGTACCGGGTACCACGCCACGCCGAGATCGCCCTCGCCGTCGTGGTGAGCGCCCTGGTGGCCATCGCCGATCTGCGCGGCGTGATCGGCTTCTCCTCTTTCGGTGTTCTGGTCTACTACGCCATCGCCAACGCCGCGGCCTTCACCCAGCCTGCGCCCGATCGCCGATGGCCACGCTGGCTCAACGTGCTCGGCACCGCCGGCTGCCTGACCCTGGTCGCCGCCCTGCCCTTGCGGTCCGTCCTCGCCGGCGTCGTCATGTTCACCGTCGGCCTGACCGGCCGATGGCTGGTCCTGAGACGCCGGGCACCGGCCACCGCATCCGAATAGGAAGGTGCGGCGCGACCGGGCCCCCTAGGGGCTGGCATGCATGACAGCGGGGCTATTTGCCGACGTTGCGGAAACCCTCGGCGCGGCTGTTGATGTCCCGGTGGGCCTCCTGGAAGGCGACGACCATCTTGTCGAAGGACGGCTTCGCCTGGGCCCACGCCTCGCGGAACCGGTTGGCCCCGGGACCCTGCCAGATGCTCTGGCTGCTCTGGGTGTTCGCGTTGAGGTCCCGGATGATCTGGTCGAGTTCCTGGCCGTGCTTCTGGAAGAGGCCGGCGAGCCTCTTCATGGCGTCGGGATCGCCACCGTAGATGCCACCCATCGGATTCTCTCCGTTCGCTGTCAGCCCGTCTGTGCAATCAAGCATCGGCAGGAGGCCGGCGGAACCCCTCTCCTTGTCCGTTTGCGGCCATCCACTCTCACAAAATGGGCAAAGCAGGAAGATGCCGACGCGTTTCGGCGCCCGCCGGTAGGCGGCGGACGGGGCGGGAGCGCCAGGGTGGCGACGGGCGACGGCGGCAGCCGAGCAAGTGATTGGTTACTCTGGAGATCGCCATAACCGGGCGGCCCTTGAGCGCGCGCGGAGCGGGGTTGCCTAAACTCTCTCTGATCGGCAAGAGCGAGGAGTCGTACGTGCGCAAGGTCCTGATCGCCAACCGGGGTGAGATCGCCGTCCGTATCGCGCGGGCGTGCCGGGACGCGGGAATCGGCAGTGTCGCCGTCTACTCGGAGCCCGACCTGGACGGGCTGCACGCGCGGGTCGCGGATGAGGCGTACGCGCTGGGCGGGTCGACCGCGGCCGAGAGCTACCTCGACATGGACAAGCTGCTGCGGATCGCCAAGGAGAGCGGCGCCGACGCCGTGCACCCGGGCTACGGCTTCCTGTCCGAGAACGCCCAGTTCGCCGAGGCGGTGACGAACGCCGGGCTGACCTGGATCGGCCCGCCGCCGAGCGCGATCATGGCGCTGGGCGACAAGGTGCAGGCGCGGCACATCGCGCAGAAGGTCGGCGCCCCGCTGGTGGCGGGCACCAAGGACCCGGTCGAGGACGCCGACGAGGTGGTGGCGTTCGCGCGGGAGCACGGGCTGCCCATCGCGATCAAGGCGGCGTTCGGTGGTGGCGGCCGCGGGCTGAAGGTCGCGCGGACGATGGAGGAGATCCCCGAGCTGTACGAGTCGGCGGTCCGGGAGGCGGTCGCCTCGTTCGGGCGCGGGGAGTGCTTCGTCGAGCGGTACCTCGACAAGCCCCGTCACGTGGAGACCCAGTGCCTCGCCGACCGGCACGGGAACGTCGTGGTCGTCTCCACGCGTGACTGCTCGCTGCAGCGGCGGCACCAGAAGCTCGTGGAGGAGGCCCCGGCACCGTTCCTGAGCGAGGAGCAGCTGGCGACCCTGTACTCCAGCTCCAAGGCGATCCTGCGCGAGGCCGGGTACGTCGGCGCGGGCACGTGCGAGTTCCTCGTCGGCCAGGACGGCACGATCTCGTTCCTCGAGGTGAACACCCGCCTCCAGGTCGAGCACCCGGTGACCGAGGAGGTCGCCGGCGTCGACCTCGTAAGGGAGCAGTTCCGCGTCGCGGAGGGCGAGGAGCTGGGGTACGACGACCCGGCCCTGCGCGGGCACTCGATCGAGTTCCGCATCAACGCGGAGGACGCGGGCCGCAACTTCCTGCCCGCGCCGGGGACGATCACCCGGTGGAGCGCGCCGACCGGTCCGGGCGTGCGCCTGGACAGCGGGTTCGGCGAGGGCATGACCGTCCCGCAGATGTACGACTCGATGATCGCGAAGCTGATCGTCACCGGCGCGAACCGCACGGAGGCGCTGCAGCGGGCGCGGCGGGCGCTCGCGGAGTTCGAGATCGAGGGCATGCCGACGGTCATCCCGTTCCACCGGACGGTGATCGAGGACCCGGCGTTCACCGACGAGCCGTTCCGGGTGCACACGCGCTGGATCGAGACCGAGTTCGACAACACGATCGCGCCGTACGACGCGGCGGTCGAGGCGGCCGAGCCGGCGGAGCGGGAGAGGGTGACCGTCGAGGTCGGCGGCAAGCGCCTCGAGGTGGTGCTCCCCGCGGGCCTGGGCGCCTCGGCGGGCGATCCCGGCCCGGTCGCCACGGGCCGCGCGGCGGCGCCGGCCCGGCGCAAGGGCGGCAAGAAGGCCGGCGGGGCCGCCGCCAGCGGGGACGCGCTGGTCAGCCCGATGCAGGGCACCATCGTCAAGATCCTCGTCGAGGACGGCACGGCGGTGGAGGCCGGGGCCACGATCGTGGTGCTCGAGGCGATGAAGATGGAGCAGCCGCTGACGGCGCACAAGGCGGGCACGGTGACGGGCCTGGCCGCGCAGGTCGGCCAGACGGTCTCGAACGGCGCCGTGATCTGCGAGATCAAGGACGCCTGAGCCGGCGGCCCGGACCGGCGCGCCGGGCACCCGGGGGCCACCCGGAAGAGCACGTCCGAGCGGGGCGTAACGTGATGCTCGCCATCGGTTACGCTCGGCTCTGGGACGTCCTGGTGCACGGGGTGTCGCGCGGCGGCACCGGCGTGTGCACGGAACCATCCCGACCGCTGGTTCGTCGAAGCTAGTCAAAGCAACCACACTGATCACTTGAAGGCGCCATGAAGATTCGCCGTTCGACGATTCCCGCCGCCGTGGCCGCCGTCGTCGCACTGCTGTTCGCGTTCGCCGTCCCGGCGAACGCCGATCCGTTCCAGAACGTCGTCCAGGGGTTGAAGAGCCAGCGGTTCTACCTGTCCTCGGACGCGGGTGCGACGATGTCCGGTTCCGACAAGCAATCCGTGGTCAACGCGCTGAAGGACGACGAGTCGACCATCCGGATCGCCGTGGTGAAGCAGGATCGCGTCAGTTCCTCGGGCCTGCGGCAGCTCGACAGCGCTCTGGGGCGCAAGGGCACGCTCATCCTGCTCGACGGCTCCGGCCGGCGGATCCTCGCGGGCACGCACGATGGCCTGGGCAGCAGCAAGGTCCGGACGCTGGTGACCCAGGCGCGGGGTGACTCGTCCAACCTCAAGGACCTGGTCCTCAACCTGAACAAGCGCTTCGACAAGGCGATCTCCGACAAGAAGTCGGGCTCGGCGACGGCCGGGTTCGTGGTGCTGGGCGTCCTGATCCTCATCGTCCTGGGCGTCGTGGGCCTGATCTTCTTCGCCCGTAAGCGGCGGAAGGAGCGGGAGGCCAGGCAGCTGGCCGAGCTCAAGGAGAACGTCTACGAGGACGTCACCCGGCTGGGTGAGGACATCACCGGGCTGAACCTCAACGTGATGGACCCGAACCTCGACCCGGCCGCGCGGGACGACTACCAGCGCGCCATGGACTCCTACGACCGGGCGAAGGCCGCGGTCGACGAGGCGCGCCGTCCGCAGGACATGAGCCAAGTCACCGAGGCGCTGGCGGACGGCCGCTATTACATGACGGCGGTGCGGGCCCGCCTGGACGGCCGGCCGGTGCCCGAGCGACGTGCCCCCTGCTTCTTCAACCCGCAGCACGGCCCGTCGGTGCAGGACGTCATGTGGGCGCCCGCGGGCGGCCAGCCCCGGTCGGTTCCGGCCTGCGCGGCCGACGCGCAGCGGGTGCTGTCGGGCGTGGACCCGGACGCCCGCCTGGTCTCGATCGGCGGTCAGCGGCGGCCGTACTGGGACGCCGGGCCGATGTACGCGCCGTACGCCGGGGGCTACTACTCCGGTTTCGGCGGCGGCGACATGCTGGGCGGCCTGTTGATCGGCACCGCGCTGGGCTCGATGTTCAGCGGGGGCTTCGGCGGCCACGGCGGCTACGACGCCGGTTACATGGCCGGGTACGAGGCCGGCAACGACAACGACGGCGGCTGGGGCTTCGGCGGCGGAGACGGCGGCGGTGACGGTGGTGGCTTCGACATCGGCGGCGGCGACTTCGGCGGCTTCGACGGTGGCGGCGACTTCGGTGGCGGCGGCGACTGGTGACGGAGGTTCGCGCTGACCCGGCTGCCCGGTGACCCGGGCCCGCTGCGGCGGGCCCGCTACGCCATGGGGTTCCGGCTTCCTCCGGAGAACCTCGGCTGGGTGCGGCACGATCTGACCGACGCGGGGTGGCGTGGCCGCATGATGGTCCGCCACCTCGCTCTCATGACCCCGGTCTGCGTGGGGCTCGCGCTGCTGCCGGCGGAGTGGGGAATCCGGGTGGCCGTCGTGGCGCTGGCGTTGCTGAGCAGCACGTTCGTCGTCGCGATCAACTTCGCGGACATCCGGCAGGCGCGGCTGCGCCAGCACGGCCTGCCCGTACCCGACGATCCACAGCGCGGTCATCCCCCACACTGACCCCGTGGTCCGCGTAATCCACAGGACTCGTCCACAGTGACCGTCCACAACCTGTGGACAACTTTTCCCCAAGGCCTGGCCGATTTCCGGCCAGGCCTTTCGCATGCCCGAGTTCCGGGTTAGAGTTCTAGAACTCAGTCGAAGAGTTCTAGATCTCTGGGAGGCGGCATGGTGACGGACGTACGGTCGCGGCCGGTGCGGGAGGCGGTTCCCCGCACCACCGTGATGGGCGATCCCGGGGCGCGGGGCAGGTTCGGCGGGCACGGGGGCCGGTACGCGCCGGAGTCGCTGGTGGCGGCGTGCGGCGAGGTGGAGGACGCCTTCCGGGCGGCGTGGGCGGACCCGGCCTTCCGCGCCGAGCTCGCGGCGCTGCTGGCCGAGTACGTCGGCCGGCCGACGCCGCTGACGCGGGCGCGGCGCCTGTCCGCCGAGCTGGGCGTCGAGATCCTGCTCAAGCGCGAGGACCTGGCCCACACGGGCTCCCACAAGATCAACAACGTGATGGGGCAGGCGCTGCTGGCCGTCCGGATGGGCCGGACCCGGCTGATCGCGGAGACGGGCGCCGGGCAGCACGGGGTGGCGACCGCGACCGCCGCCGCGCTGCTGGGCCTGCGGGCCACCGTCTTCATGGGCGAGCGCGACATCGAACGCCAGGCGCTGAACGTCTTCCGGATGCGCCTGCTCGGCGCCGAGGTGGTCCCGGTCACGACGGGCAGCCGGACGCTCAAGGACGCCACGAGCGAGGCGATGCGCCACTGGGTGGGCGCGCTGGAGGACTCCCACTACTGCATGGGCTCCGTCGTCGGGCCGCACCCGTACCCGTGGATGGTCCGGGAGTTCCAGCGGGTGATCGGTGAGGAGGCGCGCGGCCAGTGCGCGGCCGCGCTGCCCTCCGGCGCGCCGGACTACGTCGTGGCCTGTGTCGGAGGCGGGTCGAACGCCGCGGGCACGTTCGCCGGGTTCGCCGACGGTCCCGCGCGGCTCGTCGGCGTCGAGGCCGAGGGCGGCGCCGGGGCGACCCGGGGCCGGGCCGGGGTGCTGCACGGCGTCCGCTCGCTCTTCCTGCAGGACGACGACGGGCAGATCACCGAGGCCCACTCGATCGCGGCCGGCCTGGACTATCCGGGCGTCGGCCCCGAGCACGCCCACCTGCGGGACCTGGGCCGGGCGCGGTACGTCACGGTCACCGACAAGGAGGTCGTCGGCGCGGCGGTGCGCCTGGCCCGGACCGAGGGGATCGTGCCCGCGCTGGAGTCCGCGCACGCGGTCGCGTGGGTGATCCGCGCGGCGGGCGACGGGGAACTGCCGTCCGGCGCGACCGTGATGCTGACGCTGTCAGGGCGGGGCGACAAGGACACCTCGACGCTGATGGAGGCCATGGCATGACCGGCGTGACGATGACACCGGGGTCGCTGGAGCGGCGCCTGCGCGCCCGCCGCGACGAGGGCCGTACGCTGCTGATGCCGTACGTCACCGGCGGGATCACCCCGGACTGGACCGCGTACCTGCGGGCGTTCGCGGAGGCGGGGGCCGACGCGATCGAGGTCGGGCTGCCGTTCAGCGATCCGACCCTCGACGGCGTCACCATCCAGGAGGCGTCGCACGCGGCGCTGGCGCGCGGCACGTCGGTGCGCGGGATCCTCGCCGACCTGGCCGCGCTGGGCGAGCCGGCGGTGCCGCTGGTCGCCAGCACGTACTACAACCTGGTCCTGCGGGACGGGCCGGAGGCGTTCTGCGCGGCGCTGCGGGCGGCCGGGGTCAGCGGGCTGATCGTCGCGGACCTGCCGGTGGACGAGGCCGGTGAGCTGGCCGGCGTCGCGGCCGCCGCGGGCGTCGACCTGGCGCTGCTCGCCTCCCCGGCGACCCCGGAACCACGGCTGGCGGAGATCGCCGCGCGCAGCCGCGGGTTCGTCTACGCCGTCTCGCTGATGGGCACGACCGGCGAACGGGCCGCGCTGGCCGCGTCGGCGACGACGACGGCCGAGCGGATCCGGCGCGGCACCGACCGTCCCGTGCTCCTCGGGTTCGGCGTCTCGACCGCCGAGCAGGCGGTGGCCGCCGCGCGCGGCGCGGACGGCGTCGTCATCGGCGCGGCGCTGATGCGGCAGGTGCTGGACGGGGCCGGACCGGACGACGTCGGGGCCTTCCTGGCTAAGATTCGCCGAGCACTCGACGAGAGGACCTGAGCGCGGGGCGAGCCGCGCGGAGGAGAGGGAGGCCGATGGCCCGGGACCCCGGCCACGAGGCGAGGTACCGCACCATCGCCGCCGATCTCGCCGCGAAGATCCGCGCGGGTCACTACGCGCCGGGCGAGGCGCTCCCGCCGCAGCGGGAGCTCAGCGCCTCGTACGGCGTGACGCTGATGACGCTCCGGCAGGCGCTGCGGCGGCTCAGCGACGAGGGGCTGATCGTGCAGCGGCACGGGCGCGGCACGTACGTCGCGCCGCCGCACCTGGCGTACCAGCTCGGGTCGCTGCGGAGTCTCGCCGACGACCTGCGCGAGCAGGGTCACGAGGTGCGCACGGTGGTGCTCGCGCGGTCGGTGCGCGAGGTCCCGGCCGGCGTCGCCGCGCGGCTGCGCGCCCGGCCCGGCGAGACGGCGCTGCGGCTGGAGCGGCTTCGCGAGTTCGCGGGGCGTCCCGCGATCCACCAGGTGTCCTGGGTCCGGCAGCCGCACGCCGAGGCGGTACGGGACCGGGACTTCACCGGCGTCTCGCTGTACGGGGCCCTCGCGGACGCCGGGGTGGCCGTGGCCCGCGCCGCCGAGACGATCCGCCCCGGACTGCTGGACGCCGCCCTCGCCGAGCATCTGAAGGAGCCGGCGGGCAGCCCGGTGTTCACGAGCGAGCGGATCACGTACACGCTGGACGGCGCCGCGATCGTCGACGACCACGCCACCATCCTCGGCAGCATGATGGAGATCAGCACCGACCGCGCCGCGTCCGGTCTGTCCCTGACGTGGGGCGCCGCGGGCCCGTGATCCTCCGTCAGTAGGCCGACTCCTGCATGAGGCGGCGGGCGGCCTCGGTGATGCTGCCGGACACGGACGGGTACACCGCGAAGGTGTGGGCGACCTGGTCGACGGTCAGGTGCTGCTGCACCGCGATCGACAGGCCCAGGATCAGCTCGCTCGCCCGGGGCGCGACGATCACGCCGCCGAGCACGATGCCGGTGGCCGGCCGGCAGAAGATCTTCACGAAGCCGTCCAGGAAGCCCTGCATCTTCGCGCGCGGGTTGGTCGAGAGGGGCAGCTTCACGATCCGGGCCGGGACCTCGCCCGAGTCGATCTGCGCCTGGGACACCCCGACCGTGGCGACCTCCGGGTCGGTGAAGATGTTCGCCGCGACCCAGCCGAGCTTGAGCGGCTGCACGGCCTCGCCGAGGGCGTGCCACATCGCGATCCGGCCCTGCATGGCGGCGACCGAGGCGAGCATCAGGATGCCGGTGCAGTCCCCGGCGGCGTACACGTGCGGCGCGGACGTCCGGGACACCTTGTCGACCTGCACGAATCCGCGCTCGTCCAGGCGTACGCCGGCCTCCTCCAGACCCATGCCACGGGTGTTGGGCTCCATGCCGACCGTCATGAGGCAGTGCGAGCCGGTGACCGTACGGCCGTCGGTGAGCGTCACCTCGACGCCGTCGGCGGTGCGCTTGACCCCGGCGGCGCGGGAGCGGGCGAGGAGGTTCATGCCGCGGCGCTGGAAGACCTCTTCCAGGACGCGCGCGGCGTCCTCGTCCTCGTTGGGCAGGACGTGGTCGCGGGAGGAGACGAGCGTGACGCGGGAGCCGAGCGCGAGGTACGCGCCGGCGAACTCGGCGCCGGTGACGCCCGAGCCGACGACGATGAGGTCCTCGGGCAGCTCCGGCAGGTCGTAGAGCTGGCGCCAGTTCAGGATGCGCTCGCCGTCGGGCTCGGCGCCGGGCAGGACCCGCGGGGTCGCGCCGGTGGCGATCAGGACGACGTCGGCGTGGATCCGCTCGTCGCCGACGGCCACGATCTGCGGGTCGACGAGCCGGCCCGCACCACGGATGATGCGCACGCCCTCGTCCGCGACCCGGCTCTCGATGTCGGCGGACTGGGCCCAGGCCAGCTCCTTCACCCGCTTGTTCACCAGCGGCAGGTCGACCTCCGGCCCGCCGACCTCGCCGTCCGAACCGCCGGAGAACCGCACGCCGAGGGACACCGACTCCGACAGCACCGCCATGCGCGTCGAGGTCGCGATGAGCGTCTTGGAGGGCACGCAATCGGTGAGAACACAGGCCCCGCCGGGCCCGTCGCGCTCCACGAGCGTGACGTCCGCGCCCAGTTGTGCCGCGACCAGGGCGGATTCGTAGCCGCCGGGGCCGCCTCCGAGGATGGCTACGCGTGTCATATCGGTCATTCTCCCGCACTCCCGGGGTTGACACGCCGCCGCGCCCACTAAGGCCGTACGCTGGGCGACCGTGGCCTTGTACGCGGCGTACGCCTCCAACATGGATCCCGCGCAGATGGCGGAGCGCGCTCCGCACTCACCCCTGCGCACGACCGGCTGGCTCAAGGGCTGGCGGCTGACCTTCGGCGGTGAGAACGTCGGCTTCGAAGGCGCCCTCGCCACCGTGGTCGAGGACGCCGACGAGCACGTCTTCGTCGTGCTCTACGACGTTCCCGAGCTCGACGAGCAGGCGCTGGACGAGTGGGAGGGGGCGGCCCTCGGCGTCTACCGCAAGATCCGGGTGCGGATCGCCACCCTCGACGGCGACGTCCTCGCCTGGCTCTACGTCCTCGACGCCTACGAGGGCGGCCTGCCGTCGGCGCGGTACCTCGGCATCCTCGCCGACGCGGCCGAGAAGGCCGGGGCGCCGGACGACTACGTCAAGGATCTGCGCACCCGCCCGTGCAAGTCACTCGGCGACTGATCAGCGCGTACGCCGTGGGTAGTCTGTCCGCTTGTGAGCAATGACGCCTACGAACTGGCCCGATCGGCGGCCGACGCGCTGAAGCGACGCCTGACCGCCGACTCCTTCGACGTCGCCCTCGTGATGGGGTCCGGCTGGGTGCCGGCGGCGAACGCGCTCGGCGCGGCCGCGGACGAGATCCCCGTGACGGAGCTGCCCGGATTCGCCGAGCCGGGGGTGCCGGGCCACGCGGGCACCGTCCGCGTCGTCGAGGTCGGGAACCGGCGGGCCCTGATCTTCCTCGGCCGCACCCACCTGTACGAGGGGCGGGGCGTGCGGCCGGTCGTGCACGGCATCCGCACCGCGCTGGCGGCCGGGGTCCGGACGATCGTGCTCACCAACGCCGCGGGCGGCACCCGCCCGGAGTGGCAGAAGGTCGGCGACCCCGTACTGATCAGCGACCACCTCAACCTCACCGGCCACAACCCGATCTCCGGCCCGACGTTCGTCGACATGACCGAGGCGTACTCCCCCGCCCTGCGGTCCCTCGTCAAGGACATCGACCCGAGCCTCGCCGAGGGCGTCTACGCCGCGCTGCCCGGCCCGTCGTACGAGACGCCGGCGGAGATCCGGATGCTGCGCATGATGGGCGCGGACCTGGTCGGCATGTCCACCGTCCTGGAGACGATCGCGGCCCGTGAGGGCGGCGCGGACGTCCTGGGCATCTCCCTGGTGACGAACATCGCCGCCGGCCTGACCGGCGAGCCACTGGACCACCAGGAGGTGCTGGCCGCCGGACGGGCCGCCGCCGAGCGGATGGGCGCGCTGCTCGGCAAGGCCCTGCGGGCCCTCTGAGCCGGGAAGGGACGGACACGTGAGCGACGTATACCGGCCGCAGGCCGAGGAGTGGCTGGCCCAGGACCCCGACCCCGAGACCCGCGAGGAGCTGCGGGCCCTGCTGGGCGACGAGGCGGCGCTGGCCGAGCGGTTCGGGGCGAAACTGGAGTTCGGCACGGCCGGCCTGCGCGGCGAGCTCGGGGCCGGCCCGAACCGCATGAACCGCGTGACGGTCATGCGGGCCGCCGCCGGCCTCGCCACCGTGCTGACCTCCGAGGACGCGGCCGAGCGGTTCGAGCGGCCCGGCAACGGCGCCTCCGTCGTGATCGGGTACGACGCCCGGCACAAGTCCGACGTGTTCGCCGAGGACTCCGCCGCCGTGCTCGCCGGAGCCGGCGTCACCGTCCACCTGATGCCGCGGCCACTGCCGACACCCGTCCTCGCGTACGCCGTCCGCTTCCTCGGCGCCGACGCCGGCGTCATGGTCACCGCGAGCCACAACCCGCCGCGGGACAACGGCTACAAGGTCTACTGGGGCGACGGCGCGCAGATCATCCCGCCGCTGGACGCGGAGATCTCCCAGGCGATCGACGCCGTCGGGCGGATCGACGAACTGCCGCGCGGTACGGACTGGAACCTCCTCGACGACGGCATCGTGGACGCCTACCTGCACGCGCTGTCGCGGTTGCCGCTCGGCACCGCGCGGGGCGTCTCGGCCGCCTACACGCCGCTGCACGGGGTCGGCGGGGAGGTGCTGGCCCGCGCGTTCGCGTGGAGCGGGTTCGCGGTGCCGGACGTCGTCGCCGAGCAGTCCCGGCCCGACCCGGACTTCCCGACCGTCGCGTTCCCCAACCCGGAGGAGCCCGGCGCGATGGACCTGGCCCTCGACCTGGGCAAGGACCACGACCTGGTGATCGCCAACGACCCGGACGCCGACCGCTGCGCCGTGGCCGTGGGCGGGCGGATGCTGACCGGCGACGAGGTCGGCGCACTGCTCGCCGAGCACGTCCTGCGGCACACGAGCGGGCCCGACCGGCTCGTCGTCACCACCATCGTGTCGTCCTCGCTGCTCGGGAAGATCGCGGCGGCGCACGGCGTCCGGTACGCCGAGTCGCTGACCGGCTTCAAGTGGATCATGAAGGCGGGCACCGACCGCGACCGGCTCGTGTACGGCTACGAGGAGGCCCTCGGCTACTGCGTCGGCGGTGACGACGGCGTCCCCGTACGCGACAAGGACGGCATCGGCGCGGCGCTGGCCGTCGCCGCGCTGGCCGCCGAGGCCAAGGCCGAGGGCCGTACCCTCCTGGACCTCCTCGACGACCAGGCGCGCCGGTACGGCCTGCACGCCACCGCGCAGCTGTCCGTACGGGTGGCCGACCTGTCGCTGATCACGGACGCGATGGACCGGCTGCGCGCGACGCCGCCGGACCGGCTCGGCGGCCGCACGGTCACGGGCGTGGACGACCTGTCCGCCGGGCTCGGCGGTCTCCCGCCGACGAACGGCCTGCGCTTCCGCCTGTCGGAGGGCGGCCGCGTCGTCGTCCGCCCGTCGGGGACCGAACCCAAGCTCAAGTGCTACCTCGAGGTCGTCGAGCCGGTCACCGGTTCGGTCGCCGGCGCCCGGATGAGGGCCGACACCGCGCTGACGGTCCTCCGCAACGATCTCGCCGGAGTCCTCGGCCTCTGAGCGTCTCGCCCGGTGAGGTACGACCGAGGCCACGGCGGCGGTGACCGGTGACGTACGAGCGAGGTCACGGCGGCGGTGACCGGTGACGTACGAGCGAGGTCACGGCGGCGGTGACCGGTGACGTACGAGCGAGGTCACGGCGGCGACCGATGAGGTGCGACCGAGGTCACGGCGGCGTCGACTTTCGGCCGATGTCGCCTCGTCGCGCGAGGATCTACCGTTGACGGTCATGAGCGGTATGGCGGTCTCCCGACCCGACCACCCGTCCCTCCTCCCCGCCCTGCTCGCGGCCCCCGACCCGACGGACCGGGTCCCCCGGTCGGCCCGCGACTGGGCGGTCGACATCGCCTGCTTCATCCTGGCGATGTCCTTCGGCGGCCTCATGCTGTTCGTGACGTCCCAAGGCTCGCCGGCCCCCCATCATCCGCCGCGACTGCCCGACGTTCTGATCGGCGCGCTCGGCTGCCTCGCGCTGTGGTGGCGCCGGCGCCGTCCCGTGGAGCTCGGGATCGCCCTGGGCACGGTGAGCGTCCTGTCCGTGAGCGTCGCGGGAGCGGCCTGCATCGCGCTGTTCACGGTGGCCGTGCACCGGCCCTTCCGTACGGTGGCACTGGTCGCCCTGGTGCACCTCGTCGTCAACGCCCTCTACACCGCCGTCTTCCCCGATCCCACGCAGGCGTACTGGGCGGGGCTCCTGTGGGGCGCCGTGGTCGTCGCGGCGGTCGTGGCGTGGGGGCTGTTCGTCCGTGCCCGGCGGCAGCTCATCCTGTCCCTCCGGGAGCGGGCGCTGCGGGCGGAGGCCGAGCAGCAGCTCCGCGTCACGCAGGCCCGGCACCAGGAACGCGCCCGCATCGCCCGGGAGATGCACGACGTGCTCGCCCACCGCATCTCCCTGCTCAGCGTGCACGCGGGAGCGCTGGAGTTCCGCCCCGACGCTCCCCCCACCGAGATCGCCAAGGCGGCGGGCGTGATCCGGGCCAGCGCGCACCAGGCGCTTCAGGACCTGCGCGAGGTGATCGGCGTGCTCCGCGAGGACACGGCCGAGGAGACGCCCGAACGCCCCCAGCCGAACCTCGGTGACCTGCCCACGCTCATCGACGAGTCGCGGCGGGCGGGGATGACCGTGGTCTACGAGAACCGGCTGCACGACGGCGACGCCATCCCCACCGCGCTCGGGCGCAGCGCCTACCGCACCGTGCAGGAGGCCCTGACGAACGCCCGCAAGCACGCCCCCGACGCCACCGTGACCGTCGTCGTCGGCGGAACGGCGGGCACCGACCTCACCATCGAGGTGCGCAACCCGCTCGTCGCCACCGCGTCGGGCATCCCCGGCTCGGGCACCGGGCTGATCGGGCTCGCCGAGCGCGCCCTGCTGTCCGGCGGGCGCCTCGAACACGGCCCGACTCCGGACGGGGAGTTCCGCGTCCGCGCGTGGCTGCCCTGGCCCGGCGAGACCACCCCGGCCGGGGCAGCCGGCGTGCGGCCGTGATCGAGCGGAACCCGCCGCCGGCCGGTGCGCGCCGTTAGTGTGTCCCACGTGACCATTCGCGTGCTGATCGTCGACGATGACGCATTGGTCCGTGCGGGCCTGTCGATGATGCTGGCCGGAGCCGACGACCTGCGGATCGTCGCGGAGGCGGGCGACGGCGCCGAGGTCGCCCCGCTCGTCGCCGAGCACGCGCCGGACGTCGTCCTCATGGACATCCGGATGCCCCGCATGGACGGCCTCGCCGCGACCGAGGCCCTCCGCGCCCGGCAGGGACCCCCCGAGGTCATCATCCTGACCACGTTCGACGCCGACGAGCACGTGCTGCGGGCCCTGCGGGCCGGGGCCGCCGGGTTCCTCCTCAAGGACACCCCGCCCGGCGACATCATCGACGCGATCCGGCGCGTCGCCGCGGGCGAGCCGATCCTGTCCCCCAGCGTCACCCGCCGCCTGATCGCCCATGTGGCCCACACCCGCCCGAATCCGGCGCAGGAACGCCTCGCGCGCCTCAGCGACCGTGAGCGCGAGGTCGTCATCGCCATCGGCCAGGGCAAGTCGAACGCCGAGATCGGCTCCGAGCTGTACATGAGCGTCGCCACGGTGAAGGCCCACGTGTCCCGGCTGCTCGCCAAGCTCGAGCTCAACAACCGGGTCCAGGTCGCCCTGCTCGCCCACGACGCCGGTCTCGTCTAGCCCCGAGATCCGGTATTCTTGTGGAGTCACGCGGACGTGGCTCAGTTGGTAGAGCATCACCTTGCCAAGGTGAGGGTCGCGGGTTCGAATCCCGTCGTCCGCTCTCGATGATGTCTCAGGACATCGGCACGACCCCGGACTCTTCTTAAGTCCGGGGTCGTTCGCGTTACAGGGCGGTGGGCCTTCGGCGGGGTCGGGGAGCGGCGCGCCGGGGATCAGGTGTGCCGGCGCACCGAGGTCGTGTCGCTCGTCAGCGGCGATCCGTTCGCCGCCACGGGCAGGAGGTCGGGCACGCGGGCGCCATCGCCGTCGACCAGGACCGAGTGCGTCTCGCCCGCCTCGAAGGCATGACGTTCGCCCCACTGCCGCAGCGTGACGATCACCGGGAAGAGGTCTTTGCCCGCCTCGGTGAGCGCGTACAGCCTGCGTCTGCCCGACGGGGCGTCGACCTGGGTGAGCAGGCCGTGGGCGGCGAGCCTGCGAAGCCGGTCCGTGAGGATGTTGCGGGCGATGCCGGTGCGTTGCTGGAAGTCGGTGAACGACCGGGCGCCGTCCATCGCGTCGCGGACGATGAGCAGGCTCCACCGGTCGCCGACCAGATCGACCGTGCGGGCGACCGGGCAGCTCGGATCGGTCCACGCGGGGCGCTGTCCGCCGGCGTCCATCACCCCTCCAAAGAGTTGCGTTCTGGAACCATTCTCGCCTAGCCTCCCAAGAGTTGCAAATTGCAACCAAAGGGAGGTGTGTCCGTGCACTGGAGAACGAGGCTGCTGCCGGCGGCCGTGTGCGGGGTGGCGGTGGCGAGCGTCTACGCCGGGCAGCCGGTGCTGGGCCCGATGGGGCGCGACCTGGGTGTCCCGGCCGACTCACTCGGCTGGTTCGTGGCCACCGGTCAGCTCGGCTACCTGGCGGGGCTGGTGCTGCTGGTGCCGTTGGGCGACGTGCTCGACCGCAGGCGTCTGATCGCCGCGCATCTCGCCCTGGTGGCCGCGGGCATGGCGATCACCGCGGCCGCCCCGGTCGCCTGGGTGGCCTTCTCCGGACTGGCCGCCGCGGGCGTGTTCGCGGTCGTGGTGCAGACCACCGTCGCGTACACGGCATCGGTCTCCCCGTCCGCCGAGCGCGGGCGCAACCTCGGCGTCGTGACCTCGGGCGTCGTGATCGGCATCCTCGGCGCACGTGTCATCGCGGGGATCCTCGCCGGCCTGTGGGGATGGCGGAGCGTCTACCTGACCCTGGCGGTCCTCGCCGCCGTCCTCGCACCGCTCGCCCTCACCCTGCTGCCCGCGGAGGTCCGCCCGGACACGGCACGCTACGGGCAGGTCCTCCGGTCCTTCGGCGGGCTGTTCGTCCAGCCGATGTTCCTCGGCCGCGGGCTGATCGCGTTCTTCCTGTTCGCCTCGTTCGGCACCCTGTGGAGCGGCATGGCCCTGCCGCTGGCCGGTGCTCCATGGCACCTCAGCGAAGCACAGATCGGGCTCTTCGGCGTCGCCGGGCTCGCCGGGGCTCTCGGCGCCGCCCGATCCGGACGCTGGGGCGATGCCGGGCACGCGCGCCGGGTCACCGGCATCGCGCTCGCACTCCTGCTCGCCTCCTGGGCCGCGATCGGACAGCTCCCATGGTCGCTGCCGTTGCTGATCCTCGGTGTGATCCTGCTCGACTTCGCCGTGCAGGCCGTGCACGTGAGCAACCAGCACACCCTCACCAGCGCCTACCCAGACCGCACCAGCACCACCATCGGCGCCTACATGGTCTTCTACTCCCTCGGTTCCGCCCTGGGAGCGGCCGCGACCACGGCCCTGTTCGGCGGAACCGGCTGGATCGGCCCCACCGTCCTCGGCGCGGCCTTCGCGCTGTGCGCACTCGCCGTCTGGGCGCTCGACTCGATCCCGGCGGCCGGCCGTCGGGACCCTAGGTGGTGCCAGGTACACCACCGCCGGTGTGTCAGGCCCATCGAGAAGTCCTCCGGCCTTCCCTAGTTTCGTCCTCGTAGGGCGCGCAACGGCGCCATGGAAGGGCGAAATCATGAACGGACAGGTCACGCTCCCCACGAGCGGCTCCGAGGCGCTGCGGCTCGTCTCGGTACGGAAGGTCTACGGTACGGACGGGACACAGGTCACCGCGCTGGACGGTGTCTCACTCAGCCTGCGGAAGGGGACGTTCACGGCGGTCATGGGGCCGTCCGGTTCCGGTAAGAGCACGCTGCTGCAGTGCGCGGCGGGGCTCGACCGGCCGACGGGTGGGAAGGTGTTCGTCGACGGCGCCGAGATGAGCGGCGGCTCCGAGACCGAGTTGACGAAGTTCCGCAGGCGCCGGATCGGGTTCATCTTCCAGCAGTTCAACCTGCTCCCCACCCTCGACGTGCTGCAGAACGCGACGCTTCCGCTGCGGCTGGCCGGCCGGAAGGCGGACCGCCGGTACGCCCGTGACGTCCTGACGAGAATGGGGCTCGGCGACCGGCTGCGGCACCTGCCGGCGGAGTTGTCCGGTGGCCAGCAGCAGCGGGTCGCCATCGCGCGGGCCCTCGTGACGAATCCCTCGGTGATCTTCGCGGACGAGCCGACCGGCGCGCTCGACACGCGCAGCGCGCGGGAGGTGCTCGGCCTCCTCATGCGGGCGGTGCACGAGCACGGCCAGACCGTGGTGATGGTGACCCACGACCCGGTCGCCGCCTCGTACGCGGACTCGGTCGTGTTCCTGGCCGACGGCCGCCTCGCCGGAGAACTCGACCGGCCGACGGCCGAGGCCGTGGCGGAGCGGATGACCCACCTGGGCGACCGGACCGCGCGGCGCGACGAGACGGAGGTCTGATCATGTTCGGGTTGGCTCTTCGCTCGTTGCGGCATCGTGCCGGTGGGTTCCTGGCGACGTTCGTCTCGATGGTGTTCGGGGCGGCGATGGTGATGGCCTTCGCCTCGCTGCTGGACACCGCCATGGGTGACGGAGTGCCCTCCACCAGCAGGACCTCGCTCGTCACCATGGCCACGGTCGTCGGCGGCTGGGGACTCATCATGGTGGTGTTCTCGGTCACGTCCACGCTGACCCTGGTGGTGCGGCAGCGCGGTGACGAGATGGCGTTGCTGAAGCAGGTGGGCGCCACGCCGATGCAGATCGGCCGGATGATCGTCGTTGAGACCGCCGTCGTGGCGCTGGCCGCCGGGCTGGCGGCGATCCTGCCGGCGGCCCTGGCCGGCCGGGGTCTGCTGTCGCTGCTGGTCTCGAGCAAGCGGGTCGACGGCGGCATTCACTTCGCCTTCGGGCCGTACGCGCTGGGGATCGGGCTGGGCGTGACGTTCACGGCCGCGATCACCGCGGCGGTCATCGCCGTACGGGGCACCGTGCGGACCCGCGCGGCCGAGTCGCTCCGGAACGCCGCCACGGGTGACGCCCGGATGAGCCGCAAGCGGAAGGCCGCCGCGGTGTTCTTCCTCGTGCTGGGCGCGAGCCTGGCCGTCACGACCGCGACCGCGATGCGCGGCAAGGGCTCCGACGCGATGCAGACGGCCGGGCAGACCTCCATCTGGGTCTCCATCGGCCTGGCGCTGGCGGGCCCGGTCCTGATCGGCCGGGTGACGGCCGCCCTCGCCCGCCCGCTGGAACGGATGGGCGGCGTCCCCGCCTACCTGACGGTGCAGTACGTGCGGCGGCGCGCCGGCCGTCTCGCGGGAACGCTGATGCCGATCATCCTGTTCACCGGCATCGCCACCGGCACCCTGTACATGCAGTCGATCGAGAACGCGGCCACCGCCGCGTCCGGGGCGGTCGCGACGGCCGACGAGAAGACCATCGAGACGTTGAACTTCACGGTCATCGGAATGCTGGTGGTGTTCTCGGCGATCATGCTGATCAACACCCTGGTCGCGGCGATGACGTACCGCCAGAGCGAGTCCGCCCGGCAACGGCTCGTCGGGGTGACACCGGGTCAGGTCCTGCGGACGGTGATCGTGGAAGGCGTCATCCTGACGCTGCTCGGGGTCGTCTCCGGGGCGGTCGCCGGGCTCTTCACGATCGTGCCCTACAGCATCGCCCGGACGGGACACGCGCTGCCGGACATCGGCGCGGGCACCTACCTGGCGGTCGTCGCCGCCGCGGCGGTCCTCACCCTCGGAACGGGTGTCGGCGCCGCCCTGCGCACGATCCGGGTTCCCGCGGTGGAGGCGGTGACCCGCTGAGCCGCTCGCGTGACCGTGTCAGAGCAGCGCGATGAGAAGAGCGATCACGAAGGCGGCGGCCGGGGCGGCCACCGCGACGACGGCGGGCCAGGCCCAGGTCACGGTGGGCTCGGTCGCGCCGTCCTTCGCGCCCCGGGAACGCTGCCCGGCCATCTCCCGAAGCTGTTCGACCGCGTAGTCGGTGTGGGTGCGTCCCTGGACGTGGTCGGCGACGTGGTCGGGCAGCTTCCGCTCCTGGCGGCGGGCCTTCGCCTCGAACCGCGCCCGGTTGCGCGGGGAGATCTGCAGCACGAAGGCGCGGAACCGGCGGCCGCCCGCGTGGACGTACACGGCGTCGCCGCCCTCCAGGCGCTCCACGCCGCGCCAGGGAACCTCGACGTCACGGAGCAGGTTGTGCAGCCGGACACCCTCCTCGTCGGCGACGATCCGGGGCCGGAGCGCCCCGACGTACGCGACGCCGCAGCCGAGCAGCATGACCGTCGCGGCGACCACCGAGGCGGCGTCGTGGCCACGCCAGATGATGTCGGCGAGGTTGGCCGCGGCGAAGACCATCCAGGCCCAGCCGAAGAAGCGGGCGGCGCTCGACCGGAACACCTTCGCGCCGGGCGGGGTCTTGGGGAACACGGCGGCGGTCACGGGTGCGATCGCCACTTCAGCTGCGCGAACCCCGGTTTGATGACGCCGTTGATCAGCTCGAGGCGCTCGTCGAAGCCGAGGAACGCGGACTTCATGGCGTTGACCGTGAACCACTGCAGGTCGTCCCAGTCGTAGCCGAACGCCTCGACGAGCTTGGCGAACTCCTCCGACAGCGTCGTGCCGCTCATCAGCCGGTTGTCGGTGTTGACGGTGACCCGGAAGTACAGGCGGCGGAGCAGGCCGATGGGGTGCTCGGCGATGGACTTGGCGGCGCCGGTCTGGACGTTGGAGCTGGGGCACATCTCCAGCGGAGTGCGCTTGTCCCGTACGTACGCGGCGAGGCGCCCGAGCCGGGGGCTCTCGCCCTCGCGCTCGGCGATGTCGTCGATGATGCGCACGCCGTGGCCGAGCCGGTCGGCGCCGCACCACTGGATCGCCTGCCAGATCGACGGCAGGCCGAACGCCTCGCCCGCGTGGATGGTGAAGTGGGCGTTCTCCCGCTGGAGGTACTCGAACGCGTCGAGGTGCCGGGTGGGCGGGTAGCCGGCCTCGGCGCCGGCGATGTCGAAGCCGACGACGCCCTCGTCGCGGTAGCGGACGGCCAGCTCGGCGATCTCCATGCTGCGGGCCTGGTGGCGCATCGCGGTGAGCAGCGTGCCGACCCGGATGCCGTGGTCGCGGCCGCCCTCCGCGAATCCCCGCAGCACCGCCTCGACGACCTCGTTCAGGGTCAGGCCCTTGCGGGTGTGCTGTTCGGGCGCGTAGCGGACCTCCGCGTAGACGACGCCGTCCTTGGCCAGGTCCTCGGCGCACTCGTACGCGACGCGGGTGAGCGCCTCGGCGGTCTGCATGACGCCGACCGTGTGGTCGAACGTCTCCAGGTAGCGCTCCAGCGATCCGGAGTCGGACGCCTCGGCGAACCAGGTGCGCAGCCGCACCGGGTCGGTGGTGGGCAGCGCGTCGTAGCCGGTCTGGCGGGCGAGATCCACGATGGTCTCCGGCCGCAGCCCGCCGTCGAGGTGATCGTGGAGGAGCACCTTGGGGGCCCGCCGGATGTCGTCGAGCACAGGACGGTTGGTCACGTCACGCACATTACCGGCCGTCCGCGATTCACATCGCCGCCCGGCCCCCGCGCCTACCGGATGCCGCTCGTATTCGCTCTGCCGGCGAGCCGGATTCCGGGTTTTCGATCAGAGACGCCGCCCCGTACTGCGGCGCCGGGCCGCCGGCGCGGGGGATGCCGGATCTGGCCGCTCGGCCGTACCGCTACCGGCCGCGGTCCTCTAGGGTGCGGTTCATGTACCAGTACCCGGCACCGCCGCCCGCGCAGGACGACAGCGGAGCGACGACCTCGATGGTCCTCGGCATCCTCGGGCTCGTGCTGTGCGGGCTGCTGGCACCGATCGCCCTGTTCATGGGCCTGTCGGCCAAGCGGCGGATCCGCGAGAGCGGCGGGTACCTCGGCGGCGACGGTCAGGCGACGGCGGGCGTGGTCCTCGGCGCGATCGGCACCGCGATCATCGCCATCGCGGTCGTGATCATCGTCGTGGTCCTCATCGCCGCCGCCGCGTCCTCCGGCAACGCCTGATCAGGCGATCCGCTCCAGGATGAGGGGGCGGCGGGCGTCCTCCCGCTCGCCGATCTCCACCGCGCCGTCCAGGGCGGCCAGCGCGCGCTCGAACCGCTCCGGGTCGTCGGCGTGCAACGTCATCAGCGGCTGTCCCGCGCGGACGAGGTCGCCAGGCTTGGCGTGCAGGACGATGCCCGCGGCGTGGGCCACCGGGTCCTCCTTGCGCGCCCGGCCGGCGCCGAGACGCCAGGCCGCGACGCCGACGCCGTAGGCGTCGAGGCGGGACAGCACGCCGGACTCCGCCGCGAGGACCTCGTGGGTCTCCTTGGCGACCGGGAGCGGGGCGTCCGGGTCGCCCCCCTGCGCGGAGATCATGGTCCGCCAGACGTCCATGGCGGAGCCGTCGCGGAGCGCGTCGGCCGGGTCCTTGGCGTCCGTCAGACCCGCCGCGGCCAGCATCTCGCGGGCCAGGGCGACGGTCAGCTCGACGACGTCCTCGGGGCCGCCGCCGGCCAGGACCTCGACCGACTCGTCGACCTCCAGGGCGTTGCCGACCGTACGGCCGAGCGGGGTGTCCATCGCGGTCAGCAGCGCGACGGTCCGCACGCCGTGGTCGGTGCCGATGTCGACCATCGTGCGGGCCAGTTCACGGGCGTGCACCACGCTCTTCATGAACGCCCCGGAACCGGCCTTGACGTCCAGCACCAGCGCGCCGGTGCCCTCCGCGATCTTCTTCGACATGATCGAGCTGGCGATCAGCGGGATCGACTCGACGGTGCCGGTGACGTCACGCAGGGCGTACAGCTTGCGGTCGGCGGGTGCGAGGCCGGAGCCGGCCGCGCACACCACGGCGCCCGTCCGGTCCAGGACGGCCAGCATCTCCTCGTTGGACAGCGACGCGCGCCAGCCGGGGATCGACTCCAGCTTGTCGAGGGTGCCGCCGGTGTGGCCGAGGCCGCGGCCGGACAGCTGCGGCACGGCCGCGCCGCAGGCGGCCACGGTCGGCGCCAGCGGCAGGGTGATCTTGTCGCCGACCCCGCCGGTGGAGTGCTTGTCCGTCGTGGGACGGCTCAGCCCGGACCAGTCCATCCGCTCGCCGGAGCGGAGCATCGCGTCGGTCCAGCGGGCGACCTCGCGCCGGGTCATGCCGTTGAGCAGGATCGCCATGGCGAGGGCGGACATCTGCTCCTCGGCGATGACGCCCTCGGTGTAGGCGCCGATCGTCCAGTCGATCTGCGCGTCGGACAGCTCCCTGCGGTCCCGCTTCGTACGGATGACGTCGACGGCGTCGAAACTCACGCTCGGCTCTCCAGGTCGTCGGGGCCGAAGGCGTCGGGCAGCACCTCGCGCATCGGCCGGATGCCGCTGACGGTCTCCAGCAGCATGTCAGGGCCGCCATGCTCCCACAGCAGCTGACGGCAGCGCCCGCAGGGCATCAGCGGGGCGCCGTGCCGGTCCACGACGGCGACGGCGACCAGCCGCCCGCCGCCCGTACCGT
The DNA here is from genome assembly GCF_024055725.1 of Actinoallomurus spadix. Classification (GTDB taxonomy): domain Bacteria; phylum Actinomycetota; class Actinomycetes; order Streptosporangiales; family Streptosporangiaceae; genus Actinoallomurus; species Actinoallomurus spadix. The sequence continues at coordinate 136,516 of NZ_JAMXMX010000013.1, read as the reverse complement.
GCAGCGTCGAGACCAGCCCGCACTCGGCGCACAGGCCGACGCCGTACGAGGCGTTCTCGACGTTGCAGCCGGCGACGATCCGCCCGCCGTCGGTCAGCCCGGCGGCACCCACCGGGAAGCCGGAGTAGGGGGCGTACGCCTTCGCCATCACCGCGCGGGCGGCCTCCCGGAGCGCGTCCCAGTCGATGTCGGCCATCAGTGTCCTCCTCCGCGTCGGTAGGTCAGCCCGTCGGCCGCCGGCATGCGCAGGCGCTGCGCCGCGAACGCCAGCACGAGCAGCGTCGTGATGTGCGGACTGTAGGTGACGATCTCCTTGGGCAGCTCGTCGGTCAGGAAGAACCAGGCGAGGAGCCCGACCGCCACGACGGCCGAGACCACCGCCGTGACCATCCGGCGCCGGTACGCGTGCCAGACCGCGAGGGCCAGCAGGCCGGCGCCGAGCAGGAGCAACATGGCGTGGACCGCGCTCGCGCCACCGCGCAGCTGCAGCGCGTCGGCGTACCCGAACAGGCCAGCGCCCGCGGCGACGCCGCCCGGACGCCAGTTACCGAAGATCATCGCGGCGAGGCCGATGAAGCCGCGCCCGTTGACCTGGCCCTCCTGGTAGTTCGAGGACGCCACCATGGCCAGGAACGTACCCCCGACCCCGGCGAACGCCCCCGAGATCACCACCGCGGCGTACTTCATCGTGTAGACCTTCACGCCCAGCGACTCGGCGGCGAGGGGGTTCTCCCCGCAGGACCGCAGCCGCAGGCCGAACGCCGTACGCCACAGCAGGTAGAAGGAGATCGGGATGAGGGCGGCGGCGGTGAGGGTGACCGGGGACAGGTTCGTCAGCAGCCCGCGGATCAGCCCGGCGAGGTCGGAGATCAGGATCCAGTGGTGCTTCTCGAGGTCGCCGAGCGGACCGCCGACGCCGGGGACGCTCCACGTCGGGAAGTGCGGAAGCTGCGGCGACTGGGTCGCGCCGCCGCCGCTCTCGTGGGTGAAGAACAGGTCCGACAGGTAGCGCGCGACGCCCGGCGCCAGGATGTTGATCGCGACGCCCGAGACGATGTGGTCGACGCCGAACGAGACGGTGGCGACCGCGTGCAGCAGGCCGCCGAGCGCCCCGGCGATGATCCCGGCGAGAAGCCCCAGCCACGGGCTGTGGCCGAAGTAGGCCCCGAAGGCGGCACCCCACGTGCCGAACACCATCATGCCCTCGAGGCCGATGTTGACGACGCCGGAGCGTTCGGACCACAGGCCGCCCATCGCGGCCATCCCGATGGGCACGGCGAGCCCGAGCATCGCGCTCATGGTCCCGCTCGAGGTGATGTCGCTCTCGCCGGTGATGAGCCGCAGCAGGATGAGGGCGGCGAAGGCGCCCAGCCCGATGGTCAGCGCCCGTCGGCCGCGGAACGCCCGGACACCCCCGGTCCGGGGCGCCGGCGTACGGACCTCCTGGTCGATCATGCGCCCTCCCTGCCTGCCTGCTCCGAGCCGTACGCCGAACGATCGAGGTTCCTCACGCCGCCGCCTCTCCGAGTTCCGCGGCGACGCGCCGCTGGTCCATGCGCCGGCCCACCCGGTTGACGATCTCGTACACGACGACCACCGACAGCAGCACCGCCGCCTGCGTGATGGCGACGATCTCCTTCGGGATGTCGTTGAACTCGAGGATCTGCGACGACTGGTCCAGGAACGCCCAGAGCAGCGACGCGAAGGCGATGCCGACCGGGTTGTTCCGGCCGAGCAGCGCGATGCCGATACCGGTGAAGCCGATGCCGGTCGGGAAGTCCAGCGAGTAGGAGTACGACCCGCCGAGCAGCTGCGGCATGCCGACGAGGCCGGCGACCGCGCCGGACAGGACCATCGCGATGACGACCATGCGCTTGGCGTCCACGCCGCTCGCGACCGCCGCGCTCTGCGACAGGCCGGTGGCCCGCAGGTCGAAGCCGAACCGCGTCCGGTTGATGACGAACCAGAATCCGAGGCCGGCCAGCACCGCGAGCAGGACCAGACCGTAGATCTTCAGGTCGCTGCCCGGGTAGGAGATCCCGGGCACGCGGCCGGAGGAGCCGATGGGCTTGGTGCCGATGTTGTTGCTGCCGGCGACCTTCGCGGCGAGGCGGTTCGGGCTGAGCAGGAACGCGATCACCCCGGTGCCGATGAAGTTCAGCATGATGGTGGAGATGACCTCGCTGACGCCGCGCGTCACCTTGAGGATCGCCGCGATGCCCGCCCAGGCACCGCCGACGACGACCGCGACGAGGATGATCACGACCTGGCGCAGCCCGGGCGGCAGCGCCCACGCGCCGCCCGCCGCGGCGGCGAGCATGGCGGCGAGACGGTACTGCCCGTCGACACCGATGTTGAACAGGTTCATCCGGAACCCGATCGCGACCGCGAGCGCGGACAGGTAGTACGCCGCCGCGCGGTTCACGGTGTTGACGACGCTGTCGGGCTCCTTGCCGAAATCGAACATCGCCTGGAACGTCGACGGCGGGTTGAACCCGCTCACCGACAGCACGATCGAGGTCACGACGATCGCGAAGACGAGCGCGACGAGCGCCGCGACGGCGGTCCGCGCGTACGACTTCGCGAGCAGGTTGGCGATCACGCCACGCTCCCCTCTGCGGCGCCGGTCATGAGGGAGCCGAGTTCGTCCGGAGTGATGGTCGCGGGGTCGGCCTCCCCGACGAGCCGGCCGCGCAGGATCACCCTCAGGGTGTCCGACATGCCGATCAGCTCGTCGAGGTCGGCGGAGATGAGCAGCACCGCCAGCCCCTCGGCCCGCGCCCGTCGCAGATGGTCCCAGATCGCCGCCTGGGCGCCGACGTCGACCCCGCGGGTCGGGTGCGCGGCGATCAGCAGCTTCGGGTTACCGGACATCTCCCGGCCGACGATCAGCTTCTGCTGGTTGCCGCCGGACAGGGAGTCCGCGCTGACGTCGATGCCGGGGGTCCGCACGTCGTACTCCTCGACGATCCGCTCGGTGTCCCGGCGGGCGCCGGCGCGGTCGATGAGGATGCCCTTGACGTTCGGAGACCGGGTCTGGTGGCCGAGGACGCGGTTCTCCCACAGCGGGGACTCCAGCAGCAGGCCGTGCCGGTGCCGGTCCTCGGGGATGAACCCGACGCCCATCTCCCGGCGGCGCCGCGTCGACCGGCCGGACAGGTCCTCGCCGCCGAGCCGGATCACGCCGGACTCGGCGGGCAGCATGCCCATGATCGCCTCGACGAGCTCGGCCTGGCCGTTGCCCTCGACCCCGGCGATGCCGAGGATCTCGCCCTCGTGGATGGTGAGGGACACGCCGTCCACGACGGCGCGGCCGGTGGCGTCGCGGACGGTGACGTTCTCCATGGTCAGCACGGGAACGTCGGTGACCGTCGACTCGCGCAGCTCCGGGACCGGCAGTTCGCTGCCGACCATGAGCTCGGCGAGCTGCCGCGCGGAGACCTCCTTGGGATCGGCGGAGGCCACGGTCGTGCCCCGGCGGATCACGGTGATCGCGTCGGCGACCTTGAGGACCTCGTCGAGCTTGTGCGAGATGAAGATGACCGTGAGGCCCTCGCGCTTGAGGTCCTCGAGGTTGGCGAAGAGCTCGTCGACCTCCTGCGGTACGAGCACCGCGGTGGGCTCGTCGAGGATGAGGATCCGCGCTCCGCGGTAGAGGACCTTGAGGATCTCGACGCGCTGGCGGGCGCCGACGCCGAGGTCCTCGACCAGCCGGTCCGGCTCGACGCCGAGGCCGTACTGGTCGGAGATCTCCCGGATGCGGCGCCGCGCGCCGCCGCCGATGCCGTGGAGCCTCTCCGCGCCGAGGACGACGTTCTCCAGGACGGTCAGGTTGTCGGCGAGCATGAAGTGCTGATGCACCATGCCGATGCCGCGCGCGATGGCGTCGGACGGCGAATGGAGGTCGGCGACCTCGCCATTGACCTTGATCGTGCCCTCGTCCGGCCGTTGCATGCCGTAGAGGATCTTCATCAGGGTCGACTTGCCCGCGCCGTTCTCCCCGACGATCGCGTGGACGGTGCCCGCCGCGACCGTGATGTCGATGTCGTGGTTGGCCACGACGCCGGGGAAGCGCTTGGTGATGCCGTGCAGCTCGACCGCCGGCTCAGTCGTGGACATGACCTGCTCCCGCGCCAGTGGGCCCGGGAGGGAGGCCGAAGCCGTCCACCCGGGCCCGAGCCCTTACCGCCGTCACTTCTCGGGCGGTGTGATCTTTCCGGAGACGATCTGCTGCTTCAGGTCGTCGATGGTCGACGGCAGGTCGCCCAGCGCCGTCGGGTTCGACTTGGAGTAGTCGACACCGTCGTTCTTGAGGGTGAACCGCTGGTCGCCCTTCTGGAACTGGTTCTCGCCGACACCCTTGACGAAGTTGAACACCGCCGTGTCGATGCGCTTGAGCATCGAGGTCAGGACGTACGGCTTCTCGTCCGCGGCCGCGGTCTGGTACTGGTCGGAGTCGACGCCGATGAACCACTTCTTGGCCCCGGCGGCCGCCTGCAGCGAGCCGGTGCCGGACAGGCCCGCCGCCGCGTAGATCACGTCGGCGCCCTGGTCGTACATGCCCTGGGCGATCGTCTTGCCCTTGGCCGGGTCCTTGAAGCCACCGAAGTCCGGCGGCTGGGAGATGTACTTGGCGTCGACCTTGATGTTCGGGTTGACCTTCTTGGCGCCCGCGGTATAGCCGACCTCGAACTTCTTGATCAGCGGGGTCGCCACGCCGCCGATGAAGCCGATGTGGCCGGTCTTGGACTTCTTGGCCGCCGCGGCGCCGACGAGGTAGGAGCCTTCGTTCTCGGCGAAGAGCAGGTCCGCGACGTTCGGCTGCTGGACCGTGTTGTCGTCGATGATGGCGAACTTGGTGGTCGGGAACTTCGGCGCGACCTTGCCCAGCGCCCCGGCGTACGCGAAGCCGACCGCGATCACCGGGTTGTAGCCCGACTGGGCCAGCAGCTGCAGCCGCTGGATCTTGTCGTTGTCGCTCTCGCCCTCTTTGGCCTCAATGTCCTTGATGTCGAGCTTCAGCTCGCTCTGGACCTTCTGCAGGCCGGCGTACGCGGCGTCGTTGAACGACTTGTCGCCACGGCCGCCCACGTCGTACGCGAGACCGACCTTGACGATCTTCTTGCTGTCGCCGCCGCCACCGCCGCCGGTGCTGGCCTTCTTGCCGCCACAGCCCGCGGCGCTGAGTGCAAGCACCGCGCTCGCCGCGACGGCGGTCATCTTCACTGCACGGCGCAAGGTAGCTCCTCCAATTAGACCCCGCCCGAAATGTGCTTCTTGGCACGAATCTCTCGGACCATAGTCGGAGCCAGGAGCGGAACGAACCAGAACCAGCGTGTCGCAACGCGTCCGTTATCAAGGCGAAAGCGCATCGACACAGGTCAGGCCGTGGTGCGCCGGCCGGGCAGTGGCCTACGACACCCCAGCGCCGCCGAGGCGGTCCTCCCACGGGCGGGAGCGGGGGACGGCCGCCGCCGCGGCGACCCGGAACCCGTGGCGCGAACGGGCTCCGCGGCCTCTCCGGAGGGCGCGCACGGTGATGCCGCCGGCGCGGTCCCGCGACGACGGCCGGTGCGATGGGTACACGGGGCCCGGACGCCTTCGATGATCGGCGGAAGTCCGGATCGAGGTGCCCCGGATCGGCGCGTCCACGCCCTGGCGTGCGCCGTGGAACAGGTCCCGCCGATCATCCTGATTTCGGGCGCACGGAAAAGAGATTTGCGCAGTGGACGGTGGATGACGCTCCGCGGGCACGGACGTACATTGTCGCAAGACGGGCCGCAGCGCCGCGGTAATGAAATCAGATGATCAAAGCCGGGCCGCCGACCGCCACAACCACACATATCCGAGAAACCGCCCTGAAACAATCCCCTCTTGCCATTGGGCGTCGGTGACGCCACTCAATGCGCTAGCGTGTGCACGGTTCCCAGGTCCGACTTGATGGACGCGGAGAGGCACCATGACCCCAGAAGCCCTTGACGGACCCGAATTCCCTCCCGCACTGGGGCCTTATTCCCCCGCCGTCAAAGCGGGGCCCCTGGTGTTCGTGTCGGCCCAGGCCGGCGTCGACCCCGTGACCGACCAAGTGCCGCCCGGCGAGTTCGAGGCGGAGTGCCGGCAGGCATTCACCAACGTGACCCGCGCATTGCGGGCCGCCGACTCGGACCTTTGCCGTGTCGTCAAGATGACGATCCTTTATGTCGACACGGCAGACCTTCCGATCATCAACAAGGTCTACGCCGAGGCGTTCCCGATCGATCCGCCCGCGCGCACGGCCGCCGTCGTCAGACTCGCCGGAGGACGGCGGATAGCGGTGGACGCGATCGCCATGGCACTCAGCTGACTCAGCCCGCACCAGGGCACCGACCCGACGGAGGGGTTTGTGGAACTCGTCTCGATCGACGACATCCGGACCGCGGCCACCTCGATAACGGACCTCGTCGTTCACACCCCGTTACTGCCCTGCCCCTGGGCGGCAGGTCACGGCTCTCTCTCGCTCAAGCCGGAGAATCTCCAGACGACCGGGTCCTTCAAGATCCGCGGCGCGTACAACGCGATCCGCCGGTGCCCGCCGAGTCTCCGCGACCGGGGAGTCATCACGTACTCATCGGGTAATCACGCGCAAGCACTCGCCTACGCCGCCCGTGCCCTCGGCGTTCCCTGCACGGTGGTCATGCCGGAGGACGCCCGGCAGGTCAAGGTGACGGCGACCCGGTCCCTCGGCGCGGAGATCGTGCTGGTCCCGCCCGCGGAACGCAAGGACGTCGCCACCCGGCTGGCCGAGACGGAGGGACTCGCGCTGATCCCGCCGTTCGATCACCCGGACGTCATCGGCGGACAGGGCACCGTCGGCCTTGAGATCGTCGAGGACCTCCCCGAGGTGGACGTGGTCCTGGTCCCGGTCGGCGGCGGCGCACTCGCCTCCGGTGTCGCCACCGCGGTCAAGTCGCTCCGGCCGTCGGCCTCGGTGATCGGCGTCGAGCCGGAACTCGCCGCCGACGCGGCGGAGAGCCTGCGCAGCGGGCGGCTCTGCACCTGGCCGATGACCAGAACCGGCCGCACCGTCGCCGACGGGCTGCGCACGAACCTCTCCGACCTGACCTTCGCCCATCTCCGGACGCACCTCGACGACCTCGTGACCGTTTCCGAGGAGGAGATCACCGACGCGGTCGCCCACCTCGCGCGGTCCGCTCATCTCATCGTCGAGCCGAGCGGCGCCGTCACCGTGGCGGCCTATCTCTTCAATAAAGATCGTCTACCGGCCGGCCGTACCGTGGCCGTACTCTCCGGCGGAAACGTCGATTTCGGATTCTTCACCAACGTCCTGGTCGCCCCTTCCGAGAGCCAAGGGGCCGATTGATCGATCACCACAGGCGGTCGCCATCACGTTACAACTTAATATACGCTCCCTAAGCCGACAATCCGCACTATCGGCTCGGCATAATACGGCGTATGACCAAACGCCCTGCAGTGCGCTCAGCCGCGGTGATCGGAATCGGGATCATCGTCAGCGCATTGATCAATATGGCGACCGGAGATTTCAATCCCGGCCAGTGGCGCTGGTGGATCCTCGGGGCGATCGTGCTCGCCGGCCTCGTATGGACCGCTCTCGAGTACCGGCGAGGAGACGACGCCACGCCGGGGCAGAAAAAGAAGTCCCCCCCGTGGATGCTGCCGCGCATCGAAGAACCCATCGACAGACCGGCACTGGCCGGAGAACTGTCGGACCTGCTGACGGGCGAAGGGCCGTCCGTCATCGGGGTGACCGCGGTCTACGGCGCCGGCGGCTTCGGGAAGACCACCCTCACCGTCCAGGTGTGTTCGCGCGACGAGGTGCGCGCCAGATACCCCGGCGGGCTTCTCTGGGCCACGATCGGCGTCGACCGCCGCGGTTCGGATCTGGCCACCATCGCGAACGACCTGGCCGCCCAGCTGACCGGCGAACGACCGCAATTCGCCGGCGCGGAACAGGCAGGACGCCACCTCGGCCGCCTTCTCTCCGACCGTCCGCCGACCCTCCTGGTGCTGGACGACGTCTGGTCGGCCGACCAGCTGCAACCATTCCTGTTCGGCGCGAGAACGACATTACTCGTCACGACCCGAACCCCCGCGGTCCTCCCCGACACGGCCAAGGCCGTCCACGTCGACGAGATGGAAGGCGACGAGTCCCGCGCCCTCATCTGCCGGGAACTGCCCAGCCTGCCGGCCAAGATGGTGGCCGAACTGCTGAACCTCACCGGGCACTGGCCCCTGCTCATGGCCATGGTCAACGCGGTCATCCACCGGCACATCAGGGACGGCGTCACCGCCGAAGAGGCGGCACGGCTGGTCGCGGACCAGCTCACGGTCGAGGGACCGGCCTACCTCGACCTCCGCTTCCAGTCGAGACGCGACCACGCCGTCGGACTCACGGTGTCGCTGAGCCTGCAGCCGCTGTCCGAGGTGGACCGCGACCGGTACTACCGCCTGGGGATCTTCGCCGAGGACACCGACATCCCGCTCTCCATGCTCAGCCTGCTCTGGGGGCTGACGCTGACGGAGACCCGCCGGCTATGCGAGGAGCTGGCGGATCTGTCCCTCGTGAAGGCCTACCGTCGCGGCTCGTCCTCCCTCCAGCTCCACGACGTCATCCGCGACCATCTCCGCCACCAGCTGGGCACGCGCATGACCGCGGTGAACGCCGCGTTCCTCGACGCGGCCCGCACGCTGCTCCCGGGAAACGACGACCGCTGGTGGCTGCTGCCGCCGACCGAGATCTACCTGTGGCGCCAGCTGACCTACCACCTCGCCGAGGCCGGACGGCATGAGGCCCTGAAGGAGCTGGTGTCGGACCTGCGGTGGGGAGAGGAGCGGATCCGCATATTCGGCCTGGCCTCGTACGAGTCCGATCTGGTCCGGGTCGACGACATGACGATCGGCATCCTGCGTCGCGCCCTGGCCCGCAAGAGCCATCTCCTGGGCCCCATCGATCCGCCGCACTCACATGCCGACCTTCTCGTCAGCCGGCTGTACGAGATCCCGGAGCTCCGCGAGCTGGTGGACGCCTTTGAGGCGACACTGTCCTCGAACGTCGCCAGGCTCACCAACCGCTGGCCCATCCCTCCGGTGGACCCCGCGCTCGTACGGGTGTTCCCTGTTCACGAGGGCACGGTGACCGGCTGCGCGGTGTCCCCGGACGGCACGTTGCTCGCCACCGCCGGCACCGACGCGACCGTCTGCATCTGGAACACCACCACCTGGACCGCGCATGCCGTCCTCGACGACCGGCACGATCCGATGGCGATCTGCGCGTTCTCCCCCGACGGCGCCTGGCTCGTCACCGTCGGCGCCGACCACGCCATCCGCGTGTGGGACACCACCCTCTGGGTCGAACACGCCACGATGCGGGGGCACACCGACGTCGTCACCGGATGCGACTTCTCCCCCGACGGCGGCTCGCTCGCCACCGTCGGCGCGGACAGCAGCATCCGCGTCTGGGATACGAGCACGTGGAAGGAACGCACCGTCATCCGCGGGCACGCCGACATGATCAGGGACTGCGCGTTCTCTCCCGACGGCAGGTGGCTCGCCACCACCGGCACCGATCAGACCGTCCGCGTCTGGGACATCGCCGCGGAGGAGGAGCACGCGATCCTGCTCGGGCACACCGACGTCGTCACCGGATGCGACTTCTCACCGACCGGCGAATGGCTCGCCACCGTCGGCGCCGACCGCGCCGTCAAGATCTGGGACACCGCCTCATGGACGGTGCACGCCACCCTGACCGGCCACACCGAGATCATCGGGCGCTGCGCCTTCTCGCCGGACGGCAGACGGCTCGCCTCCGTCTCCTTCGATCGCACCGTTCGCATCTGGAACGCGAGCGGCTGGAGTGAGGAGGCCCTGATGCGCGGCCATACCGACGCCGTGATGGTCTGCGCGTTCGCTCCCTCCGGGGAGTGGCTCGCCACCGGCAGTGCCGATCACAACGTCCGGATCTGGGACATGTCCACCGAACATCGACGGGGTGCGGCGCACAAGCAGAACCGGTCGGTCACCAGCTGCGCCATCGCACCGGACTCGACGTGGCTGATCGCGGTCGGCAACGACCACCTCGTGGCCGTATGGGGTGCCGATGCCCCGCCCGCGGAGTACGCCACGCTGCTGGGGCACACGGAGGCGATCCTGGACTGCGTCATCGCCCCCGACGGGTCATGGTTCGCCACGTGCGGCGCCGACCGCGAGATTCGCGTGTGGGCCACCGCCACGTGGACGGAAGAGCGCCGGTTGAGGGGTCACACCGGCGACGTGACCGGTTGCGCCGTCAGCCCGGATGGGCGGCTGCTCGCCACCACCGGCGCGGACCGTACGATCCGCGTCTGGAACACCGCCACCTGGACCGAACACGTCATCCTGGACGGCCATACCGACACGGTCACCGCCTGCGCCTTCTCCCCCGACGGCGCCTGGCTCGCCACCACCGGCGCCGACCACACCATCCGCGTCTGGAACACCGCCACCTGGACCGAACACGTCATCCTGGACGGCCATACCGACACGGTCACCGCCTGCGCCTTCTCCCCCGACGGCGCCTGGCTCGCCACCACCGGCGCCGACATCACCCTGCGAATCTGGGAGGCGAGGACCTGGTGTGCGGCCGCGGCGATGCGCACGAATGGACGACCCAACGACGTGTGCTGGTTCGCGAGCGGCAGAACGCTGTGCCTCGGAGTCGTCGGCGGCATCTATCAGTTCACCTTCACCCCACCGGTCAGGTCTTAGACCGTTCGCGGCGCCCGCCGGGCCGGCCACGCTGGAGGCACTGACGCTGGGTTATACTGCGCCGGACGAAGGGGTTGACAAAATGCGCGAAGACGGAGACCTCGACGCCAGGCAGGTCATGGCCGATTTGTCAAGCCGCGGATTCTCCTACGTCGCCGCCATTCCCGAAGGCTTCGACCACCTTTCCTGGTTACGCCGACTCGGGCCGCCGATGCCGCAGTACGGCGGCGAGCTCGTCCGCGACGTTCGGCCCGATACGGACGCCGACACGGGCGCCTACAGCACCGCCGCCCTGCCCCCGCACACGGAATGGTACGAATTCCCGGACCTGCCACCGCGCTATGTCGCCCTGTGGTGCGTCACCGAAGGCGAGGGCCCCGGCGGCGAGACCACCCTCGCGGACGGCTATTCCTTCCTCGACGAATTGACTCCCGAAGAGCGCCATCGCCTCTTGACCGAGGAACAGAATTGGCGCTCGGCACGCACACTCTTGGCGAGAGAAGGAGTGGACCAGCACTCCCGGCACCGGATCCTGAGCCACCATTCGGGCACGCTGGTCATGCGGTTCAGCACTCTGGACCTGCAGGCCGAGAACGGGAGCGATCTCGCGCGTCATTACGTCACGGCGGGGCTGAAGTTCTTTCAGGCCAACCACGTCGCGATCAAGATCCAACGCAACGCGATGCTGGTTTGGGACAACTGGCGCATGATGCACTCACGGAACGGGTTCACCGACCGCCGGCGGCACCTTCGCCGTGTCCTCATCCGGGCGCGGGACGCCTGAGATCAGGCGATGGCGACGTCGTCGATCACCCCCGGATCGAGCTGCCGGGGTCCGGCGCGGAGCGCGAGCATCGTGACCGCGGACATCATCCGGATTCCGCTGGCGATGCAGCGCTCGTCCACGTCGAAGGTGCCGCGGTGCAGGTCGTAGGCGCCGACCATCGCGGGCGGGGCCACGCCGAGACGGGCGAGCGCTCCAGGGATCGATTCGAGATACCAGGCGAAGTCCTCGCCGGCGAGACTCTGCGGCGTGGGGACCACCGCGTCCTCGCCGAGCACCAGCGCCGCGGCCTCACCGAGCAGCTCGACGCTGCTCTTCTCGTTCACGGTCGGGGGGACGCCACGGACGTACTCCAGTTCGGCCTTGACGTCGTACGCGCTGGCGACCGAGTTCAGGAGCGTCTTCATGAGCTCGGGCGCCGAGTGCCATGCCTCCTCGTCGAAGCAGCGCACCGTGCCCTGGGCGATACCGTCGTCCGGAATCGCGTTGGCCACCGATCCGGCCGACACGCGCCCCCACACCAGACTGAGGCTGGACCGCGGGTCGACGCGCCGCGACAGGGCGGCCGGCAGCTCCGTGACGATCTTCGCCAGGGCGTACACCAGGTCGGCGGTGAGGTGGGGGCGGGCGGTGTGGCCGCCCGGTCCGGCCACGTGGACGTTGACCTTGTCGCACGCCGCGGTGATCGGGCCGACCCGGAGACCGACCTGGCCGACCTCCACGCGCGGATCGCAGTGGAGCGCGAAGATGCGGTCGACGCCGGTGATCCCACCGGCCGCCAGGACGTCGAGGGCGCCCCCGGGCGTCTCCTCGGCCGGCTGGAAGATCAGGCGCACCCGGCCGGGCAGGAGCCCGGCCGCCGCCTGCCGTGCGAAGAACCCGGCCACTCCCAGCAGCACCGTCGTGTGCACGTCGTGGCCGCACGCGTGGGCGACACCCGGCACCGTCGAGCGGTAGGCGACGTCCTTCTCATCCGCCAGGGGAAGCGCGTCGATGTCGGCGCGCAGCGCCACCACCGGCCCGGGGCCCGCGCCGACCTCGCAGATGATGCCGGTGCCCTTGGGCAGCCGCACCGGCCGCAGCCCGACCGCGGTCAGCCCGTCCATGAGACGCGCCGTCGTGCGATGCTCGGCGAAGCCCAGCTCCGGGTGCATGTGAAGGTCCCGGCGGAAAGCGATCAGAGCTTTCTCGTTCTCCGCGAGAAAGGCGTCGAGCGCCGGCCTGAGCCCTTCTCCCACCGGCTCCTTACCGGGGAGTTCAATCCCCCGCATGTTCAACCTCCCGTGAATTGACGAACCGGTCCTCCCGGCATTCCGTGAGAGCCGCGGTGACGACGTCCTCGAGGCTGCCGCCATCGGCGACGATGGCGCGCTGCCGCTCATACGAAGCGCCCTGGTCGAGGACGTCGGAGAGCACTTTCAGATCTTCGGCGCAGCCGAGCCGGTCCGCTATCGGCTCCAGCTCCCGGACCAGTTCGTAAAGCTCGTCGCGGAGTGGAGCGGTGGTGCCCTGATCGTCGGTGATCACGATGGCGTCCAGGCCGTAGCGGGTCGCGCGCCATTTGTTGTCGCGTACGACCCAAGCGGCTGGGCTGGGCAAAGTGTAGCCGCGATCAAGCTGGTGATCGAAGAGTTCGACGAGTGATTGACAGAGTGCCGCGGCCATTCCGACCTCACGAAGGGTCGGAATGCCATCGAACATCCGAATTTCGATGGTTCCGAAATCCGGGTGCGGCCGGATGTCCCACCAGACCTCTTTGATGCTCTGAATCGCCTGGGCGCGCAGCAGCGTGTCCATGTACGCCTCGAACTCCGCCCAGTCCGCGAGCCGATGCGGCGGGCCGGCGGTGGGCAGCGCCCCGAACACGATCGCCCGGCTGGAGGCCAGCCCCGTGTCGTGGCCGCACCAGTAGGGGCTCGACGCGGTCAGCGCGAGGAAGTGCGGCAGATAGGCGGACAGGGCGTTGACGATCGGAATGGCCTTGTCCACGGAGCGGATGCCGACGTGGACGTGCACGCCGTACGTCTGGATGCGCCGGGCGAGCCACTGGTAGTGCTCGACGAGCTCGGCGTAGCGCTGGATGGGCGCCATCTCCGCGTCGCGCCAGTCGCTGATCGGATGAGTGCCGGTGCAGGCCAGCCCGATGCCTCGCGGCTCGGCGACGGAACGGAGCTCGGCGATGGTGGCGGCCAGATCGGCGCGCGCCTCGGAGACCGTGTGGCACACGTCTGTGACGATCTCCACGGTCGACTCCATGAGTTCGTGGCGGATCTTGGGGTTGCGCTCGGCCTCGCTGAGCCCGGGCAGCGCCCCCAGCACCTGTCCGGCGTCCTGGCGGAGGCGCCGCGTCTGGTCGTCGACGAGCTGAAGTTCCCACTCGATGCCGAGCGTGGCACCCCGTGAGGCGTTGAACGTGATGGCCACGGCCAACCTCCGTCCCTCAATCCTTGCAGGTTAATGTCGCCCGCGTGGCTGAATTCGGCCAGCACGTCGGGTGCCGAGGGTGAGCACCGAAACCGCCCCGATCCGATGCCCATCATGCCGCCGACCGCGTGCCGTCTCGGGAGGTCTTTGCCCCACGATGCACGGTTGACTCTTCTGGAGCACCCGCCGGGCGACCGGCGCCATCCGATTCGGCTATGCGCGATCCTCACTAATGACCAGTGTGATCACCGGTCACCGGCTCGGACGTCCGTTCAGGGCGTTACGGCCATGCCCGCGAGCACCCGGCCGGCCAGCTCACCGTCTCCGGTGACCTGTACGTCGGCGCCGGACGGGTCCACCCGCCCACCGCCGAGCCGGAAGAACGTCTCCCAGTCCATGCGGAGCCGTACGGTCGGCTCCGGCGGCTCCTCCGCGAAGCGGCCACGGCGGTCGGCGCCCACCTCGACGCACCAGCGGCGCACCGGCGTCTCGATCACCACCGACTGGCCCGGCTCGGGCCGTGCCCGCCTGCCGACGACGAGCGGCAGCAGGCCGCCGAGGATCCGCGCGCTCACCTCGGCGGCGGGGCCGTCGAGATTGCCCGGACGCCCCGTCGCGCGGCGTACGTCCTGCTCGTGCATCCACACGTCGAACGCCCGATGCGCCATGAAATCGCCGTACGGCATGTCCCGGCCGAAGGGCGTCGTGATGACCTCGGCCAGGTCGACGGCGCCGGACCGCAGCGAGGCGATCCGCCGCTCCATCACTCCGCGCAGCTCGTCGAGGACCTTCTCCGGCGGCCAGGAGCGGAAGGCCTCCACGTCGAGGGCGGTGTTGGCCACCGTCCGCGGCTCGCCGTCCGAGGCCTCGCCGAGCAGCCAGCGCTCGATCCCCAGGATATGCGCGTACTGGTCCTGGACCGACCAGCCGGGACACTCGGTCGGCCGAGCCCAGTCGGCCGTGTCCAGTTCCTCGCCCAGCGCGCTCATCGAACGGGCCGTCTGTTCCAGCGCGTCGATGTTCGCCCGCCACTCGCCACTCATCGCCTGCCTCCTCGCTCCCGGGGGTGGAAGCGCCTTCTGGTCGCCTCCGGCTCAGTGCTCGAGTCGCCTCCGGCCAGTGTCTGCTGGTCGCCTCCGGCTCAGTAGGCGTCGGCGGGGACGTAGACGCCCCAGACGTCCCGGAGCGCGTCGCAGACCTCGCCGACCGTGGCGCGGGCCCGCAGCGCCTCCTTCAGCGGGTACAGCAGGTTGCCGTCACCCGCCGAGACGTCACCGGCGGACGCCTGCGCGCCCTCCTTCTCCGCGAGGTGACGCAGGTCGTCGAGGCGCCGGCGGACCTCGTCGTTGTCGCGCTCGGCGCGCAGCCGCGCGAGGCGCTCGGCCTGGGCCTCGCCGATGGCCGGGTCGACGCGCAGGGGCTCGTACGGCTCCTCGTCCTCGGTACGGAACCGGTTGACGCCGACCACGACCCGGTCGCCGCCGTCGATCTCCAGCGCCGTACGGTAGGCCGACCGCTCGATCTCGGCCTTCTGGAAACCCTTCTCGATGGCGCTGACCGCGCCGCCCATCTCCTCGACCTGGTCGATGAGGGCGCGGGCGGCCTCCTCGATCTCGTCGGTCATCGACTCGACGGCGTACGACCCGGCGAACGGGTCCACCGTGCGGGTCAGGTCGGACTCGTGCGCGATCACCTGCTGGGTGCGCAGCGCGAGACGCGCGGCCTTCTCGGTGGGCAGCGCGATCGCCTCGTCGTAGGAGTTGGTGTGCAGCGACTGCGTGCCGCCCATGACCGCGCCGAGCGCCTGGATCGCGACGCGGACGAGGTTGACCTCGGGCTGCTGGGCGGTGAGCTGGACGCCCGCGGTCTGGGTGTGGAACCGCAGCATCTGGGACTTGGGGTTCTTCGCGCCGAACTCGTCGCGCATGATGTGCGCCCAGATCCGCCGGGCCGCGCGGAACTTCGCGACCTCCTCCAGCAGCGTGGTGCGGGCGACGAAGAAGAACGACAGGCGCGGGGCGAACGCGTCGACGTCCAGCCCCGACTCGACGGCCGCCCGGACGTACTCCTTGGCGTTGGCGAGGGTGAACGCGATCTCCTGTACGGGCGTGGCCCCGGCCTCGGCCATGTGGTAGCCGGAGATCGAGATCGTGTTCCACTTGGGGATCTCGGTCCTGCAGTACTGGAACGTGTCGGCGACGAGCCGCAGGCTGGGCTTCGGCGGGAAGATGTAGGTGCCCCGCGCGATGTACTCCTTGAGGATGTCGTTCTGGATCGTCCCGGTCAGGCGGCCGGCCGGGACGCCCTGTTCCTCGGCGACGAGCTGGTAGAGCAGCAGGAGCACGGCCGCCGGCGCGTTGATCGTCATCGACGTCGAGACCTCGCCCAGCGGGATGCCGTCGAACAGCACCCGCATGTCCTCGATCGAGTCGATCGCGACGCCGACCTTGCCGACCTCACCGCGGGCCATCTCCGCGTCGGAGTCGTACCCCATCTGGGTGGGCAGGTCGAACGCCACCGACAGGCCCGCGGTGCCGGCCTCGATCAGCTGGTGGTAGCGGCGGTTGGACTCGGCGGCGGTGCCGAACCCGGCGTACTGCCGCATCGTCCACGGGCGCTGCGTGTACATCGTGGGGTAGACCCCGCGCGTGAACGGGAACGCGCCCGGCTCGCCCAACCGCTCGGCGGCGTCGAACCCCTCGAGCGCGCCGGGCCCGTAGACGGGTTCGATCGGCAGCCCCGACTCCGAACGCATACCGTCCATCACCTTCCCATCGAGGCCACCGGCGTGCGAAGACGATCTCGGCGGCGCGGCCTGCGAGTCCCACCCACCCTCTGGTGCGATCGTACGACCGATCGTCTCCCCGATATCGAGCGGCCACAAGGTGGCCTGGTTCACACCCTGGCCGGTCCTGGGAAGTGGCAGGGAACGCGGTAGATCGGGCGGGATGACCGGCCCAATTCTTGGCCAGTATGAGCCACTCGAAACTTTCAAATGCGGCAAGACGGCTCAAGACACCGATTGGGCCTCGTCACGCCTCATTATTGGGGGTACACCCGCTGTGTCGCTCACGTACCTCTGTCTCCAGTTGGACCGCCATGCGAACGTTGATCGCCTTCATCACTCTTTCCGGTGCCGTCGCGCCGGCGCTGTACGCCGTGCCGGCACGGGCCGACGCGGTCGTCGGCGGGCCCGAGCTCAGCAAACACGGCTACATCTGGGACCACTCGTCCGGGGTGTCCGAACCGCCGCACATCCAGGCGTCCTCGTACGTCGTCGCCGACCTGGAGACCGGGCGGATCCTCGCGGCGAAGAACCCGCACGGCGAGTACCGGCCGGCCAGCACGCTGAAGACGCTCACGGCGATCACGCTCATCCCGCGCCTGGACCCGGCCAAGAAGATGAAGCCGTCGCAGAACGCGGTGAACGCGTCCGGGTCGGCGGTCGGCATGGACACCAAGTGGAACTACACGGTGCGCGACCTGTTCCACGGCCTGCTGATGCAGTCGGGCAACGACGCCGCCATCGCCCTGTGCGAGGCGAACGGCGGGCTCAAGCCGTCCATCGACCAGATGAACGCCGAGGCCCACCGCATCCAGGCCCTGGACACGGTCGCCCGTACGCCCAACGGCCTCGACGACGACCCGCCTCTCACGCTCGCCCAGCAGCACAGCTCCGCCTACGACCTGGCGCTGATCATGAAGCAGGGCCTGAAGCTGCCCGACTTCCGCAAGTACGTCGGCGCGACGCTGTACCAGTGGCCGGCCCCGCCGGACAAGAAGGAGCGCGAGAAGGGCAAGAAGACCGGCGGCTACGAGATCGGCACGCACGACCACCTGCTGGTCGGCAGGCCCTACAAGGGAATGATCGGCGGGAAGAACGGCTGGACCAGCCACGCGCTCGGCAGCTTCGTCGGCGCGGCCACCCGCAACGGCCACACGATCATCATCTCGCTGATGCACGCCCAGTCCGACTTCTGGGACGACGCCCGCGCCCTGCTCGACTGGGGATTCGCCGAGCGCGCGAAGGCAGGCGCGGTCGGGACGCTCGTCGACCCGATCCCGCCGCCGCAGCCGAAGAGGCCCCCGGCGCCGGCGGGGACGAGGCGACCCACCACGGTCCGCCTCTCTCCGGCGGACGGCCCCGACTGGACGAAACTGGGCGTGGCGGGCGGGGGCGGCCTGGCCGTGCTGGCGATCGTCACCGGACTGTTCATCGGCCTGCGCCGACGGCGGCGCGCGACGCTCGCCGGGGCGGTGGCCGCGCCATCGGCCGTCGATGGTCACGTCCACGCCTTCGGCCCGGAACGACCGCCGTCCGGCGCCACCTCGGAGACCCCGGACGGGCCGGACGGATCCGGGGACACCGAGCCGTCCTTCAAGCTGCGGCACCCGGGGGACGTCAAGGTCGCGGGCGCCCCGCTGTCCTTCGGCGCGGCGGCCCCGTCCGCCCGGGAGACCGCGCCGAACCCGGTACGACGTGGCCGGAACGGCGAGGACGCCGGGCGCGACGGTGGTGACGGTGCCGGGCACGACACCGGTGACGGTGCCGGTGAGGAGGACGCCCGCCGCACCGGCCGCCAGACCGAGGATGAGCGAGGAGCGGACGAACCGCTGACCGACTGAGTTCGGCTCAGGACTTCTTCTCCGTCTGGGTCGGTGGTTCCTCGTCCACGTTCAGCACCACCCGGCGCGTGGCCGTCCAGGCCGCGGCGAACAGGATGAACCGCGACACCGCGTTGATCCAGATGAGCAGCCCGACGATCACGGCGAACGACGCGTACAGCGGATTGCGCATCACGTGCCCGATGAGGTACGTGCCGAGCAGCTTCAGCGCCTCGAAGCCCACCGCGCCGAACAGGCAGCCCCGCAGCAGCCGCCGCCAGGGCGCGCGGGTGCCCGAGAGGCGGGCGAAGAGCACCAGGAAGATCAGGACGTTCGCCGCGATGGCGACGCCGATCGCCACCAGCCGCAGGGCGGTGCCGGCACCCGGGACGTCGACCAGGCCGGTCCGCTGGAGGACGGTGTGGGTGGCCGAGGTGGCCAGGCTGGACAGCGCGACGGACGCGAGCAGAGTCATCCCCAGGACGACCAGGACGGCCAGGTCCGAGAGCTTCTTGATCACGAGGTTGGCGTCGTAGTCCGGGTCACCCTTCCACATGGTGCGCAGGGACTCGCGCCAGACGCCGACCCAGCCCAGGCCGCTCCAGGACAGGCCGAGCAGCGCGAACACCCCGGCCCCGGCCTTGGCGTCGGCGATCTGCTGGACCGGGAGCTTGTCGGCGAGGCCGGGCAGGAGCTGGAAGATCGCCTTGGTGACGTAGTCGCGGGCGCCGGGGCTGACCGCCACGGCGTACCCCATCACGGCGAACGCCAGGGCGACCAGCGGGAAGAAGGACAGGAAGCCGTAGAAGGTCAGGGCGGCGGCCATCCGGTCGCCGCGGTACCGCTGATAGCGGTCGTAGGCGCGGCCGAGGTGGTCGAACCATCTCCATCGGGCCCGCAGCCCGCGCAGGAACGCCTTGAAATGCTCCTCGGCGGAGGAGACCCCCCGCTGCACCCCGCTGATCACCGGCGCCATGGTGGGGCACTACCCCGGCCCGGCGAGAAGATTCACCCGGAGTGAGCAATCATGAACGGTATGCGCGGCCGCCGAACGGGAAGTGCCAACGGGGCCGCCACACGCCGTCCACCCCGTGCTCGTACAGCGACAGGCCGTCCACCGGGAACTCCGCCTCGTACGCCGCGAGCTCCTTGAACGCCTGGTCGAGGACCTCGTCCGGGAGATGGTGGGCGACGGTCACGTGCGGGTGGTACGGGAAGAGCCGCGGCGCGGCGAGCGGACCGCGGCGGACCTTGTACTCGAGGCGCTCGCAGTCGCCGATGCCCTCGGCGAGCGCGACGAACACCACCGGCGAGACCGGCCGGAACGTCCCGGTCCCCCGCAGGTGGATGCGGAACGGGCGTTCGTCCAGCGCCACGCCGCGCAGGTGCCGGTCGATGTCGTCGAGCATCAGGACCGGCACCCGCGTCGGCGGGACGAGCGTGATGTGGGCCGGGATCGCCGCGGCGAGCGGATCGCCGAACGAGGCGCGGCGGCTCTGCAGCTCGGGACCGTACGGATCGGGGACGGCGACGGCCACCCCGATCGTTCGCTCCTCGGCGTCAGGCACGGCCCAGGAACCCCACCCGGCCGCGAACCGTCTCCATCGTCTCGCGGGCCACCTCACGGGCGCGATCGGCGCCGACGGCGAGCATCCGGTCCAGCTGCGCCTCGTCGGCCAGCAGCTTGCCGGTGCGCTCCCGGATCGGCTCGAACGTGTCCAGGAGGATCTGGGCGAGCTCCTTCTTGAGCGCGCCGTACCCCTGGCCCTCGAAGTGGCGCTCGAGGTCCTCGATGGAGGTGCCGGACAGCGCGGAGTGGATCCGGAGGAGGTTGGTGACGCCCGGCTTGTTCTCCTCGTCGGCCTTGACCTCCGTGCCGGTGTCGGTGACCGCCCGCATGATCTTCTTGCGCAGCGGGCCCGGCTCGTCGAGCAGGTCGACGATGCCCTGCGGGGACGACGAGGACTTGCTCATCTTCGCCGTCGGCTCCTGCAGGTCGGTGATCTTCGCGGCGGCCTTCAGGATGTACGCCTCGGGGGTGACGAAGGTCTCGCCGAACCGGTGGTTGAACCGCTGCGCGAGCGTGCGGGTCAGCTCCAGATGCTGCCGCTGATCCTCTCCGACCGGCACCTGGTCCGGCTGGTAGAGCAGGATGTCGGCGGCCTGCAGGACCGGGTAGGTGAACAGGCCCACCGAGGTGCCCGAGGTGCCCTGCTTGGCCGACTTGTCCTTGAACTGCGTCATCCGGCCGGCCTCACCGAACCCGGTGATGCAGGACAGCACCCACTGCAGCTCCGCGTGCTCGGGCACCTGGCTCTGCACGAAGAGCGTGCTGCGCTCCGGGTCCAGCCCGATCGCGAACAGCTGCGCGGCCGCCACCCGCGTGCGCCGCCGCAGCGCCTCCGGGTCCTGCTCCACCGTGATCGCGTGCAGGTCGGCGATGAAGTAGAACGCGTCATGGGTGTCCTGCAGGGCGACCCACTGACGGAGCGCGCCGAGATAGTTGCCGAGGTGGAACGAGTCGGCGGTCGGCTGGATGCCGGACAGGACCCGCGGGCGCGGTGCGGACGGGCTGGGCTCGATGGGCATAGCTGGATTCTCTCAGGCTTCGTCGGCGTCGTCCGGTGGGGTCGGCGGCGGGGTGAGGCGGACCCGCGACACGCGCCGGCCGTCCACCTCGCTGACGGTGAGGCGGTACGCGTTCACCTCGGCGCTCTCCCCCACCTGGGGCAGGTGCCCGAGAACGGCCATCAGATAACCCGCCACGGTCTCGTACGGCCCCTCGGGCAGCTCCAGGCCGGTCTCGTCGGCGAACGCGTCGAGGTTGAGCAGTCCGTCGACCTCGAGCGCCCCGCCGTGCAGCCGGCGGGCGTGGGCGTCCTCGACGTCGTACTCGTCGCGGATCTCCCCCACGAGCTCCTCGACCAGGTCCTCGAGGGTCACGATCCCCGCCGTCCCGCCATACTCGTCGACGACGATCGCCAGGTGATGCCCCTCGCGCCGCATCTCCGACAGCGCGGCCAGGACCCGCTTGCTGGCCGGGAGGTACAGCACCGGCCGGACCAGCTCACCGACCGGCGTGGACCGGCCCGCGAGCTGCGGATCCAGCAGGTCACGGACGTGCACGAACCCGATGACGTCGTCGTGGGAGTCGCGGTAGACCGGGTAGCGCGAGTGCGGGCTGCCGGTGGTCGTGCGCGCGGCCTTGGCCAGCGGCGTCGACGCGTCGAGGAACTCCACCTCCGTGCGCGGCACCAGCACCTCGCGCAACTGCCGCTCCCCGGCGTCGAAGACCTCCTCGATGAGGT
The DNA here is from genome assembly GCF_024055725.1 of Actinoallomurus spadix. Lineage (GTDB taxonomy): Bacteria > Actinomycetota > Actinomycetes > Streptosporangiales > Streptosporangiaceae > Actinoallomurus > Actinoallomurus spadix. Next base: position 114,634 of record NZ_JAMXMX010000013.1, on the reverse strand, counting down.
TCCGCTCGTCCGGGTCGATCTCGGTCGTGCCGGCCACCAGCGCGCGGATCTCCTCCGCGGTGATCGCCTCGCGGGAGGTCTCCGGATCGCCGCCGAGCAGGCGCACCGCCAGGTTCGTCGACCTGGACAGCAGCCAGATGACCGGCCGCGAGACCTTCGCCATCCGGTCGAGGAACGGCGCCACCATCATCGCGGTGCCCTCGGCCCGCTGCAGGCCGAGCCGCTTGGGCGCGAGCTCGCCGACCACCAGCGTGACGTACGAGATGATCAGGGTGACGCCGACGACGCCGATGAACCCGGCCAGCCCGTCCGACATGCCTTCGCGGACCAGGGCCTTCTTGGCGGTCTCGGACAGTGTGATCGCGCCGTAGGCGGAGGACAGCAGCGCGGTCAGCGTGACACCGATCTGCACCACGGCGAGGAAGCGGTTGGGGTCGCTGACGAGCCTCGCCACCGCCTGACCGCGCCGCCCGGTCTCACCCATGCGGCGGACCTGACTGTCGCGCAGCGACACCAGAGCGATCTCGGAGGCCACGAAGAGGGCCTCGACAAGAATGAGCGCGAGGACGATCGCGGCGCTCACCAGCGTTTCTCTCATGAGAAACGCCTAAGACTATGTGGGTCGTCCATGTCCAGGTGGGTTGTTCGGAAGACTAGAGCTGAAAGCGTACCCGTTCATGCCTGTTGGAGGTCCGATGAAACTTCTCGTCACTGGGGGCGCCGGCTACATCGGCAGCGTCGTCACGGCCCGGCTGCTGGAGGCGGGGCACGAGGTCGTCGTGCTGGACGACCTGTCCACCGGGCACGCCGACGCGGTGCCGGACGGCGCGCGGCTGGTCCGGGGCACGCTCCGGGAGACGGCCCACGAGACGCTGGCCGCCGGGTTCGACGGCGTGCTGCACTTCGCCGCCAAGTCCCTCGTGGGCGAGTCGGTGGAGAAGCCGGGCCTCTACTGGGACAAGAACCTCGGTGAGTCGCTGGCCCTGCTCGACGCGATGCGCACCCACGGGACGCCGCGCATCGTGTTCTCCTCCACCGCCGCGACCTACGGTGAACCCGAGCGGACGCCGATCCTGGAGACCGACCCGACCCGCCCGACCAACCCGTACGGCGCCTCGAAGCTGGCGATCGACACGACGCTCGCCGAGTACGCCCGGATGTACGGCCTCGGCGGGGTCAGCCTGCGCTACTTCAACGTCGCGGGCGCGTACGGGCGCCACGGCGAGCGCCACACGGTCGAGACGCACATCATTCCCAACGTGCTGAAGGTTCCGCTCGGCGAGCGCGAGTCCGTCGGCGTCTTCGGCACCGACTACCCCACGCCGGACGGCACCTGCGTCCGCGACTACATCCACGTCGTCGACCTGGCCGAGGCGCACCTGCTGGCCCTCGGCGCCTGCGCGCCGGGCACACACGAGATCTTCAACCTCGGCAGCGGCTCGGGCTACTCGGTCCGCGAGGTGATCGACGTGTGCCGCGAGGTCACCGGGCACGAGATCCCGGAGGTGGAGAGCCCCCGGCGGGCCGGGGACCCCGCCGTGCTGATCGCCTCCTCGGCGAAGATCTCCGAGCGGCTCGGCTGGAAGCCCGAACGCGACCTGCGGACGATGGTCACGGACGCCTGGGCCTTCGCGCGGCGGTAGCCCGGGACGCCGGTTCCCGGCCGGAGCGACCTCAGCCCGTGGTGAGCGGGCCGAGCTTGGCCTGGAGGCCGGACAGGGCCTGCTCGGGGCTCTGCCGCCCGCGCAGGGCCGAATAGGCGGCCTCCTGGATCGCGCTCGTGACGTCGCCGTAGTGGACGGCCTCCGGCCGCGGCGCGGCGTTCTGGATGGAGACGGCCAGTGTCGGCAGGTACGGCTGCGCCTTGACCATCGCGGGGTCGGAGTAGAGCGCGACGCGGGACATCGGGTAGGCGCTGCCGAGCCCGAAGGTCTTCTCGGCCTCGGCGCCGGTGACGTACCGCACGAACTCCAGGGCCGTCCTCTTGTGCTTGGAGAAGGCGGAGATCGCGACGTTGTTCCCGCCGAGGGTCGAGGTGCCCGGGCCGGTGCGCCCGGGCAGCGGCGCGACCGCGAACCTGCCCGCGACCTTGCTGGAGCCGTCGGTCTTGCCGGCGAGGGAGTAGACGTAGGCCCAGTTGCGGTGGAACAGCAGGTCGCCGGCTTCGAACGCCCGCCGGCCGTTCTCCTCCTGGTACGTCAGGGCGGCCTCGGGGATCAGGCCGTTCTTGAGACCGTCCGTCAGGAACCGCAGGCCGGCGAGGGCCTCCGGGGTGTTCAGGGCGGGCCGTCCGGAGGCGTCCAGGACGTGCCCGCCCGCGCTGCCGATCGCCTCGGTGACGTTGACGGTGAGGCCCTCGTACTTGTCGTACTGACCGGCGTAGCACCCGATGTCGGCCGACTCGCGCACCTTGGCGCAGTCGTCGGTGAGCTCCTGCCACGTCTTCGGCGGCCGGGCGATGCCGGCCTTCTTCAGCAGGTCGGTCCGGTAGTACAGCAGCCCGGCGCCGGTGAGCCACGGCGCGGCGTACAGCTTCCCGCGGTACTGGCCGGTCCGGAGCGACGGAGCGAGGAACCCGCCGGTGTCCAGGCCGCTCATCGGCTCGACCCACCGGTTGGCGGCGAACTCGGCGGTCCAGACGGCGTCCAGCGTGACGACGTCGAACGCGGTCGACTTGATCTGGGCGTTCTGCACAAGTTGCTGGCGCTGGGCGTCGGCGGCCTCGGGCAGGTCGACCAGGGTGACCTTCTTGTCCGGATGCGAGGAGTTCCAGTCGTCGACGACCTTGCGGAGCGTGCCGGTCGGCTCCTTGAAACTCGCCCAGGTGATCGGTCCGCCGCCGGCCGAGTCGTCGGAGCCCGCGGAGGATCCGCAGGCGCACAGGCCGAGGGCCAGGACGGCGCCGAGAACGCTCCGGCGCGGGAAACGGTGCTTCATGGGAACTCCGCGGGTCGGATCGGGTGCTGGGGGTGTCAGGGGGCGGGGGTCGCGCCGTCGGTGAGGGAGACGACGGTGCCGGTGCGCCGGGCGCGCTCGGCGGCCCACACGAGCCGGTGGCTCGCCAGGGACGTACGGGCGTCGGAGAGGAGCAGCGACGGGTCGCCGGCGGCCAGCGCGGCGACGAACGCGTCGGCGAGGGCCTGGTCCGCCCCGCCGTGGTCGCCGGCCAGCGAGACCTCCTCCCCGTCGTCGGTCTCGACGACCTCCCGGCCGCCGGTCACGAAGTCCTCGACCGTGAGACGTACGCCGTCGCCCTCGATGAAGCCGTGCGAGCCGAAGATCCGGGTCTTGCGGAACCCCATCGGGGTGAAGGCGGTCGCGGTGAAGGACGCCGTCACCCCGCCCTCGTACTCGATCGTGACGACCTGTTGGTCCACGACGTCGTTGTCGCAGGTGTAGACGCACCTGCCGTACGGCCCGTCGCGCAGGGCGGCGCGCACTCCCTCGGGCGAGGTGTCGAAGGTCAGGGCGCTCAGCGGCCAGTGCGCGCGGTCGGGGTCGCCGACGAAGCCGAGGTACGTGCGCGGCGCGGAGTACGGGCAGGACGGCTCGACCGCGCAGTCGAGGCACCGGTCGGCGGCCCCCTCGGGGCGGTTCTCGGGCCGGAAGTGGGTGAGCGCGCCGAACGAGGACACCCGCGCGGCGGGCCGGCCGATGACGTGGGCCAGCCAGTCGATGTCGTGGCAGCACTTGGCCAGCAGCATCGGGGAGGACTCGTCCTCGCGCCGCCAGTTGCCGCGCACGTACGAGTGGGCGAAGTGCCACCAGCCGATCGGCTCCAGGTGCTGCACGCTGACGACGGCGCCGATCCGGCCCGCGTCGATCAGCGCCTTCAGCGCCCGCGTGTAGGCCGAGTACCGCATGACGTGACACACCGCCAGCATCACCCCGGCACGCTCGGCGGCCGCCGCGATCGCCGCCGACCCCGCCTCGGTGGGCGCCATCGGCTTCTCCAGGAGCAGGTGGTAGCCGCGTTCAGCAAAGGCGACGGCGGGTTCGAGGTGCTCGCCGTCCCGGGTCGCAACGATGACGCCGTCGGCCTGCCGGGGCAGCGCCGCCAGTTCCCGCCAGTCGGTGAAGACCTGGTCCGGCCCGAGCCCGTGCTCGGCGGTGGCCCGCTCGCGGCGCTCGGCGACGGGGTCGGCCACCGCCACGACGCGGGCGCGGCCGTCACGGACCGCGCGGCGGCCGTAGTCCGAGCCGCGCATGCCCGCTCCGACCAGGGCCAGGGTGACCGGCATGCACTCTCCCGGGGTTATTAACGAAAGGTTATTTAATAACGGTAGGATCGGATGCACGGGCACGGATGTCAAGGGGGTCAAGGTGAGACGAGGCGGCGACCCGTCCCGGTTGCGGCGGCTGAACTCCGCGGACGTGCTCACGGCCCTCTACACCCAGGGGCCCCGTACGCTCACCGAGATCAGCGCCGAGACCGGACTGTCCCGGCCGACGGTCGAGGACGTCGTCGAGGCCTTCGTGCGCGACCGGATCGTCCGCGAACTGCCGCCGGAGCCCGGCAGCACGGGGCGGCCCGCCCGGCGCTTCCGCTTCGCCGCCGACGGCGGTTTCGTCGCCGGGATCGACATCGGCGTCCACAAGGTCCTGGTGGTCCTCGCCGACCTGGAGGGCGAGGTCCGGCGGGTCCGCCGCACCACGGTCGAGCCCGGATCCGGCCGCGCCGAGCGCCTCACGGCCGCCCGGGAGACCCTGGCCGGCTGCCTCGACGAGAGCGGGATCCCCCCGGGCCGCCTGCGCGCGATCGGCGTCGGCACCCCCGGCGTCGTCCAGGACGGCGTCGTCACCCTGTGCACCGTGCTGCCCGGCTGGAGCGGCCTGGACCTCGCGGGCGCGCTGACGACCGCCCCCGCCGACCCGGCCGGCGCCGTTCCCCCGGTCGACGGGACCGGCCTGCCGGTGATCGTGGAGAACGACGCCAACCTCGCCACCATCGCCGAGCACTGGCGCGGGGCGGCCCGGGACGTACGCGACGCCGTCTGCGTCCTCGCCGGCAACCGTGTCGCGGCGGGCGTCATCATCGGCGGCCGGCTTCACCGCGGGCACCGGGGCGGCGCCGGAGAGCTCGGCCTCCTGCCCGTCCTGCGCTGGGAGGGCGCGCCCGACCGCCTGCTGGCCGCCTGCCCCGGCAGCGGCGACCTCGCCGCCGTCTTCGCGGCCGCCCGGTCCGGCGACGCACGGGCCTCCGCCGCCGTCGCCGGCTTCACCGACGACCTCGCCACCGGCACCGCCGCCCTGCTCCTCGCCGTCGATCCCGCCGCCGTCGTCGTGGGCGGCGGCCTGTCGCGCGCGGGCGATCTGATCGCCGAGGGGCTGCGCGATCGGCTCGCCGCGCTGTGCCCGCCGCCGCCCGAGGTCAGGGTGTCCACGCTCGGCGACGAGGCGGTCGCCACCGGAGCCGTCCACATCGCCCTCGAACGGGCGACCGCGGGCCTTTTCCCCGACGGGCTGCCGATAGGATCGCTGCCCACACGATAGGCACGGTGAACATGGATTTCCGCGACTGTTACGGGCGTGATCCGGAAGGTTCTTGGCGCGCCCCGGGCCGCGTCAACCTCATCGGCGAGCACACCGACTACAACGACGGCTTCGTCCTGCCGTTCGCCCTGGCCCAGGGCGTGACGGTCACGGCGGCCCGCCGCGACGACGGCGTCCTCGAACTCCGTTCCCTGCAGTCGCCGGACGCCCTGCGCGTCACCGACCCGGAGCCGGGCCGGGTCACCGGCTGGGCCGCGTACGCCGCCGGCGTGGCCTGGGCGCTCCGCAAGGCCGGGTACGACGTCGGCGGGGCGTCCATCCTCATCGACTCCGACCTGCCGCAGGGAGCCGGCCTGTCATCGTCGGCGGCACTCGAGTGCGCCGTCGCGCTGGCCCTGTGCGACCTGTACGGGATCGAGGTGCCACGGCCCGAGCTGGCCCGCATCGCCCAGCGCGCCGAGAACGACTTCGTCGGAATGCCGTGCGGCATCATGGACCAGTCCGCCTCGCTGCTGTGCACCGAGGGTCACGCGCTGCTGCTCGACTGCCGCAGCGGGCTGTCCGCGCAGGTCCCGCTCGACCTCACCGGCCTGTCCCTCCTGGTCATCGACACGCGCGCGCAGCACGAGCTGGTCGACGGCGGGTACGCCGCCCGCCGCGCCGCGTGCGAGGAGGCCGCGCGGCTGCTCGGCGTCCCCGCGCTGCGCGACGTCGAGGACCTGGCCGCGGCGCTGCGCGCCCTCGACGACCCCGTCCTGCGCCGCCGTACCCAGCACGTCGTCACCGACGACCACCGGGTCCAGGCGGCCGTGGGCCTGCTGCGGGCCGGTGCCGTCGCCGAGGTCGGCGCGCTGCTGACCGCCTCACACCTGTCCCTGCGCGACCAGTTCGAGGTCTCCTGGCCGGAGGCCGACGTGGCGGTCGAGGAGGCCGTACGCGCGGGCGCGCGCGGGGCGCGGATGGTCGGCGGGGGCTTCGGCGGCTCGGTGATCGCGCTCGTCCCGGCGGACCGCGCGGAGGGGGTGCGCGCGGCGGTCACCGTGGCGTACGCCGACCGCGGCTGGGAGGCGCCGCGCTTCACCGACGCCGTTCCCTCGGCCGGCGCACACCGCGTGTCCTGACCCCCCGCGACCGCCCGTACCGCCATCCTTGGTGGCATGCGGCGGTATGAGGCGATAACGGTGTTCCTGCTCCTCGTCGGAGGGGTGCTGCTCCCGGTGGTCGGCTGGCTGATCGGAGCGGTGCTGCTCCTCGCCTCCTCCCGCTGGTCGATGCGCGACAAGCTGGCCGGCCTGCTGGTCTGGCCCGGCGGGCTGGCCGTGGCGGCGAGCCTCGTCGCGTTCGCCCCCACCCGGGAGTGCGTCTACGTGGACGACGCGAGCGGGCACCGGCACGGCGGCCAGTGCACGGGCGCCGCCCTGTCCGGCTGGCTGGGCGTCCCGCTCCTCATCGTCGCCATCGCGGGCCCGCTGCTCACCGCCGCCTACCTGACCTGGCGCGCCCGCCGCACGGCCTGAACCGGCCCGCCCGCCGAACCGTGACCGGGGCTCCCCGAACGCACGGCAGGGCGCGCTGAGGCACGGACGCGAAAGGCCGCCGGGTCCCCTCAGGGACCCGGCGGCCTTCACCCTCGCTCGGGAACCGCGTCAGGAGCGGTGGTCGGCCTCGGCACGCGCGAGCAGCTTCGCGACCATCTCCCGCAGCTCGACCTGCCCGGCCATCAGCTCAGGGATGACCGCGACCCGCGCCCGGATCTCGCCGAGGTCCGCGGTGTTGGCCTTGACCTGAGCCATGTCCGTCTTGAGCTCGGCGACATCCGTCTTGAGGACGGCGACATCCGTCTTGAGGACGGCGACATCCGTCTTGAGGACGGCGACATCGGTCTTGAGGACGGCGACGTCGCTCTTGACCTCTGCCATGTCGGCGGTCAGCCGGTCGAGCCGCTGCTCGATCCGGACGTGACCGGCGTCGTGATCGTTCATGCGGCTCTCCAGCACGCTGACCCGGTCCTGCGTGGTCTCCATGATGCCCATGGTGTTACCGCCTCCTCGGTGGGGGTTGAGTTGAACCGAAGAAGGGCGACCGCTGGCTGCGGTGAGTCTTCTTCAAGCTCCTCACGTCCGTCTGCACGCCCACCCAGACGGCCTCGACGCGGGGACACGACCATCGCTGGCCGACACGGTGATGGCGCTTGAAGCGGTGACTCCGGGAGTAAGAGTCACAGAGGTCACCCTCCGCGTCAACTCGATCACACAGGGAAGTGGTGACGTGAGATCAGATCAGGCCGAGGTTGCGGACGGCGTCGCGCTCCTCCTCCAGCTCGCGCACCGAGGCGTCGATGCGCTCGCGCGAGAAGTCGTTGATCTCCAGGCCCTGAACGATCTCCCACTTGCCGTCCTTGCACACCACCGGGAACGACGAGATCAGGCCCTCCGGAACGCCGTACGACCCGTCGGAGACGACCGCCATGGAGGTCCAATCACCCTCGGCGGTGCCGTTCACCCAGGTGTGGACGTGGTCGATGGCCGCGCTGGCCGCCGAGGCCGCCGAGGACGCGCCGCGGGCCTCGATGATGGCGGCGCCGCGCTTGGCGACCGTCGGGATGAAGGTGTCGCGCAGCCAGCCCTCGTCGTTCACGACCTCGGCGGCGTTCCGGCCGGCGACCTCGGCGTGGAAGATGTCGGGGTACTGCGTCGCGGAGTGGTTGCCCCAGATGGCGATCTTCTTGATGTCCGCGACCGGCGTCTCGACCTTCTTGGACAGCTGCGCGATCGCGCGGTTGTGGTCGAGGCGGGTCATCGCGGTGAAGCGGTCGGCCGGGACGTCGGGGGCGTGCGACTTGGCGATCAGCGCGTTGGTGTTCGCCGGGTTCCCGACCACGAGCACCCGCACGTCGTCGGCGGCGCCGGCGTTGATCGCCTCGCCCTGCGGCTTGAAGATGCCGCCGTTGGCCTCGAGGAGGTCACCGCGCTCCATGCCCTTCGTGCGCGGTCGGGCGCCGACCAGCAGCGCGACGTTCGTCCCGTCGAAGGCCTTCTTCAGGTCGTCCGTGACGTCGATGCCCGCGAGCAGCGGGAAGGCGGCGTCGTCGAGCTCCATCGCGGTGCCCTCGGCGGCCTTGACGGCCTGCGGGATCTCCAGCAGGCGCAGGTGCACGGGTACGTCCGGGCCGAGCAGCTGCCCCGAGGCGATGCGGAAGAGCAGCGCGTAGCCGATCTGGCCGGCCGCGCCGGTGACGGTCACGTTCACGGGAGTGCGAGTCATCGTGGTCTCCTGCTGATACGAGGCCCTTATCGAGCGGCGAGCGAAGCTCCGATCGGGTCTCTCGTCGTCGAGATATTCCAGCCGTCAGGCTACCGCGCGCCCGATCCGGCCCCCGCACCGCCTATCGCGGTCCCCGCGCCAGTAGCCCCGGCACCCGACTGTGCTTCGCGACCATGTCCTCGAGCCCGCCTCCGAGGCATCGTTCCGATGACCTACACTCAGTGACGTACGCCCCGGATCCGCTTCCACCGCAAGGTGCGCGCCCGGGGCAGACCCTTTTCTGGGCTCGCCACAGCAGTCGAGACAGAGCCACCCCACACCGAGCGTAATGAAGAGATCACTGTCCGCCCGGCGCACCATGGTCAGAAACGGCGAGGGCCGCCCACCGGGCACGGCGGGCGGCTCTCGCGGAGTGGGAGATCAGGCCTTTGTCAGGTCACGCGATGCCGGTGTGAGCGTCACGCGGACGGCGCGGTGACCGTCGCGAGGGCCTGGTTGAACGTCTCCGACGGGCGCATGACGGCGGTGGCCTTGGCCGGGTCGGGGTTGTAGTAGCCGCCGATGTCGGCCGGGGAGCCCTGGACCGCGAGCAGCTCCTCGACGATCTTGCTCTCCTGTGCGGTCAGCGTCTCGGCGAGCGGGCCGAATGCCTTGGCCAGGTCGGCGTCGTCGGTCTGCCCGGCCAGCTCCCGCGCCCAGTACAGCGCCAGGTAGAAGTGGCTGCCGCGGTTGTCAATGCCGCCCAGGCGGCGGGTCGGGGACTTGTCCTCGTTGAGGAAGGTCTCCGTGGCGCGGTCGAGGGTGTCGGCGAGGACCTGGGCGCGGGCGTTGCCCGTCGTCTGCGCGAGCTGCTCGAAGCTCACCGCGAGGGCGAGGAACTCTCCCAGGCTGTCCCAGCGCAGGTAGTTCTCCTTGACCAGCTGCTGGACGTGCTTGGGCGCCGAGCCGCCGGCGCCCGTCTCGAACAGGCCGCCGCCGTTGATCAGCGGCACGACCGACAGCATCTTGGCGCTGGTGCCCAGCTCCAGGATCGGGAACAGGTCGGTCAGGTAGTCCCGCAGCACGTTGCCGGTGACGGAGATGGTGTTCTCGCCGCGGCGGATCCGCTCCAGGGAGAAGGCCGTCGCCTCGACCGGGGACTTGATCTCGATCTGCAGGCCCGTGGTGTCGTGCTCGGGCAGGTACTGCTCGACCTTGGCGATCAGGGAGGCGTCGTGGGCGCGGTCCCGGTCGAGCCAGAACACGGCCGGGTCACCGGTCGCGCGGGCGCGGCTGACGGCGAGCTTGACCCAGTCCCGGATCGCGGCGTCCTTGGTCTGGCACATGCGGAAGATGTCGCCGGCGCCCACCGTCTGCTCGAGGACGACCTCGCCGGCCTCGTCGAGGACCCGGACCGTACCGGTGGTCGGGATCTCGAAGGTCTTGTCGTGGCTGCCGTACTCCTCGGCCTGCTGCGCCATCAGGCCGACGTTCGGGACGGAGCCCATCGTGGCGGGGTCGAAGGCGCCGTTCGCCCGGCAGTCGTCGATGACGACCTGGTACACGCCGGCGTAGCTGCTGTCCGGGATGACGGCGAGCGTGTCGTGCTCCTGGCCGTCCGGGCCCCACATGTGACCGGAAGTGCGGATCATCGCCGGCATCGAGGCGTCGACGATGACGTCGCTGGGGACGTGCAGGTTGGTGATGCCGCGGTCGGAGTCGACCATCGCGAGCTCCGGGCCGGCGGCGATCTCGGCCTCGAAGGACGCCTTGATCTCCGCGCCCTCGGGGAGTGACTCCAGGCCCCGGAGGATCCCGCCGAGGCCGTCGTTCGGCGTCAGACCGGCCTTCGCGAGGGTCTCACCATACTTGGCGAACGTGTTCGGGAAGAAGGCGCGCACCACGTGGCCGAAGATGATCGGGTCGGAGACCTTCATCATCGTGGCCTTCAGGTGCACGGAGAACAGCACACCCTCGGCCTTGGCCCGCGCGACCTGCGCGGTGAGGAACTCCCGCAGCGCGGCGACGCGCATGACGGACGCGTCGACGACCTCGCCCGCCAGGACGGGTACCGACTCGCGCAGGACGGTGGTGGAGCCGTCGTCGCCCGCGAGTTCGATCCGCAGCGAGCCCGCCTCGGCGATCACCACGGACTTCTCGGTGGAGCAGAAGTCGTCGGCCGTCATGTGCACGACGTTGGTCTTCGACTCCGGCGTCCAGGCGCCCATGCGGTGCGGATGGGTCTTGGCGTAGTTCTTGACCGACGCGGGTGCCCGGCGGTCGGAGTTGCCCTGCCGCAGCACCGGGTTCACCGCGCTGCCCTTGATCCGGTCGTACCGCGCCCGGACCTCGCGCTGCTCGTCGGTCTTCGGGTCGTCGGGGTAGTCCGGCAGCGCGTAGCCCTGCTCCCGCAGCTCGGCGATCGCGGCCTTCAGCTGCGGGATCGAGGCCGAGATGTTCGGCAGCTTGATGACGTTCGCACCGGGGGTGTCGACCAGCTCGCCGAGCTCAGCGAGCGCGTCCGGGATGCGCTGGTCCTCCGTGAGGTACTCCGGGAAGGCGGCGATGATGCGCCCGGCCAGGGAGATGTCACGGGTCTCCACGGTGACGCCGGCGGTCGAGGCGTATGCCTGGATCACAGGCAGGAACGAATACGTCGCCAGGGCGGGCGCCTCGTCCGTGTGCGTGTAGATGATGGTCGAATCAGTCACCGGGTGCTCCGCTTCACGCTCAACAACATTCGTCAGCAACTCTCATCTCGAGACAGATGGGCGGGGTCGGCCGCCCTCGGCAGGTCTCAGTCGATCCCTCACGTTCCTTGTCGACCAGACGGGTTCCGCGGAGCCCCAGGTGCGCGGCCGGCACGCGATCCACTCCGGTCCGGGGAGACACCTGGTGAGGTGTGGTGACCGCGGTGGGGTGGACGTTCCGATCGGCATGAGTGACCTGGGGGCGCACTTTCCAGTAAGGCTACGGGCTCGTTACCTGCAGCTTGCATCATCCCACTGCGCATCCGGGAGGCGAGCGCAGAGGTGGGGCTTGCGGGTCACTGCCCCTTCGCCACGAACGCGACGAGCGTGACACCGACCGCCGCGACCGTCATGAGACCGACGTCCATCCACCGGCGGCGTACGGCGAGCATGCCGGTCTGGCTCTCCGGCAGCACCAGGCGGGCGAGCGCGCCGATGAACACGGCGGCGGCGATGAGCATGCCGCCCCGCCGGAAGTGGTTGGTCGCGACCACGGCCAGGCCGGCGGCGACGCCGCAGAGGACGAAGGTGTACGGCAACTGGCCGAGCCATCGTGGCACCGCCGGGCGGGCCGGCGCGCGCTCCGTGCGCCGCGGGGACGGCGGCGTCTTCGGGCCGGGCACGGGTTGCGCCGCGGCGGGAACGTCCCCCAGAGACGTGTCCTGGGTGTCCGGTGACCCGTACTGCTCCGACATACCCCCTATCTTGGCAGCGCCCGCGGGTGGTGCGCCCGCCTCCGGCGCGAACAGGGGCCCTTCCCGGCGGGTCGAATGTCCCGTAATCTCCGGTGTACTCGGCCTTACCCGCCGGTAGGCGGGTGTGACCATCGCCGGTCCGGGTAACCAGGCAGACAGGGGTCGCTAACTACTGGAGGGACCGCTGTGGAGGGCCCGTACATACGGATCGAAGAAACCGGCACGGTACTACCACTGCGCTCCGAGGTCACGACGATCGGACGAGGCCGGGGCGTGGACATACGACTCGACGATCCCAGCGTGTCCCGGTTGCACGCCGAACTGGTCCGCCGCGGCCCGTACGTCTATGTCGTGGATCTCGGCCTGTCACGCAACGGCACGCGGGTGAACGGCCGCCCGATCGCCCGGCGCGTGCTCGAGGACGGTGACGTGGTCAGCTTCGGCGCCGCGCGCTGCCGGATGGGCGGCATCCCGCGCGAGGACGTCGACCCGGACGTCGAACTGCGCCGCGCCGTCGCCCCGGAGCTCACCCGCCGCGAGATCGACGTGCTGACGTCGCTGTGCCGTCCCGCCCTGTCCGACGAGGCGTTCGTCGCCCCCGCGACGGCCCGGGAGATCGCCACCGACCTGGTGGTGACCGAGGCGGCGGTCAAGCAGCACCTGCTCCGGCTGTACCAGAAGTTCCGCATCCCGGAGGGCGCCAACCGGCGCACCCGGCTGGCCAACGAGGTGATCGCGCTCGGGCTGGTCCGCCCGCTGCCGCCCGTGCACGTGCCGCCCCAGGGCGGCCGCGCGCCGGAGCAGGCGCGCCGCCCCGACGGCGCCCGGCCGGGCACGCCGCCGCAGCCGCGCCAGCCGATGACACCCGGCCAGCCGACCGCCCCGGGACGCCGCGCGAGCTGACCTCCCGCGCCGGGCGCGCCCGGCGCACCCGGCGACACGACGCCCGGCCGGTCGGACCGAGGCCGGGGCGTTCCCGTGCGGAAGGCCGCCGGCCTGCGCTCCGCGGGGAGACCGCCGGCCGGCGCCGGCCCTTTCGGAGCGGGCGCCGGACGGCCGGTCCGTGGCTCAGTGGCTCAGTGGCTCAGGCCGAGGCCTTCTCCGCGGCCTCGACGACGTTCGCGAGGAGCATGGCGCGGGTCATGGGGCCCACGCCGCCGGGCATGGGCGCGATCCAGCCGGCGACGTCGCGGACGCCAGGGTGGACGTCGCCGACGAGGCCCTCGTCGGTGCGCGTGATGCCGACGTCGAGCACGGCCGCGCCGGGCTTGACCATGTCCGCGGTGAGCAGGCCGGGGACGCCGGCGGCGACGACGACGATGTCGGCCCCGCGGGTGTGCGCCGCGAGGTCCTTGGTGCCGGTGTGGCAGGTGGTGACGGTGGCGTTCTCGGAGCGGCGCGTGAGCAGCAGGCCGAGCGCCCGGCCCACGGTGATGCCGCGGCCGATGACGGTGACATCGGCGCCCCGGATCGGCACGTCATGGCGGCGCAGCAGTTCGACGATGCCGCGCGGCGTGCACGGCAGCGCGCCGGGCTGCATCAGCACCAGGCGCCCGAGGTTGACCGGGTGCAGGCCGTCGGCGTCCTTCGTCGGATCGATGCGTTCGAGGACCCGCTGCTCGTCCAGGCCCTTGGGCAGCGGCAGCTGGACGATGTAGCCGGTGCAGGCGGGGTCGGCGTTGAGCTCGTCCACGGCGGCCTCGACCTCCGCCTGGGTGGCGGTGGCCGGCAGGTCGCGCCGGATGCTGGCGATCCCCACCTCGGCGCAGTCGCGGTGCTTGCCCGCGACGTACGCCTGGCTTCCCGGGTCGTCGCCCACGAGCACGGTGCCCAGCCCGGGAACGATGCCCTGCTCGCGCAGCGCGTCGACGCGCTGCTTCAGTTCCGCGCGGATCGCCGCCGCGGTCGCCTTGCCGTCGAGAATTCGTGCGGTCACCGTTTGATTCTCTCAGGCGGGGAAGGAAGAGGCTCGATCGACCCGAGGAGGATTACAGCTCGTCCTGGTCGGCCCGCTGACGCCACGCGACGAGGCGGTCCGTCAGGTGCCAGCTCGCGGACCCCGCGAGAACGGCGGCCAGCACGGCTGCGATGAGGCCGATCAGGGGGCGGACCTGGTCGGTGAGCGCCGCGCTGCGGATGACCGCTGCCACGCCGAACTCGAGGATTCCGTTCGCCACGGGGTCTCCCTGGGGGTGTGGTCGCCGGGGCGGAGGGCCCCGGCGACCCGATGGGGTCAGTGGAAGAAGTGGCGGACCCCGGTGAAGTAGAGGGTCACGCCGGCCTTGGCGGCCGCTTCGATCACCTCGTCGTCATGAATCGAACCGCCGGGTTCGACAATAGCCCGCACTCCGGAGTCCGCGAGCACCTGAAGGCCGTCGGGGAAGGGGAAGAAGGCGTCCGAGGCACCCACCGATCCGGTGGTGCGGTCCCCCGCCCGGGACACCGCGAGGCGGGCGGAGTCGACCCGGTTGACCTGGCCCATGCCGACCCCGACGGTGGCGCCGTCGGCGGCGAGCAGGATGGCGTTCGACTTGACCGAGCGGCAGGCGCGCCAGGCGAACGCCAGGTCGCGGAGGGTGGCCTCGTCGACCGGCTCACCGGTCTTGAGCTGCCAGTTCGCCGGGTCGTCGCCGGAGGCGTCGATCCGGTCCCGCGTCTGGAGGAGCAGGCCGCCGTCGATCTGCCGGGTGTCCACCTGGGCGGCCGGGCCCTCCGGGCAGACGAGCAGCCGGAGGTTCTTCTTCTTGCCCGTGAGGAGCTCCAGGGCCTCGTCCTCGAAGCCGGGAGCGACGATCACCTCGGTGAAGATGTCGGCGAGCTGGCGCGCCATTTCGGCCGATACCGGCCTATTGGTGGCGATCACGCCGCCGTACGCCGACACCGGGTCGCAGGCGTGCGCCTTGCGGTGCGCCTCGGCGATGTCGGCGCCGATCGCGATGCCGCACGGGTTGGCGTGCTTGATGATCGCGACACACGGCTCGGTGAAGTCGTACGCGGCGCGGCGGGCCGCGTCGGCGTCGACGTAGTTGTTGTAGGACATCTCCTTGCCGTGCAGCTGCTCCGCCCCGGCCAGGCCGCCCTCGCCGTCCGTGTAGAGCGCCGCCTCCTGGTGGGGGTTCTCCCCGTAGCGCAGGACACTCTGGCGGGTGCGGACCGCGCCGATGACGTCCGGCCAGCGGGTGTCGCCGTCCGGCGCGTACGCGCTCGCGAACCACGACGCCACCGCGACGTCGTACGACGCGGTGTGAGCGTAGGCCTGGGCCGCGAGCCGCTTGCGCTCCGCCAGCTCGAAACCGCCGCGGCGCACGGCGTCGAGGACCTGGTCGTACGCCGCCGGGTCGACGACGACGGCCACGGTCTGGTGGTTCTTGGCGGCGGCGCGCACCATCGCCGGGCCGCCGATGTCGATCTGCTCGACGATCTCGTCAGGGGCGGCGCCGGAGGCGACGGTCTCCCGGAAGGGGTACAGGTTGGAGATCAGCAGGTCGAACGGCTCGACGTGCAGGTCCTCCAGCTGCTGGACGTGGTCCGGGTTCCGGCGGTCGGCCAGAAGCCCCGCGTGCACCTTCGGGTGCAGGGTCTTGACCCGGCCGTCGAGGCACTCGGGGAAGCCGGTGAGCTTCTCGACCTTCATGACCGGGACGCCCGCCTCGGCGATGCGCGCGGCCGTCGACCCGGTGGAGACGATCTCTACACCGGCCTCGTGCAGGCCCCTGGCGAGCCCTTCGAGTCCGGTCTTGTCGTAGACGCTGATCAGCGCCCGCTTGATCGCGATACGGGTCACCCGATCCTCACTCTCCTGTTCTCGATGGTCCATCCCTCGCGGACCAGACGGCCCACGGTGCCCACGAGCAGCGGGCGTTCGACCGCCTTGATCCGCTCGTGCAGCGAGTCTTCGTCATCGTCGTCCAGGACCGGCACGGTCTCCTGGGCGATGATCGGCCCGGTGTCGACGCCGGCGTCCACGAAGTGCGCCGTGCAGCCGGTCACCTTGACGCCGTACTCCAGCGCCTCGCGCGGCCCATGGGTGCCCGGGAAGGCGGGGAGCAGCGCCGGATGGGTGTTGATCACCCGGCCGCCGAAGCGGTCGAGGAACCGTTTGCCGAGAATCTTCATGAAGCCGGCCGACACGACCAGGTCCGGGGTGTACGCGGCGACCGCGTCGGTCAGCGCCGCGTCCCACGCGTCCCGGTTGGGATGGTCCGTCACGCGGACGACGAAGGTCGGCACTCCGGCGCGCTCGGCGCGGCGCAGCCCCTCGATGTCGTCGCGGTCGGCGCCCACGGCACTGACCCGCGCGCCATAAGCTGGATCGACACACGCGTCGAGCAGCGCTTGTAGGTTGGTCCCCGCACCGGAGACGAGGACGACGAGCCGGGCGGACACCATTTCTCCCCAGGAATGACTGGTGGGCGGGCCGTATCAGCCTATCGGCCGCCGCTCGGCTCGGCTCAGCCGACACCAGGAGGACCAGTTGAGTGACGCGCCAGGCCCCGATCAGGCCGGGCCGCAGACGCAGCTCCCCGACCCGCCCCGTCCGCCCCTGCCGCCGACCGCGCCCGAGCGCGGCGGCCCCCGGGCACGGCTTCTCGGTATCGCCGGACTCGTCCTGACGGTCCTGTTCCTCCCGGCCGGCCTCGTGCTGTCCATCGCGGCGCTCGTGACGGGTGTGCGCTCCCGCAAGCGGGCGCGGCGGGTCCTCGCCCCGGCGCCCGGCGCGGTCGCCGGGATCGTCCTGGCCGTGATCAGCCTCGTTCTGGCCCTCTCCCAGATCACGCTGTACGCGATCGCGTGGGACGACCTCAACGGCTACGTCACGTGCCGTGAGTCGGCCCTCACGATCGACGACAAGAAGACCTGCCAGGATGAGTACCTGCCGCGGATCGAGCACCGCTTCCACCTGCCGAAGGGCTCCCTGCGGCAGGATCCCTCCTGGCCCTGACCGGGCTGGGCGCCGCTCAGTGGTCGCTCGCGGGACCCGGGCCGCTCAGTGGTCGCTCGCGGGGCGTTTCCTGAGCGGGATGACGCCCTCGGGCAGCGGCTCGTCGACGGTGGCCAGCACCGGGTCCGGTTCCTCGAACTCGAGTTCCTCGGTGTCCTGATCGTCGTCCAGGGGCGCCTGGCCGGATGGGGGCGTACGCCGCGCCAGCCGCCAGTTCGCGATCCAGGCGGCGATCGCCGCCGACACCCCCACCTCCAGCGCGGCCAGCAGCCCCGTCTGCCACGCGGAGGGTCCCATCACCGCCATGCGCCCGCCGCCGAGCGGGCCTCCGGACAGCGCGGCGAGGAAGGCGATCACACCCCCGGTCGCCACGCCGGACACGAACCCCCACAGCGGTGCCGCCTCGGTCGCCTCGGTCGGCTGGTACCGAATCGTGAAGACACCGCCGACGGCTCCGGCGACGAACGGCACCGCCAGCGCGAACAGCGACACGGCCGGCGCCGGGCCAGGTTCCGGCAGCGCGGCGAACGGCGGGAAGGCGGGGATCATGCCGACGAACACCCCGGACGGTGACACGCTCGTGCCCGCGCCGACCGCGAACCCCGGCCCCACGGCGTACGCGACGGCCCAGAGCGCGGCGTTCGGCAGGTACACCAGCCCGATCAGCACCAGCAGGACGCCGCCGACCACGCCCGGTTTGAGCACGTCGTAGAGGTTCTTGGCCTCGGACAGGTGGAACAGCAGCGACGTCAGGAAGATCAGGACTCCGAAGCCGAGCAGGACCGCCGTCGCGCCGGTGACCCCGGCGGCCACGGAACGGGCCCGCCGGGGCAGCAGCCCCAGCATCGCGACCCAGGGCGCGCGGTTGGTCGTCGAGACCAGGGTCCGCGCCGCCCCGAGACCGCCGGCGATCATGGCCAGCAGGAAGCACAGCAGCAGCGCCTGCCACGCCGACGGCCGGATGGCCGACGAGCTCGCCACGAGCGCGAGCAGACCGGACAGCACCGCGTACGGGATCGCCAGCGCGAACGCGGCGTGCGTGACCCCGATGCGGTACCGGCCCCGCACCCGGCCGGTCCGCGCGATCCAGCCGCCGGCGCGGAACAGCAGCGCGCCCGGCAGGACCATCAGCCCGAGCGGCAGCAGCCCGACCCGGCCGCGGGGCACCGTGAACCCGGCGTGGTGCGCCATCAGCCAGAACCCGACCGCCGTGCGGAAGACGCCGGGCAGGCCGGTGCCGAGCGCGCCGCGCGGCGCGGCGATCCAGCCGAGCAGCGTGATGGTCGTCAGGACGGTCAGCCCGATGCCCGCCGCCCAGACCGCCGCCACGATGCCGGAGACGGCGAGCGGGCGCGTCACCGTCTCGGCCACGGGCGGCAGGCCGGTCTTCTCTAGCTCCGCGTCGTCGTGGTCCGTCGTGGTCATCGGTCGCTCACCACTCCTCACTCGCTGCGGGCCTCCCCATGCTGGCAGCGCCGAACGGGCCATTCCGCGCATCCGCCCGGCGTGTCGCCGCATCACCGGGCGCCGCCCGGCCCGGGGCGCGGATGCGAGAAGCCCCGCCAGAGGGCCGGCGGGGCTTCGGCGGATCGCGATCTATGGGGTGGTTTCGACTCCTCGGTCGAGGACGACAGCGACTTCTACGCAGTCGCCCCCGTTCGAGGAGTAGCTGCTTTTCGTCCAGGTGGCCACTGATCCTCCGGAAGGTGCTAGGAGGCAATAAAGGATCCCGCCGGCTCCCCGCGGAAGACGGGTCGACGGGCACTGTGCGACCGGGCCCGGTCGGCGGGAGTGATCGCAGAGTACCCTCTGACGTCGCGGTTGTCACAAGGCAGTCAAAGCCTCTATTCGCTGCGTGATGAGGTTCGGTGACTCTTCACCCGGCGGCTCGAACGCCGCCGGACGCGCGAAACGTTCCCCGCCCCCGAACGCGAAGACGCCCGGCCGGGCGAACCCGGCCGGGCGTCTTCGACGGCTGCCCCGCGGAATCAGGCGGACATGATCTCGCGCATGAGGCGGGCGGTCTCGCTCGGGGTCTTGCCGACCCGGACGCCGACCTTCTCCAGGGCCTCCTTCTTGGCCTGCGCCGTGCCGGAGGAGCCGGAGACGATCGCGCCGGCGTGGCCCATCGTCTTGCCCTCGGGGGCGGTGAAGCCCGCGACGTAGCCGACGACCGGCTTGGTGACGTGCTGCTCGATGTACGCGGCGGCGCGCTCCTCGGCGTCGCCGCCGATCTCACCGATCATCACGATCGCGTCGGTCTCGGGGTCGGCCTGGAACGCCTCGAGGGCGTCGATGTGCGTGGTGCCGATGACCGGGTCGCCGCCGATGCCGACGCAGGTGGAGAAGCCGATGTCACGCAGCTCGTACATCATCTGGTAGGTCAGCGTGCCGGACTTGCTGACCAGGCCGATGCGGCCGGGGCTGGTGATGTCGGCCGGGATGATCCCGGCGTTGGACTTGCCCGGCGAGGCGATGCCGGGGCAGTTCGGGCCGATGATGCGGGTCTTGCCGCCCTTCTCGACCGCGTGCTTCCAGAACCAGGTGCTGTCGTGCACCGGGATGCCCTCGGTGATCACGACGCACAGCGGGATCTCCGCGTCGATGGCCTCGACGACGGCGTCCTTGGTGAACTTCGGCGGCACGAATACCACCGACACGTCGGCGCCGGTCTGCTCCATCGCCTCGGCGACGGTGCCGAACACCGGGAGGTCCCGGCCCTCGTGCGTGACGGTCTGCCCGGCCTTGCGGGCGTTGACGCCGCCGACGACGTTCGTGCCGGCGCGCAGCATACGGGCGGTGTGCTTGGAACCCTCACCGCCGGTCATCCCCTGGACGATGACCTTGCTGTTCTCGGTCAGCCAGATCGCCATCTCATGCCCCCTGCGCGGCCAGCTCGGCGGCACGGCGGGCCGCTTCGTCCATCGTCTCTACCTGCTGAATGACCGGGATCGCGGCCTCGTTGAGGATGCGCCGGCCCTCCTCCGCGTTGTTACCGTCGAGCCGGACCACGATCGGCCGGTCGACGGTCTCGCCGCGGTCGCCCAGCAGCTTCACGGCCTGGACGATGCCGTTGGCGACGGCGTCACCGGAGGTGATGCCGCCGAACACGTTGATGAAGACGCTCTTGACGTCGGGGTCGCCCAGCACGATCTCCATGCCGTTGGCCATGACCTCGGCCGAGGCGCCGCCGCCGATGTCGAGGAAGTTGGCCGGCTTCTGGCCGCCGAACTCCTCACCGGCGTACGCGACGACGTCGAGCGTCGACATGACCAGGCCCGCGCCGTTGCCGATGATGCCGACGGAGCCGTCGAGCTTGACGTAGTTGAGGTCCTTCTCCTTGGCCTTGGCCTCGAGCGGGTCGGCCGCGGCCTTGTCCTCCAGGGCCTCGTGCTCGGCCTGGCGGAAGGTCGCGTTGTCGTCGAGGGTGACCTTGCCGTCGAGGGCGACGACCCGGCCGTCCTCCGTGAGGATCAGCGGGTTGACCTCGACGAGAAGGGCGTCCTCGTCGACGAAGACGGCCCACAGGCGCTCGATGAGCTCGGCCGCGCCGTCCAGGGCCTCGGCCGGCAGCCGGCCGGCGGCCGCGATCTCGCGGGCCTTGGCCCGGTCGACGCCGGTCAGGGCCGAGATCGGCACCTTGGCCACCGCGTCCGGCTTGGTCGCGGCGACCTCCTCGATCTCCATGCCGCCCTCGACCGAGCAGATGGACAGGAACGTCCGGTTGGCGCGGTCGAGCAGGAACGAGAAGTAGTACTCCTGGGCGATGGCGCTGGCCTCTTCGACGAGGACCTTGTGGACCGTGTGGCCCTTGATGTCCATGCCGAGGATCTGCCGTGCCTTCTCCTCGGCGTCCGCGGGTGAGTCGGCCACCTTCACGCCACCGGCCTTGCCACGGCCGCCGGTCTTCACCTGCGCCTTGACGACGACGCGCGAGGTGCCGGCCGCGGCGAACTCCTCGGCGATCGCGCGGGCCTCCTCCGGCGTGGTGGCGATCTTGCCGGTGGGGACCGGGACGCCGTACTCCGCGAAGAGCTCCTTCGCCTGATGTTCGAACAGGTCCACGGGGGTCCGTCCTTAACGGGATCGACAGCTAACGACCGCGTCCAGCGGTCCGCTCCGACCAGGCAGCCTAGTCCTTCCATCACACGGCGCGGGCCGGTGGGTCCGCACCGGAGCGCGTCGCGGGAACGGCGGCCGGGTAAGCAGCCGATGTCGTCAAAGTGGCCTGCGCGATTTGATGTACTGGAACGTCATCGACGGCGGGACCCGAGGTCGGGCACGGAACGGGACGGGAGGTGCGCCGGTGACACGGAAGACGGCACGAAGCATTCGCCGCGTCGCCCTGCTCCTCCTCGTGGCGTCGCTCAGCGCGACCTGTGCCGCCGCCCTGCCGCGGTCCGGCGACACCCCGTGGCGCAGTCCCGGGCTGCTCGGCAACGGCGGCTGGCCGTTCGCGCGGGTGCCCGTCACCCCGGAGCAGGCGGCCGGCGCGTCGTACGCCCCGGGAAGCGCGGTCCTGCTGCTCCCCGACGGCCGGGCGCAGCTCATCCCGTTCGGCGGGACCGAGCCGGTGACCGTGAGCCGCGACGACCCGCGGGTGACCGACGCGATCCGCTCCGACCAGGCGTGGCTGGCCGCGGGCACGATCCCCGGCGCCACGGCCGAACAGCGCGAGGCCGCCGGCCGCGCCCTGCTCGACCTGCGCATGCTGACCCTGCCGAACGGCGCCTCGACCGCGTCCTGGTACGGCGCGTGGGACTACGTGTGGCCGCGCGACGCCGCGTTCACCGTGGCGGCGTTCGCCGCGACCGGGCACGGCGGCGACGCGCAGCGGGTGCTGTACTTCCTCGCCCGCGCCCAGGAGCCGACGGGGCTGTGGGCCGCGCGGTACCGCCCCGACGGCACCGCCGTCGCCGACGGCCGCGAGGTGCAGCTCGACAGCCTCGGCTGGGTGCTGTGGGCGGCCTGGTTCCTGCGCGCGAAGGACCCGCGGGCGGCCGACCTCGACACGCTGTGGCCGATGATCCGCAGGGCCGCCGACCGGTCCGCGAACGCCCTGCGCGGCGACGGCCTGCCACCGCCGTCACCGGACTACTGGGAGCGCAGCCCGGCGCGGGAGCAGGCACCGCGCGTTCCGACGCTCGGCGTCTGCGCGCCCATGCTGGCCGGCCTGCGGTCCGCCGCGGCGCTGGCCGCGGACCGGGGGGACACCGGGGCGGCGCAGCGCTGGAAGCACGCCGCCGACCGGCTGGCGGCGGCCATCGAGCGGCGCTTCGGACCTCACGGCTATCCGCGCTCCCCGATCCCGGGCGGTGCCGTGGACGCCTCGGTCACCTTCCTCGCGCCGCCGTTCGCGGAGCCCACGCCCGGCGTGCTGTCCGCCGTCGCCCGGATCCGGGACCGGCTGCGGCTGCCGGGCGGCGGCGCGGTGCCCGGCGAGAGGTACGGCGCCGGCGCCGCGTGGACGCCGGAGACGGGCCTGTTCGCGCTGGAGGCGGCGGCGATCGGCGACCGGTTCGGGGAGCACGACTGGCTGGACTGGCTCATCGCGCACCGCTCGACGCTCGGGTCGTTCCCGGAGAAGGTCGACGACCACGGCCGTCAGGCCGGGGTCGCCCCGCTCGGCTGGACGTCGGCCCTGGTGGTGCTGGCCCTCAGCGCCGAACGCGCGCCGCTGCCCGTACCACCGGGCTGAGCGCGGCTCCCCCGCCTCCCCCGGAGCCGGGACTCAGTCCTCGCCGCCGACGTTGGCGCGGACCCACTCGACGATCTCCTGGGTGGTCGCCCCGGGCGTGAAGATCCGCGCGACGCCGAGCTTCTCGAGCTCGGGGATGTCGGCGTCCGGGATGATGCCGCCGACGAAGACCGTGATGTCGAGGGCGTCGCGGTCCTTCAGCAGCTCCACGACCTTGGCGCAGAGCGTCATGTGCGCGCCGGACAGGATGGACAGCCCGATGCCGGCGGCGTCCTCCTGCAGCGCCGCATCGACGATCTGCTCGGGGGTCTGGTGCAGCCCCGTGTAGATGACCTCCATGCCGGCGTCGCGCAGCGCGCGGGCGACGACCTTCGCGCCGCGATCATGACCGTCGAGACCGGGCTTGGCGATGACGACGCGGATCGGACCCGCCATTACTGCCTCCTACCGGGAATGCGTGGGCTGCTTCGCACCCTAGTCGTAGCACGCGCGGACGCCGCCGAGCGGTCCGGACCGTCCCGGACCACCCGGACCGTCCCGGGCCGGGCCGTCTCGGACCAGGCCGGTCAGGCCGCGGGCTTCGATGGGGCGGTGAGCCAGGTGCAGCCGGCGGGCCGCGGGCGGCCCGGGGCGTACGCGGCGCAGGCGGTGACGACCGCGGTCTTGGCGGGGTTGCCCTGCCGGGCGTACGGGCCGCCGGAGGACGGGTGGTCGCAGTCGGGCAGCGCCGCCGGGTCGCTGCGCGGCCGGCCCCACGAGGAGGCGTTGTTCTGCCAGCAGTTGCCGTCGCCCTGCTCGTCCCACCAGAAGTCGACGCCGTTCGGCGCCGCCGCGCCGTACGGCGTGACGCCCATCAGGTTGCCGACGTAGCGGTTGCCGTGTGAGGTGTCGCGCTGCTTGGCGGGGTCGGTCTCACCGCGCCGGCTCGCCGGGATCCAGTGCTGGGCGATGCCGTAGCGCCAGTTGTCGTAGACGAAATTACTCGCGTAGGTGTTCTCGTCACCGCCCGCGAGGAGCATGCCGGTGCCGACGGGGACGGCGCGCGCCGGGCAGTGCGTCCCGCAGTCGCGGTAGGGGTCGGCGTTGTTACCGAACACGCGGTTCGCCACGAACATCGCGTGGTTCTGCGGCATGCCGACCGCCTGCACACTGCTGTCGAGCACCGCGCCGGTGGCGTTCCCGGAGAACTCGTTGTCGTGGACGTACACCGAGTCCCCGGCCGTCCCGGAGTAGCCGACCAGGTTCCCGTGGGAGCGGCAGCCGCGGATCTCCACGGACAGCCGGTCGCCGCGCCGGTCGGAGGCGGAGGCCGTGGCGATGCCCGCGTCACCGTTGCCGGCCGCCTCGCAGTCGGCGATCACGCCGTGGTCGGTGCCGTACGCCGCGAGCCCGTCCCGGCCGTCGTCGCGCGCGGTGACGCGGTCGAGGACGAACCCGTCGGTCTCGACGACGGCCACGCCGTCCTCCTTGAAACCCCGGACCGTGACGTTGCGCAGGTAGAAGCCGTCGGCGCGGTCGGCGCGGACGCCGATCGGCTTGTCACCCTCGATGACGACCCCGTCGCCGACGCCCTCGAGCTGCAGGTCGCCCAGGCCGGAGACGCTGATCAGGTTGCGCAGGTGGGGGCAGGCGCGCTCCTGCTCGTACGTCAGGGTGGCCTTGCCGGCGAGCGCGTGGCAGGGCCCGGACGGGGCGGCGAGGCTCGGCCGCTCACGGTAGGTGCCGGGGAGGACGTAGATGGTGGTGCCGCGCTGCCGGACGGCATCGACGGCCGCCTGGACGTCGTGGTAGGCGCACTCGGCCGCGAGTTGCTGCGCCAGGCCGGTGTAGTGACCGCCACGCTCGCAGACCACCAGCCGCTGCGCCGCCGGTGCCGGGCGATAGGCGGGGATGTGGTAGGCGCCGGCCGGCGGCGACACCGGACGGCCCGGGGAGGCCGCGGCGGACGACGCGAAGGCCGATGACGTGATTACGGTCGTGCTCAGCGCGGACACGACCGCGACGAGGAGACGCCGCGCGAACCGCCCCATTTTCCTCCCAACGGGCCGCAGGTGCTCCCAGGTGCATCATGACGGTCCGCGCGTCTCGTGTCGACGCCCGCATCCGGCCATATCGGCCGTGCAACCATTTTCGGCTCCGCCACGTACGCGCGGGAGGCTACAGCTTCTCGATCGGGGCGTAGCGGAGGACGAAGCGCTTGACGCCGTAGTCGCCGCCGAAGTCGACGGTGGCGGCGGCCTTCTCCCCGGCCCCGTCGACCGAGACGACCGTGCCGAGACCGAACGAGTCGTGGACGACCCGGTCCCCGGGGGACAGCGCGGGGACCGCGCGGTTGCCCGGCGAGCGCACGCCCGGCCGCTGGGACAGCGACGCCATCGCCGGGGTGGCCTGCGCGCCCTGGCCGCCGCCCTTCCACTCGACGAGCGTGCCGGGGATCTCCCCGAGGAACCGCGACGGCGGGTTGTACGACGGGGCGCCCCACGAGCTGCGCATCGTCGCGCGGGAGACGTAGAGCCGCTGCCGGGCGCGGGTGATGCCGACATAGGCGAGCCGCCGCTCCTCCTCCAGCTGCTTGACGTCGCCGAGCGAGCGCAGGTGCGGGAAGACCCCGTCCTCCATGCCGGTGAGGAACACGACCGGGAACTCCAGGCCCTTCGCCGTGTGCAGGGTCATCAGCGTGACGACGCCTTCGTGGCCCCGGTCGCTCGGCGGAACGACGCCCGCCTCCCCGCCGGGGATCTGGTCGGCGTCGGCGACCAGGGCCACCTGCTCCAGGAACTCCACGAGCCGGCCCTCCGCGCCGGCGGGCGCCGGCGCCTCCTCCGCGTCGGCCGCACCGGCCGCGTCGTCGGGGCCGGTCGCGTCGGTCGTACCGGCCGCATCGGCCGTGCCGGTCGCGTCGCCCGTGCCGACCGTGCCGACCGCACCGGCCGCGGGCGGGGTCACACCGGCGGCGAGGCGCTCCTCGAACTCGGCCGCCACGGACTCCAGCTCGCGGAGGTTCTCGATGCGGGTCTCGTCCTGCGGGTCGCGGGACGCCTCCAGCTCCGCGAGGTAACCGCTCCGGGTCAGGATCGCCTCGATCAGCTCGGCCGGCGTCGCGGTCTCGACCATCTCCCCCAGCTCGTCGAGCAGCGCGACGAAGTCCTTGATCTGTTTCAGCGAGCGGGTGGCGATGCCCGGCGCCTCCTCGGCGCGGCGCAGCGCCTGCCAGAACGAGATGCGCTCGCGCCCGGCGAGGGCCTCCACGCACGCCTCGGCGCGGTCGCCGATCCCCCGCTTGGGCACGTTGAGGATGCGGCGCAGGCTGACGGTGTCCTCCGGGTTGGCGAGCACCCGGAGGTAGGCCAGCAGGTCGCGGATCTCCTTGCGCTCGTAGAACCGGACGCCGCCGACGACCTTGTACGGCAGGCCCACCCGGATGAAGACCTCTTCGAACACCCGCGACTGGGCGTTGGTGCGGTAGAAGACCGCCACGTCACCGGGCGCGACGTCCTCCTCGTCGCTGAGCCGGTCGATCTCCTGGGCGACGAACGCCGCCTCGTCGTGCTCGTTGTCGGCGACGTACCCGCTGACCTTCGGCCCCTCGCCCTGGTCGGACCACAGGCGCTTGGGCTTGCGGTCGGCGTTGCGCTCGATCACCGCGTTGGCCGCCGACAGGATCGTCTGGGTGGAGCGGTAGTTCTGCTCCAGGAGGATGACGGCCGCGTCGGGGTAGTCGCGCTCGAACTCCAGGATGTTGCGGATCGTCGCGCCGCGGAAGGCGTAGATCGACTGGTCGGCGTCACCGACCACGCACAGTTCGGCGGGCGGGACGGCGTCGTCGCCGGCCTGCCCGACCAGCTCGCGGATCAGGACGTACTGCGCGTGGTTGGTGTCCTGGTACTCGTCGACGAGGATGTGCCGGAACCGGCGCCGGTAGTGCTCGGCCACGTCGGGGAACGCCTGCAGCAGGTTGACCGTCGTCATGATCAGGTCGTCGAAGTCCATCGCGCCGGCCTGCCGCAGCCGCGCCTGGTAGGTCGTGTAGGCCTCCGCGAGGGTCTTCTCCATGTGCGTCGACGCCTGGTCGCGGAAGGTCTCGTAGTCGATCAGCTCGTTCTTGAGGTTGGAGACCTGCGCGGAGAAGCTGCGCGGCGGGTAACGCTTGGCGTCCAGGTCGAGCTCCCGGCAGACGAGCGCCATCAGCCGCTGCGAGTCGGCCTGGTCGTAGATCGAGAAGCTCGACGGGAAGCCGAGCCGCTTCGCCTCCCGGCGCAGGATGCGCACGCACGCGGAGTGGAACGTCATCACCCACATCGCCCGCGAGCGCGGCCCCACGAGCGCGTCGACGCGCTCCTTCATCTCGCCGGCAGCCTTGTTCGTGAACGTGATCGCGAGGATCTCGCCGGGCTGCGCGCCCCGCTCCGCGAGCAGGTAGGCGATCCGGTGGGTGAGGACGCGGGTCTTGCCCGAGCCCGCACCCGCGACGATCAGCAGCGGAGCGCCCTGGTGGGCGACCGCCGCGCGCTGGGCGTCATTGAGGCCGTCGAGGAGAGGGTGGCTTACGAGCGTCGACACTCAATGAAGAGTATTGGAGGTTCACGACATCGCGCGCCGCTCTCCGGTCTTCCGGCGGCCCGTACCGCTCGTCCCGGCCCGGCCCGCTCGCGCCCTCCGGCCTTCCGCAGGCCCTCGCCGCTCGTTCCCTGGGTCCCCCTGCGGCCCGCGCCGGTCGTTCCTCAGGTCTTCCGGAAGCCGTACGCCTCGTTCGCGGCCCGTACGACGGCGGCCACGTCGGCGCCTCCGGCCGAGGCGGAGGCGGCCGCGACGGCACCCTCGACGAACGGCGCGTCGGCCAGGACGACGTTCGTCTCGGGATCGCCGGGGCGGCCGGCGCGGGCGTCCTCGAGCTCCTCCAGGTACGTCCGGGCGGTCAGGACCGAGGAACCGAGATCTGCGATCAGTACGACTCCGGCCCCGCCGTCGGCCTCCCGCACGGCCTGCTCGACCAGGTCGATGCTCGTCCCCAGACCGCCCTCGCCGTCACCTCCGGCGGGCCGTACGGCGACCTCCCCGACACCCATCTGCGCGGCGAGTTCGGCGGCTCCCTCGGCGAGGGAACGGCTGTGCGAGATCAGGACGATTCCCACGGTGCTCATGCACCAGATGGTGCCGCATTCCGGGGCATCTGATGCATCCGACCGCGTCATGCTCGCGACCGGCGGAGCCGGCGGGCCCTCCGGAGCCGGGGGGCCCTGCGGAGCCGGGGGCCGGCCGGGCCGGCACGAGGCCGGCGAGTTCGTCGACCGACGGGCCGGCCCCCTCGCCGCCGGCCGACGCGCCGGTCCCCTCGCCGCCGGCCGACGCGCCGATGACCGCCAGCAGCGCACCGCGCAGCCGCTGCGCCGCCGCGATCCGCTCCTCGGTCTGCTCCAGCTGCCGGCGCAGCAACGTCCGCAGGTCGGTCCCCGCGCCGTCCAGGACCTCCTGGATCTCGGCCAGGGACAGCCCGAACCCCCGCAGCGCGAGGATGCGATGCAGGCGGCGGACCTCGGCCGGCCCGTAACACCGCCGCCCGGCCCCGTCCCGGGCGGGCGACAGCAGACCGAGCCGGTCGTAATGGTGCAGGGCCCGTACCGTCAGCCCGGTCGCCCGGGCCAGCTCCCCCACCGACAGCGTCCGGCTCGCATCCGCGTCTGGCGTCATGTGCGGGACGGTAGATCCTGACGTCGCGTCAGGCGCAAGCCCCCGCTCACGCCTCATCGGCGGCGTCGAGGCCCTCGGGGAGGAGACGCCGTCGGCGGCGGCTCATCTCCTCCAGCTCTTCGGGGCCGAGCCGGGACGCCATCTCGGCGCGCCTCCGCTGCAGCTCCTCGGCCTCCTCCGGGCTCAGCCGGGCCATCGCCTCCTGCCGCCGCCGGTTCATCTGCTCGAATTCCTCGCGCGTGAGCTTACGATCCATGGTCATCATCACCTCGATGAGTTCGACGAGTTCATCGGCCGACGGGCCGGCCCCCTCGTCGTTCCGGGCCGACGCGTCGATGACGGCCAGGAGCGTGCGGCGGAGCCGCTGGGCCGCCGCGATCCGTTCCTCGGTCTGCTCGAGCTGCCGGTGCAGCAGCTCTCGCAGGTCGGTCCCCGCGCCGTCCAGGACGTCCCCGATCTCGGCGAGGGACAGCCCGAACCCGCGCAGGGCGAGGATCCGGTGCAGGCGGCGGACCTCGGCCGGGCCGTACCACCGTCGTCCGGCCCGGTCCCGGGCGGGCGACAGCAGGCCGAGCCGGTCGTAGTGGTGGAGGGTCCGTACGGTCAGCCCGGTGATCCGGGCGAGCTCCCCCACCGACAGCGTCCGGCCGGTGTCCGCGTCTGGCGTCATGTCCGGGACGGTAGGTCCTGACGTCACGTCAGGCGCAAGCTCCGGTCATTCCTCGGCCGCGGCGTCGGCGAGGGCGCGGAACAGCAGGACGGTCGAGGCGGCCCCGGGGTCCAGGTGGCCGACGCTGCGCGGCCCGAGGTAGCTGGCGCGGCCCTTGCGCGCCTGCAGCGGCACGGTCGCCTCCGCGCCCGTCTCCGCCGCGTTCAGGGCGGCTCGCGCGGCGGTGGCCGGTCCGTCACCGGCCGCGGTCTCGTAGGCCGCGACCGCCGGCAGGAGGGCGTCGACCATCGTCTTGTCCCCTTCGACGGCCTTGCCCAGCTCCTGGACGGCGTCGAGCGCGGCGCGCAGGGCGGCGGCCAGCGCGGCGGCGTCCACGTCGGCGGCGTCGCCGAGGGCCTTGCCCGCCCGGCGCAGCGCGCCACCGTACAGCGGGCCGGACGCGCCGCCCGTCTTGGACACGAGGGCCCGGCCGGCGGTCATCAGCACCTTCCCGGGCGGCAGGTCCGGTCCGAGGGCCTCGACGGCCGCCTTCAGGCCGCGGTTCAGGTTGGCGCCGTGGTCGCCGTCCCCGATCGCGGCGTCGAGCCGGGTCAGGCGGTCGGCGTCGGCCGCGACCAGTTCGGCGAAGCGCTCGATCCAGCGGCGGGTGTCCATCAGCGCCCCCAGCGCAGGCCGGGCGTCTCCACCGGGGCGTCCCATAGTTCGGTGAGCCGCGGCGTGAGGCGCAGGACCGAGATCATCACGCCCGCCATCTCCAGGCTCGTGACGTAGTTGCCGACGAGCGAGCGCGCCACCGTGACGCCGTGCCCGCCGAGCCACTCGGCGACGGCGGCGTACGCGACGTACAGCTCCATCAGCGGGGTGCCGCCCATGCCGTTCACCAGGACGAGGACCTCGGACCCGGACAGGGACATGTCCTCGTGGATCGCCGACAGCGCCACGTCGACGATCTCCGGGGCGGGGCGCAGCCTCGTACGCTCGCGGCCGGGCTCGCCGTGGATGCCGATGCCGAGCTCGATCTCGTCGTCGCCCAGCTCGAACGTCGGCCGTCCGGCGGCCGGGACGGTGCAGGCGGTGAGCGCGACCCCGAAGGAGCGGGTCCGCTCGTTGACCTCGCGGGCGACGGCGGCGACGTCCTGCAGCGATCCGCCGGCCTCGGCGAGCGCGCCGGCGGCCTTCTCGGCGAAGAGCGTCGCGCCGGTGCCCCGCCGCCCGGCGGTGTACGTGCTGTCCTGAACGGCCACGTCGTCGTCGATCACGACCGGCACGACCTCGATGTCCTCGTCCTCGGCCAGTTCGGCGGCCATCTGGAAGTTCAGGACATCGCCGGTGTAGTTCTTCACGATGTGGACGACCCCGGCCCCGCCGGACGCCGCGGTGGTCGCGGCGAGGATCTGGTCGGGCACCGGCGAGGTGAACACCTCGCCGGGACAGGCGGCGTCGAGCATGCCGTACCCGACGAAGCCCCCGTGCAGCGGCTCGTGCCCGGAGCCGCCGCCGGAGACCAGCCCGACCTTGCCGGTGCGGGGGGCGTCGGCCCGGACGATGATGCGCTGATCCAGATCCACCCGCAGCGACGGATGGGCGGCCGCCATGCCGCGCAGGGTGTCGAGGACGACGTCGTCGACGTCACCGATCAGTTTCTTCATGGGTCCGGGATACCCCTGCCGACCCCTCTGGCGCCAGAGTTATGGCTGATTGCAGGGTTAAAGGAGCACATTTCCTATGATGACGACCGTGATCGACGACGTTCAGCGCGCACTCGTAGTGATGGCCCACCCCGACGACATCGACTTCTCCTGCGCCGGCACGGTCGCCGCCTGGGTCGACGCCGGCATCGAGGTCTCCTACCTCCTCGTCACCGACGGCGACGCCGGCGGCTTCGACGACGACGTCCCCCGCGAGGAGATGGGCCCGCTGCGCCGGGCCGAGCAGACCGCGGCCGCCAAGTGCGTCGGCGTCACCGACCTGCGCTTCCTCGGCTACGCGGACGGACGCGTCGAGCCGACCCTCGACCTGCGCCGCGACATCGCCCGCGTGATCCGGCAGGTCCGCCCCGACCGGGTCGTCATCCCCAGCCCCGAGCGCAACTACGAGCGCATCTACGCCGGGCACCCGGACCACCGGGCGGTCGGCTCGGCGGCGTTCGACGCCGTCTACCCCGACGCCCGCAACCCGTACGCCTTCCCGGAGCTGCGTGCCGAGGGCCTGGAGGCCTGGACCGCCCGGGAGATCTGGATCACCGGCGGGCCCTCCCTCAACCAGTACGTCGACGTCACCGACGTCTTCGACCGCAAGCTCGCGGCCCTGCGCGCGCACGTCAGCCAGGTCTCACACCGGGACGACCTGGAGCAGATGCTGCGCACCTGGATGGGCGCGAACGCCCGCCGCGGCGGCCTGCCCGAGGGCCGCCTCGCCGAGGTGTTCCAGGTCGTCCCGGCCGAATAGCCCCCGCACCCCCGATCGACGAAGAGAAACGGACGACGTGGCACCGAAGATCCTGCTCGACTGCGACACCGGCATCGACGACGCGATCACCCTCCTGTACCTGGCCCACCTCGCGAAGGCCGGGGAGGTGGAGCTGGTCGCCGTCGGCACCGTGCACGGCAACGTCGCCCCCGAGGCCGGCGCGCTCAACACCCTCCGGGTCCTCGAACGGGCCGGTCTGCCCGGCGTGCCCGTCGCCGTGGGCGCCGTCCGCCCCATGGCCCAGGCCGTGGAGTACGCGTCCGACTGGCACGGCAAGGACGGCCTGGGCGACACGGACCTCCCCGCGCCGGCGGGCCGCCCGATCGAGACGACCGCGCCGGAGCAGATCATCCGGCTGGGCCGAGAACGGCCCGGCGAGCTGACGCTGCTGGCCGTCGGCCCCCTGACCAACCTCGCCATCGCGCTGCTACTGGAGCCGTCGCTGCCGACGATGTTCCGCGAGGTGGTGGTCATGGGCGGGGCGTTCGACCACCAGGGGAACATCACCAGCCACGCCGAGGCCAACATCTGGCACGACCCGGAGGCCGCCGAGCTCGTGTTCAGCGCGGGCTGGCCGGTCACACTGGTGCCCCTCGACGCCACCCACCCGACCGCGGTGGACGGGGCCTGGCTGGACCGGCTTGCGGCGGCGGACTCGGAGATCGCGCGGTTCGCCGCGCGGATCCTGGAGTTCTACACCACCGCCTACACCGCCTCGCTCGGCACCCGCGGCGCGGTGATCCACGACGCGCTGGCCGCGATGCTGGCTGTCGACCCGTCCCTCGGTGAATACGCCGAGCGCCCTGTACGCGTGGAGCTGCGCGGCGAGCGGACCCGCGGCACGACCCTGTGGGACCGCCGCTCGTACGCCGATGAGGGCGACCGCCCGGTCGTGAAGGTCGCCGTCGGCAGCGACGTGGCCGCCTTCCAGGAACGCCTGCTCAGGGCCCTGCTGTGAACGCATCCGTGATCCCCGGCGAACCGCGGGTCGCGTCGTTCGCGGAGCTGGACGCCGGCACGCTCTACGCGCTGCTGCGGCTCCGCGTGGACGTCTTCGTCGTCGAGCAGGACTGCCCGTACCCGGAGCTGGACGGGCGCGACACCGAGCCCGGCACCCGGCACGTCTGGCTGCCGGGCGACTCGGGCGCTCCCGAGGCGTACCTGCGGGTGCTGGAGGATCCGGAGGGCGCGCGGATCGGGCGGGTCGTGACAGCACCGCACGCGCGCGGCGCCGGGCTGGCGGGGCGGCTCATGGAGGCCGCCCTGCGGGTCGCCGGCGACCGTACGGTCCGGCTCGACGCGCAGACGCGGGTCGCGGGCTTCTACGGGAAGTACGGCTTCGTCGCCGACGGCCCGGAGTACGTCGAGGACGGCATCCCCCACGTCCCCATGATCCGCCGCTGACCGCGGATCGTCATTCGAGGCCGGGCGCCGCCGTCGGCAACCCGACGGAGCACGCGATGTCCAGCATGCGTTTGTCGTAGGTGATCAGCGTCTCCAGCGCCTCA
Organism: Actinoallomurus spadix; assembly: GCF_024055725.1. Taxonomy (GTDB): domain Bacteria; phylum Actinomycetota; class Actinomycetes; order Streptosporangiales; family Streptosporangiaceae; genus Actinoallomurus; species Actinoallomurus spadix. The sequence continues at coordinate 81,478 of NZ_JAMXMX010000013.1, read as the reverse complement.
CCGATGATCTGCGCGCTCGCGACATGGATCGCATCGAGCGTTCTGATCCCGACGGGCAGCAGCGCTGCGGCGTCCCGGACCTCGTCGGTCACCAGGATCTCGACGAAGTCCCGCGTCAGTTCCTCCATGATGTTCGGGAAGTCTCCGACGCGATCGAGGGTTCGGACCGTCTCCACGAATCCGATGGTGCTGGTGCCCATGGGCATCCCAGGCCTGCCCGCCAGGAAGGTCCGCAGGGACTGAGCGTGAGAGCGCCCGGTGATCAGCGTGATCAACGCGGAAGCGTCCAGGTAGATCAACGATCGTCTTCCTCTCGCTCCGCCAGGAGCAGTTCCACCGGCGATACGTCCGCGGGAACGCTGTAGTGGGGAAGCCGATCAAGGTCGTTGGTGGTCGTGGACTTCAGCCTCAGCACGCCCCTCGCCACCAGCGCGGAATATCTTCCCAGCGTGCCGCTGCCCGGCAGGAGGAGGGCGATGACGTTCCCATGGCGGGTGACCTCGATCGTCTCCCCCTGTTCGACACGAGCGAAGATCGCACTGGGGTTGTACGAGAACTCTCTCACCGAGACCGTGCTCATGACGCCGCCCCCTCGTGTACCTACATCGACTTCATTGTACCTACATCCCAACATCGGGTTCGTGAGCCGTCCGGCGGTATCGAGGGGTGGAGGATTCCGGAAACCGGCTTCGTGATGGAATGTAGCGATCCACTTGGAGAGGGGAGCCGTCACGCATGTCCGTCACCGATGAACTGCTGGAGAACGCCCGGCGCTACCGCGAGGGCTTCGACGCCGAAGGCATGTCGGCGGCGCCGACGCGGCACCTGACGGTCGTGGCGTGCATGGACGCCCGCCTCGACACGTTCGGCCTGCTGGGCCTGGAGATCGGCGACGCGCACATCATCCGGAACGCCGGCGGCGTCGTCACCCCGGACGTGATCCGCTCGGTGTCGATCAGCCAGCGGATGCTCGGCACGCGCGAGGTCGTCCTGATCCACCACACCGGCTGCGGCATGCAGGGCATCACCGACGACGGGTTCCGCGAGCAACTGCACGCCGACACCGGTCTCAAGCCGGACTGGGCGGTCGAGTCGTTCACCGACGTCGACGAGGACGTGCGCCAGTCGATCGCGCGGATCATGGCGAACCCGTTCGTCCAGCACAAGGACTCCGTGCGCGGCTTCGTCTTCGACGTGAAGTCCGGCGAGCTGCGCGAGGTCACCCTCTAGACGAGGCGGCGGGCGGCGGCCCAGCGGGACAGCTCGTGCCGGTTGGACAGCTGCAGCTTGCGCAGCACCGACGACACGTGCGTCTCGACGGTCTTGACCGAGATGAACAGCTCCTTGGCGATCTCCTTGTAGGCGTAGCCGCGGGCGATCAGCCGCAGCACCTCGCGCTCGCGCTGGGTGAGCTGGTCCAGCTCGGGGTCGATGGACGGCGCGTCGGTCGCGGCGAACGCGTCCAGCACGAACCCGGCCAGGCGCGGAGAGAAGACCGCGTCGCCCTCGGCGACCCGGCCGATCGCGCTCGTCAGCTCCGGGCCGGAGATCGTCTTGGTGACGTAGCCGCGGGCGCCGCCGCGGATCACGCCGATGACGTCCTCGGCGGCGTCGGACACCGACAGGGCCAGGAAGCGCGTCGGCGCCGCCCGCTCGGCCGCCGCCGCCTCGGCCGGGCCGGTCCGCGCCCCGCCGAGCACCCGGCGCAGCACCTCGACGCCGCCACCGCCGGGCAGGTGGACGTCGAGCAGCACGACGTCGGGCCGCGTCGCCGCGATCACCTCGACGGCCTCGTCGACGTCGCCCGCCTCCCCGACGATCTCCACCGCGTCGCCCAACTCGGCCTTCACGCCGCTGCGGAACATCTGATGGTCGTCGACCAGCACCACTCTCGTCACGAGCGCTTCAACTCCAGTCTCACTTCGGTTCCCTCACCCGGGGCCGTACGGATCTCCGCCCGGCCGCCGTTGCGCTCCATGCGTCCGATGATGGACTCCCGGACGCCCATGCGGTCCGCCGGTACGGCGTCGAGGTCGAATCCCCGGCCCCGATCCCGTACGAAGATCATGACCTCGTCGCCGTCCACCTCGGCGTAGACCGAGACGGAGGGCGTCTCGCCGTTCGCCCCGCCGGCGTACTTCGCGGCGTTGACCATGGCCTCGCGGGCGGCCTGCAGCATCGCGCCGAGCCGCTCGTCGAGCGGGCAGTCGCCGACGCAGACGACCTCGATGGGGACACCGTGATGGTCCTCCACCTCCGCGGAGATCTTGCGGACGGCCGGGGCGAGCGCCTGCTCGGCGTCGGCCTTCGGCTGGTACAGCCAGGCGCGCAGGTCCCGTTCCTGGGCGCGCGCCAGCCGCTGGACCTCCTTCGGGTCGTGCGCGTTCCGCTGGATCAGCGTGAGCGTGTGCAGCACCGAGTCGTGTACGTGTGCGGCCACTTCGGCCCTCTCTTGTGATCGGATCCGTTCCCGGCGCTCGTCGTCCAGGTCGTGCCACATGCGCAGCAGCCAGGGCGCCACGATGACGGCGACCCCGGCGAGGACGATGGCCGAGCCCAGCAGGACCTGCCCGACGTGCTGGATGTTCTGCAGCAGGAACGCGGCGAGCCCCGCGATGACGAGGGCCGCGCCGACGACGCTGCGGATCCACAGGGAACGGGTGTTGCGGACCCAGCGCCGCCGGTGCTCGGGGTCGGCCTGCTGCCAGATGATGCCGACGCCGACACCGCCCGCCACCAGGGGCCACAGCGCCCCGCGTTCGGTGACCGAGGCCAGCGTGAACGCCTCCAGCACGCCCACGACCACTCCGTACGCGAACAGCTGGGTCCAGTCGCGCCGCGGCCGGACGTCCGCCCGCTGCGGGACGAGCAGCCACAGCGCGACGTACGCGATGACGCCCACGCCGGCGCCGACGATCACGGCGAACGCCACCCGGACGATGACGAGGTCGATCCCGAGGTGGTCGGCCAGGCCGCGGCACACGCCGGCGGCGACCCTGCCGTCGGCGCGTCGTTCGAGGCGCGGTGGAACGTCTGCGGCCTCAGCGGGGTTCTCGGGCACATGCCGATCGTCACACGTCTCCGCCACTGATCGCATCGGGGCTGTCCCTGGGCCGACCCCGAGATGCTCAGGGACGGGTCAGGGGTGTCCCGGATGGTGGTCGGGGGCGGCGTTCGCGACGATGTCCTCATGACGGAGGACAGCGGGGCGCCCCTGCGGCGGCTCACCCGGGCGCAGGAGGGCCGGCTCATCACGGGCGTGTGCGCCGGCCTGGGCCGGTACACGCGGATCGACCCGGTGGTGTTCCGCGTGGGCTTCGCGCTCCTCGTCCTCACGACCGGGGTCGGCGTCCTGCTGTACATCGGGGCGTTCCTGCTGATGGGCGCGCCCGACGGCGGTCCTTCGAAGATCGAGCGGTGGGGCCGCCGGCTGTTCGACGGTGACGGCGCGCTGACGCTGCTCGGCGCGGCCCTGGGCGCCTCGGCGGTGTTCGCGGCCGCCGGTGACTGGGGCTCCCTGGACGCGCTCGCGGCGTTCATCGTCTTCGCGCTCACCCTGGTGGTCGCGCGCTCGCGCGGAGTCGACCTCGTCGGGGCGGCGCGTGGCCTGCCGGAGACCGTGAAGGGCCGTCCGCTGTCGGTGTGGACTCCCCCGGCCTCCTCCGACCCGCCCCTCCCCTACCAGGCGCCCGACGGTATGATCGATCTTGCTCGTCTGGCGCGCGCGGAGCCACTCGGAACTCGACCGTCCGAGACGGATCCGCCTCCCCCCTCGCCGCCGAGACCCGCACCCGTCGTTCCACGACGGCGTCGGTCCTACCTGACGGCGTGCACTCTGGTGACCGCGGTCCTGGTGGCGGGCGTGCTGTACGCCGTCGGCGATCGGCGACCGGACCTCGGCCGCCTCCAGATCATCATCGCCGGCGCACTCGTCGTGGTCGCGGCCGGTCTTCTCATCGGCTCCTGGTTCGGCCGGGACCGCAAGCTGATCTTCGTTGGAGCGATCATGTCTCTGGCACTCGCATCGAGCTCGATCGCCGGCGATCCGGCCGTCGCGCGAAGGACGCACGCCATGGCCTGGCGGCCCGCCGGCGTGGCGAACGCCGAACAGTCCCACAGGGTCCTCATCGGTGAGGGCACGGTCGACCTGACCTCGGTGCCGCTCACCCCGGGGCAGCGGCTGAACGTCACCGCGACCGTGACGCTCGGCGTGCTCACGGTCAGGCTGCCCGCCACGGCGCGGGTCGAGCTGGACGCGCAGTCGTTCCTCGGTGACATCACCGTGGACCGGCAGATCATCAGCGGCCCGCGGGCGAAGGTGAACCGCGTGCTCGCCCCGGAGGCGCCCCCGGCGGACGGGGCGCCGGTCATCGCGCTGCGGCTGCGCGGCAAGGTCGGGGACATGGAGGTCACCCGTGTTCCGGCATAGGTTCGACCCGTCGTCGCTGGTCGCGGGGGTGGTGTTCCTCGGCGTCGCCGTGCGCTACCTCGGCGGGCGCCCTCCCGCCTGGGTGGTCCCCGGCGTCGCCGTCGCGCTGGGGGTCGTGCTCGTGCTCCGGGGGCTGTTCCGCGCCCGGCGCCGCGAACCCTGACGATCCGCCGCGTCTGACGATCCGCCGCGTCGAGCGGAAAAGGAGGGCCGTGACGACGCTCCAGCTATACACACTGTGTATATGTGGAGTGTATAGTCGCGAGCATGTCAGTCGCACAGACCCTGCTCGGCCTCCTAGAGTCGGGCCCGAGGTACGGCTACGACCTCAAGCGCGCGTACGACGAACGATTCGGACGGGACCGCCCCCTGCACTACGGGCAGGTGTACTCCACTCTGGCCCGGCTGCTGAAGAACGGGCTCGTGGAGGTGGAGAGCGTCGAGCCGGGCGGCGGGCCGGAGCGTAAGTGCTACACCATCACCGACGCCGGGATCACCGACGTCGAACACTGGCTCACGCAGCCGGAGAAGCCCGAGCCGTACCTCCAGAGCACCCTGTACACGAAGGTGGTGCTGGCCCTGCTGACCGGCCGCGCCGCCGCCGAGATCCTCGACACCCAGCGGGCGGAGCACCTGCGCCTCATGCGCGAGCTGACCCGCCGCAAGCAGCAGGGGGACCTCGCCGACAAGCTCATCTGCGACCACGCGCTCTTCCACCTCGAAGCGGACCTGCGCTGGCTGGAACTGACCGCCGCGCGACTCGACGAGCTCACGCGGGAGGTGCGCCGGTGAGCCACACGATCTCCTCGGAGGCGCCGATGACCGGCGGCCGGGCCGACGCCCCGCCGCTGCTGTACGGCGTCGACCTGCACAAGGCGTTCGGCCCGAGCAGGGCCCTCGACGGCGCCTCGCTGCACATCCGGGCCGGTGAGGTGGTGGCGCTCATGGGCCCGTCCGGGTCCGGGAAGTCCACGCTGATGCACTGCCTGGCCGGCATCGTACGACCGGACTCGGGGCGCGTTCTCTACCGGAACGACGACCTGACGACCATGTCCGACGCGAGGCGCAGCGCGCTCCGCCGTACGGAGTTCGGGTTCGTCTTCCAGTTCGGGCAGCTCGTACCGGAGCTGTCCTGCCTGGAGAACGTCGCGTTGTCGCTGCGCCTCGGCGGCGCCCGGCAGCGCGCCGCCGAGGCCAAGGCCGCGGAATGGCTGGAGGTGCTGGAGGTGGCCGACGTCGCCGCCAAACGGCCCGGGGAGGTCTCCGGCGGCCAGGGCCAGCGGGTCGCGGTGGCCCGGGCGCTGGCGGCCGGCCCCAGCGTCATCTTCGCGGACGAGCCGACGGGCGCACTGGACTCCCTGAACGGGGAGAGGGTGATGGACCTGCTCACCATGTCCGCCCGGCGGACGGGCACCGCCGTCCTGCTGGTGACGCACGACGCGCGGGTCGCCGCCTACTCGGACCGCGAGATCGTGGTCCGCGACGGCCGGACGCGGGGAGGCGAGCCCGCGTGAGCCGTCCACGCGCCGGCGCGCCGTCCGTGACGTCGCGACCGGCGGCGCGCCCCTGGTACGCGCGCTGGTCCGGCGACCTCGCGCTCGGTCTCCGGCTCGCGTTGGCGGGCGGGCGCTCCGGGTGGACCAGGATCGCGATGACCGCGGTCGGCGTCGGGCTCGGCGTGATGATGCTCCTGGTCGCCGCCTCGATGCCGACGATGCTCCAGGAACGTCACGAGCGGACCTCGGCGCGCGACAACACACCGGCCGCCGAGGCGCCGGCGCCTTCGGACCGCTCACTCCTCATCGGCGTGCAGGACACCGACTTCCACGGCAGGTCGATCAGAGGCCGGGTCCTCCGCCCCGAAGGGCCGCGGGCACCGCTCCCGCCCGGCCTGACCGCCTTCCCCAAGCCGGGCGAGATGGTGGTGTCGCCGGTGCTGGCGGACCTGCTGTCCTCACGCGAGGGCGCGCTGCTGCGGCCGCGCCTCGGCTACCGCGTCGTCGGCACGATCGGCCACGCCGGCCTCGGAGGCGCGCGGGAGTACGCCTTCTACGCCGGCAGCGACCGGCTCACCGAGCGGTCGGGCGCCGTCGCGCGCGTCACCTCGTTCGGCGACCGCTCCCCCGGGGAGGGCCTCGGCCCGATCCTGCTGCTGCTCGTCGTGATCGCCTTCGTGGTCCTGCTGCTGCCGGTCGCGGTGTTCATCGGCACGGCCATGCGCTTCGGCGGTGAATCCCGCGACCGGAGGCTCGCCGCGCTGCGCCTGATGGGCGTCGACCAGCACATGGCACGGCGCTTCGCCGCGGCGGAGGCGCTGCTGGCGTCGGTGACCGGGCTGCTGGCCGGCGCGCTCATGTTCCTGGTCGTACGGGTGTTCGTCGAGCGGGTCACGGTGCTCGGCGTCGGCTTCTTCACCGCCGACGTCCGGCCCGCGCTCCTGCCCACGCTCCTGATGGTGCCGGCCGTTCCCGTCTCGTCCGTACTCGTCGCCCTCTTCTCCCTGCGGAAGGTGATGATCGAGCCGCTCGGTGTCGTCCGCAACGCCGCCCGGTCCCGGCGCCGGCTCTGGTGGCGCGCGATCGTCCCCGTCATCGGCCTCGGGCTGCTGTATCCGCTGCTCGGCGGGGTCAACCGGGCGGAGGGCTTCAACGAGTACCAGGTCGCGGCGGGCGTGACGCTGCTGCTCATCGGCATCGCGGCCCTGCTGCCGTGGATCGTCGAGGCGGTCGTCGCCCGCCTCGGGCGCGGCGGTGGGCTGTCCTGGCAGCTCGCGGTACGCCGGCTGCAGCTGGACGGCGGGGCCTCCGTGCGGGCCGTCAGCGGCATCGTCGTCGCGACCGCGGGAGCGATCGCGCTGCAGACGATGTTCACCGGCGTGCGCGGCGACTACGTCGAGCAGACCGGCCAGGACACCTCGCGCGCGCAGGCTCAGGTGACCTTCCACGGGACCGTCGACGGTACGCGCGCCGCCGGCATCGGCGCACGGCTGGGCTCCACGCCCGGGGTCCGCGGGACGATCGTCAAGGCCATGACGGGCCTGAAACTCCCGAGCAAGGGGAAGGACGAGCGCTCGGCGACGCTGACCGTCGCCGACTGCCCCGCCCTCCGGGAACTCATCCGGATGAACCACTGCGCCGACGGTGACGTCTTCCTCGCCGGTCCGCAGGAGCCCACCGCTCCACGGCCGGGCGAGACCGGCCGGGTCGACTCCGGCGAGGACACCGCGGGAGGCCGTGGGCCGGCGTGGCGGATCCCCACGTCCGCGCGCCCGGCCGGGCAGCGGACCGACCTCCTCGGCGAGACCGAGGACGGCGTCTTCGCCACCCCCTCCGCCATCGACGCCCGGATCCTCCGGATGACCCACGTCGCCACGCTCGTGCGGGTGAACGAGGCCGACCGGGACGCCATGGAGCGGATGCGCAACACCGTGGCGGCCATCGAACCGATGGCCGATGTCACGGTGACGTCCGCCACGCGGGAGGACGACCGGTTCGGCGCGGTCCGCCGTGGTCTGCTCATCGGCGCGATCGCCTCCCTCCTCGTGATCGGAGCGGTCCTGCTGGTGACCGTCCTGGAGCAGATGAGGGAGCGGCGCCGCCTGCTGGCGATGCTGGTCGCGTTCGGCACCCGGCGTTCCGTCCTGAACCGGTCGGTGCTGTGGCAGACCGCCCTGCCGATGCTGCTGGGCCTGTCGCTGGCCGTCCCGGCCGGGGCCGGTCTCGGCGCGCTGCTGCTCAAGATGTCCGAAAAGGCGGTCTCCGTCCAGTGGGGAGCCATCGCGGGCATCTGCGGCACCGCGGCCGCCGTGGTGCTCCTGGTCACGGCGCTCAGCCTCCCGACCGTACGCCGCCTGATGGGCCCCGAGGGCCTGCGCACGGAGTGAGCCGCCCGTACCGCCCGCCGCCTCGTGGACCCGGAGGGCCCGCGCGACGAGTGAGCCGCCGGACCGCCCGCCGGGACGCGGTCAGGCCGGAGCCGGTGAGGACGACGGCGGCGGCGCCACCGACGACGGTGACGTCGGTCCCGGCGACTCGGCGGGCGGTCCGGCGGCGGTGCGGCGGGTCCCCCACCAGACGACGACGATGAAGACGGCCAGCCACACGAGGTTGGCCCAGCGCACGTAGAAGTGCTGGTATCCGTTCACGCGCACGCCGGGGAGCGTGCACAGCCCGAGCATGACCCCCCGGGCGATCAGCGTCCAGTCCAGGCGGTACGGCAGCAGCGCCAGGATCGGCAGCAGCATGGCGTCGTACCAGGGGTATTGCAGCGGCGAGACCAGGGTGGTGCCGAACGCGAGCACCGCCACGGGCAGCACGTCGAGCGGCGGGCGCCACTTCTCCTCGGGCACCGGCCGCCACAGCGCGAACGGCAGGCCGGCCCGCCACCACAGGAACGCCGTCAGCGCTACCGCGAGCGCGGCCATCCACACCACGTAGAGGCCGTGGTGGGTCAGGATGTACTCCGGAACCGGCAGGTACCGGTCCTTCTTCCGGCCGAGCCGGGCGTTCAGCGAGTGCAGCGCGGCCGGCCCGGCGAGCAGGTAGCCGCCCCCGGCGACCAGCAGCAGGCCCGCGGCGGAGGCCCCCGCGCGCCGGAACCGCGCCGGCGACAACCACGCGGCGAGCACCAGGCCCGCCGCGGGGAACAGGAACGACGCCTTGACGGCGACCGCCGCGCCGCCCAGCAGCCCGCCCGCGAAGGCCGAGCGCCGCGCCGCGTACAGGGCCGCCACCAAAAAGAACACCGCGAAGACGTCGGCGTGCCCGCTGCCGACCATCCAGAACAGGATCAGCGGGTTCGCCGTCCAGAGCAGGCAGGCCCGGAGCCGGCGCACCGGGTCGGGACCGGTCATCCGGTGCAGGATCACCCCGGTGCCGACGAACGCGGCCGCGTTGGCCCACTTGAGCAGGAAGATGATCCGCGCCATCGAGTTCCCGCCGAAGTGCGCGGCCAGCCACTGGATGAACGTCATGATCGGCCCGTACACGGTGGGGACCCGCTGCCAGCCGCTCGGCATGAGCAGGCCGACCGGGTCACCGGTGTGCGCCAGCCGCATCGGCGTCGTGACGTACGGGTCGCGGCCCAGGTCGGTGATCCGCCCGTAGATCGCGTAGTTCATCATGTCGACGGAACCGGCGGGCGGCAGCAGCGCGTAGACACAGGCGACGACCGCACCGGCGATCAGCAACCGCCGTGGGCTCACCCACGCGCCCCCGCGCAGGGCGTACAGCCCGGACAGGACCCCGGCGCCCGCGGTCAGCGCCGCGGTCCACGTCAGGGCCGTGACCGTCGCCGAGGACGGGGATCCACCGAGGGTCAGGAACGGCCAGGTCGGTCCGAAGTACGGCACGGCCGCCGAGGTCCCGAGCACCATCGCCGCGCCCATCGCGACGATGCTCACCCCCAGCATCACCCAAGAAAAGACGCGGGACATGTGACATGACCGTAAGCCCGGAATATAGGGATTGCAGCAGGTGAGACGCGGTGTTCATCGAACGCTCACCTACCGGTCGCGTGCGCGCCGGCCACGCGGTACGGAGCGGACGGCACACCGGGGCCGACCGGGCGTACGGAGCCGGACGGCACACCGGGGCCGACCGGGCGTACGGAGCCGGACGCCACATTGGGGCCGACCGGGCGGTACGGGACGGACGGCACGCGGGGGCCCGACCGCGCGCGCCGGATCAGACGGTCGCGTGCAGGCTGACCGCGTACGCGGGGCCGGGGTTGACCAGTTCACGCGGATGCCCGGCGCCGTACACGCGGATCCGGTTCGCCCGTACGGCGCGCTCCGCGACCCCGTGATCGGTGATCGTCCGTTCGGACAGCTCCCCGGCGAGCACGGCGAGCACGTCGGCGGCGGGAGCGGCGCGGCGCCCGGGCGGCCACCCGTACAGCAAGATCTCCGACTCGCCGGGCAGCCGCACGGGCACGCCGTCGAAGCGGGCGAGGTGCCACCAGTCGCCGGGGCGGGCGGCGAGCTCACGGACGAGCCCGGCCAGGCGGCCGACCGTGACGGTCGGGCGGGTGGCGTACGGGCTGTCGGAGCCCTGCATGGTCAGATCCGGGATGACGGAAAGGTTCACCGGGAAGTCCTTCGGTGGCGCGGCGGCGTGCCGCGGGCTGACGGTCGGCTGGAACGGGGTCAGCGACAACAACACGAAGGACACAGCGCGGCGACCGCGTGGCGAGAGGCCACGGGGGCGGTCGGGATCCGGCACGCTGGCATGACACCAAGTGTGCAGGTCACCGGCACGCCACGTCAAACGCCGCACCGCCCCGACCGTCGCGCCCGGGATGAGATGGGCGTTCCGGCCCCCGTCACCGGCGGATGTCAGTACTCCGCGCGGAACGTACGGCCGAGCCGCCGCTCCAGGCCGAAGTAGTGCCGGAAGTCGCACACCAGCGGGCTCCAGCGGGCCGGATGAACATGAAAGGTACGGGTGGGAAAGGCCGGCCATGGCCAGCGTGCCCGCCCGGCGCGCACGCCCTCGCCCTCGCGGACGTGCGCCGGCGACGTCATCGACCGGCGCGGCCGCGCGTACGGTACGCGCGCACAGCGAGCGCGCACCGTACAGTGCGCGCTCGCTGTGCGCGTTCACCAGCACACTTGCGTCGACGACCAGAGCCGCATGCCCGGCAAGAGTTCGGTCAAGGGCCAACGCGCCCTGACGGGTCATCCACCGCTCTGGGCGGGGCCTACGGGGTTCCGTAGGGTTCCACCAGGAAGGGATCGTCGTCCAAGATCCGGGGACGATGTCGCAGTGACATCGGATCACCGCGGCGACGAAACCGACCCCCGTGTGATCGCCGGCGGCAAGTGATTCCTGCCGGGCACGACGCCCTTTCGGCGATGCTCACCGGGAATTACCGAAATTGTGCTCCGCAGCCGTGCGACTCCGTCGCCATCGTGGTCACGTTGCCGTCGATATTGCCCGGTCGGTGCCCGATTCGCCGGGTCTGGCGCGTCACCGGTGACGTGGAAGTGGCTGGCGATCCGGTGGAGATTCGTCAGGCGGGCGTGTGTTCGAGGCGGTGGGGCATCTTCCAGCCCTCGGCGAGCCGTGAGGGGTGGATGTTCTCGCCGCCGCCGAAGAACTCGCAGAACTTCATGATCAGCGGATCCCAGCGGAGCGGGTCGACGTAGTGCGTTCCCGGAATGATCAGCTCTTCCTCGATGTGGGTGCGGACGACCCTCACCTGGAAGGCCGTCGCCGCCACCTCCGGGCCTTCGAACGGGTGGATCGCCTCGACCACGCACTCGAGCTGGATCGGGCACTCCGCGACGCGCGGCGCCCGCACCAGGTCGGCGGGCTGCTCGGTGAGCCCGGCCGTTCCGAACTTGTCCCGCTCATGGCGGTATCCCTGCTCCCGTTTGCGCGGCGGCACCTCAGGCCTCCCGGTGAGCATCGCCAGCCGGTCGACCGCGTCGACCATCGCCGAGGAGGCGAGGTTCAGCACGCACTCGCGCTCACGCCGGAGATTCGCCGTGGTCTGGCCGCTGTTGCCGAGGCCCAGCATGGCGCAGTCACCGAGCCACCAGGCGGACGACATCGGCGCGAGGTTCGGCGAGCCGTCCTCGTTCCGTGAGCCGATCAGGACCACCGGGGTCCCGAAGTACAGCACCTTCACCTCGGTCGCCTTGTGCATGCTCCCCGCCTAACGCCATCACGATCACCGCCTGGACGACCTTGCACCCTTCCGGGCGGTCAGCGCTGGCAGGAATCCGACATCAGGTTCCGACACGCAGCGGGCTTACCGCGTCCTCTCCCCATCGGCGGGAGCGCGCGCGGCCTGGCCGGACCCGCATGGGCGTGGCCGCGAGACTCGGCGTCCAGGGGACTTCGCCGTCGAGGTGGGCACGTGGCCGTCGACGTTGCCCGGAGGGTGACCGATTCGCCGGGTCTGGTGCGTCACTGACGGCGGCGAAGGGGAGCGCTGCGCGTTCCGTCCGCGCGCCCCTGGCCTCGAACAGTGCCCAGGTGCGGCCGCGAAGGGCGCCTTGTCCGAATATTGGGTCATGAGTGATCAGCCCGAAGCCTTCTACCTGCCGGCCGGTGACGACGTGTACGAGCCGACGCGCGCCACCGAGAGTCCCTGGGACAGTGCCGCGCAGCACGGCGGGCCCCCGACCGCGCTGCTGGCCCACGTCATCGACGCCACCGTCGGGCCCGGCATGCGCCTGGCGCGCGTCTCGGTGGACTTCCTCGGCCCCATCCCCCGCCGCCCGGCCCGCGTCGAGGTCACCCCGCTGCGGCCCGGCCGGCAGGTCCGCCTGACCGAGGCGCACCTGGTCGTCGACGGGCGGGCGGCGGTGACCGCCCGCGCCTGGCACATCGCGACGGGTCCGACTCCTCCTGTGGAGACCGAACGGGTCCCGCCGCCTCCGATCCCGCAGGCTCCGGACGAGTGGGAGTCGCTGCTCGGTATGCCCGACTGGGGTTATGGGCAGGCCATCGAATGGCGGTTCATTCGCGGCGGCCGCGAACCTCTCGGCTTCGCCGAGGTCTGGACCCGTGTGCGCATCCCGCTGATCGCGGGCCGGAAGATCACGGGCCTGGACCGCACGCTGATCGTCGCCGACGCCGCCAACGGGCTCTCGGCGACGCTGCCCATCAAGGAGTGGCTGTCCATCCCGCCTACGATGACCACCACGCTGCTGCGCCATCCCGAGGGCGAATGGGTGCACCTGGACTGCCGGACGCACCTGGCCGACGACGGCCTCGGCGCCACCCACGCCACCGTCTCCGACCCGGGCGGCCGGCTCGGGGACGTCAGTCAGCCCCTTCTGATCCGCCGGCGCTGACCTCCCTGGAAATGAGAGATCCCCCGCCCTCGGCTCCGGTGAGCAAGGGCGGGGGACGCCGGGGGGACACGACGCCTATCCGGCGCCGTTCACGTCACTTACCGCTCTCTTCGACGACGGCGACCTCGACGCAGTCGCCACCGTTGTTCGTGCTGCGGGTCGACTTGCGCCAGCTCAGGTTTCCCATGCTTCCGCTGCCTTCGTGATGAGCTCGATCGATGCCTGTTCGTGCAGCGCCTTGGCGCTCAGCATCTGCCAGAGCCGCCGGATCGCGGCCACGTCCTCCGTTTTCTCTATCACGTCCCCGCGGAGCGCGTTGTCGACGTAGGCGATCTCCCTGCCGTCGACGGTCGCGAGCACGATCGGGCCACCGGCGAATCCGGCGTGCGCTCCGACACTGAACGGGATCACCTGGACGAGGATGTGATCGTGCCGCGCGAGCTCCACCAGTCGCATTCGTCGAGCTCATCACGAAGGTCGTCTCCGTGCCCCTCCCGCCACGGCCATGACCTCGCCGGACGAGCTCATGCGCTCGATCGACGCGCTCCACGCGGCCCTCGACGCGATCGGGGCGCCGGGGGTGTCCGAGGCCGCCGAGCTGATCCGTCTCGACCGGCTCGTACGGCGGTATCCGGAGGCGGCGCGCAAGAGCCTGGAGCTCTACGACCGGCGGGACCCTAGTCGACCCGCGGGTGGGCCGGTTCTGGACGGGGGGCAGGGCGGGTGAAGGCGAGGGCGGCGGCGACGCAGGCGACGGGGAGCGCGGGGATGACGTAGCGGTAGTCGAACTCGGCGGTGGTCGGCGGCACGACGATGGCGACCGCCGCCACCGACCACGGCAGCAGCGCGTCCCAGCGCCGGCGCAGCAGCGCGCCCAGGCCCGCCAGGAGGATCAGGCCGAACACCGCGCCACGGACGAAGAAGAACCGCTGGTAGGTGCGCATGATCGAGGCGTACGGCCGGACGACGTGGGTGGTGAGGTGGCCCGGGTCGTACGCGCGCATCCGCGCCGCCGCCGTGGGCGGCGGCTGTGGCGGGTGAACCCGGAAGAGGTAGTGGTCGTACGTCTCGGAGTCCGGGAACGGCGGGTGGTGCCACCGGAACGTCCGCAGCAGGTCGGAGGTCACGATCTCGGCGTAGTCACCGGGCTGCGCGGTGATCGCCCGCTGGGCGAAGTCGCCCGCCCGGCCCTCGACGTCGGGGGTGAACTTGTGCTCGCCGAGCCGGTGGAACGGCGAGATCCGGCCCCAGATGTAGAACTGGGAGCGTCCCCGCTCGGCGGGCGGCGTGCTGATGCACAGCGGCAGTTCGTCGACCGGCGGCTTGATCTTGTGGCAGTCGGCGAACGGCATCGTCCTGCTGTAGAGGAAGATCCCCGTGCTGTACGTCAGCGCGAACCGGTGCGTACGGGAGGAGAACCACCCGGCGTACAGCACGACGGGCAGCAGCCCGGCGACGAGCCCGGCGACGACGGCGCGGCGCCCGGCCCGGCGTACGGCCAGCCAGGCCAGGGTGAGGACGAGGATCGGGAGGCCCACCGAGCGGGTGACCGCCGCGAGGCCCACGAGGAGGCAGACGAGGGCCATCCGCCGGGTGCTCGGCCGCGGGTCCCATAGCGCGAGGGTCACCGCGAGCGTCAGCAGGAAGGTGAACGGCGTGTCGGACATGATCAGGTGTTCGAGCTGAATCCCGAAGGCGTCGAACAGCGCGGGGACCGCGGCGGCGGACGCCGCCCAGCCAGGCAGCCCGAACCGGTGCCGCAGCAGCGCGTACACCAGCACTCCCACGGTGACGCCCATGGCGTGCTGGACGAGCACGACGAGGGTCAGGCTGTGGAACGGTGACAGCAGCCAGAGGAACAGGGAGTATCCGCTGGGCCGGATGAGGTTCGGGGTAAGGGTCAGCGCCCCGCTGACGTAGTCGTAGGAGTCGGGGAACCACATCGCGCCCCGGTAGCCGAGCGTCGTGACCAGGCGGAGCGTGACGGCCGGCGCGAGGACGGCGAGGAGGACGCGGTGCCGGCCCGCGAACGCCAGGCCGCGGTTCAGGCGTCCGGGAGCCTCCCCGTCCACCGCCACCGGGCCGGGATCATCGGCGACGCGCTCCTCGAGACTCGTCACGGCCCCTCCGTTCAAACGTGACGGACCACCACAATGCCACCACTTTGGGCACTCCGCTGGGAACGTTGCGACGAAAGCCTGGCCAGCGCCAATCTTGCACCCCGCGCGGCACGGGAGCCCGGCTCACCCGCGTCGTTCCCGCCGTACGGCCGAGGGTCGGTCAACCAACCGCCAGGTTTCGTCTCACCTCTGGCCTTCCCGGCATTCCGGGCTTACGTTGACAACACGCAACGCCTCCTGCCACTGGAGCAAGCGATGTCGCGAAGCCGTAACCAGCGCACCAGACGAGCCGCCGCCAAGATGCGGCGCAAGCACCGTGAAGGCGCCCGGCGCAGCCACAAGGTGAACTCGCACCACCAGTTCAACCAGGGCTGACGCCCGCGCACCACACCGTGCACCGGGAGCCGGCGCGCGGCCGGCGTCCGCAGCCTCGCGGACGCGGCCGGGTGCCGTCTCGGTACGCCCGCAGGACCGTTGCCGCGGCTCCCGCGAGGCGCCGCTCCGGCACGCCCGTACGGCCTCCCGGGCACGGCCTGCCCGTATCCGAGTACGCACATCCGGGAGGAACGTATGCCGCGCGTGTCGGTAGAGGTCGACGGCGTGAGATACGACGACGACGTCGAACCGCGCCTCTTGCTCGCCCACCATCTTCGCGACCGGCTGGGCAAGGTGGGCACCCCGATCGGCTGCGACACGTCGAACTGCGGCGCCTGCACCGTCCTCATGGACGGCCTCAGCGTCAAGAGCTGCTCCGTCCTCGCCGTCCAGGCGGACGGACACGAGATCACCACCATCGAGGGCCTCGGCGACGGGCGGACCCTGCACCCGATGCAGCGCGCCTTCCACGAGGAGCACGCCCTCCAGTGCGGCTACTGCACCCCAGGGATGATCATGGCTTCGCTCGACCTGCGCCGGGAGAACGCCGACCCCTCCGACGAGGAGATCCGCGCCGGGCTCGAGGGCAACCTGTGCCGCTGCACCGGCTACCAGAACATCGTCCGCGCCGTCCGCCGGGCCGCGGACGACATGCGCCGGAGCGACCAGGCCGAGGAGGCACACCGGTGAGCGAGCGGAGCGAGCGAACCGGGAACACGGCGCGCACGGTCACTCCTCCGGCGGAGGAGGCCTCATGAGCGAGATCGCCCCCGAGGCCGTCGCCGAGCAGGTCACCCCCAGCGCGCCGGACGCGACGGCGGAGGTCGGCCGGGCCCGCAGGCGTACGGAGGACGCCCGGCTGATCACCGGGCGCACCAACTGGACGGACAACATCCAGCTACCCGGCATGCTGCACGTCGCGTTCCTGCGCAGCCCGATCAGCCACGCCCGGATCGCGCGGATCGACGCGGACGCCGCCCGCGCCCGGCCCGGGGTGATCGCCGTCCTCACCGGCGCCGATCTCGCCGGCGAGCAGGGCAGCCTGCCGTGCGCGTGGCCGGTCACCGAGGACATGGTGCTGCCCGACCACCCGCCGGTCGCCGTCGACGAGGTGCGCTACGTCGGCGAACCGGTGGCGGTCGTCGTGGCCCGGGACCGGTACGCCGCGGTGGACGCGCTGGAGGCCGTCGACGTCGACTACGAGGCGCTGCCCGCCGTCGTCGACATGGAACGCGCGATCGAGGAGGGCGCCGACCTCGTCCACGCCGGCGAGGGCACCAACAAGAGCTACACCTGGGTGTTCGAGGCGGGCGACCTGGACGCGGCGTTCCGGGACGCGCCCGTCGTGATCGAGCGGCGGTACGTCCAGCAGCGGCTGATCCCGACCGCGATGGAGCCCCGCGCGGTCGTCTGCTCGGCCGTCGGCGACGAGTACACCCTGTGGTCGGCCACGCAGATCCCGCACATCCTGCGGCTGATGCTCGCCACGGTCACCGGCATCCCCGAGCACCGGCTACGGGTGATCGCACCCGACGTCGGCGGCGGGTTCGGCTCGAAGCTGCAGGTGTACGGCGAAGAGGTCGTCTGCCTGCTGCTGGCCCGCCGCCTCGGCCGCCCGGTGAAATGGACCGAGTCGCGCAGCGAGGGCAACATGGCCGTGCACCACGGCCGCGACCAGATCCAGCGGCTGTCCCTCGCCGCCGACCGCGACGGCCGGATCCGCGGGCTGAAGGTCGACCTGCTCGCCGACATGGGCGCCTACCTCATGCTCGTCACGCCCGGCATCCCGCTGCTCGGCGCGTTCATGTTCAACGGCATCTACAAGATGGACGCCTACTCCTTCACCTGCACCGGCGTGTTCACGAACAAGACACCGACCGACGCGTACCGGGGCGCCGGACGGCCGGAGGCGACCTTCGCCATCGAGCGGCTGATGGACGAACTCGCGAACGAGCTGGGCCTGGACCCCCTCGACGTGCGCCGGCGCAACTGGATCCGGCACGAGGAGTTCCCCTACGACACGATCGCCGGGCTGACGTACGACTCCGGCAACTACGAGGCGGCGACCGAGAAGGCCCTGCGGCTGTTCGAGTACGACAAGCTGCGCGCCGAGCAGGCCGACCGGCGGGACCGCGGCGACCCCGTACAGCTCGGCATCGGCGTCTCGACGTTCACCGAGATGTGCGGGCTGGCGCCGTCGCGGGTCCTGGGCTCCCTGTCGTACGGCGCGGGCGGCTGGGAGCACGCCTCCGTACGGGTGCTGCCGTCCGGCAAGGTCGAGGTCGTCACCGGTTCGTCCGCGCACGGGCAGGGCCACGAGACCGCGTGGGCGCAGATCGCCGCGGACCGGCTGGGCGTGCCGTTCGAGGACGTCCGGGTGCTGCACGGCGACACCGGCATCTCGCCGAAGGGCATGGACACGTACGGCTCGCGCTCCCTCGCCGTCGGCGGCGTCGCGCTGTTCAACGCCTGCGACAAGGTGATCGACAAGGCCCGCCGGATGGCCGCGCACCTGCTGGAGGCCGACGAGGGCGACATCGAGTTCTCCGGCGGCTCGTTCGCGGTGAAGGGCGTGCCGGGCCAGGCCCGTACGCTCCAGGAGGTGGCCCTCGCCGCGTTCGCCGCGCACGACCTGCCCAAGGGGTTCGAGCCGTCCCTGGACTCCGAGGCGACCCACGACCCGGAGAACTTCTCCTTCCCGCACGGCACGCACCTGTGCGCCGCCGAGGTCGACACCGAGACCGGCTTCGTGCGGATCCGCTCGTACGTCGCCGTCGACGACGTCGGGAAGGTCGTCAACCCGCTGATCGTCGAGGGCCAGGTGCACGGCGGCCTCGCGCAGGGCATCGCGCAGGCGCTGTACGAAGAGGCGGTGTACGACGAGGACGGCAACCTGACGACGACCACGATGGCCGACTACCTGGTGCCCTCGGCGGCGGACCTGCCCACCTTCACCACCGACCGTACGGAGACCCCGGCGACCACCAACCCGCTCGGCGTCAAGGGCGTCGGCGAGGCGGGCACGATCGCCTCGACGCCGGCGGTCGTGAACGCGATCGTCGACGCGCTGCGCCCGTACGGGGTCGACGACGTTCCGATGCCGTGCACGCCCGAACGGGTCTGGCGCGCGCTGACCGCCGTCCGCCGCGGCTCGGCGCCGCCCGGCGGCGCGCCCGGACCCGGCGCGGGCGGCGGTCTCGGCTCCACGGAAGGTACGCCCGGACCCGGCGCGGGGAGTGGCCTCGGCTCGGCGGGAGGTGCGGCGTGATCCCGGCGATCTTCGACTACGTGCGGCCGTCCTCGCTGAGCGACGCGGTCGCGGCCCTGCGCGAGGCCGACGAGGAGGGCAAGGTCATCGCGGGTGGGCAGAGCCTGCTGCCGCTCCTGCGGCTCCGGCTGGCCTACCCCGAGGTCCTCGTCGACGTCTCCGGCCTGCCCGAGCTGCGCGGCGTGCGCGACGACGGGGACTCCTTGCTCATCGGGGCGATGACCACCCACTACGAGGTCATCCGCGACCCCCTGATCCAGGCGCACGCGCCGCTGCTCGCCGCGGCCACCGCGACCGTCGCCGACCCGGCCGTCCGCCACCGGGGCACGATCGGCGGCTCGCTCGCGCACGCCGACCCGGCCGGTGACCTGCCGGCCGTGGCACTGGCGATGGACGGCGTGTTCGTGACGTCGGCGCGGGAGATCCCGGCCCGCGACTTCTTCACCGACTACCTGACGTCCGCGCTGGAGCCGGACGAGATCCTCCTGGGCGTACGCCTGCCGAAGGCGTACACCGGCTGGGGGTTTCACTACGAGAAGTTCCACCGTACGGCGCAGGCGTGGGCCGTGGTCGGGGTCGCGTGCCTCGTCCGGCGCACGAACGGCGAGGTCGCCGAGGCGCGCGTCGGCCTGACGAACATGGGCCCCACACCGGTCCGGGCGTACGCCGTCGAGACGGCCGTCGCCGACGGGCCGGCGTCCCGGCAGGCGTTCCAGGCGGCGGCGCAGGACGCCCCGGACGGCACCAGCCCGCCGAGCGACCTGCACGGGTCGGCGGAGTACCGGCGGCATCTGGCCCAGGTGCTGACGGCCCGCGCCCTCGCCGCGGCGGCGGGCGCCTGACCCGCTCGGTGTCGCTCAAGCCCACCTCGGGTACGCACCGGGACGCGTCGGGGGTGGGCGGGCGACGGGCGCCACCTCATGCACCTTTTAGGTGGCGTATGTGGCGGACACGGCCGTAATGTCACGCGCAGACCGCCGAACACGAGGAGGCGACGCATGGAACTCGATCACGAGTTCACCGTTCCGGTGCCGGTGGACCAGGCGTGGCAGGTGCTGCTCGACATCGAGCGGATCGCACCCTGCATGCCCGGGGCGACGCTGGACGCGGTCGAGGCCGAAGAGTTCACCGGCCGGCTGAAAGTGCGTCTCGGCGCGATGACCGTGACCTACCGGGGCACCGCCCGCATCGCCTCCCGCGACGAAGAGTCCCGCACCGTGGTGATCGAGGCATCCGGCAAGGAGGCGCGGGGACCGGGCACCGCCTCCGCCACCGTCCAGGCCCGGCTGCACGAGGACGGCGGCCGGACACGCGTCACCGTGCACACCAGGCTGAACGTCACCGGCCGGCCCGCGCAGTTCGGCCGGGGCATCCTGGCCGAGGTCGGCGGCCGCCTGATCGGCCGGTTCGCCGACAACCTCGCCGCCGAACTGGCCACCGAGCCGGAGGAGGCCGCCGAGCCGACGGGGACCGCCGAGCCGACGGGGACCGAGGAGACGGGCGCTCCCGAAAGCGGATCGGCGGAGACACCCGCGGCGGGCAGCACCGCGCCCGCCGACGAGGCCAGGATCGAGGAAGAGGCCGCGAGCCCGGCCACCTCCGAGGAGGCCGTCACCGACCGGGCCACCTCCCCTGCCGCGTCCGAGCCACCGGTCCGGCGGGAGGCGGCACCGGCTCGGCGGGAGGCCGAGCCCATCGACCTGCTCCAGGTGGCGGGGCCGTCCATCGTCAAACGAGCCGCCCCGGTGGCCGCCGGTCTGGCACTGGTCTGGGCGGTCTGGCGCCTCAAGCGACGACGCCGCTGACCCGGGCGGTCCGGCATCTCAGGCGGCGACGCCGCTGAGACCGGCCTGCGCCCCTCGTCCTGCCGGCATGGCCGCCGCGGGGAACGGTGGTCTAACGGTCGCCGGGGACGGTCACGGTGGGCGACCGGACCCGCCAGCGGCGCGCGCGGACGGCCGTCTGGATCGCCGCAGCGAGCAACGCGAAGTCGTCGGCGCGCGGGCTCGTCCGCCGATAGACGATCCCTATCCGGCGGTACGGAGCGGGATCTTCGAAGCGGGTGACCGTCAGGCGCTCTCCGCGCCGGGTCTCGACCGGCAGCGCCGACTCGGGCACCAGCGTCACCCCGAGGCCGCCGGACACCAGTTGCACGAGCGTGGCGAGGCTCGTGGCGTACGTCGCGTCGCCGGGCTTCGCCCCGGCCTCCCGGCAGATCTCCAGCGCCTGGTCCCGCAGGCAATGCCCCTCGTTCAGCAGCAGCACGTCGAGATCGCGGACGGCGTCCCGGCCCACCGGCCCGGCACCGAGCCCGTACGCCTCGGGCGCCAGCAGGACGAAGTCCTCGTCGTACAGCGGCAGCTCGGCGAGCCCCTCATCGGCCGGGAGCGCCAGGATCGCGACCTCGAGCCGGCCGGCCCGCAACGTCTCCACCAGGGCGCGCGTCTGCTGCTCCCGTACGGCGAGCCGCAGGTCGGGGTACTCGCGCGCCAGGTGCGGCAGCACGACCGGCAGGAGGTACGGCGCGACCGTCGGGATCACCCCGAGGTTCAGCGGGCCGCTGAGCGGGCGGCGCGGCGCGGAGACCTCCTCGATCAGGCCGTCGAGCTCGGCCAGGACCCGCTCGGCGCGGCGGGCGACACGCTCGCCCTCGGGGGTGAGCAGCACCCGCCGCGTCGTACGCTCGACCAGGCGGGCGTTCAGCGTCTCCTCCAGGGCCGCGATGGCGCCGGACAGCGCGGGCTGGCTCAGCCGGAGCGCCGCCGCGGCCTCACGGAAGTGCAGGTGCTCCGCCAGGGCGAGAAACGCGCGAAGCTGGGCGACGGTCGGGCGGCTGATAGTAATCTCCTATCGGAATCCTTCGGGGGGGCCGATTTCGCAGATCAACGATACCTAAGGCACCCTGGAACGTATCCAACACCCGTCTGGCAAGGAGGCCTACGAGTGCTCACGGTCGGTGACCAGTTCCCGGAGTACGACCTCACCGCATGCGTCTCGCTCGACCCGGACAACGCGTTCGAGCGGATCAACCACAAGTCCTACGACGGCAAGTGGCGCGTCGTGTTCTTCTGGCCCAAGGACTTCACCTTCGTCTGCCCGACGGAGATCGCGGAGTTCGGCCGGCTGAACGAGGAGTTCGCGGACCGGGACGCACAGGTGCTCGGCGTCTCCATCGACTCGGAGTTCGTGCACTACGCCTGGCGCAAGGACCACCCGGACCTGCGTGAGCTGCCGTTCCCGATGATGTCGGACGTCAAGCGGGAGCTGTCCGAGGCGCTCGGCGTGCTCACCGACGAGGGCGTGGCCCAGCGCGCGACCTTCATCGTCGACCCGAACAACGAGATCCAGTTCACAATGGTGACCGCGGGCTCGGTCGGCCGCAACGTCAAGGAGGTCCTGCGGGTCCTCGACGCCCTGCAGTCCGACGAGCTCTGCCCCTGCAACTGGAACAAGGGCGAGTCCACGCTCGACGCCAAGAAGCTGATGGCGGGCGTCTGATCGACCGGCTGATCGGCCGGCCGCTGAAGTCCGCGGCCGGCCGTCGTCATGACGGGGCTCGCGGGGGCGAGCCCCGTCAACCCGCTTCCGGAGCTTTGGAGGATGACATGAGTGGTGTCGACACCCTGAAGAACGCCCTGCCGGCGTACGCCAAGGACCTCAAGCTGAACCTCGGCTCGGTGACGTCCACGTCGCAGCTGTCGGAGCAGCAGCTGTGGGGCGCCGTGCTGGCGAGCGCGATGGCGACCCGCAGCGCGCAGGTGATCAAGGCGCTGTCGGAGGACGCCGCCGACCACCTGTCCGCGGAGGCGTTCCAGGCGGCCAAGGCCGCCGCGGCCATCATGGCGATGAACAACGTCTACTACCGCTCGACGCACCTCATCGAGGACGAGACGTACGCGACGCTGCCGGCGAAGCTGCGGATGAGCGTGATCGGGAACCCCGGCGTCGAGAAGGCCGACTTCGAGCTGTGGTGCCTCGCGGTGTCGGCGATCAACGGCTGCGGCCGCTGCCTGGACTCTCACGAGAAGACGCTGCGCGAGCAGGGCTTCTCGCGGGAGCTGGTGCAGGAGGGCCTGCGCGTCGCCGCCGTCGTGAACGCGGTCGCCGCCACGCTCGACGCCGAGGGCGTGCTCACCCCGGCGTGACCGGCCGCCGGCCGCCGGGAGGCGGCCGGCGATCGGCGGGCGTCACTCCCACTCGATGGTGCCCGGCGGCTTGCTGGTGATGTCGACGACCACGCGGTTGACCTCCGCGACCTCGTTCGTGATCCGCGTGGAGATCCGCTGCAGCAGGTCGTACGGCAGCCGCGCCCAGTCGGCGGTCATGGCGTCCTCGCTGGTCACCGGGCGCAGCACGATGGGGTGGCCGTACGTACGGCCGTCGCCCTGCACCCCCACCGAGCGGACGTCGGCGAGCAGCACGACCGGGAACTGCCAGATGTCGCGGTCGAGACCGGCGCGCGTGAGCTCCTCACGGGCGATCGCGTCGGCCTCGCGGAGGAGCTCGAGGCGGTCCCGCGTCACGGCGCCGATGATCCGGATGCCGAGGCCGGGGCCGGGGAACGGCTGCCGCCACACGATCTCGGACGGCAGGCCGAGCTCCTCACCGAGCCGGCGCACCTCGTCCTTGAACAGCGTGCGCAGCGGTTCGACCAGCGAGAACCGCAGGTCCTCCGGCAGCCCGCCGACATTGTGGTGGGACTTGATGTTGGCCGCGCCGGTGCCGCCGCCGGACTCGACGACGTCCGGGTAGAGCGTGCCCTGAACGAGGAACTCGACGGCCTCGCCGTGCTCCTCGACGATCTCGCGGGCCGCGGCCTCGAAGACCCGGATGAACTCCCGGCCGATGATCTTGCGCTTGGTCTCCGGGTCGGTGACGCCCTCGAGCGCCCCGAGGAACCGGTCGGCCGCGTCGACGACCTTCAGATCGACGCCGGTGGCGGCCACGAAGTCCTTCTCGACCTGCTCGGCCTCGCCCTTGCGCAGCAGCCCGTGGTCGACGAACACGCAGGTCAGGCGGGAGCCGATGGCCCGCTGCACGAGCGCCGCGGCCACGGCCGAGTCGACGCCGCCGGACAGCCCGCAGATCGCCCGCTTGTCGCCGACCTGGGCGCGTACGGCCTCGATCGACTCCTCGACGATGTTGACCATCGTCCAGGACGGCCGGCAGCCCGCCGCCTCCAGGAAGTGCCGCAGAACCTGCAGGCCGTGCTCGGTGTGCATCACCTCGGGGTGGAACTGCACGCCGTAGAGCCCGCGGGCGGCGTCCTCCATGGCGGCGACCGGCGCGCTCGCGGTGCTGGCGGTCACGATGAAGCCGGTCGGGGCGGCGCTGCACGTGACGCGGTGCGACATCCACACCGACTGCTCCGTGGGCAGCCCCGCCAGGAGCCTGCCCTGGTCGAGCACGGTGAGCGGCGTCGCGCCGTACTCGGCGATGTCGGAGTTGGCGACCGTGCCGCCGAGCTCCTTGGCCATCGCCTGGAACCCGTAGCAGATGCCCAGGGTGGGGACGCCGGCCTCGAACAGGCCGGTGGGCACGGCGGGCGCGCCCGGCTCGTACACCGACGCGGGGCCACCGGACAAGATGATCGCCTTTGGCCGTTTGGCCAGCATCTCCTCGACCGGCATGGTCGAGGGGACGATCTCGCTGAACACGTGGCACTCGCGCACGCGACGGGCGATGAGCTGCGCGTACTGCGCGCCGAAGTCGACAACGAGGACCGTGTCGAAGGACTGCTCGACTGACTCGACGGACACCGAGAACGCCTTTCGGAAGTTCGGATCGTCCCCAGTCTAGGGGGCCGCTGCCTGCGCGAACGCCGCCACCGCCGGATCAGCCGACGCGAGAATGCCACTCGAACGGTGATCTGCCGGGGTTGTCCCGCCCCCCTTTAACCCCTCCGAGATCTTTTTTGGCACTATTTCGGGCTCCTCCGCTTTCTTCGTACCTCTCCCGGGAGCCCCCCACATGCGTTCAGCCGCCGCGCTGACCGGATTCGCGACCGTCACCCTCGCCCTGCTGCCGATCACCGGGGCCACCGCGAAGACGACCGAGGCGTCCAGGCCGGCCGCCGTGTCCTCGTGCACCACCCCGCCCGCCGGCACGCGGGCCACCTCGCCCGACGTCCACCCGCGCGACGACAACGACGTCTCCGCCGCCCAGGCCGCCGCCGTCGACCGTGAGCTCAAGGCGATCCTCGCCCGCCGGCCTTCAATCCAGGCCGTCACCCCGCACAAGGTCCCGGTGTACTTCCACGTCATCCGCACCGGTAAGGGCAAGAAAGGCGACATCAGCCGGGCGCGCGTCGACCAGCAGATCGCCGTCATGAATCGGGCGTACGGCACGGCGAAGACCGGCTTCTCCTTCGTCCTCGCCGGACGCGACTGGACGACCGACGCCAAGTGGTTCAACGCCCCCGACACGTACGAGAAGACGCTCAAGAAGAAACTGCGCAAAGGCGGGGCCGGGGCGCTCAACATCTACACCGCCGCGCTGTCCGACGGCCTCCTCGGCTGGGCCACCTTCCCATGGGAGTACAAGAACAAGCCGTCGATGGACGGCGTCGTGATCCACTACGCCACGGTGCCCGGCGGCTCGCTCACGCACTACGACCTCGGCCAGTCCGCCACGCACGAGACGGGACACTGGCTCGGGCTCTATCACACGTTCGAGAACGGCTGCAGTAAGCCCGGCGACTACGTCGACGACACCCCGTACGAGTCCGAGCCCGCCTTCAAGTGCCCGACCGGCAAGGACAGCTGCAAGGCGTCGGGCAAGGACCCGATCCACAACTTCATGGACTACTCCTACGACAGCTGCATGACCCGGTTCACCGCCGGACAGGGCACCCGGATGCAGCAGACGTGGACCGCCTACCGCACCTGACCGGCGCCCGCGACCGAGCGGGCGGCCGTTCCGGCGCCCGCTCTCGTCGTACCGGCCGCCCATACTGACCCCGTGGACCCTCTCGATCAGATCCTCGCCGAGCTGCGGGCCCTCGGGGATTCCGCCCGCGCCGAGCGGGAGAAGCGCTACCTGAAGAGCGACCTGCGGCACCTCGGCGTCCCGGTGCCGGCCATCCGCAAGGTCGCCGTCCGCGCCGCCGCCGGAAGATCTCGGGAACAGACTCTGGACCTCGCCCTCGGCCTCTGGCGCGAGCCCGTCCACGAGTTGCGGATGGTGGCCGTCGAGGTCCTGATCCGCAACTGGACGCTGCTCAAGGCCAGGGATCTGCCGATCGTCGAGCGGATGATCCGTGAGTCGCACACCTGGGCGTACGTCGACTTCCTCGCCATCAAGGTCGTCGGCGCCCTCGTCTGGCGGTACCCACGGCTGGCCACGACGCTCGATCTGTGGCCGGGCGACGAGAACCTCTGGATCCGGCGCACCGCGCTGCTCGCCCTGATCCTGCGCATCCGCATCGGCGACGGCGACCTGACCCGCCTGTCGGAGTACGGTGACCTGCTCATCGAGGAGCGGGAGTTCTTCATCCGCAAGGCGCTCGGCTGGGTCCTGCGCGAGCTGTCCAAAAAGGACCCCGCCTGGGTGACCGCCTGGGTCCGCGACCGCACCACCCGAATCTCGGGCGTGACCCTCCGCGAGGCGGTCCGCCACCTCCCGGCACAGGACCGCGAGGCCCTCCTGGCCGCCTACCGGTCCTGACCGTCAGTCGAAGACCTCGTCGGTGGAACGCGCCACCGCGGCGCGCTTCAGCCATGTTCTGAGTTCTTCGACGTCGGTGCAGGTGGTGATGCGGGCGCGGGCGGTCTGTGGCACCTCGATGCCCCGGGCCTCCAGGATCGTCAGGAGTGCGTCGGCCTCTCCCTCGGCCTTGCCTTCCGCTTTGCCCTCCGCTTTGCCTTCGGCTTTGCCGCGGCCGAAGTGTTCGCGGGCGAAGGGGCTGTAGACGGGCCAGGTTTCGGACACGACTTCCTCCATGATCCGTTGATGACGGCGTGGACCGGTTTGTGGCGTGGGCCGATCGTGAGGACGGTGTCCGGCTGCAGGTCTTTTGAGGGTCGGTCGTTCAAGTCGTTGCGTTCGACCTGGACCGGCAGGGTGTCGGGAATGTCGAGGTGCATCAGGTCGCGCAGCACCTCCACCGCGAACTCGGGGCGTTCGCGGAACAAGGCGTTGAGGGTGTCGTGCAGGCGGGAGGGCATGCACGGAAAGTTAACGCACGACTGCTGAGGGTGACAAATCGGTGACTGAACCGGTACGTCTTCGCCGCCGCCGTTGACGTCCCAGAGCGTGCGTATCAGGGCGATCGGGTGTCCACGGCGACGGCGAAGCGGCGAGGGCAACGACTACTTGCAGGCCTCCGAGAGGTGGACGATCGCATAGGCGGCCTGCATGTACTTGTTGCGACCCATGTCGCCGATCGTCTTGATGCCGAATGCCTTCTTCAGCATCTCCGCGTCGCTCTGGCTGACACCGGCCAGGGCCTCCACCGGGGCGTCGACCAGCCTCTTCATGTCCATGTCTTCGTAGTCCCGGTCCAGCACCTTGTTCATGTCCGCCGAAATCGGCATCTTCTGCGCTCCTCCACTGAGATAAGGTCACGTATCGTGCTCATCCCGTCGCACTACGCAACATTCCCCAGAGGCGTTATTCGGGCACGCCACCCTAAGGAGATCATTCTTGGACGTCTCCCCTGCCCCGGCCGCGTGCCGGCCGGATCAGGCGGGGGTGGGAGGGAGGCGGAGGGCCGCCGGGGCGTCGGCGGGGACGGCGGGATTCTTCGGGGCCACGGGAGTGAGGCGGGCGTACGGCGCGCCGAGGTCCGGGCGGGCGTCCGGTTCGCCGCGGTTGGGCCAGAAGGCCATGGCGCGTTCGGCCTGGGCGGTGATGGTGAGGGAGGGGTTCACGCCGAGGTTGGCCGAGACGGTCGAACCGTCCACGACGTGCAGGCCCGGGTGGCCGTACACGCGGTGGTACGGGTCGATGACGCCCTCCTCCGGTGAGTTCCCGATCGTGCAGCCGCCGATGAAGTGCGCGGTCGTCGGGATGTTGAACAGGTCCAGCCAGGTGCCGCCCGGGAAGCCGCCGATCTCCTCGGCCAGCATGCGGACCGCGCGGTGCGCCTGAGGGATCCAGGTCGGGTTCGGCTCGCCGTGGCCGCGGCGGGCGCGCAGGCCACGGCCGGACGGCGACGGCCGGACGGTGATCGAGTTGTCGTTGGTCTGCATGACCAGCGCGATGATCGTGCGGCGGGACCAGTTGCGCAGGTTCGGCAGGCGCACCAGGTCCCAGGGGTGCGTGACCAGACGCCCGAGGAACTTCGCCCACCGGGGCGCGCGGCCGCCGCCGTCGATGAGCAGGGAGCGCAGGCCGCCCATGGCGTTCGAGCCGGGGCCGTACCGCGTGGGTTCGATGTGGGTGTGCTCGTCCGGGTGGAACGACGAGGTGATGGCCAGGCCGCGCGAGTGGTCCTCTCCCCTGCGACGGAACCGCTCGACGCCGAGGATCGCCTCGGAGTTGGTCCGGGTCCGTACGCCGAGGCGGTCGGACAGGCGAGGCAGCGTGCCGGTGACCTTCATGCGGTGCAGCAGGCGCTGGGTGCCGTACGTGCCGGCGGCGAGCACGACCTGCTCGGCGGTGAGCGTGCGCCGCCAGCGGGCGCCGCGCCGCCCGGTCCGGATGATCTCGACCTCGTAGCCGCCGCCCGGGCGCGGCCGCACGGCGGTGACGGTCGCCATCGAGATCACCTTCGCGCCGGCGTGCTCGGCCAGGTAGAGGTAGTTCTCGGTGAGCATGTTCTTGGCGCCGACACGGCAGCCGGTCATGCAGGAGCCGCACTCGGTGCAGGTCACGCGGCGCGGCCCGGCGCCGCCGAAGTACGGGTCGTCGACCGGCATGCCCGGCTTGTCGCCGAACAGGACGCCCACCGGGGTGAGGTGGAAGGTGTCGCCGCGGCCCATGCGGTCGGCGACCCGTTTGATCGCCCGGTCGGCCGGGGTCATGGTCGGGTTGGTACGGACCCCCAGCATCCGCCTGGCCTGGTCGTAGTACGGCTGGAGCTCGGCCTTCCAGTCGGTGATGTGCCGCCACTGCGGGTCGTCGAAGAACGGCTGCGGCGGCTCGTACAGGGTGTTCGCGTAGACGAGCGAGCCGCCGCCGACGCCCGCCCCGGCGAGCACGAGGACGCGGGAGCCCCGCTCGCCGCGCAGCAGGTGGATGCGCTGGATGCCGGTCATGCCCAGGCCGGGCGCCCAGAGGTACCGGCGGGTGCGCCAGGAGGTCATCGGCAGGTCCTCGTGGCGGCGGCCGGGCGCGCCGCCGGGGTCGTCGAAGCGCCGCCCGGCCTCCAGCACGCCGACGCGGTATCCCTTCTCGGTGAGGCGGAGGGCGGTGACGCTGCCGCCGAAGCCCGATCCGATGACCAGGACGTCGTAGTCCATCCGTGCGCTCCTACCTGAGGCGAAGGCGTTTCAGCAGCTTCTGACCGTTCGAGACCAGGGCGGCGTACGTTTCGTACGACATGCCGAGGATCGGTTCGAAGCCGACTCCGTGCTGGCTTGCGACGGTCTGGGCCTCGGTGTAGCGGAGGAGCCCCTCGGCGCCGTGCCGGCGGCCCACCCCGGACTGCTTCATCCCGCCCATGGGCGCGTCGTAGGAGCCGTACGCGGCGGCGTACCCCTCGTTGATGTTCACGGTGCCGGCCTTGATCCGGGCGGCGAGCCGGCGGCCCCGCGCGACGTCGCGGGTCCACACGCTGGCGTTGAGCCCGTACGGCGTGCCGTTGGCGAGGCGTACGGCCTCGTCGTCGGAGGAGAAGGGATAGAGCGCGACGACCGGGCCGAACGTCTCACCCGCGCACAGCTCCATCTCCGGCGTGACGTTCTCCAGGACGGTCGGTTCGAAGAAGTACGGGCCGACGCCGGGGCGCGGCCGTCCACCGGCGAGGATCCGCGCGCCCTTCGCCACGGCGTCCTCCACGTGGCGGGTGACGGTGTCGAGCTGACGATGGGAGGTGAGCGAGCCCATGTCGGCGTCGAACCCGGCGCCCAGCCGCATGTTCTTGACCCGGTGCACGAAGCGCTCGGCGAACCGGTCGTAGATCTTCTCGTCGACGTAGAGGCGTTCGATCGAGATGCAGAGCTGGCCGGCGTTGGTGAAGCAGGCGCGGAGGGCTCCGTGCGCGGCCCGCTCGACGTCGGCGTCGTCCAGCACGATCATGGGGTTCTTGCCGCCGAGTTCGAGCGAGTAGCCGATCAGCCGGTCCGCGGCCTTGTCGGCGATGACCCGGCCGCCGCGGGTGGAGCCGGTGAAGGCGACGTAGTCGGCGCCCTCGATCAGCGGGTCCCCGATGCGCGCGGGCTCGCCGATCACGACCTGCCACAGGTCTTCGGGCAGCCCGCACTCGACGAGCAGGTCGAGCGCCCACAGGGTGGACAGCGCGGTCTGGGTGTCCGGCTTGTGCACCACCGCGTTGCCGGCGAGCAGGGCGGGCACGGCGTCGGTGACGCCGAGCGCGAGGGGGTAGTTCCACGGCGAGATGACACCGACGACGCCCTTGGGGTGCCGGAGCTCGATGACGCGGGTCGCGGCGGGCATGATGCCCTGCCGGCGACGCGGCCGCAGCAGGCCCGGCGCCCGGCGCGCGTGGTACAGCGTGCAGCCTGCGGCGTCGAGGACCTCCTCGAAAGCGTGCCGGCGGGCCTTGCCGGTCTCCAGCTGGACGAGGTCGAGGACCTCCGCGCGGCGGTCGAGGATCGCGTCGTGGAAGCGCAGGAACGGCTCGGCCCGCCGGGCCGGGGACAGCCGCGCCCAGGACTCCTGCGCGGCGCGGGCCCGTTCGTACGCCGCGGTGACGTCCGTCCCGGTCGAGACGGGCAGCGTGGCGACCGGCTCGCCGGTGAACGGCGCGGTGACGCGGACCGTTCGGCCGCTGGAGGCGACGCGTGAGGTGAGCCGCTCGACGACCTCCGCGGGGAGGTCGGGAGCGGTGACGCGCGCGCCGGCGTGCGCCGCTACGGGTGCCTTCATGCAGGGCACTCTAAGACGCGAGTCCTCCTCATGGCTACTACCGAGTAATCATCCGCTTGCGTGGTCAGCGCCACATTCCCTGTCCTCAATGCCATTTCGGCGCGTTCCGAGAGTCACCTTGTTCTGCATTTGCTGGCTCGGATTGCACTCCACGGTGTATTCCGGAGGGGGAGGCGAGGAACCGTCGAGACGAGGGGGCGCAATGATCTCCGGCCCGGGCCGGTCCGCCGGCAACGAGGAAGGCCGCACACCCCGGCAGGAGCGGCGGGCCCAGACGCGGGCCGCGCTCCTCGACGCGGCCGAGAGGCTTTGGGCGGAGCGCGGGATCCGCGGCGCCTCACTCGACGAGATCGCCGCCCTGGCGGGGCTCACGAAGGGCGCGGTCTACTCCAACTTCGCCAGTAAGTCGGACCTGGTCCTCGCGCTGCTGGAGCGCTACACCCAGGCGGAGCCGGGCCTCGCCGCCTGTCACGCCCTGCGGGACTCCGCGCGCCCGCCGCAGGAGCGGTGCGCCGATGTCGGGCGACACTACGCCGAGCGGCTGTCGGACGAGGACACCCGCATGCGGGCGCTCCTGCTGGTCGAGCTGTGGCTGTTCGGGATGCGCGACTTCTCGGCGGGCTGGCGAATCGCCGACTGGTACCACGCCCGCCGCGAGGAACTCGCCGCCGGCCTGTCCGGAAGCCCGGCCGAAGGGCGGTCCGGAAGCCCGAGCGAAGATCGGTCCGGGAACCTGGGCGAGGGTCGGTCCGGGAGCCCGGCCGAGGGCCGGTCCGGCGGCGGTTCGGAGATGTCGCCGGAGGACCGGGCCTCGCTCGCCATGGCGATCGAGTTCGGGCTGGCGCTGCAGCACCTGCTCGACCCCGAGCGGGTTCCGGCCGAGCTGTACGGCTCCGGCGTCGGCCTCCTGCTGGACTCGTCACCGGACTGACCGGGGCCCACCCGTACGTGGTGTGGCCGCCGTGGGCGGCCACACCTTCGTCAGCCGGTCAGCCGGTCAGCCGGTCAATCGTCGGCCTCGGCGGTGTCGTCGGCGTAGTCGGGCACCACGACGCCGGTCGCGGAGAGGCGGGCGTCGGCGGACTTGACGGCCTTGCCGCGCCCGAAGACCGTGCCGAAGTTCGTGACGTAGCTCTTCTCCAGGGCCGCGTCGGCGATGGTGAGCATCGCTTCGTCGTGGCCGTGGAATGCCGGGTCGGTGTAGTTGGTGCTGCCGGTGAAGACGACCTTCTGCTTCTTGCCCTGGTAGCGGCCGTCGATCAGCAGGTACTTCGAGTGCTCGTACGCGTGGCCGTTGTCCGGCAGGTACCTCACCTCGGGGCCGCCGTGCCGGCCACCGGACCTGGTCAGGTCGCGCAGGGCCGACTGGCCCACGTGCCCGAACACCACCTGGACCCGGCACCCCGCGTCGTCGAGTCTCCAGAGCCGTTGCGCGATGGGCCGCCAGGTGAAGTGGCCCATGACGATCCGCAGGTGGGTGCCGCCCGTGCACGACACCTTGTCCAGCGCCTGGCTGACCGGGTCGCCCGCCGACCAGGGGAAGAAGTCCATCCGGTACTTCCCGGCGCGGACGATCCGGTGGTAATCGCCGGTGTGGTGCTGCTTCGCGAGGTCGTAGAAGTAGCGCCGGTACGCCGCGTAGACGCTCGCGCTCTTCAGCGTCAGCGCGTCGTTGTACTGCAGATCCCGGGCGTTGTACGTGGCGTTGGCCGAGGTCTGCAGCACGACCTTCTTCGAGTGAAGCGTGCTCGAGAAGAGGAAGAACTTGTTGTGGTTGAACTGCGGCCCGATGCAGCCCCGGCCTTTCGCGCACAGGGTCACCCAGGAGGACTTCTTCCGGTTGGTGCCCAGCGACTTCTTCAGCGTCTTGTACGCCTTGTAGCCCCCGGACTCGTGGTCCAGGACCACGCGCACGTTCACCTTGCGCTTTTTGGCCTTGACGAGCCTTGTGGCCAGGTCCTGGGTGGAGAAGTGGTACATCGCGATGTAGATGACCGCGCCCTTGGGCGCGCCCGCGATAAGCCGGTCGATCTGCGTCACGATCGCGCGCTGCCTGGTCTTGGCGCCCGTCGGGGAGTTGAAGATGGGGCCGGTCCGCACGGTCGGCTGCTTCTTCTTTTTCTTCTTTTTCTTCTTCTTGCGGGCGGTGTGAACGCCGAGCAGTCGGGTCCCGCCGAGCGCCTGTGTGTCGACCTCGCCGAGCGCCCGCGCGTCGATGCCGGATCCGGCGGCCCGTACGGCGGTGGCGGCGCCGCCCCGCACGGGGGGCGCGGCGTCACCCGGGGCCGCGATTCCGGCGACCAGTAGGCCGGTCCCCACCACTGCGACCGCGCGCGTCAGCGACCTCGCCACACGAACCCCCGTTTAAGCCGGATTTTTCGGGCATTAGCACCATTAGCCCGAGAACCCTACAGGAGTTAGGGGTGACAAAAGCCGACAAATGCCGGTATTCGAGAGAGGTCGAACGGCCGGAACCGGCCGCCGGAACATCGGCTCGCGGTGAACCTCAGGGAGTGGCGATCGGGACGATGTCGGGCGCCCCGCGACGGGTCGCGTCGGCGTCCTGGTCGTCGACCTGCGCCTGGGAGTCCCGCTCCGCCTCGACGCGCTTGTGGTAGTACTCGATCTCCCGCTCGGTCTGCTCCGCCGACCAGCCGAGCTCGGGCGCGAGCAGCTCGGCGGC
This sequence comes from Actinoallomurus spadix, assembly GCF_024055725.1. Classification (GTDB taxonomy): domain Bacteria; phylum Actinomycetota; class Actinomycetes; order Streptosporangiales; family Streptosporangiaceae; genus Actinoallomurus; species Actinoallomurus spadix. The sequence continues at coordinate 47,806 of NZ_JAMXMX010000013.1, read as the reverse complement.
CTCCCGAGCCGCACCGAGCCCGCGATCCCACGTCTCGATCGCGATCCGCGTCCGCCGGGTCAGCACGTCGTTGAGGTGCCGGGCGCCCTCATGGGTCGCGGCGTACACCACCTCGGCGCGCAGGTAGTCGTCGGCGCCCTCGAGCGGCTTGCCGAGGTCCGGCCGATCCTCGATCAGGGCGAGCAGGTCCGCGGTCAGCGTGCCGTAGCGCCGCAGCAGGTGCTCCACCCGCGCGACGTGCAGCCCCGAAGAGTCGGCCAGGCGGTGACGGGAGTTCCACACCGCCGGGAACCCGTTGCCGCCGACCAGCGCGACCTGGTCCGTGCACGACTCCGGGACCTTGCCGTCCAACCCGTGCGCGACCGCGTCCACCGCGTCCTTCGCCATCACGCGGTACGTGGTGTACTTGCCGCCCGCGACCACGACCAGGCCCGGCACCGGATGCGCGACCACGTGCTCGCGGGACAGCTTCGAGGTCTCCTCCGACTCACCGGACAGCAGTGGGCGCAGCCCGGCGTACACCCCCTCGACGTCGTCGTGGGTGAGCGGCGTGTTCAGCACGGCGTTGACGTGCTCGAGGACGTAGTCGATGTCGGCCTTCGACGCGGCCGGGTGGTCCTTGTTCAGGTCCCAGGCCGTGTCGGTGGTCCCAATGATCCAGTGCCGGCCCCACGGGATGACGAACAGCACCGACTTCTCGGTGCGCAGGATCACCCCGCTGGAAGAGTGGATGCGGTCCCGTGGCACCACCAGGTGCACGCCCTTCGACGCCCGGACGTGGATCTGGCCGCGCCCGCCGACGAGCTCCTGGATGTCATCGGTCCACACCCCGGTCGCGTTGACGACCTGCTTGGCGCGCACCGCCAGCTGCCGGTCCGACTCCAGGTCCCGCACGCGTACGCCGGTGACCCGCTCGCCCTCGCGCAGGAAGCCGACGGCCTGCGTACGCGAGGCGATCTGCGCGCCGTACGCCGCCGCCGTGCGCAGCACCGTCATGACGTACCGCGCGTCGTCGACCTGGGCGTCCCAGTACTGGATCGCGCCGACGAACGCGTCACGGCGCAGCGACGGGGCGATGCGCAGCGCCTGCGTGCGCGTCAAGTGCCGGTGATGGGGCACGCCGCGGTCCTGCCCCATCGAGAGGGACAGCGCGTCGTACAGCGCCACGCCCGCCCCGATGTAGGCGCGCTCCCAGACCCGGTGGGTCATCGGGAACAGGAACGGCACCGGGCGTACGAGGTGCGGCGCGATCCGGCCGAGCAGCAGCCCGCGCTCGGTGAGCGCCTCACGGACCAGCTCGAAGTCGCGCTGCTCGAGGTAGCGCAGCCCGCCGTGGATCAGCTTGGAGGAACGGGAGGACGTGCCGGCGGCATAGTCACGGGCCTCCACCAGGGCCACCGTCAGGCCCCGGGTCGCGGCGTCCAGCGCCACCCCGGCGCCGACGATCCCGCCGCCCACCACGACGACGTCGAACTCCCCGCCCCCGCCCATCCGGTCGAGCGCCGCCGCGCGCTCGGCCGGGCCGAGGCGCGACCGGTTGCCTTCGATCTCGGACCCCTCAACCGCCATGCCGTACTCCCTCGACGTCCGCAAGCCCACGCTACGTCCGTACCCGGGCCCGTGACAAAACACTTACCGGCCGACGCACCGTGTCAAAGGGACGGATGTGAGCTTCGGCACGCTCCCCACGCAAGGAGAGGAGCGTGCCGTACGAGGAGGCTTCCGGCGCGGAGCCCGCGCGAAGGGCGCGAAGGGCGCGAAGGGCGCGAAGGGATCAGTGCGGCGCCACCACGACCTGGACGCGCTGGAACTCCTTCAGGTCCGAGTAGCCCGCGGTCGCCATCGCACGCCGCAGCGCGCCGATGAGGTTCATCGAGCCGTCGGCGACGCTGGACGGGCCGTACAGGATCTGCTCGATCGTGCCGATCGACCCGAGCTCCACGCGCTTGCCGCGCGGCAGCTCCTCGTGGTGCGCCTCACTGCCCCAGTGGTAGCCCCGGCCGGGAGCCTCCGTCGCCCGCGCGAACGGCGACCCGACCATCACCGCGTCCGCGCCCACCGCGAGGGCCTTGGCGATGTCACCGGACTGGCGCATGCCGCCGTCCGCGATCACGTGGACGTACCGGCCGCCGGACTCGTCGAGGTAGTCGCGCCGGGCCGCCGCGACGTCCGAGATCGCCGTCGCCATCGGCACCGCGACGCCGAGGACCGTACGGGTCGTGTGCCCCGAGCCGCCGCCGAACCCGACCAGGACCCCGGCCGCGCCGGTGCGCATGAGGTGCAGGGCCGCGGTGTACGTCGCGCAGCCACCGACGATCACCGGGACGTCGAGGTCGTAGATGAATTGCTTGAGGTTCAGCGGCTCGGCGCGCCCGGAGACGTGCTCGGCGCTGACCGTCGTGCCGCGGATGACGAACAGGTCGACCCCGGCGTCGATGACCGCCTTGTGGTACTGCGCCGTACGCTGCGGCGACAGCCGCGCCGCGACCGTCACGCCCGCGTCACGGATCTCCTCGATCCGCCGCCCGATCAGCTCCTCCTTGATCGGCTCGGCGTACAGCTCCTGCAGGCGCCGCGTCGCCGTCGCGTCATCCAGCGAGGCGATCTCGGCCAGCAGCGAGTCGGGGTTCTCGTAGCGGGTCCACAGCCCCTCGAGGTCGAGCACGCCCAGGCCGCCGAGGCGCCCGATGGCGATCGCCGTGGCCGGGCTGACCACGCTGTCCATCGGCGCGACGACCAGCGGCATCTCGAAGCGGTACGCGTCGATCTGCCAGGCGACGCTCACCTCCTCCGGGTCGCGGGTGCGCCGCGACGGGACGATGCCGATCTCGTCGAGCGCGTACGCCCGACGGCCGCTCTTGCCCCGCCCGATCTCGACCTCAGCCATGTACGTCCTCTCCATGCGCCGGCCGTGACCGCAGCGGGCCACGGCCGGAGGAAACTCTCAGCGAACCTGGTAATTGGGCGCTTCGACGGTCATCTGGATGTCGTGCGGGTGGCTCTCCCGCAGGCCCGCCCCGGTGATCGGCATCAGCATGCCGTTCTCCTGCAGGTCGCCGATGGTGCGCGAGCCGGTGTACCACATCGCCTGCCGCAGGCCGCCGACCAGTTGGTGGGCGACGGCGGCGACCGGGCCGCGGTAGGGCACCTGGCCCTCGATGCCCTCGGGGATCAGCTTGTCCTCGCCGGCCACGTCCTCCTGGGAGTACCGGTCCTTGCTGAACGACCCGCCGCGCTCGCGGTTCTTCATCGCGCCGAGCGAGCCCATGCCCCGATAGGTCTTGTACTGCTTGCCGTTGATGAAGATCAGCTCGCCGGGGCTCTCCTCGCAGCCCGCGAGCAGCGATCCGAGCATCACCGTGTCGGCGCCCGCGGCGATCGCCTTGGCGATGTCACCGGAGTACTGCAGGCCACCGTCGCCGATGACCGGGACGCCCGCCGGCCGGCACGCCAGCGCCGCCTCGTAGATCGCGGTGACCTGCGGAGCGCCGACGCCGGCGACCACGCGGGTCGTGCAGATCGAGCCGGGGCCGACCCCGACCTTCACCGCGTCCGCGCCCGCGTCGACGAGCGCCTGCGCCCCGGCCCGGGTCGCGATGTTGCCCGCGATGACATCGGCGCCGCTGTTGGCCTTGAGCTTGGCGACCATCTCGAGCATGCCGCGCGAGTGACCGTGCGCGGTGTCCACGACCAGCACGTCGACGCCGGCCTCGACCAGCGCCTTCGCCCGCAGCTCGGCCTCCTCACCCACACCGACGCCCGCACCGACGATGAGCCGCCCGGCGGAGTCCTTCGTGGCGAGGGGGTACTGCTCGCTCTTTGTGAAGTCCTTGACGGTGATCAGGCCGCGCAGCCGGCCGGTGCCGTCGACGAGCGGGAGCTTCTCCACCTTGTTCGCGCGCAGCAGCGCGAAGGCCTCGTCCCGGGAGACCCCGACCGGCGCCGTCACCAGCGGCATCCTGGTCATCACCTCGCGGACCGGGCGCGAGGCGTCGGTCTCGAACCGCATGTCGCGGTTGGTCACGATGCCGACGAGCACGCCGTCGGCGTCGGTGACCGGGACGCCGGAGATCCGGTAGTGGGCGCAGAGCGCCTCGACGTCGGCGAGGGTGTCGTCCGGCGAGCAGGTCACCGGGTTGTTGACCATGCCGGCCTCGGACCGTTTGACGAGGTCGACCTGCTGGGCCTGCTCGTCGATCGGCAGGTTGCGGTGCAGCACGCCGAGCCCGCCCTGGCGGGCCATGGCGACGGCCATCCGCGCCTCGGTCACGGTGTCCATCGCGGCGGACACGAGCGGGATCCGCAGCGTGATCGACCGCGACAGGCGGGTCGTCGTGTCGGCTTCGCCCGGCGCGAGATCGGAGTACGCGGGCACGAGCAGCACGTCATCGTAGGTGAGGCCCTGTGAGGCGAACTTGGCGGGCTCGGGCGCGGAAGTCATGGGCATCATCCGGAAGGGGTCACGGCGTCGGGCCTGATCAGCGGAGCGTTCTCCTCATCCTAGTGGCCCCTGTCGAACGCCCGGCCAAGCACGGCGACAAGGCACGAATCGGCGGCCGATACTCGGGTAGCGTGGGTTTGTGCACGATGACGCTCCGCTCGATCCGTTCGCGAACGATCCCGAGGACCCGGCGGCCGCGCTCGGGGACCCGAGCGACGAGACCGCTCCGCTGAGCACGACGGAGCGGGAGGACGTGCTGGCCGACCTCGCCGATCTCGAAGTCTTCCGGGCCCTGCTGGAACCTCTCGGCATCAAGGGCCTGACCGTCGACTGCGGCGACTGCGGCCGGGCCCACCACATCGACTGGGACCTCCTGCACGGCAACCTGCGCCACCTGCTCGACGAGGGGCTCCCCCGCGTCCATGAGCCGGCCCTCGCCGCCGCCCCGGAGGACTACGTCAGCTGGGAGTACGCCCGCGGCTACGTCGACGGCGTCATCGACAGCGAAGAAGGCCAGTCGAGCTGACCCGCGCGCTCCGCGCGGCGGCTCAGCGGTGGTCGCCGCGCCTCTGGCGCAGCGTGCCCGTGTTCGCGTCCGTGTTCGTGTCCGTGTTCGTGTCCGTGTTCGACGAGGCGGCCCGGCGCCGCGGCCGGTCCGGACGGGTGGTGCTCCCGCTGGGCCGCGGGGTGGCGGACGGGGTCGAGACCGGCGAGGGTGAGCCGGTCGGCGCGCCCGTACCCGGGGACGGGGTCGGGGTCGGCGTCGGAGAGGGACCGCCGGTGGGGCGGCCTCCGGGCGTGACCGGCCGGTTCGCCGGGCGTCCCGCGAGACCGGAGCCACGCTCCTCCTTCGCCGGGGCGTGCGCCCCGGACGCCTTCGACGGGGACGGGGCAGGACTGGCCGTACCGGCCGCAGGGGTGGGGCGAGGTCCGCTGGGAAGCGCCCGGACGATGGTCTGGATACGGGCCTTGGAGCGTTCCGTGATCTTGGATTTCGCCGACGGGGCGTGAGACCTCGGCCCGCCGTCACCTCCGCCGCCCGCGACGGCGGCGCCGGCCGTCGTCAGCATGACCGCGACCGCGCTGAAGGTGACGAACGCCCGGACGACGGGGCGTCCCGAGGTCTTGGCTCCCGTGCACGGGACACGGGCGGGCGCCGGGGTGGGCAGGGGCGGCGCGCCGGTGTCGACGTCGGCGACCAGCGCGGCCAGCAGGCGGGCGGCCGGATCGTCCGGAACGGTGGATCCGGAGCCCGGATCGATGGAGACGCGGCGCGTGGCCAAGGCGTCGAACAGATCGCCGCTGCGGGTGATCTCACTGAGGTCGAGCGGCTCGGGAGTGGCGGTACCCCCACCGGTCAAGCGATCGACTCCTCACTCGCCATCGCTCGAAGACGGGCGAGAGCCCGGTGCTGGGCGACGCGTACGGCCCCGGCTGACATGCCCAGTACATTACCGGTCTCCTCGGCGGACAGACCCGCCACCACCCGTAGGAGGACCAATTCCCGTTGATGGTCCGGCAAGCGGTCGAGAAGATCCCGCGCGTGCTCGGCCTCGATGTAGCGGACGACCGTCTCCTCGGGTCCCGGGCCCTCGTCGGGGCCGTCGGGCAGGTCCTCGGTCGGCACGGCGGCCCGGATCGCGCTGCGCATCGCATCGGCGATCTTGTGCGACGCGATGCCGAAGACGAACGACGCGAAAGGCCGCCCCATGTCGCGGTAGCGCGGTAGCGCGCCCAGCACGGCGATGCACACCTCCTGGGCGACGTCGTCCGCGATGTGATATTGCCCCGAAACTCGGCCCAGCCGCGCCCGGCAGTAACGCACCACCATCGGGCGGACTCGTCCGATCAGGGATTCGACCGCTTCCGGGTCTCCCTGAACGGCAAGGCTCGTGAGTTCCCTGAGGTCGTTGTCGTCCGCCTTAGCCGGTCGTCTCCCCCGTAGTTCGGCGGTGGCACCCCGAACCGCGGCCCCGGCGATCGCTCCCTCGGTCACGAAAGCATGATGCCCACCGAGATCGCGCCTGTCTGCATCGTTGACGACAACGGAATGGTCACAGTGCTGATCCCAACGCGATTGCGGTCGCTCAGTGTGACAATCGACACGTTCGTGGTCACTGAACGTTCATGGGAATGACGAATGCCCTCGCCAGGCGCGTGACGAGGGCATCCATATGATCGGTCGGCCGCGGGTCGCGGCCCGGGTGTGCCTGACGGATCCACCGTCACCGGCGGAATCCGTCAGGCGCGCCGCGGATGATCAGTGACCGTGGCCGTGGCCGTGGCCGCCCGCGGCGGCGTCCGGCTCCTCCTCGGGCTTGTCGGCGACGAGGGCCTCGGTGGTGAGCAGCATGCCGGCGATCGACGCGGCGTTGCTGACCGCGGAGCGGGTCACCTTGACCGGGTCGATGACGCCCTGGGCGATCAGGTCGCCGTACTCGCCGGTGGCGGCGTTGAAGCCGGAGCCGATCGGCAGCGACTCGACCTTGGAGACGACGACGTAGCCTTCCCAGCCGCCGTTCTCGGCGATCCAGCGCTGCGGCTCGACCAGGGCGCGGCGGACCGCCTCCGCGCCGGTGGCCTCGTCACCGGACAGGCCGAGGGCGTCGAAGCCCTCCTTGGAGACGTGCACCAGCGCGCTGCCGCCGCCGGAGACGATGCCCTCCTCGATCGCCGCGCGGGTGGCGGAGATGGCGTCCTCGAGGCGGTGCTTCTTCTCCTTCAGCTCCACCTCGGTGGCGGCGCCGACGCGCAGGACGCAGACGCCCCCGGCCAGCTTCGCGAGGCGCTCCTGGAGCTTCTCGCGGTCCCAGTCGGAGTCGCTGCCCTCGATCTCGCGGCGGATCTGGCGGATCCGGTCCTCGATCGCGGCCGCCTCACCCGCGCCGTCGACGACCGTGGTGGCGTCCTTGGTGACGGTGACCCGCCGAGCGCGACCCAGCACGTCGAGGTCGACGGTGTCGAGCTTGAGGCCGACGGCCTCGGTGACGACCTGGCCGCCGGTCTGGATGGCCATGTCCTCCAGCATCGCCTTGCGGCGGTCGCCGAAGCCCGGCGCCTTCACCGCGACGCTGACGAACGTGCCGCGGATCTTGTTCTGCACGAGCAGCGCCAGGGCCTCGCCCTCGACGTCCTCGGCGACGACCAGCAGCGGCTTACGGGTCTGGGCGACCTTCTCGGCCAGCGGCAGGAACTCGGTGACGTTGGAGATCTTGCCGTCGTAGATGAGGACGTAGGCGTCCTCGAGGACAGCCTCCATCCGCTCCGGGTCGGTCACCATGTACGGCGACAGGTAGCCCTTGTCGAACTGGAGACCCTCGGTGAACTCCAGCTCCAGGCCCATCGTGTGGGCCTCCTCGACGGTGATGACACCGTCCTTGCCCACCTTGTCGAACGCCTCGGCGATGAGCTCACCGATCTTGGCGTCCTGGGCGGAGATGGTCGCGACGTGCGCGATCGACTCCTTGTCGGTGACCTCGCGGGCCGACTTGAGCAGCTGCTCGGCGACGTGGTTCGCGGCGGCGTCGATGCCCCGCTTGAGGCTGATCGGCGACGCGCCGGCGGCGACGTTGCGCAGCCCCTCACGGACGAGCGCCTGCGCCAGGACCGTCGCGGTGGTGGTGCCGTCACCCGCGATGTCGTTGGTCTTGGTGGCGACCTCCTTGGCGAGCTGCGCGCCGAGGTTCTCGTACGGGTCGTCGAGCTCCACCTCACGCGCGATGGTGACACCGTCGTTCGTGATGGTGGGGGCGCCCCACTTCTTGTCGATGACGACGTTGCGGCCGCGCGGGCCGATCGTCACCTTGACGGCGTCCGCGAGGGCGTTGACGCCACGCTCAAGGGCGCGGCGCGCTCCCTCGTCGAACTCCAGGATCTTCGGCATTGGGAAGCTCCAAGTAGGAATGTCCGTGGACGTGCACAGCCCCGGCCGCCCTGACGCGGGCTGGACCGGGGCGGCGCATCTGTTCGGGTCTTACTTCTCGACGACGGCGAGCACGTCGCGGGCCGACAGAACGAGGTACTCCTCGTTGTTGTACTTGACCTCGGTGCCGCCGTACTTGCTGTAGAGGACGACGTCCCCGACCTTGACGTCGAGCGGGACGCGCTTCTCGCCCTTGTCGTCGAAGCGACCCGGCCCGACGGCGAGGACGGTGCCCTCCTGGGGCTTCTCCTTGGCCGTGTCGGGGATCACGAGACCCGACGCGGTGGTCTGCTCGGCCTCGAGAGGCTGGACGACGATGCGGTCCTCGAGCGGCTTGAGAACAACCTTGGTGGCGGTCGACACGATCTGACCTTCCCCTTCGATTGCGTATCCTCGGCCGACCAGATCGGCCAGCCGCATGTTGGAGACGCGACCACGGTGGCCTGCCGTCGCGGGTGCCAGACCAGCCTGTCGCTTGATTGGCACTCTCGTAGGGAGAGTGCCAGTTGGAGATTATGCCGGGGTCCGGGAACCCGTCAACACGGGCCCCCGCGTGCCGCCCACCTGTCGTTATATGTGGCGTTTGCGGGGTTTCGCCGGTGGTCAGGTGCGCGGTGAGTGGTCCCAGAGGGCTACCGTCATCGGGTGGACATCGCCGCGTTCCGGGAGCTTCTCGCTCCCGAGGGCCAGGAGCTGCTCGGCGAGATCGGCGCCGCCGGCGCCGACGAGCGCACCCTGCCGGCCATGGTCTCCCGCCTGCGCGCCCGTCACCCGGCCGGGCTCGTCGGCGCGGCGCTCACGCAGGCCCGGCTCCGGGAGCGCGGCCGGGCGAAGTTCGGCGCCGACGCGGAGCGGATGTACTTCACTCCCCAGGGCCTCGAACAGGCCACCCGGGCCAGTGTCGCCCGGTACCGCGCACGGCGGTTCGCCGACCGGCTCCCGCCCGGAGGCCGGGTGCTCGACCTCGGCTGCGGCATCGGCGGTGACCTGCTCGCCCGCGCCCGTACGGGCATCGGCGGCACCGGCGTCGAGCTCGACCCCCTCACCGCCGAGGTCGCGCGGGCCAACCTCCGCGCCTTCGGCCGCACGGACCTGGCGGACGTACGGCGTGGCGACGCCGCCGCGCAGGACCCCGGCGGGTACGCCGCCGTCTTCGCCGACCCCGGCCGTCGCACGTCCCGCGGGCGGGTGTTCGACCCGGAGGCGTACCTCCCGCCGCTCGGCACGGTCCTGGACCTCGCCGGCCGGGCGCCGGGCGCCTGCGTCAAGGTCGCGCCGGGAATCCCGCACGAGGCGGTCCCGCCGGGCGCGGAGGCCGAGTGGATTTCCGACGGCGGGGAGGTGAAGGAGGCGGCGCTGTGGCTCGGCGATCTGGCGGGCGGCACGCCGCGCCGGGCGACGCTCCTGCGGCAGGACCGGGAGCCGGCGACCCTGGCGGCCGACCCCGCGCTCGGACCGCCGCCCGTAGCGGGGTGGGGACGTTTTCTGTACGAACCCGACGGCGCCGTCGTCCGGGCCCACCTCGTCGCCGAGGTCGCGGCCCTGCTCGGCGGGGCCCTCGCGGACCCGCGGATCGCCTACATCACCTCGGACGAAGTGCGCGCGACGCCGTTCGCGCGCCCGTACGAGATCCTGGAGGTCCTGCCGTTCGGCGTGAAGCGGGTGCGGGCGGCGCTGCGCGCCCAGCGGGCGGGCGCCCTGACGATCATGAAGCGCGGCTTCGCGGCGGACGTGGAGCGGCTGCGCCGCGACCTGCGCACGGACGGCACCGAGGCGCGTGTCCTGGTCCTCACCCGCGTCGGCGACGCCCCGACCGCCCTCATCTGCCGGGCGGCCTGAGACTCCCCGGGCCGGGACCCGCATGGCCGGGCGCCGATCGCCTGGGCGCGCGAGCTCGGGGCGACACGCCAGAGTCCGGCAAAGACCACGGTGATGACCGTGTCCGGCTGACTACTCTTGGCGACCGGCAGGCCGCGCCCGGGGCGCGGCGATGGGCGCCCGCGATCCGGGGCGGGCGAAGACGGGGGGCGACGATGGCCGACGCCGTACTGCGGTGTCCGAAGTGCGGTGCCGGAATGGTGACCTTCCAGCGGGGCGGCATCGTGTTCGAGGAGTGCTCCCGCTGCCGCGGGGTCTTCCTCGGACGTGGCGAACTCGACCGCCTGATGTGGCGCGGCGCATCCCCTGCCACCGCCGTCTGCGGCCCCTCGGCGGGATTCTCGTACGAGGGCCGGCATCGCCGCGCCTGAAAAGGGGGCTTTGCCGTGCGGGGCATAATCTCTTTTCCCTAAATTTCTAATCTCCGGCTCGATGACCTTGGTCCGCTCAATAGAGTGTCTCCTCGCGATCCACGCCGCCGCCATTTCCGGCACCGGCAAACGAAGGAGCACCCGGGTGGACACCAATCACAACTTCCTGCAGACAGGGGGTCAGCCGGTCTCGGACCGAATGCGAGAATTGCTCGCCCGCGCAGCGCAAGATCATGTTTATGAGCAGCGTTCGACGGGTCAGCTGCTGGACGAGATCCACCAGCGGCTGGAGGGAATAGAGTGGCTGCTCCGCGAGGTGCGGGAGCGCGAGCTCACGGGGCTGACGACCCAGCTCGACACCGTCCGCGGGCAGGTCGACGAGCTGTACGGCAAGCCGCCGGAGTGGGCGGAGGGGCTGGCCGAGCACATCGAGTCGGTGGGCGAGAAGGTCAAGCCGGTCGCGGAGCTGCCCTCCCTGTGGGCCGACGTGGGCGTCATCGCCGAGAACGTCGACGAGGGCCTGGCCCGCATCCAGGCCGTGCTGGACTCCAGCCGGAGCATCACCGAGGCGACCCTGCAGGCCGCTCAGCAGATGGACGACCTGACCAAGCGGCTCGACCGGCTCGCCGGCACGATGGAGGCCGCGTCGGTCCGGTTCAACCGGCTGGACAAGACGCTCGCCGACCTCGGGCACCGGTCGGAGAAGCTCGAGCACGAGATCAACGGGGTGGCCGGCAAGGTCGACCAGTCACTGCACGACATGGCCGAGCGGGTCGAGCAGGGCCTGGAGGCCGTCAACGGCCGGGTCGAGGGGGTCGGCGGGCGCCTCGACGGCATCGACGGCCGCCTGGAGGGCCTGTCCGGGAAGATTCGCGGTGTCGAGGGACATTTCCCGGCGCTGGCGGCCAAGGTCGACGGGGCCTGCGACCGCGTCGACGGCGTCGAGCAGCAGATCGCCCGGCTGCCCGTCACGCTGGAGATCAGCGAGCTGCATCGCAAGGTCGCCGCGATCGGCGACCGGCCGTTCATCGACCCCACCGACCGGTTCGACGCCCTGGAGAAGCGGTTGTCCGAGGCGGTCGATCCCCTCCTCGACGAGTTGCGGGCGCGACCGGACCGGGACGAGACCGAGGAGACGCTGTCGAAGATCATTGAGGCGTCGCGCGTCGACGTGACCAAGCACATGGAGATCCTCCGCGAGGACCTCCTGCGCCAGGTGGCCGGGGTGCACGACGACGTCTCCCAGCGCGTCACCGGCGTGCAGCACGACATGACCAAGCAGGTGACGACCGTCCATGAGGATGTGATGAAACGGCTCGTCACGCTGGAGGAGACGATGCTGGCGCTGGCGGAGGCGCTGCTGCGGCCGCGCCGCGACGGCAAGGATTGAAGGGATGGCCGCTCACAAATCACCCCAGAGCGGCCACTTCCCTTTTTTCGCTCTATTAGCGGCAATTTGCCTGCCGCTCCTGCCATGACATGCCGTTCGGTCCACCTCGTACCGTCAAAAACACTACCGATCCTCGGCCGAATCCGTTTTCATGGAGGCCGTGACCTTCCCCACGCTCTCCGATCCGCCGAGCGCCGCCACATTGCGCTGGATCGAAAAATGCCTGGGATCCGGCAGTGAGGTGAAGATGGTCCGGCCCATGATCGGAGGGCTGGCCCACGTCAACCACGCGATACTCGCCGAGAGCCGCTCGGGCACCGTGCATCGCCTGGTCCTGCGTCGCTGGGCGTCGTCCGGCTGGCCCGTCCTCGACATCGACTTCTCCCCCGAGCTGGAGATCGCGGCGCTGACCCTGCTCACCGCGTGCGACATCCCCACCCCCGCCCTGGTCGCCGCGGACCCCTCCGGGGCGCACTGCGACGTCCCCGCGCTGCTGATAACCCGGCTGCCGGGCCACCCGCCCCGCCCCTCCTGCGCGGAGCTGCCCGAGTACCTCATCCAGCTGGCCGCCGCGCTGCTGCCCGTCCACGCGGTCGCCGGGGCGTCGACCATGCCGCCGTACCGCCCGTACAACCGCCTGGAGATCCGGCTCGCGCCACGGCACGCCCGGCGACCGGCGCTATGGGAGCACGCGCTGGACGTCGCCGCCGGCCCCACCCCGGGCGCCGCCGCGCACTTCATCCACCGCGACTACCACCCCGACAACACGCTGTGGGCGGGCGGACGCCTGACCGGCATCGTCGACTGGTCCAACGCGTCGTACGGGCCGGTGGCCATCGACATCGCCCACATGCGCCGCGGACTCGCGCTTCGTTACGACGTCACGGTCGCCGACCGTTTCTCGGCCTCCTTCGACCAGGTGTCCGGCGGCTACCGGCACGACCCGTACTGGGACCTGCGCACGGTCCTCGACCTGCTGCCCGAGCAGCCCGACCGGACGATCGCCGTCCGCGACATCCCCGCCCTGGAGGACCTGCTCGACCACGCGCTCGCCGACCTCGGCGCCCCGGCCCGCTTCTGAGCCGCCCGCCTCTACGCGCCCGGCACCGGGCGCGTAGAGGCGGGCCAGGGTCGATTCGCCGCGATCGGCACGCCGGTCACACGACACGTACGGCGGGCCGGGGAGTCGATTCGGCGCGTTCGGCCCAGGTCTCACAGCGGTGGGACGGGAGGGTTCACAGCGGTGGGGCCGGAGGGGGGAGCGATCCGGCGCGGATGGCCTCGGCCTGGTCCCTGCTGAACGGAGGCTGGAACAGATCCGCGGTCTGCTGCCAGACGCGGAACAGGTCGGCCACGAAGTTCATCCGGTTGCCGAGTTCGGCCCAGTCGTCGGCGGCGCTGCCCAGCACGGCGTTGGGCGTACGGTCGAGGTCGTACAGCAGCGCCTTGAGTTCGATGCTGGACAGCTGTGCCAGGTCGGGTGGGAAGACCCCTACCGGGGTGGCACGGCCGACGTCGGCACCCAGACGCTGCACGATGAGGCGGCGAGTCTGCTGGAAGTCGGGAGCGGGCATCCGGACGTCCATCAGGTGGGCGGTGGCCATCGCCCGCCACAGCCGTACCAGGCGCATGCGCAGCGGTGGCGGAGTGAACGGAGAGACCTGCACCGGAAGCAGCGCCTGGGCGATGGGCTCCTGCAGGCGGATCTGCTCGTGCAGGCCGATCCGCAGATTGGCCAGCAGGATGTGCTCGGCGCGCTCGGCTGCGCCACGGGCGCGCATGGCGGCGTGATAGCCGTGCACGGCGGCGATGAGCAGCTCCTGGCCGCCCTGTTCGGTCGGCCCGGGACGTAGCGCGGCCACACAGCGGTCGAGCGCGCGGTCCTGGGCGGTGGCGCCGGTCGCGCCGGTGTACTCCTGGATCAGCCGGGCGTAAAGCAGGCCCAGGTCCTGGAACACCATGCGATTACCGATCGCGACGTTGTCGCCGACCTGCCGTACGGCGCGAGCGACCAGGTCGGGAGCGACCACCTGGATACGTGCGGGGACACGCTGGGCGAAGACCTCCATGAGGCGGATCATCCGCGGGATGCCCTCCCCCCGGATGAACCGGCCGGCCGTGCGTGAGGCCCAGGTCCCGAAGCAGCACCAGCTGACGTTCTCCCGCCCGAGTAACGCCGCCATCCCGATCGACAGGTCGTGGTACGCCTGGGTGATGCGCAGATTGCGCAGCACGGGGTCGGTGGTCGCCGCGATCTCGGCCACGTCCTCCGGGGTGACCCGGTGGGCCCCGTCGGATGCGGACGATGCGGAAGCGGGCCGGGTGCCGGCGGTCTCGAAGGGCATGCGCGGACGGTATCCAGCACGTTCCTCGCCACGATAGTCACAGAAGGTGACAAATTAGCTACCCATCGAAGGCTGCGCCTCGGTATCCATGCCGCCGCGAGCTCGTCGCCACCCGTACAGGAAGGCGATCGGCGGAGTGCGCGGCCGGGAGTGGACGGCCGAAAGAGTCATGACACTCACACTCGCCTCTTCGCGGCATGCACCGAAGAATCACGGCGAAATAATGAATGGGGAGCAAGAAATTGCGTTGGCCGTAACAGCCGGCGCCGGGAGGGAGTTCCGTGGGGGGGGGGGCCCCCCCCGCCACGCGCGGTCGTCGCGGGGATCAGGACGCGGTGCAGGTGGGGGTGGGGGCGGAGTTGGAACCCGAGTAGGTCGCCTGGAACCCGAATGACGTCGAGGCTCCGGCGCCCAGGCCGCCGTTGAAGGAGGCGTTGGTCGCCGTGACGGCGGCGCCGGACTGGGTGACGGTGGCGCTCCAGCCGTTACCGACGGACTGGTTGCCGCCGAACGACCAGGTGACCTTCCAGCCCTTGGTGGCCGTGGTGCCGGAGTTCTTCACGGTCACGGTGGCGGTGAAGCCGTTGCCCCAGTCGTTGTCGACGTGGTACGAGGCGGTGCACGCCGAGCTCCCGCCACCCCCGCCGTTGCCGCCACCGCCACCGCCACCGCCACCGCCACCGTCGCCTCCGCCCGAGCCGCCGCCGACCGGGTCGAAGGCGGTGGCCTTGGCGGGGGAGAGGTAGGCGTCCTTCGCGGTGTTGACGGTGGTCCAGTCGTCGCCCAGGATGCCGCCGGTGTCCCCGGAGTTGGGGTTCAGGCACCAGAACGTCCACTGGAACGAATCCGTGCCCGTGCCCATGTACTTCACCAGGGCGGAGAGCCACTGCTGGTCGATGGTGGACTGCAGCGTCGTGCCGAACTCACCGACCCAGACCGGCGCGATGTTCTGCTTGAACAGGTAGCCCCAGAACCTGTCCCACACCGCGGGCATGTTGTTCGGATAGTCGGAGGCGTGGAACCACGTCTGGTCGGCCACGCTCGTGGCGTAGTCGTGCGCGGAGTAGACCAGGCGGTTCGCCACCGAGAGGCGGACCGGGTAGGTGCCGGCGCCTTCGAGGTTGCCGCCCCACCAGCCGGAGTCGCCGTTGTAGGTCTGCACGCCCTCCACGAAGATCAGGAGGTTGGAGTTGACCGAGAGCACCGCGTTGCCGCCCCGTTCGGCGGCCAGCCGCCAGTCGGTCGAGGTGTCCCCGCAGCCCCAGCACGCCGGATCGTGCGGCTCGTTGTGCAGGTCGATGCCGACGACCGCGGGGTTGTTCGCGTACCGGTTCGCGATCGCCTTCAGGTTCGCGATCCAGGTCGACTCCGGGACACCGGAGGTGTACCAGAGCGCCGACTGGCCGGAGGAGTCCGGGCGGTGCCGGTCGAGGATGACTCGCAGGCCGATTGAGCCGGCGTAGTCGACGATGTGGTCCATGACCTGCAGCGAGTTGAGGCCCTGCAGATCGGCGTTCTTGCCGCTGGAGAAGTCGATGCCGTTGGGCACCGTGCTCGACTTGAAGATGTCGTCGGAGTACGGCAGGCGCAGGGTGTTGTACCGCAGTGACTTGATCTGGTTCAGGACGTCCTTGTAGTCCCGGCTCCAGAGGCCGTGCACCACGTAGTTCGCCGTCTCGAAGCCGAACCAGTTGATGCCCGCGATGCGTACGGGGTTGCCGGCGGAGTCGAGGATCTGCCGGCCGCTGGTGTGCCAGTATCCGGTGCCCGCGGCGCGTGCCTTGGGAGCGACGGAGACGCCGCCGGTGAAGGTGGCGATGAGGGCGAGGATGAGGACGGCCAGCGGGAGAGATCTGGTTCTCAGGCGTGCTCCATGGGCGAGCATGACACCACCTAACGTCATTCGTGCGGTTCAGACCCCGATGTGCCCCCGACCCACCGGATTATGGGAGCGCTCCCACACGCCCGTCGAGACGACCCTCCACGGCAGGGGAGCCGATCCCCTCCATCCGCGCCGCAGCGATCTCCGCGCCGGCGCCCTCGGGCCGCGCGTACCCGCGATGACCTGCGTGACGATGGATGCGGGGCCCGCGTCCACACCCACCGCCGCCGAGGTGCGGCGGAGGCCGCCGGGCATGAAAGTTTCGTTCCACCGCCCCCACACCCGCGGCGAACTCCGCGAATCCCTCCTCCTATAGCCCGTCCGGCAGCGCATTGAGACCCCACGCTGCGGCATCACCACCCAGGTGACGGCCATATCCGACCTGCGGGACGGCTCATGTCGCCGGCCGAGGCGGCACCGTGTTGCCGGCCTGTACGCGGCGGTTTTCGATACGTCGGCGATATCCCCCCGCTCCTACGATTGAGGGAATGCGTGCGCTGGTCGTCGAGGATGAGGCCTACATGGCCGCGGTCATCCGCGCTGGACTCCGCCTGCCGTCGGCTACCGCATCGACACCGGACCGGACGCCGGGAGCCAGGGAGGCGAACGTGGACAGGGCGCCTGGGTTGAGCGTCCGCCTCAAGCTCACCCTCAGCTACGTCGGATTCCTCATGATCGCGGGCGCTCTGCTGCTCGCCGCCGTGTGGGTGTTCCTCCTACGGGGAAGGCCGAACAGCCTGTACGTCCCCGATCTGTCGGACTTCCTACGCACCTTCGACCCGAGCAGCAATTTCGGCCCCGCCGTCTTCGTCCCGGCCGCGATACTGGTGCTGGCGTTCCTGCTGGTGTTCGGTCTCGCCGGAGGGTGGCTTCTGGCTGGGCGGATGCTGGCCCCGATGGCCCGCATCACCGATGCCACGCGCATGGCGGCGAGGGGGTCGCTCTCTCACCGGATCGAGTTGGAGGGGCGTAAGGACGAGTTCCGAGAGTTCGCTGACGCCTTCGACGGCATGCTCGCGCGGCTCGAAGCGCATGTCGCCGAACAGCAGCGCTTCGCAGCCAACGCTTCCCACGAGCTGCGTACTCCACTTGCGATCACGCAGGCCTTGCTCGACGTCGCTCGCAACGATCCGGGCCGGGAAAGCAACGAGCTCGATGAACGCCTCCGCGTCGTCAACGCCCGAGCGATCGACCTCACTGAGGCACTGCTCCTACTCAGCCGCACTGACCAGCGCTCCTTCGCCCGAGATGACGTTGATCTGTCGCTCATCGCGGAAGAAGCCACCGAAACACTCCTCCCGCTGGCCGAGAAGCATGGCGTCGTCATTGAAACCTCGGGGGACATCACCCCGACCATCGGGTCCCACGCGCTCCTGCTGCAGTTGACCACGAATCTCCTGCACAACGCGATCGTCCACAACCTGCCCGAACACGGCACCGTTCACGTCAGCGCCGTTGCCGGTCCCGAGACGGCCGTGCTCACGGTAGAGAACACCGGCGACAAGCTCAGCCCGCACGTGGTCTCCACCCTCACCGAGCCGTTCCAGCGCGGCACCGAACGCATCCGCAGCGACCACGTAGGTGCCGGTCTCGGTCTGGCGATCGCCAAGAGCATCACCCAAGCGCACGACGGAACGCTCTCGCTCACCCCGCGCGCGGACGGCGGGCTCCGCGTCACGGTACGACTACCCGCGACAGCTCGGCAGGTCTCGTAGGAAGCGGGAGTTCACTCCAAGCCTCGCGAGGCGATACTTCGTTGCTCCGCGACCGCGGTGAGCACGTGCCGGGCCAGGATGACGCCCGCGTCCGGTGCGCCGGCCGCCGACGCGTGGGCCGACATCGCCGCGATCCGCTCGGGATCGGTGAGCACCGGGAGCAGGGTGGTCTCGATCCAAGTCGGGGTGAGGTCGGCGTCGTCGACGAGCAGCGCCCCACCGGCCGCGATGACCGGCTCGGCGTTCAGCCGCTGCTCACCGCCGCGCAGCGGTAGGGGGACGTACGCGGCCGGCAGGCCGACGGCGGCCAGTTCCGCGCACGTCATCGCTCCCGAGCGACAGATCACGAAGTCGGCCGCAGCGTAGGCGTACTGCATCTCGTCTACGTAGGGCATGACGACGTAGGGCGGGTCGGCGGAGTCGTGGTGTGGCGCTTCGACCACGTGCTGTGGCCCGGTGATGTGCAGCACCTGCACGCCGGTCGCTCGCAACGCCGCAGCCGCGCCGGACACCGCGGCGTTGATCGACCGGGCGCCCTGCGAACCGCCGGTGACCATCAGTACCGGCCCGTCGGGTCGCAGCCCGAACCGCCGCCGGGCTGTGTCGCGCAGCGCGGGTCGGTCGAGCCCGGTGATCGCCGGCCGCAGCGGAATCCCGATGGCGGTGGCGTGAGCCAGCCGGACACCTGGCGCGGCGCTGAACACGTGCGTCGTCATCCGGGCCGCCAGCCGGTTGGCCACTCCGGGCCGGGCGTTCGCCTCGTGGATGACGATCGGCAGGCCCTGCCGGTGGGCGGCAAGGTAGGCCGGCATGGCCACGTAGCCGCCGAAGCCCACCACGATCTCGGCCCGGACGCGGTCGAGCACGGCCTCGGCGGCCCGCACCGAGTCACGCAGCCTGCCCGGCGTTTGCAGCAGGGCCCGGTTCAGTTTGCGCGGCAGTGGCGCCGGCGGGATGAGTTCGAGCGGGTAGCCGCGGGCGGGAATGAGCGTGGTATCCAGGCCACGGACGGTGCCGAGGGCGGTGATCTCGGCCGTGGGCTCCAGACGGCGCAGGGCGTCCGCGAAGTTCATCGCGGGCTCGATGTGCCCTGCCGAATGGCCACCCGCGACAACGACGCGCGGTGGCGGCTCGCCTGGCATCACGAAGTCCTCCTGATCAGAATTCCGCGGTTCGCGTGAAACCGTTCGAATACCTGCATGGGCAATGACGCAGAGTCTGAATTGTGGGAGTAGCCCGACGGATTATGGAACCGCACTACACCGTCATCGACCGCATAGACCAGCACGAGGTGGCCGCCACGTTGGGGCGCGTGGGTGTTCGGGTCGCGAATCTCAGGTGATACTGACGCGATCATGACCTGCCCGGGCCGCACCTTCTGGCTGGATACATGAATGGGCGTGTGCTCGACCAGTTCGCAGTGGAATCCGAACTGTGAGCTGACCCAGGCCATGAACGGCCGGTAGATGAGTCCTTGGACCCTGCCGGAGGGCTCCACCACATAGCAGCCCCAGTCGAGGGCCAGCGCGAGGAGTTCACCCATCGGCAGCCGGATGTCGGTCCAGCCCTGCAGCAGGGACTGTAGGCACGCTAGACCGCAGACCTTGCGGGACCAGAATAGGTATTCCTCGCTTGAGCGGTATCCGTCGGAGGCCCAGTCGTGCAGTCGCGATGGATCGGTGCCACCCAGGAAGACCTCCAGCCCCGATAGGCCGGTTCGCCGCATGACGACCTCATCGTTGCGTTCCAGATGTCCCCACTGCGAGATACAATGGAGACCCTGATCACGTGATGGGAAAGTCGAAGTAGACATCAGGATGGGGCTCGTTCCTTAGCGTGTAGTGCCACCATTCGCGGTCGTACGGATCGAATCCGCAGTCCTCCATGATGGAACGGAGGTGCTCACGGTTCTGCGCCTCGGTTGACGTGATTTCGCTAGCTTGATGCCGTGAGATCGGGTCCATGAGGTCATGGCCGCCACCCATGGGGACGAGCTCACCGGTGGCAAGGTGATAGAGGGTCAGGTCGACGGCGCTGCCCCTGCTGTGGCCCGATTTCGCGGCCACATATCCCTTCTTGAACATCTCCGCCCGGTCGATGTTCGGGTAATGTCGCAGTTTGGTCCGGCCATCCTCGGGCTGTTCTGACCAGCGTAGGAAGCAGTCGACGGCGCGTTGGGGGCGATACCCGTCCCAGAGAAGCAGCCCGAAGCCAAGGGAGGCTGCCTTCTCGCGCGCTTGCTCCAGGGCCGCGCACAGGGACCGGGTGCCGACGATACGATTCGCGAGATAGCCGTCGACCGGTTTGCCGGTGAAGTTGTCCCAAGTGGCGTACTTGGCATCCCAGCGGACGCCCGGCACCCAGTCGTCGATGTGGACGAAGTCGTCGTTCATCGCTTTTTCCCGTGCAGTGTCGTCGAGATGAGCCGGTCGATCACGTCGGACAGCGACAATCCCGCGGCGGCCATCATCCGCGGGTAGCGGCTGTAGGACGTCATGCCGGGCATGGTGTTGACCTCGTTGAGCACCACCTGTCCGTCGTCGGTGAGGAACATGTCGACGCGGGCGAGTCCCTTGCAGCCCAGGGCGCGGTAGATGGTCTTGGCGGTCTCTTGGACGAGTCGGCGCGATTCGTCGGAGATGTCGGCGGGAACGACGAACGTCGAGTTCTCCGATCCGGTCTCGGGGGAGTCCTCCTGGTGGATTCTGAAGAATCCGTGCGAGAGGTCGACGCGATCCACCTCGCCGGTGACCAGGCCGGATCGTTCTTCGAGCACCGCGCAACCGATCTCACTGCCGGCCACGGCCTCCTCGATCAAGGCCTTTGAGTCGTACTGGTACGCGGCGCTCAGCGCGCTCGTCAACTCGTCTTCGTCGGTGACTTTGCTGACGCCGAACGATGAACCGGAACGGGCCGGCTTCACGAAGACGGGATAAGGGAGGCGGTCGGGGTCGACCTTCTCGTTCTCCGCGACGACCCAGAAGTTCGGCGTGGCGATTCCTGCGCTCTTGGCGACGGTGTAGGCCAGGGACTTGTCCATGCACACGGCCGAGCCCTGGATGTCGCAGCCGACGTAGGGGATGCCGGAGAGCTCCAACAGGCCTTGGATCGCACCGTCTTCGCCGAGCTTGCCGTGAAGCACGGGGAAGACGAGGTCGAGGCGCACCGTCTCGTAGCCCTCCTGGCCCATGACCAGCAGACCGTGCACGCTGCGGTCAGGTGACAGCGTGACGGGACGGGCACTGCCGTTCTCCCAGTCCGTGGCGGGGCCGTCGCACAGTTTCCAATCGCCGTCGGCCGTGATGCCGATCCAGAACGGCTCGTACTTCTCGGTGTCGAGGTTCCTCGCGACCTCGCGCGCTGACTTGATGGAGACGGGATGTTCCTCGGAGGCGCCTCCGAAGATGACTCCGACCTTCAATCTGCTCATGCTGTTCTCCCACTCTCGAAGTTCAGGCAGTTGATAAGACTGTTCTCGACGATGTCTTTCAGGGCGTGGTCGGTGTCAAAGGCGGAGTGCGGACTGATCAGCACATTCGGCAGGCGCTGCAGCCGCACCAGGGCCTCGTTCTGGAGATTCCTGTTTCGGCAGTCGGCGTAGAAGATGCCTTCCTCGCCTTCGAGGACGTCCAGTGCCGCGCCGCCCAGACGGCCGCTCTCCAACGCCGACAGGAGAGCCTCGGTATCGAGCAGCGGTCCGCGACCTGTGTTGACGACGTACGCGCCAGGTTTCATTCGCTCGATGCGTCGGCGATCGAGGAGATGGCGCGTGTCCGCAGTGAGCGGGGTATGGAGCGTGACGATGTCGCTCTGCTCGATCAATTCGTCCAGAGGTACGTGGTCGGCGCTGACGTGAGACGGCCTGCCGTGGGCTAGCACACGGCACCCGAAGCCTCGCAGCCGGTCGATGACCGCTGTGCCGATTCGCCCCGTTCCGACCACGCCCACGGTCAGGTCCCGCAGCTCCTTACCGCGGGTCTCATTCAGTCGATAGTCATGAGAATCGGTGCGGCGGATGGTGGATTTCGCGTGGCGCACGGCCATCAGCATCAACATCAACGTGTAGTCGGCCACGCTGCCCGGTGAGTAGGCGACGTTACCGACCGAGATGCCGACGCGCTCGGCGTACTCCAGGTCGATGTGGTTATAGCCGATGCTTCTGGTGGAGATGTATTCCACGCCTGCTTCGCTGAGTGCCAGAAGCGCGGGTTCGGTGATCTGAGTCTTGTGGTTCACGCTGATGCATCGGTTGCCACGTGCCAGTTCAGCGTTGGTCTCGCAGACGGCGGCCTCGGTGATGGTGAGCGACAAGCCGAGGCGCGCCCCCATCTCCTGGAACAAGGCGGCTTCTTCCTGGCCGCATCCGAAGACCGCGATTCCTGTCGTCGGGATTGACGAGGAAGATGGCTCGGCCATCGTCCGGGCGCGACGGCCCGTGGTCGCTTCGCTGTGAATCAGACCCAATTCGCTGGAGGGCATGTCTCAAGTCAAGACAGCGCCGTGTTGTCAGCACGTATGCAATTCTCGATACGCGGACGATATGCGCCCTGAGCTGACCGTGCAGAGCGACCCCCTGGGCAGGGCGCACATCGGTTACTTCCCCGGCATGACCGAGTCCGAGGCGAGGCGGCGCAGCGCACGGCCGCAGGCCCAGGCGTACGCGCGCTGCAGCAACGGCGCGACGGGCCCCGCCAGGCGCATGATCCGGCGGGCGGGCCTGCTGAAGGCGGTGACCGTGAACCACACCGCGTCGTCGTCATCACGTTCGACGACGAAGCACTCCTCGCCGCGGGCCGGGTGTCCGGGCAGGGTCCCGTACCCGAAACCGGCACGGCGCTCGCCGTCCTCGGTCCAGATGATCCGGCAGGGCGCGACCAGGCGCAGCGGGCCGATCCCGAGCGAGACCTCGACCCGATCGCCCGGCCGGACCCGGGTACAGGCGCCGCCGATGCGCGCGCCCGCCGCCCGGTGCATCCGCCACTCGAGCAGGTCGTCGGCCGCGGCGCGCATGATGTCCGGTCCGTGGCCGATGAGCGTGCGGTACCGCAGGTGGTGGTAGCCGGGTGGCAGCGGGCCCTCCCGCGTGGCGCCGACCTCGGCGTACGTCGGCTCGGAACGGTCGGAATGGTCCGGACGGTCATCCTGTCGCATGGGAGCCTCCGGGGACCGCGACGGGGGAGGGGAACGGCCGCAGGCGCCGCCAGGCGAGGACGCCGCACAGCGCGAATCCGAACGCGTTGAGGACGCCGTGAGTGGCGGCCATCCAGGCGATCGGCAGGTGCGGCAGCCCGGTCGCCTCGCCGAGCGCCCAGTCCAGCGCGAGCAGCATCGTCACGGCGAGCACGGACGCGGAGAGCGCCAGCAGGCCCCGTATGACCGGGTCCGTGCCGGCCCCGCGTACGTCCCGCCAGGTCAGCCAGCCGACCAGCCACATGCCGGCGGTCAGGATCGCCGCCCCGGCCAGCTGGACCCAGTCGCCGGCGAAGAACCCGGCGAACACGACGGCGGTGCCACCGGGGACGGTGAGCGCCGCCGCGCGTGCCGGCGCGCTGTCGCCCTCGGCCCGGCACACCAGGCCGGCGATCAACGCCGCCGCGAAGCCCGCGAAGTGGAAGTGCGCCTCGGTGAGCCGCAGTGTCTCCAGCCGGAACCCGAACAGCCGGAACCCGGACCGCTCCGCGACCATGGCCGTGCTGGCGATGGCCGGCGTGACGAGGGCGGTCAGGAAGGCCAGTTCGCGCGGGAGAGGTGAGCGGCCCGGCGGCGGACCGGAACCGGCCGGTGGGGCGGCGGGCCGTCCGGGTGCTTCCCGGGGTGGCCGGCCGCGGAGGATCCGCCGGGGTGCCTGGAGGGCCAGCGCCGCGGTGAACAGGGCGTAGACGCCGGCGAGGACGCCCGCGGTCGCGCCGCGCGGCAGCACTAAGGCGATCACGCCCAGTGCCGCGCCCGCCGGCCACAGGGTGCGCAGCCGCGTGAGCTCCGGACCGTCCATCAGGGCCAGTCCCATCGGGACGACGACGAGCATCCCCACCGCGACCACGATGTCGACGAGCACGATCATGTCGATCGACCCCACTAAGTTTTGAACGTGTTCAACGCGAGGCTCACCCTACACCTCGCCTCCGCCGGGCCACCGCGGGGCCTCCGCCCGCCGAGGCGGCTCCGAGAGCGGTGGTATCGCCGGGGGCGGCTGAGACGGACCCTAGGGCCGCCGGTGAGCGTCCGGGCCGCCGTCGGCGCCCGCGTCGCGGCCCTCCGCCTCCCAGAGCGCCCGGTAGACCCGGTTGCGGCGTCTGACCAGCAGCGCGGCCACCACCGCGGCCGTCACCGAGCCCACCAGGACGGCGGCCTTGACGTGCTCGACCTGGCCGGGATCGGTGAAGGCGAGCTCGCCGATGAGGAGGGCGACGGTGAAACCGATCC
Source organism: Actinoallomurus spadix (assembly GCF_024055725.1). GTDB lineage: Bacteria > Actinomycetota > Actinomycetes > Streptosporangiales > Streptosporangiaceae > Actinoallomurus > Actinoallomurus spadix. The sequence continues at coordinate 23,439 of NZ_JAMXMX010000013.1, read as the reverse complement.
CGCCCAGCGCCGCCAGGGCCACCACGTCGGCCCAGGCCAGACCGGGACTGAGCCGGGCCCTGGTGAAGCGGGCCGCCAGCCAGGTCCCGGCGACGATGCCCGCGGTCTTGCCGGCCACCAGGCCGAGGACCACGCCGAGCAGCTCCGGGCGGACGAAGATCGCACCGATCGCGGGAGCGGAGACGCGCACCCCCGCGGCGAACAGGGCGAACAGTGGCGCGGCGACGGCGGCCGACACCGGCCGCAGCAGATGCTCGGCGCGGTCCGCCGGCGAGGCGTCCTCACCGGCCCGCCGATCGGGGCGGGCCCGCAGGATCAGTCCCATCGCCACTCCGGCGACGGTCGCGTGCACGCCGCCCTTGTAGGTCAGCGCCCAGATGACCGTGCCCAGCGGCACGTACCACCACCAGCCGCCGATCCGGTAACGCTGCAGCAGGTGGAAGACGACGAGGCCGGCGCCCGCGCCGGCCAGGGCCGGTGGGTGCAGACCGGCGGTGAACACGATCGCGATGACCAGGATCGCGCCCAGGTCGTCGACGACCGCCAGGGTCAGCAGGAAGGCCCGCATCGCCGCGGGCAGATGCGTGCCGAGTACCGCCAGGACCGCGAGCGCGAAGGCGATGTCGGTGGCCATCGGCACGGCCCAGCCCTTCATGCTGCCGCCACCGATTCCGGCGACGGCCAGGTAGACGGCGGCGGGGACCGCCACACCGCCCGCCGCCGCGACCACGGGCAGCGTCGCGGTGGACGGGGTACCCAGCTCACCGGTCACCAGTTCGCGTTTCAGCTCGATGCCGGCGACCAGGAAGAAGATGGTCAGCAGCCCTTCGGCGGTCCAGTGCGCCACCGACATGTCCAGCCCCAGCGGCGGGATCCCGACGTGGAGGTCGCGGACGCGGGCGTACGAGGCGCCCCACGGGCTGTTCGCCCAGACCAGCGCCACCGCGGCGGCCACCAGCAGGATCAGTCCACCGGTCGTCTCGGTCCGGAGGATCCGCGCCACCGTCGCGCGCTCGGGCCAGGGCGGGAGCCCGGGGAACGTCACGCGCTCGCGCCGGTCGTCACCCATCAGGCCGGGCTTCCGGGGTCCGGGCCCGCCGGCCCTCCGACGCGATGATCGTTCCGGCGGCGCGCCAGCCGCCGGCGAGCGCTCCCTGCGCGGAGGGGCTGTCGCGGTGGTCGCCGGCGACGTACCGGCCGTCGCCGAGCGCCACCGGCCGGCGCAGGCGGCCGAGGGGCGGTGCGGCGTCGGGCAGCGCGTGCGGGATCCGTACGGTCGCCAGGTGCTCCCAATCGCCGGTCGCCGTGCCGTAGACCCGGGCCAGTTCGGTCCGGATCGCGTCGTGGTCGGCGTCGGGCGCGGCGACCGTGGTGGCGACCAGGTGCCGGCCCGGCGGGGCGTAGGCCGGCACGGCGTTGCTGACCACGATGGTGTTCGCGATGGACGGGCCGCCGGGCCGGCGGGCGCCGTCGCCGTCCAGGACGAGGGTCGCCTCGTCGAGCGGCGGTTCGGGGGCGGCGTGGTAGACGGTGGTCAGCGCGTGCGTGCCCGGCAGGGGAAGTTCGGGCAGCAGCCGGGCGGCGGTGACCGGGTCGGTGGCGACCAGCACCGCACGCGCCCGTACCGGCCCGGACGGCGTGTGCGCGACCGTGCCCAGCAGCCGCTCCACCGGTGCGCGCAGCCGGATCCGGTCGGCCGGCAGCGGAGCGGCGATCGCCGCCGGCACCGCCCCCACGCCCGTGCGCGGCAGGCCGAGGCGGCCGTGGACGAACGACCGGACGATCATCGCCAGGGCGTGGCTGGAGGTGCCCAGGGCCGGGTCGGCGAGAACCCCGGAGAGGTACGGCCGGACGAGACCCTCCAGCATCGCGGGGGAGAGCCCGCTCATCACCTCGGCGGCGGTGGTCTCCGGCTCCCTCAGCAGCCGCGCCGGGGGCAGGGCGGCGTACCGGGCGATGATCGCGGCGAGGCGGATCCGGTCGGCGACGGTGCCGATGCCGCGGGCGGCCGACGCCAGCGTCCCCGGAACCCCAAGGGGGTCGCGCAGCGGGTGGGCGTAGCGTTCCAGGCGGTCCCCGTGGCGGACCAGCACCCCGGCGCGGAACCAGCCCATGTCCAGCGTCGACAGGTCGACCAGGGCGGTCAGCCGTGGGTACGCGGTGTTGACCACCTGGAAGCCGCGGTCCAGCAGGAACCCGCCGGCCACATCGGTGACCACCCGGCCGCCGACGCGGTCGCCGGCCTCCAGGACGAGGAAGTCGACGCCGTCGCGATGCAGGTGCCGCGCGGCCGCCAGCCCCGCCAGCCCGGCCCCGATGACCAGGACGTCGGTGTCCGTCCGCGCTCCCCGCCCGGCGATCACGGTGGAGGGCCGCCGGAGTCTTCCAGCCCGGGATTCTGGTACCAGCACCCCTCGGACGGGACGGTGTCGAAGCGGCTGGTCCCCTCGGCGTTGCCCAGGAGGTCGTTGTCGTGCACGAACCCGGCGTGGCAGTCGCCGGAATCGGTGATGACCAGGCCGTGGGTCTGGGTCTTGTCCGGTTGGCTGTCCCAGGCCCGGTTGCCGCAGATGGTCGCGCTGTCGGTGTCGGCGGCCAGCCGGATGCCCGCCCGGACGCCCGGCGCGTCCGGCAGCCGGTACCGGGCGCCGGACGGCGGAGGGCCGTCGGTCCACGCGGTGGGCGATCCGGGGCGGATCGGGGCGAGCTTGAGCTCCGTACGGCTGTTGCCCGCCACGATCGCGCACTGGCCGGCCACCGTGACGCGCTTGCCCTTGTGCCCGTTGGGCCGCCAGCGCGCCGTGGTGTCGACCACGGACAGCGGCGTGTAGGACACCCCGTCCCCGTCGCCGTCGTACCCCTGTTCGCACCGCCGGCCGTTGTTGCGGAACCTGTTGCTGGTCACGGTGGGGTCGATGAGCGCCGAGTCGACGGTGATGCCGTCCAGGCCGTTGCCCCAGAACTCGTTGCCGTCGATGATCACATCGGCGGCCACCGCCTGCCGGCCGCTGTCGAGGTTGTGCTGCCAGTACCCGTAGCGGCCGTTGCGGCTGATCCGGTTGGCGGCGAAGGTGTAGGGACCCGGGGTGTTGCCGATGGCCACGCCGTCGCGGATGTTGTCCTCGATGATGCAGCCGGTGACGACGCCGCCGCGTCCGGCGACTCCTGAGGGGCCGAGGGCGGAGACGTCGTAACCCGCCTGAAGGTTGGCGAGCATCGTGCAGCCGGACACGACGAGCCCGTCGGCGCCCCAGTCGGAGATGCCGAACCGGTTGCCCTCGGTGTGGCAGCCGATGACGCGGATGCCGCGGGTCGCGGGCCAGCCGGCGTCCTGCAGTTCCACGAAGATGCCGTTGGTGCCGTTGCTCACCGCGGTGCAGGACGCGATCGTGCAGCGTTCGATGGAGCCCCAGCCGCCGATGCCGATGCCGATGCCGGCGCCGCCCATCGACTCGCCGGGGTCGAGCCGTCCGCAGCGGACGGCCAGGACGTTCTCGACGAGGGTGTCCTGCAGGAAGTCGCAACCGAATCCGGTGCTGGGGACGTCGTGGATGTAAAGGTCCCGGAAGATGCCGCGCAGCACGAACTGCAGCCCCAGCCCCTTCGAGTAGGGGTCGTACTCCTCCAGGTACACGCCGGAGCCGTCGATCTCGAAGCAGGCGAAGGTGCAGTCGGCGATGTGCCGTCCCCTGCTCGCGCCGTGATTCTCGATGGTGAACCAGGCCAGCGGGGTGGAGACGGTCCGGTCGGCGGGGTTGGCCAGCAGGAACCGCGTCGCGGATCGGCCCGCGCCGATCAGGGACACTCCGCTCCGCCAGTCGGTGGCCCGGTCGCGGATCGAGTACCGTCCCGAAGGGCAGTAGATCGTCCGGGGCTGCCCGTCGGCGGCGCAGGCCGCTCCGAGAGTGTCGACCAGCGCTTGCAGCGCCGGCTGGTCGTTCGTGACGCCGTCACCGGTGAGACCGTGCTCACGGGCGTTGTAGACGTACGGGTCCGCCCAGGGGAAGGACGTCCCGGGGTGGCCACCGCCGGTCGATGGATCGGGGCCTGACATGCTTCATCTCTTTTCCGCACGCGGGCGGTTCTCCGGGAGAGCGGCAGTCTGAGCCGCTCACTGCATCCGATTCCCTCGCTCTAGGGTGAGAAACGTAGATCGTCCGGAAGTGGCTTCAAGGTGCAGCCGTGACTCCCGGGGGGACGTTCCGCCGCCCGCGAACTACGCGGCCGGGCCGCGGCGGCCCTTGGCACCGAGCGGCCCGGACAGCCCGGCCAGCCGTCCGGGCTTACCAGGCCGATCCGGTATGCGAACACCACCGCCTGCACCCGGTCGCGCAGATCGAGCTTGGTCAGGATTCGAGAGACGTAGGTCTTGACGGTCTCGTGGCTGATCACCAGCGCGGCGGCGATCTCGGAGTTGGACAGCCCCGAGGCGAGCAGGGTCAACACTTCCCGCTCCCGGTCGGTCAGCGCGGCCAGCGACTCATCCGCAGGCTCCGAATCGGCCACGCGCGAGCGGAGCCGCGTGGCGGCGGACCGGGGCGGGCGCACACCACAGGCGGAGAGCTCACGGGCGGCGCGTTCCGCGAACGCGGCCGCTCCCATCGCGGAGAGCTTCTCGTAGGCGATGCACAGCTGAACTTGGGCGTCGCCGCGCCTTGTCTCACGGCTCAGCCACTCGCCGTAGACCAGGTGCGCCCGGGCGAGGTAGGCGGCGGTGTCGGTCCGGGCCAGCCGGTCGATCGCCTCTCGATAGAGGTCCTCGGCACCGGAGCCCTCGGTCAGCAGGGCACGCGCGTATGCCTGCAGGCCGAGGGCCAGGTCGGTGCCGCTCGCGTCGGTCCGCTCGACGAACTCCCTGAGCACGGGCTCGGCGAGCCGGTGCCGTCCGGTGCGCGCGGCGGCCTCGATCAACTCGGAGGGGACGAACGAGAAGAAGCCCAGCCCGTCGTCCGCGCAGACCTCGGTGGCCGCCTCATAGGCGGCGTCGTAGTGGCCGAGTCCGTTGTAGAGCACCGCGTTGGCGCCGTCGATCACCGAGAGGTTGTGGCCTTCGCCGCGCTCGCGCGCCGGGGCGGCGACCCGCTCGGCCAGGGCGGCCGTCCCCTTCTGGTCACCGCGCCACGCACGAAGCGCCAGGTCGCCGAAGGGCGGGCCGGTCTGGTTGCCGGTGACGTCGATCGCGAGCGCCTCCGCGATCAGCGCTTCGGCGGCCCCGAACTCCCCGGAGAGGACATGTGCGTAGGCACGGTAGTGCAGCGCGCTCGGCAACGTGAGCAGCGTGCCCGCACGCCGGTTGAGCCGTACCTGCCGTTCGGCCAGGGTGCGCCAGCCGTCGTGATCCCATAGGTCCATCGCCATCGCGCAGGCCAGCGAGAGCCAGTTGTATCGCCAATCCGTCTCCGTCTCCGCCAGGAAGGCACCGACCGCCCTCCGCAGCGGAGGTATGGCCGCCACGTGGCCCTTTGTAGCCCGTGTGATCAGCGCCTCCAGCAAAAGATCGGACAGCGTCGGGGACTGGGCGGGAGCGTCCTCCAGCATCGTCGCCAACCGGCGGGCGGTCTCGGCCTCCAGCCCCGGCGGCCCGAGGCGGCCTGCGCGCATGGCGACGACGTATGCCTCGATGGAGATCTGGCGGGCCATCGGCCGGTCGTACGCCTCCAGCCGCCGTGCTGCCTGGAGCAACGGCGCCGGATCCTTAACGCCGGGCCCGCTGTGGATGGAGATCTGGGCGGCCAGCAGTTCGATGAACGCCTGCCGCCGATCGTCGCTCGGACCCGCTTCGGCGGTGGCCAGCAGGGCGGCTGCGGCCCCTGGGGCACCGGCCCAGTAGTGGTAGCGAGCCGCGCTCAGCGCGCGTTCGGCCCGGTGATCCGGATCGGCGGTCAGGGCCGTTGCGCGTTCGAGGAGACCGGCGGCGGCGGCGATGCCGCCACGGGCCGAGGCCCGGGCGGCGGCGTGCTCCAGCTCGGCCGCGATGTCCTCGTCGGGCAGGAGCACCGATTGAGCGCGATGCCACGTCCGGCGATCCGGGTCCGCGACCGGGTCGGTTGCCTCGGCGAGCGCGCCGTGCGCGGTGCGGCGCTCCTCCGGTGACGCGGCCCGGTAGATGGCGGACCGGACCAGCGGGTGCCGGAACCTCGTGCGGACGCCGATCTCGAGCAGGCGCGCGGCCTCCGCCGGGCCCGCCGCATCGGCCCCGATGCCGAGCCGTTCCGCCGCCCGCCACAGGAGCACCGGATCGCCGAGGGGCTCGGCGGCCGCCAGGAGGAGCAGCCACCGGGCGTTCTCGGGGAGGGAGGCCAGGAGCTCGCGGTAGCCGGCCTCGACCCGCGCGGGCACCGGTGGCGTCGTGAGCAGGTCGAAGTCGCCGGTCAGCTCCGCCGGTCCCATCGTGCGCGGCAGTTCGAGCAGGGCCAGCGGGTTGCCGCGCGCCTCGGCGAGGATCTGGTCGCGAATCCGCTGATCCAGCGGCGTATGCGACGCGGAGGTCAGCAGGGCCAGTGCGTCTTGGCCGCCGAGGCCGGTGAGCGTGAGCACGGGCAGCCCGTCGAACGTGGCGGTCTCTCCGGTGTCCCGGGAGGCGATCAGGAACGCGATCGGGTCGTGCTCGACGCGGCGTGCGACGAAGGCCATGACCTGTGCCGAGGCGTGGTCGAGCCACTGCCAGTCGTCGATGACGCAGACGATCGGCTCCTCGCGAGCGGCGGCCGACAGGAGACCGAGCACGGCCAGGCCGACCCGGAACCGGTCCGGCGTCGCGCCGTCGCTCAGCGCGAAGGCCACCTCCAGCGCGGTCCGCTGCGGGCCGGGCAGTGCCTCCAGCCGGGTGAGCAGCGGCCGGCACAGGTCATGCAGGCCGGTGAACGGAAGCTCGTTCTCGAACTCCCTGCCGACGGCCCGGAGTCGCCGCAGACCGGGCACCCGGTCCAGCGCCCGTTCGAGGAGTTCCGTCTTGCCGATGCCGGCCTCGCCTCGGATCACCAGCGCCCCGCCTCGTCCGGCCGACGCGGAGTGCAGGGTTCGATCGATCGCTGCCAGTTCTGCCGTACGAGACAGGAACGGGCGGGAGCCCGAAGAGATCACATTTGAAGAAGATAGTGCCAATGTGACTTTTAGGTGACGGGATGTCACGTTTCAGGGGTCAGCGCGATGTGGTTCCGGTGCCGCCCGGGGAGCGGAGCGCGCCCGGGCGGCACCGGATCAGCGCGGGCTGGGGGTGTTCGCGGAGGGCAGGTCCTCGGGGAGCAGGAGGCGCAGGTCAGCCACGCCGGGCGACCGCATCCGGCCGAGCCGCCTCGCCTGGTGGGTGATCATCGTCTCCAGGAGCTGGCGGATGAGACGGGCGTTGCCGAAGGTCCGGTCCCGTGGCAGGGCGTCGAGGTGGTCGCGCAACACCGCGAGCGTCCCGGGAGCGCATTCGTAGCCGGCCGCCGCGGCCTGGTTCTCCATGATGGTGACGAGCTCGTCGGTGCTGTAGTCCTCGAACTTCACCTGCCGCGAGAACCGGGAGGCGAGCCCGGGGTTGGAGTTCAGGAAGCGCCGCATCTCCTCGGTGTAGCCGGCGACGATGACCACCACCTCGTCGCGGTGGTCCTCCATCAGCTTCAGCAGGGTCTCGACCGCCTCCCGGCCGAAGTCGTTGGACGCCCCCTCGGGGGTCAGGGTGTACGCCTCGTCGATGAAGAGCACACCGCCCAGCGCGCGCTCGAACACCTCCTTGGTGAGCTGCGCCGTGTGGCCGACGTAACGGCCCACGAGGTCGGCGCGCGCCACCTCGATGAGCTGACCGCGCGGGAGCACTCCGAGGCTGTGCAGCAGCTCGGCGTAGAGCCGGGCGACGGTGGTCTTGCCGGTGCCGGGCGATCCGGTGAAGACGAGATGCCGGCTGAGCCGGGGCACGGGCAGCCCGGCCGCCTCCCGCTGCTTGGCCGTCGCGAGGAGGTCGACGATGTCCTTCACCTCGCGTTTCACGCCGGCCAGGCCGACCATGTCCCGCAGCCGGGCCAGCAGTGTCTCGCGCTCCGCGCCCACCGTGTCCTCCATGGCCGCGGCGTCGCTGACGTCCTCCGGCATCAGCAGGGTGAGGTCGCTCTCGGCCGGGTCGGTCATGGACGCGAGCCGGAACGCCTGCCGCTCGATCATCTCCTCGAAGACGAGACGCGCGGTACGGCCGTTGCCGAAGGTCGCGTCCCGCGGCATCCGCTCGAAGTGCGCGGCCAGCGCCTGCCGGGTGGTCGGGTGCAGCTCGTAGCGGTGGCTCTCGCAGAGCCTCTCGGTGATCGTGACGAGCTCGTCGACCGAGTAGTTGGTGAACTCGATGGTCCGGCTGAACCGCGAGGCCATGCCAGGGTTGGCGGACAGGAACGCCTGCATCTCGGCGGTGTAGCCGGCCGCCACCACGACGACCTCGTCGCGGTGGTCCTCCATCAGCTTCACGAGCGTGTCGATGGCCTCGCGGCCGAAGTCGTGCGCGTTGCCTCTGCCCTCGGTGACGAGGGTGTAGGCCTCGTCGATGAACAGGACGCCACCGAGCGCCTCGTTGAACGCCTCGGTCGTCTTGATGGCCGTGGCGCCGACGTACTGGGCGACCAGGTCGGCCCGGGAGACCTCCACCAGATGCCCGGAGGGCAGCAGGCCGAGGGAGGCGAGGATCCCGCCGTACAGCCGGGCGACCGTGGTCTTGCCGGTGCCGGGCGGGCCCGCGAAGATCAGGTGCCGGCTCATCGGCGGGACCGGCATGCCGAGCCGGGCCCGGCGCTGCGAGAGCTGGTTCAGGTTGACGAGCGCGCGCACCTGCCGTTTCACGCCTTCGAGCCCGATGAGGGACTCGAGCTCCTCCAGCGGCCCGGAGGGTGCGGGCACGCGGGTGTCCTTGCCGTCCGGCGCGCCCGCGGTCTCCGTGGCGACCTCGTCGCCCCAGGAGTCGGGGACGGCGTTCCCGGAGCCGTCCAGGTCGCGCACGGTCAGCCGGCCGGGGCGGGACTGCCGCAGCCCGGCACCGCGGTTGTCGCGTACGGCACAGCCGGTGACGGTGACGGCCTCCACGGTGTCGACCCGGACGCCGTCGCCGACGCTCCCGGTGATCTCGCAGTCCGCGAGCGTGGCCCGCGCGCCGGCCGTGAGGAGCACGCCGTGGGCCCCGGAGCCGTCGATCCGCGCCCGGGTGAGGTTCAGGTCGCCGCCCTCGCGTACGACCACGCCGGAGGCGTCGCTCCCGGAGATCGCGCAGTCCTGGGCCAGGCCGATCCCACCGGAGTCGACGGCGATCCCTGCGTCGCCGGGGGAGCGGAGGTCGCAGTCGTGCAAGGAGACGTTGCCCCCGCCCGCGATGCGCACGGCGGCGCCGCCGGCCCGCTCGACGACGCAGCGCTCCAGCCGCCCGCGTCCGTCGCTCGTGACCTCGACGCCGGTCCCGCCGGGCGCGGTGATCGTCGCGTTGCGAATGAGCGGGTTGGCGCCGGATCGGATGGCGATCGCCGTGCCGGCGGCGTCCACGACCTCCAGCCGGTCCAGCTCCGCGACGGACTCCTCGGTCAGCAGGACGGACGCGGACGCGTCGGCGCACTCGCGCACCGTCGCGGCGATCAGCGTCGGCGAGCTGGACCCCGCGACCCTGATCGCGGGCGCGGCCGACCCGGCGAACTCGCATTCCTCGAACGTGCCGCGCGAGCGTTCGGTGACGGACAGGCCGCTGTTCTTCGTACGGGCCGTCCGGCAGCGCCGCAGCAGCGGATCCGCGCCTCCGACCAGCACGATGCCGGAACCGGCGGTGATGTCGGTGACCGTGACCTCCTCCAGCTCCGGGCGCGCCACGCTGGTGACGTACACGCCGGTCGCGCAGTCGCGGACGCTCGTCCGCACGATCCGCGTGGCGCTGTCGCCTTCGAGGGCGATGGCCGGCTTGGAGGTCGTGGAGATCTCGCAGTCCTCGATCACGCCCTGGGCCTCGCCGTTGGCGAGCACGCCGTTGCCGCGGGCGTCCCGCAGCCGGCAGCCCCGGATCCTCGACCGGGACTTCTCGCCCAGCACGACGGCGGAGGTGCCGAGGTTCTCGATGAGACAGTCCTCGATGACGCTGGCCGTGTCCGCGGTGTCGACGATGCCCGCGCCATCGGCGTTGGTGACCCGGCAGCCGCGCATCGCGAGCGAACCGGACCCGCGGGCCAGCACGGCCGTCCAGCCGGACCCGGCCACGGTGCAGCCCTCCATCGCGACCTGCCCGCGCGCGGCGTCGACGACCGGCACGTCGTCGCCGCCACCGCGCAGCGTGAGGTCCGTGAGCATCACGGCGTCCGCCACGAGCATCACCGCGGTGCCGCTCCGTGGGCAGATCTCGACACTGCCCCGTTCCCCGTCGGCCACGATCGTGACCCGGGTCCGGATGAAAAGGCTTTCGGGGTATCGGCCGGGCCGGATACGGATGACCGACCCGGTACGTGCCGCCGCCAGCGCCTCCTCGATCGTCCGGAAAGCACCCGGCTCCTCCGGGGAGACAGTGAGCAACTGCCGAGACACGCTGAACCCTCCTTGGGGCGGTGGGGGTGTCGACGAGACCACCATCATGCCGTTCGCGCGGGCCGCTTGACACCCTCGCCGACGAGCAGTGTGACCAGCGAGAATACTGGGCTCGTCCGACAAGAGAACGACAAGATCGGGTCTCTACGCTAAGCGCATGCGACGTGTCCTCCTGCGCCTGCGCGCTGTGGCGTCGGTGGCCACCGCCACGGCCTCGCTTCTCGTCTCCGCCTTCCCCGGAGTCGCGGCGGCCATGGCGTACGAACGACCCCCTGGCGTCGCGCCCGGCCCTGTCGGCCTCCCCGTCATACCATCGGTGCTCGCATCCGGCGGGTCGTGCACCGGCGCGTCCTCGACCGAGGCACACGCGCAGCCGTGGACGATGAGCGCGCTCGGGGTGTCCCGGGTCCGTGAGCTCAGTGACGGTAGCGGAGTCACCGTCGGCGTCGTGGACACCGGCGTGGCCGCGAACGTCCCCGCGCTGGCCGGCCGGGTCACCGCGGTGGGAGACGCCGGGCAGGACTGCGTCGGGCACGGATCCTTCGCGGCCGGCCTGATCGCGGGACGCGCCGAGGACGCGACCGGAGGCGGGATCGCCCCTGGGGCGCAGATCCTCGCCGTACGCGGCACCGGCAGGAACGGCGTCGCCTCGCCGGGCGCGGTCGCCGCGGGCATCCGGGCCGCCGTCGACCGCGGCGCCCGCGTCGTGTACGTCGGCGCGGCCCTGACCGAGGGCCGGGCCGAGCTGACGGCCGCGGTCGCCTACGCGACCGGCAAGGACGCCGTCGTGGTCGCACCCGCCGTGCCGGACGCGGTGCCCGGCTCGGCCGGCGGGGCGGCCTCGGCGCCGCCCGCGCAACCCTACTTCCCCGCCTTCATCCCGCAGGTGGTCGCGGTGGAGGACTTCGGGCCGGACGGCGCACGCCCGAAAGGGGCGCCGAACGTCTTCGCCGCCGACCTGGCCGCGCCCGGCGACGCCGTCGTGAGCATCGGTCCCAAGGGCGCCGGGAACTACATCGGGTCCGGTTCCTCGCTGGCCGCCGCGTTCGTCGCCGGTACGGCCGCGCTGGTGCGCGCGTACCAGCCCCGGTTGACGGCGGCCGAGGTGGCGAACCGGCTCGTCGCGTCCGCCTACCCCGCGGCCAGGCCCGTCCTGGACCCGTACGCCGCCGTGGCGGAGGTGTCGTCCCCGGTGACGGCCCGGCCGATGCCGGCGGACTCTTTGCGGCTGTCCGCCCGGGCCTCCTCGCACGCCGTTCGTACCCGTGCGCTGGTCGTCGCCTCGGTCGGGGGCGGGCTCGTGGCCCTCATCGCGTGCGCGGCGGTGATCGTGCCGCTCGGCCGGGCCCGAGGCTGGCGGCCGGCCGGCGGCGGTCCCCCGAGAGAGCTACCGAAGGTGTCCACTCCGGCGTGATGATCCCGGTATGGCTTGATCTCTAGCGTCTCTCGCAGCGGTCCGGCATCCACGCCGGAACCCGCACGGGAAGGGCGCACGTGGCACGTGGACTCGACACCGAAAGTCGATGCCGGAAGTTCGGCGGCAAGGATCCGCCAAGCCTCCCACTTGATCGTCGTTGCTTCATCATCCGCAGATGTCATGGGGCGCCGGGGCCGACCGCAGGATGACGAATGGTGAGAATGAGGCCGCCTTTCATGATGCGCAGCCGAGTGCTGGGCCGGCCACCGGCGGTGGCCCGGAGAGTAGCCATGCCGCGATGGCAGGACCTTCCGCGTGTGGTCCCGGCTCGACAGCATGATCCGTCGCACGGCGACGCCTTCTCGCGCACGCTGTACGAGCGGCACGGCGCCGTGCTCCTCAACTTCGTGCTCCGGCTCTGCAACGGCGACCGGTACCGGGCCGAGGACATCGTCCAGGAGACCGCCATACGGGCCTGGCAGCACCGTGAGATCCTCGACCCCACGTCGGATCGTGTTCGCACCTGGCTGTTCACCGTCGCGCGCCGGCTCGTGATCGACCAGTACCGCGCCCGGCAGGCCCGGCCGAACGAGGTCGGTGACGGCGAGGCCGAAGAGCATGCCGAGCCGGATCCGGCCGAGCGCGTCGTCACGCTCCAGGCGGTGCTCGAGGTCATGAGCGAGCTCACCGAGCCGCAGCGCGAGGTCCTGATCTACACGTACTACCTCGGTTACAGCGTGGAGCAGACGGCCACCGCGCTCGGCCTCGCGCCGGGAACGGTCAAGTCCCGCGCCCACTACGCGATACGCGCGCTGCGCGCGTCCCTGCGCGACGGCGCCGCGATGGACTGAGCGGCGCCGCTCCGGTCTCCCAAGCCCCCGCGGGGACCACCGGCACGCCGGCTCTCGTGAGCCTGTGCCGGACGGAGCGGCGCCGCTCTCTCACCCTCAGTCGAGCATCGCCGTCTGGATCTGCACGGCCTTGCGCCGGGCGATCCGGACCGCCCGGCCGGGCGGCAGGATGCGGCCCTTGACGTTGCCGAAGAGGTATCCCTCGTCGGGCGGGCAGGACATCAACAGGGACGGCGTGTTGACCTCCTGCAGGCGGCGCATCATCATCTCGCCCAGGCCACGGCCGGCGCCCGCGGCGGCACGGGCGACGACCAGGTGCAGCCCGACCTCCCACCCGAGCGCCAGGTGGTCGAGGAGAGGGTCGAACGGATGCTGCATGGGGCCGGCTCCGACCATGTCGTAGTCGTCGACCAGGATGAACAGCCGGGGCCCGCTCCACCAGTCGGCGAGCCTCATCCGGGCGGGGGTGATGTCCGGTCCCGGCACGCGGGCCTTGATCGCCTGGCCCGCCCCGGTGACGAGCTCACGGAGCGCGTCGATCGAGACCGCGTGCCCGAGCCGGTACTCCCCCGGAACCGCCTCGACCAGCTCGCGGCGATAGTCGACCAGCATGATGCGGGCCTCCGCGGGCGTGTACCGCTCGGTGACGGCGCGGGCGACCAGCCGCAGCAGGTTCGTCTTGCCGCTCTCGGTGTCGCCGACGACCACCATGTGCGGGTTCTCGGCGAAGTCGTGCACGACGGGGGAGAGCCGTTCCTCATCCAGGCCGATCGGCACCCGGAAGTCGCCCTCGGGCGCCGGCAGTTCCCGCACGCTCAGCTGGGCCGGCAGCATCCGCACCGGCGGCGCGGCCGGGCCGGTCCAGCTCTCGCGCACCGCGGCGACCAGACCCGCGACGCCGTCGGCGAGGTCGTCGGCGCTCTCCACCGAGTCGATGCGCGGCAGCGCCGTGAGGAAGTGCAGCTTGCTGTCACGGGTGATGCCGCGTCCGGGGACGCGCGGCACGCCCGCCGCGCTGCGGGCGTCGACCTCCGAGTCCATCGGGTCGCCCATCCGCAGCTCCAGATGGGTGGCGGCCTGGTCGCGCACGGCCGCCGTCAGCTCCACCCACCGCGCGGTGGTGACGATCAGGTGGATGCCGAAGCTGAGACCGCGCGCCGCGATCGCGCTGAACGTCTGGATGTACCGGTCGAAATCCTGGCGCACCGTCGACCAGCCGTCGATGACGATGAAGACGTCGCCGTGCGGCTCGTCGGCGAACTCCCCGGCCGCGCGGCGGCGCCGGTAGGTCACCATCGAGTCGATGCCGTTGTGGAGGAAGAACTGCTCGCGGTCGGCGAGCAGCGCGGTGACCTCCGCGATGGTGCGGCCGACGCGTTCCTCGTCCAGACGGCTGGCCACCCCGGCGACGTGCGGCAGGCCGCTGAGGCCGGCGAGCGTGCCACCGCCGAAGTCGAGGCAGTAGAACTGCACCTCGCGCGGCGTGTGGGTGAGCGCCAGGGCGGTGATCAGGGTGCGGACGAGCGTGCTCTTGCCGCTCTGCGGGCCGCCGGCGATGGCGACGTGCCCGCCGGCCCCGGACAGGTCGACGACCAGCAGGTCGCGGATCTGCTCGAAGGGCCGGTCGACGATGGCCACCGGCACCGTGAGCCCGCCGCGCAGCTCCGAGTCGGCGGTCGTCAGGCCGAATCTGTCGTCGGGCGCGAGCGGCGGGAGGATCTGGTCGAGGGTGGGCGGCAGGTCGAGCGGTGGCAGCCACACCTGGTGGGCCGGTGGCCCCGCGTCGCGCAGCCGGTCGACGGCCACCGACAGCAGGGTCTCGCCGGTCTCCTCGGGCTCCTCCGGCGTCTCGTCCACGGGGAGGGGCTGCGTCTGGACGACACGGGACGCGGACCAGGGGACCACCTGGCTCGCGACCCGCGCCTGGTCGGTCCTGCCGCGCGGCCGGTAGGGACCGGAGGAGTAGGCGGCGCGGAACCGGGTCAGCGCCTCCACCCCCGTCTTCAGGAAACCGGAGCCGGGCTGCGGCGGCAGCTGATGGGCGTCGGGCACGCCCAGCACGCCGCGGCTCTCCATGGCCGAGAACGTCCGCAGACCGATGCGGTAGGACAGGTGGCTCTCGAGCTGGTGCATCCGGCCCTCGTCGAGCCGCTGGGAGGCGAGCAGCAGGTGCACGCCGAGGCTGCGGCCCAGCCGGCCGATCATGACGAACAGCTCCATGAAGTCACGGTGCGCGGCGAGCAGCTCGCTGAACTCGTCGACCACGACGAAGAGGCTGGGCAGCGGCTCCAGCGGCGTCCCGGCCGCGCGTGCCTTCTCGTACTCCAGCGCGGATACGTAGTTGCCCGCGGCGCGCAGCAGCTCCTGACGGCGCATGAGCTCGCCGTGCAGTGCGTCGCGCATGCGGGCGACGAGGGCCGCCTCGTCGGCGAGGTTCGTGATGACCGCGGAGACGTGCGGCAGCTCGTCCAGGCCGAGGAACGTCGCGCCGCCCTTGAAGTCCACCAGGACGAAGTTGAGTGTCTCGGAGGAGTTGGTCAGCGCCATCGCCAGCACGAGCGTGCGCAGCAACTCGCTCTTGCCCGAGCCGGTGGCGCCGATCAGCATGCCGTGCGGGCCGGTGCCGCCCTGTGCGGATTCCTTGATGTCCAGCTCGACCGGTTTGCCGTCGACGCCGACCGCGATCGGCACCTTCAGCCGCTCGGCGGCGGTGCGCTTGTTCCAAAGGGTCTGCGGGTCGTGGCGGTACAGGTCGGGGATGCCCAGGAGGGTGGCCAGGTCCGTGGTGGCCGACAGCGGCTCGGTGCTGTCGGACCCGACGCCGAGGCGGTACGGCGCGAGCCGCCGGGCGAGCGCGGTCGCGGCCCGTACGCCCAGGTCGTCGGGGCGGCCGAGCAGGGTGAACTGTTCCTTGCGCTCCCGGTCGGTGCGGACGAGGTTGAGTTCGCCGTCGTTCACGTCGAGGCGGAGGGTGGTGCGGCCGGGCCGCCACGTCAGCGCGCCGGACAGGTCGAGTACGACGACGTTGCGCAGGCCGGGGCCGTCCAGCGTGTGACCGGCGGGCACAGTGCCCCCGTCCACGATGAGCACCGTGTAGGGCTCCTCCCGGGCGGGCATGGCCTCCGGGTCGTACGCGGGCCGCTCCCAGAACTCCGCGCCGAGCATGCCCTCCAACTCCGGGAAGTCCAGGGCGATCATGCGGACCTGGCCGGCGGCGTCGCTGTCGTGGGGGCTCAGGTTGTGCGGCAGCCACTTGACCCACTCCCACTCCGCCAGGCGGTCCGGGGCGACGCAGACCGCGATCCACAGGTCGTCCGGAGAGTGAAAGAGGGCGAGCTGGGCGATCATCGCGCGGACGGCGCCGCGGATCCGTGCCTCGTCCCCCCGGAACAGCACCCGCGCCCAGGACTGCAGGTAGACGGCGGTGGGCTGGTCGGGCACGGTCGAGTAGGCCCGGATGAAGCCGCGCAGCGCGTGTGCGGTGAGCGGCTCGAGGTCCTGGACCGGTTTGGTCGTCGCCGGGGCCAGCCGCAGGCCCAGTTTCTGGTCACCGACCGCCAGCCGCGCCTCGGCGAAGTCGGGGTCCGAGGGCCGGCGCTCCCACATCCGGGTGGTGCCGACCATGGACCACAGCGTCTGCGGCGCGGGGTGCCGCCAGCTCAGCGCGCGCTGCTGTTCCCGTACGGCCGCGCGCACCTTGCGGCGGGTCTGGGAGAGGTAACGCAGGTAGTCCCGGCGGGTGCCCTTCAGCTTCTCCCTGCGCTCGCTGCTCTTGCGCATCCCCTGCCCGACCAGCATGCCCGCGGCGGCGAGGACCATCAGGCCGAGGGAGAGCGGCACGAAGGTGTTCTTCGCCCCGCTGCCCCGGCTCATGTACATCATCACCATGGCCATCGACATCAGCGCCATGGGCAGGTACGTCCAGATGGCGGAGTTGTCGGGCACGGTCTCGGGCAGCGTCGGCGGTTCCTGAAGGGCGAGCTCCCCCTCGGGCATCTCGGGTGGTCGCCGGCGCATCGGCCTGCGGAACAGCACGAAACTCAACGAACGGCCTCCTGGCGTGGAACGGCGAAGCGCCGCGCCGGCGGACGATGGTCGCCGGGCGCGCTCGGCGGAGTGGAGAGCCGCGGAGAGGACCTCGCGGAGCAGGCCGGTTACGTCACCCCGAATCGTACAGGCGGGACGCCCTCGACGTGCCCATTCGCGCCCGCACGGCACTTCGTACGGATATCCGCCGATCCGAATGAACCGCAGGGCGGTTCCGTGCGTATGCCTGAGCGGAGAGCTTTATGTAGACGGATCGACGTGGAGTAACGACCCATCCACGCGCCCGGCCGCCGCTCGGCGGAGGCGACGGGCGTTCGTGGAAAGAACGAGTGAGTCCCATGAGCAAGAGCCCGGTGGCGGATCTGTGCCGGCTGACGGTACGCGCCCCCGCCAAGACGATCGATCTGGCCGTACCGGCCGACGTCCCGGTCGCGGACCTGCTCCCCGCCGTGCTCGGCTACGGCGGGGAGGACCTCGGCGAGACCGGGATCGAACACGAGGGCTGGGTGCTGCAGCGCCTGGGCGGACCGCCGCTCGACGAGAACGCCACCCTGGAGTCCCTCGACCTGCACGACGGGGACACGCTGTACCTGCGGCCCCGCACCGAGGCGCTGCCCGAGGTCCGGCTGGACGACCTGGTGGACGGCATCTCCACCACGATGAAGGACAGCCCGTACGGGTGGAGCCCGCAGGCGAGCCGGCGACTGCTGCGCGGCGTGGCGGTGTTCGTGATGGTCGCCATTCTGGGGGTGCTCGCGCTGCCGAGCGGACCGGCCGAGCAGCGTGTCATCGCCGCCGGCGCCGCCGCGTTCCTGCTGCTCGCCGGGGCGGCGGCGGCGAGCCGCGCGGTGGGCGACGCCGCGACGGCCGCGCTCCTGGGCGTCATGGCCGGTCCGTTCCTCACCCTGGCCGGGTGGCTGCTGCCCGGGGGCCGGCTGTCCGGGCCGGACGGTTTCGAGGTGGCGGGCGCCCGGCTGCTCGCCGCGTCCGCGGCCGAGGCGGGCGGGGCCGTGCTCGCGCTGGCGCTGGTGGCGGCGTACACGTCGTTGTTCGTCGGCGCGACCGTGCTGGCCGTCGCCGGCGCCCTCGCCGGGGCGCTCATGATGGTCGCGGGCCTCCCACCGGAGGAGGCGGCCGCGGTGGTCGCCCTGCTCGCGATCATCTTCGGCGCGTTCGTGCCGGCCATGTCGCTCCGGCTGTCCGGGCTGCGCATGCCGCCGCTGCCGACCACCCCCGAGCAGCTTCAGGAGGGCATCGAACCACGCTCGCCGAAGGCCGTGGCCGCCCGCGCGGTCCTGGCGGACGGCTGGATGACGGGAATGTACGGCACGGTCGGGCTGGCCTGCATGGCCTGCCTGACCGCCCTGGCCCACGACGACGACCTGGCGCAGCTCGTGATGGCCGCCGCGCTGTCCCTGCTGCTCGTGCTGCACAGCCGCGGCCTGGGTAACGTCTGGCAGCGCCTGTCCATGGCCCTGCCGGGAGTCTGGGGAGCCGCCACGATCGTCGCCGTCGAGATCGCCAGGACCGGCCCGACCGGCCGGGTGGTCATCGCGGTGGGGCTGATGGCGGTCACCGCGGCGCTTCTGATCGCCGGATGGACGGTGCCCGGCCGCCGGCTGGTGCCGTACTGGGGCCGCGGCGCCGAACTCCTGCAGAGCCTGGTCGCGATCGGCATGCTGCCGCTGACCCTGTGGGTCCTGGGCGTCTACGGCGAACTGCGCGCCATCGGCTGACCCGGACACGAGAACACGACGGAAGAGACGAGATGCAGTCCCGCCGCGACCAGGTACACGCCCACATGTTCGTCATGGGCCGCATCACCTCGGGGATGCTCCGGGCGGATCCCGACGCGCCGGAGAGCCCGCAGGGCCGGACGAACCGAGGGGTGGTCATCGGCATCGTCATCGCCGTGCTGTTGTGCGGCGGCTCGTTCGTCTGGGGCCTGCTCTCCCCGGGCCGGTCCGCCTCCTGGCAGAGCGCGAACAGCCTGGTCGTGGATCAGGAGACCGGCGCGTCCTATCTCTACGTGGACGGGCGGCTGCGCCCGGTGCAAAACTACGCGTCGGCGCGGCTGATCGGCGGCACCAAGCTGACCGCGCACCACGTCCGGACCAAGTCGCTGGACGGGACGCCGCACGGCCAGCCGGTGGGCATCGCCGGCGCGCCCGACGCGCTGCCGTCGCCCGACGGCCTGGCCCACGGGGCGTGGGCCGTCTGCTCCGGCCGCAGGGCGCTGGGCTCCCCAGCGCCGGTCACGACCCTCGCCATCGGCGTAGGGGAGGCCGACGGCGACGGCGCGCTCACGGCCGGCCAGGGCATGCTGGTCACCGCGCCCGACGCGCACGTGTACCTGGTCTGGCAGGGCAGCAGGCTGCGGCTGGACCAGAAGGGCGGTGCGGTGACGGCCCTCGGTTACGGGAGCCGGACACCGACACCGGTGTCGGCGGCGTTCGTCGACGCGCTGCCGGCCGGGCCGGACCTGGCCGCCCCCACCGTGCCCGGTCTGGGCGGTGCCGGGCCGGCGCTCGACGGGCACGCGACCCGCATCGGACAGGTCTTCAAGATCGGGGTGCTGGGGTCGAAGCCGCGGTACTACCAGTTGCGCGGGAACGGCCTGGTCGAGGTCACCACGACCGTCGCCGCCCTGATCCTGGCAGACCCCGCCGTCCGCGCCAGGGCGTACGGCGGCAGAACGCCCGACGCGATCGGCCTTGCCTCCGACGCGCTGACCGGCCGGGTCGCGCCGGACACGACCGTCGCGGAGGCGCTGCCCGAGACGCCGCCGCGGCTGGTCGACCCGCAGCCGGACCAGAATGCGTGCGTCCAGATCAAGCCGACCGCAGCGGGCCCCCGGGTGAGCGTCGCGCTGCGGGACCCGGCCACGCGCGGCGTCCCCGCCCAGGTGGCGACCGCGTCCGCGTGCGTGCCCGTGGACCGGATCACCGTGCCGCCCGGCGGCGGCGCGCTGGTGCGCGTCCTGCCGGCGGTGGGCGGCACGACCGGCGGCACGACCTACCTGGTGACCGACACGGGGACGAAGTACCGCGTGGCGTCCGCCTCCGACCTGGCCGCACTCGGGTACTCGACGGGCCAGGCGGTCGCCCTGCCCTCGCCGCTGCTGAACATGCTGCCGACCGGGCCGGACCTGAGCGCGGCGGCGGCGCAGGCGGGAGTCTCCTCCAGCACCGCGCCGCCCTGCTCGGCTCCGGGCACGGCGCCGAGCGGGGGTGCGGGCACGGCGCCGACCGGGGGTGCGGGCACGGCGCCGACGGCTGCCCGGGGCACGGCAGCGACGAATCGCAAGGCGGCAGCGAACCCCGGCAAGGCGGCGAAGCCTGGCATGGGCAAGGGGCCGACAAGTTGACGGCAAGTCCAGGGCGCTATCAAAGAGTACGGATGGAAGACGTGAACCCATCGGCGGCGATGCGCCCATGGCGGTGCCGGCCGAGCGAACCTCGACGCGTGATCTCGCTCTCGGTTTCCCGTGAGCACCGAACCAGAAAGGAAGGCGCAACGTGGCGGACATGCAGCAGTCGCAGGTGAGGGCGACCCAGAACGGCATTAAGGCCCTGGAAATGGCGTTCAGCGGAATCACCCGGATCAGGCAGGACGTCCAGTCCACCCGCTTCAACCTGGCTGCCGGCTACCAGGGCAAGGACGGCTGGAGTTTCCAGAAACTCGTCGAGTCCTGGGAGGATCAGGCGGACATCATCCTGCGAAACCTCAGGGACATGGTCAACAAGCTGAACGACACCCTCACTGCGCAGCACCAGCAGCAAGGCTCCGCCAACGATCAGATCAACCAGGGCTACCAGCAGGCCCAGGCGGTCTTCGACGCCCTTCACGGCTGACCCAAGAACATCCCGGACTTTTCTCCCTGACGTGAAACGAGGACATCGATGAGCGAGGACTTCACCGACGGTTACATCCACGTCGACTACCAGCACGTGGACAACGCCGCCGAGGACCTGGTCTCCCAGACCCAGGCCATCGCGAAGACGATCTCCAGCCTGGAGCAGGAGCTCGCCGAGCTGAAGAAGTCGTGGATTGGCGAAGACGCCCAGGTCTATCACGCGAAGCAGCAGGCCTGGGACAACGCGATCAAGGCCATGGAGCAGATGCTCACCAGCCATTCCCAGCTGCTCGACGATATCGTCGGCAGCTACAAGTACAACGAGAACAACCTCAGCCAGATGTGGTCCGAGGTGCGGATCGGCATTTGACCGCACGCCGCCGGCCGTCCGGATCACCGGACGGCCGGCGGCGGACGGTACGCCGATAGCGGAAGGCCGGATGGGGAGGAACCCGACCGGCGGACCGTGGAACCGACAAATTTCAGGAGAGCCGAGCGATGGCGGACAACACCAAGATCGTCCTGGACAAGGCCGGGCTGCAGAGCTTCATTGACCACCAGATCATCCCTTTCTCCGACGCCCTTGACAAGGTCGCGAATAAGGTGGACGAGCATGGGACGCCGACGATGCAAGGCATCTTGGGGCTAGCTCCGATCCCCGACTCGGAAAAGCATAAGCTGTACGCCTATCGCAGTCAGGTGCCGCTCATGCTCGGGCAGGTCGCGAGCTCCAACCAAGACCAGAACACCACCGGCGGCCCGAATCTCGCGCAAGCGGTCACGAATGCGGCCACGTCGATCGACAAGGTCTATACTCAGCAGATCAAGCTTTTCAAAGATCTGCACACGTACCTGGCCGCGACCATCAAGAATCTGATGGATGCTCAGCATGATTCGCTGACGAAGATCGATGGGAAGGCGTTCCTGGACGCTCTGGGGTTGGTGCCCAATGACTTCAGTGGCGGCACCGGCACCGGCACCGGCACGGCCGCCTGAGCGGACCAGGCTTTTTCTTCTTCGGCGTTCATCATTGGATGGAGAGTAGAGCATGGCGGACGTTCCGGCCCCCGACAAGTGGAATTCCACCATTTTTCTGCTCACCGGCTACCAGCTGCCCAAGCGCGACGAGATCTTCAATAAGCTTTACGGCAATGATAATACCCCGCTGATGAAGTTCGAGATCAACGCCGAGGGAACCGCGCCGAGTGATACGATTGCTCAGGCCGTCCAGGACACGACCTGGCTCCGCCAGAATTCCGGCTGGCGTATCGAGAATACTGATATCGTCGTCCCGTTCTACGGAAAAACCGACGGCTCGGCGAATAGTAAGCTGCCCGTCGGCACGGAAGTCAAGATGTACCGGGCACGCATCACGCTCCTCGGCACCGACGCCGACCACTCCATGCCCGCGGGGATGACCGGCGCTGCGGATCCCGGCGCCACGTTCGGCTCGAGTAGTTCGCCGCTCATGGACGGTGCGAAGAACGGTGACGGGAGCGCGTTCAGCGGATGGGATTCCAGACCGGTCTCGCAGTACAGCTATGGTGGCGGTCTCGCCCTTGAGCAATTGCTCAACAAGCCGTACAGCACCCAGGATTTCGCCTGGAACGGCATCCGCGTAGAAGACGCTAACGCGGTCGACCTCGCGGGTTTCGACCGGGCCGCGCTCGCTTTCAACCGGGCGGCGAATTTCTTCCGCTTCGCTCGGCAGACGATCCAGCAGTGGCAGACCGCGCTCGGGACGGAGGACGCATCGTGGCGAGGAGAGGCGGCCGGCGTCTTCTATGACCTGATTCAGAAGCTCGGTCTGACTTATCAGGGCTATACCGACGCTCTTCCGACGGGTGGCCCTGGGATATCGAAGGTCGCCATTGAGCTGGAGGCTGCAAAGCAGGCCTACATCAATGCGATCACTAACCTGCATGCCGCGTGGCATAACTGGGCCCTATATATGGGTAACCCGCTGCGCTGGCTGGTGGACCTGCTGGCCGATATCACGTACAACATCTGGAGAACGAACATCGCCACGGTGCGCTACCATATTGAATACTATGGGGGCAATAGCCAGAGCGACCAGACACAGCATAAAGATGAGAAGCTCAAGACGGCTACCGCCGACTGGAGTGGTGATGCGGTAACGTCCGACGGTAAGATGAATTTCGGCCCGCTGAACGACAAGTCCACCTGGAGGAAAATCGGGGAGGAGGCGGTAGCGCGCTGGAAGAACTCGGTAAAGGAAAATCTCGATACGGCCGCCGAGGATGCGATGACCTACATCCGCAACGCCTGGGTGAGCGTTCCGAAATCCTTGCCGCAGCTCAGCACCCCCAGTTTCAGTCTGGCCGCGGATTATCAGGCCGACGCGGCGGCGGCGCAGCAGGACAAGATGGATAAGCAGAACGCCGCCAACCAGGCGAAATCGGACGAGTTGGAGAAAAAGCAGGAGGAGTGGCGTAAGCAGGATCAGGACAGGGCGGATGCGGCTGCGGCGGCATCTGCGGCGCAGCTGGCGGCGGATCGGTCCAAGCAAGAGGAGTGGCGTAAGCAGGATCAGGACAGGGCGGATGCGGCTGCGGCGGCATCTGCGGCGCAGCTGGCGGCGGATCGGTCCAAGCAGGATGAGTTGCGTAAGCAGGATCAGGACAGGGCGGATGCGGCTGCGGCGGCATCTGCGGCGCAGCTGGCGGCGGATCGGTCCAAGCAAGATGAGTTGCGTAAGCAGGATCAGGACAGGGCGGATGCGGCTGCGGCGG
>NZ_JAMXMX010000012.1 GCF_024055725.1 Actinoallomurus spadix | reverse complement strand
GCCATCCATAGTGGTCGCGTACTTGTCACCCATGACTAGACCTCCCTTCCGGCACCGGCCGGCCGGGCGTCGTACGACACCGGCTCGGTCTCCTCATCGACGACGGCATGGATCAGCGTCGGCTCCTGTCTCCTCCGGATCACCAGGCCGCACTCCAGGGCGCCCAGCTTGGGGATCATCGGATTCGCGCCTTGGCCGGCTCCCGCGACCAGGTCCGCATCCGACCGGCCATCGCCCTGGCGGCATCGAGGATCTGGTTCATGTGACCGGCGCCGGTGCCCCCGCCCGTCAGCTACCCGGATCGTCTCCGGGTACTGGGTGACGACCTCGGCGGGAAGCACACCGCCGGCCCTGTCGGCCGTGGCGGACGGGATCGCCGCCACGCCACCGAAAACCTCGGCCAGATCCTCGAATGGCCGGGCCACTCCGTGAGCCTGCTCCGGCACGGCTTCCGGAGGCTCCGTTCCCATAAGAACGAGGAAGAGCCTTCGCCTGTCGTCATTGAAGACGACACCATCCCATGAAGCGTTCAACAAGGCGCACCCAACTCGGACCGGATATTGGGAACCGAATCAACTCCCGATACTAACCATAAACACGGAAAGCCTGCAAATAGAAACGTTCGTAACACGCCCGTATCATTGCAGAAACAAAAAGGGCCCGGCATTGCATCCTTTTAACCTGTGGCGACCGCCGATGACACGTCGAAACCGGCTCTGCACGAATTGTGTGACCTTGCGCCGATGCCAGGCCTGACCGTCCTCTACGGCCACCGAAGCATCGGATTGGGCGAGCCCCCGCAGGCGATCGCACTGGCGCTGGGCGGACGGGCGGGGTGCCGGCCGGCGGTACCGGTGAGCCGGATTACGCTGCGCAGAATGATCCGGTCACTACCCCATGCCGCCGCTGACGCCAGGCCATGGTTCCTAGGCGTCGACGACTTCGCGTTCCGCCGCGGCCACCGATTCGAAATCGTTCTGAGAGGCGCAACGAAAAGCCCGCGTGCTTTCGCGCGCGGGCTCTCGTCGGTGGTACGTGGAGGAGGAATTCAGGAGACGACCTGCGCCTCGGTCATCGCTTCGCGCGTCGCGCCCTGCCTCGCTCCGATGGCACCGGGGAAGCGGTGCACGGAGACGCGCAGGTCCCGGCGCCGTACCTGAAGGACCTGGCGGTACGGGAGCGGCAGCCACCGCTCGCCTTCGGGTGAAACGTCGGCGAAGCCGGTGGAGGCGACCACGATCCGATCCGACTCGACCAGGTAGCGCATCCGGAAGAACTCCGGGCCACGTCGCCGGCTGACCTCCGACTGCGGGTCCTCCTCCGCGTACGCGTACAGCGAGTCCTCGGTGATCAGCAGGCAGTTCAGACTGGCGAACTCGGCCCGGCCCCGAATCTCCGCCGCGGCGATCGCCATGGCGGTCACCGGGTCCTGATCCTGCATCAGTGACACGATGCGCAGGAAGTAGCGTTCCGAGTCGGTGGTGCCCGCGGCCTTGGCCAGCAGGAGGGGATCGACCAGTTCGTCCAGCGCGTCGGGGGGCGTGAAGAATCCGTTGTGCGCGAACGCGAGCGCCCCAAGCCGGAACGGATGGGTGTTGCCGAGTTCCACGGAGAGGTTGGGACTGGCCATGCGGATGTGCATGACGGCCGCGTCGGTCACCGCCTGGGCCGCCTCCGCGTATTCGCGGCTCGTCCGGGCCGGGGTGGTGCCCTTCGCCGTGACCAACCCGCCGTTCTGCCACGTCGCCACCCCCCAGCCATCCGCGTGTTCACTGGACAACTCGGTGAACTGGCTCAGCAGGTCGCCCAGGGTCTCGTTCAGCCGGCCGGGAGACCGTGAGACCAGGCCGAGCAGACGGCACATGACATTCCTTTCTCTATCGGGAGATCACACTGTCGAGTCATCGATCAGCGGCGCGCGACCACCCGAGCCAATGGCAGCGTTTTCGGCGAGCGCGGTGGATTCGGGATGTCTCCTCCTCCGGACTCCGCGCAGCCCCCGGTTCTCCAGCAGATGGGCGAATCGGGACAACGTTATGTTGATGGCGATGTATACGACGGCAGCGACCAGATAGGTCGGGAGCACGGTGTGGTAGTACTCGCCCAATACCTGTGATTGGTGCAGCAGTTCGAGGTAGCTGACCACGTAACCGAGCGAGGAGTCCTTCAGCAGCCGCACCGACTGGCCAACGAGCGCGGGGACCACCTTCCGTACGGCCTGTGGGATCACCACGAGCCACATGGCCTGCCAGTACGTCATCCCCAGGCTGGAGGCGGCCTCGGACTGACCGCGTTCGACGGCGAGGATGCCGGCGCGGAGGATCTCGGCGAAGACGGCCGCGTTGTTCAGCACGATCGCCAGGGTCAGCTGCCAGAACACCGGGAACGTCAGCCCGAGCCGTGGCAGGCCGAACAGGAACATGTACAGGAGCAGCAGCAGGGGAATCGCGCGGAACACCTCGACGTACGCGCGCCCCAGCGCCCGTGCCACCCGGGCCCGGGACAGCCGGACCAGGGCGACGAGGGCCCCGGCCGGGAGCGCGATCGCCATCGCCACCACCGTGACCAGGACGGTCGCCCATACTCCGCCCAGCAGGAACCGGATGGTGGGCCACTGGGTGAACACGCGCCACTCGTCGGCGGCGAGCATCCCGTGGGTCGTCAGGCGTCGCACCACCGCGACGACCGCAACGACGATCAGCAGCAGGGAGACGACCGTGGCGATGCGGATGCGCCGCCGGCCCGCCGGTCCGGGGAGATCGAACAACGTGCTCGCGCCGGTGTTCACCGTTTGAACGCCAACTTCCGCTCCAGTCGCCCGGTGAGCAGCCCACCGGCGAGGGTGATCAGGACGTAGATCGCGGTCGTGACCGCGAAGGCCGGGATCGGTATGTCGTAGGTGATGGTGAAAAACTGGGTCTCGCCGGTCAGCTCCCGCACGCCGACGGCTGCCGCGAGCGAGGTGTTCAGCGTCAGCGCGATGAACACGGTGCCCAGCGGCTGCACCATCGACCGCACCGCCTGCGGCAGGACGAGGTGGCGC
Source organism: Actinoallomurus spadix (assembly GCF_024055725.1). Classification (GTDB taxonomy): domain Bacteria; phylum Actinomycetota; class Actinomycetes; order Streptosporangiales; family Streptosporangiaceae; genus Actinoallomurus; species Actinoallomurus spadix. Next base: position 244,887 of record NZ_JAMXMX010000012.1, on the reverse strand, counting down.
AGCAGCTGGGAGAACCCGAAACCGAGCGCCCGCGCCGCCTCGATCTGCCCCGGGGGCACGGTGCGGATCCCGGACCGGACGGCCTCGCAAATGAAGGCCGCCCAGTACAGCGCCATCGCGGCGGTGACCGTGCCGAACAGGGGGTACAGCAGCCCGATCTCCGGGAGCCCGAAGACGAAGAGCACCAGCCACACGAGCAGCGGGATGTTGCGGAACACCGCCACGTACCCCACGGCCAGCCGGTGCAGGGGTGGGACGGGGCTGATATGGAACACCGCGAGCACCACGCCGGCCACGAGCGCGCACCCGAAGCCGAGGACGGTCATCAGCATGGTCAACAGGACTCCATGGGCGAGTTGCCCGCCGTGCGCGAAGATCGTGCTCATCGGGTCAGCTGCCCGCGACCGAGCCGATCGCCGGGGGCGCCGGCGGGTTGCCGCCGACCGCGGTGCCGATGGTCGCGTGCCACAGCTTCGCCCACGTGCCGTTCGACTGGATCAGCTTCAGCCAGTCGTCGACGAAGCTCTTCATCTCCGGCGAGGCCTTGGGCAGGCCGATCCCGTACGGCTCGCTGGTGAACGGCTGGCCGACCACCTTCACCTTCGGGTCGCGGTACGCGTCGCCCAGCAGGATCGCCTGGTCCAGGACGTACGCGTCGGCCCTTCCGTCCTCGACCGCCTGCACGCACTGGGAGTTCTGCTCGAACAGGATGATCTTGGCCGACGGCGCGACCTTCTTGACATCGTCGGCGGCGACGGAGCTGCTCTCCGTGCACACGGTCCTGCCGTTCAGATCCGCCGGCCGGGTGATTCGGGTGTTCCCCTTCTTGACCAGGATCGCCTCGCCCGAGGAGTAGTACGGCCCCGCGAAGGCGATCTTCTTCGCCCGTTCGGGTGTGATGGTGTAGGTGGCGAACACGGCGTCGACCGTTCCGTTCTGCAGGAGGGCCTCGCGGGTGTTCACGGTGACCTGGACCAGCTTGGTGTTCGGCTTGCCGGTGATGTATTTGGCCAGCATCGCCGACAGCGCCGCATCGAAGCCTGTGGTCTTCCCGCTGACCGGGTCCTTCAGGGAGAACAGCGCCGCCGTGTCGGTCCCGCCGACGATCAGCGTGCCCCGACTCTTGATCTTGGCCATCAGGCTCCCCGACGGGATCGCCGACGCGGGGGCGACCGGCGCGGAGTCGATGACCCGCTGGTAGTCGCCGGGCGGGCCGGCGGCTCCCGGCGCCGGGGGCAGTCCCTTGGCGGAGTCCGCGCCGCAGCCGGCCAGTGCGGCCACCAGTCCGGCGATCGGAAGCATCGCGGCCACGGACCGCCGTCCGCTGACAATGGTAAGCATCGGCACTCTCTTTCTCTCAGTGGCTGAGGATCTTGGACAGGAAGTCACGGGCACGGTCGGTGCGCGGGGCGTCGAAGAACGACCCCGGTGTCCCGGTCTCGAGAATCCGGCCCTGGTCGAGGAAGACGACCCGGTCGGCGGCGCGGCGCGCGAACCCCATTTCGTGCGTGACCACGAGCATCGTCATCCCATCCGCGGCGAGCTCGGTCATGACGTCGAGCACCTCGTTGATCATCTCCGGATCGAGCGCCGAGGTCGGCTCGTCGAAGAGGATCAATTTCGGATTCATGGCCAGTGCCCTGGCGATCGCGACCCGCTGCTGCTGGCCGCCGGAGAGCTCGCCCGGATAGGCCTGCGCCTTGTGCGCGAGGCCGACCCGCGTGAGGAGCTCCCGCGCCCGGTCGGCCGCCTCCCGCCGGGCGACACCACGTACCTTCACCGGGGCCAGCGTGATGTTGTCCAGCACGCTCCGGTGCCCGAAGAGGTTGAAGGACTGGAACACCATCCCGACGTCGGCGCGCAACCGCGCCAGCTCCCGGCCCTCCGACGGCAGCGCACGGCCCTCAATGGTGATCTCACCGGAGTCGATGGTCTCCAGCCGGTTGACGCACCGGCACAGCGTCGACTTCCCCGACCCGGACGCGCCCAGGAGGACGACGACCTCTCCGGAACGCACGTCCAGATCGACGTCACGCAGCACGACGTGATCGCCGAAGGACTTGTGGACCCCTCTCAACCGCACCAGGACATCGGCGGAGTCTGGGACCGGAGTGCGGGGGCTGGGCATCGCGGAATCCTTCCGGCTGAACGGTCGGCCGCTCATGAGCCCGGGCCGTGAGCGGATGCCGCAAGCATTCCGGCTCGGTGTCCTATAGGTCCAATGAGGTTTCCTTCCACAATCAATAAAGGACCCATATGATTGCGCGATGTTCGACCCTCGTCAGCTTCAGGTGCTCCTCGAAGTGGCGCGCACGGGCACCTACACCGCCGCCGCGGCCGCCCTGGGGTACACCCAACCCGCGGTGAGCTACCAGATGCGCATGCTGGAACGTGCCGCCGAGACGCCGCTCACCGTCAAGGCCGGCCGGAACATCAAGCTGACCAATGCCGGGAGGATCCTCGCCCGGCAGGCCGAGGTCGTCCTCGCGGCCCTGCGCGCGGCCGAGGATGAGCTGGCTCCGTTCACCTCGACGACCGGGGGCCGCGTACACCTGTCGGCCGTGCAGAGCGGCTGCGTCAGCCTCGTCCCCGCCGCGCTGGCCAAGCTGCGCAGGACCCACCCCGACCTGGAGGTGATCCTGACCCAGGCCGAGTGCGCCGTCTCCCGTGAACTGCTGGCCGCCGGGCAGGTCGAACTCTCGTTGATGTGCGACGTGGTGGACGACCCCGTCGCGGATGACGTCGTCTCCCCCGATCCCCGCATGCTGCGCATACCGCTCATGACCGACCGGCGGTGCGTCCTGCTCCCCGCCGACCACCCGGCCGCGGCCGCACCGTCGGTCGCGCTCGCGGACCTGGCGGGCGAGCACTGGGTCCTGGAGACCCAGCGGTCACGGTTCCTGGCGGCGTGCCAGACCGCGGGATTCGTTCCGAAGGTGGCGGCGACCAGCGACGACCAGCTCACCATCCACTCCCTGGTCGCGAAGCGCATCGGCGTGGCCGTGATCAACGAACTCGGCCTCACCGCGCGGCACGACCCCCTCCTCGTCGCGCGCCCGCTCGACGGCTGGCCGAGGCGCAGGATCTTCCTGCTGCTCTGGCCGGAGATGATCCGCGTCCCCCACGTACGTGCGCTGGTCGACGCCTTGCGCGCCGCGGCCGAGGAGCGCTGAGCGAGGACTCCGGCCAGGGAAGGCGTACGAGACGGGGCGGGAGCGTTTCGCTCCCGCCCCGAACCGATGAGCAGCCGATCGCCCTCGCGGGCCGTCGCGGCGGCCCGTGCGGTCGGTGAACCCTAGAAGTTGATCATGTGGCCGGCGAGGCCGTGGATCGCCTCCTTGACCGCCTCGCCCAGGGTCGGGTGCGCGTGGACGTTGCGCGCGACCTCGTGGACGGTCAGGTCCCACTGCTGGGCGAGGGTCAGCTCGGGCAGCAGTTCGGTGACGTCCGGGCCGATCAGGTGCGCGCCGAGGATCTCGCCGTACTTCTTGTCGCTGAGGATCTTCACGAAACCGGTCGGGTCGCCGAGGCCGTGCGACTTGCCGTTCGCGGTGAAGGGGAACTTGGCGACCTGGACGTCGAAGCCCTTCTCCTTCGCCTGCGCCTCGGTCCAGCCGAAGCTGGCGATCTGCGGCTGGCAGTAGGTGGCGCGCGGGATCATCACGTAGTCGAGTTCCATCGTCTCGGCGTCGGCGATGGTCTCGGCGGCGACGATGCCCATGGACTCGGCGGCGTGCGCGAGCATCAGCTTGGCGGTCACGTCGCCGATGGCGAAGATGTGCGGGACGCTCGTGCGGCACCGGCCGTCGACCTCGATCGCGCCGCGCTCGGTGAGCCGGACGCCGGTCTTCTCCAGGCCGTAGCCCTCGACGTTCGGCTGGAAGCCGATCGCCTGCAGCACCTTGTCGGCCTCGAGGACCTGCTGCCGGCCGTCCTTGGAGACGGTGACGCGGACCTTCTCGCCCGACTCGTCGATGCCCTCGACGCGGGTGGAGGTCAGCACGTCGATGCCCAGCTTCCGGTAGCGCCGGGCCAGCTCCTTGGAGACCTCCTCGTCCTCCAGCGGCACCATCCGGTCCATGAACTCCACGATCGTGACCTTGACGCCGTAGTTGCTCAGCACGTAGGCGAACTCGACGCCGATCGCGCCGGCCCCGGCGATCACGATGCTGCCGGGCAGCTCCTCGCTGAGGATCTGCTCCTCGTACGTCACGACCCGCTCGCTCAGCGACGTGCCGGGCAGCAGCCGCGGGGTCGCGCCGGCCGCGATGATGCAGTGGTCGAACGTCACGGTCTCACCGTTGACCTGGATGGTGTTCGGGTCGGTGAAGGTGCCCCGGCCGTCGAACTCGGTGATGCCGTTCTTCTTCATCAGGTAGTGGACGCCCTTGACGCGGCCGTCCGCGACCGTACGGCTGCGGCGGAACGCCTCGCCGTAGTCGAAGCGCACCTCGCCGTCGACCTGGATCCCGAACGTCTTCGCCTCACGGGTGAAGATGTGCGCCAGCTCGGCGTTGCGCAGCAGTGCTTTGGAGGGGATGCAGCCGACGTTCAGGCAGACGCCGCCCCAGTACTTCTCCTCGATGACCGCGGTCTTGAGGCCCAGCTGGGCGGAACGGATCGCGGCGACGTACCCGCCCGGGCCCGCGCCGAGAACGACGACGTCGAAATGAGTGCTCATGAGCAGTAACGATATTGCCCTGCGCGGACCCGCCCGACACGGTCCCGGCCCGGCCGCGACCGTGCCGCCGGAGACGCGGCCGGCCCCCGCGTCTGACCGCACCCGGTTATTCGCCCGGGTCGTGGCCAGAGGCCGGGACCGTGGCAAGGTGCTGGGCATCCTGTCGGCGATCAGCGGCGACTGTGCCTCGAGCGGGGCGTGGTTCCAGCCGATCACCGAGCCGCTCGGCAGATACGGCGTGTCGGTGTACTGAGCCGGGCTCAGGCGGCGCGGTAGACGACGAAGGACACCGCGATGTACTGCGCGACGTACGCGGCGATCGTGAAGGCGTGGAACACCTCGTGGAAGCCGAACCAGCGTGGTGAGGGGTCCGGGCGCCGCAGGCCGTACACCAGGCCACCGACGCTGTAGAGCAGGCCGCCGACGCACACGAGGATCAGCGCGGCCGCGCCGGCGCCGTCGAGCAACTGCGGCATGAAGCCCGCCGCGACCCAGCCGAGGCCGACGTACAGCGCGGTGTACAGCCAGCGCGGCGCGCGCACCCAGACGATGCGGAACAGCACGCCCGCGGCGGCGCCCGACCAGATCACCGACAGCACCACGGTGCGCGCCGTGCCGTGCAGGGCCAGCAGCGCGAACGGCGTGTAGGTGCCGGCGATGATCAGATAGATGTTGGCGTGGTCGAACCGGCGCAGCACCGCCTCACCGCGCGCCGACCAGTGGCCCCGGTGGTACAGCGCCGAGGTACCGAACAGCAGCGCCGACGTCACGGCGTAGACCGCGGCGGCCAGGCGCGCCGACAGGGTGGGCCCCAGGGCGACCAGGACGATGCCGCCGATGAGCGCGGCCGGGAAGGCCCCGGCGTGCAGCCATCCCCGCAGTCGTGGTTTGACGGATTGCGCGAACTCTCCCACACGTGCCGCCGGTCCCCCCATGAGCCCTCCTTCGTCCGTGCGCGACGGTTCCCGGACTCAGTATTCCGAACGGCGCGCCAGTCGTCTCCCGCCCCCCAGGCGTGAGGTGAAGTCGGTCTCCACCTCCTGGACGTCCTCGACGGTCACCGCGACCTCCTCGAGGGTCGGCCGGTCCCGCAGCCGGTCGGCGGCCCTGCGCAGCGCCCGCTCGCCGACGAGCCGGCTCAGCTCCAGGCCGAAACAGTCCAGCTTGTCGGCGTCGGTGAGGTCGTCGCGCGCCCGCAGGTCGGCGGCGAGTTCGCCGAGCCGCTGGGCCTCGGCGAGGTCGTACCCCCGCAGGGCGTGGCTGCAGAGTTCGGCGAGGGCGGCGTGGTCGCGGGCGAAGGACAGCCCGTTCAGGTCGTTGCCGGCCAGCCGGCTGAGCGCCCGCTTGCGGTCCATCGCCGCGTCGACGATCTTCAGCAGGCCGGACAGGAGGAGGATCGGGCCGATGCTGATGCCCTTGTCCTGGGCGATCATGAAGGAGGAGCGGAAGACCGCGGCCGACCCGACCGCGGCGGCCATGACCTGCGCGACGTCGGCGCCGATGGGCGGGGCGCCGGCGGGCAGCGCGAACCGCCAGCCCATCGACTCGGCCAGGATGAGGGCCAGCGTCGAGGCGGACGCGTTGACGACGACGTACAGCAGCCCGGACGGGCAGAACACCGCCGCCGCGGGCTTGTCCTGGTAGCGCCCCACCAGCTCCGCGATGCCGATGACGGCGCCGAGCAGGGCCGCGAAGAGCATCCTGGTGACCATCAGGCCCCCCTCGCGCGTACCGGTTCCAGCCCGGAGGCCATCAGGCGGCCTGCCCGGGCCGCCTCCAGGAAGACCAGGAGCCACTCTCCCGGCCCGGTCGCCGTGCCGTGCCGGCGGCGCGGCGGCGCGTCCCTCGCCTGGAGGAACACGAGCAGCCAATCCCCTGTGCCCGAGGCCGTGCCCCGGCGCATTCGCGTAGACATGGCGAGTACTCTCGCGGGCCGGCCGCGTGAAGGCGACGACCCGGTGGGCGCGGGTGGGCGAACGTCCTGCCCAGGGCGTCCGCGAGGCAGACTCAGGGCGAGTCCGGGCCATCACGGCGGATTCTTCGCGGGCCGGCGGCTCCCGCGGGGGACGACCCGCCCCAGCCGGCGATCCACGCGCCCGGTTTCTCGCGACCCAGCACCGGCCTTTACATAGTAAGTTCCCGGCGGGCGATCACGGCCGGGCCGGGCCCGTCCTTCTCACAGGCGGGGCGGGCGGCCCTCGTAGGGAGTGCTCAGCACGACCGTCGTCCGGGTCGAGACGTTCGCGGCGGCCCGGATCTGCTGGAGCAGCTCCTCCAGCGCGAACGGCGAGGCCACCCGGACCTTCAAGATGTAGCTCTCCTCACCGGCGACCGAGTGGCAGGCCTCGATCTCCTGGAGATGAGCGAGCTTCTCCGGCGCGTCGTCCGGGGCCGCCGGGTCGATCGGCTTGATCGAGATGAACGCGGTGAGCGGCAGGCCGACCGCCTCATGGTCCAGCACCGCCGAGTAACCCTTGATCACGCCACGCTTCTGCAGCCGCCGCACCCGCTGGTGAACGGCGGACACGGACAGGCCCGTCTCCCGCGCCAGGTCCGTGAAGCTCATACGGCCGTCCTCGGCGAGCAGGCCCACGATCTGCCGGTCGATGTCCTCCACGCCTCAGAACCTATCGCGATGGACGGTTTCGCGGCGGAAAGACCCGCGACGCTCCCACACGTCGCGTCGCGTCGCGCGCCACCCGCTCGCCTCCGGGCCGGGTCACCGCGGATCGGTCAGGTGCCGGCCGATCACCATGCGCTGGATCTGGTTGGTCCCCTCGACGATCTGCAGGACCTTCGCCTCGCGCATGAACCGCTCGGCGGGGAAGTCGCTGACGTACCCGTAACCGCCGAGCACCTGCACCGCGTCGGTCGCCACGCGCATCGCGGTGTCGGTGGCGAACAGCTTGGCCATCGCCGCCTGCGCCCCGTAGGGCCGGCCGGCGTCGCGCCGCCGGGCCGCGGTCAGGTACAGCGCGCGGGCCGCCGCGACGCCGGTGGCCATGTCGGCGAGCATGAACCGCATGCCCTGGAAATCGGCGACACGCTGCCCGAACTGCCGGCGCTCGCGGGCGTAGGCGACCGCCGTGTCCAGCGCCGCCTGGGCCACGCCGACGGCGCAGGCGGCGATGCCGAGCCGCCCGCCGTCCAGCGCCGACAGCGCGATCGGCAAGCCTTGGCCCTCCACGCCGATCCGGTCGCCCTCGGGGACGCGGACGTCGTCGAAGTGCAGTTGCGCGGTCGGCGACGAGCGCAGGCCCATCTTCTTCTCCGGTGGAGCCGCGCGGACGCCGCGGGTGTCGGCCGGAACGTGGAAGCAGGAGACGCCGCGGCCCTTGTCCGGCGCGGTCCGGGCGAAGAGGGTGTAGAAGTCGGCGTGCCCGCCGTGGGTGATCCACGCCTTGGTGCCGTTGATGGTGTACGCGCCGGCGTCGAGGTACGCCTTGGTGCTCAGTGCCGCCGCGTCGGACCCCGAGTGCGGTTCGGACAGGCAGTACGCGCCCAGCAGCTCGCCGCCGATCAGGTCCGGCAGGAGCCGCCGCCGTTGCTCGTCCGAGCTGTACGCGGCGACCGGGAAGCACGCGAGCGTGTGCACGCTGACGCCGAGGCCGACGGCGAGCCAGCCCGCGGCCAGCTCCTCCACGACCTGCAGATAGACCTCGTACGGCTGGCCGCCCCCTCCGAACTCCTCCGGGTACGGCAGCCCGAGCAGCCCCGCCCGGCCCAGCGTGCGGAACACCTCACGGGGAAACCTGCCGGCCTCTTCGTCGGCCGCGGCCCGCGGAGCGAGCTCCGCGGCGACCAGGTCACGGGTCAGTTCGAGCAGGTCGTACGCCTCTGACGTCGGCAGTTCGCGATCAACGCCCATCGTCACCCGCCTCCGGGCTCGAGCCCCTCCACGCTGAGGGACACACGACAAAATACTAGGACGTCCAAGTAACCGGGCGCCATCCCCGAAAGGGGACGTACGGTACGTCTCGGGTGTATTCACCGGCCGTCGCCCCGGCCGGGCGGAGGAGGCGTGATGCGGGTTCGGCTGGCGTACGGCGAGACGGGGCTGGAGATCGAGCTGCCGGACGCGGCCACGACCGTCGTCACCCCGCGGCATCACCCGGCCGCCCCGGACCCGGCCGCCGCGCTCCGGGCCGCGCTGCGCGCGCCCGTCGCCGGGCCGCCGCTGCGCGACCGGGTCCGTCCCGGGCAGACCGTGGCGATCTCGGCCTGCGACGGCACCCGCCCGCAGCCGCGCCACCTCATGATCCCGGCGATCCTCGAGGAGCTCGACGGCATCGTCGACCCCGGCGACGTCACGATCCTGGTCGCGACCGGCACGCACCGCGGCAACACCGACGCCGAGCTGCGGGCGATGTTCGGTGACGCCGTGGTCGACACGGTAAGCGTCGTCAACCATGACGCCCGGGACGCCGCGTCCCTCACCTACGCCGGCACCCACGGCGCCGACGTGCCCGTGTGGCTGAACAGCACCTGGGTCGACGCCGACGTGCGCATCACGACCGGCTTCGTCGAACCGCACTTCTTCGCGGGCTTCTCCGGCGGGCCCAAGCTCGTCGCCCCCGGCCTGGCCGGGCTGGAGACCGTGCTGACGCTGCACGACGCCGCCCGCATCGGGCACCCCTCGGCGACCTGGGGCGTCACCCACGGCAACCCCGTCCACGACGACGTCCGCGCGATCGCCGCCGCGACGGGCGTCACGTTCGGCCTGGACGTCATCCTCAACGGCGACAAGGACATCGTCGCCGCCTTCGGCGGAGACCTCGCGGCCATGCACGCCGCCGCCACGGCCGCCGCGCGGGAGGCGGCGATGCGCCCCCTGGACGCGCCGTTCGACGTGGTCGTCACCACGAACGCCGGATACCCCCTCGACCAGAACCTGTACCAGGCCGTCAAGGGGATGTCCGCGGCCTTCCAGGTCGTCCGGCCCGGCGGTCTGATCGTCTGCGCGGCGGAGTGCCGCGACGGGTTCCCCGACCACGGGTCCTACCGCGAGGTGCTGGCCTCCGCGCCGTCCCCGCAGGCGCTGCTCGCCGAGATCGCCGCGCGCCCGCGTACGGTCCCCGACCAGTGGCAGGTGCAGATCCAGGCCCGCATTCAGGCCGGCGCCCGGGTCGTGATGCACACCTCTCACCTCGGCGACGACGACCTGGCCGCCGCACACCTGGAACAGACCCGCGACATCTCCGCGACCGTCGCGGACGCCCTCGCCCAGGCGGGCCCGGACGCGCGGGTCTGCGTGCTGCCCGAAGGACCCCAGACCATCCCCTACCTCACCGCGGGGACGGCCTGAGGACCCCTTGCGCCGGACCGGTCAGGCGTCCACCACGATGAGGTCGCGGGTAACTTGGTTGACGCTCTCGTGGCCGTCGGCGGTGCACACGACGATGTCCTCGATGCGCGCCCCGTGCGGCCCCGGGTAGATCCCCGGCTCGATGGAGAACGCCATCCCCGGCTCGAGCGGCTCGGTGTTGCCCGCCACGATGTAGGGCTCCTCGTGCGTCTCCAGGCCGATGCCGTGGCCCGTCCGGTGGATGAAGTGCTCGCCGTACCCGGCGGCCGCGATGACCTCGCGCGCGGCGGCGTCCACCGCCTCGGCCGTGACGCCGGGCCGTACGGCGGCGCGGGCGGCCTCCTGCGCCTCCTTCAGCACCGCGTAGTAGGCGTGGAAGTCGGCCGGCGCCTCCCCCACGGCGTACACGCGGGTCGAGTCGGAGCAGTACCCGCTCGGCATCGTGCCGCCGATGTCGACGACGACCGGCTCACCGGCCTGGATGACCCGGTCGGACAGCTCGTGGTGCGGGCTGGCGCCGTTCGGCCCGGAGCCGACGATCACGAAGTCCACGGTCGCGTGCCCCTCGGCCAGGATCGCCTCGGCGATGTCCCGGCCCACCTCACGCTCGGTACGCCCCGTCTTCAGCAGGGCCGGGACGAGGGCGTGCACCCGGTCGATCGCGGCACCCGCCTCCCGCAGCGCCTCGACCTCGGCCGCGCTCTTGCGCTTGCGCAGCTCGCCGAGGACCCGGCCCGCCGCGACCTGCTCCGCGCCGGGCATCGCGGCGCGGAAGCGCAGGGCCATGACCGCCCACATCCGGTCCGCGACGCCGACGCGGCCGAGATCGCGCGGGAGCCGCCCCGCCACCAGCGCGTACGGGTCCTCGGTCTCGTCCCAGGGCACCAGCTCCACGCCGAGCCCACCCGCCGTGGACGCCTGCGCGGCGGCCAGTTCCAGCCGGGGGACGACCAGGAAGGGGTCGCCCGCGGCGGGCACGACGAGGCACGTGAGGCGCTCCAGCGGGATGGCGTCATAGCCCGTGACGTAGCGCAGGTCGGGCCCTGGCGTCAGCAAGATCGCGCCGAGTCCGGCGTCGGCGGTCGCCTGGCGCACCCGGGCTAGGCGGTCGGGCTCGAAAAGTGCTGTCGGGCTTGTCACACCGTTCCCTCTCCTGTGAAGACTCACATGTCGGCGGCAATCTACTCCCCTGCGGGAGCCGGGTTCCTTCCCTCCCGCCGCGGCACCCACGCGCCCGCCGGCGCGTCGTCGGGGCGCCCGCGCGCCCGCGGCGGGTCGTCGGGGGCGTCACCCGTGAGGGCGCCCCGTCCTCTCCTGACGAGTATCCGCCGGGGCACGCGGCACGAGTGCGGCCACCCCCGCGGCAGCCCCGGCGGCCGGCACCGGCAGCCGGGTCCGGCGCTGCACAAGACGCGCACAAGCCCGCTGGAAGATGCTCGCTGTGTGCGATAACCCCATCACGTACAGCGAAAATCGCTACGATGGCGGACACGCTCAAGGCGTGCACAAGGCGAGACTGCTGTTCCGCCGGTCCCGCACGTCACACCTTCACTCAGTCAACATCAACCCTCTCAGCAGGATAGATACACCATCGCCCTCACAGACGATCACAATCGAGAGTGGTCTTCATGGGATTCCCTCACACCACGGGCGACAGGCCCTCAGACCAGCCGGCGGACACGTCGGAGGCGACGATCGAGCGGCTCCGCGCCGAGCTCGAGCAGCTGCGCGACAAGCTCCGGACCACCGTCGCGATCGAGCAGGCCAAGGGCGCGCTGGCCGAGCGTCTCCGCTGTGGCGTCGACGCCGCCTACACCCATCTCCTCCAGCTCGCGCGGGACAGCGGCATCACCCCGCTGGACGCGGCCGCATTACTGTTCGCCCCGGAGGCGCGCGACGGCGACACTCCTCCCGCCCCCCGCTCCCCCGCCGATGACGGCCCTCCCGCCGGGGACGGCACCGTCGGCGAGGACGGCACCGTCGGCGAGGAGGATCGCCTCGCCGGCGACGACCGTGGCAGCGACGACCGGGTCGGCGACGGCGCCGGCCGGCCCGCGTCACCGGCCGCGTCACCGGAAACGGACCGACCGTCACCGGCCGCGGACCGGTCGGCGGCGGCTGTTCCGGCGGGCGGCCCGCCGGCCGGTCCGGGCATCCGTCCCCGGCCCGCCCTCGGCGAACCGGCCGAGCAGTTCGAGCACGCCCAGCGCCTCGGCAACCTCGGCTGCGGGACGTGGGAGCCGGCGACCGGCGCGAGCCACTGGTCCGACCAGGTCTACGTGATCTTCGGCCGCGATCCGGCGGAGGGACCGCTGCCGCTCGACCGGCTCGCGGCGGCCGTCGTGCCCGAGGACGTCCCCCTGACCGCGCACCTGGTCAGCACGCTGGTCGACGGCCGGGAGCCCGTCGACAGCGAGATCCACATCCGGCGCGACGGGGAGGTCCGTGAGCTGCGGCTGATCGGCGAGCCCGTCGTCGACCCGGCGGGCCGGCCCGTGGCCGTCCGCTGCGTCTACCAGGACGTCACGGGCTGGCGGCGCGGCAAGCGCGCGCTGACGGCGTCCCGCCGGCAACTGGAGCAGCTGCGGGTCGACGAGGAACGCCGGCAGGCGATCGACATGCAGCGCTCGATCCTTCCCCTGCCCGAACGCGTCGTCGACAAGCCGGGCCTGCGGGCGGCGATCCGTTATCTCCCGGCCGGCATCCTGTCCCGCGTCGGCGGCGACTGGTACGAGACCAGCGCCATCGACGGCGAGGGCGTCTTCCTGGCCATCGGCGACGTCTCCGGGCACGGGCGGACCGCCGCGGCCGCGATGGCCCGGCTCCGCAACGGCCTGAGCGGGCTCGCGTTCACCGGCGCGCCGCCCGACCGCCTGCTGGCCTGGCTGAACCGCCTCACCCTGCACTGGCCGACGTCGCTGACCGCGACGGCGCTGGCGGGCCGGTTCGACCCGGAGACCCGCACCCTGACGTGGGCCCAGGGCGGGCACTTCCCGCCGCTGCTGATCCGTGACGGCAAGGCCACGACGCTCGATCCGCCCGAGGGCATGCTGCTCGGCGCGGTCGACGACGCGGACTTCGGCGTCGCGACGACGTCGCTGGAGCCGGGGGATCTGCTGCTGCTCTATACCGACGGGCTGATCGAGCGGCGGGACCGCGACCTGCAGGTCGGCCAGGACCTGCTGCTGCGGGTGGCCGAGACGGCGGGCAGCAACGATCCCGAGACCGTTCTGGACCGCGTCCTGTCGGCGTTCGGCGCGCCCAACCCCAACGACGACACCTGCGTCGTGGCCATCCAGATCCTCTGATCGGCGTGCGGCGCGCCTGGCTCCGGTCCATCACCGGCCGCGGGTGATGCCTCCGGCCGCGGGCCACGACGGGCCGGAAGCTGAGAGGATGACGGCGTGGGTGGACTCATGCTGCTCGATACGCCGTCGCTGTACTTCCGCGCGTTCTTCGGAGTGCCCGAGACGGTGACCGCGCCCGATGGCACACCGGTCAACGCCGTACGCGGCCTGCTCGACATGATCGCGCGCCTGGTCCGGGAACGCTCCCCGCACTCCCTCGTCGCCTGCATGGACGCGGACTGGCGGCCGGCCTTCCGGGTGGAGGCCCTGCCGTCGTACAAGGCGCACCGGGTCGCGCCGGACGGCGGTGACCAGACACCGGACGCGCTGGCGGCCCAGGTCCCGGTGATCGAGGAGGTCCTCGACGCGTTCGGGATCGCGCGGATCGGCGCCGACGGCTACGAGGCGGACGACGTGATCGGCACGCTCGCGACGGCGCAGGACGGCGGGGTCGACATCGTGACCGGCGACCGCGACCTGTTCCAGCTCGTCCGCGACGACCAGCCCGTACGGGTGCTGTACACCGCGCGGGGCATCAAGGCCCTGACGATCGTCGACGAGGCGGAGGTGACGGCGAAGTACGGCATCCCCGGCCGGGCGTACGCCGACTTCGCCACCCTGCGCGGCGACCCGAGCGACGGTCTGCCCGGTGTGCCGGGGGTCGGGGACAAGACCGCCGCCGCGCTGATCACCCGGTTCGGCTCGCTGGAGGGAGTCGAGGAGGCCCTGGACGCCGGCGAGACGGCGGGCTTCCCCGCGGGCAGCCGCCTGAAGCTGGAGAAGGCCCGGGATTACCTCGCGTCCGCGCGGACGGTCGTCCGGGTCGCCACCCGGATCCCCCTGCCCGCGTTCGAGGCAGGCGTGCCGCGCAAGCCACGCGACCCTGAGCGTCTCGTCGCGCTGACCGACCACTGGGGTCTCGGCAGCCCCGTCGACCGTCTCCTCGCCGCGCTCAGGGACGGCTGACCCCCTTTCGGGCGGTTCACCGCCTCGGTGGCCGATCGGCCGTCTCCGGGAGAGGGACGTCTGGCGGAAACGGCCGTCGTCGCGATAGGTGACCGGCCCCTGACGGTCCCGGCAGGTGACCGCTGGGTGACTGTTTGCATTTCTTGCGTCATTTGGCGCACTGCGGGGGGCTTTCCGGCGTTCTCATTTCAGTGACAGGGTCAGTGAAAGTTGCGACCCAGCACGGGGAGGAAGGCTGTCCATGACGTTCGCTGTCAGCCGCCGGAGACCGGTCTCGCCTGGGGACGACGAGGCCGCGTACGCCACCGTGACGGAGATGTTCGCCATGACGCAGTGCTCGAACCACGCCACGGCCTTCGCCGGGTGGGTGGTCGTGACCAGCGCCATGGGCGTGGTCCTGCAGTGGGACACGATCCGGTCGCTCACCGGCTCGGCTCCCGGCCTGGTGCTGCTGGCCGCTCTCGGCCCCGTGGCCGCCGCGCTCGGTTACGTCTTGGTGCTCCTCACCCGCGCCCACAACGTCGCAGCCGGCGCTCAGGAGGACTTCCACCGCTTCATCGCCCGGACGCCGCCGGACGAACCGGAGTTCGCCGCGCCGGCGTTCCGGCGGCTGCGGCTGCTCACCGCGGCCGCGCGTCACCGCGCGATCCTGACCCGCACCGCCCTGGCCTGGGCGTACGTCTCCGGTGCCGCGTTCCTCACGTGGAGCACCGCGGCGGTGGCGCTGACCTCCGGCCACCGATGACGCCCCCTCGACCGGCCGGCGCCCGGGACGTGGAACTCCGCTCCCTCTCCGACGCCCCGGGCGCCGGCCTCTAGACAGATTTCCCCTTTATTAGGTCCACTGGAGGTAATGAGGTTCAATAGCGAATCTCTGCCGTCACGCGCAGACGGAGACCGGGTGCAGGAGATCCTCGCGAACAGACACGGGTTTTGGCAGGCGTTGCAGGAGTCCGAGCGAGCCGCGTTGCGTGCGGCCGGGCGGACTCGTGAGTATGCGACCGGCACGCTGCTGTGCAGCCAGGGCGCCGACCCCGACCACGTCCTGATCATTCTGGACGGGTGGGTGAAGGTGACGGCCGGCCGGGCGGACGGTCAGGAGGTCATGCTCGCCATCCGGGGCCCGTCGGACACCATCGGCGAGAGCGGCTGGCTGAACGGCCGGCCGCGGTCGGCCAACGTCAAGGCGCTGGGACGGGTCCGCGCGCTCGCGATCCCCGCCGAGCAGTTCGCCTCCTTCCTCAACAGCCACGCGCACGCGGCGCAGGTCCTCGCCCGGGTGATGGTCGGACGGATGGACGACGCCGACCGCCGGATGACCTCGCAGGTGGGCACGAGCGGCCCGAAGCTGCTCGCCCTGCTCCTCCTCGACCTGGCCGAACGCTACGGCGTCGCGGGCGGCGGCGGCTCCGTCACGCTGCCGCTGCCGCTGACCCAGCAGGAACTGGCGACGATGATCGGCCGGGCCCGGGAGACCGTCGCGCGGGCGCTCACCGTCTGGCGGCGGGAGGGGATCGTCGTCACCCGCCGGATGCGCATCGTCATCCTGCGCCTGGAGGCGCTGCGCGACATCGCCGAGCGCGACGAGGACGCCTGACCCACCGCGGGACGAGCCCGCGGTGGGCGTAAGACGAGGCGGGACGGCGCGAGACGGCACGGGACGATGCGGGCGTCCCGGGCGCCCACTGGCGGGGACACGGGCGCGACGATACCGCCGTCCCCTGCGGGGACACGGGCGCCGGCCCGCGCGCCCCGCGCCCTCGGCACCGAACGGCCGGCCGGGTCAGCTCACGGAGGAGTAGGCCACGACGCCGCGCCGGATCGCGTCCATCGCCCGCCCCGCGACGTCCCGCACCCCGCCGCCCGGAGGGGCGGCGTCCGCGATCTGGCCGAGCATGTCGAGCAGCTGTTTCATCCAGCGCACGAAGTCGCCGGCGGTCTGGTCGGTGTCGACCAGCACGGCGTCGAGCGGCGTGCCGCTCGCCCAGCGGTACGCCGCCCAGGCGAACCCCAGGTCCGGCTCGCGCAGGAACGCCACGCGATGGTCCTTCTCGACCTCCTGCAGGTCACCCCACAACCGGATCATCTCGGTGAGCGCCTCCCGCACCGGACCGGCCGGCACCCGGGGCGCCCGCCCGTCCTCCGGCGCACGGGACTCGTACACCAGCGCGGACACGGTCGAGGCGAGCTCCGCGGGCCCCAGCTCGTCGAATATCCCCTCCCGCAGGCACTCGGCGGTGAGCAGGTCGAGCTCGGTGTAAATCCGTCCGAGGCGTCGCCCTTCGTCGGTGACCCGCTCGCCGTCGAGGTAGCCGAGCTGGTCGAGGACCGCGCAGACCCGGTCGAACGTCCGCGAGATCACCTGAGAGCGGCCCTCCACGCGGCGGCGCAGCGCCGTCGTCTCCTTGTCCAGCCGGAAGTACCGCTCCGCCCAGCGGGCGTGGTCCTCCCGGTCGGCGCAGCCGTGGCAGGGGTGCTCGCGCAGGCGCCGCCGCAGCTCGGTGATCTGCGGGTCCTCGCGGGTGGGGTCCGGGCGTTTCTGCGAGCGGGGCTTGTCCAGGTGCGCCGTCTTGTTGCGCAGCGTGGAGGCCAGGTCGCGGCGGTGCTGCGCGGACCTGCGGTTGAACCACTGCGGGACCTTGATGCGCTCGACCGGCTCGACGGGGCCGCGGAAGTCCGCCAGGGCCAGCTGCTTCACCTGCCGGTTGATGGTCAGGACGAGCGGGGACGGGTCGTCGGAGCGTTTCGCCGAACCCGGCTCGAGGACCACCGCCGCCCCGGCGAACCGGCCGTGCGGGACCATGATGACGTCACCGAACCGCAGCCGCTCCAGCGACCGTGCCGCCTCGGCGCGCCGCGCCCCCGACCGCTCCCGGGCCAGGTCCCGCTCGCGTTCGGTGAGGCGCTGCCGCATGCGGGCGTACTCCATGAAGTCGCCACGGTCGCAGGTGGCCGCCTCCAGGTAGCCCTCCAGGGCCTCCTCGTTGCGGCGCAACTGCTTGGCGAGCCCGACGACCGCCCGGTCCGCCTGGAACTGCGCGAAGGACTCCTCCAGGAGCGTACGGGCGCGTTCGCGGCCGACCTGGCCGACGAGGTTCACGGCCATGTTGTACGACGGGCGGAAGCTGGAGTTCAGCGGGTACGTGCGCGTGCCCGCCAGACCGGCCACCGCCGCGGGGTCGACGCCGGGCGCCCACAGGACGACGGCGTGCCCCTCCACGTCGATGCCGCGCCGCCCCGCCCGCCCGGTGAGCTGGGTGTACTCGCCGGCCGTCAGGTCGGCGTGCATCTCGCCGTTCCACTTCACGAGACGCTCGATCACGACGGTGCGGGCGGGCATGTTGATGCCCAGGGCGAGCGTCTCGGTGGCGAAGACGGCCCTGATCAGCCCTTCGGTGAACAGCTCCTCGACGACCTCCTTGAAGGTCGGCAGCATGCCCGCGTGGTGCGCGGCGAGACCGCGCTCCAGCCCGGCCAGCCACGTGCCGTACCCGAGCACGTCGAGGTCGGCGCGCGGGATGTCGGCGGTGCGCGCCTCGACGTGCGCGCGGATCTCCTCGCTCTCCTCCTTGGAGGTGAGCCGCAGCCCGGAGTACATGCACTGCTCGACGGCCGCGTCGCAGCCGGCCCGGCTGAAGATGAAGGTGATGGCGGGCAGCAGCCCGGCGCGGTCGAGGCGCTCGATCACGTCGGCGCGCGACGGCGGCCGGTACCGCTCGGGGCGGCGTTCGCGCCGCTGCCCGGACCGGCGGCTCTGGTTGATCCGCGTGCGCCGCAGGTCGTCGAGGGCGAACCGCCGCAGCTCCGGGTTGACCTTGGTGTGCTCGTCGTCGACGAACAGGTCGTACAGCCGGTTGCCGGCGAGCATGTGCTGCCACAGCGGCACCGGCCGCTCCTCGTCGACGATGACGGTGGTCTCGCCGCGGACCTCCTGCAGCCACTCGCCGAACTCCTCGGCGTTGCTGACGGTCGCCGACAGCGCCACCAGCCGCACCGATTCGGGAAGATGGATGATCACCTCTTCCCAGACCGCGCCGCGGAACCGGTCGGCGAGGTAGTGCACCTCGTCCATCACGACGTACGCCAGCCCGGTCAGCGTCGAGGATCCGGCGTACAGCATGTTGCGCAGGACCTCGGTCGTCATGACGACGATCGGCGCCTCGCCGTTGATGGTGTTGTCGCCGGTCAGCAGGCCGACCTTGCCCGCGCCGTAGCGGCGGACGAGGTCGGCGTACTTCTGGTTGGACAGCGCCTTGATCGGCGTGGTGTAGAAGCACTTCCGGCCGCCCGCGAGCGCCAGATGCACGGCGAACTCACCGACGACGGTCTTGCCCGACCCGGTGGGCGCGGCGACGAGCACGCCGTGGCCCTCCTCCAGCGCACGGCAGGCGTCGACCTGGAAGAAGTCCAGGTCGAAGTCGTACAGGCTTTGGAACTCGGTCAGCGCGGGCGTGAAGAGCGCCATGCGCTGCCGGTGCGCCGCGTAGCGCTCCGCGGGGGTGGTCATGGCTCAAGCCTACGGACCACCGCCGACCGAAACGGTGGCACTCCGCGGATTGCGGATCGCGGCCGGCCGGGAGCCGCGGGTCGTAGCGGAGACGGCCGCCGCGGACGGCCCGCGCGGGCCGTCTACACGCGCTCGCCGTCCTCCAGCTCACTGTCCGGCAGGTCCAGCGGCGAGGCCTCGTCGTCCGACAGGCCGGCGTACGGGTCGGGCCGGGCGGCCTTATGCCGATCGTGGAAGTACGCGATGACCTCGGCGACCTCGAAGAGCACCACGGTCGGCAAGGCCAGCGCCAGCATCGTGAACGGGTCCTGGCTGGGGGTGGCCACGGCCGCGAACACGAACAGGCCGAAGAGGATCAGGCGGCGGGACTTGCGGATGCGGGCGTGCGTCAGCACCCCCGCCAGGTTGAGGATCACGACGAACAGCGGCAGCTCGAACGCGACTCCGAAGATCAGGAGCATGGCCACGGCGTAGCCGAGATAGCTCGAGACCGTGATGAGGGCGGTGGTGCCGTTCGGCACGAAGCCGAGCAGGATGCCCAGTCCCTTGTCGAGGGTCACGTAGGCCAGCGTGGCCCCACCGGCGAACAGCGGGACGGAGGCGGTCAGGAAGATGTACGTCCAGCGCCGCTCGCGCTGGTACAGCCCCGGGGCGACGAACGCCCAGAGCTGGTACAGCCAGATCGGAGCGGAGATCACCAACCCGACGATCAGGGAGATCTTCAGGTTGAGGAAGAAGCCTTCGGTCAGGCCGTTGACGACCAGGCCGCACCCCTTGCCCAGCCGGTTCTTCTCCGGGAGCTGGCAGTACGGCTGCTGGAGGAACCTCCAGATCGGGTCGAAGAACCACAGCCCCACGCCGGTGCCCACGAGGATGCCCAGCAGAGCCTTGAGCAGGCGGTTTCGCAACTCGCGGATGTGCTCGATGAGCGGCATGCGCCCATCGGGGTTCGCATTCCGCGACGGTCTGATCGTCATGGTCGTCGATTGTGCCGGGTCGGTCAGGACTTCCGGCCGTGCTCCGTCTGGGAAAGCGGCACGCCGCTGATGGTGGTGCCGTCCTCGCCCGGGGCGTTCAGCTGCTGCGGCTGCTGGGCCGCCGCCTGCTGCTCCAGCAGCGCCGCCTGCTCACGAAGCCGGGCCGCCTGCGCACGGGCGTCCTGCGCCTGCCGCGGCTGCTCCTCGTCGTCGCTGATCAGGCCCTTGGTCTCGGACTTGAAGATGCGCATCGACCGCCCGAGCGAGCGGGCGGCCTGGGGCAGCTTGGCGGAACCGAACAGCACCAGGATGACGACCGCGATGATCGCGATCTCCCACGGTCCAAGATCCATTAGGTAGTCCTCTTCAGCAGGAGGGGCGTTACTCCCCCCGATCGTACGCCGTCGAGCCGGATGTCTCACTCCCCTGATCGCTCCAGGCGGCGCAACGCACGGGCGAAGGCCTCCTGTTCCGGCTGCAGACGCGCCCGCGTCCGCCGCAGTTCACGGCCCAGACCGCGGACCGCCAGGCCCACCTTCACCGCGCACACGCTCAGAACGACCAGCCCGGCGAAGGCCAGCCCGACGTACACCATCATCCACGACACACGCCGACCCTAGTGCGGCGCGCGCCGAGGTTCCCAATCCCTCGGGCCGGGCCCGCGCCGGGCCCGCGCCCTCACGGCCGTGCCGGCCTGCACGCGTTCCCTTGCCCGGCGAACAGAACGTCCGCGCGCCAGGGCACCGCCGGCCGCGGCGGCGCGGGTGTCACGCGTCGTACAGCTTCAGGGCCCTGGCGGCGTCCTCCCGGACCTGGGCGGCCAGCTCGGCGGGCTCGGTGATGCGGCCGGTGCCGGCGAGGCGCAGCGCCAGCCGGCGCACCCAGCGCACGTCGCGGGTCCGCAGCACGACGCGGAGACGTCCCTCCCCCAGCTCGGAGACGCTCTCACAGGGGTAGTGGTCGGCGACCCAGCGCCCGGCCGGGGACAGCTCCAGCGTCACCCGTACGTCCTCCGGCGAGGGGCGGAACAGCCCGGCGTCCAGGTCGAGCGGTTCGGCCTCGTCCGGGATGCTGGCGGGGACGTCGAGGACCCGCAGGTCGACGATCCGGTCCAGGCGGAACAGGCGGACGGCCTCGGCGCGGCGGCACCAGCCCTCCAGGTAGGACCAGCCGTCGATGAGGAGCAGCCGCATCGGGTCGACGTCGCGCACGGTGTTCTCGTCGCGGCCCGGCACGTAGTAGGTCATCTTCAGCCGGTGGCTCTGGTCGAGGCCCGAGCGCACCTGGACCAGGACGTCCGGGCGCACGTCGAGCTCGACGGCGACCTGACTGCTGGGCCGGGCGGCGGTGCCCGCCGCGTCCTCCAGCTTGGCGATCACCCGGCTCACCGCGTCGCCGTGCTCGGGCAGCCCGGCGATCGTGCGCAGCGCGACGAGGAGGGCGGCGGCCTCGTCGACGTCGAGCCGCAGCGGCCTGCTGATCGACTCCGCCTCGCAGACCACGATCTCGCCGCCCTCGTACGACAGGTCGATCGGGCAGTACGGGTCGGGCGCGCGCAGCTCGACGCACCACAGGAGGTTCAGGTCGTCGATGATCTGCTTCTCGGTCACGCCGAACGCCGCGGCGGCCTCCTCGACGCTGACCGAGCTGCGGTTGATGACG
Source organism: Actinoallomurus spadix (assembly GCF_024055725.1). Taxonomy (GTDB): domain Bacteria; phylum Actinomycetota; class Actinomycetes; order Streptosporangiales; family Streptosporangiaceae; genus Actinoallomurus; species Actinoallomurus spadix. The sequence continues at coordinate 223,442 of NZ_JAMXMX010000012.1, read as the reverse complement.
TACGGGACGAGGGCGAGCAGCCGCCGCAGCCGTTCGGAGGAGCTCACTGGCACACCGCCTTCAGATGCTGGATCATCGCGTCGCGTACGTCCGGCGGCTCGATGACGACCACGTCGTCGGCGAACCCTGCGAGGTGGTCGGCGAGCCGGTCGACCTCGGCGAACGTCAGCTCTGCCAGATCCCACTCGTCATCGTCACGACGGATGTCCGCCGCCCAGCGCCGGATGCCGTCCGCCGCGCCGCGCCGCAGGCGCACGGTCGCGGTACGCCGCCCGGGTGCCGGGCCGCCCATGGAGGTGACGACCTCCCGCACGTCGATGCCCTCGGGGACGGTCACCGTACCCGCCGGCCCGTCGGGGACGACGTCGCCCCTGATCCGGCTCAGCCGGAAGACCCGCGCCTCGCCGCGGTCGCGGTCGTGGCCGGCGACGTACCAGCGGCCGTGCCTGCTGACCACTCCCCAGGGCTCCAGGTGCCGGCGCTGCGGCGCGCTGCGGCCCACCCCCTGGTACTCGAAGGCGACCGGCCGCCGGTCCCGCACCGCGCGCCACAGCGCCGGGAAGGCGGGCTCGTCGGTGCCGACCCGCGGCTCGATGCCGAGGGAGGCTGCCTCATCGGTGTCGACGCCCGCGGCGCGCAGCTTCAGCAGCGCGCCGGAGGCCGCCTCGGCCAGGCTGGCCCGCTGCCACACCCGCGCGGCCAGCCCGAGGACGGCCGCCTCGTCGCGGGCCAGCTGGATCTCCGGCAGCTCGTACGCCTGGCGCTGGATGCGGTAGCCGGGCTCCTCGTCGCCGTCACTGCCCATCTCCAGAGGGATGCCGAGCTCGCGCAGTTCCTCCTTGTCGCGCTCGAACATCCGCTTGAACGCCTCATCCCCACCGGGATAACCCGGCACGGCCTGGCGGATCTGCTCAGCGGTGAGGTACCGCCGGGTGGCCAGCAGGCACACCACGAGATTGAGCAGCCGCTCGGTCTTGCGGCGCGACATCGTCCACTCCTTCTGGCCCGTCCGCGTGGCCTCCGACGCTACCGTTGGCGGGTGATCCGATGGCGCAAAGGCACGGTTGTCAAGATACGCCGCGAATGGCCCGGAGCGGTCGAACTCGACGTCATCATCGACGAAGAGGGCGAAGCACGCGCCCTGGCCTACCCGGCCCTGGTGGGACGGCCCCGGCCGGGCGACGCCGTACTGCTCAACACGACGGCACTCGCGATGGGACTCGGCACCGGAGGGTACGCCATGGTGGTGGCGGTCCCCGACCGTTTCCCGCCGGATCCGTCCGGCCCGGGTCATCTGGTCAAGGCACGCTACACCCCCCTGCAGGCGACGGTGCTCGGCGCCGACGAACAGGACTCCGCCCACCACGCGATCCTGCGCGACGCCGAGTCGATCGACGGGATGCCGGTGGTCGTCGCCGACCTGCACTCGGCGTTGCCGGCGATCATCGCCGGGCTGCACCTGGACCGCCCCGGCGCCCGGGTCGTCTACGTCATGCCGGACGGCGGCGCGCTGCCCGCCTGGTTCTCCCGGACGATCGCGACGCTGCGCGAGGCGGGCGCGCTGGCCGCCACGGTGACGGTCGGCCAGGCGTTCGGGGGTGACCTGGAGGCGGTGACCCTGCACACCGGCCTGCTCGCCGCCCGTCTGGTGCTCGGTGCCGAGGTCGCCGTCGTCGCGCAGGGCCCGGGGAACCTCGGCACGGGCACCCGCTGGGGGTTCTCCGGCGTATCGGCGGGCGAGGCGGTGAACGCCGCGGCGGTCCTCGACGGCCGTCCCGTGGCGTCCCTGCGGGTCAGCGAGGCCGACGCGCGCGAGCGTCACCGCGGGATCTCCCATCACAGCCTGACCGCCTACGGCCGCGTGGCCCTGGCCCGTGCCCAGGTTGCGGTGCCGGACCTGCCGGGCGCGTTCGGCGACCGGGTGCGTACCGAGGCCGAGCCGCTCGGCGAGCGCCATGAACTCGTCACCGTGCCCGTGGACGGCCTGGAGGAGGCGATCCGCGACTCGCCCGTCCGGGTCTCGACCATGGGCCGGGGGCTGGACCAGGATCTCGCGGGCTTCCTGGCGGTCGCCGCCGCCGGACGCCATGCCGCGGATCTTCTCGGCCGGCGCCTCGACCCCGTGGAGTCGTGACCGGGATCCGACCGAGCCGGGCGCGCTTCACCCTCGTCGTCACCTCCTCCCGGTCCCACCGGGAACGTCCGCGAGGATCCTGGAAGCGGGGAGGCGATGACGCGCCGGCGTGGAGAGGACCGGCCGTCCCTCGCGGGGCGGCCTCGAGGAGAGCCTGGACCGGACCGTGCGCGTCTTCGCGCACTGACCGGAGAACGAGGAAGACACCGGGTGCGTGCTCCGGTGTCTTCCTGTGATCGGCGTGGCCGGATCGTGATCGACGTCCCGGCCACCGCCTTTACATCGTAGATCAGACGGTGGCGAGCGCGCCGTCCGGGTCGTACACCTTCCGGTACGTGAACGCCTCCGGCCCGGGACCCTCACGCCGCAGCATGGCCAGGCGCTCCCGCGCCTCCTCCAACGGAGGGACATATCCCGCCGGCACCCACCACATGACGAAGTAGGGCTCGGCCATCCGCAGCAACCATTCGCGGCGCCGGCGCATGACGTCCAGGTGGGCCGACCGGTAGGCGAAGTTCCACAGCGCCTCGCGCGACTCCCAGACCGACAGGTTGATGATGATGTCGTCGCCGTAGGGACGGATGGCCGTCGCGTCGTCTCCCTCTCCGTCCGTCAGCCGCCAGACGAATCCGGGGGCGGAGTCGGCCAGGGCGTTGATGGGTTCGAAGAGGGCCAGGAACTCGGCCATCGCCGGGGCGTCGAGGGGCTCGCGGAGGCGGGCGACGTTGAACTCCGCCAGGTGGTGGTCCGTCATGTCCGCCAGCAGATCACCACCCGGGTCTCTATGTCAACTATCGTTATTTTTAGAATCGAGGACCACGCAGCACTCCCCCGGCCTCGGGTCCATGCGCGCCGTCACCCCGGCCGGCCCGAGACCCTCGACCAGTCCTTCCAGCAGTGCCAGGTTCATCCCGCAGACCACCGGCGGGAACGCCACGGCCAGCGCGTGGAACGGGCAGTTGCGCAGCCGCAGCTCCGCGCCGTCGCGGTACGGCTCATAGCCCCGGGCCCGCAGCGCGGCCATCATCCGCTCGCCCGGCGCGCCCGCGTCCGGCGTGTCCGGGTCCGGCGTGTCCCCGCCCGGCGTGCCCGCACCCGCTCTGTCCGCACCCGCTCTGTCCGCGCCCGCTCTGTCCGCGCCCGTCTCCGCTGCCGCCGCCATCGCCTCCGCGGCGGCCGCGCCGGCGGATCTACCACGGATGCGCGCCAGCCGCTCCAGGACCTCCTCGCCGCCGATCTCCTCGACGACCTCGGCCAGGAGCTCCGCCGGCACCCGGTAGTCGCGCGGTGGCACACTCACCGTCCGCTCGGTCGCCGAACGCCGGTACAGCTTCGCGGGCCGGCCCGCGCCCGGACCGGAGCGCCCGGCGGGCCGCCGGAAGACCGCGTCGAGGAGCCCCGCCTCGGTCAGGCGGTCGAGATGGAACGCCGCCAGGGTGCGCTGAATCCCGGCCGCGTCCGCGGCCTCCGCCCGGCCCACCTCGTGATCCTGCGCGGCCACGTAGTCATAGAGCCTCCGGCGTACCGGATCCTGCAGGGCCGCGATGGCATCGACGTCGTCCACGTCCCGAGTCTAGGGACCCGGCTCCGGCGGACCGGCCCGGTGACCGGCTCAGTAAGCGGCGAGGACGTCGATCACGAAGGCGAGCGTGTCGTTCTTCCTGATGCCCGAGGCGGCGTGGCCCTTCGACCCGTACCCGTCCTTCGGCGGGATCACGACCAGGACCCGGCTGCCGACCCGCTGCCCGACCACGGCCCTGTCCCAGCCTCTGATCATCTGACCGGCTCCGGCCAGCGCCGAGTCGGGGCGGCCGCGGGCGCGGGTCGACTCGAAGACCTTGCCCGTGCGCCAGATCTGCCCCAGGTCGTGGAAGACGACGAGCTGATGCGCCTGCACCGGAGGCCCACCACCCTGGATGATCGTCTTGACCTGGAGCCGGCCCGGAGGCGCCGCCGAGGGAATTTTCATCGTCGGCGTGGCCCCCGCGGTGACCTGCGGCAGCGCCGCGTCGTTCTGCGGCTGCGGCCGTCCCTGCGCGCTCGCCCCGTTGTGGTACGTGGCGAGCACGTCCAGGACGAAGACCATCGAGTCCCCCGCGCCGATCTGCCACGGCGCGTAGCCACTCGGCCCGTACCCCTGACCCGGCGGGATCACGGCCAGCACCCGGCCCCCCGGCCGCTGCCCGGCGAGAGCCTTGTTCAGGCCCGTGACCAGGCGGCCGTACGGGAACACGGCCGGCCGCCCGGCCTCATAGCTGCTGGCGACCAGCCTGTGGTCACCGCCGTTCCAGCGGTACCCGACGTAGTCGGCGACCACGAGGTCGCCATCGGTCACCGCCGAGCCCTTTCCCTTCCGCAGCGTCTCGACCTTCAGCTTCCCCGACGGGGCGGACGCCGGGATCGTCACCGTGGGCTGCCGGCCCACCACCCCGGCGACCTTCAACCCGTCGGGCAGGCCGCCTCCGCTGCACGCCGTGGCGGCGACCAGGGGGACCAGGGCCAGCGCGGCGACGCGCCGCATGCGTGAACCTCCGAACACCGGACGATCAGTACGAACCGAGGACGTCGACGACGAACACGAGGGTGTCGGTGCCCTTGATGCCGCCCTGCGGCGAGCCCTTCGAGCCGTACCCGTCCTTCGGCGGGACCACGAGGAGCACCCGGCTGCCGGCCTTCTGGCCGACCAGGCCGGTGTCCCAACCCGGGATCACCTGCTTGACACCGATCGGGAACGACGCGGGCGCGCCGCGCTGCCACGACGAGTCGAACACCTTGCCGTTCCGCCACAGCACGCCGTGGTACTGCGCGATCAGCGTCTGCCCCTTCTGCACCACCGGCCCGTTGCCCTGGATCAGGGTCTTGACCTGCAGCTTGTCGGGCGCGTCCGCAGACGGGATCTTGACCGTCGGCGCCGTTCCCGCGCCACCGGTCACCGCCGGCAGCTTGGGGTTGTCGAGCTTCTGCGGCGTGCCCTGCGCCGAGGCGTTCTTACCGAAGCTGTTCAGCACGTCGACCGTCACGACGAAGTCGTCGGTCTTGCCGAGCTGCAGCGACTGGGCGATCTGGTCGCCGACCGCCTGGTATGGCAGGGTCATCACCAGCCGCGTCCCCGCCTTACGCCCGGTGATCGCCTTGTCGAGCGGGGCCAGCCCGGTCAGCTGGCCGGCCTGCCCGATGGCCGGCTGCTTCTTGGTGTAGGTGTTCAGCAGCTCCTTGCCGCCACCCTTGGCGTTCCACTTGTAGGCGACCAGCTGCGCGACGACGAGGTCGCCGTTCGCGACCGCCTTGCCCGACCCCGCCACGACCTCCTTCACCTGCTGCTTGACGGGCGGCTTGGCCTTCGGCACCTTGACCGCCGGCGCCTTGCCGAACGCGCCCGTCACCTTCACCGACGGCGCCGGGCGCGTCTCGTACCAGACCGCCCCGCCCGCCGCCAGCGCGATGAGCACCACGGCGGCCGTCGTGAAAAGGATCTTGCGGCGTTTCGCCTGGGCGCGAGTGCCCGAGCGGGGAGCGCCCAGGCCCTTCGCGCCCAGCGCGTGCGGCGTGAACTCGCTGCGGGTGATCTCCTTCGCCGCCGGGATCTTCAGCTTGATCGGATCCGGATGGGCGAACCGGCTCTTCTGCTCGTCCTCCGCATCGGCCTCGGCCGCGTCCTCTTCGGCGGCCGGCGCCTCGGCCTCGGCCTCGGCGTCCTTCCCGCTCACGGCAGCCTCGGCGCTCTCCGCCTCGGTCCGCTCGGTGTCCTCCGTCTCGGGCCGCTCGGCGGCTTCGGGCTCACCGCTCGCCGTGGGGTCCGCCGCGGAGGCGTCCCGCCCCTCGGCGTCCTGCGGCTCGTCCGTCCGCGTCTGCTCGCGGCCTTTGACTTCAGACATCTTCTCCACCGTTCCGCGGGTCGACGACTATCGCTGACAAGGCCCCCACCTTGTCAGCGGGCATCTAAAGGTAGCGTGAGAACGCCGCTACATTCCCGCGATCAGCTTGTCGACGCGGTCGTCGACCGACCGGAACGGGTCCTTGCACAGGACCGTCCGCTGCGCCTGATCGTTCAGCTTCAAATGCACCCAGTCGACCGTGAAGTCCCGCCGCTTCTCCTGCGCCTTGCGGATGAACTCCCCGCGCAGCCGGGCCCGCGTCGTCTGCGGCGGCACCGACTTGGCCTGGAAGATGTCCAGGTCACGAGCGACCCGCTCGACGGCGCCCTTGCGCTCCAGCAGGTAGTACAGGCCCCGGCCGCGATGCACGTCGTGGTAGGCGAGGTCGAGCTGCGCCACCCGCGGCGAACTCAGCGGCAGATCGTACTTGTGCCGATACCGCTCGATCAGCTGGTACTTCGTCACCCAGTCGATCTCCCGGGCCACCAGGTCCAGGTCACCCGTCTCCACCGCGCGCACGGTCCGCTCCCACAGGTCGAGCACGCGCAGCACCACCGGGTCCGCGCCCCGCCGGTCGATGAACTCCCGCGCCTTGTCGAGGTACTCCTTCTGGATCTCCAGCGAGCTGGCCTCCCGGCCGTTGGCCAGGCGTACCTTGCGCCGGCCGGTCATGTCGTGGCTGACCTCACGGATCGCCCGGATCGGGTTCTCCAGCGTCAGGTCGCGCATCACGACGCCCGCCTCGACCATGCGCAGCACCAGGTCGGTCGCGCCGACCTTGAGCAGCATCGTCGTCTCGCTCATGTTCGAGTCGCCGACGATGACGTGCAGCCGCCGGAAACGCTCGGCGTCCGCGTGCGGCTCGTCCCGCGTGTTGATGATGGGCCGCGAGCGCGTCGTCGCCGACGACACGCCCTCCCAGATGTGCTCGGCGCGCTGGCTCACGCAGTACACCGCGCCGCGCGGCGTCTGCAGCACCTTGCCCGCACCGCAGATGATCTGGCGCGTCACCAGGAACGGGATCAGCACGTCGGCCAGCCGGCCGAACTCACCGTGCCGCCCGACCAGGTAGTTCTCATGGCATCCGTACGAGTTGCCGGCCGAGTCGGTGTTGTTCTTGAACAGGTAGATGTCGCCCGCGATGCCCTCCTCACGGAGGCGCCGCTCGGCGTCGACGAGCAGACCCTCCAGGATCCGCTCCCCCGCCTTGTCGTGCACGACGAGTTCGTCGACGCTGTCACACTCGGGCGTCGCGTACTCAGGATGACTGCCGACATCGAGGTACAGCCGTGCCCCGTTGCGCAGGAACACGTTGCTGCTACGGCCCCACGAGACGACCCTGCGGAAGAGGTACCGCGCCACCTCGTCGGGTGACAACCGCCGCTGCCCGCGGAAGGTGCACGTTACGCCGTACTCGTTCTCCAACCCGAAGATGCGCCTATCCACATCCGCAAGGCTATGCGTCCGGAGGCCGCCGTTGGTAGAGATCAGGTTGCGGTCTGCGGCCACCGCCTTTACGTTGTAGATCACGACAAGCGCGGCGCCAGCCCGCCCCGCTCCGGGGAACGCGGCGGACAGGCGCAGAGGTCACTCCCCGAACGTCACTCCTAGGACGCGTCGCCCGGCTCGGAAGCGGACTCGGCCGGCGCGTTCCCGGCGTCGGCCTCCTCCAGCAGCGTCCGGATGCGCGCCGGCGGCAGCCGCCGGAACATCCGGTGCGTCCGGTTCCGGTCCAGCACCGCTACCTCCAGCTGCTCGGCCTCCAGATGCCGGTCGGCGTCCTGCCGCTCCAGCGCCCGTACGCCCAGCCGCAGCGCCCGCGCCAGCGACAGCCCCTCCTCGAAGTGCTCCTGCAGCGCCGCCGCGACCTGGTCGGCCTGACCGCCCATCGCGACATACCCGTGCTCATCGGCGACGGACCCGTCGAACGTCAGCCGGTAGATCTGGTCCGAGGCGGCGTCCTCGCCCAGCTCCGCGACGACGAGCTCCACCTCGTACGGCTTGTTCATCTCGGTGAACACCGTGCCCAGCGTCGTCGCGTAGGCGTTCGCCAGACCCCGCGCGGTGACGTCACGGCGGTCGTACATGTACCCGTTGACGTCGGCGTACCGCACGCCCGCCTGACGGAGATTCTCGAACTCGTTGTACTTGCCGACCGCGGCGAACGCCATCCGGTCGTAGATCTCGCTGATCTTGTGCAGCGCGCGGGACGGATTGTCCGCCACGAACAGGATGCCGTCGTCGTACTGCAACACGACGACACTGCGGCCGCGCGCGATGCCCTTACGCGCGTAGTCGGCCTTGTCCTTCATCTGCTGTTCGGGCGACACGTAGAACGGCATGGACACCGGTGGCGTTCCTTACTACTCGTTCACTACTCGAGATCGCGGACGTTACAGCAGCGGAGCCGACGGCCCGCCCGGCGAGCGCATCCGTCCCTCGACGACCCGCTCCGTCAGGCCTCCGACCTCATCGTCCGGCAGCCGCCGGTACCCGTCGGCCGTGACCGCCGCGACCACCGGGAAGATCCGGCGGGTCAGGTCCGGGCCGCCGGTCGCCGAGTCGTCGTCCGCCGCGTCGTACAGCGCCTGGATCGAGGCGACGACCGCGTCCTCCTCCGCCAGCTCCGCCCGGAACAGCTTCTTCAGCGCGCCCTTCGCGAACACCGACCCCGAGCCGATGCTGTAGAAGTCCTGCTCTTCGTACTTCCCGCCGGCCGGGTCGTAGCTGAAGATCCGCCCCCGGTCCTGGTCCTCGTCGTAACCGGCGAACAGCGGCACGACCACGAGACCCTGCAGGGCCATGCCCAGGTTGCCGCGGACCATCGTCGCGAGCCGGTTGGCCTTGCCCTCCAGCGAGAGCGTGCGGCCCTCCATCTTCTCGTAGTGCTCCAGCTCCACCTGGAACAGGCGCACCACCTCCAGGCCGATGCCCGCGGTGCCCGCGATCGCGACCGCGGAGTACTCGTCGGCGCGGTAGACCTTCTCGATGTCCCGCTGGGCGATCACGTTGCCCGCGGTGGCCCGCCGGTCGCCCGCCATCACCACCCCGCCCGGGAACGTGATCGCGACGATCGTCGTGCCGTGCGGGATCTGGTCTCCGGCCGACACTCCGGCCGGAAGCTCGCGCGACCCCGGCAGCAGCCCCGGCGAGTACGACGACAGGAACTCGGTGAACGACGGGGGGCCCTGGCTCATGAACGCGCCCGGTAGACGCCCCGGCGCGGAACCTTGCGACGTCACACGACTCCTTCCAAAGGCAGCGGATGCGATGCGCCTCCGCAACTCAGACCCTACTGTCACTGTGACGTCAGGCGCATACCGCGTGATCCCTGCCCCCGTCCGCCCAGGGCGAACCCGACCGCCTCGGTCAGCGGCCGTCAGGGCCCACTCCGCCGGCCCCAGCGGCTCCCCCGGCAACGCGTCCCGATCCGATCACGGGAAAGCGCTCCTCCAACGGCTCCGGACCCGCCACCAGCACATCCGTCTCCCACGGATCCTCCGAACCCCCATCCGCCATCGCGTGCAGGAGCGCGAGGTCGTCCGTGCAGGCCCGCCCCAGGTGCCACCCCGGATCGACGACGACCTCATCGGACCGCCGCGGGCGTACGACGGCCACCTCGTAATTCCCGTCCTCGGTCAGCCGCAGCCCCGACAGCCCACCGGTGAGGTACTCGATCGCCCGCCGGACCACCCAGGGATCGTCCCGCAGCTGCCCCATCCCCGTATTGCAGTCGGCGCACAGGATGCCCCGCACGGCCCCGGTGACGTGGTCGATCTGGCTTCGAGCCGTTACGCCCGAAGCTCGAGATCGACTTCACCTCACCGCATCGCGAACAGTATCTGGACCCTTCGGGTACGTCCGGGCGTTCTCGCACCTCTCTGCCGCGCTCGGCCATGCGTTTGCGGTAACTGACTTTCGAGCGCCTACCGAAGCATTCCTTGCAATAGCGTGCGAGGCCGTCAGCCATCCGCTTGTTGCGGCCGAACTGAGAGACGGGCTTTAACTGCCCGCAATCAGGGCACTTTTTAGAGTCCCCCGAATCGGACATATATGGTCACTCCCCGCCTTTTTGGACATATGACCTTACGAACTCTTCTGCGTTCTCTTCGAGCACCTCGTCGATTTCGTCCAGGATTGCGTCGACGTCGTCGGTGAGCTTCTCCTGGCGCTCCTGGACGTCCTCGCTGGGCGCGGCCTGGGTCTCGTCGACCTCTTCCTCGCGCCGGGTCGTCTGCCGCTGACCGCCGGTGTCCCTCGTTGCCATCGTGATCCTCCCGTTCGTGCCGAGACCTTGACTCTATCGTCGCCCGCCGACGCGGAGTGGATCACTGAGCGTGCGCCACGCCGATCGGCGGTCGGTCTCCTGACGCCGTTATCGCCGGTGGCCATCGCGGCGAAACGGTCATTCCCGTCACAACTGAGCAGCGATCACAGCCGCACCCGCCTCCCCGGCCGCCCGTGGGCGGGCCGGGGAGGGCTTACGGGCGGGATGTACGGGTCACTCGCCGGTCAGGGCCGAGACGAGGTCGGAGGCGGTACGGCAGCGGTCCAGGAGCGCGCCGACGTGCGCCCTGGTGCCGCGCAGGGGCTCCAGGGTGGGCACCCGCTGCAGCGACTCGCGGCCCGGCACGTCGAAGATGACCGAGTCCCAGGACGCGGCCGCGACGGAGTCGGCGTACTGGCGCAGGCACCGGCCGCGGAAGTAGGCGCGGGTGTCCTCCGGCGGGTTCTCGATCGCCGACTCGATCTCGGCGTCGCTGACGATCCGCTCCATACGCCCGCGGGCGGCGAGCCGGTTGTACAGGCCGCGGTCGGGGCGGATGTCGGAGTACTGCAGGTCGACGAGCTGCAGGCGCGGGTGGGACCAGTCGAGCCCGTCGCGGGTGCGGTAGCCCTCGAGCAGTTCCAGCTTGGCGACCCAGTCGAGCTCGCGGGACAGCTGCATCGGGTCGTCGCCGAGCCGCTGCAGGACCGACTCCCAGCGGTCGAGGACGTCCCTGGTGAGGTCGTCGGCGTCGCCGCCGAACCGGTCCTCGACGTACTTGCGGGACTGTTCGAGGTACTCCATCTGGAGCTGCACCGCGGTCATCTTGCGGCCGTCCCGCAGGGTGAGCAGGTGCTTGCAGCTCGGGTCGTGGGAGATCGCCCGCAGGGTGGCGACGGGCATGTCGACCGACAGGTCGACCGTGAGGAAGCCGTCCTCGATCATGGCGAGGACCAGGCCGGTCGTGCCGAGCTTGAGGTAGGTCGAGACCTCGCTCATGTTGGCGTCGCCGATGATGACGTGCAGCCGGCGGTACTTCTCCGGGTCGGCGTGCGGCTCGTCACGGGTGTTGATGATGGGGCGCTTGAGGGTGGTCTCCAGGCCGACCTCGACCTCGAAGAAGTCGGCCCGCTGGCTGATCTGGAAGCCGTCGCCGCGGCCGTCCACGCCGATGCCGACGCGGCCGGCGCCGCAGACCACCTGCCGGGTGACGAAGAACGGCGTGAGATGCCGGACGATGTCGGAGAACGGGGTCTCCCGGCGCATCAGGTAGTTCTCGTGGCAGCCGTAGGAGGCGCCCTTGTTGTCGGTGTTGTTCTTGTACAGCTGGATCGGGTGGGTGCCCGGCACCCGGGCGGCGCGGGCGGCGGCGTCGGCCATGACGCGCTCTCCGGCCTTGTCCCAGATCACGGCGTCCCGGGGGTTGGTGCACTCGGGCGTGGAGTACTCCGGGTGGGCGTGGTCGACGTAGAGACGGGCCCCGTTGGTGAGGATGACGTTGGCCAGGCCGAGGTCCTCGTCGGTCAGCTGGGTGGGGTCGGCGACCTCCCGGGCCAGGTCGAAGCCGCGGGCGTCGCGCAGCGGGTTCTCCTCTTCGAAGTCCCACCGTGCCCGCCTGGCCTTCGCCGCCGACGCCGCGAGGTACGCGTTGACGACCTGTGAGGAGGTCACCATCGCGTTGGCCCCTGGCTGACCGGGCACGGAAATGCCGTACTCCGTCTCGATCCCCATTACCCGCCGCACACTCATAGGTCCGAGCCTAATGCGCGATGGCCGTGGTCCTGTGCGGCACGGCGTGATCGTGACGCGAAACCGCGGGTGGCGAGAGGGCCGGATGCGGCCGCGAAGGGCCTCAGCGGCGCGTCAGGGTAATGGCCGCCACCGGCTCGGCATGATCTTGGTCAAGCCGCGGTCACGGCGTGGTGCGGCCGTACGGCCGCCGTGGGCCGCGTCACGGCGCGGCGGCACGCGGAGCCGGAGAACGCCCGGGAAAGCCGCGTGGCGGCCGGAACCGGGTTCCGGCCGCCATGGGCTCTCGTCGTTCCTCGTCGGTCAGAGGTACTGCCCGGTGTTCGCGACGGTGTCGATCGAACGCCCGGCCTCCGTGCCCTGCTTGCCGGAGACGAGCGTGCGGATGTAGACGATCCGCTCGCCCTTCTTGCCGGAGATGCGGGCCCAGTCGTCGGGGTTGGTGGTGTTGGGCAGGTCCTCGTTCTCGCTGAACTCATCGACGCAGGCGGCGAGAAGGTGGGTGACCCTCAGGCCCTTCTGCCCGCTGTCGAGGAAGTCCTTGATGGCCATCTTCTTGGCCCGGTCGACGATGTTCTGGATCATCGCGCCGGAGTTGAAGTCCTTGAAGTACAGGACCTCCTTGTCGCCGTTGGCGTAGGTCACCTCGAGGAAGCGGTTCTCCTCGGTCTCGCTGTACATCCGCTCGACGACGCGCTGGATCATCGCGTCGACGGTTGCCTCCGGAGATCCGCCGTGCTCCTTCAGGTCGTCGGGGTGGAGCGGCAGGCCCGTGAGGATGTACTTGGAGAAGATGTCCTTGGCGGCCTCGGCGTCCGGACGCTCGATCTTGATCTTCACGTCGAGGCGGCCGGGGCGGAGGATCGCCGGGTCGATCATGTCCTCCCGGTTGGAGGCGCCGATGACGATGACGTTCTCCAGGCCCTCGACGCCGTCGATCTCCGACAGCAGCTGGGGGACGATGGTGTTCTCGACGTCGGATGAGACACCGGATCCGCGGGTGCGGAAGATGGAGTCCATCTCGTCGAAGAACACGATCACGGGGGTACCCGCGGAGGCCTTCTCGCGGGCCCGCTGGAAGACCAGGCGAATGTGCCGCTCGGTCTCGCCGACGTACTTGTTGAGCAGCTCGGGGCCCTTGATGTTGAGGAAGAAGCTCTTCCCCTCGGCCCCGGTCTTCTCGGCGACCTGTTTGGCGAGCGAGTTGGCGACCGCCTTGGCGATGAGGGTCTTGCCGCAGCCGGGCGGGCCGTACAGCAGGACGCCCTTCGGGGGACGGAGCTGGTGCTCGCGGAACAGGTCGGCGTGGAGGTAGGGCAGCTCGACGGCGTCGCGGATCTGCTCGATCTGTGGGCCGAGACCGCCGATCTCGTCGTAGGAGATGTCGGGGACCTCTTCGAGGACGAGCTCCTCGACCTCCGCCTTGTGGATCTTCTCGTAGGCGTATCCGGATCGGGTGTCCAGCATGAGCGAGTCGCCGGCGCGGAGGGCGATTCCGCGCAGGGGCTCGGCCAGCTTGACGACGCGTTCTTCGTCGGCGTGGGCGATCACGAGGGCGCGTTCGCCGTCTTCGAAGGCCTCCTTCAGCATCACGACCTCGCCCTGCGTCTCGAACTCGAGAGCGGCGACGACGTTGAGCGCCTCGTTGAGCATGACCTCCTGGCCACGCTGCAACTCGTCGAGCTCGATGCCCGGACTGACGTTCACCCGCAGCTTGCGGCCACCGGTGAAGATGTCGACCGTGCCGTCCTCACGCGCGGCGAGGAACGTTCCGAAGGCCGACGGTGGCTGCGCGAGCCGGTCGACCTCCTCCTTGAGGGCGATGATCTGCTCTCGGGCTTCCTTGAGAGTCGCCACGAGACGTTCATTCTGGCCCGTAACCGCGGCCAGACTTGCCTGCGCCTCGTGAAGGCGCTCTTCGAGTACACGAACTTGTCGGGGGGACTCCGCGAGCTTGCGGCGCAGCACGGAGATCTCCTCCTCCAGGAAGGAGACCTGCGTCTGGAGGTCGCGGACCTCCTTTTCGTGCTGCGCCTTACGCGCCCCGGCATCGTCACGAGCGGCCACGCTCGTCACCTCCTCAGGCAGAGACGACGACCTATCTGAAACCCTACCTATCCCGAGCGCCTCCGTAACCTGGCCCAGGGGTACTCGTGTCGTGGCGTGGGAACCATGTTCAGGATGAAGTGGCAGGTCCCCGGGCTGGAGGACCTTCGGCGGAACCCCCCGGCCTCCGAGAAAAAGATCGCTTCGGGGGCTTGACGGCGCAAGTCCTCGCGTCCGGACGGGGTCGTTCCGGGTAGGGAGATTCTCGTCACTCTCCGGACAGATCGGGTTCGGCCGCCGGCCGGGAGGGCGTCGTCTCGGTGTTCTCGCCGTAGGCGCCCTTGGCGGGGCGGCGGCGCCGGGCCGGGGGGCGTACGCCGTCGGCGAGCCGGCGGGCGGTGGCGAGGAAGCCGGTGTGGCCGACCATGCGGTGGTCGGGGCGGACGGCGAGGCCCTCGACGTGCCAGGAGCGCACGAGCGTCTCAAAGGCGTACGGCTCGGCGAAGGTGCCGTGCTCGCGCAGGGCCTCGACGACGCGGGACAGCTGGGTGGTGGTCGCGACGTAGGCGCAGACCATGCCGCCGGGGACGAGGGCCTTGGCGACGGCGTCGAGGCATTCCCAGGGGGCGAGCATGTCGAGGACGACACGGTCGACGTCGGTGTCGGTGAGGGCGTCCTCGAGGGAGCCGACGGTGAGGCGCCAGGCGGGGTGCGGGCCGCCGAAGTAGCCCTCGACGTTGGCGCGGGCGATCTCGGCGAAGTCCTCGCGGCGCTCGTAGGAGGAGACGGTGCCGTGTTCACCGACGGCGCGCAGGAGCCAGCAGCTGAGCGCGCCGGAGCCGGCGCCGGCCTCGACGACGCGCGCGCCCGGGAAGATGTCGGCGGCGGCGAGGATCTGGGCGGCGTCCTTGGGGTAGACGACGGCGGCGCCGCGCGGCATGCGGAGGGTGTGGTCGGCGAGGAGGGGCCGGAAGGCGAGGTACTCGGTGCCGCCGGAGGAGCGGAAGACGCTGCCCTCGGGGCTGCCGATGATCTCGTCGTGCGGGATGGAGCCCTTGTGGCTGTGGTACAGCTTGCCGGGCTGCAGGGTGACGGTGTTGATGCGGCCCTTGGGGTCGGTGAGCTGAACCCGGTCGCCGGGACGGAACGGTCCGTGAGGGACCTTGGGCATGCGGGAACCGGCGGAGGAGGGTTCGGTCATGCTCCTAGGCTAAGGCCTCGCGACGGTCCGGCTGACGTCCTCGGTGGCGAGCACGCCGTACATCTCCCCGGTGGGTTCGACGAGGAGGTACTCGGTGGCGGGAGTGCGCTGCAGGGCGGTCAGGAGGTCTTCGCCGGACAGGTCGGCGGGGAGGATGAGGCCGGGATCGAGGGCGCGGGTGAGGGCGTCGGCGTCGACCCAGGGACGGCGGTTCTCCGGGGTCGCGTTGACGGCGTTCTCGCTGACGATGCCGACCGGGTCGCCCTCGTGTCCGACGACGACGATCGCGCCCGCCCGTGCCTCGCGGGCGCGGCGGACCGCCTCGGCGAGGGGCAGGTTCTGCGGGACGCGTACGGCGCGGCGGGCGAGGGCGCGGGCGTTGAGAAGGGGGATGCGCTCGCGGAGTACGGCGACCCGGATCGCCTCGCTGGCCCCCATCCAGATGAACGACGCGACGAAGGCGCCCCAGAGCACCGTGAGCCAGCGGCCGCCGCCGGTCGCGGACACGCCGGCGCTGAGGGCGAGGACGGCGAGGGCGAGGGCCCGGCCGATCCAGCCGGCGGTGACCGTGGCGGCGCGCTGCCGCCCGGTGAGCTTCCACACGCCGGCGCGGACGATCCGGCCGCCGTCGAGGGGCAGTCCGGGCAGGAGGTTGAAGACGCCGACGATGAGGTTGGCGGCGGTGAGCGCCTCGACGAGGAGTTCGGCGACCGGCGGCAGGCCGACGAAGTGCAGGAGGGCGTAACCGCCGGCGGCGAGGGCGAGGGACAGCGCGGGGCCGGCGGCCGCGACGGCGAACTCGCGGCCGGGCGTGCGCGGCTCGCGCTCGATCTCGGAGACGCCGCCGAGCACGTGCAGGGTGATGGCGCGGACGGGCAGGCCGAAGCCGCGGGCGACGACGGAGTGGCTGAGCTCGTGGACCAGCACGGATCCGTAGAGCAGGACGGCGTACAGGAAGGCGACGAGGTAGCTCTGCGGCCGGTCGACGATACGCAGCGCGGTGGGTTCGAACATCACCGTGATGATGAGCGCGACGATGAACCAGGTCGGCGAGACGTACACCGGAATGCCGAACGGCCGTCCCATGAGGATGCCCGGGCGCTGGGAGGGGCCGCGGTCGCGGGGGGTGCTGTCTGCCACGGGGGGAATGCTACGCGTCCGGCCGTCAAGGCGACCTAAGGGCGGCCGGCGTGATCCCGGCCGCCGGTACGCCCGCCGCCGGTACGGCCGGCGTGGTCTCGGCCGCCGGTACGACCGGCGGACCGGCGGGTGCCGTCGGGCGACGCGGCCGGGTGTGGCCGACCGTGCCGGGCACCTTCCGGCGCGATTCTGTCGTCGGTCTCCCCTAGGGTTGCGGGCATGACGGCCATCGAGACCGGCGCGGCGTCCCCGGGCGGCGCCCGCGTGATCGGCACGTTGTCCCCGTCGCGGGCGGGCGATTTCATGACGTGCCCGTTGCTGTACCGCTTCCGGGTGATCGACCGGATCCCTGAGCGGCCGAGTCCCGCGGCCGTGCGCGGCACGCTCGTGCACGCGGTGCTGGAGCGGTTGTTCGACATCCCGGCGGCGCGGCGCACGCCGGCGACGGCGCTGGAGCTGCTGGGGCCCGAGTGGGACCGGCTGCTCGCGGAGGAGCCGGAGCTCGCCGACCTGTTCGACGGCGAGGACGGTGCGGACGTCGAGGCGGCGCGCGCCGAGTGGCTGGCCGAGGCGCGGGCGATGGTCGAGCGCTACTTCGTGCTGGAGGACCCACGGCGGCTGGAGCCGGCGAGCCGTGAGCTGTACGTCGAGACGGTCCTGGACTCGGGGTTGCAGCTGCGCGGCTACATCGACCGGCTGGACGTCGCCCCGACCGGTGAGGTCCGGGTGGTGGACTACAAGACGGGTAAGGCGCCGCGGGCGGACTTCGAGGCGCGGGCCCTCTTCCAGATGAAGTTCTACGCGCTGGTGCTGTGGCGGCTGCGCGGCACGGTGCCGCGGTTGCTGCAGCTGATGTATCTCGGCAACGGCGAGGTGCTGCGCTACTCCCCCGACGAGGCCGATCTGCGCGCGACCGAGCGAAAGGTCGACGCGTTGTGGCAGGCGATCCGCCGGGCGATGGACTCCGGCGAGTGGCGGCCGCGCAAGAGCCGGTTGTGCGACTGGTGTGACCATCAGCAGCGCTGTCCGTCGTTCGGCGGGGAGCCGCCGCCGCTGCCTGTGGTGGGCGGCGGGCCGGGGATGCCCGCGGACGAGGTGGCGCCCCGGGATCCGCGCGACGACGTGTGAGGCCGGGCGCGGCCGGTGATGTCCCGGTCGTCCTGGTCGGTGCCCTCCTCCCGGAGGAGGAGACGGATTCCGCGCGCAGGAGGGGAGCACATACGGTCACACGCCATAACGTGTGGGTGTGTCCGAGCTGATTCGTGGTCGCCGCGCGTGGCTGGAGGCGCATCCGATCACGGCGGATGCGCTCATGTCCGTGTTCCTGGCGGCGGCCTTCCTGGCCGCCGCCCTGCTCCAGGGAGACGACGGCGCCCCGAACGGGCCGGACGTCTTCAGCGTGGTGCTCGGCGGCGCGGCCTTGATGTCGCTCACGGTCCGGCGGCGGCTGCCGGTCGGGGTGCTGGCGTTCGTCACAGCGGTCTGCGGGACGCTGACGGTGATGGGGTATGACGTGTCGGCGCCCGCCGTGGCCATGCTGATCGCGACGTACACCGTCGCCGCGCATCGGGGGCTGGCGACCAGTCTTCCCGTCGGCGCGTTGACGCTGATGCTGTTCATCGCGTTGTTGTTCGTGGCGGGCGCGGACTTCTGGCCGGCGGTCAGCAACACGATCCTGTTCGTGGGCGTGTGGTGGCTGGGGCGGAGCCTGCGGCTGCGGCGGGCGTACCTCAACGAGCTGGAGGCCCGGGCCCGGCGGCTGGAGCGGGCGCGTGAGGCCGACGCGCGGGCGGCGCGTACGGAGGAGCGTTCGCGGATCGCGCGGGAGCTGCACGACGTCGTCGCCCATCACGTCAGCGTGATGACCGTTCAGGCGGGTGCGGCGCGGCGGATCCTGGAGCGGGACCCGGATGCCGTGCGGGACGCCCTGTCCACCATCGAGCAGATGGGGCGTACGGCGCTGGGTGAGATGCGGCGGCTCGTGGGGGTGCTGCGGACGGAGGCGGAGCCGGTGCGGGGTGAGCTGTCGCCGCAGCCGGGGGTGAACGACGTGGGCGAGCTGGTCGATCATCTGCGGGAGACGGGGTTGCAGGTGCAGTTGTGGATCGAGGGCGATAGCCGGTCGCTGTCGCCGGGCGTGGATCTGGCGGCGTTCCGCCTGATTCAGGAGGCGCTGACCAATACGCTGAAGCACGCGGGTCCGCAGGCACGGGCCTGGGTGCGGATCCACTACACGGACCGGCAGCTCATGGTGGAGGTCGAGGACGACGGCCGGGGGCTGGCGGCCGGGCTCGGCCAGAACGGCAGCCGTGGTCATGGGCTGGTGGGCATGCGTGAGCGTGTCGCCCTCTATGGTGGCGATCTGCGGATCGGGCCGCGTTCCGGTGGTGGGTTCGAAGTCCGCGCCCGTTTCCCGTTGGAGGTCTAGGTGACGATCAGGGTGCTCCTCGTCGACGATCAGCCGCTGCTGCGCACCGGCTTCCGGCTCATCCTGGAGGGTGAGCCGGACATCGCGGTGGTGGGTGAGGCCGGTGACGGCGCCCAGGCCGTCGAGCTCACGCGGACGCTCCTGCCGGAGGTGGTCCTGATGGACATCCGGATGCCGGGTGTCGACGGGATCGAGGCGACGCGGCGGATCGTACGGGAGGGCGCGGCGACCCACGATCCGCGGGTGCTGATCCTGACGACCTTCGACTTGGACGAGTACGTCGTCGAGGCGGTGCGGGCGGGGGCCAGCGGGTTCCTGTTGAAGGACGCGCCGCCGGAGGATCTGGTGGCGGCGATCCGGATCGTGGCGGCGGGTGACGCGATCGTGGCGCCGAGCGTGACGCGGCGGTTGCTGGACAAGTTCGCGACGCGGCTGCCGGCCGTGCGGGAGACCGCGCCGCCGCGTGGGCTGCGGATGCTCACCGAGCGGGAGCTGGAGGTGCTGCGGCATGTCGCGCGGGGCCTGTCGAACGCCGAGATCGCGAGGGAGCTCGTCGTGAGCGAGACGACCGTGAAGACGCACGTGGGCAATCTCCTGGCGAAGCTGGGGCTCCGTGACCGCGTGCAGGCCGTCGTCTTCGCCTACGAGACGGGTCTCACTCAGCCGGGTCAGGGTTAGGGCGGGGCGGGAGCAGGGCGGGGTTCATCCCCGAGGAGGAGGTGGCTCGGAGGCTCCGTCTGCGGGTGGAACCGGCGTCCCGTCCGCTGGGCCGACGAAACCGCTCACGGCGGCTCTTAGTCTCATGCGAGACAGAGCACCGCAGGTGAGCAGGGAGTTCCTTCCGTGACCGATATCTCCTCCCCCGTGACCGGCGACCCGCCCGCCCCGGTGGGTGCCGCGCCGGCCGCGCGCGCCGATCGGATCGTCAAGGAGTACGGCCGGGGGGACGCGAAGGTCGTCGCGCTGAACGAGGTCTCGGTGGAGCTGCCCGCCGGGCGGTTCACCGCGATCATGGGGCCGTCGGGCTCGGGCAAGTCGACGCTCATGCACTGCATGGCGGGCCTGGACTCGGTGGACTCCGGGCGGGTGTTCGTCGGTGACGTGGACCTGACCCGGCTGGACGACAAGCGGCTCACCCGGCTGCGGCGGGACCGGATCGGTTTCATCTTCCAGGCGTTCAACCTGGTGCCGACGCTGACGGCGCTGGAGAACATCACGCTGCCGCTGGACATCGCCGGCCGGAGGCCGGATCAGGCGTGGCTGGACACCGTCGTCGACTCGATCGGGCTGCGCGAGCGGCTGTCGCACCGGCCGAGCGAGCTGTCCGGCGGCCAGCAGCAGCGGGTGGCGTGCGCCCGCGCGCTGGTGAGCCGCCCCGAGATCATCTTCGCGGATGAGCCGACCGGCAACCTGGACTCGCGGTCCGGGGCGGAGGTCCTGGCGTTCCTGCGCAACGCGGTGCGGGAGATGGGGCAGACGGTCGTGATGGTGACACACGATCCGGTGGCGGCGGCGTACGCGGATCTGGTGCTCTTCCTGGCCGACGGGCGGCTGGTGGACCAGATGGCGGATCCGACGGCGGAGAAGGTGCTGGAGCGGATGAAGGGGTTCGAGCTGCCGGGGGTCGGCTACCGGTGATGCTCAAGGTCACGGTGCGCAACCTGGTCGCGCACAAGATCCGCCTGGCGCTGACGGCGTTCGCGGTGGTGCTCGGAGTGGCGTTCGTCGCCGGCACGCTGGTGTTCACCGACACGATGGGCCGGCAGTTCGACCGGTTGTTCTCCCGGACCGGCAAGGGCGTCGCGGTGCAGGTCCGCCCGAAGAAGGTCGTCGAGTCCGAGGAGGGCGCGGCGGCGCCGACGCTGCCAGCGTCCCTGGTCGCGGTGGTCGGCCGGGTGCCGGGGGTGGCGCGGGCGCACGGCGAGGTGAGCGGCTTCGCCGCGATCGTCGGGAGGGACGGCAAGGTCGTCGGGGGTTCGGGGCCGCCGCAGCTGGGTGTCGACTGGGACCCCGCCGACCGGAACTTCCCGATCAAGGCCGGGCGGGGCCCGAGCGGCCCCGGTGAGGTCGCCATCGACCGGCAGACGGCGGGGAAGGCCGGTCTGGGGGTCGGTGACCGGGCCCGTGTCGTCATCCAGGGGCCGACCCAGCTGGTGACGGTCGTCGGGATCGTGGACTCCGGAAGCCTGATGGGCGCGACCCTCACGGCCTTCGATCAGGGCACCGCGCAGCGGCTGCTGCTGCGGCCCGGCCGGTTCAGTGACATCACGGTGGCGGCGCGGCCGGGCGTCTCGGAGACGGTGCTGCGCGACCGGATCCGGCGGGTGCTCCCGTCACCGGACTATGAGGCGATCACCGGTGCGAAGCTCCGTGAGGAGAACAAGAGCCAGGTGGCGACGATCATGTCGTTCATCCGGACGGCGCTGCTGATCTTCGCGGTCATCTCGGTCTTCGTCGGTGCGTTCATCATCTTCAACACCTTCTCGATGCTGGTCGCCCAGCGGTCCCGTGAGCTGGCCCTGTTGCGTGCGGTCGGCTCCTCGCGCCGGCAGGTCACGCGTGCCGTGCTCGGCGAGGCGATCGGTGTCGGGCTGGTCGGCTCGACCGCGGGGCTGGGGGCGGGTGTGGGCCTGGCCGTGCTGCTGCGGGCGTTGTTCAACGCGCTCGGCGCCGACCTGGGCGGCGGCCTGGCCTTCACCTACCGGCCCGTCCTCTGGTCGTACGCCGTCGGCATGGTGGTCACGGTGGTCGCGGCCTATCTTCCGGCGCGCCGGGCGGCGAGGATTCCGCCGGTCGCCGCGATGCGCGACGACGTCGCGATGCCGCAGCGTTCGCTGCGGATCCGGATGACGGCCGGGTCGCTGGTGACGGCCGCGGGCGCGGTCCTGTGCGGCCTGGGTCTCGGCGGCTCGGGCGCGGCGCTGCTCGGCGTAGGTGTCGCCCTGGTGTTCCTGGGCGTGGCGATGCTCGCGCCGGTGCTCGCCCGCCCGGTCGTGAGAGCGCTCGGCGCGGCGTACCCGCGGGTGTTCCGCACGCCGGGCCGCCTGGCGACCCAGAACGCCCTGCGCAACCCGCGCCGTACGGCGGCCACCGCCTCCGCGCTGATGATCGGGCTGGCCCTCGTCACCGGGATCAACGTGATGAGCGCGTCGGCGAAGGCGTCGATCACCCGGCAGGTCGACCGGAGTTTCGCCGCCGACTACATGGTCACCGCGGCGGGACGGGTGTTCAGCCCGGCCGAGCCGGCGAAGGCGGTGCAGGCCGCGGCCGGGGTCGAGCAGGTGACGGCGCTGTACGCCGGCCGGTTCGTGGCCGGGGGGAAGACGAGGTCGTTCGTGGCGACCGAGCGCCCCGCCGACCTGAGGCGGGCGGCCCGGCTGTCGCTGGTGTCCGGGTCGGCGGAGCTGGGCGCGGACGGTCTCCTGGTGGACCGGCCGACCGCGGCCTCGGAAGGGCTGAGGGTGGGTTCGGCGGTCGGCGTCCGCTTCCCGGACGGCGGGTCCGCGTCGGTGCGGGTCGCCGGGATCTACGCCAGGAACCCGCTGGTCGGGTCCCGGGTGCTGGCGCTACCGGCCTACCTCGCGCACACCGACCACCCGACGGGTGCCGCCCTGATGGTCAACGTGGCCAAGGCCGGCACGGCCACGAAGCAGGGCGTGGAGCGGGCACTGAGCGCCTACCCCGGCCTGAAGGTGCAGGATCAGTCGGACGTGAAGAGGAGCGTCCAGCAGGGCGTCGACCAGTTCGTGCTGCTGCTGACCGCGCTGCTGGCCCTGTCGATCGTCATCGCCGCGCTGGGGATCATCAACACGCTCGCGCTGTCGGTGATCGAGCGGACCCGGGAGATCGGGCTGCTCCGGGCGATCGGTACGAGCCGGCGGCAGACGCGGCGGATGATCCGCCTGGAGTCGGTGCTGATCGCGGCGTTCGGCGCCGTCCTCGGCATCGCCCTCGGCGTCGTCGCCGGGATCGCCTTCCAGCGGGCGCTGCGCGGTCAGGGCCTGAACGTCCTGAGCGTGCCGGTGACCACCCTGGCCGGCTACCTGGTGCTGTCCGCGGTCATCGGTGTCCTGGCGGCCCTCTGGCCGGCGTGGCGGGCCTCCCGCATAGACGTCCTGAGGGCCATCGCCGTCGAGTAGCCGCCGCCCCCAGGCGGAGTGGATCTCCTGGCCGTTCCCCCGGCCGTCCTCCTGATCGCCGCCGCGCGGCCGGTCAGGGGGACGGCGACGTCCGGGTCCCCGTCCGCAGGCCGAGCGCCGCGTAGTCGTACATCCCGTACGCCGGGTGGACGTAGACGTTCGCGAGCGCCGCCGGGCGGTACAGTACGGTCTTCTCGGCGAGGAGGGGCACGTAGGCGGCCGTCTGCATGACGGCGCGGTCGGCGTCGGCCCACCGCTGCGCGCGGCGTGCGGCGTCGGGCGTGCGGGCGCCCAGGGTGAGGGCCCGGGTCACGCGCGGGTCGCGTAGCTCCATCAGGTTCAGGTTGTTGACCTTCGCGACGGTGCCGGTGAGGGGGCGCAGGAAGGCGTGCCCGGTGGGCCGGCTCGCGGCCCACGAGTCGAGCAGGACGCCCAGGCCGTGCCGGTGGACGTACGCGGGCGACCCCGCCGTGCTGCCCCACTGGAACGCCGAGAGGGTGGTGACCCGCGCGTCGATGCCGATCTGCCCGAGCGCCTGGCGGAGGGTCTGCGCGGCGGCGACGTCGCCCGGCCGGTCCGCGCGCACGGCGAGGCCGGTGGCGAAGCCGTTGGGACGGCCGCACGCCGCCAGTTCCCGCCGTGCCCGCGCGAGGTCGTGGGGGTACGGGTCGGCGGCCTGGTATCCGGTGACGGTGGGCGGCAGCACGTTGGTCGCCGGGGCGCCCGCGGTGGGCCCGCCGTAGGCGCGCTGGACCGCCGTGCGGTCGACGGCGTACTGGACGGCCCGCCGGCAGTGCGCATTGTCGAAGGGGCGGACGCGGGTCGACAGCGCGGCGTAGTGCACCAGGCCGGTCAGGGGGTTGTCGGCCCGGGCCTTCGCGGTGGGCGCCCCGAGGATCGTCGTCCGGGTGGTGGGCAGGACGCCCGCGCCGGCCAGGTCGGCGTCCAGGGAGCCGGTGCCCAGCCTGGCGTCGAGGTCGGCGGCGGCGACCCGCTCGGTGACCTCGATGCGGTCGGGCAGCGCCGTACGGTTCGGGTCGTCGTGCCAGCGCGGGTTGCGCACGAGCGTGAGGCCGGTGCCGACGTCGTGCCGCGCGAAGCGGTACGGCCCGGTCGACAGCGGGTGCTTCTCGTAGTCGAGCCGGGTGTCCTTCGCCTGCGGCACGGGAGCGGTCTGCGGGCTCGCCGCGAGCTGGTCGAAGTCGTAGTCGGGTCTCTTGAGGTGGAAGACGACCGTGCGGTCGTCGGGCGTGGTCACGCCGGTGAAGTGGTCGAGGTCGTGGTCGAGGTACGGGCCCCAGTAGGCGCCGCGGAGGGCCTCGCGCAGGTCGCGGGGTCCGTCGTTGAGCTCGGCGGTGTAGGAGCTGCGCGCGACCGCGTACTTGACGTCACGGGCCCGTACGGGGGTGCCGTCCTCGTACGTGATCCCGGGGCGCAGCCGGTACGTCCAGGTCCGGCCGCCGTCGCCGGGCCGGCCGAGGCTCTCCGCCAGGTCGGGCACGAGCCGTAGCCCGGCCGGTCCGGGGCCCGGCGCGTAGGTGACGAGGGAGCGGGCGTACAGGCGGGCGAGGTCCGCCTCGTAGGCGAGCCCGGCGTCACCGGGGTCCAGGGAGACCGGGGCGTCGGTCACGGCCAGGCGCAGCGTGCCTCCGCGCGCGGTGGACGGGTACACGACACGGGACGACGCCTGGTCGAACGCCGTGTCGGAACGCACCGTGGCCGGTCCGCCGCAGGCGACGGTACCGAGCAGGAGGAGGGCGAGGCAGGCCGCGAATCTACCACTCACAGGTAAATTATTGCAGTGAGTGCATCTTTGTACCAATCGGCGCCATGAGAGCTTCACCACCCTCCGCGGCCCGCCCGCGGAGGGTGAACGGAGCGTACGGCGGGGTGTCAGGCCGGATCGGCCTGCTCGGCGGCCTGCGTGACCTTCTCGCCCGCGCCCTCCGGGGCGTTCTCCGGGAAGTGGCAGGCGACGCGGTGCCCGGGAAGGACCTCGACCAGCGGCGGCTCGACCTTGCCGCAGATCTCCTGGGCCTTCCAGCAGCGGGTGTGGAAGCGGCAGGCAGCCGGCGGGTTCAGCGGGCTGGGCACGTCGCCCTGCAGCCGGACGCGGTCCCGGCCCTTGCGCTTGGCCGGGTCGGGGATCGGCACCGCCGACATCAGCGCGACGGTGTAAGGGTGCATCGGGCTGTCGTACAGGGCCGCGCTGTCGGCCAGCTCGACCAGCTTGCCGAGGTACATGACGCCGACGCGGTCGGAGATGTGCCGCACCACCGACAGGTCATGGGCGATCACGACGTAGGTGAGGTTGAACTCCTCCTGCAGGTCCTCCAGCAGGTTGACGACCTGCGCCTGGATCGACACGTCCAGCGCGGAGACCGGCTCATCCGCGACGATGAGCTTCGGCCGCAGCGCGAGGGTGCGGGCGATGCCGATGCGCTGGCGCTGGCCGCCGGAGAACTCGTGCGGGTAGCGGTTGTAGTGCTCGGGGTTCAGCCCGACGACCTCGAGGAGGTCCTGCACGGCCCGCTTGACGCCGTTCTCGGTCGCGATGCCCTGGAGCCGGAACGGCGCCCCGATGATCGACCCGACGGTCTTGCGGGGATTCAGCGAGGAGTACGGATCCTGGAAGATCATCTGGAGGTCGCGCCGGAGGGGCCGCATGTCGCCCTGCGACACGTGCGTGATGTCCCGGCCCTCGAAGATGATCTGCCCGTCCGACGGCTCCAGCAGGCGAGTGATCATCCGGCCGGTGGTGGTCTTGCCGCAGCCGGACTCGCCGACGAGGCCGAGCGTCTCGCCCGCGCGCACCGAAAAGTCGACGCCGTCGACCGCCTTGACCGCGCCCACCTGACGCTTGATGATCGCGCCTCGGTTGACCGGGAAGTGCTTGCGGAGCCCGCGGACCTCCAGCAGCGCGTCGCCGTCACCGGCCGGCCGCTGGTCCGCCACGACCTCGCTGTCGGGTGTAGTCACAGTCTCTCCAGTTCGATCCGGCCGTCCGGCCGGTGCCATCCGTCGACGGTACGTGCCGGCGCGGCGTGCCCGTCCCCCACGATCTCCTCGATCACAGTTTCGGCCGGATCTCTTCGGTCCAGATGCGGTGCCGGTCCTCCCGGCCGAGGTGGCAGGCCACACGGTGGCCGGGCGCGACCTCCCGCAGCTCCGGCCGCTCGGTCTCGCTGCGGCCCTGGTTGAGCTCGGAGTAGGCGCAACGGGGACTGAACGCGCAGCCGACCGGGACGTTGATGAGGCTGGGCGGCGAGCCCTTGATGGGGATGAGGCGCTCGGACCGGTCGCGGTCGAGTCGCGGCATCGAGCCGAGCAGCCCCCAGGTGTAGGGGTGCTCGGGCCGGTGGAAGATGTCGTCGGCCGAGCCGTACTCCACGCACCGGCCGCCGTACATCACGAGGATGTCGTCGGACAGCTCGGCGACCACGCCCAGGTCATGGGTGATCATGATGACGGCGGAGTTGAACTCCTCCTGCAGGTCGCGGATCAGGTCGAGGATCTGCGCCTGCACCGTCACGTCGAGCGCGGTGGTCGGCTCATCGGCGATGAGCAGCTCGGGGTCGCAGGACAGCGCCATGGCGATCATGGCGCGCTGCCGCATGCCGCCGGAGAACTGGTGCGGGTAGTCGTCGACCCTCTTGTCCGGCTGCGGGATGCCGACCCTGCCCAGCATGTCGATCGCATGCTTGCGCGCGACCTGCTTGCTGACGTCGTTGTGGATCCGGTACGCCTCGATGATCTGCGCGCCGACCGTGTACAGCGGGTGCATCGACGACAGCGGGTCCTGAAAGATCATCGCCATCTTCCGGCCGCGCAGGCGGCGCACCTGCTCCGGGGACGCGCCGACGACCTCCTGGCCGTCCAGCCAGATCTCACCGGACACGCGGGCGTTGCGGCGGTTGTGCAGGCCGAGCAGGCCGAGGCTGGTCACGCTCTTGCCCGAGCCGGACTCCCCCACGATGCCGAGGGTGCGGCCGCGTTCGAGCTGGAACGACAGGCCGTCGACGGACTTGACCAGCCCGTCGTCGGTCGGGAAGTGGATGCGCAGGTCCCGGACGTCCAGGAAGGACTTCGGCCCGGCGGGGGCGGATCCCTCGGTCTGGTCCTGGGTCACGACAGCCTCACCCTCGGGTCGACCACGGCGTACAGGATGTCCACGACGAGGTTGCACAGCACGATGAAGAACGCGCCCACCATCACCACGCCGAGCACCCGCGGCAGGTCGTTGTTGTTGATCGAGTCGATGGCGAACTTACCCAGCCCCGGCAGGGAGAAGGTGCTCTCGGTGAGCACCGCGCCGCCGAGCAGGATGCCCAGGTCCAGGCCGAAGATCGTGAGGACCGGGGTGAGCGTGGACCGCAGGGCGTGCCGGACGATGACGGTGCGTTCGGGCAGTCCCTTGGCGCGCGCCGTCCGGATGTAGTCCTCACCCATCGTCTCCAGCATGCCCGCCCGCGTCAGCCGGGCGTACAGGGCCGCCTGGAGAAACGCGAGCGTCACCCACGGCAGGGCCAGGGCCGACGCCCACTGGAGCGGGTTCTGGGTCAGCCCGACGTAGGTCCCGGCGTTGGGGAACCAGTTCAGGTTGTCGCGGAAGATGGCCAGCGACAGCAGACCGGTGAAGAAGATGGGCAGGGAGACGCCGGCCAGCGCGATGCCCATCGAGACGCGGTCGATCGCCGTGCCCCGCTTGAGCGCGGAGATCACGCCGGCCGTGACGCCGAAGATCACCCAGATGATCGCGGCACCGGCCGCGAGGGAGAGGGTGACCGGGGCCCGGTCGAGCAGGTCGGGCCAGACCGGCGTCTGGTTGATGAAGGAGTAGCCGAAGCACGGTGGCCCGCAGTAGACCTTCGACGGTCCGAAGTCGTAGTGGGCGCCGATGATGATGCCCTTGACGAAGTTCCAGTACTGGATCGCCACCGGCCTGTTCAGCCCGAGGCGCACCTCGACCTCGTGGATCGCCTGCGGTCCGGCGCTCTTGCCGACGTACCGCGAGGCGAGGTCCGCGGTGGTGGCCCCGGTCAGCCTCGGGACGAGGAAGAAGATCGCGAAGGTCACCATGCTGACGATGATGAGCAGCGCGATCGCGGCGATCAGACGCCGGATGAGGAATGTGACCACAGTGCCCGGCCACCGACGGCCTTCACCTGCCTTCTAGGGAGCGGAGGTTACTTCACGCCCATCTGGGCGTAGTCGTACAGGCCGTTGAGGCCCTGGTTCACGAAGACGTTCTTCACGCCCGGCGGGCGGTACAGCAGGCCCTTCACGTTGAGGAACGGCATGATGTACGCGTCGTCCATGACCTTGGCGTCGATCTGCGCCCACAGGTCGTTGCGGGCGGTGGCGTCCGCGGTGACGGCGGCCTGGTCGACCAGCTTGTCGACCGCGGGGTCCTTGACGCCGAGGTTCGTGTTGCCGGCGTCGCGGATGACGCGGCTGTCGACGATCTGGGACAGGTAGCCGAAGCCCTCCGGCCAGTCCGCGCCCCACGCCATCATGATCAGGCCGAGGCCGTTCTTCTTCACGTACTCCGGCTTACCGGCGTACAGCTTGAAGTAGTCGCCCTGCGGGAACTTCTTGATCTCCGCCTGGATGCCGACCTTCGCGAGGCTCTGCTGCAGGGCCAGCGCGCCGTTGACCTCCTTGACCCGCTCGGTGCGGGCCGTGAGCACCGTCTTGAAGCCGTTGGGCTTGCCGCAGGCCGCCAGCTCCTGCTTGGCCTTGGCGATGTCGCCGTGGTTGCCCGGGCCGGAGGGGTACGGGTTGATGTCCTTGCTGCCGGGGATCAGCGGCATCATCAGGTGCGTGGCGACGTCGCCGCCGGACAGCGGGCCGCCGAACGCGGTCTGCATGGCGGTCTTGTCGGCCGCGTACTCCACCGCGCGGCGGCAGTGGATGTTGTCGAACGGCGCGACGTCGCCGGAGATGGCGGTGTACCAGAGGCGGGCCGTCGGCGCCGCGTCGGCGTTCTTCTTGAGCCGCGCCTGCGACTGGATCTTCGCGGCGGCGGCCGCCTGTACGCCGGTGCCGACGACGTCGCTGTCCAGCGACCCGTTGATGAGGCGGTTGTCGAGGTCGTCGGCGTTGATGCCGAGCTGTACCTCGATCCGGTCGGGCAGCTGCTTGCGGTTCGGGTCGGTGCTCGGGTCCCAGTTCGTGTTGCGGACCAGCGCCATCGACTTGCCCGGCGTGTAGTTCTCGAACTTGTACGGACCGGTGGCGACGACGTGCTGCTTGTAGTTCGCGCCCGTGTCCTTGGCCGGCGGCACCGGCATGGTGGCGGGCAGCATCGCGAAGTAGTCGAACGCCGCGAACGCCTTCTTCAGGTGGAAGACGATCGTCTGGTCGTCCGGCGTGTCGATGGCCTTGAGGCCGAGCTTGCCGGGGGTCTTGTCGTTGTAGGGCGAGGTGTAGCCCTGCAGGTCGAGGTAGTCGTTGAAGTAGGTCGGCCCGTTCGGGAAGACCTTCTTGTCCAGCGACCGCTCGACGTCGTACTTGATGTCCTGCGCCCGGACCGGGGTGCCGTCCTCGTACTTGATGCCCGGCTTGAGCTTGTACGTCCAGGTCTTCAGGTCCGCGCTGTGCTGGCCCGGGCCCTGCGCGAGGTCGGGGGTCAGTTCCGTGCCGGACTTCCCGGGCACGGACTTGAACATCATCAGCGTACGGCCGTAGAGACGGGCGAAGTCCCACGAGTAGGCGTAGTACGTGTCCGCCGGGTCGACGTTGTCCCAGTCGCCCGAGTTCGCCAGGCGGAGGGTGCCACCGGTCTTGGTCGACGGGTTCACGGGCTTGGTCAGCGCGGCGTTGAACGTGCCGTCGCCGCCGCTGCCGCCCGAACCGCCGCTCCCGCCGCCGCAGGCGGCCAGGGCGAGGGACGCCGCGAGCCCTGTCGCGACGAGAGGGATGGATCTCCTCATTTGGCTACGTTCCTCCTTGTGGGGGTTTCTTGGAGAAGGCGTGTGGTCAGCGGGCCCGCGGGTCGAGCGCGTCGCGGAGGCCGTCGCCGAACAGGTTGAAGGCGAGCACGGTCACGAAGATCGCCAGACCGGGCACCACCATGAACCAGGGGTCGACCGAGTAGATCGGGACCGCCTGGGAGAGCATGCCGCCCCAGGTCGGGGTCGGCTCGCTGACGCCGACGCCGAGGTAGGACAGCGCCGCCTCGAACAGGATGTTCGTCGGGATCAGCAGGGTGGAGTACACCAGGATCGGCGCGATGAGGTTGGGCAGCAGCTCACGGAACAGGATGTACGGGGCGCGCGCCCCCATCGCCCGCGCGGCGTCCACGAACTCCCGCTCGCGCAGCGACAGGGTCTGGCCCCGGATGATCCGGCCGATGTAGGCCCAGTTGAAGAAGCCGATGATGAAGACCAGCAGGGCGATGCGCAGGCCGTTGCCGGACAGCCCGAACGCCTTGCCCTGCACGACGCCGCCGAGCGCGATCGCGAACAGCAGCAGCGGGAAGGCCAGGAAGACGTCCATCGCCCGGGCGATCAGGGTGTCGACCCAGCCGCCGAAGTAGCCGGCGATCATCCCGAGGATGGTGCCGATCACCACGGACATCAGCGTCGCGAGGAAGGCGATCAGCAGCGAGATCCGGGCGCCGTAGACGATGCGGCTGAAGATGTCCCGGCCGTTGGTCGGCTCGACGCCGAGCAGGAACTTCCCGCTGATCCCCGAGTGCCACGGGCCGTGCAGCGGGCGCTGCAGGTTCGGGTCGATCATGTCCTGGTGGAACTCGCTCGGCGGATGCCCGAACCAGTCGCTCAGGAACGGAGCGAAGATCGCCACCAGGATGAGCACGACGACCACGATGCCGCCGGTCATCGCGAGCTTGTCGCGCCGCAGGCGCATGAGCGCGATCTGGCCGAGGGAACGCCCCTCGATCTTCCGCGCGCCGCCGAGGACGGCATCGGGCCTGGCCTCGAGCTCTGACCCGGTGACCTCGATCGGTGCGGTCACGACAGGTACCTCCCACGTTCGGCCGCGTTGTTCATCTGAGGACCGACCAGGGGCCAACCTGCGGACACCCATCGTTGCGGTCCATCGGAGAGGGAACCTACCTCCCCGGAGATGACTCTCACGCCCGTGAGCAGGCTGACGCTAGTACCCGTGTCTCGATTGTGATCTCGTCGTCATCAAGGCCAGACGTGATCTCACGTGAGCGCGATCCGGCGAACGCGGAGCGTCACCCACCACCGAAGTCTTCGCAGGTCAGCTGATCCCGCGGTTCTTCAGGATCTGCTCGATCTCCGCCAGATCCGGGTCGGCGGCCGCGCCGCCGGCCGGCTTGCCGCGCTCGATCTCACCCCGGGCCGCCGCGCCCTTCGGCGCGCTCTTCGGCTCGGCCTTCCGGCGGGGGCCGCCCTCCACGGCCGAGCCCTTCCGCAGCATCACCCCGGAGGCGACGTAGAGAAGCGCCCCGAGGCCCAGCACGGCGACGCCGGCCCACTTGACCGGGCTGAACGCCAGATCCGCCAGGAACTCGGTGAGGCCGGTCAGATAGGCGCCCATCGGCACCAGGGACCAGGCGGCGCCCCGCATGCCCGAGGCGGCGCCGCGCCTGCGGAAGGCCGCCCAGCTGCCCAGCAGGCCGAGCACGGTCGCCGCCAGGCTGATCGTGAACAGAAGGACATCGCTCATCGCACACTCCACCCGCGGCCCGGCCGGTCCACCCGCCGTCCGCGGCGGACGGCGCCACCGGGCCGGCCGGAGTCCGGCCATCTCATGACGTCTCCATCCTGACACGTCATGACGCGTCGGGCGCTCCTCCTCCGGGACCGTTCCGGGTACTCCCCCGGCATGATCTCGAGGGCGGCCCCGAGACCGGGGCGCGGGCGGGCCGCCCTCGCGCGCTCAGGGACAGGGCCGCCCTCGGGCTCGCGAACGGAGGGCGTCCCTGAGGTCGCACCAGGGCGCGGGTGGCCCCCGGGCTCAGATCAGGGCGCGGAGGCGGTCCAGGTCGACCTCGCGCAGGGAGGCGACGACCGTACGGCGCGGGGCCGCGTCGATCGGCACGACGCTGGGCACCGCGACGACGTGGCAGCCCGCGGCGGCGCCGCTGGTCGCGCCGTTGAGGGAGTCCTCCAGGGCGACACAGCGGCGCGGGTCGACGTCGAGCAGGCTGGTCGCCGCGAGGTACGGCTCCGGGTGCGGCTTGGTCCGGCGCACCTCGTCCCCGGCGACGGTCACGGTGAAGCTGTCGCGCCCGATCCCGTCGAGGGCGTGCTCCATCAGCACGCGGTGGGTGGAGGAGACCAGAGCGGACGGCAGGCCGGCGGCGCGGACCTCGTCGAGCAGGTCACGGGCGCCCGGCATCATCGGCACGCCGGCCCGCAGCCGTTCGGCCATCGCGCCCATCAGCCTGCGGCCGACCTCCTCGGGCGCGGCGGGCACGCCGGTCAGGTCGAGCATGTAGGCGACCGTGCGGTCGAGCGAGCCGCCCACCAGGAACTCCTGATGCTCCGGTCCCCACGAACCGCCGAGCCAGGCCATCACCTCGGCCTCGGCCTCCAGCCAGAGCCGCTCGGAGTCGAGCAGCAACCCGTCCATATCGAACAGGACCGCCTGCAGCACCCGTGCCATCCCTTCGTCCCCCGCGCGAAATGGGGCAACGAAGCCTATGTCACGCCCGGGACGGCCGCGAACGGCGGCCGGCGGTGCTCCAGCACGGGCTCCGGCCCGCCGGTGGAAAAGGCCGGCGGGGAAGGCCGGCGGATCGCTCCCGGCGCACGCCGGCTCAGGCTTTCAGGGCTACTTATCCGCTTCATTCGGCCTGCCCGAAACCTCCGGGCCTGCGTCTGCCGATCAAATCCCGGAACTTGCGGTCCGGGCATTGTGCCGTAATCCGGGCCAACCGATGATCATGATCACTGCCGCCCGCGCGCCGTTCCAGGGAGTGAGCATGGAATCCGTCCGGCTCGGATGCGCCTGTCTGGTGGGGCTCGTCTTCGTCGTGTCCGCCGTCGCGAAGCTGCGCGATTTCGACGGCTTCGCCAGGTCCGTTCCCGACCTCGTGCCGGCCCGGCCGGACCGCGCCCGTCTCCTGGCGATCGCCGTCACCGTGCTCGAGGCGTCGGTTCCGCCGCTGCTGATCACGCCGGCCACCGCTCCGTACGGCTTCGGGATCGCCGCCGTGCTGCTGGCCGCCTTCACCGTCGCCATCGCGGCCGCGATCCGGCGGGGACGCCGCGCCACCTGCCGCTGCTTCGGCCCGTCCCGCGTTCCGCTCGGCCCGCGCCATCTCGTCCGCAACGGAGCGCTGCTCGGGTGCGCGATGCTCGGCGCCGTCTCCCCCGGCGGCCTGCCGCCCGCGGGCGGGATCGCGGTGGCCGCCGCGGCCGGGCTGGTGGGAGCGGTGCTGATCGTCTCGTTCGAAGACATCGTCGACCTGTTCGCGAGGAACCCCTGATGCCCTACCTTGCCGCCGCCGTCGTCCTCATCGGCCTGCTCTGCGTGCTGAACCTCCTCCTCACCGTGGGCCTGATCCGCAGGCTGCGGGAACAGGGCGCCGGCCGGCCGGGGAACGCCGCGCCGCCCACGGCCCTGGGGCCCGGCTCCCGGATCGGCGACTTCACCACCAGGACCACCGACGGCGAGCCGGTCTCCCACGAGGACCTCGTCGGCCTGGTCGGATTCTTCTCCGCGGGGTGCACGCCGTGCCACGACCTGGCCCCGCGCTTCGCCGCCCACGCGGCGGGTCTCCCCCGGCGGGAGGTCCTCGCGGTCGTCACCGGCGAGGACCCGGAGCTGGTCGCCCTCCTTTCTCCGGCGGCCCGCGTCGTCACC
Source organism: Actinoallomurus spadix (assembly GCF_024055725.1). Lineage (GTDB taxonomy): Bacteria > Actinomycetota > Actinomycetes > Streptosporangiales > Streptosporangiaceae > Actinoallomurus > Actinoallomurus spadix. The sequence continues at coordinate 189,657 of NZ_JAMXMX010000012.1, read as the reverse complement.
GAGGAGTTCGACGGCGCCGTGACGAGCGCCTTCCAGAACTCCTGGACGCCGGCGCTGTACCTGATCGGCGCCGGGCGGCGCGTGGTGGCCACGGGCGGCCGTCTGGAGGACCTGCCCGTCGAATCCTCGGCATGAGACCACCGGAACCCGGGAGCCCGGGACCCGGCGCCCAGCGCGCCGCCTGAGCGCAGTCTGAGCGCAGCCTGAGCGCCGGCCGGCGGAGCCCGTTCGGGCGCCCGGGCGGGCTCAGGTGTTGAAGTACTTCGCCTCCGGGTGGTGCACCACGATCGCGTCGGTGGACTGCTCGGGGACGAGCTGGAACTCCTCCGACAGGGTCACGCCGATCCGCTCCGGCCGCAGCAGCTCGACGATCTTGGCGCGGTCCTCCAGGTCCGGGCAGGCGCCGTAGCCGAGGGAGAACCGCGCGCCCCGGTAGCCGAGCTTGAAGAACGCGTCGAGGTCCTCGGGGTCCTCGCCGCCGAAACCCAGCTCCGCGCGGACGCGGGTGTGCCAGTACTCGGCGAGCGCCTCCGCGAGCTGCACCGACAGGCCGTGCAGCTCCAGGTAGTCGCGGTAGGAGTTCTTCTCGAACAGCTCCTGCGTGGCCTCGCTGATCCTCGAGCCGACGGTCACGAGCTGGAAGCCGATCACGTCGGTCTCACCGGACGCCCGGGGCCGGAAGAAGTCGGCCAGGCACAGGTGCCGGTCGCGGCGCTGCCGGGGGAAGGTGAACCGGGTGCGCTCGGAGCCGTCCTCGTGGAGCAGGACGACGTCGTCGCCCTCGCTGACGCACGGGAAGTAGCCGTACACGATCCCGGCCTCGACGAGGCCCTCGGTCTGGATGCGGTCCAGCCACATCCGCAGCCGCGGCCGTCCCTCGGTCTCGACGAGCTCCTCGTAGGAGGGTCCGTCGCCGCCGCGGGCGGCCCGCAGGCCCCACTGGCCCATGAAGGTGGCCCGCTCGTCGAGGAACGCGGCGTACTCGGCCATCGGAATGCCCTTGACCACCCGGTCGCCCCAGAACGGCGGGTCGGGGATCTTGTTGTCGGTGGCGACGTCCGAGCGCTCCGGCATGTCCTCGGGCTCGGTCACCTGGAGCTTCGCTCCCCCGGTGACCCGGCGCGGGCGCAGCGGCGGCAGCGCGGCGCCGGCCTCGCCGCGCTTGACGGCCATGAAGGCGTCCATCAGGCGCAGCCCCTCGAAGGCGTCGCGGGCGTAGCGGACCTCCCCGTCGAACAGCCCGGCGAGGTCCTGCTCGACGTACGCGCGGGTCAGGGCGGCGCCGCCGAGCAGCACGGGCCAGCGGCCGGCCAGCCCGCGCGAGTTGAGCTCCTCGAGGTTCTCCCTCATGATCACGGTGGACTTGACCAGGAGCCCGGACATGCCGATCACGTCGGCCCGGTGCTCCCTGGCCGCGTCGAGGATCGCCGACATCGGCTGCTTGATACCGAGGTTGATCACCTCGTAGCCGTTGTTGGACAGGATGATGTCGACGAGGTTCTTGCCGATGTCGTGGACGTCGCCCTTGACGGTCGCCAGCACGATGCGGCCCTTGCCGCCCTCGTCGCTCTTCTCCATGTGCGGCTCGAGGTAGGCCACCGCGGTCTTCATCACCTCGGCGGACTGCAGCACGAACGGCAGCTGCATCTCGCCGGACCCGAACAGCTCGCCGACCGTCTTCATGCCGTCGAGCAGCACCTCGTTGACGATCTCCAGGGCCGGGCGCCGCGTCAGTGCCTCGTCCAGGTCGGCGGTCAGCCCGTCGGGCTCCCCGTCGATGATGCGGCGCTTCAGGCGCTCCCACAGCGGCAGGGCGGCCAGTTCGGCGGCACGGTCGGCGCGCATCGCGGCGGCGTCGACGCCCTCGAACAGCTCCAGGAATCGCTGCAGCGGATCGTAGCCGTCCCGGCGCCGGTCGTACACGAGGTCGAGCGCGACCTGGCGCTGCTCGTCGGGGATCCGCGCCATCGGCAGGATCTTGGAGGCGTGGACGATGGCCGAGTCCAGGCCCGCGTTGACGCACTCGTTGAGGAAGACGGAGTTGAGCACGATCCGGGCGGCGGGGTTCAGCCCGAACGAGACGTTGGACAGGCCGAGGGTGGTCTGCACCTGGGGGAAGCGCCGCTTGATCTCGCGGATCGCGTCGATCGTCTCGACGGCGTCGCGCGGGGACTCCTCCTGCCCGGTGCCGATCGTGAAGGTGAGGCAGTCGATGATGATGTCCTCGACGCGCATCCCCCACTTCGTGGTGAGGTCCTCGATGAGCCGCGTGGCGACCCGGACCTTCCACTCGGCCGTGCGGGCCTGACCCTCCTCGTCGATGGTCAGCGCGATGACCGCCGCGCCGTGCTCCTTGACGACCGGCATGAGCCGCGCCGTACGGGACTGCGGGCCGTCGCCGTCCTCGTAGTTCACCGAGTTGATCACGGCGCGGCCGCCGAACATCTCCAGCCCCGCCTGGATGACCGGCGGCTCGGTGGAGTCCAGCACGATCGGCAGGGTGGAGGCGGTGGCGAACCGGAAGGCCAGCTCCTTCATGTCGGCGACGCCGTCGCGGCCGACGTAGTCGACGCACAGGTCGAGCATGTGGGCGCCGTCCCGGGCCTGGTCCCGGGCGATCTTGACGCAGTCGTCCCAGCGGCCCTCCAGCATCGCCTCGCGGAACGCTTTGGAGCCGTTCGCGTTGGTGCGCTCGCCGATCGCGAGGTAGGACGTGTCCTGCCGGAACGGCACGTGCTGGTAGAGCGAGGCGGCGCCCGCCTCCGGCCGCGGCCGGCGCGCGGCGACCTCCCTGCCGCGGACGCGCTCGACGACCCGGCGCAGGTGCTCCGGCGTCGTACCGCAGCAGCCGCCGACCAGGGACAGCCCGAACTCCCGGGTGAACGTGTCGTGCGCGTCGGCGAGCTCGTCCGGCGTGAGCGGGTAGCGGGCGCCGTCGGCGGTCAGCTCCGGCAGTCCGGCGTTCGGCATGCAGGACAGCGCGGTCGTCGCGTGCCGGGCGAGGTAGCGCAGGTGCTCGCTCATCTCGGCCGGGCCGGTCGCGCAGTTGAGGCCGATGACGTCGAGGCCGAGCGGCTCCAGGGCCGTCAGGGCGGCGCCGATCTCCGAGCCGAGCAGCATCGCGCCGTTCTGCTCGATCGTGACCTGCCCGATGAGGACCGTGCCGGTGCCGGCCTTGGCGATCGCACGTTTCGCGCCGACGATGGCGGCCTTGGCCTGCAGCAGGTCCTGGCAGGTCTCGATGATGAGCGCGTGCGCGCCGCCCGCGATCAGGCCGGCGGCGTTGCGCTCGTACGCGTCGCGCAGCTCGGCGAACGACACGTGGCCCAGCGTCGGCAGCTTGGTGCCCGGCCCCATCGAGCCCAGGACCCAGCGCGGCCGGTCGGGCGTCGACAGCTCCGCCGCGACCTCACACGCGATCCGCGCGCCCGCCTCCGACAGCTCCTCGATGCGCTCGGTGATGCCGTACTCGCCGAGGTTGCCGAGGTTCGCGCCGAAGGTGTTGGTCTCGACGCAGTCGACGCCGGCGGCGAAGTACTCCGCGTGCACCCGGCGCACGATGTCGGGGCGGGTGACGTTGAGGACCTCATTGCAGCCCTCGTGGCCCTCGAAGTCCTCGAGGGTGGGGCCGGCCGCCTGGAGCATCGTTCCCATGCCTCCATCGGCCACGACGACACGGTCACGGAGTGCCTGGCGAAGGGTCTCTGGCGTCGCGTCCATGAGCCCCAAGCCTATCGGCGGCCGCCGGAATCCCGCTCGCGCGCGGCGCGCGGCGGAAGGACCCGGCCGCCGGGGGAAGGACCCGGCCGCGGCGGAAGGCCAGGGCGCCTGGCGACGGCCGGCGACGGGCGGACCGCGAACGGCGGACGACGGGGGCCCGGAAAGTGATCGACATCTCGGTCCGCATGCGTTCCGTAACCGTTACGGTCGATGCGCGTTGTCCTGAACGGCACCGTATGCCTGATCGTCCGTTGCCGGGCCCCGCTCCGGCCCGGTCTCCCCAAGGAGGACCCGTGGGCTCCTATAACACCGTCCTCGTCGGCACCGACGGCTCCCCGTCCTCGTTCCGGGCGGTCGAGGCCGCGGCGCGGATCGCGGCCGACGCCGGCGGCACGCTCGTCCTCGCCTGCGCCTTCCACCCGATGTCGGCGCGCGAGCGCCAGCACGCCGCCGACCGGCTCGGCGACCTCGCCTACAAGGTCGAGGGCTCGACCCCCGCCGACGACGCGCTGCGCGCCGCGCGGGAGCGGGCCGTCGCCGCCGGGGCCCGCGACATCGACGAGGTCGCCGTCGAGGGCGACGCCGTCGACTCCCTGGTCGAACTCGCCGAGAACCGGCGCGCCGACCTCGTCGTCGTCGGCAACCGGGGGCTGAACAGCCTCGCGGGCCGTCTGCTCGGCTCGGTGCCGGCGAACCTGTCGCACCGCGCCCCCTGCGACGTACTGATCGTCCGCACGACCGACGGCCGGTGACCGGCGGGCGATGACCGGCGGGCGATGACCGGCGGGCGATGACCGGCGGGCGATGACCGGCGGGCGCGACCACAAGATGATCTCCGGGGAACGCGGCGGGGCGTACAGGACATAGGCTGGAGATGTCGTTTATCGGACGTCGGTTGGGAGGCAGCGCGTGGTCGAGCTCGACGACGTGCCCGAGCTCGTCGACCCGGTGGTGATCGCCGCCTTCGAGGGGTGGAACGACGCCGGTGAAGCGGCGAGCGGTGTCGTACGGCACCTGGAGGAGATCTGGGGCGCCACTCCGCTGGCCGCACTCGACCCGGACGACTACTACGACTTCCAGGTCACACGTCCGACCGTGGAGATGGTCGACGGGGAGACGCGGCGCATCAGCTGGCCGACGACGCGCCTGTCGGTGGCCAAGATGCCGGGCTCCGAGCGTGACGTCGTCCTGATCCACGGCATCGAGCCGAACATGCGCTGGCGGGCGTTCTGCCGTGACCTGGTCGGCATCATGCTCGAGCTGAACGCCCGTACCGTCGTGCTGCTCGGGGCGCTGCTGGCCGACGCCCCGCACACCCGGCCCGTGCCGGTCACCGCGGCCTCCTCCGACGCCGCCCTGACCACGCGGCTGCAGCTGGAGCCGGCGCGTTACGAGGGCCCCACCGGCATCCTCGGCGTGCTGCAGGACGCCTGCGCGAAGGCGGACCTGGAGACGGTCTCCCTGTGGGCCGCGGTGCCGCACTACGTGTCGCAGCCGCCGTCGCCGAAGGCGACGCTGGCGCTGCTGCGCTGGGTCGAGGACGTCCTCGACATCTCGGTGTCCCTCGGTGAGCTGCCGGAGCAGGCGCGCGCCTGGGAGCACGGCGTCAACGAACTGGCCGAGCAGGACTCCGAGGTCGCGGAGTACGTCCGCGCGCTGGAGGAGCAGAAGGACGCGACGGAGCTTCCGGAGGCGAGCGGCGACGCGATCGCCCGGGAGTTCGAGCGCTACCTCCGCCGTCGCGGCGACGCCGAATGACCCGCGGGCGAGGAAACGCCTGACGTTCGACAGGCACACCGTGTGAGGGGAGGCCGCGGGCCTCCCCTCATGCGTGTCTCCTACAGTTCGACGCCGAGCAGCGCGTCGACGGCGGCGCGGACCAGGCCGGGTGCGGCGCCGTCGGCCTCACGGTCCTCGTCCGTGACGCTCAGGGCCTGGTCGGCCCACCGGTCGACGGCCGCGAGCGCCGCCGGGGCGTCGAGGTCCTCGGCCAGGTGCCGCCGGACGCGGCCGACGAGGTCGGCCGCCGGGGGCGCCGCCGGCAGCAGGACCGCCTCACGCCAGCGGGCCAGGCGGGCCTCGGCCCGGGTCAGGTCGTCGTCGGTCCACTCCCAGTCGGAGCGGTAGTGGTGGTCCAGCAGCGCCAGCCGGATCGCCATCGGGTCCGTGCCCGCCTTCCGCAGCCGGGACACGAAGACGAGGTTGCCGCGCGACTTGGACATCTTCTCGCCGTCGAGGCCGACCATGCCGGCGTGGACGTACGCCCGGGCGTGCGGGCGCTCGCCGGTGGCGATCTGGGCGTGCGAGGCGCCCATCTCGTGGTGGGGGAAGACCAGGTCCGAGCCGCCGCCCTCGATGTCGAAGGACATGCCGAGGGTGCGCACGGAGATCGCCGCGCACTCGACGTGCCAGCCGGGCCGTCCCCTGCCGAACGGGGAGTCCCAGGACGGCTCGCCGGGGCGCTCGGCCTGCCACAGCAGCGCGTCGAGGGGGTCCTTCTTGCCCTTGCGCCCGGGGTCTCCGCCGCGCTCGGCGAACAGCGGGAGCATCTCCTCGGCCGACAGGCGGCTCACCGCGCCGAACGCCGGGTCGGCGGAGATGGGGAAGTACAGGTCGCCGTCCAGCTCGTAGGTGGCACCCTTGGCCCGGAGCAGCTCGATGAACTCGATGATCAGCGGGATGGACTCGACCGCGCCGGCGTAGTCGCGGGGAGGGAGCACGCGCAGGGCGGTCATGTCGTCGCGGAACAGCGAGATCTCCCGCTCGGCCAGCTCCCGCCAGTCCTCGCCGGTCTGGTCGGCTCGCTCGAGCAGCGGGTCGTCGACGTCGGTGGCGTTCTGCACGTAGTGCACGTCGTGCCCGGTGTCGCGCCAGACGCGGTTCGCCAGGTCGAACGCCAGGTAGGTCGCGGCGTGCCCCAGGTGGGTCGCGTCGTAGGGGGTGATGCCGCAGACGTAGATCCGCGCGGTCGGCCCGGGATCGGTGGGGCGTACGGCGCCGGTGGACGAGTCGTAGACGCCGAGCCGGACGTCGTCGGGGGCGGGAAGGCCGTGTTCGGCCAGGCTGGGGACCTTGGGGGCGGGCCACGATCGCATACCCAGCAGCCTAACCGGCGTCCCTGGGACCGCGATCAGGCAGGTTCGGTTCGACCGGACATCATCCGAATACCGCTCGGGTTCCATATGCCGGGCGGAGGGTAAAGAGTCGCCCATGTGGCGTGGAATAACTGCTGGTCCGCCAGCGATGTGGAAGTCTGGTCACGCTTGTCCCCTCCCCCGAACCTGAGCCCGCACCGTGTCGAAACACCGCAGGAAGAAGAAACGCCGCTCACCGCTGGTGGGCCTTTCCGTGTGGGCTGGGACCCTCGTCGGGGCGCTCGGGATCGCGTACGTGACGGTCAACTTCGGGCTGCACCACGGCTCGGCGGCCGCCCGCAGACCGCAGGACGCCGACACCCCGTCGCCCGCGCGCCCGGGGCTCGCCCGGCTTCAGGTGACCGACCCGGTCGACCACAAGGCGTACGGGGTGTACGTCTGGCGTCCCGACGTGCCGGAGACGCGGAGACTGCCGGTGCTGTACTTCCTGCACGGCGTGCCGAGCGACCCGAAGACCCTCATCGACGACGAGGGGCTCGCCAGGCAGGTCGCGGCGTACGTCGCCAAGGGGGGCACGCCGTTCGTCCTGGCGGTGCCGGACGGGAACGGCAGCCACCACGACGACACCGAGTGGGCGAACGCCGCCGACGGGTCCGACCTCGTCGAGGACCGGCTGCTCGACGAGGTGATCCCCGCCGTCGAGGGCCGGCACCGGCGTGACGCCGCACACCGGGCGATCGGCGGCTTCTCCATGGGCGGTTACGGCTCGATGAACCTCGCGCTGCGCCACCCCGACGTCTTCGGCGCGGTGACGTCCATCTCCGGGTACTTCCACGTCGACGACCCGTCGCACATGTTCGGCGACCGGGACGCCGTCATCGACGCCAACCGGCCGGACCGCGAGATCGCGGCCGCGCGCCGCGTGCGCATCTTCCTGTCGGCCGCGAAGAGCGAGGACAACGACGTCATCAAGGGCGAGCCGCAGCGGTTCAAGAGGCTGCTCGACGACGCCGGCGTGCCGGCCGTCCTGGAGGAACGCGCCGGCGGCCACGACTGGGACTACGTGCGCAGCGTCCTCCCCGACGCGTTCGGTTTCCTCGCGCAGGGCTGGGTGAAGGCCGGAGCGCCCGGGCCCATGCCCACGGCACCCGGCCCCAGCGGCTCGCCGCAGTAGGGCTCCGCGCCCCACGTCACCCCGTACGGGCGTGCGTGGAGGCGCGTACGAGCGGCCCCGGGCGTTACAGCGGCGGCCAGGGGATGGCGGGCCAGTCCTCCGGCGGGTAGGGGTGGATCCGGTGCTTGAGCATGAGCTCGATCCGGCCGTGCACCGCCTCGACCTCCTCCGCGGTCAGCAGGTCCGACAGCCGCCGGGCGAAGCCGTCGCGGGTGAAGGCGCGGCGCAGTCGCTGCAGCGCGTCGACGGCCTCTGAGGTGAGCGGCTTGCCCCGCCACTGCCAGAGCACCGTACGGAGCTTGTACTCGGATGAGAAGCAGACCCCGTGGTCGCAGCCGTACACGTGACCGCTCCGGGTGGGCAGCAGGTGGCCGATCTTCCGGTCGGCGTTGTTGACCACGGCGTCGAAGACGGCCATGCGGCGCACCCCGGGGTCCTCGCCGCGGGACAGCTCCACCAGGTCGACCTCGGCGTCGTGGTCGATCCACAGCTGCACCATGCCGGGACCGAACGGGCCGTCGCGATGCACCGTCGGGGGCACGACGCGCCAGCCCATCTCCTCCGAGACGACGTACGCGGCGACCTCGCGCCCCGCCAGGGTGCCGTCCGGGAAGTCCCAGAGCGGCCGCTCACCGGACACGGGCTTGTAGACGCAGTTGGCGCGCAGGTCGTCGTGGGTGATCGAGCAGTACAGCGTCGCGTTGCTGGCAGCGACGAGTCGCCCTTCGACGGTGATGGCGCCGTGCTGGAGGAGGCGGAGGGCGGCCTCGGTGTCGGTGGGGCTCAGCGCGCCGTCCCCGCCGATGCCGTACCTGGAGGGCTGACTCATGTGCTCAGTGTCCGTGGGATCGACGTCTCAGCCAAGATGGCCGTTCTGGCGGGGGCACACGTGACCCTGGGCGTCGAGCGGAAGACCGCACAGCGGGCACGGCGGGCGGCCCGCGGCGACGATCTTCAGGGCCCGCTGCGCGAACGCCCGCGCCTGGGCCGCGGTGATCCGCACGCGGAGCACGGCGACGGCGGGGTCCTCGCTGCCGATGTCGGCCTCGTCCTCCTCGCTCTCGGTCATCTCCTGGGCCTCGATGACGATCCGCTCGTCCTCGGGGTCCCAGGCGAGGGCCATGGTGCCGACCCGGAACTCCTCTTCGACGGGCTGCTCGAGGGGCGCGTCGTCCTGCAGCTCGACGGGCGCGACGGCGGGGACCACCGCGGCGCCGCCGCCCTGGCGCAGCACCTCGTCCAGCAGTTCCTCGAGGCGCTCGGCCAGGAGGGTCACCTGGAACTTCTCCAGACCGACACTGGTGACGCGGCGGCCGGCCCGCGCCTGGAGGAAGAAGGCGCGTTCGCCCGGCTGGCCGACGGTGCCCGCAACGAACCTGTCGGGCATGTCGTATGCGATGACCGGCATGAGAAGACCCTACGCTCCGCCGCCGACCGGTGCGTCACTGTCCCGCCCCGACTTCGCAAGAAGATCGTCGACCCGGCCGCCGACGTCGTTGAGGCGGACGAGGAAGGGCCGCAGCTCGGTGTAGCGGATCACGGTGAGCGCGGCCGGATCGGCCTGGAGGCGCTGGAACTGGTCCAGGTGCAGCCCGACGGCGTCGGCCACGATCGCCTTGATGATGTCGCCGTGGCTGCAGACGAGGTAGGTCGCCTCGGATCCGAGCCGGTCGTTCCACTCGCGGATCGCGGACACGGCCCGGTGCTGCGCCTCCGCGAGGGACTCCCCGCCCGGGAACCGCGCGGCACTCGGATGCGCCTGGACGACCTTCCAGAGGTCCTCCTTGGTCAGCTCCTCGAGCGGGCGGCCGGTCCACTCGCCGTACCTGACCTCGCCGAGCCGCTCGTCGGTCTGGAGGCCGAGGCCGTCACGGCCGGCCAGGATCGCCCCGGCGGTCTCCTGACAGCGGTCCAGGGGGCTGGCGACGATCGCGTCGAGGGGCACGGGCGCGAGCCGCGCGGCGAGGTCGGCGGCCTGCTTCCGGCCGCGTTCGTCCAGGTGCACGCCGGGGGTCCAGCCCGCGAGCACCGGTCCGGTCATCTCGGTCAGCCCATGGCGTACCAGCAGAAGTGTGGCCACCCGGTGAACTCTAGTGGCACCCGGGGGCAGCGCTTGCCTCCCGTGTCTCCGGGTAAGAGCTGTTGGACGATTCGTTAACCGGCGATACGGAACAATGTCCGGCCATGATCATGGATTGCGCGATCTACCGCAAAGGTGAGCGGGAGAGCGTCGACGGCGACCTCAGCGACGCCCTCGACGTCGCCCGGGAGAACGGCGACGCCTTCATGTGGATCGGCCTGCACGAGCCGACCCGGGAGGAGTTCGACCTGGTCGCCGACGAGCTGGGGCTGCACCCGCTGGCGATCGAGGACGCCGTCAACGCCCACCAGCGCCCGAAGCTCGAACGCTACGGCGACACGCTGTTCGTCGTCGTCAAGACGCTCCGCTACCTCGACGAGACCTCCGACATCGAGGTCGGCGAGATCATGCTGTTCGTCGGCGCGGACTTCGTCATCACCGTCCGGCACGGCCAGGGCAGCCCGCTCAAGGAGGTGCGCCGGCGGCTGGAGGGCGACCACGCCCTGATGGCCCACGGGCCGAGCGCCGTCCTCTACACGGTCCTCGACGAGGTCGTCGACCGGTACGAGGCGATCGCGCACGAGGTCGAGACCGACATCATCGAGCTGGAACGCGCGGTCTTCTCGCCGGGGCGCAGCATGATCACCGAGGAGATCTACGACCTCAAGCGGGAGGTGCTGGAGTTCCGCGGCGCCGAGGATCCGCTGATCCCGGTCATGCAGGACATCGTGAAGGGCCGGGTCGAGGTCGCGCCCGGCACGCGGGAGTACTTCCGCGACGTCCTCGACCACCTGCTGCGCGTGGACGAGCGCGTCGACTCCCACAGCGAGCTGCTGACGAACGTGCTGAACGCGCACCTCGCCCAGGTCGGCATGCAGCAGAACGAGGACATGCGCAAGATCTCCGCCTGGGCGGCGATCCTGGCCGTGCCCACCCTGGTGACGGGCGTGTACGGGATGAACTTCACCCACATGCCGGGGCTGACGCAGTGGTGGGGCTACCCCGCGGCGATCCTGCTCATCCTCGGGATCTGCCTGAGCCTGTACCGCTTGTTCCGCAAGAGCGGCTGGCTCTGACTCCGCGGTCCGGCCGCGGCTCACCCGCGGTCCGGCCGGCGGCTCAGGTGGCGGTGATGGCCCCTGCGGCCAGCAGGCCGATCAGGACGCCGCCGAGCGCCACCCGGTAGTAGGTGAACAGCAGCGTCGAGTGGCGGACGAGGAACTTCAGCAGCCACGCGATCGAGGCGTACCCGACGACGAAGGACACCAGGGTCGCGATGGCGGTCCCGGCGACCGGCAGGCCGCCCTCGCTGACCTTCCGCAGCTCGAACAGGCCGGACAGGACCACCGCCGGGATGGACAGCAGGAAGGAGTAGCGCGCCGCGGCCTCACGGGTGTACCCGAGGAAGAGGCCACCGGTGATGGTGGAGCCCGACCGCGAGGACCCGGGGATCAGCGCCAGGCACTGGAACCCGCCGATGATGAGGCCGTCCCGCATGTTGAGGTCGCCGACCTCGAGCTTCTGCCGGCCCGCCCACTCGGCGACCATCATCACCAGGCCCATGACGATGAGCGAGGCCGCGTTGATCCAGAGGTTACGGGCGGGCCCCTCGATCATCTTGTTGAACACCAGCCCGACGACGGAGACGGGGATCGTCCCGAGCCCGACGTACCACCCCATCCGCGCGTCGAGGTGACCGCGCAGCTCCTTGTTCGTGAGGCTGCGGAACCACGTGCCGATGATGCGGACGATGTCCCGCCAGAAGAACAGCAGGACCGCGAGCATCGTGCCGAGCTGGATGACCGCCGTGAACGCCGCGCCCGGGTCCTTCCAGCCCAGCAGCCGCGGCACGATGAGCAGGTGCGCGGAGCTGGAGATCGGCAGGAACTCGGTGAGTCCCTGCACGATGCCCAGCACGGTCGCTTGCACGAAGTTCACGGGTCCGGTGTCTCCTTGTGCACCCGCCGGCATGCGGGAAGACGTTGAATGACGATGGCAGCCTAGTGCCGCGCGGGCCGAGCCCCGCCCCACAGGGTGAGCGTTGGTGAGCGTGTCCCGCCGCCGGCCCGTATGCCCCGCCGCCCGGCCGGGCGGCGTATGCCGGGTCCCCTGACTGCCGATACGCTCCGCAGACATGGAACAGCGTCACCTCGGCCGGAGCGGCCTGGCCGTTTCCCGCCTCGGCCTCGGAACGATGACGTGGGGCGGGGACACCGAGGTCGAGGACGCCGCCGCCCAGCTCACCGCCTTCGTCGAGGCGGGTGGCACCCTGGTCGACACCGCGGACGTCTACTGCGGCGGGGACAGCGAGCGGGTCCTGGGCACCCTCCTCGGCCAGGTCGTCGCCCGCGACGACCTGGTCATCGCCACGAAGGCCGTGCTGACCGCCGACGGCACGCGCGACGCCTCCCGGCGGCACCTGCTGCGCGCCCTCGACGCCTCGCTGGAGCGGCTGGGCACGGACCACGTGGACCTCTGGCAGCTGCACGCCTACGACGCCCGGACCCCTCTCGAGGAGACGCTGTCCGCCCTCGACGACGCGGTCGCCTCCGGCCGGGCGCGGTACGCCGGCGTGTCGCACTTCGCCGCGTGGGAGCTCGCCCGCGCGGCGACGTGGCAGCGCGCGTGGCCGGGCCGCACCCCGATCGTCTCGACGCAGGTGGAGTACTCCCTGCTTCGGCGGGACATCGAGGACGACGTGCTGCCCGCCGCCGGCGAGCTGGGTGTCGGCGTGCTCCCCTGCTCCCCGCTCGGCCGCGGGGTGCTGACCGGCAAGTATCGCACCGGCATCCCCGCCGACTCCCGCGCGGCGAGCCCGCACTACGCGGAGTTCGTGCAGCCCTACCTGAGCGAGCGCGGCGCCCAGATCGTCGAGTCGGTGTCGACCGCCGCCGAGGGGCTCGGCGTCTCGCCGCTGGCCGTCGCGCTGAGCTGGGTGCGCGACCGGCCCGGCGTCGCGGCCCCCATCGTCGGGGCGCGTACGGCGGGTCAGCTCACCGCGATCCTCAAGGCGGAGGACGTGACGTTGCCGGCCGAGATCCGCGACGCGCTCGACGACGTCTCCTCCGAATAGGGTGACCGGCGCACGGGCGTACGGACGGCGGCGCCGTCTCCGCCAACGCGACCGGCTTCGGCGGCGACGCCACTAAAGTGACGAGCGATGACTGAGACCTTCTCCGGCCCCCTCTCCGGCGTGGCCGAGCTGTTCGCGGCCAGTGACGTTCCCGCCCGGCTGGCGCCCGAGGCCGTGGTCCGCCTCGGCGCGGCCGCCGCCGAGATCCTGCGCGGCGACCCGTGGCGCCTGCTTGAGCTCCCCGGCGTACGGCCCGAGCAGGCCGACTTCTTCGCCCGCAGACTGCTCGGCGCGGAGGCCGGGCCGCACGACCCGCGCCGCGCGGCGGCGCTGGCCGCGCACCTGCTGCGGCGGGCGGCGGGTGACGGGCATACGGTGACCTCCGCGAAGGCGATCCTGTCCGCGTTCCAGGCCCTGAACCCGGGGGACGCGGTCGAGGCCCTGCGCGCGTCCATCGCCGCCGGGGAGATCGCCGCGGTGATGGACGAGGCGTCCGAGGACGAGCTGCTCGGCCTGACCCGCCTCACCGTCGCGGAGGAGACGGTGGCCGAGGGCCTGGCCCGGCTCACCGCCACCGCCGATCCCCTGCCCGGGATCGAGGGCGTGCCGTCGGCCGTGTGCGAGAGCGGCGTCAGCGTGCTCGCGGGCGCGCCGGAGGCCGTCGAGGAGGTCCTCGGCCGGCTGCGCGGCGCTCCCGGCGTGATCGTCACCGCGCCGACCGACCGGGCCGCGCGGGCGGTGGGCGGCGACCGTTCCCTGCACCTGCTGCTCGAGCCGGCCCCGGACGGTTACACCCGCGGTGAGGATCGTCCCCTGGAGGCCGACCTCGTCGTGGTGGCCGACGCGGACACCCTCGACGTCGAGCGGGCGGCCGCGCTCGTCGAGGCGTGCATGGACGGGACGCACCTGGTGCTGGCGGGCGACCCGGCGGCGCCGTCCCCGTCCGGCGCGGGGCGCGTCCTCGCCGACGTCATCGCGTCCGGCACGGTCCCGGTCGTCGAGCTGCCCGCGGAGCCCGGCACCGTCATCGGACGGCTGACCGCGGCGGCCCGGGAGGGCACGCTCGCCCCGGTCGAGTCTCCCGACCGCGAGGTCGTCATCGTGCCGGCCGCCGAGGCCCGTGAGGCGGCCCATCGCGCGGTGCAGCTCGTCACGGACTCGATCCCGCGTGCCCTCGGCATCCCCGTCGAGGAGATCCTCGTCGTGACGCCCGTACGACGCGGCGAGGCCGGCGCGATCGCGCTCAACCGCGCGCTGAAGGAGCGGCTGAACCCCGGCACGGGCCCGTACGACGCCGGGGACCGGGTCGTCGCCGTCGCGGATCTGCCGGCGGCCGCCGCCGGCGAGTTCGGCTCCGTCACCGCCGTCCATCCGGACCAGGGCACCGTGGTGGTGGCGTTCCCGTCCGGCGAGGCGACGGTGCCGGTCTCCGCGGTGCGGCACGGCTGGGCGGTGACCGTCGGCCGGGCCCAGGGCACGCGCTGGCCGGCCGTCGTCGCGGTCCTGCCGGGAGAGGCGGGCGGGGCGCTGTCCCGGCCGCTCGCGGTGGGCGCCTTCAGCCGGGCGCGGCGGCACCTGTCGGTCGTGCACGCCGCCGGCCCGGAGCTGGCCCGGGCGGTCCGTGACCGCGCCGAGCCACCCCGCCGGACACGCCTCGCCGCGCTGCTGCGCGAGAACATGGCGGACCTGTAACCCTGTCCTTCCCGGCGTTTCCATGTAACGCTCGTCTCGTTGGACCTGTTGTCAGTAACAACGGGAGCGACGCAGGGAGTGACATGGGCTCAAGGCGAGACTGGCGGCGCGTCGGAGCGGCCTCGGCGACGGTGTCCGCCGGCGCGGTGGTGTTCTTCGCGGCCGGCGCCGGTCCGGCGTCGGCGGAGGCGAGCTCCACGGCCGGCAGGACGGGCGAGTGCAAGCTCGGTCCTCTGCTGTGCAGCATCCTGAACGGCGGGAAGGGCAGCCCCTCATCTCCTCCGAAGTCGAGCGGGGGTTCGTCGTCCAAGCCCACCAGCGAGCCGACGTCGAAGCCCAAGCCCCGGTCGAAGCCGAGGTCCAGGCCCGCCTCCGGGCACTCCTCCCACTCGGGGTCCGGTTCCGGTGGCTCGGCCGGTGGTTCCGGCGCGGTGAACGGTCCGGTCGCCCCGCCGGCGGGTGCGGCCGGGAACGTCCCCGAGGTCGCCGCGCCGCAGCAGCAGGGCCCGGCGCTGCCCGACATCGTGGGGCGGGATCCCCTCGTGTACCCGCAGGAGTCGCCCGCCGGGCCGAACCAGGCCACGTCCGCGCGCCTGATGGCCGCCAGCGATCCCGAGAGCGACTCGGTTCCGCCGCTGCTGGTGGCGACCGCCTCGGGCCTGGTCGGTGCCGTCACCGCGCTCAACCTCAGCGTCCTGGGCCGCCGGCTGCGCCGCCCGCGCTGACGGCCGGGTACGCCCCGGGTCCCGGGCGGCGCCCTGAGCCGGCCGATGAGGCGGCTCGGCAGCCCGCGGGCGTACGGCCACGACGGCGGCAACCGCCGCATCGCCTGGGCGGAGCCTCCCCCGCCGCCACGGTCACCGCGTTCGTCCGCGCGCCACGACGTCACCGCGGACATCACCGCGGAACCGGACGAGCCGGGTGGAGTTTGGACCTTGAGTTTGGACCGATTCTCCGGAATCGTCCGGTCGTTGCCATGCCCGCCTTCGTCTCCGCCGAGGGTTCTGGTCGCTCACACGACCAGAACCCTCGGCGGAGACGGATCTCGCAGCCGCATCTGCCACGACACGGGTGCCCGCCCTCCGCGCCCATGCGCCCCGGCCGGTACCGCCACGGTCGGCGGGTGCCGCACCTACGCCACATTCTTCGCCGCCACTATGGTCACTTCGCCGCCGCTGGAGCCGGGCCTCGTCCCGATCACCCGTTTCGTCCCGTCAACGCCGACGACAAGGCTCCACGCCGCCCGCGTGGAGACGGCGGCACCGAGGTCGGCCGCTCATTTGACGTCGGCGCCGTGGAACTCATGCGACCAGTGTCGTCTCCGCCGGACTTCCGGCCGACTTCAGGACGTAGCCCGACGCTGGGAAATGTGCGAACATTCCGAAGTCTCGGCGTCTGGCGAGCCGTTCCTCGTAGTAGGCCATCCGCTTCTCCAGTTCGGCCGCTGAATCGGCTTCGACGCGTACGAAGAACGTCCTGCTCGCCAGGTGGTCGGTGAGCGCCCACCAGGGCTTCAGTTCCCGGCCGTCGTAGCCGTATCCGTGACAGACCCCGTAGCCGACGATCCAACGGGGGTGACGCGCCTCGATCCGCGCGGTCATCCGGTCGGCATCCGCCTTGTCGATTCCCGTCACTCGGCGCATGGCACCGCTCTCGCGATCTTGCCGTGGCCGTCGCGCCGCCATTCGAACGACTCGCACAGCGCCTCGACCATGGCAAGGCCCCGGCCGGCGGTGTCCTCGTCGCCCGCCCGGCGCGCCTCGGGGATCTCATCGGACGGGTCCCAGACCTCGAGACAGATCCTCCCGGCTTCGCGGAATACCACGACCTGGATTCGCGTGGCGTTCTGCACGTGAAGAATGACGTTGTTGGACAGCTCGGCGACGACGCTGATCGCGTTATCGATCAAGCGGCTCGTCACATTCCCATTCTGTGAGTACATCCCGGACGAAGCGTCGAATGCCCTTCACCGATCGACGATCCGCCATCGGATGAATGACATATCGCCGATCGGAGTCGCCCCGTAGCATCGGCACGCCGGCTCACCTCTGTGTCGTGGTCGTTCCGTTCCTGGTCGGCACTTTCCCACCATGACAGTACGGAGTTATGCTGGCGGCCCGCTTTATGTCACAAGGCGACCGACCGCGTCTTGCGTCAAACCCCACACCAACGTAAGGGCCACCAATGGGTAGACCGGCAAAGCAGCTCAGACCGGGCGACTCCCCCGTTACCTATTTCGGATATGAGCTACGAAAACATCGCGAAAGCGAGCAGCTCACCCAGGACCAACTGGCCGCCGAACTGCGCTGGACCAGACCCATCGTCAGCATGCTGGAGCTGGCCGAGCGCATCCCCAGGCAGCACCACGCGGAGGCGCTCGACGCCCGCTTCCGCACCGACCGCTTCGGCCACCTCTACGAGCTGATCAAGAAAGAGGCCGTCCCCAGCTTCTTCCGGGGATACGTGGAGAGGGAGCGAACCGCCGATCAGGTACGGGCGCACGCGCCTCTGCTCATCCCCGGCCTCCTCCAGACCGAGGGGTACGCGACGGCCGTCCTCCGAGCCGGGCGCAGTCCCGGCGAGCTCGAGCGCTCCGTGGCGGCCCGCCTGGAGCGGCAGCGGATCCTCTTCCGGGACGACCCGGCGCCCGCCCGGCTATGGGCGCTGATCGACGAGACGGCACTGCGCCGCCAGGTCGGCGGCCCCGACGTCATGGCCGCCCAGCTCGGGCACCTTCTCGAGGTCAGCGACCGCTACAACGTCACGCTTCAGGTCGTTCCCGAGTCCGCGCAGACGTACGCCGGGCTCGAAGGGGCGTTCACCATCCTCGGCTTCCAGGACGGCGCGGACATCGCGTACGTGGACGCCGTGCGCGGCGGCTATCTCGTCGATCAGCAGGCGCGTGTCCGGGAGATCACGCTAACGTGGGATCTCGTCCGGACGTCGGCACTGCCGGGCGACGACAGCCTCCTCAAGATCAAGGAGTACCTGTGAACCAGCCGCGTCTCGTGCAGCAGCCCTGGCGGAAGAGCAGCCGCAGCGGCAACTCGGGCGGCGAGTGCGTCGAGGTCACCGTCCTGGAGGACACCGGGTCCGCCTGACGCCGGACGTACGAAGACCCCTCCGCCGCCGCTCGGCTCCCGGCGAGGCCGGGCCGTCCAGGTGGTCCGGCGCCGCGACCCCGGCGAGGTGACCTGGCGTCTCGGCGGCCTGCCGCCGGCCGCCGTCCGCGGCGGACGGCGTGACCGTTCGCCAGGGTGGCGCGGGAGATGACCGATCCGGTCGGCGCCCGCGGAGGTGGCGTCCTGATCGGCGCCCTGGTCGTCGACTCGGTGGGCAACGGGCTCTTCCTGCCGCTGTCCCTCGTCTTCTTCACCCGGCTCACCGACGTTCCGCTCGGTCTCCTCGGCGTCCTGATCAGCGTCGCCAACGCCATCACCCTCCCGGTTCCGGTCTGGGCCGGCGCGCTGGCCGACAGACTGGGCGCCCTGCCCCTGGTCGTCGCGGCCCAGCTCATGCAGGCGCTGGGCTACCTCGCCTACACCAGGGTCGACGAGCCCGTCGGCATCTTCCTCGCGGCGGCACTGGTGGCGGTCGGCGTCCGGTTCTTCTGGTCGAGCATCTTCACCGCGGTCGCGGACTACGCCGACGCCGCTTCTTCCGGCCGGAGGCCGGACTCCTGGTTCGCGTGGGCCAACATGGCCCGCACCGCGGGGCTCGGCGTGGGCGGGCTGATCACGGGTGCCGTCATGGCCGACGGTCACGCCGCCGCGTATCGCGGGATCGCCTACGGCGCGGCCGGCTGTTTCGCCGTGGCCGCCGCCGCGATCGCCGGGTTCGTCCGCGCACCACGGCTCTACCACGGCGCCGGACGGGCCGGAACCGGGTACGCGACGATTCTTCGAGATCGCCCGTTTCTCGCCCTGACCGGCGTCAACACCGTCATGGCGATGACGAGCATGATACTCTCCCTCGCCACGCCCACTTTCGTGATCACCGGCCTGGACGGGCCGTCGTGGCTCGCGTCCGCGCTCCTCGTGGGCAACTTCGTCCTGGTGTCGGCCTTGGCCGCGCCCGTGGTCGAACGGCTCGCCGGGCACCGGCGCACCCGGGTGATGGCGGCCGCGGCCGCCCTGTGGGCCACGTGGTCATTCCTCTTGTCCGGTCTCGTCCCCGGCCGGCCCGCCCTGGTGATCCCCGTGTTGATCGGCGCGACGCTGCTGTTCACCCTGGCCGAAGTGATGCACGCGCCCGTCTCGATGGCGCTGGCGACCGCGATCTCCCCGACCGAGCTGAGGGGCCGGTACATGGCCGCGTTCCAGTACTCGTTCACCGTGGCCGGGATGATCGCGCCGGCGTTCTTCACCCGGCTCTTCGGCGTTCACCGTGCCCTGCCGTGGGTCGCCCTCGGCGCGATCGACTGCCTCGCCATCGTCGCCGTACGGCTCCTGGAACCGGCCCTGATGACCGCGGCACGGCGCGTCGCCGCCGCGGGCGCCGCGCGGAGCCCCAAGGTCCCCCGGAGCCGATGAGCGGACCCGCGTGAAGCCGGCGTTCCCCTCACGATCGAATCGCCTCGGCGCCCCGCCGGAGTGGCGGGGCGCCGGGTCGTTTCCTCAGGTCAGCCGCCGACGGCGTGGACGCCGCCGTCGACGTGGACGATCTCGCCCGTCGTCGCGGGGAACCAGTCGGACAGCAGCGCGACGCACGCCTTGGCGGTCGGCTCCGGGTCGGCGACGTCCCAGCCGAGCGGGGCCTTGTCCGGCCAGACGTTCGTGAACTCCTCGAAGCCCGGGATGCTCTTGGCCGCCATCGTCTTGAGCGGTCCGGCTGCGACGAGGTTGACGCGCACGCCGTCCGGACCGAGGTACTTCGCGAGGTAACGGGCCGTGGACTCCAGGCCGGCCTTCGCGACGCCCATCCAGTCGTACACCGGCCAGGCCTGGGTGGCGTCGAAGTCCAGGCCGACGACCGACCCGCCGTTCTTCATCAGCGGGAGGCAGGCGGCGGTCAGGGACTTGAGGGAGTAGGCCGAGATCTGCACCGCGGTGGCGACGTCGTCCCAGCCGGTGTTCATGAAGTTGCCGCCCATGGCGGTCTGCGGCGCGAACCCGATGGAGTGCACGACCCCGTCGAGCCCGTCGACGTGCTCGGCGACCTTTCCGGCGAGGCCGTCGAGCTGCTCGGCGTTGGTGACGTCGAGCTCGATGACCGGGGCGGCCTCCGGGAGCCGCTTGGCGATGCGCTCGACGAGCGACATGCGGCCGAAGCCGGTGAGGACGAGCGTGGCGCCCTCCTGCTGGGCGAGCTTCGCCACGTGGAAGCCGATGGAGGCGTCGGTCAGGACGCCGGTGACGAGGATGCGCTTACCGTCGAGAATGCCCATTCAGTGTCCCATTTCCAGATGTCGGCCGCCGTTCACCGCGGCCCGGTGCTCGTTTCCAGGGGGCGGGTCAGTGGCCCATGCCGAGGCCGCCGTCGACGGGGATCACCGCGCCGGTGATGTAGGCGGCGTCCTCTCCGGCGAGGAAGCGGACGGCCTTGGCGATCTCGGCCGGCTGCGCGATGCGGCCCAGCGGGATCTGCTTCTTGATCTCGGCCTGGCGGTCCTCCCCCAGCACCGCGGTCATGTCGGTGTCGACGAAGCCGGGCGCGACGACGTTCACCGTGATGTTGCGGGAGCCGAGCTCACGGGCGAGCGACCGGGCGAAACCGACGAGGCCGGCCTTGGAGGCGGCGTAGTTGGCCTGGCCGCCGGACCCGAGCAGCCCCACCACGGAGGACACCAGGATGATGCGGCCGTTCCGCTTGCGCATCATGCCGCGGACGGCGCGCTTGGCGAGGCGGTAGGCGCCGGTGAGGTTGGTGTCGAGGACGGAGGTGAACTCGTCCTCGCTCATCAGGGCCAGCAGGTTGTCCCGGGTGATGCCGGCGTTGGCGACCAGCACCTCGACGGGGCCCTGCTCGGCCTCGACCTTCCCGAAGGCGGCGTCGACCTCCTCGGTGCTGGTGATGTCGCAGCGCACACCGAACAGGCCCTCCGGGGGCTCTCCGGAGCGGTAGGTCACGGCGACGGCGTCCCCGGCGTTCTTCAGCTCGTGGGCGATGGCCAGCCCGATTCCCCGGTTTCCTCCGGTGACCAGGACGGAGCGACTCATTCGGCAAACCTCCAGTTCGATCGTGGCGAGCCTATTGCCCTACCGATAGGTAACACGAGCACGGCACCGCCAAGGAGGACCGTCCGGTCTTTGTAGGGCGCGGTAGGTTGCTCGCGTGAGAGAGATCGATTCGGATTTCACCGCGCTGCCGCTGCGGGCGCTGGCCGACGCGGCGCTGTCCAGGGCCCGTGAGCTCGGCGCGGAGCACGTCGACTTCCGCCTCGAGCGCATCCGTCACCAGACGCTGCGCCTGTCCGACGGCAACCTCGAGACCGCCATCGACGCCGACAGCACCGGTTTCGCCGTCCGGGTGATCCTGGCCGGCACGTGGGGGTTCGCCTCCGGCATCGACCTGACGACGGACGCCGCGGCGCGGGTCGCCGAGCAGGCGGTCGAGGTGGCCAAGGTCGCCGCGGCGATCAACCGCGAGCGCATCGAGCTGGCCGCCGAGCCCGCGCACGGTGACCGGGTCTGGATCTCCTCGTACGAGGTCGACCCGTTCGACGTGGCCGTACGGGACAAGACCGCGCTGCTGGGCGACTGGAGCGCCCGGCTGCTGGGCGACGACCGCGTCGCGCACGTCGACGCGTCGCTCCTGCAGGTCAAGGAGAACAAGTTCTACGCCGACACGGCGGGGACCGTCACGACACAGCAGCGGGTCCGGCTGCACCCGGTGCTGACCGCCGTGGGCATCCGCGACGGGGCCTTCGACACGATGCGCACGCTCGCCCCGCCGGCCGGCCGCGGCTACGAGTACCTCACCGGCGCCGCCTGGGACTGGGACGACGAGCTGGCCCGCATCCCCGAGTTGCTGGCCGAGAAGCTCACGGCGCCGTCGGTCGAGGCCGGGACGTACGACCTCGTCGTCGACCCGTCGAACCTCTGGCTGACCATCCACGAGTCGATCGGGCACGCGACCGAGCTCGACCGGGCACTGGGGTACGAGGCGGCGTACGCCGGCACGTCCTTCGCGACGCCCGACAAGCTCGGCAGCCTCCAGTACGGCTCGAAGGTCATGAACATCACCGGCGACCGTACCGCCGAGCACGGCCTGGCCACGATCGGCTATGACGACGAGGGCGTCGAGACGCAGGCGTGGGACATCGTCCGCGACGGCCTGTTCGTCGGCTACCAGCTGGACCGGCGGATCGCGCGGCTGACCGGGGCGGAGCGGTCCAACGGCTGCGCGTTCGCCGACTCGCCGTCGAGCATGCCGCTGCAGCGCATGGCGAACGTCTCGCTGCGGCCGGCGCCGCAGGGCCCGTCCACCGAGGAGCTCATCTCCGGCGTCGACCGCGGCCTGTACGTCGTCGGCGACAAGAGCTGGTCGATCGACATGCAGCGGTACAACTTCCAGTTCACCGGCCAGCGGTTCTACAAGATCGAGAACGGCCGGCTCGCCGGTCAGGTCCGCGACGCCGCCTACCAGGCGACGACCACCGACTTCTGGAACTCGATGGAGGCCGTCGGCGGGCCGCAGACGTACGTCCTCGGCGGCGCGTTCAACTGCGGTAAAGGCCAGCCGGGCCAGGTCGCGCCGGTCAGCCACGGCACGCCCTCCGCGCTGTTCCGCGGCGTCAACATCCTCAACGCGGTGAAGGAGGCGGGCAAGTGACCACCCCGCAGGAGACTGTCGAGCGGGCGCTGGCGCTGTCGCGCGCGGACGGCTGCGTCGTCATCGCCGAGGAGTCCAGCGGCACGAACCTGCGCTGGGCGGGCAACACGCTGACGACCAACGGCGTCACCCGCTCCCGGCGGCTCACCGTCATCGCGATCAAGAACAAGGCCGAGGGCGTCTCGACCGGCGTCACGTCCCGTACGGGCGTGACCGAGGACCAGGTCGAGGACCTGGTGCGCGCGGCCGAGCGGGCGGCGGCCGACAACGCCCCCGCCGAGGACGCCACGTCGCTGATCGAGGCGGCCGAGGCCGGTCCGAGCGGCCGATGGGAGGAGCCGCCGGCCGAGACGTCCATCGGCGTCTTCGAGGGCTTCGCGCCGTCGCTCGGCGAGGCGTTCGCCGCGGCGGACGCGAACGCCCGCCTCCTGTACGGCTTCGCCGAGCACACGATGAACACCACCTTCCTCGGCACCTCGGCCGGGCTGCGGCTCCGGTCCGACCAGCCGACGGGGAAGGTCGAGCTCAACGCCAAGTCCGGCGACCGGTCCCGGTCCGCCTGGACCGGCGTCGGCACCCGCGACTTCCGCGACGTGGACGTCACGGCGCTCGCCGGGGACCTCGCCCGGCGGCTGGAGTGGGGACGGCGGCGGATCGACCTGCCCGCCGGCCGCTACGAGACGCTGCTGCCACCCAGCGCGGTCGCCGACCTGATGGTCTACCTCTACTGGTCCGCGGGAGCCCGCGACGCCCACGACGGCCGTACGGTCTTCAGCCGACCGGGCGGTGGCACGAAGGTCGGCGAGAGCCTGACCGGCACGCCGGTCCGGCTGTACAGCGATCCCGCGGCACCCGGCCTGGAGTGCACGCCCTTCGGGGTCGCGCACGCGTCCAGCCGTGACTCGTCGGTGTTCGACAACGGGGTCGCGCTCCGCCCGGTCGACTGGATCTCCGAGGGCCGGCTGTCCGCGCTTCTGCAGACCCGGCACTCCTCCCGGCTGACGGGCCTGCCGTTCACCCCCGGCGTCGACAACCTCCTGATGGAGGTCCCGGGCAGCACCGCGACGCTCGACGAGATGATCGCCGGGACCCGCCGCGGGCTGCTGCTCACCTGCCTGTGGTACATCCGGGAGGTCGACCCGCAGTCGCTTCTGCTCACCGGCCTGACGCGCGACGGCGTGTACCTCGTCGAGGACGGCGAGGTCGTCGGCGAGGTCAACAACTTCCGGTTCAACGAGAGCCCGGTCGGCGTGCTGTCGCGGATCGCCGAAGCCGGGGCGACGCGGCGGACGCTCGCCCGCGAGTGGTCCGACTACTTCACGCGGACGGCGATGCCGCCGCTACGGATCGCCGACTTCAACATGTCGACGGTCAGCAAGGCGAGCTGACCACCTTCTCACCGGCGATGTCCGTAAAGTCGGCCGGAACGTCCGTTCAGGCGTCCTCGAGAGGGAAGCCCACCTTCGCTCAGGCATCCTCGAGGCGGAAGCCCACCTTGAGGCCCACCTGGTAGTGCGCGACCTCGCCGTCGACGATCTGGCCGCGCACCTGGGTGACCTCGAACCAGTCGAGGTGCCGCAGCGTCTGCCCGGCCCGCCTGATCGCGTTGCGGATCGCGGCGTCGACGCTCTCCGGTGAGGTGCCCACGATCTCCGTTACCCGGTACGTCCGGTCCGTCATGACAGTTCCTCCCGCGCCGCGATTGAGATGCTTCGATGCTCCTTCCCGCGAGGCGCACCCGCCATGCGGTGCGGTGGGAGCGGTCCCGCCCCGCCGGGTCCCGCGGCCTGATGAGGGGCGCCGTCGCGGGCACGGACGCCTGTGGCGCATCAGGGATCACCCGGGCGCTTGCCCGGTTCCTCCCGAGGACTACGGTGGGGAGAGTGAGGGTGAGACCGCCGATCCGGCGACGTGAGCGGCCCGTGGTGTACACGGTGACGGACGCTCGCCGGCCACTGTCCGAGGACATCGGCTACCGCGAGCGCCGTTACCTGATCACGATGGCCGTGCGGGCGCTGTGCTTCCTGCTGAGCATCATCTGCGCCGTGGCGCTGCCCGGCGCCTGGCGGCTGACGGCGATCGTCGCGCTGCTCGGCGCGGTGGTGCTGCCCTATGTCGCCGTCATCTTCGCCAATGGCGGCCGCGAGCCGGACTCGGCCGCGCGATTCACCCCGTACGAGCCAAAGACCGGTGACCGAAAAGAGATTTCCGGCCCGCGCGACGAAATCGGCTCGTGACAATCTCTTGACTAACAGAGGGGGGGTTCGGTGTACGATTTGTACCGGCGCTCTGGTCCCCCGTCGGAGCGCCCGTGCCGGTGTTCCGGGCCCCCGTCGGAACACCGATGATTGCGACGCCGGGAGGATTGCCCCCGTATCCTCCCGGCGTCGCCACATTTCTCCCCCTTATGTGGTTGTGCCGCCTCAGGGACGATTCCACGCCGAAGACGGAGCCGGGCCGCCCGATCGCGGCCCGGCTCCGTCCGTCATGCGTCGCGCCGTCCGTCAGGCGCGCGCCGGCCGTCAGGCGTCGCGCCGCTTGAGCACGACCGCCGCGATCACCAGCAGCACCGCGGTCCAGACGCAGAAGACCCCGAAGCCCTGCCACGGCGTCAGGAGGTCGTCCTTGCCCTGGTGCGCCTGGGCGATCAGATGACCCGCCTCGGACGGCAGGTACGCGTGCACGTGCTTGCCGATGCTGCCCGGGAGCAACTGGACGAGCGGCTGCAGGACGAGGACGAATCCGATCACGCCCGTGATGCCCGCCGCGGTGTGCCGGACGATCCCGCCGATGGCCATCGCGAACAGGCCCAGCACGGCGAGGTAGAGACCGCCGCCGATGACGGCGCGCAGGACTCCCGGGTCGCCCAGCGACACGGGCGCCTTGGAATGGAGCATCGGCGCGCCGATGAAGAAGGAGACGAACGACACCGCCGTTCCGAGAACGAGGATGAGGAGCCCGAACACCGCCGCCTTGGCGGCGAGCATGGGCACCCGCCGGGGCACCGCCAGGAGGCTGGCCCGGATCATCCCGGTGGAGTACTCCGACGCGATCACCATGACGCCGAGGACGCAGACGGTCAGCTGGCTGAGGAAGAAGCCGCTGCCGAGGATCGCGCTCGTCGGATCGGCGATCGCGTTCGCGTGATCCTGGGGGGACGCCTTGTCCCACTGCCCGACCATGATGCCCACGAACAGGGCGGTGAAGCCCAGGTCGAGGACGACCAGCAGGATCAGCGACCACACGGTCGAGCGCACCGAGCGGATCTTGGTCCACTCGCTGCGCAGCAGGTGGTGGAAGCCCGGCCGGTGGTCTGCGGGAACGGCCGGGCGTTCCGTCACGCTGGAAACGGTGGTCATCGCGGGTCTCCTTCGGCGTGCGGGGCCGATGCCGTGCCGTACTCGACGCTGTCCCGGGTCAGCTCCATGAACGCCTCTTCCAGCGAGCCGCGCCGGGGGGTCAGCTCGTGCAGGACGAAGCCGCCGGCGGCGGCGAGCTCGCCGATGCGCGGAGCCTCCAGGTTGGACACGAGCAGCGCGCCGTCACCGTCGACGGTGGTCTTGCCGCCTTCCTCGTCGAGGACGGCGGCGAGCCGCTCGGCGTCCGGACTGCGGACGACCACCTGCTGCTCGGCGCTGCGCTCGATGAACTCCTCCGTCGAGCAGTCCGCGATGAGCCGGCCCCGGCCGATGACGATGAGATGCTCGGCGGTGACCGCCATCTCGTTCATCAGGTGGCTCGACACGAAGACCGTCCGCCCCTCGGCGGCGAGGTACTTCATCAGGTTGCGGATCCACAGGATCCCCTCGGGGTCGAGGCCGTTGACCGGCTCGTCGAGGATCAGCACGGACGGGTCGCCGAGCAGGGCCGCCGCGATGCCGAGCCGCTGGCCCATGCCCAGGGAGAAGCCGCCGGCGCGCTTGCGGGCGACCTCCCGCAGCCCGACCAGGTCGATGACCTCCTGGACCCGCGCGGGGCCGATGCCCTGGGTCTGGGCCAGGCAGAGCAGGTGGTTGTAGGCGCTGCGCCCGGTGTGGACCGCGCGCGCCTCGAGCAGCGCGCCGACCACCGAGAGGGGCCGCGGCAGGTCCGGGTAATGCCGGCCGGCGATCGTCGCGTCACCGCCGTCCGGCCGGTCGAGCCCGAGGAGCAGGCGCATCGTCGTCGACTTCCCGGCGCCGTTCGGCCCGAGGAATCCGGTCACCCTTCCGGGTTGGACGGTGAAGGAGAGGTCCTGCACGGCGACCTTGTCGCCGTAGCGTTTGGTGAGGTTCTTCGCCTCGATCATCAGCAGATCCTGAGTTCGGGGACAGGGGACGTGAGCTCAATCACATTAGATGCTGCCTTATGAGACCGGATCCACCCTTGGTATTGATCTGATCGTCCTCCGGCCATTTCCGGCCGTCCATCGGCCGAGCAGGTCTTATCCATCACGGGGGACCGCACGAGCCGGGCCCCGTGGCGCCGTCGTGCGTCGGACGGAGACGTTTCGGCCGGCGCGTATCCGCCGGCACGTCTCCGCCGGTGGGAAACCCCCCGGCAGGGCACCCGCCAGCGCGTATCGACGCGTTGTGCGCGGGTAACGGAATCCCCATGAATCGGTCAACCCGTCGTACGGTCCTCGTCGCCGGCGCCGCCAACCTGGTGGTCGCGGCGACCAAGCTGGTCGCCGGCCTGATCTCCGGATCGAGTGCGATGCTCGCCGAGGCCGCCCACTCCCTCGCCGACACCCTCAACCAGGTGTTCCTGCTCACGTCGCTGCGCCAGAGCAACCGGCCGCCGGACCGCGACCACCCCTTCGGCTACGGGCAGGAGCGGTACTTCTGGTCGCTGCTGGCGGCGTTCGGGATCTTCGTGGCGGGCGCCGGGTTCTCCGTGTTCGAGGGCATCCTCGCGATGCTGAAACCGCACGGGCACGAGTCCCCGCTGGTCGCGTACATCGTCCTGGCCGTCTCGCTCGTGGCCGAGGGCATCTCGTTCGCCCGTGCCGTCCACCAGATGCGCGGGGAGGCCGCGGACCAGGGCCGTGAGGTCATGGACCACGTACGCCGCAGCCCGGACACGACGGTGAAGGCGGCGCTGTTCGAGGACACCGCCGCCGTCATCGGTCTCGTCCTCGCCGCCGGCGGCCTGGTCCTCACCCAGCTCACCGGCTCCTCGATGTGGGACGGCGCCGCGTCCGTCGCCGTCGGCGTGCTGCTCATCGTCGTCGCGTACCGCCTCGGCCGCGACAGCCGGGACATGCTCATCGGCCACGCGGCCGACCCCGACGAGCAGCGGTTGATCGCCGAGGAGATCAACAGGACGGAGGGCGTCGACGACGTGGCCGAACTGCTGACGATGCGGCTCGGCCCCGACCACCTCCTCATCGCGGCACGGGCGAGCTTCGCCGACGACATCACCGCCGACCGGGTCGAGGAGATGGCCGAGGACATCGACCGGCGGGTCGGGGAACGGCTGTCCGTGAAACCGCACGTCTTCATCGACCCCACACGGCGGCGGCCCCCCGCGCAGCGCCCGGGTTTCGGGTCGGACGAACGGGTATACGGCCATTCGTGTTCGGACGAAGACGGCCGGGCGACGCACGGGGACGGCCCGGGCACGACCCTCGGACGGCGGGCCTGACCCGCTCCGCCGTCGAGCCGTTGACGTGGTGGGCGGCCCTGTACGGGATCTACCTGGGGATCATCTCGACGATCTCGGTGACCGAACTCGTCGTCGGGGCCGCCGCGGCGGTGTTCGGCGCCGCGGCGGCCGTCGCCACGCGGCGGGCCCTCCTGACCGACCTCGCGATCGCCCGTCCCCGGCC
Organism: Actinoallomurus spadix; assembly: GCF_024055725.1. Classification (GTDB taxonomy): domain Bacteria; phylum Actinomycetota; class Actinomycetes; order Streptosporangiales; family Streptosporangiaceae; genus Actinoallomurus; species Actinoallomurus spadix. The sequence continues at coordinate 161,241 of NZ_JAMXMX010000012.1, read as the reverse complement.
GCGCGTCCTGCTCCTCCTGCCCCCGCAGATCGTCCGCGACTGCCTGCTGCTCCTGCGACCGGCCCGGCGGGGCCGGTTCGCCGAGGTCGCGATGCCGTCCCGCCGCGACGGCGTGCTGACCCTCCTCCTGTCGCTGTCACCGGGCGCGTACGTCGTCCGGGTCTCCCCGGACCGGGACACCGTTCAGGTCCACCGCGCGGAGGACCGCTCCTCCCTCCTCGAACGGGAACTGACCTCATGCTGACCGCCGCGCTCGTCCTGCTGATCGCCGCCGTCGGACCCGCCGTGCTCGCGACCCTGTGGGGGGAGCCGGCGGACCGGCTGACCGGGCTCATCCTCGCGGGACCCACGGCGACGATGGTCCTCCTGCTCCTGGCCGCGGGGTACGACCGGCCCGCCTATCTCGACGTGGCGCTGGTGCTCGGCCTGCTGTCGTTCGCGGGCTCACTGGTGTACGCGCGGTTCATCGGGCGGACCCTGTGAGCGCCGCGCTGATCTGGGCCGGAGTCGCGGTCGCCGTGCTCAGCGCGGTCCGGCTGCTGCTCACCCGGGACCTGTTCGCCCGGCTGCACTTCATCGGGCCGGCCGCGGTGCTGGCCGCGCCCCTGGTCGTCGCGGGGCTCGCCCTGCGCCCGTGGTCGTCCTGGCACGACGTGGCCAAACTCGTGCTCATCGGTGTGCTGCTCGTCGGCACCGGGCCGGCGACCGTCGTCGCCACCGCTCGCGCGCGGCGAGGTCCCGATGGCTGACGCCGTCCTCATCGTGGCCCTGGCGCTCGCCGTCGTCATGGCGACGGCGGTCGTGCTGACCCGCGACCCGGCCCGTCAGGCGATCGTGCTGTCCGCCTACGGGGTGACGCTCGGCATCCTGTTCCTGGTGCTGCAGGCCCCCGACGTCGCGCTGTCCCAGATCGCCGTGGGCACGGTCGTGGTCCCCCTGGTGGTGATCCTCGCGATCCACGCGATCCGCAGGCAGCACGGAGAACGGCGATGAGCCACCGGGCGCGGTTCGCCGTCTTCGTCATCGGCGTGGCCGGCCTCGCGGTCCTGTACGTCCTGGCGGCGTTCCGCCTGCCGGACTTCGGCGGGCGGTTCCATCCGTACGGCGAGCGCGCGGTGACCTCGGCGATCGCCGAGCGGACGAAGAACGTCGTCTCGTCGGTCAACTTCGACCAGCGCGCCTTCGACACGGTGGGCGAGGAGCTGATCCTGTTCGCGTCCGCGCTCGGCGCCGTCGTCCTGCTGCGCACGGTACGGCGGGAGCGCGAGGAGGAGGCCGGCGAGCACGGGTACGGGCCCGCCGACGTGTTCGACGCACTCCGCCTGACGGGGTACGCCCTGCTCCCGGTGACGCTCCTGATCGGCGTGTACATCGTCGCGCACGGTCACCTGTCCCCCGGCGGCGGCTTCCAGGGCGGTGTCGTGCTCGGCACCGCACTGCACCTCCTCTACCTCACCGGCGACTACCCGGCCCTCGACCGGCTGCGTCCCGTACCGGCCTTCGAGGCGGGCGAGGCGCTCGCCGCGGGCGTCTTCGTGATACTCGGCCTGGCCGGCGCCGGGCTGGTGATACCGATGAACGCGATGGTCGGGCTGGAGGTCGGCTGCGCGATCGTGCTGGTGCTCACCAAGTTCTTCGAGCAGGCCCTCCTCGTACGCACCGACGAGGCGGGGAAGGGAGAAGGCACGTGAGTCATCTGCCGTACCTCGCCGCCGGATGGATCCTGCTGGCCGGGATCTTCGGCATGGTCACCAGCCGGAACCTCGTCCACGTCGTGGTGTGCCTGTCGGTGACGCAGTCGGCGACGTACGTCCTGCTGCTGACCATCGGCTACCGCAAGGGCGGGACCGCCCCGGTCTTCTCCGACATCAAGCCGACCGGGAAGGTCGTCGACCCGGTCGTACAGGCGATGGCGCTCACCGACATCGTCGTGAACGCGACGGTGACGGCCCTGCTGCTCGCGCTCGCCGTCCAGGTCGCGAAACGGCGGGGCACCATCGACCCGGACCAACTCCGGCCGCTGGAGTGATGGTCCAGGCCGCGATCGCGGCACCCGCCCTCGTCGCGGTCCTCCTCGCCGCGGGAGGCCGGTGGCTGCCGCGCCCCCTGGTCGACGCGGTCGCGACCGGGACCGTCCTCGCCGTGACCGTGCTGCTCGGTGCCGTGCTCGCGGCCGCGCTGCGGCACCCGGTCGTGGCGTGGCTCGGGGGGTGGCGGCCACGCGGCGGCGTGAGCGCCGGGATCCCGCTCGTCGCGGACCCGATGGCCGCCGGGCTGGCCTTGCTGGTCGCCGTCCTGACGCTCGCGGCCCTGGTGTTCTCCTGGCGCTACCTCGTCGAGGTTCAGGCGATCTACCACGCGCTCATGCTGCTGTTCACCGCCGCGATGTGCGCGTTCGTGCTCACCGGTGACCTGTTCGACGCCTTCGTGTTCTTCGAGCTGATGAGCGTGATCGCCTACGTCCTGACCGGCTACAAGGCCGAGGAGCCGCGGACGGTGCACGGGGCCCTCAACTTCGGTGTGATCAACTCGCTGGGCGCGTACGTCACGCTGATGGGGATCGGCCTGCTGTACGCCCGGACGGGGCAGCTGGGCTTCGCCGCCATGGGGGCGCGGCTCCCCGGTCAGGACCATCGCCTGGTCACCGTCGCGTTCGCGCTGGTCTGCACCGGCTTCCTGGTCAAGGCGGCGGCGGTGCCCTTCCACTTCTGGCTGGCGGACGCGCACGCGGTCGCCCCCACGCCGGTGTGCGTGCTGTTCTCGGGCGTCATGGTGGAGCTGGGCGTCTACGCGGTCGCGCGAACGTACTGGGCGACGTTCGCCGGGGCCGTCCCCGGAGCCGGGCCCGCCCTCGCCTCCCTCGGCGTCGTCACCGCCCTGCTGGGCGGCGTCATGTGCGTCCTCCAGCGGCACGTCAAGCGCCTGCTGGCGTACTCGACCGTCAGCCACGTCGGCGTCATCCTGCTCGGCGTCGCCGCTCTCGACCACGCCTCCCTCGCCGGCGCGGCGTACTACCTGCTCGGCCACGCGGGTGTGAAGTCCGCGCTGTTCATCGCCGCCGGGACGCTGCTGAACCGGTTCGAGACCCTCGACGAACGGGAGCTGCACGGCCGCGGCCGCCGGATGCGGGTGCCCGGCGCCGTCTTCCTGATCGGCGGCCTGGGGCTGGCCGGGATGCCGCCCTCGGGGCTGTGGGCCGGCAAGAGCCTCATGGACGAGGCGGCCGAGCGGGCCGGCTGGTGGTGGGCCGCGCCGGTCGGCGTGGTGGCGTCCGCGCTCACCGCGGGTGCGGTGCTGCGGGTGTGGCTACGCGTGTTCCGCGGCGTGGGCCCGTCCGGCGAGGGGACGGACGAGCACGAGGACACCGAGACCGGGCCGAGGATGTCACGCCTGCCCTGGACCATGCTCGCGCCGGCCATCGTCCTCGCCGGCGGCGCCGTGGTGCTGGGCCTCATCACCGGACTGATCCACGGCGTCTCGCACGCGGCGGGGCTCTTCGTCGACCAGCGCGGCTACGTGGCGGCGGTGCTGTCCGGCGGCGCCTGGCACGCGGCCTCCGAGCCGCTGCACCCCTGGACCGCCGCCGGCGTCATCGGCGGAGCGGCCGGGGTGGTCCTGGCGGTGCCGGTCGCCGTGCTCGGCCTGCGCCGCCCGGCTCCGCGGCTCCTGCGGCCCGCGGTCGACCGCCTGCGCGCCGCGCACTCCGGGCATGTCGGAGAGTACGCCGCGTGGCTCACCGCGGGGGTGGCGCTGTTCGGACTGCTCCTGTTCACCGCCTGACGGTCCTGTCGCGGCCCGGTCACCGCGCGAGGGGTCCCGAGCCGGTCCCCGGGCGGCCGTCCAGCCCCGGGCCCGTGTGATCGACCAGGCCGGGACCGCACCAGCCGTCGAGCGACGGAACATCGGCCGGCGCGGCGGCCGGCCATACGGGCGTCGCCCGCTTGGCGCGCTCGACCTTGGTGCCGAGCTCGTGGAGCGTGTCGGTGTCGCAGGCGCCGGCCAGCCGCGGGAAGAGGTTCGTCTCCTCGTCCGCGAGGTGCTCCTGAGTGGTCCCGATGAGGCGGCGGAACACCTCGTCGAACCGGGCGTCCGACGGGTCGAGTCCGTCCAGTTCGTTGATCGTCTGCCGCGTCAGGGCATGGTCCGCGATCTTCTCCGCGGCGAGCCGGTCGCCGTCCGGGATGTGCGCCCGGACCGCCGGATACAGGTACTGCTCCTCGGCCGCGGCGTGGCGCATGAGCTCGGTGATCACGCTCGCCACGACGTAGCGGCGCCGTCTGTCTCCGCGCGGGAGCGCGATGACGCGAACGAACATCTCCTTCACACGACGGTGATCCCCGGTGAGCACGTCGATGACGTCCCGGGACCCACGATCGGACGGCACGGTGCCTCCTCGTCCGCCGACCCCGGGCGAGCGACAGCCCCGCCCGCGCGGGATCGGCTGTCTGCTCAACCGTTGCGCCCCGCGTACCCGGACGCCTACAACCCAAACAAATCGCAACGAATACGCACAGTCAGGGTTATCCAGGTGAACTGCGAGGCCCGCCATGCCGGTGGGCCGGCCGGACACGACCGGTTCGCCGATCGGCCAGACTAGGGAGGTGACCGCTCCCGAACCGCTCCAGTGCTCCGCCAAGGGCTGCCACGCCGACGCCCGGTGGGCGCTGCGCTGGAACAACCCGAAGATCCACGATGCCGACCGGCGCAAGATCTGGCTGGCCTGCGACGACCACAAGGAGCACCTGAGCACCTTCCTGGGCCGTCGCGGCTTTCTCCGCGACACGATCCCGGTCGACGACCTGCCGTAAAGGACCAGGGCCCGTTCCCGGGCCCCGGCGGTCATGAGACTACGACGGCCGGCCCTCACGGCGCGCGGCCCACTCGGTGGCGAGTGCGGTGACACGGGCCGCCGCGTCCCGCGCGGGTTCGCCCCGTCCCACGGCCAGGCCGAGCAGGTACGCCGTGAGAGGAGCGGCGGGCCGTGCCACGCCGTGCGCGACGTCACGGGCCAGGTCGAGGACCAGGTCACGGTCGACCTCCGCGCGGTCGATGCCGAGCTCCGCGCACGCCGTGTCGAGCCACTCCTCAAGCATCGTTCTCCTCGATCAGCCGGGACGCCTGGGCGACGTCGTCCTCCGTGTCACAGTCGTACCACGCGGGCCGGGGGCGTCCGGCGGCCCGTACGCGCACCGGGTCGAGCGGGTCCATCAGCCCCCGCAGCGACGCCCCGGGATAGCCGGCCAGAGCGGCGCGCAGCGCGGCGGTCCGCCACACCCCGGTCAGCCACTGGCACCGGTCCTCGTCGTCGACGTACACCGCCCCGGTACGGCCACGGGCGCGGCCGCGCAGAGCGGTCACATCGCCGGAGGTGAGGAACGGCAGGTCGGCGGCGAGCACGGCCACCCACGGCGACTCGACCCGCGTCAGCCCGGCGCGCAGAGCGGGCACCGGCCCGGCGCCCGGCGGGTCCTCACGGACGGTGATCGCGGTGGGCAGCTCGGGACGCTCCGGCCCGACGAGCACGACGCGCCGCGCGCCCGCCACGGCCGCACCGACGCGCGCCACCAGCGGCCGCCCGCCGACGAGCAGACCGGGCTTGTCGGCGCCGCGCAGCCGCGACGCCGCCCCGCCGGCCAGGATCACGGCGTCGTACGCGTCATCCGCCGTCATGGGCGCTCTTGCCGCTCTCCCGCTCGTACGCGCTGAGGTTCTGCTCGAGGGCCTTCATCAGCTCCCAGACCTGGCTCGGCGGGATCCGCACTCGGGACACCACCTGCGCGGGGACGTGGACGTACGATTCGCCGCTCTCATCGTCCTGCACCACCTCCGGCGGGCGCACCGCCGTGGAGAAGTCGATGACGAACGAGTCCTGAGTGCGCCACACCGACGCGAACCCGGCGTACACGCCGACCTCGTGGTCGGGCGGCACGGTGATCTCGACCCGGTGTTCCTGCGGCTGTTCGGTCACGCGTCCCTTTCTACCCGCCGATCGCGGACATCGGGCGGGCGGGCTGCAGGAATCCGACATCGTCGATGCCGTGCCCCGCGCGCTTGGCCGCCACCGCGGCGGTCCAGCGCTCGGCGACGTCGTCGTCCGAGGCGCCCGAGCGCAGCGCCGCGCGCAGGTCGGACTCCTCCCGGGCGAACAGGCAGTTGCGGATCTGGCCGTCCGCGGTGAGCCGGACGCGGTCGCACGCTCCGCAGAACGGCCGGGTGACCGAGCCGATGACGCCGACCCGCGCCGGTCCTCCGTCGACGAGGAACGTCTCCGCCGGCGCGCTGCCGCGTACGGCCGTGTCGTCGGGGACGAGCGTGAACTCCGCGGCGAGCCGGTCGAGGATCTCGTCCGCGGTGACCATGTCCTCCCGGCGCCAGCCGTGCTGGGCGTCGAGCGGCATCTGCTCGATGAACCGCAGTTCGTACCCCTGCTCCAGACAGAAGCGCAGCAGGGCCGCTGCCTCGTGGTCGTTGACGCCGCGCATCAGCACGGTGTTCACCTTCACCGGCCGCAGCCCGGCCCGGTGCGCGGCGGCGAGCCCGGCGAGGACGTCCGGCAGCCGGTCCCGGTGGGAGAGGCGCGCGAAGGTCTCCCGGTCGAGGGTGTCGAGGGAGACGTTCACCCGGTCGAGGCCGGCCTCGCGCAGCGGCCCGGCCAGCCGGGCGAGGCCGATGGCGTTCGTGGTCAGCGACACCTGCGGGCGCGGGCGCAGCGCGGTGGTGCGCGCCACGATGTCGGCGAGTCCCCTGCGGAGCAGCGGCTCGCCTCCGGTGTAGCGGACCTCGGTGATGCCGAGGCGCTCGACGCCCACCCGCACGAGCCGGACGACCTCGTCGTCGGTGAGCAGCTCCGGCTTGGGAAGCCACTCGAGGCCTTCGGGGGGCATGCAGTAGGTGCAGCGCAGGTTGCATCGGTCGGTGAGGGACACGCGAAGGTCGGTGGCCACCCGGCCGAACCCGTCCACGAGCAAGGACGAACCCCCTCTGTCGTTACGGACACCCCAGCCTATGCCGTCGCGCCGACAACACGCGGCGGCCGGCGCCGTCGCACCCGTCCGTTCCCTGACTTATGGCGAAACCGCTCCTCGTACCGCCGCCCTAGATGATCATGGTCTCTGGACGGGAGATCCGTCCCTCCCGCGTGTAGCGGGAGCCGTCTCCGATGGAGAGTGAGAGTCACCCAGGTGAAGCTCAGCACCACGCTCGCGATGACCGGCGTCGCCGGCGCCATCGCCGTGGCCGGTCTCGCGTCACCGGCGCAGGCCGCGACCACGACGGCGAAGGCACCGGCCTGCTCGGTCGCCAAGAACAAGCTGGTCCTCCAGTTCGCCCACGACTACGTCACGGGCAAGAAAGTCGACCAGCCGCTGTCGATCAGCACGAAGGGCAAGAAGACCTGCCTGCTCAGCGGCCGGCCGGTCGTCCGGCTGCTGGACAAGAAGCACAAGGTCATCGGCGTGTACAAGGGCGCCAAGGGCCAGGCCCTGGTCGGCCCCGCCGACCAGGCGGTGTTCCACCTGACCTTCACGAAGGGCGGCAAGCACCCCGTCCACCCGGCGTGGGTCCAGGTCACGGTGTCCCCCAAGGGCGCGGCCTTCAAGCCGATCCGCTGGAGCTCGACGTACCGCTCGATCTCCAAGAAGAGCATCAAGGTCGGCGCCCTCAAGCCCTGGCTGGACTGATCCCCGAGCCGGCGCACGCGTGCTGAAGCCGTCCCCGCCCCCGTGCGGGGACGGCCCCGGCGCGAACCGGCCGTCCGTTGTGACCACGGGCGGCGTGGAGCCCACGGCGGCGGCACCGTGACGACGGCGATGGCGACGCCGGAGCCGTCCCCGCCGTCCCGGCGGGGACGGCTCAACGGCTCCCGGTGAGCCTTCGGCGCGCCCGCAGGGCCGCGACCCGGCGGGCGCCGGTCAGCCCTTGACGCAGATCAGCTGGCGCAGGTGGGCGACGACCTCGACGAGGTCGGACTGTGCCTCGATGACCGACTCGATGTCCTTGTACGCCCCCGGGATCTCGTCGATCACCCCGGAGTCCTTCCGGCACTCGACGCCCCTGGTCTGCTCGATCAGGTCGTCCACGGTGAAGGAGCGCTTCGCCTGGTTACGGCTCATCCGCCGGCCCGCGCCGTGCGACGCGGAGTTGAACGCCTGCTCGTTGCCGAGCCCCCGCACGATGTACGTGCCGGTGGCCATCGATCCCGGGATGATCCCGAGGTCGCCGTCGCCCGCGCGGATCGCGCCTTTGCGGGTGACGAGCAGCTCGACGCCGTCGTAGACCTCCTCGGCCACGTAGTTGTGGTGGCAGGAGATGACGTCGTCCCAGCGGACCCGCTTGCCGGCGAAGAACCGCGTGACGACGTTCTGCGTGAGGGCCATCATCACGGCGCGGTTGCGCCGCGCGTAGTCCTGCGCCCAGAACAGGTCCCGGCGGTACTCCTCCATCTTGCGCGTGCCGTTGATGAAGACCGCCAGGTCGCGGTCGGGCAGGTCCTGGTTGTGCGGCAGGCGCATCGCGGCCTCGATGTGGTGCTCCGCCAGCTCCTTGCCGATGTTGCGGGAGCCGGAGTGCAGCACGATCCAGACCGAGCCCTCGTCGTCGGCGCACACCTCCAGGAAGTGGTTGCCCGAGCCGAGCGTGCCGAGCTGCGAGGTCGCCTTGCCCCGGCGGGACCGCGCGACCGGCGCCAGCTCGTCGTACCGCTGCCAGAAGTCGTACCAGCCGCGCTCCTTGAGACCGGGGATCGCGGACGGGTCGATGGGCGTCTTGTGCGCCCCGCGCCCCACCGGAACGGCCTTCTCGATCTTCGCGCGCAGGCGGCTCAGGTCGTCGGGGAGATCCTCGACCGTGAGGCTGGACTTGACCGCGGTCATCCCGCAGCCGATGTCCACGCCCACGGCGGCCGGCGCGACGGCGTCGCGCATCGCGATCACCGAGCCGACCGTCGCGCCCTTCCCGTAGTGCACGTCGGGCATGACCGCGACGCCGTGCACCCACGGCAGCCCGGCCACGTTGCGCAGCTGGTCGAGCGCGACCGTCTCGACGTCCGCAGGGTCGGTCCACATCCGGATCGGAACGTGGCCGCCCTTCATCGTGCGGTACGGCATCACCATCTCCTCTCCGCATGTCGGTGAGCCGGGTCTATGACGCCAGACAGGCGGTCCCCGTTTCAACCGAATTAATGCCCGGTGGGAGGTCTCAGCGGACGCGGCGCCGGTCTCCGGTGCGTTCGGTGAGGCCGCGCCGGTCGAGGTGTTCGAGCAGGGGAACGGCGACGCGCCGGGTGGTGCCGAGCGCGCGGCGCGCCTCGCTGACCGTGAACGGCTGAGGCAGACCGGTCAGCCGCCGCGCGGCGTCGGTGTCCGCGCCGGGCAGCAGGACGATGCCGTCGGCGATCTTCAGGAGCGCGCCCGCGCGTACGGCGGCGGCCAGGGCGCGGCCGGTGAGGCCCAGGTCCGCGAGCCGGCCGGCCTCCGGGGCGTGGAACGGGTCGTTCCGCAGCTCGTCGCGGAGCCGCCGGACCGCACCCGCCACCGGCGCCGGCAGGCTCGCCTCCGCGGACCCGCGCACGCGACCGCCGTCCAGGCGGAGCGGTGGGCGGGCCAGCGCGTCGACCAGCCGCCGGTCGGGCAGGCCCAGCAGGGCCCGCGCCGCCTCCACCGGAAGGCCCGGGTCGAGCGGGTCGGCGGCGTCGTGGCGCTCCACCTCCTCCGCCAGCCGGCGGCGCAGGCACGCCCAGTGCTCCGGGTCGGCGAGCCAGTCCGCGGCGACCGGCTCGGCCTCGGCGGCGACGCCCATGGCGCGCAGGTCGGCGATCCGGAGCAGGCCGTACCGGCGCAGCAGCGCCCCGGCGTCCGGGACCCCGGCCGCCAGTTCGCGGGCGCGGTCGGCGGCCGCGCCGCGCCGTCGCAGCGCCGGGGGCCGTACGTCCAGGACGGTCAGCCCGGCGACCCGCCGGGCGCCGGGGTCGCGCAGGAGCGCGCGGTCACCGATGTGCAGCGGCAGCGGCCGGGTCAGCGCCAGCCGCGCCGTGTCGTCCCCCAGGGGGCGGAGGCGTACGGGGACGGCGGCGGAACCGATATGCAGGACCGGCTCGCGGGGCAGCGCCGCCGTGTCGGCTCCGTGGACGCGGACGTCGACGAGGTCGGTGACGGTCCACTCGTCGCCCGTCAGCGCCATGCCGCGGGCGACCTGGTCGCGGTCGACGCCGCGCAGGTTGATGGCGACGCGGGCGACGGCGGAGACGATCTCGGCGGTCTCCTTCAGCGTCTGCAGGGCCCGGACGCGTACGGGGCGGCCGTCGAGCCGCAGTTCGGCGCCGACACTGAGGGTTCCCCCGGGCAGGGTGCCGGTGACCACCGTGCCGCTGCCCTTGATGGTGAACGCGCGGTCCACCCAGACCCGTACGGGCGCGGTGGCGTCGGGGGCGGGGAGCCGGGCGACGAGCCGGTCCAGGGCGTCCCGCAGGGCGGGCAGGCCCGCGCCCGTGGCACCGCTGACCGTGACCGCCTCGACCCGTCCGAGGCCGGTACGGGCGATCTCGGCCGCGGCCTCGTCGCGGGCGGCGGCGGGGTCGGCGAGGTCGGCGCGGGTCACGACGAGCAGGCCGTGCCGGACGCCGAGAGCGTCGATCGCCGCGAGATGCTCGGCGGACTGCGGCATCCAGCCCTCGTCCGCGGCGACCACGAACATCACGGCGGGCACCGGCCCGACGCCGGCCAGCATGGTCGTGACGAACCGCTCGTGGCCCGGCACGTCGACGAGCGCGATCCGCTCCCCCGACGGCAGTGTCGTCCAGGCGTACCCGAGGCCGATCGTCATGCCGCGCCGGCGCTCCTCGGCCCAGCGGTCCGGTTCCATGCCGGTCAGCGCCCGTACGAGCGTGGACTTGCCGTGGTCGACGTGGCCGGCGGTGGCGATCACGTGCACGGGCGCTCCTCCCCCGCTGCGACCGCCCGCTCGATCCGCCGCGCCAGTTCGCCGTCGTCGAGTTCGGCGGGGACGGTGCGCAGATCGAGGAGCAGGCGGCCGGACTCCAGCCGTCCGACGACGCCCGCCCGGCGGAGCGGGACGGCGTACGACGCCGGCAGGCTGACGGCCGCGCTGGGCAGTTCGACCCCCGGCGCTCCTCCGCCGCCGACCCGGGCCGTCGACTCGACGGCCGCGGCGTCGTGCCCGGGAAGCCGCTCGGCGAGCCGCTCGGCCCGCCGCCGCAGCACGCCGGCGTCGGCGTGCAGGGCCTCGTCGGTGGGCGTACGAGGACCCCGGACGGTCGCCTCCAGCGCCGCGAGCGTCAGCTTGTCGACGCGGAGCGCGCGGGCGAGGGGGTGGCGCCGCAGGCGTTCGACGAGGTCGGCGCGGCCGAGGATGACACCGGCCTGCGGGCCGCCCAGCAGCTTGTCGCCGCTGGCGGTGACGAGGTCGGCGCCCTCCCGCAGAACGGTGGCGGCGTCGGGTTCCTCGGGCAGGGCCGGGTCCGGGGCGAGCAGCCCGGAGCCGATGTCGACGACGACCGGGACGCCGAGCCGGGCCAGCTCACGCACCGGCGCCTGCGCGGTGAAGCCCTCGATCCGGAAGTTGGACGGGTGGACCTTGAGGACGAACCCGGTCTCGGGGCCGACGGCGGCCGCGTAGTCGGCCGCGGTGGTGCGGTTGGTCGTGCCGACCTCGCGGAGCCGCGCGCCGGTGGAGACGAGCAGGTCGGGGAGGCGGAAGCCGTCCCCGATCTCCACCATCTCGCCGCGGCTGATGACCATCTCCCGGTCACGGGCGAGCGCGGTGGCGGCCAGCACCAGGGCGGCGGCGTTGTTGTTGACGACGTGGACCGCCTCGGCCGCCGGGCACGCCTCCCGGACGGCGGCCAGGGCGCCCTCACCCCGCCGGGCCCGGCGGCCCGTCTCCAGGTCGTACTCGACGTCCGTGCAGCCGGCCGCGGCGAGCACCGCCTCCCGCGCGGCGGCGGACAGCGGCGCACGGCCCAGGTTGGTGTGCAGGAGGACACCCGTCGCGTTGATCACCGGTCGCAGGGTCGCGGCGTGGGACGGCAGGGCCGCCGCGGCCGTGTCGGCGACACTCTCGGGAGCGATCTCACCTCGCCGCGCCCGCTCCTGCGCCGCCACGACGGCCGACTTCACGATGCCGCGCCCCAGCCTGCGGGCCGCCTCCGCGAGCCGTGGATCGGCGAGCACGGCGTCCGTACGCGGAACCCGGCGTCGAGAGTCCATGGCAGAAACCTACGACCAGCCCGGCCCCGGACGCCAAGACGCCCCGGCCCCGCACCCCAGCGCACTCCGGACGCGCCGATGAGCGAAGATCATCCGGTGACCGTCCTGTTGAGCCGCAGCGACCTGCAGACGATCCTCGAGCCTCGGGCGTGCCTCGACGCGCTCCGCGCCGGCTTCCTGGCGTCTCCCGGCCCCATCCGGCCCCAGCGCGTACGCACGGACCTGCCGGGACCCGGCACCGCGACGGCGCTCATCCCCGGCCTCATCGAGGGCATACCGGCCTACACCGTGAAGGTCAACGCCAAGTTCCCGGACGCGGCACCCGCGTTGCGGGGCGTCGTCTGCCTGCACGACCTCCGGACCGGTGAGTTGCTCGCGCTGCTCGACTCGGCCACCGTGACCGCCTGGCGCACCGGCCTTTCCGCGGCGCTGGGCACCGACGCGCTCGCCCGGCCGGACGCGGGCACGGTCGCGGTCATCGGCGCGGGTGCGCAGGCGCACCTGGTGGTCACCGGACTGCGCGCGCTCCGGCCGATCCGCGATCTGGTGGTCACCGACCTCGACCCGGAGCGGGCCGCCGCCTTCGCCGCCCGGCACGGTGGCCGGGCGGTTCCGGCGCGGGCCGGGCAGGGCGTCCCGCCCGACGTCACGGCGGCGGACATCATCGTGACGGCGACCTGGGCGAGAACGCCGTTGCTTCGCGCCGCCGACGTCCGCCCGGGCGCGCACGTCACCTCCCTCGGCGCCGACGAGCCCGGCAAGGCGGAACTGTCGTCCGACCTGCTGCGGGCCGGCCGTACGTTCGTCGACGACCTGGACCTCGCGGTCGCGATGGGAGCGCTCGGCAACGCCGGTCTCGGGCACGCGGACGCCGCCGGTGTGATCTCGGACGTCCTGCGCGGGGCGGCCCCGGGCCGTACGGAACCCTCCGAGGTCACCGTTTACGCGCCCGTCGGCCTGCCGTGGCAGGACCTCGCGCTGAGCTGGGCGGCCTACCGGGCGGCGGAATCGGCCCCCCGGTTCGACCTCCTCGGCTGAGACGCCTGCCTCCCCCGAAGGCGGGCCGGCTCGGACTGAGATGACGAAGGGCCTGGCGCCCGCACCCGCTTATGCGGCGGCGCCAGGCCCTTGTCCGGACTGACGGCGTCACTCCCGGATCAATGCCGCCGTTGCCTCAGCCACCTGCTCAGGATCTCGGCGATCTTCAGGGTCAAAAGGACGATGCGTTCAAGGAGCTCGTCATCCATCGGGCGCCACCTCCTCTCGTTCGGAACCCCCAAACACCCCGGGCGGTCCTAGAGATCAAGGTCACGAATGCGGCGGGCGGGAGCGCTTCCGCACTGAGCCGGTCGAAGCCGGGCCGATGCCGATAGGTCTCGGTCTCCTCGAAACGCCGAACGGTCCACTTCCCTCGCTGCGGCGAGGGAAGTGGACCGCCAGTATTGCTATTTCACGCACAATCGCTCACAATATTGCTATTGCGAGCGATTCAAGTTATTCGTCATTATTCGGTTGTGGCACTACTCCGCCGCGCGTGCCACGTCCTCCTCCGACGTGGCCTGCGGCACCGACGCGACCTCGACACATGCGCCGTTGGCCATGCTCCGAGATCCTTTGCGCCAGATGACGCCGGGATGCCTGACTGCTTGGTCCATTATAATCACCCCCCTCCATTCTGGGATCCCCACGCATCCCGGGCGATCCTGGAGATCAATTCCACGGATTCAGCGGGCGGGAGCGCTTCTGCACTAAGCCGGTCGAAGCTGAGCCGATGCCGGTAGGTCTCGGTCTCCTCTTCGAGATACGAGCAGCCGTTCTGATGCTCGATATAGATCACATCATGGAATTTGATGCCCCCGACCTGCGGGAACTGCAGAAGCGTGAAGGACCCCGTGGTGATCGGATGGGGTCCGTCAAGTGGAAGCACTTGAAGCGTGACGTTGGGCGACCCGGCCAACTCCACGAGGCGTTCGAGCTGCTCACGCATGACACCGGCGTCTCCGTACCGGCGCACCAGGGTGGCCTCGTCCAGGACCAGGGACAGCCGCAGGGGCGGCTCACGGGTGGTGAGCACGGACTGCCGCGCCAGCCGGGTCTCCACACGCGCGTCGAGGCGGCTCGGCGGGATGACCTCGATCGAGTGCAGCCCCTGCTCGACGGCCGAGGCGTACGCCTCCGTCTGGAGCAGGCCGGGCACGACCTGGGTCTCCCATTGGAGGATCTCCTCCGCCTCCATCTCAAGCCCGATATAGGAGGCATATTGCTCGGGAAGGGCGTCCGAATAGGCCTCCCACCAGCCCTTTCGGCCGGCATCCCGGGCCAGTTGGAGTAGTTGGTCCCGGTATGAGCCCTCAACACCGTAGAGATCCAGCAAGCTCCTCACGTCTCCCAGACGGGGGGCTTGGCGGGCGTTCTCGATACGGCTGACCTTCGATGCCGACCATCCGAGTCGGTCGGCGACGTCATCGCCGGTCAGTTCGGCTCTTTCGCGGAGGCGGCGCAACTCGGTGGCCAGTCTGCGGTTACGAACCGTGCCACTTCCGGGCCCGGGCACCTTGTTCCTCCCCAGCCGACCGGCGAGACCTCACCGGTCGAGCGTTACTACCTCAGCATAACCGTTATAGAGGTCGGCCGTAATAGTGTCAAGAAATCGCCGTCACACCATTTAGTGAAACTTGCGACGCAATATACCTTAGCGGACGCGGCGCGGCGAATCGGATCGCCCCGAGGGGACGATCCGATTCCTACCCAGCATGCATAGCAGCCCATCTGCCCGCTCGGCCCCACGACCTCCCATCTTGTGACGCTGCACACACCCTCTCGTTCAGGCGTCCTGTGGCTCGTCGGCGAGGTACGGCGGGGCCGGCTCGTACTGGATGTATCGGCGCACGGCCCGGGCGTGCTGCCTGCCGTGCAGCCGGCCGATCAGCCACAGCGCCATGTCGATGCCGGCCGAGACCCCCTGGCTGGTCACGAGGTTCCCGTCGACCACGTAACGCGCGTCGCGCACGACGGTGACGTCCCCGCGCGCCTGCAGCGTGTCCTCGAAGGCGTGGTGCGTCGCCACCCGGCGTCCCCGCGCGTGCCCGGCCTCGTGCAGCAGGAGCGCGCCCGTACAGACGCCGGTGACCCAGGAGGCGCCGGTCCGCCCGATCCAGTCGATCAGCACCGGATTGGACACCTCCCGCCGGGTGCCCTGGCCCCCGGGCACCAGCAGGACGTCCAGGGACGGGTGGTCGTCGAAGGAATGGTCGGCCAGGATCCTCAGGCCCTTGCCGCAGTGCACCGGGCCGGACCTCTCGGCGATCGTCACCGCGGTGTCGGCTCCCTCGCGGAGCATCGCGGAGGCCGTGAAGACCTCCCAGGGTCCCACGACGTCCAGCTCCTCCACGCCGTCGAACAGCAGCAGTCCATAAGTGGTCACGCGTACTCCCTGGTCGATCGGAAACGGTCCCGGTAGTCGGACGGGGGAACGCCGACATTCCGGTGGAACGCCCGGCGCAGTGTCTCGGCGGTGCCGAAGCCGCACCGCCGGGCGATGGCCTCGACCGGGTCGTCCCCCTCGGCCAGCGCGCGGCGCGCCGCCTCCACTCGGACCCGTTCGACGTACGCCGCCGGTGGCACGCCGAGTTCGGAGGTGAACCGGCGCTGCAGGTGACGAGGGCTCAACCCGGCCCGCGCGGCCAGGTCCCCGATCCCGTGCCGCGCCCCCGGCTCCGCGTGCACCGCGTCGACGACGGCGCGGATCGGGTCGCTCGACGGCTGCGCCGACCACAGCGGGACGCTGAACTGCGACTGGCTCCCCGGTCTGCGCAGGAACATGACCAGCTCGCGAGCCACCTCGTGGGCGACGTCTCGGCCGAGATCCTCCTCCACCAGGGCGAGGGCCAGGTCCATGCCCGCGGTCACCCCCGCGGACGTCCAGAACCTGCCGTCCCGGATGAAGATCGGATCGCAGTCGACGATCAGCTCCGGGTGTTCGGCGGCGAGCTGGTCACGGCGCTTCCAGTGGGTCGTGACCCGCCGGCCGCGCAACAGTCCCGCCGCCGCCGGCAGGAACACCCCGCTGCAGACCGACGCGACACGCCGGGCCGTCACGCCCACCGCCGCGATCCAGCCGACCAGTGCGGCGTCCAGCCGGGCCTCGTCGACCCCGGCGCCGCCCACCACGACGAGCGTGTCGACCCCGGCGGGGTCGACGTCGTCCACTCCGAACTCCGCGTGCACGGGCAGGCCGCTCCGCGAGCGTACGAGCCCGGCCCGCGGCGCGACGACCCGCGACCGGTATCCCGCGTGGTCGAACACCTCGTACGGCCCGGTGAGGTCGAGCGGCTGGAAGCCGTCGAAGACGACGAAGCAGATCTGGGGGGCGTCCACGTGCCCAGGCTGGCCTCACGGGCGCGATGGCGTCAACGACGCGTACCCCACGGATCACGCCACCGCCCCGCGCGTGGCCGGCTCCGACCGTCGGACGATGATCGGCCCCCGGAACCCCGCGCCCGAGCCCCCGCAGACGATGAGCGATCCGGCGGAGCTGCTCGCCGCGTACCTCGACTTCTACCGGGACGCGGTCCTGCGCAAGCTGGACGGCCTGTCCGAGGAGCGGCTGCGCACGAGCGTGCTGCCCAGCGGGTGGACGCCCCTCGAGTTGCTCAAGCACCTGGCACACGTCGAACGGCGTTGGCTGGAATGGGGTTTCGCCGGGGAGCCGGTCCGGGAGCCCTGGGGCGACGCCGGACCGGACGGCCGGTGGCACGTCGCCGAAGGCGAGAGCGTCGAGGAGGTCGTGGCGTTCTTCACCACACAGTGCCGGCGGTCCCGGGAGATCGTCGCGGGAGCCCGTCCGGCCGACGTGGCGTCCGGCGGCGGCCGGTTCGCGCCGCCGGCGGTCCGGCCGACGCTGGGCCGGATCCTGTTCCACCTGTTGCAGGAGTACGCCCGGCACGTCGGGCAGCTCGACGTCGTACGCGAGCTGATCGACGGAGCGGTCGGCGAGTGACGGGCCGCTGGGCACGGTGACGCGGGCACCGCTCCCGTCGAAGCGCGGGAGCCGGGCGGCCCGGCGGCGTGAAGGGAGCCGCTCCGCGTGACGGCTTGGGGAGCCCTTCGGCGTGACGGCATTGGAGCCGGGCGGACCGGGCGGACCGCGGGCGGTCAGGACTTCGTGAGTGGTCAGGGCGCCGTGAGTGGTCCCGCGACGAGTTCCGGCTGGTCGAGCACGATCCCCTCGTGGCGCCACAGCCGCCGTACCTCGTCTCGCAGGCGGGCGTCGGCTCGGGTACGGGCGACGAACTCCGCCGGGGAACGGGCGCCGGTGAGGCGGGCCAGTCGCGGAGACGCCGCGAGCAGCCCGGCCAGCAGATCGGGCTGCCGGGCCAGGCGGATCGGGACGCCGTCCTCGCCGGTCAGGCAGCCGTGCCGCCCGGCGTACAGGTGACAGTGGACCGGCCCCAGGCCGGGCAACTCCGCGGTGACCGGTGCCGGCAGCCGAACCCGGTGGTAGTTCGGCTCCGTACGGTCGACGGCCGTCAGCTGCTCGTCGTCGAGCCAGAGGACGACCAGGTCGGTGCTCGCGCCGGGGGTCAGGACCGGAACGGCGGGCACGTATCCCGGCCGGCTCACGTGCGCGGACGCCCCGGCGGTCAGCCCGGACACACGGGCGTACGTCATGGGGACGACCACGCGCGTCCGTGCCGCGAGCTTGCGCACGAGCTGCGCGGGCGAGGCGTTGGACCCGATGGCGAGCACCGGCCTGCGGTCGGCCATGACGGGGCCGCCGCAGGCCCTCAGCGCCTCGTCCAGGGGGACCTCCGGTCCGCCGCCGAACACGTGCGGCGGCACCGCCGACGCGTCGACGAGCCAGCTCCCGGGCGGCGGCGCGGCGGGCGAAGCCGCCGGATCCACGGCCCGGGCCGCCATGCCGGCCGCGGCCTCGGGCACGGCACCGGGTGCGGCCTCGGTCATGGCGCCGGGTGCGGCGTCCGGCGGGATCTCGGCCGCGGCGGGCGCCGGCCGGGCGTACGGCCGGTCCGGCGGCGGGACGACGGGCCGCGGGGCCACCGGGCGCAGATCGAGGAGGCATCCGTCGACGAGGAGCCCGGAGCGGGGCGGGCGGCGCCCGGGATAGGTGAGCGGCCGGGCGACGGGATCTTCGGTATGGCCGAGCGCAGCGAGTTCGCGTCCGGGGGCGGTGACGGGCGAGTACGGGGAGTCGGAGGGGTGGCCTGGTCCGTGCTGCACGGCTCTCCTGCCGCCGGCTCCGGCGGCCCAGAGCGCGGCGCGGATGGTCGGGGGTCGGTTCCCCCGATGCTACGCGCGGGGCACCGGCGAGGTCAGGCCCGGGCCGGCTCGGCCATCAGATGCTCGGCGAGGACGGCGCGCTGGGTCGAGCGCGCCCGCGTGTGGCGCTCCCGCCCGGCGGCGGTGAGCTTCACGAAGATCGCGCGCCGGTCTTCGGCGCACAGGCACCGCTCGACGAGTCCGTCGCGCTCCAGACGGGCGACCGTCCGTGAGAGCGCGCTCTGGCTGAGGTACATCGCGCCCGCCAGATCGTGCATGCGGAGGTCATCGCAGGAGGCGTCGACCAGCCGGTCGAGCACCTCGAACTCGCTCATCCCGATCCCGTGGGTCTCCTGCAGAGCGCGGTCGAGCGCGCAGGAGACCGTGCTGTAACAGGCCAGGACGTCACGCCAGCGCCGTACGAGCTCGGTCTCGCCCGTCTCCGTCATGGCCCGGACCATAGCACGCGACCTGGAATCATGCAACTGCATTTAATGCGTGGACATCTGATGCACATGCATGTAACTTCCTCTGCCGTGACCACCACAGCAATCCCAGACTCACGCACGCTTCCCGGCGCCGCGGCCGCACCTCAGCGGTGGCCTGCCCGACTGTGGGGCATCCTGGCCGTCCTCTCCCTGGTCCTCTTCCTCGACGGCCTCGACGTGTCGATGGTCGGCGTGGCACTCCCATCC
Organism: Actinoallomurus spadix; assembly: GCF_024055725.1. Lineage (GTDB taxonomy): Bacteria > Actinomycetota > Actinomycetes > Streptosporangiales > Streptosporangiaceae > Actinoallomurus > Actinoallomurus spadix. Next base: position 142,046 of record NZ_JAMXMX010000012.1, on the reverse strand, counting down.
ATCGGCACGGCGCTGGGCCTGACCACCTCCAGCCTCCAGTGGATCGTCAGCGGATACGTCCTGGGCTACGGCGGGCTGCTCCTGCTCGGCGGCCGCACCGCCGACCTGCTCGGCCGGCGCCGGGTGTTCCTGATCGCCCTGGCGGTGTTCGCCGTCGCCTCACTGCTCGGCGGCCTGGTCGACTCGGGTCCGCTCCTGATCGCCACCCGGTTCATCAAGGGGGTCAGCGCCGCCTTCACCGCGCCCACCGGCCTGTCGATCATCACCACGACGTTCGCGGAGGGCCGGGCCCGCAACAAGGCACTCTCGATCTACACCGTCTTCGGGGCCAGCGGCTACTCCTTCGGCCTGATCTTCGGCGGGCTCATGACCGGGATCGGCTGGCGCTGGACCTTCCTGATGCCCGTGCCGATCGCGCTCATCGCGCTCGCCGCCGGCCTGTCGCTGATCCCCCGCGACCGCCCGGCCTCCGGCGGAGGCCACGACGTGCTCGGGGCGCTCACGTCGACGGCGGCGATGCTGCTGCTGGTGTACGACCTGGTGTCCGCCCCCGACCGCGGCTGGACCGCCCCGGTGACGCTCGCGCTGTTCGGCGCCGCCGTCGTCCTGCTCGGCGCGTTCGTGCTGGTCGAGCGCCGGGTCCCGCACCCGCTGGTCCGGCTGGGCATCCTGCGCAAGGGCACGCTCGTGCGCGCCAACCTCGGGATCGTCGCGCTACTCGGCTCGTACACCTCGTTCCAGTTCGTCGTCACGCTCTACCTGCAGTCCGTTCTCGGCTGGGCGCCGCTGACGATGGCCCTGGCGCTGCTGCCCGCCGGGCTCCTCGTGGTACTCAGCGCACCGTTCACGGGCACGCTGATCGACCGGTTCGGCACGGGCCGGTTCATCGTCGGCGGGCTGGCCGCGATGTCGGCCGGCTACCTGCTGTTCCTGCGCGTCGACACGCACCCCGTCTACGCCCTGGCCGTTCTGCCGACGGTGCTGCTGCTCGGCTCCGGCTTCGCCCTCGGGTTCCCGTCCATCAACGTGCAGGCGACGGCGGGGGTCGGGGACGACGAGCAGGGTCTGGCCGCCGGGCTCGTGCAGACGGCCGGTCAGGTCGGCTCCGCGCTGGTCCTGGCGGTCACGACCGCGATCATCACGGGCGATGACACGACACCGGCGTCGCACTCCCCCGCCGCCATGCTCGCGCAGTACCGACCCGGCCTGGTCTTCGTCACGGCCGTGGCCCTCGGCGGGCTGCTCGTCTCGCTCGTGCCGCTGCTGCGCCGGCGGACGGCACGGCGGGGCGCGGCGAGCTGAGCCGTCAGGCGGCCGGCGCGGTCGCCAGCAACGCGGTGGCGTCGTCGTGCGGCTTCGCCCCCGGTATCGGCCGCGCCCGCTCCGCCTGCCGCACGAGGCCGATGACGTGGGCCGGACCGCCGGTTCGCACGGTCTCGAACAGCCCCGGCCAGTCGTACCCATAGTGGTCGATCAACCGGGTCACTCCGTCGGTGAACATCGCCACCTGGCCGACCTCCGACTCCGGGAAGGCCGCCGTCACCGCCTGGTGGGCGGCCTCCGGGGCGCTGCTCGCCACCCAGAACCCGTTCTGCCGGTTCCGGTGCGCCCGCACCTGCTCGAGCGAGTACGGGCGCCCACCCGGCAGGTGCGCGAGACGATCGTCCTCCACCACCTGGAGCGAGCCGTCGCGACCGCGTACCGCGATCGGCGAGTCTGCCAGGACGAGGCACTCGACCCGGCCACCGTGCCGGCGCGTCACCGCGAGGGTCGAGGACGGGCTGTCCGGATTGGCCAGGTCGCAGGTGCCGGCGTGGGACGCGCAGACCTGGCCGATCGCGTCGGCGACGAGGTCGGGGAGCGAGCCGCCGGCCGCCTCGGCCAGCCGGGCGCCCAGTGCGCCCGCGAGCCGCCGCACCAGCCACGCGACGTCGTGGACGCATCCGCTGTCCACGCCGGCGGGCGCGGTGGCCCCGTCCAGCACGACCGCCCAGTCCGGGCCGGCCACCACACAGTCCTCGTTGACGGTGCCGGGGGCCGCCTGGGTCGCATAAGTGATCTGCACCGACTGCTCGTCCTCCGGTCCGGGATCCCGGCCGGCGCGGCCTCGTCCGCGTCGGCGTTCGCCGACACCCGACCGTAGTCCCCGGCCCCGGGATCCACGCCTACCGGCCCTCCGGTTCCGCTTCTGCGGGGAACAGGCTCGCGTTACAGAAGAAACCACTGGGAATGAAGTGTCTATACGCCAATATCTGCCCATAAGGGGTTTTTGGCGGGTGGATTCGCGGTATGGACAATTCGGGCATCCGTGAGCTAGGGGGGAGGATGCCATGACCGAATCAAGGGGCCAAGGCGCCTATAACAGACCCACGGGAACCGGAGCACGAGGACACGAGACCGCCGGGACGCCCACGGGCGGGGAGATGGAGCCCGAGCAGCGCGAGTTCTCGTTCTGGCAGGACCGGAGCCGGATCTTCCTGCAGCCGATCGCGGCACCGTCGATTCTGGGTCTCTTCGGGTTGGCGACGGCGACCATGATGGTCGGCGCGTGGATGGCGCGTTGGTACGGGGGCGCGTTCAGCCCGGTGATCCTGTTCCCCTTCATCCTGACCGCCGGCGGGCTCGCGCAACTACTGGCGGGCATGTGGTCCTACCGCGCCCGGGACGGCCTGGCCACCGCGGTGCACGGGATCTGGGGGGCGTTCTGGCTCGCGTTCGGCCTCATGTTCCTGATGGTCGCCGCGGGGGCGTTCCCCGTCGTGCTGGCCCCGAGGATCGGGGTCGCCAACCCACCGTTCGCCTTCTGGTTCATCGCGCTGTGCGTGATCACAGCCCTGTGCGCGCTGGCCGCGACGGCCCAGAGCATGGGCCTGACTCTCATGCTCATCCTGCTGTCCGTCGCGTCCGGGCTCACCGCCGCCGGCTTCTTCGCCGGGGCGTCGTGGCCGATCATCGTGGCGGGCTGGCTCTTCGTGGCGGCCGCCGCCACCGCGCTCTACGTCGCCGCCGCCATGATGATGGAGGGCAGCTTCGGGCGGACCATCCTGCCGCTGGGCAAGTACAGCGCGGCGGCCAACATCCCGGGCCGGAGGATCACCCGGCCGCTGGAGTACAAGCAAGGCCAGCCGGGAGTCAAGATCGGACAGTGACCGGACGACTTCCGCGACCGCGGACGCCCGCCTGAGGGCGGCACGGCGACGCCGGAGCCGCCCTCACGGGGGGCGCACGGCGACCCGCCCGGGGCCGCCCTCGGTCGGCGTCCGCCGCGCTCCCATGAAACCCCTGGTCACGAGCCATCTCCTCGTCGGCTACGCTCGACGAAGAGTTTGATTTGGCACGGTTTGTCCAGCGGGAGTCCCCCCAATGTCTCGTGTGGCCAGCTTCTGTAGCGCCCTGATCCGCCGTCCCCTCCGCGCGTACCACCTCGTCTGCGCCCGCGACGACGCGGCGACCTGGAAGGTCGTGATACCCGACGGGGTGTGGGCATGCCCTGGGTGCGACACGGTGCTCCTCCAGGCCGATCCCCCGCTCGAGCACGTGTGCACCGGCCACACCACCGTCTGAGCGGCGCTCCCCCGCTCGCGCGTTGAGCGCCGTTCCCCGTACCGGCGGAACGGCGGAACGGCGGAGTGGATCCTCCGGGCCGGGCGCGGAACGCCGGGCGGCGGTGACTCCCGTACGCCCGGGCTCAGGTGACGCTGAGCGTCGTCGCCCCCGTCGCGCTCGTCAGGCCCATCGTGAGACACCGCACCGCACTCGGCTGCGGGACGGTGATCGTCTGGATCGCCGTCCTGCCCAGGAAGCGGCCCTGGACGACGCGCCCGCTGATCGTGGTGATGATCTGCCCGGCCAGGGCGGTGCTGCTCCCGGTCGCGTCGACCACGCTCGCGTCCCCGGTGCTCCACCGGAACGTTCGCCGGGCGTGGAAGCCGTCGAGGAGATCATCACAGCCGGCGAAGATGGTGAACCGCTCCTCGTACGACCCGCCGGTCACCGCGCCCTGACCGTCGGCACAGGAGCCGAAACGCCCGCTCGTCGTGATCCGGATGTTCCGGGGGCGGAGGAGCACGCCCGGCCGGTAGGCGACGGTCTCGGTGCCCTGGCACTGCAGGAGCGCCGGTGACTCCGCGGCGGCGGGGCGCGCGATCGGCGCGGTCGCCCCGAGCGCCGCGAGCGCCGCGGCGCTCATCGTGGCAAGGACACGCGCCGATGATCCGTGCTCGGCCATGGAGGCTCCTTCGTCATCCGTGACAGGTCACTCACCGTCCGTAAGTGATCCGGCCGCCCCATCAGAGCACACCGTTCACCGCATGCATGCACTTCCCGGCAAAGTTCGGTGACTGTGTGCGATGATGACGGTCCATCCCCGGATCTCCTGCCCTGGAGCGTCATGGCCGCCTTCGAGACCGGCAGGCTCACGGTGCCCGGTGCGAGCCTGCACTACGAGGTGCGCGGGACGGGCCCGCTGCTGTTACTGATCGCCGCGGGATCCTCCGACGCCACGGCGTTCGAGGGGCTGGCCGCGGCTCTGGCCGCCCGCCACCGGGTGGTCTCCTATGACCCGCGCGGCAACTCCCGCAGCGCTCTGCACGGACCGCCGGTCGACCAGCGGATCGAGGTCCACGCCGACGACGCGGCCCGTCTGATCGATCATGTCGCCACCGGCGGAGAGCCGGTCCGCGTGTTCGGCAGTTGCTCAGGCGGGCTCGTCGCCCTCGACCTCGTGATCGGCCAGCCGGACCGGGTCCAGAGGGTCGTCGTGCACGAGCCTCCCGCGATGGCGCTGCTGCCGGACGCCGACGAGCACCGGGCCTTCTTCGACGACGTCCACGCGCTCTTCGGCCGCGCGGGGGTGGCAGCCGCGCTGAAGAGGTTCGGCGCCGTCTTCGGCGGCAGTCCCGCCCCGGCGCTGCCCCGGGCCTACGACAACGACGCGTTCTTCCTCGCCCACGCCATGCGGCCGTTCACCCGCCACGTACCCGACCTGACGGCTCTCGAGGCGATTCCGGAGCGGGTCGTGATGGCGGGCGGAGAGGACTCGCGCACGTACGCCGTCCACCGCCCGGCGGTCGCCCTCGCCCGGCGGCTCGGCCACCGGCCGGTCCTCTTCCCGGGCGGTCACATGGGATACGCCAAGCACCCGGTCGCCTTCGCCGGGCGGCTCGCCGAGGTGCTCGCGGCCACGGCCCCGCCACGGGAACGGTGACGATGCGGATCATCATGGGGGCACAGGGCTGCGGTTTCGGCCCGGCGGCCGAGCTCGTCGCCGTCTCCCGGCTGCTGACCGGGCACGAACGGGTGTTCGTCGGCGACGGCGTGGCGGCCGCGTTCGCGCAACGGAACGCCGACGCCTTCGACGAGGTGCACGAGCGGCCGCCGGGAACCGCGTCCGCGTCCATCGACGACCTGGTCGGATCCGCCGACCTGGCCATCTCGGTCATGGAGGCCGACCTGGTCCTGCGGGCCGTCACCGCAGGTTGCCCCGCCGTCATGGTGGACAGCCTGTTCGGCTTCTGGTCGCTGCGGCGCCCCCTGGCCGCCGTCCACCGCCTGTGCGCCGGTCTGCCACGCTCGTCCTTCGCGGCGGCCACCCGGCGGCTGGCCGGCCTGTCCCCGCACGAACGCGTCGTCGCGGCCCATCTGCTCGCCGAGCACAGCGTCGTGCAGAACTTCCCCGGCGTTCCCGGACGCGCCGCCGAGATGGCCGCCCTCGGCCCCGGCCCCGAGATCCACGTGACCGGCTCGATCATCGACCTGGAGGGCGTACGGACGGTGCCGCGGGACGCCGATCCCGGATGCGACCTCCTCATTAACGCCGGCGGCTTCACGAACTTCCTGCTGGGCCTCGACGTGAACGACGACTATCTGCGGCTGCTGCACCGGTGGCTCCCGGACCTGCTGCGCGACTGGCCGCGGTTCACGCGGGTGCTGGTCTGCGGTGGGCCGTACGGTCCCGGACGAGAGCGGACGTTCTCGGTCGCGGGCCGTCGCGCCGACTGCCGTCTCCTGCCGCAGCGCGAGCTGCTTCGCCGCGCGGCGGCCGTCCCCGACTACCTGCTCGCTCCGGGCCTGACGGCTCTGCACGAGGCGGTGGCCCTCGGGCGGCTGCCCCTGGCGCTACCCGAACAGCACTACGCGCACGTCTACACCGTGCGGCGGCTGGCCGACACCCTCTTCGGCCGTTCCGCCGCCCGGTTCGCCGACGTTCTGCCGGATCACCCGGTGCCCGAGGACGACCTCGCCGGAACCGCGGCCCTCGTCCGGATCGCCGGCCGGATCCGCGAAGACGACGAGTTGTACCGGCGGTTCCGGAGGTCCGTCAACGAGCGGATCGAGCACCACCTCTCCCTCGGCCCGGCCGCGCGAGCCGAGGGCGTCCGGGAGCTGCGGGAGCTTCTCGGCGGCGACCCGGTCCCGTCGGTGCTCGCCAAGATCGTCCCTCCCGGGTGACGACGGCCGCTCCGGATGAAGCGCCGGCCCGGCCGACGACGCGGACCTACGGACGCGGACTCGCGAACGCGGACCCGGACCGCGGCTGCCCGTGCGGTCCCGCCCCGGACGGTGCCGGGGGCGGAACCGGACGGGCCGCACGGCGCCGGTTCAGCCGCCGATGGCGGAATTCTGCGCGGCGGTGACGATCGTGGTGGCGTCCTCCGGCAGGAGGTACCCGGCGGTCACGGAGGCCTGCGCGGCCGCCCGCACCTTGCCCACGTAGTCCTCGTGCGTCGGATAGAGCCGGCTGAGCACCGGCTCGGTGGTCAGCGGAGCAGCCGGGTCGGACGGGTCACCGGCATCATGCCGGTCCCAGGGGTCGGCGTCGCCGTTCCACGGATCGCGGGCGCCGTACAGGCCGCAGAAGACGCCGCTGCCGCTGGTGTCCCGCAGCCCGGTGAGCGTGCGGGTCGGCACCGCGACGTCGGGCAGCCGGATCCCGCCGGTGGCCAGGCCGGTGCTCGGGTCACGCGCGTCGGTGTTCAGCACCGGCCCGCCCGGCGGCCGGGGCCCGCCCTGCGCCCAGCCGGTCAGGTGGCGCAACGCGGCGTTCATCGCGTAGTGGCCAGGCCCGTCGTTGTACGGGGCCGACCCCGCCGCGCAGCCGGGCTGGGGCGCGGCGGAGCCCGCCGACTTCTGCACCGTCGGATCGCCGAGGTCGTACGCCCACTGGTCGCCGTGCGAGGTACCGGCCAGCTCCCAGTGCACGACGCGGTTCGTGTCCGGCTGCCGGGCTGCGGACGCGAGCGGGACGTCGGTCTCGGTGAGCACCACGAAGGTCGGCACCGACAGGTCGGTCCGGATCCGGGACGGGTTCGGCACCAGCAGCATGTCGGCGGCGTTTCCGGTGATGGGCGCGGCGACGGCGCCGTTACTGTGGATCATGAAGCCGTCGTAGACCCCCGCCACCGGCTGCACGGCGTCGACGTACGTCGTCATGAACCCGGCCGACTGCGACTCGCCGTCGGCGAGCAGCGTCCTGACGCGCAGGCCGCCGAGCGGGTCGGGCCCGTCCGGGGCGCGCAGCGCCTGCCCGGCCTGGGAGAAGATGTCGTACGCGAAGGCGTCGCCGGGATGGAAGAGGGTGCCGTACCTCGCCGGGTCCCAGCCCTTGAGACCGTGGATCTGCCCGAGGCCGCCGTTCACGCCGACCGCCTGTGCCGAGACGCCGACCCAGGCGTAGCCATGGCGCAGCAGTTCGTCGCGTGCGAACCAGTAGTCCGGGGAGAGGTCGAGCTGGCCGCTGACGTTGAGCCACTCGACCACGACGGTGCCGTTGAACTTCGCCGGGTCGGTCGGCCGGCGGACGAGGATCCGCGTCCGGTACGGCGCGCGGAGGGACGGACGAACGCCCCATCGGCCGTCCGAGGTCCAGATCCCGGACGGCGCGTAGGCCGTGGCGGTGCCCGTGATGAAGTACTCGCTCTCGGTGTAACCGAACGAGCCGAGGTCCTCCGCCGCGGCGAGGAACGGGAAGCCGTGGCCGCCGCCGGGCGGCACCGTGATGGCCGGGCGGCCCGTGGCCCGGGCGGGCGGGGCGGCGAGGAAGACGGCGCAGAGCATCGCTGCCAGCACCGCGGCGACCGACCGCCGCCGCGGGAACCGAACGAGTGGGCGCACGGGATGCCTCCTGGGGAACAGGGGTCGGGAAGCACAGTGTCCGCCGCCCGCCACGGCCGGGAATCGGGGAAATCACCGGTCTTCGAACGGCACCTCGTCCACTGCCTGGAGCGGACCGGCCTGCCGGAGGACGCCATCCTCGAGGACGTGCGGCTCACTCCCGCCGTCCTGGTTCGGGTCGTGGAGCACGTAGACGTGCCGCACGTCCCGGTCGAGGGCCTCCCGTGTCAGCGCGACAGGGAACCGGTGGCGGAGGCGCACGGGAATCGAACCCGCCGACGACGCCGAGCGCCGTCCAATGGTTTTGAAGACCATGAGGGCCACCAGGCACCCTCCCGCCTCCGCCGCAGAGCCTACTCAGCCCGAGGCGCCCCCGCGCCACAGGAGGGCGCGTTCGGCGGTGCTCCACGCGGTCGATGTCAGCAGGTACAGGCCGGCCGCCAGGGGGACGTACGCGGCGATCGCGACGGTGCCGAACGGCAGCAGGCGCATCACCCGGCCGGCCGGCCCGGCCGGGATCGCCTGACCGGTGTGCATCCGGCGTGACGCCCACCAGGCCACCGCCGCCAGCAGGACGAACAGGGCGAGGAAGACGAGGCCGTGCGGGCCGAAGGCGCCGGCGGACGTGAGCCACCGGCTCCCCAGCGGCACGCCGAAGAGGGTGTCGGCGAGCAGCAGGTTGGCGTGGCCGCCGACGGCCGGGGACAGGAACAGCCGGTAGACGACGGCGAAGACCGGCATCTGCACCAGGGCGGGGCCGATGCCGGCGAACGCCGACGTGCCCTCGGCACGGTACAGCGCGGTCACCTCCTGCTGAGCGCGGAGCGGGTCGTCGCGATGACGCTCGCGCAGCGCGCCGACCTGCGGGGCGAGCCGGCGGCGGGCACGGTCGGCGGCGGCCTGGCGGCGGGTGAGCGGGTGGGGGGCGAGGCGGACCCCGGCGGTGAAGACGACGATGGCCAGGGCCGCGCTGAGGTCCCCGGTGAGCGGATGCAGGGCGGACGCGAGTCCGGTGACGAGGTCGTACGCCACGCGTACGGGACCGTCGAGAACGGCGAGCATGAGGAAGGACGACCCTTCGGTGGTCGGTCGGCAGGGACGGCGAACGGCCGCACCCGGCCGATCCCGCGTCGGCCGCGCCGGGAGACGCGGGGCGGTGATCGGAAGGCGGTGCGGCGAACAGGCGTCCCTACGGGGCCCGCACGCGAGGGCGGCCGGGCGCGCCGGGGTCGCGGAGGCGGATGAGCGCCGAACGGCCCGCGCGGTCACGCAGGGCGGCGGCGCGGACGGGCGGGCCCGCGGTGAGGGCGACCGGGAGGCGGAGGGCGACCAGGACGATGAGTCCCGTGACGGCCAGGGCCGCCGCCGCGACGAAGAGGACGGACGAGGCCGGCGCGTCAGTGAGATCCCACCATGCGATCAGCGCCGCGACGAAGGCGGCGAGCAGCCGGGCCATGTCCTACCAGACGCGCCCGCCGCCGGTCCGGTTCCCATGGCGGACGGCGAATACCGGCGAAGCGCCGGGAACGGCGGGCCGGCTCCCGCCCGCGATAGGTTCGCCGGTATGGGGAGCAGCAGCGGAGCACTCGGGTCGGCCTACCGCCTGACGCAGTTCGCGCACGGCGGCGGATGCGCCTGCAAGATCCCGCCCGGGGAGTTGGAGGAGATCGTCGCCGGGCTGATCGACACCGACCGCCCGGACGACCTGCTGATCGGCCTGGACGACGGTGACGACGCCGCGGTGGTGCGGATCGAGGGCGACCGGGCCGTGGTGGCCACCGCCGACTTCTTCACCCCGGTGGTCGACGACCCGTACGACTGGGGCAGGATCGCGGCGACGAACGCGCTGTCGGACGTGTACGCCGTCGGCGGCACCCCGGTCGTCGCGGTCAACCTTCTCGGGTGGCCACGGGACACGCTGCCGATGGAACCGGCCCGCGACGTGCTGCGCGGCGGTCTCGACGTCGCGCGCGCGGCCGGCTGCCACGTCGCGGGCGGGCACAGCGTGGACGATCCAGAGCCGAAGTACGGCATGGCGGTCACGGGGCTGGCCGATCCCGGACGGCTGCTGCGCCTGGACGCCGGGCGGCCCGGCGTCCCATTGTCCCTCACCAAGCCGCTCGGCGTCGGAGTGCTGAACACGCGGCACAAGGCGACGGGAGAGGTCTTCGCGCAGGCCGTCGCGGCGATGACGACGCTGAACGCCGAGGCGTCCCGCGCGGCGCTGGAGCGCGGACACCGCTGCGCGACCGACGTCACCGGGTTCGGGCTCCTGGGGCATCTGTACAAGATGGCGCGGGCGAGCGGCGTCACCGCGGTGGTGGACGCCGCGGCCGTCCCCTATCTCGACGGCGCGCGCGACGCGGTACGCGAGGGGTACGTGTCGGGGGGCACCCGCCGCAACCTCGCGTGGGTGACGCCGCACGCGGACTTCGGCCGGGTGTCGGAGGAGGACCGGCTGCTGCTCGCGGACGCCCAGACGTCCGGGGGGCTGCTCGTCGCCGGTGAGGTGCCGGGCGCGCCCGTGGTGGGCGAGCTCGTCCCCCGCGAGGCCACCGCCCTGATCGTCCGGTGACACGCCCGTGGGTCACGGCCGCGCCACCCCCCGTGACCGGCGCGACCTCGGACACGGCATGATCCGACTGTGAGCTCCGTCCACGCGACCGAAGTCGAGTACGTCATCGACCTGGCCGGGATCTTCGTGTTCGCGGTCACCGGCGCGCTCGTCGCCGTGCGCAAGCGCTTCGACGTGGTCGGGATGGCGGTGCTCGCGGAGATCACCGCGCTGGGCGGAGGGGTGCTGCGCGACCTCGTCATCGGGGCCGTCCCCCCGGCGGCGTTCCGGGACGTGGGTTATACGGCGGTGCCGATCGTGGCGACGGCGCTGACCGCCGTCTGGCATCCGCACCTGGAGCGCATCCGCCGCACGGTGCTCGTGCTCGACGCCGCCGGGCTGGGGCTGTTCAGCGTGGCCGGCGCGATGAAGGCGCTGACGTTCGGACTGGGGGCGCCGGCCGCCGCGGCGCTGGGCGTGACGACGGCGATCGGCGGCGGCATCCTGCGGGACGTGCTGGCGCGGGAGGTGCCGAGCGTCCTCCACGACCGGCAGCTGTACATCATTCCCGCCCTGCTGGGCGCGGGGACCGCCACGGCCGCGTCCCTGCTCGGGGCGCGCGGATACGCCGTCACCCTGGTCACCGCCGCGCTGGCGTTCGGGGTCCGCCTGCTGGCGCTCCGGCTGCGGTGGCGGATGCCACGCGCCCGGGGGTTCGAGGACCACGCGTGATCCGGTACTGTCCGCCTGCGGTCAGGAACGGATCAGCGGGATCCGGGACCCGGAACCTAACGTCTTAGGTAAAGGCCGGTTTGCATACCGGCGCGCAGACTAGTTGGCTAGTACAGCTTCGTGGGGTAATGCAACGAGGGGCGGTCGTCCGTGCACGAATCACCTGAGGGCTACGGCCAGGGGCCGTACTCCAACCCACCGCAGGGGCAGGGCGGCTACCCTCCGCAGCAGCCGTACCCCGGCCAGGGTTATCCGGGGCAGCAGCAGCCCTACCCCGGTCAGGGAGGGCAGCAGCCCTACTACCCGAACGACCCGTACGGGGGCGGCGGTCAGCAGCCTCCGCCCAACGACCCGTACGGCGGCGGTCAGCAGCCCCCGCCGAGTGGCCCGTGGGGTGGCGGCGGGGGGTTCGGCCCGTCGGAGCCGTCCGGTCCGGGCGGGTGGGGTCCGCCGCCGGGGCCGCCGCGCAAGAACAACGGCCCGCTGATCGTGGTGGCGATCGTCGCGGCGCTGGTCGTGCTCGGGGGCGGTGGCGCGATCGCGTGGGCGCTGAGCAGTGACGACAGCTCGAAGAAGCCGATCTCGCTGCCCACGCCGTCCTACTCCACCAGCGTGCCGGCCCCGACGACCAGCGGCTATCCCACGGTCGAGCCGAGCCCGACCGACACTCCCTCGTCCTCGTCGCCTCTGGACGCGGCGGCGGCGGCCGAGCCGGGCGACTGCGTGCGCAACGCCGGCACGAACTCGGCTCCGCACCTGGAGAAGACGACGTGCCACTCGGGGGTGTACAAGGTGCTGAAGAAGTACTCCGGCACCTCCGACTGGAACAAGTGCAAGGACGTGCCCGGCGCCACGGCGCGATACCGCCGGAAGAACGACATCACCCTCCTGAGCTTCGTGCTCTGCATGAAGAGGGTCTGAGCGGACGGACGAGGAGGCCCGCGGCGGAGAGACGAGGAGACTCCGCGGCGGGCGGATCAGGCCACGGTGCGGCGTTCGCGCTGTGGCACGACCGTGTACTTCGGGCCCTCCGCCGAGGCGTGCCCGGCGTAGAGGACCGCGAAGCGGGTGCACAGCGCGCCTCCGGTGAGCGCGAGGCCGGCGACGACGCCGGCCGCCCGGCTCCGGCTCGCCGCGACGGCGCCGATCGCCCCCGCGACGGTCAGCGCCCGCCCGGCGCGCAGGAGGGCTCCCGCGCGTCCGGTCCGGTAGGGCTCGGCGATGAGCTCCGGGTGTTCGTGCAGGCCGACGCCGCGTTCGAGGGCTCCGGCGGCGGCCAGTTCCAGGCCCGCACCGAGCAGCGCCATCCGGCGGGCGGGCCCGGCCTCGCCACGGGGCGTGGCGATCATGCCGGCCGCTCCGCCGCTCGCCAGGGAGCTGCCCGCGAACAGCAACGGCAGGTGCCGGTACGCCTCATGCCAGGCGGGCACGGCCGTGTCGGCCAGCAGGACGCCCGTGTAGGTCGCGACGAGGGGACCGGTCACCGCGGCGGCCGCGCCGGCCGCCCGGCCCAGGCCGGGCGCGATCCCGGTGACGGCGGAGGCCGCGGCCGCCATCGTGAACCCGCCCTGCCCGGCGAGGATCCACGAGCCGACGCTCATCGGCGAGGTCGGCTTGAACACGCGCAGCATGTTGAGGAACCGCTCGGGACGCCCGAGTTCGGCGACGAGCAGGCCGGCGCCCGCCGTGCCGGCCGCCGCCGCCGTGATCCTGCCGGTCAGCGCCAGCCGCGGCCGTCCGGTGGCGTCGGCCAGCGCCGCCATCGTGGAGGAGGCGCCCGACAATCCGCCCAGGTAGAGGTAGCCGGGCATGTGCGGGGCCTTCCAGCGCGGCTTCTTCAGGATGGGGCGGCCGTAGTAGGAGCGGAACTCCGCGCGCGGGACCATGCGCTCCTCGCGGCCCCCGCCTCCGCCTCCCCCGCGTCGTTCTTCTCGTCGCCCGGCGCTGCGATCGCCTCGATCCGGCCGCATCAGCGCCTCCCCAGGAACGACAGGGCCACTCCCCCGGCCAGGGCCAGGGCCGCGCCGCCGGCCCACTTCCACATGGCCGGCAGGTCGCGGGTGGTGACGACCGGGTCCGGCGGCAGGCCGTACACCTCGGGCTCGTCGAGCAGCAGGAAGAACGCGCCGGCGCCGCCGACGCCGTCTCCGTCGTCCTCGCCGTACAGGCGGGCCTCCGTCACGCCCTCCTCGTGCAGCGCGTCCAGGCGGGTCCTGGCCCGCTCCCGTAGTTCGTCGAGCGGGCCGTACTGGATGGAGTCGGTCGGGCAGGCCTTGGCACAGGCGGGTTCGAGGCCGTCGCCGATCCGGTCGTAGCAGAGCGTGCACTTCCACGCCCGCCCGTCGTCCTCGCGGCGGTCGATGACGCCGTACGGGCAGGCGGACACGCAGTACGCGCAGCCGTTGCAGACGTCGGACTGGACGACGACGGTGGCGAACTCGGTGCGGATGAGCGCGCCGGTGGGGCATACGTCGAGGCAGGCGGCGTGCGTGCAGTGCTTGCACACGTCGGACGCCATGAGCCAGCGGGTGTCAGAGCCGTCACCGACCTGACGCGGCCGGGTCTGCTCGACGAACGCCACGTGCCGCCACGTGCTCGCGCCGAGCGCGCCGGTGTTGTCGTAGGACATGCCGGTCAGCGCGAACCCGTCGTCGGGGACGGCGTTCCACTCCTTGCAGGCGACCTCGCAGGCCTTGCAGCCGATGCAGACCGACGTGTCGGTGAAGAACCCGCGGCGCTCGGGCGCGTCGGTGTAGCCGGCGTCCTCCGCGACGTCCGGGAGGGGGCCGTACAGGCTGTTGCTCATTCGGTTCAGTCCTCCGGGATCCCGGCCATGCGGCGGTAGCGCCGCACGAGGGCGCGCAGGGCCGGCCCCTGCGGGCGGCGTCCGGGGCGGATGTCGCAGGTCGCCGCCTTGCTCTCCTGGATGTGGGTGTTGGCGTCCAGCACGATCGGCAGCAGGTCGTTGACGGAGTCGCCGCGGACGGCGCCGGCCGAACCCCAGTGGTACGGCAGCCCGATCTGGTGGATGACCCGGCCCTGGATCCGCAGCGGCCGGACCCGGTCGGTGACGAGGACGCGGGCCTCGATGGCGGTGCGCGCGGAGATGACGGTCGCCCAGTCGCCGTGGACGAGGCCCCGCTCGGCGGCCAGCTCCGGCGACACCTCGCAGAACATCTCGGGTTGCAGCTCCGACAGGTAGGGCAGGAACCGGCTCATGCCGCCCGCCGTGTGGTGTTCGGTCAGCCGGTACGTCGTGAAGACGTACGGGTAGACGTCGCTCCCGACGGGGCCGTAGCGGTTGCCGGGTCGCTGGAAGGTCTGCCGGACCGGGTTGCCCTGCTGCTTGTACAGCAGGTTCGGCACGGGGGACTCGTGCGGTTCGTAGTGGGCGGGCAGCGGCCCGTCGACCAGGCCGCGCGGCACGAACAGCCAGGCCTTCCCGTCGGTCTGCATGATGAACGGGTCGGTCCCGGCGAGGGCGGCCTCGGCCGTCGCGTCCGGCGGCGGTTCGTACGACGGCGGCTTGGTCTTCTCGAAATCGGGGACGTCGTGGCCGGTCCACTGCTCGCCGTCCCACCAGACGTACGCCTTGCGCTCGCTCCACGGGCGGCCCTGCGGGTCGGCGGAGGCGCGGTTGTAGAGGATGCGGCGGTTCGACGGCCAGGCCCAGCCCCACTCGGGCGCGACCCAGGACTGCTCCGAACCGGGCTTGCGGCGGGCGGTCTGGTTGACGCCGTCGGTGTAGCAGCCGGAGTAGATCCAGCAGCCGCAGGACGTCGAGCCGTCGTCCTTGAGGGCGGTGAAGCCGGACAGGACGGTCCCGTCGGCGTCGTAGCCGTTGATCTCGCGCAGCACCGCCTCCGCGGACGGGTCGTGGTACGGCCCCTCCTCGGGGTAGTCCCACGTCAGGTCCAGGACGGGCCGGTCGACGGGATCGGCCGAGCCGGCCAGCCGTTCCCGGATCCGCAGGCCCAGGTGGTAGATGAACCAGAGGTCGCTGCGGGCGTCGTCCGGCGGCTCGATGGCCTTGTGGTGCCACTGCAGCAGCCGCTGGGTGTTGGTGAACGTCCCGTCCTTCTCCACGTGGGAGGCCGCGGGCAGGAAGAACACCTCGGTGCCGATCCCCTCGGGGGTCAGCTCACCGGTCTCGATCTCCGGGGAGTTCTTCCAGAACGTCGCGCTCTCGATGAGCTGCAGGTCCCGTACGACGAGCCAGTCGAGCGCGGCCAGGCCGAGGCGCTGCAGCCGGCCGGACGCCGAGCCCACCGCGGGGTTCTCGCCCAGCAGGAAGTAGCCCTTGACCTTGCCGTCGATCTGGTCGAGGACGGTGGTGTACGTGCCGTGGTCCCCGGTGAGGCGCGGCAGGTAGTCGAAGCAGAAGTCGTTCTCCTCGGTCGCCGCGTCACCCCACCACGCCTTGAGGAGGCTGACCATGAAGGACCGCTTGCGTCCCCAGAAGCCGGTGTCGCCGGCGGCGCGTTCGAGGTAGGTGTCGAGGTCCTCGTGGTGGTGGGCGTACGGCATCGGCAGGTAGCCGGGCAGCAGGTTGAACAGCGTCGGGATGTCGGTGGAGCCCTGGATGCTCGCGTGCCCGCGCAGCGCGAGGATGCCACCGCCGGGCCGCCCGATGTTGCCGAGCAGGAGCTGCAGGATCGACGCGGTGCGGATGTACTGCGCGCCGACGGTGTGCTGCGTCCAGCCCACGCTGTAGACCCACGCGGTGGTGCGGTCGCGCCCGGAGTTCGCCACGACCGCGTCGGCGAGCTCGGCGAAGTCCTCCGGCGCGATGCCGCAGACCTGCTCGACCAGCTCCGGGGTGTAGCGCGCGAAGTGCCGCTTCAGCACCTGGTAGACGCAGCGCGGGTGCCGCAGCGTCTCGTCGCGCTCGTCGGCGTGGCCGGTCTGCGACGAGGTGGCCTCGTACGTCGCGCCCGGCCCGTGCTCCTGCCGGATCGGGCCCGGCGGCCGGCCGGTGCCCTTGTCCGGGTCGTCGCCCTTCTGCTGCTCGTCGCGCGCCCCGGCGGCCGGCGCCTCCTGCTCTCCTCCGGCGTACGCCCAGGTCTCCGGGTCGTACGACGAGCTCTCGGCGTCGTAGCCGGAGAACAGCCCGTCGAGGTCCTCGGTGTCCTGGAAGTCCTCGCTCAGGATGACCGAGGCGTTGGTGTAGCGCAGGACGTACTCACGGAAGTCGTGCCCGCCGCTCAGCACATGGTTGATCAGCGCGCCGAGCAGGACGATGTCACTGCCCGCACGGATCGGCAGGTGCCGGTGTGCCATCGCGCTCGTACGGGTGAAGCGCGGGTCGATGTGGAAGATCCGCGCCCCGCGCGCCTTCGCCTCCATCACCCACTGGAACCCGACCGGATGGCACTCGGCCATGTTCGAGCCCTGGATGACGATGCAGTCGGAGTTCGCGAGGTCCTGCTGGAACGTCGTCGCGCCGCCGCGCCCGAAACTGGTCCCCAGACCGGGGACGGTGGCGGAGTGTCAAATACGGGCCTGGTTCTCGATCTGGATCGCGCCGAGGGCGGTCCAGAGCTTCTTGATGAGGTAGTTCTCCTCGTTGTCGAGGGTGGCGCCGCCGAGGCTCGCGAAGCCCATCGTGCGGCGCACCGGCTTGTCCTCGAAGGTGTCCTGCCAGCCCTCGCGGCGGGCCGCGAGAACCCGGTCGGCGATCATGTCCATCGCCTCGTCGAGGTCGAGCGGCTCCCACTCGGTGGCGTACGGCCGGCGGTACAGGACCCTCGTCTGCCGGGTCGGCGAGGTGACGAGCTGCTTGCTGGCGGAGCCCTTGGGGCAGAGCCTGCCCCGGGAGATCGGGGAGTTCGGGTCGCCCTCGATCTGGACGACCTTCTCGCCTGAGACGTAGACCTTCTGCCCGCAGCCGACCGCGCAGTAGGGGCAGACGGAATCGACCACCCGGTCGGCGCTCTCGGTCCGCGCCCGCAGGGCGTCCGTGCGCGAGGTCCGGGCGGCCCGGCCGCGCCCGAGCGGGTCGGTGCCCGTGAGCTGCCGGATCACCGGCCAGGAATCGATGCCCACGGCTGCGCTCCGCCCCCTCTCGGTTCCGGCCTCGTCCTCCACTTCCCTTTCCGCGCTCTTTATAACACCATGGCCCACGGTTTTCTCAGGCGACGCGTCGGGCCCGCCCGATCGTTCGGAACGTTTTACCGGGGTCCCGGGTACGGTCGGATCATGGGCCGAGTGACCGTACGACGGCGGATCGCGCACATCGACGAACGGGGACGCCGGGTGAGGCCGGACACGCTCGTCGTCGAGGAGCCCCTCGAGATCCGCCTGGACGGGCGCCCGCTGTCGGTCACCATGCGGACGCCCGGGAACGACTTCGATCTGGTGACCGGATTCCTGTACGCCGAGGGCGTCATCCGGGCACCGGAGGACGTCGCCGCGATGCGCTACTGCGCCGACACCGACACGTTCAACGTCGTCGACGTCGCCCTCGCCGCGGGCGTGGACCCGCCGGAGGTCTCGGTGGAGCGTTCCTTCTACACGACGAGCGCCTGCGGCGTGTGCGGGAAGACGAGCATCGACGCGCTCCGGCAGCGGGCACGCCATGACATCCGGTCGGACGCGACCGTCCTCGACCCGGAGGTCCTGGCCGCCCTGCCGGACACGCTGCGGGAGGCGCAGCGGGTCTTCGAGCGGACCGGCGGGCTGCACGCGGCCGGGCTCTTCGACGCGGGCGGCGCGCTGGTCACGCTCCGCGAGGACGTCGGACGGCACAACGCGGTCGACAAGGTGATCGGCTGGGCGCTGAAGGACGGGCGGCTCCCGCTCACCGGGCACGTGCTGCTGGTCAGCGGCCGCGCGTCGTTCGAGCTGACCCAGAAGGCGATGCTCGCGGGCATCCCGGCGCTGGCGGCGGTGTCCGCGCCGTCCTCGCTCGCGGCCGACCTCGCCGAGGAGGCCGGCATGACCCTCGTCGGCTTCCTGCGCGGGCGGTCGATGAACGTCTACACGGGGGCCGAGCGGATCAAGGACTGACGCCGGCCCTACCGTGGGCGTCATGTCCGACGACACGCGCACCCGCCGGGTTCACGGCGACGGAGTCGAACTGGCGGTGTACGAGCGCGGCTCCGGGCCGACCGTGCTGCTCGTGCACGGCTACCCGGACACCCACGCCGTGTGGGACGCGGTCGCCGCGCGGCTGGCGGAGCGCTTCCACGTCGTGGCGTACGACGTGCGGGGCGCCGGCGCGTCCTCGCGCCCGCCGGGGCGCGCGGCGTACGGCTTCGAGCACCTGATGGCCGACCTGCGTGCCGTGCTCGACGCCGTCTCCCCCGGCGCGCCCGCGCACCTGGTCGGGCACGACTGGGGGTCGATCCAGTGCTGGGAGGCCGTCCGGGCCATGCCCGGCCGGTTCGCCTCCTTCACCTCCATCTCGGGGCCCTGCCTGGACCACGCCTCGCACTGGTTCCGGACGCGCCCGCGACGGCTCTCCGGAGTCCCGGCCGTCGCCCGGCAGCTGCTGCGGTCCTGGTACCTCGCGGCGTTCCAGGTCCCGGTGGTGCCGGAACTCGTCTGGCGGCGAGGGCTGGCCGCCCGGTGGAGCCGCCTCCTGGAGCGGGCCGAAGGCGTGCCGCGCGGCGGCGGGCACCCCGCGCCCACCCTTCTCCAGGATGCCGTGGCCGGGCTGAACCTCTACCGGGCGAACATGCTCGGCCGGAGCCGTACCGCCCGCCGGGCCGGCGTCCCCCTCCGGGTGACCGTGCCGACGCAGGTGATCGTGCCGACCCGCGACGCGTACGCGACGCCGGCGCTGGTGGCCGAGGCGCCCCGCCCGTTCACCGAGCACCTGCGCGTACGGCCCGTCGCCGCGTCGCACTGGGGGCTCCTGACCCGGCCGGAGGAGTTCGCCGGGCTCATCGCGGACCACATCGACCAGGTGCCGAGGACTTAGACGAAGGCCATCGGGGGCCGCGGCGCGCGGGCGGCCTCCCGGGAGGCCGCGGCGAGCCGGGAGACGGCGTCGCGCAGCACCTCCGGCGGGAGCACGTAGGGCACGCGGAGGTGGTCGTCCAGGACACCGTCCACGCCGAAGG
This sequence comes from Actinoallomurus spadix, assembly GCF_024055725.1. Lineage (GTDB taxonomy): Bacteria > Actinomycetota > Actinomycetes > Streptosporangiales > Streptosporangiaceae > Actinoallomurus > Actinoallomurus spadix. The sequence goes on along the minus strand of NZ_JAMXMX010000012.1, from coordinate 122,582 downwards.
CCGTGCCGGGCACGACGTGCAGGCCGTACCGGGCCGCGGTGGCCGCGAGCGCGGTGCTCGACGTCCCCTGCAGCCGGACCCACAGCGACAGGCCCCCGGGCGGGAGGGTGAACGTCCAGCCGGGGCACTCGCGGCGCAGGGCCTCGACGAGGACCGCGCGGCGCTCTCGCAGCATCGCGCGCCGCTCGCCGGTCACCGCGCCCATGCGGCCGAGCAGCCGGGCCACGATGAGCTGCTCGAACACCGGGCTGGCCAGGTCGACCGCCTCGCGGACCTCGGCCAGCCTCCGGACGAGCGCCTGCGTGCCCCGGATCCAGCCGATGCGCAGACCGCCCCACAACACCTTCGACGCCGACCCGATGGTGATCACACGTCCGTCGGTGTCGTGGGCGGCGAGGGGACGCGGCCGGGTGACGTCGTCCACGGCGAGTTCGGTGAAGGTCTCGTCGCCGATGACGTACGTGCCGGTGGCGCGCGCGGCGGCGACCAGCGCGGCGCGCACCTCGTCGTCCATCAGCAGGCCGGTGGGATTCTGGAAGTCCGGGATGAGGTACGCGAGGCGGGCGGCGGACTGGCGCAGGCCGCTCGTGATGAGTTCGGCGTCCCAGCCGGCGTTGACCCCCGCGGGCACCAGGCGGGCTCCCGCCCGGCGCAGCGCGTCGAGGGCGTGCGGGTACGTCGGCGACTCGACGAGCACGGGATCGCCCGGATGGACGAGCGCCTGGAGGACCAGCCACAGCCCGTGCTGCGCCCCGGTCGTGATGAGAATCTGCTCGGGCAGCGTCGGCACACCGCGCGCGCCGTAGCGCGCGGCGACGGCCTCGCGCAGCGCCCACAGACCGAGCGGCTCGTAGCCGGGCCCGCAGGCGTACGCCGGGAGGTCGGCCACGGCGGCGGCGACGTCGTCCTCGAAGCCCCGGGGGGCGGGCGGCGCGACGCGGGCCAGGTCGATGAGCGAGCGGTCCCCTGCGGGCTCGTGACGGGCCGCCTTCGGGCTGCCGGCCGGCAGCGCGGTCCAGCTGCCCGCTCCCTGGCGGCTCTCGACGTACCCCTCGGCGCGCAGGGCGTCGTACGCGGCGGTCACCGTGGTCCGGCTCACCCCCAGCGCGGCCGCGAGGTCGCGTTCGGCGGGCAGCCGCGTGCGCAGGGGAAGACGGCCGTCGAGGACGAGGCTCCGCAGGTCCCGGGCCAGCACCGCGTACAGGGGCCTGCCCTCCGGGGTGCCGCCGAGCAACCGGGCGAGGCTCGCGGCGTTGATCATCCGGGAGGTCATATGGCCACTTTTCCTGATTGGCCATTAAGTCGCAAGCCACTTCATGGGTGAATGATCCGCGGAGAGACCGGCGCGGGCATCGATCAGCCGCCATCCGGCCTCAGGAGTCACGCAGGAGCGGAGGAGACCGTTGATCGCCCGCCGATTGGCCCAGTTGTACGTTGGATTGGCCCTCTATGGGCTTGGGATCGCCCTCCAGGTGGCCTCAAGGCTCGGCAACGACCCGTGGGACGTCCTCCACCAGGGACTCGCCCGCCAGACCGGCCTGTCGATCGGCACCTGGATCATCATCGCGGCCGTCGCCGTGATGGCTCTGTGGATCCCGCTCCGCCAGCGGCCCGGCATCGGGACGATCAGCAACGCGCTCCTCGTCGGCGCGTTCGCCGACCTCTTCCTCTGGGCGCTCCCCCACCCCCATACGGTCGCCGTGCAGTGGGGCTACCTCGTCGCGGCGATCCTCGTCGGCGGGTTCGCCACCGGGTGCTACATCGGGGCCGGGCTGGGGCCGGGCCCCCGCGACGGTCTGACCACCGGCCTGGCCGCCCGCGGTCACTCGATCCGCGTCGTCCGCACCGGCATCGAGCTGACGGTGCTCGCCGCGGGCTGGCTGCTGGGCGGCACCGTCGGCCTCGGCACGCTCCTCTACGCGGTCACGATCGGCCCGCTGACCCACGTCTTCATCCCGAGGCTGGAGATCAAGACGGCGCCGCGCGCGGAGACGCCCGGGCGGCCGGACGACCAGGAGGGAGCCCTCCCCGTCCCGGCGGTGCCCGCCGAATGCGGCGACGCCGCCTGACCGGGCTCAGGCCGTCCCCGCTCAGGCCATCCCCGCTCAAGCCGTCCCCGCTCAGGCCGTCCCCGCTCCGGCGGGCCCCGGGCCGGTCGGCCCCGCGCCAGGGTCGAGCCGCCGGCCGACCTGCTCGGTGACCCGGCGCGCCGCCGACAGCGGCGTCGCGACGTCCTCCAGCGACGCCCGCTCGGCCTTGACCCCGTAGACCGCCTCCACCACCCCGGCGACGAGCATGATCCCCGCCGCGATCAGGTAGGCGATGAACAGCCGGCCGGGGTCCGGGTGGCCCTTGTCGCCGATCAGCGCGCCGAAGATCGTCGGGCCGAGGGCGCCGAACACCTGGGCGACCGCGAAGAAGAGCGCGATCGCCTGGGCGCGCAGCTCCAGCGGGAAGATCTCGCTGACGGTCAGGTAGCCGGAGCTCGCCGCCGCCGACGCGACGAAGAAGATCACCGACCACAGGATCGTCTGGGTCAGGGCGGACAGCTCGCCGAGCTTGAACAGGTAGCCGCTGACCGCCAGCAACGTGCCGGAGAACAGGTACGTCCCGGCGATCATGCGCTTGCGGCCGACCGTGTCGAACAGCGGCCCCAGCACCAGCGGCCCGAGCAGGTTCCCGGCCGCGAAGGCGAAGAAGTACTTCGGCACGTCGTGGTCGGCCACCCCGTAGAAGTGGCTGAGCACCAGGCCGTACGTGAAGAAGATCGCGTTGTAGAGGAACGACTGGCTGATCATCAGCGTGGCACCGAGCAGCGACCGCGACGGGTACTCCCGGAACAGCGTGCGCCCGACGGTCAGGAACGACACGGACTTGTGCGGGTGGACGTCGAGGTACCGGCTCTCGTCCACGGGCGGCAGCCGGTGGCCCGTCGCCGCCACCTCGCGCTCGATCCGCGCGACCGTCTCCTCCGCCTCTTCGGCGCGCCCGTGCATGAGCTGCCAGCGGGGGCTCTCCGGCAGCGTCCTGCGCAGTGTCCAGATCCCGACGCCGATCACCGGTCCGATGAAGAAGCCGATCCGCCAGCCGAGGTTCTGGGGCAGCAGCTGCGGGTTCAGCAGGACGTACTCCCCCAGGGACGCGAGGATCGCGCCGAACCAGTACGTGCCGCTGACGGCCAGGTCCACCCGCCCCCGGTACCGCGCGGGGATCAGCTCGTCGATCGCCGAGTGGATCGCGGCGTACTCCCCGCCGATCCCCATCCCCGCGATGAACCGGAACAGCAGGAAGATGCCGTAGTTGAACGACAGGGCGGTGAGGGCGTTCGCGGCCAGGTACAGCCCGAGCGTGGCGATGAACAGCTTGCGGCGGCCGAGCCTGTCGGACAGCCGGCCGAAGATCAGCGCGCCCGCCACCTCACCGAGCAGGTAGACCGTCGCGGCGAACCCGACGGCCCGGGAACTCAGCCCGAGCGTGCCGTGATGCTGCAGGACCGGCCCGACAATGCTCGCGATCTGGATCTCCAGCCCGTCCAGCACCCAGGCGACGCCGAGCGCGACGATCATCCGGGTGTGGAACCGCGACCAGGGCAGCCGGTCGATCCGGGCGGGTACCAGGCTGCGGACGACGCCCGGCGGGGCCGCCGCGTCACCGGTCTCGTGCATGTCATCTCCTTGGTCCGCGCACCGCCGCGAGGAACGGGGGAGACGTAACCGGCCGATCAGGCGATAAACAACCACGTGGTACCGGCCTTGTGGTCCCGCCGGGCCCGTGCCGCGCTACGGTACGACGGGGATCCGCGACATGAGGGGACGATGGTGCCCGGACGCATCGAGGATTACGCGCTCATCGGCGACCTGTTCAGCTGCGCGCTCGTCGGCCTGGACGGCTCCATCGACTGGCTGTGCCTGCCCCGGTTCGACTCCCCCGCCTGCTTCGCCGGCCTGCTCGGGACGCCCGACAACGGCCGCTGGCAGATCGCGCCCGTCTCCGGCGGCCGGGCGACGCGCCGCCGCTACCGCGGCGACACGCTGATCCTGGAGACCGAGTGGGACACCCCGGACGGCACCGTCCGGGTCATCGACTTCATGCCCGAGCGCGGCGACGCGGCCGACGTCGTCCGCATCATCGAGGGCGTGTCCGGCCGGGTGCCCATGCGCCTCGATCTGCGGCTCCGGTTCGACTACGGGCGGGTCGTCCCCTGGATGCGCCGCATCGGCGACCACCTCACCGCCACCGCCGGGCCCGACTCGGTGTGGCTGCGCAGCCCGATCGAGCTGGAGGGCCGCGACTTCGCGCACCGCGCGACGTTCGTGGTGTGCGAGGGCGACTCGCTGCCGTTCGTCTGCACCTGGCACCCCTCCCACCTGCCCACGCCGCGTGACGTCGACCCGTACGACGCGCTCGACGGCACGGAGCGCTTCTGGACCGGCTGGGCCCGGCAGTGCACCTACGACGGCCGGTACCGCGACGCGGTCGTCCGCTCGCTGGCCACGCTGAAGGCGATGACGTACGAGCCCACCGGCGGCATCGTCGCCGCCGCGACCACCTCGCTGCCCGAGGACGTCGGCGGCGTGCGCAACTGGGACTACCGCTTCTGCTGGCTGCGCGACGCGACGATGACCCTGGAGGCCCTGCTGCGCAGCGGCTACCGCGACGAGGCCAAGGCCTGGCGGGCCTGGCTGATGCGCGCCGTGGCCGGCACCCCTCAGGACCTGCAGATCATGTACGGCGTCGCGGGCGAGCGCCGGCTCGCGGAGTACGAACTGCCCTGGCTGCCCGGGTATGAGGACTCCCGGCCGGTCCGCGTCGGCAACTCCGCGTCCACGCAGCTGCAACTCGACGTCTTCGGCGAGGTCGCCGACTCGCTGTACCTCGCGCTGAACACCGGCATCCAGCCCGAGCGGCACGCCTGGTCGCTGCAGCGCGCGCTGACCGAGTTCCTCGAGGGGCACTGGAACGACCCGGACGAGGGGCTCTGGGAGGTCCGCGGTCCCCGGCGGCACTTCGTGCACTCGAAGGTCATGACGTGGGTGGCGGTCGACCGCGCCGTCCGCATGATCGAGACGTTCGACCGGCAGGGCCCGCTCGACAAGTGGCGGGCGCTGCGCGACGAGATCCACCGCGAGGTGTGCGCCAAGGGGTTCGACTCCGACCGGGGCACGTTCACCCAGTCGTACGGTTCCAAGGAGCTCGACGCCGCCCTGCTGCTCATCCCCCGCGTCGGCTTCCTGCCTCCCGACGACCCGCGCGTCGTCGGCACGGTCGAGGCGATCCAGCGGGAGCTCACCGTCGACGGCTTCGTCCAGCGGTACGAGACCGGCGAGCAGGACCAGGGGGTCGACGGGCTGCCCGGCCGTGAGGGCGCGTTCCTGGCCTGCAGCTTCTGGCTGGCCGGGGCGCTGCGGCAGATCGGCCGGGCCGGCGAGGCCCGCGAGCTGTTCGAGCGGCTGCTGGACCTGCGCAACGACGTCGGCCTGCTGGCCGAGGAGTACGACCCGCGGCTGCGCCGTCAGGTCGGCAACTTCCCGCAGGCGTTCAGCCACGTGCCGCTCGTCCTCACCGCCTACGACCTCGACGGCCACGACGGCGTCCGCCGCGCCCGCGCTGCCTCCTGACCTCCGGCCGCCCGTGTCGGAACGTGGATCGGGCCGGGACGGCGGCCGGGTCAGGGCAGGCTGTCGAGGAACCGCGTGAAGTCGGCGGGCAGCACGAGGCGGCCGCCGATCATGCGGGTCTCCAGGAGGGTGAGCGTGCCGTTCCGGCTCCAGAACAGCTCCGGCGTGAGCGAGCCGGGGCCCTCGTCGTAGGCGTTCCTGGCGAAGGCGTGCAGGCGCTCGGCCGTGATCAGCGCGGTGTTCTTGCGGATGGCGCAGGCGGCGATCGCGCTCCGGGTGGGGGCGACGGCCAGCGCGCCGTACGGCCCGGGGTCGAGGTAGGCGTCCAGCCAGAGCAGATGCGTCGCGGCGTAGAACGTCTGCCCCTCCAGGACGCGGATGCCGGTGTCGTCGATGACGTCGCACTCCAGCGGGCCGTCGGCGCGCACGCCCTCACGGCCGACCGCGAACAGCTCGTCGGCCGTCACCGGCCACGTCATGGCGTCGTCGGTGACGATCGTGCGCACGGTCGTGGGGGTGTCGGCGACGATCGCCTCGATGAGCCCGGGCGCGAACGGCCGGCAGATGAGGCGGCCCGTGCGGGCCTCGGCCGGATAGACGCGGGCCCGCAGCAGCCCGCGCACCAGCGGGAAGTCGCGCAGGTCGAGCGGCTCCTCGATCGCGGTGATGATCGTGCCGACGTGGTCGGCGACCAGCGCGGGCCAGTCGTCGCGCGGCACCTGGCGAGCGAGCTGGCGCAGGTTGCGCATGCCGATGTGGAGGCGCTGCGGGCCGTCCAGGAGCATCGCGTCGTTCTGGACGGGGCGGCAGCCGTAGCCGTGGCTCTCGGCGACCAGCACGACGAGCGAGTCGAGGGCACGGTCGTCACCGCCGGCCGGGGCGGGCCGGTGGTCCCGGCGTTCGAAGGTCGTCATGGTGTCTCCCCCGCGAAGGCGCCCGGGAGCCCGGACCGCCACCCCCGGGCGTCCGGCACGCCCGGGTGAAGTACGAGCGCGCCCGCGTCGAGCAGGACCGGAGCGCCCAGCCGGATGGTCAGCTGCCGGGGGCCGTGCCCGACGGGCACCCCCGCGAGGATCGGCACGCCGAGCGGGACCAGGCGGTCGGCGAACACCGCGTCGAGGTCACCGCAGCCGGTCCAGGTCCCGAGCACGATCCCGGCGACACCGTCGAACCAGCCCGCCTGGCGGAGCTGGGTGAGCATGCGGTCGACGCGGTAAGGCGCCTCGCCGACGTCCTCGAGGAACGCGATGCGGCCGGTGGCCGGCTCCGGGGCGTACGGCGTGGCCAGCAGGGAGGTCAGGAGTGAGAGGTTCCCCCCGGTCAGGGGGGCGGTCGCGTGACCTCCGCGCAGCGCGTGCGTGCCGGCGACCGGAGCACCCCGGCCGCAGAGCGCGGCCCGCAGGTGGTCGAGCGCCTCCGGCTCGCCGTCGGCGATGAGGGAGGCGACCATCGGCCCGAACGAGGTGGTCACCCCGAGCCGCCGGCCGAACGCCACGTGCAGGGCGGTGATGTCGCTGGATCCGTGCAGCGGCTTCGGCGTCGCGCGGCCGAGCGCGGCCCAGTCGAGGTGGTCGAGGACCCGCGCGGCGCCGTATCCGCCACGAGCGCACAGGACGGCCGCGATCTCCGGGTCGCACCAGGCCGCCTGCAGGTCGGCCGCGCGGTCGGCGTCGGCGCCGGCGAGGTGGGGCAGCCCGGGAGCGACGTCGAGGACGTGCCGCCCGAACGTCACCTCGAGGCCGAGGCTCCGCAGCACCGTGGCGCCGCGATCGAGGCGGCCGGAATCGACCGGACCGCTGGGGGCGACGACGGCGACTCGATCCCCGGCGCGCAGCGACGATGGCTGACCGCCCCCGGGGTCGCGCATCCGCCCCTCCTTGTTATGTGCTGCGTCAGAGCATGGCACCAACAACCCCCGCAGCGGAAGAGGTCGGGTGTCGCGCGACCGAGCCCGCGTTGTCAGCTCACCCCTGACACTCTGCGGTCAGAACGTCCCCGATCGGCTCGCGGATCACGCGGCAAGGCGATCATACGGTGTTCGCCGTCTTCCTAACGATTCGGAACCCGCCGGTCACTCCCCGGCGGGCCCGGTCCGAGAGGGCCGGGGCCAGGCGGTGCCGCCGGCCTCCTTCCGGGCCGCTGACCTGCTCGGCCGGGGGGATGTGCCGGTGATGCATCATCGGGGAATGCGATTCTCAGGACGTTCGGTGGTGGTGACCGGCGGCGGCGCCGGGATCGGTCGGGCGATCGCCCTGCGCTTCGGCGCGGAGGGCGCGCGGGTCGTCGTCGCCGACGTGGACGCCGCGAGCGCCGGGCGCACGGCCGGCGAGGTCCCCGGCGCTCTCCCGGTCGCCGTCGACGTCACCGACCGGGAGAGCGTACGGGCGGCGCTGGCGGACCTGTCCGTCGACGTCCTGGTCAACAACGCGGGCGGCGCGACCGACGCCGCGTTCGAGACGCTGCCCGAGGACGCCTGGGACCGTGACGTGAACCTGTGCCTGAAGGGAACGTTCCTGTGCACCCAGGCCGTCCTGCCGGCGATGCTGCGGCGGGGCGGCGGCGCCATCGTCAACGTCGCCTCGGTCAACGGGATCACCCATCTCGGGAACGAGGCCTACAGCGCGGCCAAGGCGGGTGTCCTCAGCCTCACCCGCAGCGTCGCGGCGCGCTACGGCCCGGCCGGGATCCGCTGCAACGCGGTCGCGCCGGGCACGATCCGCACGAACGCCTGGGACGAGCGTGAACGCCACAGCCCGGGCGTCCTCGACCGTGTCGCCGGCTGGTATCCGCTGCGCCGGGTCGGCACTCCGGACGACGTCGCCGCCGCCGTGCTCTTCCTCGCCTCGGACGAGGCCGCGTGGATCAGCGGCGCGACGCTGCCCGTGGACGGCGGGCTGCTGGCGGGCAACCAGTGGATGACCGACGACATCATGGGCGGGTGAGCCGGCCCGGTCGTCTCCACCGGCCCGGTCGTCTTCACCGACATGGTCGTTTCGACCGGCCCGGTCGTCTTCACCGGCCCCGGTCCGGTCCTCGGCGCGGCGGCGTTCCACAATCGGAGGAGGAGCCCGCGGGCGGGCGGGCGGCGGACGGCCGCACGACCGCCCGCCCGAACGGGGAGGCGAGCCTCCGACGGGGGGACCTGATGGGATACCGGAGCCTGCCACCGACCCGGCGGGAGGCCATCCGCGCCGGCCTGACCATCGCGGCGCTCGCGCCGGTGCCCGCCGCCGTGCTGCGCTCACCGGCCGGCCTGACGCCAGAACAGCAGGCCGGGCAGCGCGTGATCTTCTCCTACTCCGGGACGGCCGTGCCGCCCGCGCTGCTGGCGCAGATCAAGGCCGGTACCACGGCGGGCGTGATCTTCTTCGCGGACAACGTCTCCGGCCTGGACCAGATCGCCGCGGTGACGCGGCGGCTGGAGGCCGCGCGGAGAGAGGGGCCCGTGACGGCTCCGCTGCTGCTGATGACCGATCAGGAGGGCGGCCGCGTCCGGCGGCTGCCGGGCGGTCCGGACGAGTCGCAGAAGGAGATCGGTCAGGCGCCCGATCCCGTCGGGGCGGCGGCCCGGGCCGGCACCGAGGCCGGGCGGCTGCTCGCGGGCGCCGGGCTGAACGTCAACCTCGCGCCGGTCCTGGACGTCCATCGGGCGGAGGGCGACTTCGCCGACCGGCTGAGGCGCTCGTACAGCACGGATCCGGCCGTGTGCGGCCGGCTGGGCGCCGCGTTCGTCACGGCGCAGCAGCGGGCCGGGGTCGCGGCGACCGTCAAGCACTTCCCCGGGCTGGGCGCGGCCGGACGGGATGAGAACACCGACCTTCGCCCGGTGACGCTGCACGTCTCACGTTCGGCGCTGCGGAGCGTCGACGAGCCGCCGTACGTCCCGGCGATCGCGGCCGGGGTCCGGCTCGTGATGCCGTCCTGGGCCGTCTATCCGGCGCTGGATCCGGCGCGGCCGGCGGGCCTGTCCCCGGTCGTGTTCGAGGACCTCCGCGGCCGCCTCGGCTTCCGGGGCGTGACCGTGAGCGACGCGATCAACGCGGGAGGGCTGGAGGGGTTCGGCACGTATCCGGAGCGGGCCGTCGCGGCCGCGCGGGCCGGGATGGACCTCATCCTCGTCTGCTCTCAACGGGTGAGCGACGGGCAGGCGGTGGTCTCCGGTCTCGCCGAGGCCCTGCGGACCGGGCGGCTGGACCGGCGTGGCTTCGACGCGGCGCGGGCCCGGGTCGCGAACCTGCGCCGCGGCTCCGGTTGAAACTCCGTGTTTCGGACACGCTCCTACGGCAAGATTCGGGTTCCTGGCATTACCATCCGATGTGTCCGTCAACCGGTCGTGGGCACGGCCGACGCATCCGGAGAGAGGCCCCATGAGCGGCGATCAGGGCGATGTCGACCTGACCGGGATGGCAGACTGATGGGACCCATGCGCACGACGTCCCCCCACATCCTGGTGGTCAACGGCACCAAGGTCCGCCGCCCGGTCTTCATCCTGGGCGCGCCCCACTCGGGGACGGACCTCCTCGCCCGCGTTCTCAGACGCTCGGCCGCGTTCCACATCACGATGGGGCGCCCCGGCGTCGTCCGCACGGTGTACGCCTTCGCCCGGCGTCCCTCGATCGCCACGGAGCGCGGCCAGGGCGCGGCCCGGGTCCTGCGCGACGCGTACGCCCACACCTGGCAGGTCACGCGCGAGGGCTGCGGCGAGTGCCCGGCGGACTGCCGCGAGCTGGGCCGGATCGGAGCCGACGGCACGTGCGCGGACCCGCGCGGCGTCCAGCGCTTCGCCGACGCGACCCCGGACCTGATCTACAGCACCGACGTGATCCTCGACGCCTTCCCGGACGCGCAGCTCATCCAGATCATCCGGGACGGCCGGGACGCCGTGGCCGGGATGCTCACCGACGAGCGCTGCCTGGCGTGGTTCCGGCCCGGGTTCGCCAACCTCGACGAGGTCTTCCCGAATCCCTTCTTCGGGGTCGAGGACGTCACCGAGCGCGCCCGCTGGCCACAGGCGGGGGTCGCGGTCAAGTGCGCGCTGCGCTGGCGGGGGTCGATCCGGCTCAGCGCCCGGCTCCGGGCGCAGACGCCCGAGGAGCAGCTGCTCACGATCCGCTACGAGGAGCTCGTCGCCCGGCCCCGCGAGGTCGTGTCCGCGCTGTCGGACTACCTCGGCCAGCGGCTACCCCGCACCGCGCTATACGGCATCCACGACGGAGGCGTCGGCCGGTGGCAGGAGGATCTGACGCCCAAGCAGGTGACCCAGGTGGAGAAGATCGCCGGAGCCGAGCTCGGCCGTCTCGGCTACCGGCTCAGCGATCGGGTATAGCCCGCGCCGGACTCCCGCGTTCGGCGTAGCGCCAGCCGATCGCCAGTCCGGCCGCACCGCACCCGACCAGGAGCGCCGTGATCCGCCGCATCCCGCGCCTGTTCCTCACCATCGCACTCACTCCGCAATGACGATCCGCCGCTCGTCCCACTCTGGCCCGAGCGCGCGACGGCGGCGTTGCGATGAGGATGCGCTCAGGTGAAACCCGCCGATCCGCGGCGTGCGTCCGGCCCCGGGAAGGCACCGCGCGGGCCGGGCGTTCGGGAACCTCGGCCCCGGAACGCCCGACGCGCGTCTCAGTCCTCGTCCTCCCCGTCGTCCCCGTCGCCTCCGTCCCCGTCGCCGGGATCGCTCCCGCTCAGGAACGCCTCGTGCGTGCGGTCGATGTCGTCTCCGGAGCCGCGCACGCAGCGCACGACGACGCCGTGGCCGGGCTCGTGGCTGGTGGCGCATCCGTTGGGGACGCGCACCGGCGGCCGCCGTTCCCCGCGAGCGGGCGCCGGCGCCGGGACGGGAGTGGCCCTCGCCCTGAGCGCCGCCATCCAGCGCCGGTGGTGCCGCCCCTCGCGCGTCAGCTCGTGCTGGGCGAGACCGGCGTGGACGGTCTGGTGGTGGGAGACGTTCACGTCCCGGTCCACCGGCTCGATTCTCTGACGGCAGCCGGTCGCCGCCACCGCGGCTCCTAAGACCGCGCCCACCATGACGATCGAACGTCTCATCTCGTCTCCCCCGATTCGCGTCCCGCTCAGGGACTGAAGTAATGCTGCATCCGGGTGATCCGGCCCCGGCCGTCGAACCACAGCTCGAACATGTGCGCCCGGTCCAGCAAGGGGTGGAGCCGCGTCTGCAGCCTGACCATCAGCGCGTGGAACTCCTCCGGTGTGAGCCGGATCCCGCGCACCCAGTCGGTGATGCCGTCGTTGGCGATCGGGGCGGACGCCCGGATCACCGCACCGGGCGCCAGCCGCAGCGGGACATAGCGCCCCACATCCGCCGGGCGGACCGTCTCCGGTCCTCCGGGCTGGACCTTGCGCGCCGGCGCGAACAGCACGGTGTCCGCCTTCGGACCGGCCATGACGAGCCCGAAGACGCGGGACCGGCCGGCGTACGCCGCGCCCGGGGCGCCCGTGTCCGGGGCCGCCGACGGGACGTCGGGTCCGGGCGGGTCGGTCCGCTCGTCGGTACGCGCGCCGGTGAGCAGCAGTGCTCCCGCGCAGGCGATCAACGCGACGACGGTAACCCAGGGTACTCGCCTGGTATACGCAACGCTCACGCGGTGGATCTACCCGGCTCCTCACCAGGTCATTCCTCTGCGCTGACCGAGCAACGGCAAGTCGCCACAAATAGCAAAAGGTCCATTGCGCCCGATTCAGCCACCACGAAGTCGCGGGCATCGGAGGTCACGGGCGGTCGGGGTCCTGCTCCGCGGCGGGGTTCTCGGGGTCCCGCCCTCGGGCGTGGGACGCCGGGCGTTCGAGTCCCTCGGCGACGAGCCGGCCGACCTCCCGGACCAGCTCGCTGCTCGGCCAGATCTCACGCGGCGGCGGAATGTGGGTACGGGCGCGGTCACCCGGCGTCGCCATCGACCGTTCCCTTCCTTCGTGGACGGATGATGTGTCCGTCTACCCGCGAACGGCCGTAGTACGCGGAACCGGACAGAGGACCGGCGCGGCCTGGACGGTCGCGGTGCAGGTGATGCCGCACCTCCCTGCCCATCATCGGCCCGCCCTGCTCCGGCAGGACCCGCGGCCGCCCCGGCGGGGCGGACCGGAGCGGCTCGCCCCGAGGGCCGCGCCGGCCGTCCGAAGCCCTCAGCGCACCGCGTCGGGCACGTCCTGCCGGGCGAACTGCGTGTGGTACAGCTCGCTGTACAGCCCGTCGTGGGCGAGGAGTTCGTCGTGCCGGCCCCGCTCGGCGACGCGGCCGTCGTCGATCACGAGGATCTGGTCGGCCTCGCGGATCGTCGACAGCCGGTGGGCGATGACGATCGACGTGCGTCCCGCCAGCGCCGTGCGCAGCGCCCGCTGCACCGCCGCCTCGGACTCCGAATCCAGGTGGGCGGTCGCCTCGTCGAGCACGACCACCGAGGGGGCCTTGAGCAGCAGCCGGGCGATGGCCAGGCGCTGTTTCTCACCGCCGGACAGCCGGTAGCCCCGGTCCCCGACGACGGTGTCGAGCCCGTCGGGCATGCTCTCGACGAGGTCCCAGATCTGCGCGGCCCGGAGCGCCTCGGCCAGTTCCTCGTCGGTGGCCCCGGGCCGGGCGTACACGAGGTTGGCGCGGATCGAGTCGTGGAACAGGTGCGCGTCCTGGGTGACGACGCCGACCGTGTCGCGCAGTGAGGCGAGGGTCGTGTCCCGTACGTCCTGCCCGCCGATGCGGACGGCGCCCTCCGTGACGTCGTACAGCCGGGACACGAGTTGGGTGATGGTCGTCTTGCCGGCGCCGGAGGGCCCGACCAGAGCGGTCATCGTCCCCGGAGCCGCCCGGAAGCTCACCCCGTGCAGGACCTCGCGGCTCGGCGCGGTGTCGGTCCGCGCGATCGACTCCAGGGAGGCCAGCGAGACCTCGGCGGCCGCCGGATAGCTGAAGACCACGTCGTCGAACTCGATCGCCGGCGCGCCGGACAGGTCGGGATCGGCCGGGCCCCCGGGCGAGGCCGGCTCGGGGGCCGGGCGCTCCGGCAAGGGCCGGGCGCCGGGCTTCTCGTCGACCATCGGCGCCAGGTCGAGGACCTCGAAGACACGGTCGAAGCTGACCAGCGCGGTCATCACGTCGACGTGCACGTTGGACAGCGCGGTCAGCGGGCCGTACATGCGGGTGAGGAGCGTCGCCAGCGCGACGAGCGTGCCGAGCTGGAAACTCCCGTCCACGACGAGCGAGCCGCCGACGCCGTACACCATGGCGGTCGCCAGCGACGCCACCAGCGTGAGCGCGGTGAAGAAGACCCGCCCGTACATCGCGGACGTCACCCCGATGTCGCGCACCCGCCGGGCCCGGTCGGCGAAGCCCGCCGACTCCTCCTCGGGGCGGCCGTAGAGCTTGGCGAGCATCGCGCCGGCGACGTTGAAGCGCTCGGTCATCAGCGAGCTCATCTCCGCGTCGAGCTGCATCTGCTCCCGGCTGATCTTCTGCAGCCGCCGGCCCACCCACTTGGCCGGGAAGATGAAGATCGGTAGCAGCACCAGCGCGACCAGCGTGACCTGCCACGACAGCACGAACATCGTGACGAGCACGAGGATCAGGCTGATCACGTTGGAGACGACGGAGGACAGGGTGGTGGTCAGGGCGCGCTGCGCGCCGATGACGTCACTGTTGAGGCGGCTGACCAGCGAGCCGGTCTGGGCGCGCATGAAGAAGGCGACCGGCATGCGCTGCACGTGGTCGAACACCTGGGTGCGCAGGTCGTAGATCAGCCCCTCGCCGATGCGCGCGGAGTACCACCGCTGGCCGAGCCCGATCAGCGCCTCCACGAGGGCGAGGCCCGCCACGGCGGAGGCCAGCGTGATCACGATCCCGGTCCGGTGCGGCACGATCCCGCGATCGATGATGCTCTTCAGGAGCAGCGGGTTGGCCACGACGATGACGGCGGCCACGGCGTTCAGCGCCAGGAAGAGCACCAGCTCCCGGACGTACGGGCGGGCGTAGCCGGCGATGCGGCGCACCGTGCCGGCCTTGAGTCTCTCCTTGACCACCGACCTGTCGCGGCGGAACGACGCCATCATCATCCAGCCGTTGTCCGGCATCCCCACGGCGGTCCTCCCGACGATTCATCGGCGTAATCATGTAAGCGCGTCGGCAAGAACGTACCGGATCGTTGGTTGATTCCTTCGAGGTCCCGGTTCGTCGCTCGCCGTCGTTCCCAGCCTGCGCCATCCGCACGGGTCTCCGCCATCCGCCGTCCGGCCGAGCCCGCCCCGGCCCGGAGTCCTAGTCCTACCTAGTCCTCTTCCAAAGGGGCTTGTGCCAGATGTCGATCTTGCGTGGAATGTCAGAGCCCCGATCGCCCCCCTACGGAGCCCCCATGCGACAACGCACGCTCGGCGTGATCCTCGCGATCAGCGCCATCGCGGCCGCGCCCGCCGTCACGGCGGGACCGGCCCACGCCGCACCGTCCCCCCACGTCACCGTGTCCGGCGGCGAGACCCAGCCGGTGTTCTCCCGCGCCGACGCCGTCACCCAGACGGTGAACATCGAGGTCCCGGTCGACAGCGACCACGACGGCGTCCGGGACCGGGTGCAGATGCGGATCATGCGCCCCAAGGAGACCGACCAGGGTCTCAAGGTCCCGACCATCGTCGAGCCCAGCCCGTACTGGGCCGGCGGCAACGACGTCCCGAACCACGACGTCGACATCGACGGCCTGAGCGCCCGCGGACTGCGGAAGAACCGGTCGGCCGGCGTCCTCGCCGGCGCCTTTCCCGGCTACTACGACAACTACTTCCTGCCGCGCGGCTACGCCGTCGCCGACCTCGACAGCCTGGGCACCGGCGGCTCGACCGGCTGCCCGACGTCCGGCGCGCGCAACGAGCAGGCCGGTGCCCGCGCCGCCGTCGACTGGCTGACCGGCCGGGCCCGCGGCTGGGCCCCCGACGGCACGCCCGTCAAGGCGACCTGGTCGACCGGGAAGGTCGGCATGATCGGCCAGTCCTACGACGGGACACTGCCGAACATGGCGGCCGCCACCGGCGTGCCGGGGCTCAAGGCGATCGTGCCGATCGCCGGCATCTCCTCCTGGTACGACTACTACCGCGCCAACGGCGGGGTGCTCGCGCCCGGCGGCTTCCAGGGCGAGGACCTCGACGTCCTGGCCAAGTACGTCTACACGCGAGCCGACCAGGAGATCTGCAAGAAGGTCATCGCCGACATCGAGGCGAGGCAGGACCGCGACACCGGCGACTACAGCCGGTTCTGGGACGAGCGGAACTACGTCCAGGACGCCCGGAAGGTGCGCGCCGCCGTGTTCGTCGTGCACGGCCTCAACGACTGGAACGTCAAGACCAAGCAGTCGGTGCAGTGGTGGAACGCGCTCGCCCGCGCCGGCGTGCCCCGGAAGCTGTGGCTGCACCAGGCGAACCACAACACGCCGTTCCGCTGGCGGGTCGAGGAGTGGCTGCGCCAGACGCACCACTGGTTCGACCACTGGCTATACGGGATCGACAACGGCATCATGCGGGAGCCGCGCGTCGACATCGAACGGGCGCCCGGGCGGTGGGAGCAGCACGCGGACTGGCCGGAACCCGGCACTCGCACCGTCGACCTGCACCTGAACGCCTCCGGCGACCTGGCCACGAAGGGACGGCGCGGCGCGGCGCAGTCGATGGTCGACGCGGGCCGCACCCGGACGGCCGAGGAGCTCGCGGCCGACCCGGCGACCGCGGACCTGAACCGGCTCGCCTACCTCACGCCTGAGCTCACCGAGCCGGTGCGGATGGGCGGCACGCCGCGCATCTCGCTGCGCGCCTCCCTCGACGGCCGTTCGCCGTACCTCACCGCGCTGCTGGTCGACTACGGCACCGACACCCGGCCGACCGGCGCGGTGGCGAGCACCGGCGAACAGGTCTGCTACGGCCAGGGGGTGCCGGGCGACGACGGCTGCACCACCCGGACCGCGCACGTCACGGAGACCAAGCCGTTCAAGATCGTGACCCGTGGCTGGCTGGACGCCCGCAACCGGCACGACCCTGCCCGCACCGAGCCGGTCAAGGCCGGGAGGACGTACGACTTCACCTGGGACCTCCAGCCGAACGACTACGTCTTCAAGGCCGGTCACCGGCTGGGTGTCGTCCTGCTGTCCACCGACTACGACTACACGCTGCGTTATCCGGCCGGCACGAGGCTGACCGTGCGGACCGGCGTGAGCGCCCTGCACCTGCCGGTCGCCCCGCGCTGAGACGACGGCGGGCGGGTGGCGTACGACGCCGCCCGCCCGCCGGGCGTCCGCTCACGCGCCGAGGTTGAACTCGTCCGGGTTCGGTCCGGTGCGCTCACCGCGGTCCAGGCCCGCGATGGCGGCCAGGTCGTCCTCGCTCAGGTCGAAGTCGAAGACCTCGATGTTCTCCTTGATGCGGGGCGGCGTGACCGACTTGGGGATCACCACGTTGCCGATCTGCAGGTGCCAGCGCAGGATGACCTGCGCCGGCGTCCTGCCGTGCGCGGCCGCGATCCGGGCGATCGTGTCGTCCTTGAGCAGGTCGCCACCGCTGCCGAGCGGGCTCCACGCCTCCGTGGCGATGCCATGCTCGGCGTGGAACGCCCGCAGCTCCTCCTGCTGGAGGTACGGGTGCAGCTCGATCTGGTTGAGCGCGGGAACGACGTCGGTCTCCTCGAACAGCCGCCGCAGGTGCGGGATGTGGAAGTTCGAGACGCCGATCGCCTTCGCCCGGCCCTCCTTGTAGATCTTCTCGAACGCCTTCCAGGTGTCGACGTAGGCGTCCTTGGCCGGAACGGGCCAGTGGATCAGGTAGAGGTCGACGTAGTCGAGCCCGAGCTTGCCGAGGCTGAGGTCGAAGGCCCGCAGCGCGGAGTCGTACCCCTGATCGTTGTTCCACAGCTTCGTGGTCACGAAGAGCCGGTCGCGGGGCACGCCGGCGGCGGCGATGGCCTTGCCGACGCCCTCCTCGTTCCCGTACGCCGACGCGGTGTCGATGCTGCGGTAGCCCGCCTCGATGGCGGTGGCGACCGCCGGGACGGCCTCCTCGTCGGGGACCTGCCAGACGCCGAAGCCCAGCTGGGGCATGGGGGCGCCGGTGTTCAGGGTGAAGTTCGGGACGGTTGGCACGAGTGTCCTTCCGTTGTCGTCGGGGTTATCGCCTCCGCAGGGTACGGACCCGGCCGGAACGCGCCTCCAGCCGGGTCCGTTTTACCGCCCAGAGGGCGGATTAGCCGCCGAGGGGGCGGACCATCACGTATTGCCCTCTATGTCGGTACCTATGCCTCGATCCCGGAGGACGACGAGATCGTGCCGCGCCTCCGGGCCGGACGGCCGTTCGGCGCCCTCGACGACGAAGCCCGCGTCCGCGATCATGCGCAGGTCGTCGTCGCCCGCCTGGCCCTCGCTCGTGAGATAGTCGCCGAGGAAGATCGAGTTCACGACGTGCAGCGCGAGCGGCTGCAGGCCGCGCAGGTGGATCTCCCGCCCGCCGGCCAGCCGCACCTCCACGTCGGGGAAGACCAGCCGGAACAGCGCGAGGACGCGCAGGCAGCGCAGCGGCGTCAGCTCCCACTTCCCGGCCAGCGGCGTGCCCTCGAACGGGATGAGGAAGTTCACCGGGACCGAGTCCGGGCTCAGCTCCCGGAGCGCGAACGCGACGTCGATGACGTCGTCGTCGCTCTCCCCCATGCCGAAGATCGCTCCCGAGCACGGCGACAGCCCGGCCGCCGCCGCCTCGTTGACCGTGTCGACCCGGTCCTGGAACCCGTGCGTCGTGCAGATGTCGCCGTAGCGGCCGGCGCTGGTGTTGAGGTTGTGGTTGTAGGCGAACGCCCCGGCCTCGCGGAGCTGCTCGGCCTGGCCCGGCTTCAGCAGGCCGAGGCACACGCAGACCTCGACGTCACGTGCGGCGATCTCCCGCACGGCCGCGCTGACCCGGTCGATGTCCCGCTGGGCGGGGCCCCGGCCGCTGGCGACCAGGCAGACCCGGCGTGCGCCGCGCGCGACCGCCTGGTCGGCGGCGCGGACCATCTCTTCGGTGTCCTGCCAGGAGTACTTAAGGATGTCGGCGTCGGACCCCTTGCGCTGGGAGCAGTAGAAGCAGTCCTCCGGGCACAGGCCGCTCTTCATGTTGACCAGGTAGTTGAGCTTCACCCGGTTGCCGAAGAACGCCCGGCGCACCCGGCCGACGGCCGCGACCAGGTCCAGCGTGTCCTCGTCGGAGACGGCGAGCACCGTACGGGCCTCATCGCGGGTCGGCGCCTCCCGGCGCATCGCCTTGGCCACGATCGGATCCACGAGATCGTCCATGAGGGCGAGTCTGCCGTGTCCCGGCCGGCGCGCGGAGGAGCCACCGGCACAACAGGGCGGACCGTGGCTTGTAGGCGCGGTCCACTTGACCGGCCGTGCTCCGGGGAGACGCCGTCGCGGGCGGGCACCGGGAAGGCCGCCGGGCGGGCCGCCGGGCGGGCCGCCGGGCGGGCCGCCGGGCGGGCCGCCGGGCTCAGGAGGCCGCCGGCGCGGCGGCCGGGCCGCCGAGGAGGGGCACCTGCTCGCGGCGCTCGGCCGCCGCCTGCTCCTCGAGGGTGTTGTGCGGCGCCTGCCGGATGAGCCGCTTGGTCGCCGCCGCGGTCTCCGGCCGGACCTGCAGGATCGCCGCGACGAGGTCGGCGACCGCGGAGTCGAGCTCGGCGGCGGGCACGACCAGCTCGGCCAGGCCGAGGCGCGCGGCCTCCTCGGCGAAGACGGTGCGCGTCGTCAGGCAGAGCTCCAGGGCCCGTGGCACTCCGACGATGTCGACGAGCGGCTTGGTGCCGGTGAGATCCGGGACGATGCCGAGCGCGGGCTCCTTCATGGCGAACTTCACGTCGTCGGCCACCACGCGCAGGTCGCAGGCGAGGGCGAGCTGGAAGCCGCCGCCGATCGCGTGCCCCCGCACGGCGGCGATCGAGACGATGTCGGGACGGCGCAGCCAGAGGTAGCCGGCCTGCAGTCCGGCGATGAAGGCCTCGTCGCGCGGGCCGGAGGTGTCCTCGCCGGGCACGCCCTCGGGGCTGAAGAGACGCAGGTCGATGCCGGCGGAGAAGGACGGGCCGTCGCCGCGTACGACGACGACGCGGACGGTGCCGGGCAGCGTCTCGCCGATGCGGGCGAGCGTGTGCCACGTGCTGAAGGTCAGGGCGTTGCGCCGCTCCGGCCGTGCGAGACTGATCGTCGCCACGGCGCCGTCGACGTCGAGGCGCAGGCCTGCTCGCTGAAGCTCGGCAGGGTCGAGCGGTGAGTCCGCCATGACGCTCCTTCCGCGTGTGCGTCGTGGCGGACGGGCCCGCCACCGTGCCCGACCCTAGCGGGTCGGGCACGGTGGCCTCTCATGCGGTCCGGCGCCGAGAGCTGGGGGGAGTAGTGTCCGTCAGGACTTCTTACCGCGGGTAGCCCCGCCGCGTCCGCGCAGGTTCACGCCGGACTCGGTGAGGATGCGGTGGATGAAGCCGTACGACCGTCCGGTTGCGGCAGCCAGGGCACGGATGCTCTCGCCGGAGTCGTAGCGCTTCTTCAACTGCTCCGCCAACTTGTCTCGCTCGGCACCGGTCACGCGGGTGCCCTTCTTTAGGGTCTCGGCCACGAGTACCTCCCGTAGTGATGCGGTGACCGCTGCGTTATCCCCAGCCATGATCAGACATCTGAGCGCGATCGGCTACCCACTACGCCAGAAAAGATCTGCTTCGTTGTGTCAAGGTTGCGCTGCAGGTCAGGCAAGTGCCACGAGATCGGAAAATTCGTCACTCCAGATGTCCTCAACACCATCCGGGAGCAAGATCACTCTTTCCGGTTGCAGCGCCTCCACCGCACCCTCGTCGTGAGTGACCAGAACGATCGCTCCGGTGTACGTCCGGAGGGCCGCCAGGATCTCCTCCCGGCTCGCCGGGTCGAGGTTGTTCGTCGGCTCGTCCAGCAGCAGCACATTGGCGCTGGACACGACGAGAGTGGCGAGTGCGAGGCGGGTCTTCTCGCCTCCGGACAGCACGCCGGCGGGCTTGTCGACGTCGTCGCCGGTGAACAGGAACGAGCCCAGGATCTTGCGCACCTCCGTCTCCGGGAGGTCCGGGGCGGCCGAGCGCATGTTCTCCAGGACCGTACGGCCGACGTCGAGGGTCTCGTGCTCCTGCGCGTAGTACCCCAGGCGCAGGCCGTGCCCGTCGACACGCTCGCCCGTGTCGGGCTTTTCGACGCCCGCGAGCAGGCGCAGCAGGGTCGTCTTGCCCGCTCCGTTGAGGCCCAGGATGACGACCCGACTGCCCCTATCAACCGCTAGGTCGACATCCGCGAAGACTTCCAACGAACCGTACGATTTGGACAAAGCTCGTGCCATGAGCGGCGTTTTGCCGCACGGGGCCGGCGCGGGGAACCGAATCTTGGCCACTTTGTCAGCTTGGCGCTCCTCTTCGACCCCGGCCAGGAGCCGCTGCGCACGGCGTTCCATCTGCTGGGCGGCCTTCGCCTTGGTCGCCTTCGCGCGCATCTTGTCGGCCTGGGCCTGCAGGGTGCCCGCCTGGCGCTCGGCGTTCGCGCGCTCCCGTTTGCGGCGCCGCTCGTCGGTCTCCCGCTGGGTGAGGTAGGTCTTCCAGCCGACGTTGTAGATGTCGATGACGCACCGGTTCGCGTCGAGGTGGATGACCTTGTTCACCACCGCGTCGAGCAGGCCGACATCGTGGCTGATCATGATCAGCCCGCCCTGGTGCGACTTGAGGTAGTCGCGCAGCCAGGAGATCGAGTCGGCGTCCAGGTGGTTGGTCGGCTCATCGAGCAGCAGCGTGTCGGCGCCCGAGAACAGGATGCGGGCCAACTCCACCCGGCGGCGCTGGCCGCCGGACAGCGTGCGCAGCGGCTGGCCGAGCACCCGGTCCGGCAGGTTGAGGCTGGAGGCGATGGAAGCCGCCTCGGCGTCGGCGGCGTACCCGCCGAGCACGTGCAGCCGGTCCTCCAGCCGGCCGTACTTGCGGACCGCCTTGTCGCGCTCGGCGCCCTCGGCCGTCGCCATCTTCACCTCGGCCTCGCGCATCTGCCGGATGACCTCGTCCAGGCCGCGCGCGGACAGGATGCGGTCGCGGGCGAGGACGTCGAGGTCGCCGGTGCGCGGATCCTGCGGCAGGTAGCCGACGGTGCCGGACCGCGTCACCTCGCCGGCGGCCGGCAGGCCCTCACCGGCGAGAACCTTGGTGAGGGTGGTCTTGCCGGCGCCGTTGCGGCCGACCAGGCCGACGCGGTCGCCGGGGTTGACGCGGAACGAGGCTCCCTCGAGCAGCAGACGGGAGCCGGCGCGAAGTTCGATGTCACGGGCGGTGATCACAGTGAGAACGCTCCTGGGGGGCGGGCTGGGAGAGGCGGGACGACGAAAAGGGCGCCGCCCGGAGGCCCGATGGCCCGGCCGCGCCCTTGGAGCGCCTGATCAGCTCGCAAGCATGCCTTCAGTGTAGGGGACGCCGCCCATGGATCTTGACATCATCGCGCGGGCGGCCCGGCTCGGTGATCTTGGACACGTGTGGCGGCCGGGATCAGGGGAAGCGTGTACGGCGAGCCGGCCCGCCGACGGACGGGCCGTCACCCACGACGAGAGGGAGGCGCGTGATGGCCGAGGCACGGTCCAGAGAGGAGCTGGAGGAGGAGCTCCAGGTGGTCGAGGACGACATCGCGTCCCTGCGGCCGACGCTGGAGGACCTGCGCCGCACGATCGGCCAGCAGGAGGACGGCCCCACCGACCCGGAGGAGCGGTCCGTCCAGCTGCAGAACGTCGAGGAGCAGGAGGCGATCCTGCGGCGGATGGAGGACAGGCGCGTGGAACTGCTCCGGCGGCTGGGCAAGGAGTGACCCCTCAACGCCCTCGTCCCGGTCCGATTCAGGTACCCGAACGGGGAGTCTCCCCGTGGTCGCGCGCCCGCTCGGAGACGAGAGTGGAAGCCGACCGTTCCGCCCCGCTCCCCATCGAGGATGAGGTCTTCTGATGCGTCGTATCCGGATCAAGGTCAAACGCCCGCGTCCGACTCCGGCCACCGACCTGGACCTGCGCACTCCCTCCGGCCGCCAGCTCCCGTACTAGACCCGGCTCCGGCCGTTGGCCCAGGGTGACCCGATCGTGATCAACGGGGCGCAACCGCGGTGCCACCGCCCCCGTCTGAGCGGCATGCGCATGCTCACCCGGATCCTGGTTCCCCTCGTGGTGGCCGCGGCGGCGCTCGGAGCCGTCCGGCCGTCCTGGGCCTGCGGCTGCGGAGCCCTGATCACCTCCAGGGATTCGGGGGTGAACGTCGCCGCGGAGACCTCGATCGTCCGCTACGACGGCGCGTCGGAGGAGATCGTCATGCGGCTGTCGGTGCGGTCGCGTGCCCGCGACGCCGCCTGGCTGATGCCGACCCCGTCCCGTGCCACGGTGACGCTCGGCGAGCACGGCTGGTTCGACCAGCTGGACCGGCTCACCGAGCCGAAGGTCGTCCGGCGCAGGCACTGGTTCCCGGAGCGCGATGGCGGCGACCGCGTGGCGGGCGCTCCGGCGCCGGCGGGCGGCGGGGTCGGGGTGCTCGCCCGGCAGCGGCTCGGCCCCTTCGAGGTGACGACCCTCTCGGCGGCCGACTCCCGCGCCCTCGCGGCGTGGCTCACCGCACACGGCTACCACCTGAAGGGCCGCCTGGGCCAGGCGCTCGCACCGTACGTGGCGAAGCGGTGGACGTACACGGCGATCAGACTGGCGCCCGAGAGCGGACCCCTCTCGGGCGAGCTCGACCCGTTGCGCATCAGGTTCACCGCGGACGCCCCGGTCTACCCGATACGACTGTCCCGGCTGGCGAGCACGCCCCAGGCCGTGCACCTGTACGTCCTCGCGCCGCACCGGGTCGGCGTCCGCGGCCTCGGCCTGTTCACCACCTACGCGGGCCGGGTGAGTCCCGCGCAGGTCGCCTCTCCCGGGTTGCGCTCGCTCCTGGGCGGCGGCGCGTTCCTGACCGAGTTCGTGCGCCAGGGGATCCCGCCGGCCGACTTCACCGACGACCTGGGCTTCGCTTACACCGCCGACACGCCGTACCGGCAGGTGCGGTACGAGGAGGGCGGCCTGGTGACGTTCCTCGGCCTCCCCGCCTTCCTGTGGTTCCTCGCGGTACCCGTCGCGGTGGCGGCGGCCCTGGGGGCGATCCTCCTGACCCGGCTGCGGAGACGCCGGGCACGGCGCTCCCTCCGGCCTGCCCCCTGATCGATATCTCCGTCACCCTCGGTTTGGGAACGGCCACGCGGCGGAAGGATGCCCGCATGTGGATCGCTCCCGAACGCCGGCGCGCGGGCCGGTGGATCGCGCCGGCGCTGGCCGTGACCGCCGGCGTGGCGATCGGGGCAACCGAGACCGCCCGAGGGCACGTGGCGACGGGTCTGGTGGGCCTGGCCGTGCTCCTCGGTTACGGCGCGCTGCTCGGGTACCGCCGGGGTGAGGCGGTCCTCACGCTCCATGAGGCGTTCGGGTTCGGACGGCGCTCCGGGATCCACCTGCGAGCCGCCGCCATGACCGGTGACGTGCTCGTGGGCGTGCTCGTGGCGGCGATGCTGGTCCAGGCGCTGCGCGGCGCCGAGATCGGGCTGCTCGCCGGCCTGGCCGCCGTCGCCGGAGTGACGTACTTCCTGTCCGTCCTGATGCTGAACCGCACCTACTGACCCTCGCGTCGTGCCGGCCGGCCGGGCGGCGCGCCGGAACCGCCTCGGATTCGGCAGGTTACGGAAGCCCCGTCGGCCGCGGCAGGGACCGCCCGATATCACAAGTGCGGCAATCGGGGGAATTCCCGATGAATACTGAGGTCAGCGGCATGCTGGAGCGTTAGGAACGTCGCAGAATCGTTCCGTGACCGCTTTCGCCGCCGCCCCTGGTGGCCCGGAGTCCGCGTTCGCGGGACGTTCGGACGTTCCGCCCCGGACCCATGTCACGTTCCATCCGATCGTCGACCTCGAGGCGGGCACCGTCGTGGCCGTGGCCCCCTCGGTGCCCGGAGCCCCGGTTCCCGATCCGGACGGCGAGGTCGACCGCGCGATCGAGGCCGCCCGGGCCCTGTCCAGCACGGAGACGCTGCTCCCCCTCCAGCTGGTCCTGCGGATGAGCACCCTCGCCTACGACCGGCCGATGGAACGCCTCCACCGGACGCTCGCCGGCCTGGGCCGCCGTCCCGGCGGCGTCATCGTCTCGGTGACGGGCGACTCCGCCGGGATGTCGCTGGACGAGGCCGCCGCGCGGCTCGGCGGACTTCGCTCGGCCGGCTACCTCCTCGCCCTGGAGGCGGGCGACCTGCCGACCCGGTTCGTCGCCGACATGGCCCCGACGGTGCTGGTCCTGGACCCCGCGGTGACCCGGCGGTCCGCGGCCGACCCCCGGCGCTCGGCGGTCGCGGAGGCGTTCGTGGCGCTGGGCCGCCGCATCGGCGGGCACGTGCTCGCGCCGGGCGTCGTCTCCGACGACCAGCTCACGCACCTGCGGGGACGCGGCGTGCGGCTGGCGCAGGGACCGCTGCTGGCACCCCGGGACTGGCGGCCCGGCATGCCGGTGACCGTCCCGGTGGGCTCCCGCGGCCTGGAGCGCGACCGGCTCGGCCCGCGCGTCACGGAGTTCATGATGCCGGCCACGGTGATGCCCGACACGGCCACCGCCGAGGAGGTGCTCTCGGTGTTCAACGCGCAGCCGGCCACCAGCAGCGTCGTCCTCGTCGACCGGACCGAACGCCCACGGCACACGGTCGACCGCACGCGTTTCCTGCTCCGCCTGGCCGGCGCGTACGGCCATGCCCTGCACGCGCAGAAACCCGCCGCCCGGCTGGCCGACCCGCCCCGCTCCGTGCCCCGGACGGTGCCCGCGATCGCGGCCCTCCGCGCGGCGGGAGATGACGCCGAGCGTGTCTACGACGATCTCGTGGTGACCGACGAGCTCGGCCGCTGCCTGGGCGTCGCCCGGGTCGGCGACCTCATCCGCAGCCTGTCCGCCCTCGACCACTGAGGCCCGGCCACGCGGCCGCGTCCGGCGGGCCGGACGGGGCCGCCGGCCCGGCACATCATCCGGGCCCGAAGGCTCTGGGACCGGCCGCTCGGGGCCCGGCCGCTCCCTGCCCTGAAGGCTCTCGGTCCGGAGGCGCTCCGCCCTGAAGGCACTCAGCCCCTGAAGGCCCCAGGCTCTACTCGATCTCGGCATCGTCGGGAGCGCTCCCGGCCAGCGCCGCCAGGGTCTCCAGGGCCGCGGCGAGAGTGCCGATCGGCGGTGCCGACAGGGCGAGCCGTACGGCGTTGGGCGCCTGAGCGGTGACCACGGTGAAGGCCGCGCCGGGGGTGACCGCGATGCCACGGCGAGCGGCGGCCGCGACGAACGTGTCGGCCCGCCAGGGTTCCGGCAGCCGCCACCAGCAGTGGAATGCCCGCGGATCGGCGTCGACGGCGAACTCGGCGAGATGCTCGCGTACGAGGCGCTGGCGGGCCACCGCATCGCGGCGTTTCAGCTCCTGGAGGGCCGTGACCGTGCCGTCGGTGAGCCACCGCGTCGCGGCCTCGACGGCGAACCGCGGCGCGGTCCAGCCGCCTGAGCGCAGCGCCGAGGCGACCCGGTCGCCGATCACCTCCGGTGTCACCGCGAACCCGACGGTCAGGCCCGGGGCCACCCGCTTGGACAGGCTGTCGACGACGATGACGTGGTCCGGCGCGAACGCGGCCAGCGGCGCGGGCCCGTCGTCGCGGAGGAACGTG
This sequence comes from Actinoallomurus spadix, assembly GCF_024055725.1. Classification (GTDB taxonomy): domain Bacteria; phylum Actinomycetota; class Actinomycetes; order Streptosporangiales; family Streptosporangiaceae; genus Actinoallomurus; species Actinoallomurus spadix. The sequence goes on along the minus strand of NZ_JAMXMX010000012.1, from coordinate 96,235 downwards.
TAGATGCCGTCCTCCACCGCGTAGATCCCGAGGTCCCGCAGAGCGTCCGCGATCTCGGAGCGCCGGCGTTCGGGCATGGTGACGCCGAGCGGGTTGTGCAGCGTCGGCTGGAGGTAGACGGCCCGCAGCGGCCCGGCCGACCGGATGGCCTCCGGCAGCACGCCGCACTCGTCCATCGCGAGCGGGACCAGCCTGATGCCGAGGCGGGCGGCGATGCCCTTGACCAGCGGGTAGGTCAGCTCTTCGACGCCGACGCGGTCACCGGCCGGAGCCAGGGCCGCGAGCGCGGCGGCGATCGCCTGCCGCCCGTTGCCCGCGAGCCGCAGGTGTCCCGGGTCGGGCGACCAGCCCGGACGGGACAGCATCGCGGCCGCCGCCTCGCGCATGGCGGACGTGCCGGCCGCCCCCATGGGGGCCAGCGCGCCCGCCAGCACGTCGGGGCGCAACATCCCGTCCAGGCTCTGCGCGAGGAGCGCCGGCTGCTCGGGCGGCACGGAGAAGTTCAGCTCCAGATCCACCCGTGCCCGGGCCGGCTCGGCGAGGGCGGGCTCGCTCGGCGGCGCCGCGGCACGGATGAACGTGCCGCGCCCCACCTCCCCGACCGCGAGGCCGCGGCGGATCAGCTCCCCGTAGACCCGTGCCGCCGTGGAACCGGCGATGCGATGCCGGCGGGCGAACTGCCGCTGCGGCGGGAGCCGGTCGCCGGGCCGGAGCCGCCCGGAGGCGATCTGTGCCGCCACCGCGTCGGCGAGCCGCCGGTAGTCGTCCATCACGTCCCCGCTCACGACTTTGCTCCGAGAGCAATTCTCTCTATTGCTCCGAGATATTGCTCCTCATAGCATCGAGCCGTCAAGCCCCGCACGTGAAGGAGAGCTCCGACGTGGGCACATTCACCAATGGTCCGGTCACCATCGCGTACGACGATCACCGTCCCGACGGCACCGGGCCGCCCCTGGTGCTCGTGCACGGCCACCCCTTCGACCGCTCGATGTGGGCGCCTCAGGTGGAGCACGTCGGCCGGACCGGGCGGCGAGTGATCGCCTCGGACCTGCGCGGCTACGGCCGGAGCACGGTCGTCCCGGGCAGGACGCCGCTCCAGGTCTTCGCTCAGGACATCGCCGATCTCCTCGACCGTCTCGGCGTGGATGAGATCGTGCTCGGCGGGCTGTCCATGGGCGGCCAGATCGTGATGGAGTTCCACCGTCTGTTCCCCGACCGGCTGCGCGGCCTCGTGCTCGCCGACACGACTCCCCAGGCGGAGACCGAGGAGAGCAGGCGGGCGCGGGAGGCGATGGCCGACCGGCTGCTCCGGGAGGGCATGGACGGCTACGCGAAGGAGGTCCTGCCCAAGATGGTCGCGCCGGCCAACCTCCGGCGGTATCCCGCGGTGGCCGAGCACGTCCTCGGGATGATGCGCGGGACCCCTCCGGACGGGGCCGCCGCCGCGCAGCTCGGCCGCGCCGAGCGCCCCGACTACGTCGCGTCACTGGCACGCGTCCGCGTGCCCGCGCTCATCGTCGTCGGCGACGAGGACGAGTTCACCCCGATCGCCGACGCGCGGCTCATGCACGAGCTCATCCCCGGTTCCACGCTCGTGGTGGTCGAGGGCGCCGCGCACATGCCCAACCTCGAACGGCCCGCCGTGTTCAACGAGGCGCTGAGCACGTTCCTCGACGCGATTCCCGGGGAGCGATGAGCCCGATGGTCACGACCGCGTTCGTCACCGGCGCGAGCACCGGGTTCGGTGCCGCGATCACCCGCCGCCTCGCCGCCGGCGGCACCCGCGTCGTCGCGTCGGCTCGGAGGGCGGGCCTGCTCGCCGACGTGGCGGCCGACCATCCCGGCCTGGTGCACCCGCTCGAGCTGGACGTCCGGGACCGAGCGGCCGTCGAGGACGCGATCGCCGGTCTCCCGGCGCGGTTCGCGGACATCGACCTCCTGGTCAACAACGCCGGCCTCGCCAAGGGCCTCGAGCCCGCGCAGGACGCCGACCTGGACGACTGGGACCAGATGCTCGACACCAACTGCAGGGGCCTCATGTACTGCACGCGCGCGATCCTGCCCGGCATGGTGGCGCGCGGCCGGGGTCACGTGATCAACGTGGGCTCGGTCGCCGGGACCTACCCCTATCCCGGAGGCAATGTCTACGGCGCGACCAAGGCATTCGTCCACCAGTTCAGCCAGAACCTGCGCAGCGACCTGCACGGCACGGGCGTCCGCGTCACCTGTGTCGAACCCGGCATGTGCGGCGGCACCGAGTTCTCCGCCGTACGCTTCGGCGGGGATCGGGAGAAGGCCGGCGCCGTCTACGCGGGGATGCGGCCGCTCGGCCCCGCCGACATCGCCGAGGCGGTGTCATGGGCGTCGTCACTGCCGGCCCACGTCAACATCAACGTCATCGAGCTGATGCCCGTCGCGCAGAGCTTCGCGGCGTTCCAGGTCCACCGGTCATGAGACCTCCAGAGCGGCCTTGATGCGGGCGAGGGTCGTGCGCATGCCCTGCCGGTTCACCTCGGCGCGCCCGTCGGCGGGGACGCCGGTGAAGACCCTGCCGAGGAGCGAGGCGAACGCCGCGCCCCGGCCCGCCCGCCGCAGGTCCTCCCAGCGCTCGGTCAACCGGGTCGAGCCGTCCCCGGCCGGTTCGACCCGGTAACCCCACACGGCGACCGGTATGCCGAAGGTCGTCACCCGGAACGCGAACGCCCTGCCCGGCACGGCCTCGGTGACCCGGCAGTTCGTGAACCACACGCGGGCGCCGACCCGGTTGAACCCGACGAAGGCCAGGCCGGGGACCACCCGGCGGCCGCGCACCCGGACCGCGAAGACCTCCGGGCTCCACTCCCCCATCCGGCGCGGGTCGGCGACCGCCGCGTACACGCGCTCCGGCTCCGCGTCGATGACGACGCTCTCCTCGATCGTCCACTGGCGTCCCATCGGACGATCATCTCGCACGACGGTCAGCGCAGGTGGGCGAAGCGCTCCTGCCAGGCGGCGAACCAGCCGGCGAACCAGGGCTCTGTCGCGGCCAGCGGCACGATGTAGGTGACCGTCTCGGCGTGGTAGCGGCGCTGGAAGTCCGGCGGCATGCGGTCCAGCGTCTGGACGTTGCTGACCCGGTCGGCGAGCTTCACGAGGATCGCCTCACGGGGCGCGTCGCGCAGGCGCCGCAGGTAGGAGACCTTCGCGGCGCGCTTGGCGGCCTTGCCCTCCACCGGCGGCTTGGTGACCCAGTCCACCAGCTCCCCGACCTCCGGGCCGAACGCGGCCTCGACGTCGGCGAGCGTCGCTCCGGTGTCCTCGACCGTATCGTGCAGCAGGGCCGTCACGAGCACGTCCGTGTCGGTGACGCCGGCGCCGCGGACCAGGACCTCGAGGGCCTCGAACAGGTGCTCGGCGTACGGCGCGCCGGTGGGCCGCCGCTGCTCGCCGTGCCAGCGCAGCGCGGCCTCGGCCGCGCGGTCCAGGGCCGCCACGTCGACGGGATGCGCCGCCAGGGCGGCGCGGGCCTGCTCCCAGGTCCGCCAGTTCGTGAAGGTCTCCACGCTGTCATCTCCTCTAGCTGACCGGGCACCGTCACGAGGTCGTCTCAATCGCCTCTGAGCGTGCGCCGAACCGTACCGTCGCGAGATGATCGCACGGTGAGAAATCCGCCCGACGATCACGCCGTCGCGGTGTGGATATGGCCCAGGGCGCTCCCGCTCGCCGCGATCTTCGGGCCGGCGTGGGACGGCGCGGAGGTCCGCGCCCGTTTCCTCACCCTGACCGGCCAGTGGCAGGCCCGCCATCCGGCGCCGTCGGCCGTGGGCCGGGCGGGCGGGCCACGGCCCGGGCAGTGGATGTGGCATCCGCCCGCCCGCCGCATCTATGACTGTCACACGTACGAGGCCGGGGACGACTGGCTCGAGGTGGCGATCCGGATGGAGTCGGTCGACTTCTACCCGGACCACTGCCGGCTCGGAGCCAGCCTGACCATCGCCTGCCGCTGCGAGATCCCGCACCCCGGTCATCACACGATCGTGGAGACCTCGTGGCGCACCGGCGGACCCGCCGGTGCGCTCGACGCGCTGACCGCGGTGCTGCGCTACACCGACCAGTGGATCGCCAACTCCCAGCAGCCGGCGGGCTGGCGCCGGCACGCCGGGCTGGACTGACGGCGGGGACCGAACGGGCTCAGACGTTGAAGCCGAGGGCGCGCAGCTGCTCGCGGCCGTCCTCGGTGATCTTGTCCGGGCCCCACGGCGGCAGCCACACCCAGTTGATCGTGACCTTCTCGACCAGGCCCTCCAGGGCGCTCGCCGTCTGGTCCTCGATCACGTCGGTGAGCGGGCAGGCCGCACTGGTGAGCGTCATGTCGAGGGTGACGACGTTGCCGTCGTCGATGTTGACGCCGTAGACCAGTCCCAGGTCGACCACGTTGATCCCGAGTTCGGGGTCGACGACGTCCCTCATCGCCTCGAGGACGTCGTCCTCGGCGACCTTCGTGTCGCTCATGAGTCGCTGCCTTCCATGGCTTTCGCGGTCGCGTCCTTCCACGCCATCCAGGCGAGCAGGGCGCACTTGATACGGGCGGGGTACTTCGACACCCCGGTGAAGGCGACGGCGTCCTCGAGGATGTCCTCGTCGGGCTCGACCTGCCCGCGCGACTGCATCAGCTTGAGGAACTCGTCGCCGGTCACCATCGCGTCCTTCACCGGCCTGCCGATGACGAGGTCGGTCATCACCGAGGCGCTGGCCTGGCTGATCGAACACCCCATCGCGTCGTAGGACACGTCGGCGACCTCGTCGCCGTCGAGGCGGACGCGCAGGGTCACCTCGTCACCGCAGGTCGGGTTCACATGGTGCACCTCGGCGTCGTACGGCTCCCGGAGGCCCTTGTGATGGGGATTCCGGTAGTGGTCCAGGATGATGTCCTGGTACATCGACTCGAGCTGCATCTGCTTCCCTTCTCCACAGCGGCCGATGGGGGGTGCAACGTCAGGCGCTGCCGAAGAATTTCTGCGTCTCCCGCAGGCCCTCGACGAGCGCGTCGACGTCGGCCGGGGTGTTGTAGAAGTACAGCGACGCGCGGGTGCTCGCGGTCACCCCGAAGCGCCGGTGCAGCGGGCGCGCGCAGTGGTGACCGGCGCGTACGGCGATGCCGTGGGCGTCCAGCACCTGGCTGACGTCGTGCGGGTGGATCTCGCGGCCGTCCGGTCCCTCCAGGGTGAAGGAGATCGCGGTGCCGCGGTCCTCGGCCTCGGTGGGCCCGAGGATCCGCACGCCCTCGACCGCGGTGAGCGACTTGAGGGCGTACGCCAGCAGTTCGTGTTGCTGGTCCGCGATGTCGTCGATGCCCACGGCGGTGAGGTAGTCGATCGCGGCGCCGAGCCCGGCGGCCTCGGCGATCGGCATCGTGCCGGCCTCGAACTTGTGCGGCGGCGGCGCGAACGTCGAGCCCTCCATCGCGACCGTCTCGATCATCTCGCCGCCGCCGAGGAACGGCGGCAGCGTCTCGAGCAGCTCGAGGCGGCCCCACAGCACCCCGATGCCGGTCGGGCCGCACAGCTTGTGCGCCGTGAACCCGTAGAAGTCGACGCCGAGCTCCTGGACGTTCACCCGCATGTGCGGCACGGCCTGCGCGCCGTCGGCGAGCACGAGCGCGCCGACCGCGTGCGCCCGGTCCGCGATGAGGCGGATCGGGTTGATGGTGCCGAGGACGTTCGACTGGTGCGCGACCGCGACGATCTTCGTACGCTCGTTGATGAGCTCGTCGATGTCGCTCAGGTCGAGGCGGCCGTCGTCGGTCACCCGGAACCAGCGGAGCGTCGCGCCGGTGCGCTGGGCGAGCAGCTGCCACGGCACGATGTTGGAGTGGTGCTCCATCTCGGTGATGACGATCTCGTCACCGGGGCCGACGCGGAACCGCTCGGCCTCCGGCCCGGCCGTCGCCGCGTTGCCCATGGCGTAGGCGACGAGGTTGATGCCCTCGGAGATGTTCTTGGTGAACACCACCTCGGACTCGCTGCCCGCGCCGATGAAGTTCGCGACCTTGATCCGGGCGCCTTCGTACGCCTCGGTCGCCTCTTCGCCGAGCTGGTGCGTCGCCCGGTGGATGTTGGCGTTGTGCCGGGCGTAGTAGTCCTCGATCGCGTCGATCACCTGGCGGGGCTTCTGCGAGGTGTTCGCGCTGTCGAGGTAGACCAGGGGCCGCCCGTCACGGACGGTCCTGGTCAGGATCGGGAAGTCCGCCCGGATCCGCTCGACGTCGATGCTCACGCGGAAGCGCCTGCCTTCGTGAACCGCTCGTAGCCTTCGTTCTCCAGCAGCTCGGCCAGCTCCGGGCCGCCCTCCTCGACGACGCGGCCGGCCGCGAAGACGTGCACGAAGTCCGGCTTCACGTAGCGGAGGATGCGGGTGTAGTGCGTGATCAGCAGCACGCCGGTCTCGCCGCCGGAGCGGAACCGGTTCACGCCCTCGGAGACGATCTTCAGCGCGTCGATGTCGAGGCCGGAGTCGGTCTCGTCGAGCACCGCGACCTTCGGCTTGAGCATCTCGAGCTGGAGGATCTCGTGGCGCTTCTTCTCACCGCCGGAGAAGCCCTCGTTCAGGTTGCGCTGGGCGAACGCCGGGTCGATCTGCAGCTCGGCCATGGCCGAGCGCATCTCCTTGGAGAACTCCCGCAGCTTCGGCGCCTCGCCGCGCACCGCGGTGACCGCCGTGCGCAGGAAGTTCGACACCGACACGCCCGGCACCTCGACGGGGTACTGCATGGCGAGGAACAGGCCGGCGCGGGCCCGCTCGTCGACGGCCATGTCCAGGACGCTCTCGCCGTCCAGGAGGACCTCGCCGCTCGTGACGGTGTACTTCGGGTGACCGGCGATGGCGTAGGCGAGGGTGGACTTGCCGGAGCCGTTCGGCCCCATGATGGCGTGGGTCTCGCCCGCCTTCACGGTCAGGTCGACGCCCCGGAGGATCTCCTTGTCCTCGACGGAGACGTGCAGGTCGCGGATCTCAAGCGTGGCCATGGTGGTTTCAGGACTCCTTGAGCGACACGTACACGTCGTCGCCCTCGATCTTCACTGGGTACGTGGGGACCGGCTGCGTGGCCGGCGGGTTGGTGGGCTTACCGGTGCGCACGTCGAAGCACGAGCCGTGCAGCCAGCACTCGATGGTGTTGTTGTAGACCTCGCCCTCGCTGAGGGCCACCTCGGCGTGCGAGCAGACGTCGCGCAGCGCGTAGACCTCGCCGTCGACGCGGACGACCGCCACCGGGGTGCCGTCGATCTCGACGGCGAGGGCGCCCTCGGCGGGCAGCTCGGACAGGCCGCAGGCGCGGGTGAAGCTCATCGGTCGATCTCCTCGTCGATGGCGGCCATGACCCGCTCCTTCAGCTCCGGCAGGTCGATCCTGTCGATGAGCTGTCCCAGGAAGCCGCGCACGACCATCCGCCGGGCGGTGTCGTACGGGATGCCCCGTGCCTGGAGGTAGAACAGGTGCTGGTCGTCGAGGCGGCCGGACGCCGAGGCGTGCCCCGCACCGGCGACCTCGCCGGTGAGGATCTCGAGGTTCGGCACCGAGTCGACCCGCGTGCCGTCGGTGAGCACGAGGTTGCGGTTCAGCTCGTACGTGTCGGTGCCCTCGGCCTCGGCCCGGATGATCACGTCGCCGATCCAGACGGCGTGCGCGTCCTCGTCCTGCAGCGCGCCGCGGTAGTCGACGCGGCTGCGGCAGTTCGGCTGGGTGTGGTCGACGAGCAGGCGGTGCTCCAGGTGCTGGCCGCCGTCGGCGAAGTAGACGCCGTACAGCTCCGCGTCGCCGCCCGGCGCGTCGTACGCGACGGAGGGGGCGACGCGCACCACGTCGCCGCCCAGGCTGACGGTGAAGCTCTTGAACCGCGCGTCCCGGCCCAGCTTCGCGTGCTGGTGCGACAGGTGAACGGCGTCGGAGGCCCAGTTCTGCAGGCTGAACACCGTGAGCGCGGCGCCGTCGCCGACGACGAACTCGACGTTGTCGGCGTAGGCGGCCGAGCCGATGTGGTCCAGCACGACCGTGGCCTGTGCGAACGGCTCGAGGATGATGGTGGTGTGGCCGTACGCGACGCCACCCTCGCCGCGCAGTGTGAGGACGGTCGGCTCGGTGGCCACGACCTCCTTGCGCACGGTCACGACGGTCGCGTGGGCGTACGAGGCGTACGCCTGCGCGCTGACGCGGTCGGCGGGGACGTACGCCTTGCCGATCCGCTCGTCGTCGCGGCCCACCGTCTCCACGGTGACCTCGGGCGCCGCGGCCACGTCCACGATCACCTTGCCGTCGGCCGCCGCGCCCTTGTGCAGGTCGCGCAGGCGGCGCAGCGGGGTGAACCGCCACTCCTCCTCGCGGCCGGTCGGCACCGGGAAGTCGGCGACGTCGTACGAGGCGTGCTCGTGGAGCGTGGTCAGCTGCTTGGTCTCGATGCCCATCAGCCCACCGCTCCTTCCATCTGCAGCTCGATCAGGCGGTTGAGCTCGAGCGCGTACTCCATCGGCAGCTCGCGCGCGATCGGCTCGACGAACCCGCGCACGATCATCGCCATCGCCTCGTCCTCGGTGAGGCCACGGCTCATGAGGTAGAACAGCTGGTTCTCCGAGACCTTCGAGACGGTGGCCTCGTGGCCCATCTCGACGTCGTCCTCGCGGACGTCGACGTAGGGGTAGGTGTCGGAGCGGCTGATCTGGTCGACCAGCAGCGCGTCGCACTTGACGGTCGACTTGGAGTGCTCGGCGCCCTCCTGCACCTGGACCAGGCCGCGGTAGCTCGTACGGCCGCCGCCGCGCGCCACGGACTTGGAGATGATGGTCGAGGAGGTGTTCGGCGCGGCGTGCACCATCTTGGCGCCGGCGTCCTGGTGCTGGCCCTCACCGGCGAAGGCGATGGACAGCGTCTCACCCTTGGCGTGCTCGCCCATGAGGTAGACCGCCGGGTACTTCATCGTCACCTTGGAGCCGATGTTGCCGTCGATCCACTCCATCGTGCCGCCCTCATAGCAGACGGCGCGCTTGGTGACGAGGTTGTAGACGTTGTTCGACCAGTTCTGGATGGTCGTGTAGCGGCAGCGCGCGTTCTTCTTCACGACGATCTCGACGACCGCGGAGTGGAGCGAGTCGGACTTGTAGATCGGCGCGGTGCAGCCCTCGACGTAGTGGACGTACGCGCCCTCGTCGACGATGATCAGCGTCCGCTCGAACTGGCCCATGTTCTCGGTGTTGATCCGGAAGTAGGCCTGCAGCGGGATCTCGACGTGCACGCCCGGCGGCACGTAGATGAAGGACCCGCCCGACCACACGGCGGAGTTCAGCGCGGCGAACTTGTTGTCGCCGACCGGGATCACCGAGCCGAAGTACTCCTGGAAGATCTCCGGGTACTCCTTGAGGCCGGTGTCGGTGTCGAGGAAGATGACGCCCTGCTTCTCCAGGTCCTCGCGAATCTGGTGGTACACGACCTCGGACTCGTACTGGGCCGCGACGCCGGCGATGAGGCGCTGCTTCTCCGCCTCGGGGATGCCGAGCTTGTCATAGGTGTTCTTGATGTCGGCCGGGAGCTCGTCCCACGACGCGGCCTGCTTCTCCGTCGACCGGACGAAGTACTTGATGTTGTCGAAGTCGATGTCGGAGAGGTCGGCGCCCCACGTCGGCATCGGCTTCTTGCCGAACAGGCGCAGGCCCTTCAGGCGAAGGTCGAGCATCCAATCGGGCTCGTTCTTCTTCCCCGAGATGTCGCGGACGACCTCTTCGGACAGCCCGCGACGGGCCGAGGCGCCGGCCACGTCGGGGTCGGCCCAGCCGAACTTGTACTTGCCGAGCCCCTCGAGCTCGGGGTGGGCTGCCGTGGTCATACGGAGGTGCCTCCGGACTCCTGCTTGTCGAACTTGACGGTCTTATCGGGTTTTTCGGTCAGTTCACGTGACGTCACGTGGGTCGTACATATTCCATCGCCGTGCGCGATCGTGGCCAGCCGTTGCACGGGGACGCCGAGCAGCCGCCCGAACGCCGCCGTCTCCGCCTCGCACAACTGCGGGAACCGTGCCGCGACGTGCGCGACCGGGCAGTGGTGCTGGCAGAGCTGCTGCCCGCCCGCCGGCGCCGTGCTGGCCGAGGCGGCGTAGCCGTCCGCGGACAGCGCCTCCGCCAGGGCGCGGACCCGCTGCTGCGGCGGCACGACCCGGATGGACGCGCCGTAGCGCGCCTCCAGGTCGCCCACCTGCCGCAGGGCGAACTCCACGACGGCCTCCTCGCCGAGCTTGTCGGCCAGGAACCGCAGGGCGTTGGCCGCCAGATCGTCGTAGGCGTGCACGAAGGCGCTGCGCCCGGCGTCGGTGATGGCGAACAGCTTCGCCGGGCGGCCGCGCCCGCGCCTCGACTGCGGACGGCTCCGCCGCTCCTCGATCATCTCCTCGGCGAGGAGGGTCTCGAGGTGGCGGCGCACGGCCGCGGGCGTGAGCCCGAGCCGCTGTCCGAGCGCCGAGGCGCTGATGGGACCATGTTCAAGAATCAGCCGTGCCACTCGAGCGCGGGTCGTGCGCTCGGCGTGATTTGGACCGAGCGCGGGCACGCCGGCGGCCGCCAGGTCGTCGCTCGTCGTCTCGGTCACGTTTTTCACAACATCAGTGTGGCCTAATTCCTTCCCCCGACACAAACCGTCCTCGGTAATCTGGCTCACTTAGGTGAGCCTTGCCTCACCTGCGTGGACGACGCCCGTGGACGACGCCCGTGGACGATGCCCGTGGACGGCGCCCTACGCCGGCCCCGCACCCCCGCCTCGCACCATGGCCGCCACCACGAGGGCGCCGGTCAGGAACGCCGCGCCCGCGCCCGCCATCGGCGCGGCCAGGTGACCGCCGGCCCCCAGCGTGCCGAGCAGCGCCACGCCGATCGTGCTCCCCATCTGCCGGGCCGTGTTGACCGCGCCGGAGGCCACGCCCGCCCGTTCCGGCGGGGCGGCCTCGATGACGGTGGTCGTCGCGGCGGGCATCGTGAAGGCCATCCCGAAGCCCGCCGCCATCAGCGGGACCATGAGCAGCGGATACGGGGTACCCGGGCCGACGGCCGTCAGCGCGAAGAGCCCGGCCGCCCCCGTGACCAGGCCGATCAGCATGGTCGTCCGGGTGCCGGACCGGCCCGTCATCCGCCCGGACAGGTACGACGCCAGCGAGACCAGGATCCCCTCGGGCACCAGCGCCAGCCCGGCGAGGGTGGGGCTCATCCGGCGTACGTCCTGGAAGAACAGGCTGAGCACGAACAACTGCCCGTAGAAGCCGAGGTTGATCAGCAACCCGACCGCGTTACCGCCGGAGAACGCCGCGCCGCGGAAGAGACCGAGGGGCAGCATCGGGTTCGCCGCCCGCCGCTCCGCCGCCACGAACGCGGCGGCGGACAGGGCCGCGACCGCGAGGCCGCCGAGCACGACGGGCGAGACCCAGCCGCGGGTCCGCGCCTCGATCAGCGCGAACGTCAGCAGGCCGAGCGCGCCGACCACCGCGAGCTGCGCCCCGAGGTCGAGCCCGCGCCGCCCGTGCCCCTCGGGCCGTACGACGTGCCGGACGGTGAACAGCAGACCGGCCAGGCCGATCGGCACGTTGATGAAGAAGACCAGGCGCCAGCTCGCCGCGTCGGTCAGCACCCCGCCGAGCACCGGGCCCGAGGCGGCCGCGACTCCGGCCACCCCGCCCCACACCCCGACGGCGCGGGCCCGCGCGCGGGCATCGGGGTGCGCCGCCTGCAGCAGCGCCAGCGAGGACGGGACAAGCACGGCGGCCGCGGCGCCCTGGACCAGCCGGGCCGCGACCAGCGCGCCCGCGTCCGGTGCCAGCCCGCACGCCGCCGAGGCGACGGTGAAGAGCGACAGGCCGGCGCAGAACACCCGGTGCGGCCCCACCCGGTCGCCGAGCGCGCCGGCGGACAGCAGCAGGGTCGCGAACGTGAGCGTGTAGCCGTCGACCACCCACTGGAGGACGCCCATCCCGCCACCGAGGTCACGGCCCAGCGCGGGCAGCGACAGGTTCACGGCGGTGGCGTCGATGATCACCAGGAAGTAGCCGAGGCAGATGGCGACCAGCGGCAGCGCTCCGGTACGCGGCCGGATGTCGGAGTCGGATCTCAGCGTGACCATGCCCCGATGCTCGCCCGCGATCGTTTCGACGAGCGCCAAAGCGTCCCCGGACCGTCACGGAGGTCCGGAAAGCGTCCCCCCGGTCAGTCCTCGCCGGCGAGGGTGGCCACGAGGACGGCCTTGATGGTGTGCAGGCGGTTCTCGGCCTGGTCGAAGACGATCGAGGCCTCCGACTCGAAGACCTCGTCGGTGACCTCCAGCCCGTCCAGGCCGAACTGCGCGTGGATCTCCTCACCGACCGTCGTCGCCCGGTCGTGGAAGGCCGGCAGGCAGTGCATGAACCGCACCGACGGGTTCCCCGTCGCCTCGAGGACCTTGGCGTTGACCTGGTACGGCGCGAGGAGCTCGATCCGCTCGGCCCAGACCTCCTTGGGCTCGCCCATCGACACCCACACGTCCGTGTGGACGAAGTCGGCGCCGCGCACGCCCGCCGCGACGTCGTCCGTCAGCGTGATCCGCGCCCCGCTGCGCTCGGCCAGGTCGCGGGCGGCGGCCTGGACCTCCGCGGACGGCAGCAGGCCCTCAGGGGCGACGAGGCGGACGTCCATGCCCAGCAGCGCGCCCATGACGAGGAGGGAGTTGCCCATGTTGTTGCGCGCGTCGCCGAGGTAGGCGAACGCGATCTCCTCGAGCGGCCGGGCCGCGTGCTCGGCCATGGTGAACGCGTCGCAGAGGCTCTGCGTGGGGTGCCACTCGTCGGTGAGGCCGTTCCACACCGGGACTCCGGCGTACGCGGCGAGGGTCTCGACGTCGTCCTGGCGCCGGCCGCGGTACTGGATGCCGTGGAACATCCGGCCCAGCACCCGCGCGGTGTCCTTCACCGACTCCTTGTGCCCGATCTGCGAGCCCGCCGGGTCGAGGTAGGTGACGTGCGCGCCCTGGTCGTACGCCGCCACCTCGAACGCGCTCCGCGTGCGCGTGGACGTCTTCTCGAAGATCAGCGCGATGGCGCGGCCGGTCAGGCGGGGGCGCTCGGCGCCCGCCCGGCGTGCCGTCTTCAGCTCGCCCGCCAGGTCGATGAGCGAACGGAACTCCTCGGCGGTGAAGTCGAGCTCCTTCAGGAAGCTACGGCCGCGCAGCATGTGACCTCCAAGAGACATGACAGGACTGTATCGCCATGCGCTTGAATGAATCAATATTCAGATCAATGTCAGGGGTGGCCACCTCGCCTCCGAGCACGCCCTCCTAGACTCAGGTCCATGGAGCCCCTCGCGGTCGCAGTCAATGGCCTGGTCAAACGCTATGGCATGACCGCTGCGGCCGACGGCCTGTCCTTCGAGGCCCGATCCGGCGAGGTGACGGCCCTGCTCGGCCCCAACGGAGCGGGCAAGACGACCACCGTCGAGATCTGCGAGGGCTACCGCCGCGCCGACGCCGGCAGCGTGCGCGTCCTCGGCCGTGACCCCCATGATCCGGAGCTCAGGACGCGCATCGGCGTCATGCTGCAGTCCGGGGGCGTGCCGACCCACGCCCGCGCCGGAGAGTTCCTGCGCCTCATCGCGAGCTTCTACGCCACCCCCCTCGACCCCGCCGCGCTGCTCGAGCGTCTCGGGCTGACCGCCTCGGCCCGGACCTCCTACCGCCGCCTGTCCGGCGGTCAGCAGCAGCGGCTGGCGCTCGCCGCCGCGGTCGTCGGCCGCCCCGAGCTCGTGTTCCTCGACGAGCCCACCGCGGGCCTCGATCCGCAGGCCCGCCACGCCACCTGGGAGCTCGTCGAGGACCTGAAGGCCGCAGGCGTCGCCGTCATCCTGACCACGCACCACATGGACGAGGCGGAACGGCTCGCCGACGAGGTCGTCATCGTCGACCACGGCAGCGTCATCGCCTCGGGCCCGCCGTCCTCGCTGACCGGCGCCGAGCGGCAGCTGCGCTTCCGTGCCCGTCCCGGGCTCGGCCTGGACGAACTGCTGTCCGCGCTGCCGCCCGCGACGATCGCCAAGGAGTCCCCCGCCGGCCACTACGTCATCGAGGGCGACCTCGTCCCCGAGCTGCTCGCCACCGTGACCGCCTGGTGCGCCTCCAACGGCGTCATGACCGAGGACCTGCGGATCGAGCGCCGGACCCTCGAAGACGTGTTCCTCGAACTGACCGGACGGGAGCTCCGCTCGTGACGGACCTGACGTTCAGCCCCTCCCCCGGTGCGGCGCCGCGGTCCCGCATGATCCGGGCGCAGACGGCGTACGAACTGCGCACGCTGCTGCGCAACGGCGAGCAACTGCTCCTGATCCTGATCATCCCCGTCGCCCTGCTGCTGTTGTTCAGCAGCGCGCCGCTGCTCGACCTGGGCGCGGGCCGGCGCGTCGACTTCCTGACGCCGGGCGTGCTGGCCCTGGCGGTGATGTCCACCGCGTTCACCGGCCAGGCGATCGGCACCGGCTTCGAACGACGGTACGGCGTGCTCAAGCGGCTCGGCGCCACGCCGCTCCCCCGATCCGGGCTGATCATCGCCAAGACGCTGACCGTGCTGGCCGTCGAGGTCCTGCAGGCGCTGGTCATCTGCGTGGTGGCCGCCGCGCTCGGCTGGAGCCCGCACGGGAACCCGGGCACCGTGATCCTGCTGCTGCTCCTGGGCACCGCGGCGTTCAGCGGGTTCGGCCTGCTGATGGCGGGCACCCTCCGCGCCGAGGCGACCCTGGCGGCCGCGAACCTCGTCTACATCCTCCTGCTGGCCCTCGGCGGCGTCATATTCCCGTTGACAAAGTTCTCCGGGGGCGTACGGTCGGTGCTCGAACTGCTACCGATCTCCGCGCTCGCCGACGGGCTGCGCCAGGTACTGCAGCACGGTGCCGGGTTCCCCGCTCGCGACCTGGTGATCCTCGCCGTGTGGGCGGTCCTCGGCCTCGCTCTCGCCGCGCGATTCTTCTCCTGGGAGTGACGCATGGCGCTCGCCGACGCCCCCGGCTCATATGAGGGGGCCGGGTCGCTCCCGCCCCGATCCACGGGTCTCCGGCTGTCCTTCGGCTCGATCCCGCCGCCCGCCCTGATCCTGCTCGGTATCGTCTCGGTGCAGGTCGGCGCCGGTCTCGCCAAGAACCTCTTCGACCGCATCTCACCGGACGCCATCGTGATGCTGCGCCTGGCCACCTCGGCCATCGTGCTCTCGGTGATGGCCCGCTCCGCGCTGCGCGACCTCCGGCGTTCGCACTCCCGGCGCGACCTCGCGGTCGCCGTGCTGTTCGGCCTCACCCTCGCCGGGATGAACTTCAGCTTCTACCAGGCGATGGCGCGGATCCCGCTCGGCGTCGCGGTGACGATCGAGTTCCTCGGGCCGCTCACCGTCTCGATCGTCGCGTCACGGCGCCGGCTGGACCTGCTGTGGGCGGTCCTGGCGCTGGGCGGGGTGGCGATGCTCGCCCGCGGCGGCGGCGACGTCTCCCTGACCGGCGTGGTGTTCGGGCTGCTCGCGGCCGTCGGGTGGGCCGCGTACATCCTGCTGAGCGGCGCGACGGGCAAGCGGTTCTCCGGATCGACCGGCCTGGCCATCGCGAGCGTCGTCGGCACCCTCGCCGTCATGCCCATCGGGATCGCCACCGGCGGTCCGCGGCTGCTCGACCCGGAGATCCTGCTGATCGGGCTCGGCGTCGGGCTGCTGTCGTCGGTCATTCCCTACAGCCTGGAGCTCGAGGCGCTGCGGCGCGTGCCCGCCCGGGTGTTCGGCATCCTCATGAGCGTCGAGCCCGCGGTGGCCGCCCTGGCCGGTCTCGTCTTCCTCGGCGAGGTGCTGGTGTGGCGGGAGTGGCTGGCGATCGGCTGCGTCATCGCCGCCTGCGTCGGCGCCACCCGCTTCCAGGACACCCCACCCGAAGCCCCCGAAGCCTGACCACCTCGGCCACCACTTGCCATCATCACGAAGCGCTATCACTCGTGTACTATCGGTGCCTGCGGTGGTCCTCTGGCGTTCGGCCGGTGACCTGACCTCCTGAAGAGGGGTCATGCCATGCCCATGGCCACGACGTCTCTACCGAGGACTCAGATGATCGCCGTTCCGGACTGGCCGTACGGCCCGTACACCATCGATGACCTGGACGCGCTGCCCGACGAGGGCGTACGTCGAGAGCTCGTGAACGGATGGATCATCGTGGCCCCCTGGCCGAGCACCTTTAATGATCACGCGGCCAAGAAGCTGGAGCGTGCGCTGGAGGACGCCGCCGCCGGCGCGGCGGCCGACGTGTACATCAAAGGCCCGCTCGACATCGACACCGGCCCGTCGATCCGTGTGCCGGACATCGTGGTCGTCGGGGGTGAGGCTGCGCGGGCGGCGCGCGCTCGCCGGGCTCGGGCCTACGACGCCGCGGACGTGCTGCTGGTCGTGGAGATCGTCTCCCCACGGAGCGGGAGTGAGCAGCACGACCGGGTGGACAAGGTCTTCGAGTACGCCCGAGCCGGGATTCCGCAGTACTGGCTCGTCGACCTGGAACCGGAGCCGTGCATCGTCATCCGCAGGCTCGGCGATGAGGGAAGGTATCACGTCACCGGCTCGGCCGATCGAGGATCGGCGCTGAAGATCGACGAGCCGTTCCCCTTCGGCTTCGGCGTCGCCTCGCTCGTCGACCGAAGGTGACGGCGGGACCCGGATCCGGGGCATGGCCGGGCGCTCGTACGATGAAGGGCGTGCGATCCGACAACCCGCTGATCCGGCTTCGTGACCTCGTGTGGCGTCCGACGCCCGCCGCCCTGCGCGGGCTCGCCCTCGCGAGCGTCGCGGGCAACGCCCTGATCATGGCGACGGGCGCGGCCGTGCGCGTCAGCGGCTCGGGGCTCGGCTGCCCCACGTGGCCGAAGTGCACCGGCACGAGCCTCGTGCCGACGCACACCCCGCAGCACTCGGCCGTCAACATGGCGATCGAGTTCGGCAACCGGCTGCTGACCTTCCTGGTGCTGGCGCTCGGCGTGGCGGTGTTCGTCGCGGCGCTGCGGCTGCGCCCCCGGCGCCGGGGGCTGGTGCGGCTGGCCGCGATCCAGCCGCTGAGCGTGGTGGCGCAGGCGATCGTCGGCGGGATCGTCGTGCTGACCGACCTGCACCCGGTCTCGGTGACCGTGCACTTCCTGCTGTCGCCGGCCATCCTGGCCGCGGCCGTCGTGCTGTGGGTGCGCGCGGGCGAGGGCGACGAACGCGCCCGGCCCGTCGTCCGCCAAGAGCTGGTCTGGCTGGGCCGCGCGCTCACCGGCGTGGTCTTCCTGCTCCTCGTGGCGGGCACCGTGGTGACCGGCACCGGCCCGCACGCCGGCGATCCCAAGGCCCGCCGCTACGACTTCCAGATCGAGCAGGTCGCCCAGTTCCACGCGGACATCGTCTGGGCGACGGTCGGGCTGACCTTCGCGCTGCTCCTGGGGCTGCGGCTGACCAACGCCCCGAAGCCCGCACAGCGGCGCGCGCTCGAGCTCCTGGTCGTCGAGCTCGCGCAGGGCGTCATCGGTTACGTGCAGTACTTCACCAACGTCCCCGGCGCGCTCGTCGTCGCCCACGTGCTCGGCGCGGCCCTGGTGTGGATCGCGACCCTACGCCTCCTGTTCGCCCTCCGCGACCGCGGCGTCATGCCGGCGTCCCCGGCCGCCGCGCCTCCGGCGGCGACGCTCGACGCCGCCCCGGCCGCCTCCCTCGGCGGCTGACCCGGCCGCTCACCGAGGTCCGGCCTCCCCGGTGGTCCTCCCCGGGTCCCCGGTCGCCCCGGGCCTTCAGGCGGCGTGGGTGAGCTGGGTGGTGAGCCACTGGAAGCACTTGGGGAGCATGGCCGTCCAGACGCCGGTGTTGTGGCCGCCGCGCGGCACGATGTACGTGTAGACGGTCGAGGGCGGGCGTGCCGCCTGCGCCATGGTGGTCACCGCCGCCGTGGTTCCCGGGTCCTGCCTGCTGGCGGTCAGCAGCAGGTTCACGGCCGGGTGCCTGGTCCGGAGCACGGTGGGGAGGTCGGCGCCCGGCAGCCTGGCCAGGGCCGGGTTGGAGGCGGTGAAGTAGCCGGAGAGGCTGACCCCCGCCCGGAACAGGCGGGGGTGTTCCGCGGCGAGCCTGGCGGCGCAGTATCCGCCCGTCGAGTAGCCCATCGTCCCCCAGGCGTCGCGGCCGGGCAGGGCGCGGAAGTTCTCGGTGACGATCCGCCGGACGTCGTCGGTCAGCCACGTGGCGACCTTCGGGCCGCGCGGCACGTCGGTGCACTCGGTGTCGTGTCCGGGGACGACGGTCATGGTGGGCGCGACGAGGATGTACGGCTGCGCGGCGCCCTTCTTCATCGCCTCCTGGAGTCTCTTCGGCCCCTGCATCGTGTGGAACCAGGTGATCGGGATGCCGGGGAAGCCGGGGAACAGCTCGACGACCGGGAATCGCTGCTGCGGGTACCGGTGATACTGCGGCGGCAGCCACACCCAGATCCTGCTCCGGATGCCGGACCTGGCGCCGACCAGTTCGGCGGACAACGCCTGGTCCTTGCGGTCGGGCCGGAAGTCGTTGCGGAGCCGCTTGGACAGGCCACGGGCCAGGGGCGGGGGTCCGCCGTTCTGCTGCTGGATGGGCGCGTCGGCGCCGTTCTGGCCGATCAGGTCGTCCCAGGAGGCGAAGAACTGAAAATGATCGTTGAGGCCGATGCCCGCCAGGAGGACGGCCGTCACCTGGCAGAGCAGGATCAGCACGATCCTGGCCGGCCAGGCCGCCATGCCCCGTACGCGTCCCCACAGCAGCGTGCAGCCGACCGGTGCGGCCAGGGCCAGCACGATCGACAGGACGAGCAGTGGCCAGCCCAGCAGACTCAACCGTGGCCTCCCCGAAGGCGTTGACCGAGCGTCGCCGCAACGCCACCTGAACGGTGGCTCCAGGCGCGCTCATCGCCGGCCGATCGTAGGGGGACCGGGGTTCACCCCGGCTTGAGGGAAGGTGTCGGCCGCGTGTACTCCGCGTTCACCTGGCGTGAAGGTGCCGCCGTTCGTCACCGCGATCGGGGGGCGCCGGTGCCGCGCCCCGCGTGCGCTCTCGGTCAGTCGCCTCGGAGGTAGGCGCGCAGGCGGTCGAGCGGCCAGGTGTTGACGACGTCCTCGGGGGCGAGCCAGCCGCGCTGCGCGGTGCCGACGGCGTACGGGAGGTTGTCGAAGTGGCCGGGGGCGTGGGCGTCGCTGTCGACGGCGAACTTGACGCCATGCCGCCGGGCACGCCGGATGAGGTCGGCGGGCAGGTCCAGCCGGTCGGGGAACGCGTCGATCTCCAGGATCGTGCGGGCCCGCGCGCAGGCGGCGAAGACGGCGTCCCAGTCGGCGTCGACGGGGGCGCGGCGGCCGATGCTGCGCGCGGTCGGGTGACCGAGGATGTGGACGTGGGGGTTCTCGACCGCGCGGACGAGCCTGCGGGTCATCGCCGCCCGGTCCTGGGTGAAATGGGAGTGGACGGACGCGACGCAGACGTCGAAGCCCGCGAGGAACCCGGCCGGCCAGTCCACCTCGCCGTCGGGGTCGATGTTCAGCTCGGTGCCGTGCAGCAGCGCCATGTGCGGATACCGCTCCTGCAGCGCGCGCACGGCCTCGCGCTGGGCGAGCATCTTCTCGTCCGTCATGCGCTGCATGAAGAGGTTCGGCGCGTGGTCGGTGATCGCGTAGTACTCGTTGCCGCGCGCGGCCGCGGCGGCGACCATGTCCTCCAGGGAGGCGACGCCGTCGGTCAGGTCGGTGTGGGTGTGCAGGTCGCCCCGCAGGTCGGTGAGCTCGACCAGGCGGGGCAGCTCGCCGCGCAGCGCCGCCTCGATCTCCCCCTCGTCCTCGCGCAGCGGCGGCGGGATCCACGGCAGCCCGAGCCGGGCGTATACGTCCTCCTCGGTGGCGGAGACGATCAGCTCGCCCGTCTCAACCGAGAACAGGCCGTACTCCGACAGCTTGAGCCCGGCGCGTACGGCGATCTCGCGGGTGCGGACATTGTGCGCCTTGGAACCGGTGAAGTACTGCAGGGCGGCGCCCCAGGACTCCGGCGGCACGACGCGCAGGTCGACCTGGAGGCCCTTGAGCGTACGGACGGAGGTCTTCGTCTCACCGCTCCCGATCACCTCGGTGACGAACGGGAGGGGGGTGAAGGCCGCCATGAGCGGGCCCGAGTCGTCGGCGGTGGCGAGGATGTCGATGTCGCCGATCGTCTCCCGGCGGCGCCGCAGCGATCCGGCGACCGCGCAGCGGCCGGCGAGCGGGGAAAGCGCGGCGACGATCTCAGTGGCGAGTTCGGTGGCGACGTCGATCAGCGCCCGCTCTCCCTGGCTCCGCAGCAGCTCGATGCCGTGGAGGATGTTCTCCTCGGTCTTGGCGCCGAACCCCTTGAGCCCGGTCAGGCGGCCGGCCGGGATGGCCTCGGCGAGCTGCTCCACCGAGGAGATGCCGAGCTCCTCGTACAGCAGCATGGCCTTCTTCGGCCCGAGGGTCGGGATGGCGGTCAGGGCGCGCACGCCCGCCGGGATGCGCGCGCGCAGCGCCTCGAGCTGCCGGATCGTCCCCGTCTGCTGGTAGTCGAGGATCTTCTTGGCGATCGCCTCGCCGACGTTCGGGATCTTCCGGAGGCCCTTGAGGTCGAGGGCCGTGACGTCGTCGGGGTGACCGCCGATGGCGCGGGCGGCCTTCTCGTAGGCGCGGATCTTGTAGGCCGCCTCCCCGGTGATGGAGAGAAGATCGGCGAACTCCTGGAACAGAGCCGCGACGTCGTCGTTAGGGCGCCCCATGCCTCCGATCCTAGAGTCGGTCAGGGGGCGTAGCTCATGACGTGGTCGTGCACCATGCGGCCGACGCCGAGGTCGCGGCGGCGGAACGCCTCGGTGATGTCGGTGTGCTCGACGGCCTTGCCGCACAGCTCGGTACCCCGGCGCCGCAGGGACAGGGCCGTCCACACCTCGATGCCCAGGGACTGCCACACCGAGCGCAGCAGGCGGTTGCCGGACGCCTCCACGATCTCGCGGTGGAACGCGATGCTGTGCCGCATCTCCTCGTCCGGGTCGGTCGCGGCGGCGAGACGTGTGATGTGGACCTCGAGCGCCTCGACCCGGCCCTCCAGCCGCTGGACGGCGAGGTCGGCGGCGGTCTCCTCCAGGCCGGCGCGGACCGGGAAGACCTCGGCGAGGTCCTCGTCCGTGAAGTCGCGCACTCTCGCTCCCCGGTTGGGCAGCGTCTCGATCAGGCGAAGCGCCTCGAGGTGGCGGAGCGCCTCCCGGACGGGGGCCTGGCTGACGCCGAGCTCCGCCGCGATGCGTCGCTCGACGATACGCTCGCCGGGCGCCCAGCGGCCCGAGGTGATGCCGTCGATCAAGACCTGGCGGATCTGGTCGCCGAGGCCGGTGCGCACCAGCGCGGGAGACGCGTTCATGTTACTCAATGGTAGCCGCCCCCTACGTGGTAAAACCGTTCTCATCACTGATCTATGATCGATCATAGATAATCGCCTCCTGATTGTATGGGCGTGGGTCGTGGGAACCCCATCGAAGCGCCCGGACACGAAGGGAACACCTCGATGGGTGACACCAAGACGAGGACCCCGGCACGACGGGCCAAGACCCGCGCGGCGCAGCCCGAGCCGGAGACGCTTGTCGCGTACTACCGGCAGATGCTGCTCATACGCAGGTTCGAAGAGCGCGCCGCCCGGGCGTATACCGAAGCCAAGATCGGTGGCTACTGTCACCTGAATCTGGGTGAGGAGGCGACGGTCACCGGGCTGATGGCGGCGCTGCAGCCCCGTGACTACCTGTTCACGAACTACCGGGAGCACGGGTACGCCCTCGCCCGTGGCATCGACGCCCGCCGCGTCATGGCCGAGCTGTACGGCCGGAGCACCGGCGTCTCCAAGGGCTGGGGCGGGTCGATGCACATGTTCGACCTGGAGTCGCGGCTGCTCGGCGGGTACGGCATCGTCGGCGGCCAGCTCCCTCTCGCCACCGGCGCGGCACTCGCCGTGAACTACAAGGGCGGCGACGAGGTCGTCATGTGCCAGATGGGCGACGGTACGACCAACATCGGGGCGTTCCACGAGTCGCTGAACATGGCCGCCCTCTGGGACCTGCCGATCGTCTTCGTCGTCATCAACAACGGCCTGGGCATGGGCACGACCGTCGAGGCGTCCTCGGCCGAGCCGGAGCTGTACCGCCGGGCCTCGGCGTACCGCATGGAGAGCGCCCGCGTCGACGGCACCGACGTCGTCGCCGTA
Source organism: Actinoallomurus spadix (assembly GCF_024055725.1). Classification (GTDB taxonomy): domain Bacteria; phylum Actinomycetota; class Actinomycetes; order Streptosporangiales; family Streptosporangiaceae; genus Actinoallomurus; species Actinoallomurus spadix. The sequence goes on along the minus strand of NZ_JAMXMX010000012.1, from coordinate 73,962 downwards.
CGTGACGCCGCGCAGGCGGCCGTCGAGCGGGCCCGCCGCGAGAGCAAGCCCTTCCTGCTGGAGACGACGAGCCCGCGCCTGCGCGGCCACTCGGTCGTCGACCCGGCCCGTTACCGCACGGCGGAGGAGAAGGAGGCGCTCAAGGAGGCCGACCCGCTCGCCCACTTCGGGCTGACGCTGGAGGAGGCCGGCATCCTCGACGCCGAGGCGCGCACGAAGCTGGACGCCGAGGTGAAGGCCGAGGTCGACGACGCGGCCGCGTTCGCGGACGACAGCCCGCACCCGGACGTGTCGACGCTGTTCGACTACACCTACGCCACGCCCGTCCGCGGCGTGCCCCGCCGCCTGCCGGCCGACCCGGTCTTCTGAGGAGATTCACATGGCGACCATGACCTACCGCCAGGCCCTCCGGGACACCCTGCGCGACGAGATGCTGCGCGACGAGAACGTCTTCGTCATGGGCGAGGAGATCGGCGTCTTCGAGGGCTCGTACAAGATCACTGAGGGGCTGCTCAAGGAGTTCGGTCCTAAGCGCGTCCGCGACACCCCGATCGCCGAGGAGGGCTTCGTCGGCGCCGCGATCGGCGCGGCCATGCTCGGCCTGCGCCCCGTCGTCGAGATCATGACGATCAACTTCTCGCTGCTCGCGCTGGACCAGATCGTCAACCACGCGGCCAAGATCTACGGCATGTTCGGCGGGCAGTGCAGCGTGCCGATGGTGATCCGCACGCCCGGCGGCGGCGGCCAGCAGCTCGGCGCCACGCACTCGCAGAACGTCGAGCTGTTCTACTCGTTCATCCCCGGCCTGAAGGTCCTCGCGCCCAGCACGCCCGCCGAGGCGTCCTCGATGCTGCGGGCGGCGATCCGCGACGACGACCCGGTGCTGTTCCTGGAGAACCTCGCGCTGTACAACACGCGCGGCGAGGTGCCCGACGATCTGGAGCCCGCCGAGATCGGCCGGGCCGCAGTGACCCGTCCGGGCACGGACGTCACGATCATCGCGTACTCCCGGATGGCCCACGTCGCAGCCGAGGCGGCCGACAAGCTCGCCACCGACGGCATCAGCGCCGAGATCGTCGACCTGCGCAGCCTGCGCCCGCTGGACCGGGAGACCGTCGTCGAGTCCGTCCGCCGCACGGGCTGCGCCGTCGTGGCCGAGGACGACTGGCTCACCTACGGCATCGGCGCCGAGATCGCCGCGACGATCCAGGAGGGCGCGTTCGACCACCTCGACGCCCCGGTGCGCCGGGTCGCGATGGCCGAGGTACCGCTCCCCTACTCCAAGCCGCTCGAACTGGCCGCCCTGCCGTCGGCCGAGTCGCTCGTCACCGCCGTTCGCGACACCGTACGCGCGACCGGACGTTAGGAAGATTCATGTCCGAGATCCTCATGCCGCGCCTGTCCGACACCATGGAGGAAGGCGTCATCAGCGCGTGGCACAAGAAGCCCGGCGACAAGGTCAGCGCCGGTGAGGCCCTGGTCGACATCGAGACCGACAAGGCCCTGATGGAGTACGAGGCGTACGAGGACGGTGTCCTCGGCGAGATCCTGGTCGCCGAGGGCCAGACCGCCTCCATCGGCGCGCCGATCGCGATCCTCCTGGGCGAGGGCGAGTCCGCGCCGCCGAAGGCACCCGCCGCCCCCGAGGCCGCTCCGGCCGCGAACGGCCAGGCGGCCGCCCCGCAGCAGCCCGCCGCCGCGCCGGCCCCCGCCGCGACCGCCACCGTCCCGGCACAGGGCGCCCCCGCCGAAGCCTCGAACGACACCCGGTCCCGCCCGCCGTCCTCCCCGCTCGCGCGCAGGCTGGCGCGCGAGAACGACCTCGACCTGACGACGATCACCGGTTCGGGCCCCGGCGGCCGGATCGTCCGCGCCGACATCGAGGCCGCGCTGAAGAACGCCCCGGCCCCGGCGCCCGCGGCCCCGCAGGCGCCCTCCCCCGCGACGACCGCTCCCGCGGCCGCCGAGGACCCGGACGTCGAGCGGGTGCCCCTCAGCCGGATCCGGAAGGTCACCGCCCGCCGGCTCACCGAGAGCATGCAGTCGACGCCGCACTTCTACCTCACGCGGGTCGTCGACGTCGGCGCGCTCCTGGCCTTCCGCAAGACGCTGAACGAGGCCCTCAACCCGGCGAAGGTGAGCGTCAACGACCTCATCGTCAAGGCGTGCGCCACCGCCCTGCGGGCCAACCCGGTGCTGAACGTCTCGTTCACCGAGGACAGCCTCCTCGTGCACAAGCGGGTGAACGTCGGCGTCGCCGTCGCGCTCGAGGACGGCCTCGTGGTCCCGGTCATCCGGGACGCCGACCGTAAGACCGTGTCGCAGATCGGCGCGGAGACCCGCGAGCTGGCCGGGCGGGCGCGCGAGCAGCGCCTCACCCCGCAGGAGATGTCCGGCGGCACCTTCACGGTCAGCAACCTCGGGATGTTCGGCATCGACTCCTTCACGGCGGTCATCAACCCGCCGGAGGCGGGCATCCTCGCCGTCGGCGCGACCCGCAAGGACGTCGTCGTCGGCGACGACGGCGAGTTCACCGCGCGGGACCGGCTCACGCTGACCCTGTCCGTCGACCACCGCGCCTGCGACGGCGCGACCGGCGCGAAGTTCCTCGGCGAACTGGCCGAGCTCCTGGAGAACCCCCTCCGCATCATCGCCTGACCCGGCTCGGGACAGATACGACGATGCCCCGTCGTCCTCATGACGAGGACGGCGGGGCATCTCGTATCGTCTGACCAAGCTTTCGGCGGCGTTGAGCTCCTCCAGTTGCTCGTCGCCCTCGGTTTCCGCCGAGGGTTCTGGTTGTGCGAGCGACCGAGATCCTCGGCGGCGAGACGCCGGTGAGAGTGGCCCCACCCGGCCCAGCCCGGGACCAACCGGGCGGGTCCGCCGAGCCGGGCGCCGGCGGCCTCTGGCGTGGTCGTTCAAGTCCGCACGGACACCCGCTCGTCGAGAAGGCCCTCCGCGACCAGATCGGCCCATACCTGATCCGGCACCTCCGCCCCGTACGCGGCGGCGTTGTCCCGCACCTCGTCCGGTGAGCGCGTGCCGACCACGATGCCGGCGACCGCCGGATGCAGCAGGGGGAACGCCATCGCCGCCTGAGGGAGGGTCACACCGTGTGCCTCACACACGGTCACGATCCGGCGTACCCGCCGCAGGATCTCCGGCGAGGCGGGGGCATAGTCGAAGGTCGCTCCCTCGGCAGGGCGGGGCGTGGCGAGCAGGCCGGAGTAGAAGATCGAGGCGGCGAGCACCGACACGCCGCGTGCGGCGCAGGCCGGCAGGAGGTCGTCGAGCGCGCTGTGGTCCAGCAGCGTGTAGCGGCCGGAGAGCATCACCGCGTCGACATCGGTCTCCTCGACCAGTCTGCAGCCACTCGACGAGCACAGCGCGGACCCGGAGATCGCCGGACCCGGCTGCGCCCGCTACGTGGCGTACGCGAAGAAGGCGCTGCGGGACTTTGGTCCACTGCTGAAGCTCGACGAGATCGACATCAACGACTATGTCGCGGTCGTCCTCCCCGGTGGTCACGGCCCGGTCGTCGACCTCTACCGGGACGTCGGCCTCGGCCGTCTGCTGACCGAGGCGGACCACTATGCCCGGTACAGGCACGCGTTGCCGTTCCCGGCCTCGCCCGAGCGTTCCGGGAACGGTGGCCTCCCCCCACTGTTCGACCTGAGGGTTCCTCCGGACCCACGGGCTTCGGTTCAGTCGCGGGGGGCCAGGGCGCGGGCGAGTGAGTCCAGGGAGGTCAGAGCGTCGGGGCCGGTGGGAGCGAGGACGACACTGGTCGCGCCTGCCGCGTGGCGGGCCTTGATCGCTTCGCGTGCCTGGTCAGGGGTGCCGGCGATGCTCAGCTGGCGCACCCAGGTGTCGGGCATGGTCTCGGCGAATCGCCGGGCGTCGGCGCAGGCGGCGCGGTGTTCGCGTAGCCGCGTGGCGAACGGCAGGGGATCGATGTGAGCGGCCCAGGCCGGTTCGCCGATGACGGTCAGGCCGCCGCGGACGCGGGCGAGAGCGGCGTCCTCGTCATGGTCGACGGCGGCGGCATCGTAGGTGACGACTTCGAGGGCGCTCGCGTCGGAGGCGCTGCCCAGATGCCGCAGCGAAGAGGCGACGTAGGCGGGGGCCGCGGGTTCGGCCAGGAGGAGCCCGTCGGCCACCTCGCCTGCGGCGGCCTGTGACTTAGGACCCCGCACGCCCAGGACGACGGGCGGGACGATGTCGGGGGTCTCGGTGATGACGACGCCTTCACAGCGCACGTAGCGGCCGCCTGCCGGACCGGGCTCGCCACGCATGAGGAGGCGGAGCGCGGTGGTGTACTCCTTGATCAGGGTCAGGGGGCTGGCGGGCCAGGCTCCGGCCTGGCGCATCCAGTCGGGCATGCCGTGGCCGATCCCGGCGATGAGGCGGCCGGGATAGAGCTGGGCGAGGGTGGCCAGTTCCATCGCGGCGAAGCACACGTTGCGGGCGCCGGCGGGCATGATGCCGATGCCGACGGTGATGTCGGCGGTGCCGGCGAGGACGACGCCGGCCTGTGCGAGTCCGCCGCGCCAGCCGAGGTCCTCTACCACCCATACCTGGTCGAATCCCAGCTCTTCGGCTCGCCGGGCGTAAGGCACCATGTCCCGGACGGGCAGGTCGCGGGGCAGCATGACACCGACGCGCCCGCGCGCGGGAATGGTGTCCGTCTCGGGCATCACGGGCTCCTTCTTCTTCCGCACCGAATTCTTCCGCACCGAACCGGTGACCGGCCGTGGTGGGCGGGTTTCCGGTGCGGCATGGTGTCCGGTCGGTCTCCTCCGCAGGGCATCCACGCGCGACGCATAGAGTGTCGCGGCACCGGGTCCGCGTGACCAACTCTCACCGCGCGGCCGCGCGCTCCAGCAGGTCACGGAGGTGTTCGTACGAGCGGTCCCAGGTCCACTCGGAGCGCACCCACGCGCGTCCCTTCTCGCCCATCGGCCCGGGATCGGTGAGCAGTTCGATCAGGCGGTCGGCGATGGCCGGCACCGAGCGTCCGTCCACCACGTGCCCGGTCTCCCCGTCCCGTACGGTCTCGGGGGCACCGCCGGAGTCCCCCGCCAGCACCGGCAGCCCGGCCGCGGCGGCCTCCAGGAACACGATGCCCAGCCCTTCGACCTCCAGCCCGCCCAGCCGGCTCCGGCACGGCAGCGCGAAGACGTCCGCCGCCGCGTAGAAGGGCGGCAGCGCCTCGTGGGGACGCGATCCCGCGAACACGACCCCCTCCCCCGCGAGCCGGCGCAGGCGGCCCTCGTACGGGCCGGCCCCGACGATGAGCAGGGTGGCGTCCGGCACCGAGCGGCGTACGAGCGGCAACGCCTGGATCAGCCGGTCCTGCCCCTTGCGCGGCACCAGGCGTGACACGCTGAGGATGACGGGCCGGTCGCCCAGTCCGTGGCGTTCGCGGATCGCCGCGCCGCCGGCGTCCGGGCGGAACACCGACGTGTCCACGCCCGGCACCAGCCGGGTCGTACGCGGCCGTGGACCGAACGCCCGGGCGATCCGGCGGCGCGTGTACCCCGTCAGGTAGGTGACGGTGTCCACGTGGTCGCCGATCCGGCGCAGCAGCTGCCGTGGCCCCGGCAGCGACGCCCACCAGACCTCGTGCCCGTGCGTGGTGGCGACCGACGGCAGGCCGAGTGGTCCGGCGAGCAGCCCGAGCGGCGCGGCCGCGCCGAACCACACCCGGTCGCAGCCGTACCCCTTCACCAGCGCGGCGGCGGTCTCGGCCACCGTCCGCGTCGGAAGCAGCGTCCGGGCCGGGTCGCGTACCACGGTGAACGGCAGTCCGGCGTCGAACCGGTCCCCGCCCGGCTCCCGCGACGTGTAGACCACCACCTCGTCCGGAGGGAAACGGCGCGCGATCTCGTAGACGAACGTCTCGATACCGCCGAGCCGTGGTGGGAAGTCGTTCGTGATGATGAGCATGGCGGCCATGGTTCACACGTCGCGGCGGTCGACGACGGTCACGGCGACGGCCGCCGCGGCGACCGCCCAGATCGCGAGGGTGATCCACGCCTCGGTGGTCGTCGTGGGGTGGCGCACGGTGAAGCCGAAGCGGCCGTAGCCGACGTCGACCAGCCGCTGCCAGGCGGTGGAGGGCATCGCGTGCTTGATGTCGGCCGTCCAGCGGTAGTGGTCGGTGAAGCACGGGGGCAGCAGCAGAAGCACCGCCGTGGTGATCGCCATGGTCGCCGCGCCGTGCCGGATGATCGCGCCGAGGCCCATGCCGAGGAGCGCGCAGACCGGTGCGAGCAGCGCGGACGCAGCCACCGCCTGGAACGCTCCCGGGTAGCCGATCGACATGCCGACGTGGTGGCCCGACAGGATGGCCTGGGTGGCCCAGAAGGAGACACCGGCGACGACCGTCCCGTAGCCGAGCATGACGACCGTGACGTCGATCAGTTTGGCGGCCACCAGTGAGCGGCGGGCGGGAACGGCCGCGAAGGTGGTACGTATCAGTCCCGTGCCGTACTCACCGGTGATGGTGATGGCGCCGATGCTGCCGGCGACGAGCATGATGATCATGCCGCTGATCAGCGTGAACGCGTCCCGCATCGCCCAAATTGGGACGAAGATGGCGCGGATCCCGGCGTCGTAGTGCGGCCAGTTGTGGTGGTCGGCGACGGCCGCGTTGATGTTGATGCCGATGATGACCAGCCCGCTGAGGAGCAGGGTCCAGTGGGTCGAGCGGAGCGACCAGAGCTTGGCCCACTCGGCGGCGAGGAGGTCGCGGAACCGGGCGGACGGCTCGGTGACGGCGGGGCGGACGGTGGTGGTCGGTGCGGTCATCGGGCGTCTCCGGCGAGGTATTCGACGCTGTCGGCGGTGAGTTCCATGAACGCCTCCTCCAGCGAGGCGGTACGGGGGGCGAGCTCGTGGAGCAGCACGCGGTGCTGGAAGGCGAGTTCGCCGATGCGGGCGGCGCTCAGGCCGGTGACCGTGAGCGCCTGGTCGCCGTCCGGTCGTACGGATCCGCCCTCGGCGGTCAGGATCGGCGTCAGCTCTGAGGCGTCGGGCGTGCGCACGGTCACGCTCTGCGGTGTGCCGCGAGCGGCGAACTCGGCCAGGCTCTCGTCGGCGATCAGTTCGCCCCGGCCGATGACGATGAGATGGTCGGCGGTGTGCTCCATCTCGCTCATGAGGTGGCTGGAGACGAACACGGTCCGGCCTTCCGCGGCCAGGCGGCGGAACAGGCCGCGGACCCATCGCACGCCCTCCGGGTCGAGGCCGTTGATCGGCTCGTCGAACACCAGGACGGGCGGGTCGCCGAGCAGGGCGGTCGCGATGCCGAGCCGCTGCCGCATGCCGAGGGAGAAGCCGCCGACGCGGCGGCGCGCCGCCTCCGTCAGCCCGACCTCGCCCAGGACCTCGTCCACCCGGCGGCGCGGGATCCGGTTGGCGCGGGCCAGGGCGGACAGGTGCGCGTACGCGGTGCGGCCGCCGTGCACGTCCTGGGCGTCGAGCAGCGCGCCGACGTGGCGGAGTCCGCGCGGGCGGTCACGGAACGGACGGCCGGCGACGGTGGCGGTGCCGCCGGTGGGCCTGTTGAGCCCGAGGATCATCCGCAGGGTGGTGCTCTTGCCCGCGCCGTTGGGGCCGAGGAACCCGGTGACGTGCCCCGGGCGCACGCTGAAGGTCAGTCCGTTGACGGCCGTCTTCGCGCCGTACCGCTTCGTCAGTCCGCTCACTTCGATCACGAGGCAACGGTGTCGCGGGCCGGGCCCGGCTCACATCGGGCCGTCGTCGGCATTCGCGGGCCGCCGATGCCGACCGTGGTCGTACACCCGTGGTCCGATGCCCCGGAAGTCTCGGGCCAATACGATTCGGGACATGTCCGCCGTGCCCCCTTCTCCCCTGCTGAGGCGCGTACCGCCGGGCGCATGGGCAGCCCTGGCCTGGTGCGCCGGCACGGCCTTCACGTTCCTCATCCGGATGAGACTGCCCGGTGAGAGCATGAACTCGGCCTACCCCGGGGTCCTCTTCCACCGGTGGGACGGCCGGACGACGCTGGCGCTGGCCACCGCGCTCACCCTCGTCGGCAGCGGCCTGCTGCGCCGGCGGCCGCTCACGGCTCTCGTCCTGGTGCTCGCCGGCGCCGTCCTCGGGACGGTCCCGCTGAGCGTCGACGCGATTCCGGTGCCGCAGTTCCTGTCCGTCGATGTCGCCCTGTACTTCATCGCGGCCACCGGGCGACGCGGAGTGTCCCTCACCGCCGCCGGTCTGGTGTTCGCCACGCTCACCGCGTACCTGTCGGTCCGGCTTGCCCATGCCTGGACCATCGGCACGTCGACGGAGCTGGCCGTGGCGATGACGGCCCTGGTCGCCTGGCTGATCGGCAACTCGGCGCACCAGGCCCGCGAGCACGCGGAGGCCGGGCGGGCCCGGACCGCCGCCGAGGCGGTCACCGCAGAACGGCTCCGCATCGCGCGCGAACTGCACGACATGGTCGCGCACAGCATCGGCATCGTCGCCCTGCAGGCCGGCGCGGCGCGAAGGGTCATCGACACGCAGCCCACCGGAGCGCGCGACGCCCTGCGGGAGGTGGAGCTGGCGAGCCGGGAGACGCTGTCCGGCCTGCGACGGATGCTCGGCGCCCTCCGGCAGGCGGAGCTGAGGGACGGGGCCCCTGGGTTCGATGAGATGCCCGGCCTGGCGGACGTCGACCGGCTGGCCGCGACGACGACCGCCGCCGGCGTCCGCGTCGACGTCCAGTGGCGAGGCGAGCGGCGCCCGCTGCCCCCGGAGGTCGACCTGTCGGCGTACCGGATCATCCAGGAGGCCGTCACGAACGTGGTACGCCACGCCGGCGCCCGCTCCTGCACCGTCTCGATCGACCACCGGGACGAAGAGATCTCGATCGAGGTCGTCGACGACGGCCGCGGCCACGGGCTCACCCCCGGCACCGGCTACGGCCTGGTCGGCATGCGCGAACGCGCCGCCCTGCTGCACGGCGACCTCACCGCCGGACCACGACCCGAGGGCGGCTTCCGCGTCACCGCCCGTCTCCCCCTGCCGGTGGAGGTCAGGCGATGAGGAGGACGATCGCCGTCTGGGGCGGAGCCGCCCTGTTCCCTCTCGCGCTGGCCTGGTCGCAGCTGGGTACGCCGCGCACGGGGCCGTTCGACCCCTACAACCCTGTCCTGGCCGTCGCGGCGATGCTGTCGATGAGCCTGCTCATCGGCGTGCTCCGGCGGGTTCCGCTGCTCGCGCTGCCCATGATGCTCCTCGGCTGCGTCGCCGTGGTCGTGCTGGCGGGCCCCCGGCACGGGACCGGCCGCGCCCCGTTCCTCCCCTTCCTGGCGGTGGATCTGGCTCTGGCGTTCGTCGTCGCGACCCGGACCACCCGGGTCTCGACCGTCGCCGTCCTCCTGTGCCTCGTCGTGCAGTCCGGGACCGTCGTGGTCTTCTCCGACGGAACGGACGTGGGCGTCAACGCCGAGATGGCGCTGCTGGCGCTCGCCACGACGTACATGGTCGGCAGGCTGATCCGCGAGCGCCGCGAGCACGGGGAGGCGCTGCGCACGCGCGCGGTGGCCGACGCCGTCACCGCCGAGCGGCTCCGGATCGCGCGCGAACTGCACGACATGGTCGCGCACACGATCGGCATCGTGGCGCTGCAGGCGGGCGCGGCCAAGCGAGTGATCGACACACAGCCGGCCCGGGCGCGCGAGGCGCTGGGCGAGGTCGAGACCGCCAGCCGGGAGACGCTGTCCGGCCTGCGCCGGATGCTCGGCGCCCTCCGGCAGGCCGAGCTGGAGAAGGGAGCCGAGCCCGCGCCGCTCGACGAGATGCCCGGCCTGGCGGACGTCGAGCGGCTCGCCGAGGCGACCACGGCGGCCGGGGTCCGCGTCGACGTCCACCACCGAGGTGAACGGCGCCCGCTGCCCCCGGAGGTCGACCTGTCGGCGTACCGGATCATCCAGGAGGCCGTCACGAACGTGGTACGCCACGCCGGCGCCCGCTCCTGCACCGTCTCGATCGACCACCGGGACGAAGAGATCTCGATCGAGGTCGTCGACGACGGCCGCGGCCACGGGCTCACCCCCGGCACCGGCTACGGCCTGGTCGGCATGCGCGAACGCGCCGCCCTGCTGCACGGCGACCTCACCGCCGGACCACGACCCGAGGGCGGCTTCCGCGTCACCGCCCGCCTTCCCCTGCCGACAGGAGTCCGATGACCGTCCGCGTTGTCCTCGCCGACGACCAGCCGCTGGTGCGCACCGCACTGCAGATGGTCATCACCGACGCTCCCGACATCGAGGTCGTCGGAGAGGCCGGAAACGGCGCCGAGGCCGTCGAACTGGCGCGCAGCCTCGAACCGGATGTCGTCGTGATGGACATCCGCATGCCCGGAATGGACGGCATCGAGGCGACCCGGCGGATCACCGGCGAGCACGGCTCCACGCATATCGTCGTCCTCACCACCTTCGACGATGACGACTACGTCTACGGCGCCCTGCGCGCCGGCGCGGCCGGGTTCCTCGTCAAGGACATGGCGCTGGACGACATCCTCGCCGCCATCCGCGTCGTCGCCGCCGGGGACGGCCTGATCGCGCCGAGTGTCACGCGCCGCCTGATCGAGGAGTTCGCCGGCCGCCCGGGGCCCGTTCCCGCCCGGCGCACGCTCGACGGCATCACCGAACGCGAGCACGAGGTGCTGACCCTCGTCGGGCGCGGCCTGTCCAACGCCGAGATCGCGGCCGAGCTGGTCATCAGCATCGCGACCGTCAAGACCTACGTGACCCGGCTGCTGACCAAGCTGGACGCCCGCGACCGGGTGCAGCTCGTCATCATCGCCTACGAGACCGGCCTGGTGACCACCGCGCAGTGACCACCCTGACCATCGCCACCGCGCAGATTCCGGTCGGCTGCGATCCAGCGGCGAACGGCGCGGCCGTCCGGGAGATGATGACGGCGGCGAGTTCGGCGGGCGCCCGGCTCGTCCAGTTCCCCGAGGGCGCGATCTCCGGTTATCCCGGCGATCGGGCGGCGAAGCAGGCCCTGGCCGACTGGAACGTCGGCTGGGCCGCCATCCGGGAGCAACTGGGGCGCGTCGCGGCGCTGGCGGGTGACCTCGGTCTGTGGGTGGTGGTCGGGGGTGCCCACCGTCTGACGCCGCCGAACCGGCCGCACAACAGCCTGTACGTCATCTCCGACCGCGGAGAGCCGGTCGGGCGGTACGACAAGAGGCGGTGCTCGCACACCGAGATCGGCGAGTGGTACTCCCCCGGCTTCGAGCCCTGTGTCTTCGACGTCGACGGGTTCCGGTTCGGCTGTGCGCTCTGCATCGAGATCAACTTCCCGGAGCTCTTCCTCGACTACGCCGCCTCGGGCGTCGACTGCGTGCTCTTCTCCTCGTACTCACACGACCCGATCTTCGAGGTCCTCGCGCGGGCGCACGCCGCCGCCTGCACCGTCTGGATATCCGTGTCCGTGCCGGCGCAGTGCGGCGCCGCCATGCCGTCGGGGGTGATCGGGCCGCACGGGTACCGGCTCGGGAGCCGTACGGCGGACGGTGCGCCCGGGCTGGTGTGCGTCGAGCTGGATCGGGACGATCCGGCCCTCGACGTGGCCCTGCACAAGGCCCGGCCGTGGCGGGCGAGGGCCCGTGCGGGTGACGTGTACGAGGCCCGCCGGGTCGACGACCCGCGCAGCGCCGACAAGAGCCGCTTTTGAGCGGCGATGCCGCCCCGCGCACGAGCACGAGGCGGCACCGTCGGTCCGTGTTCCCGGTGAGCCGTTGGGCTCACCGGGGACGGGTCAGGAGGAGAAGGCCCAGGCGAAGACGTGCAGGGAGCCTCCGCTGGACGGCGTGTTGAGGGTCACACTCTGCACCTGCTTGCTCGCGTCCAGTGCGATCGGCGTGGCCGCGAACACGTAGATGTTGAGCTTCTGGGTGCCACCGTCGGAGGTGTTCCGGTACGGCGTCTTGGCGACGATCTCGTTGCCGAACTTCGGCGGGTAGGCGTCGGCGCCGAGCGCCCAGTCGCTGAGCTCCAGCTTGGCCGTCGCCGTCGACCCGTCGGTGTACGTGATCTTCACCGTCGACGAGGCGTCGCCGTTGCCGGCCGCGCCGAGGAACGCCAGCTGCGACGCGCCCTTCGGCGCGGCCGGCAGGTCGACGACCTGGCCGTTCGCCTGGACGTTGTCGAGCTGACCGGGCGTGCGGTTCGGCCAGGTGAAGGTGAAGCCCTTCCACGCCACCGGCTGGCCCGGCTTGAGACCGGCCGCGGCCAGGGCCTGCGCGGAGTAGCTCCAGCCGCCGCCGTCGAAGTTGGCGGTCCCGGCCTTGCCGTCGTCGGAGATGCCGGCGTTGTTCTGGTACCACTCGATGGTGCCGCGCCTGGCGACGTTCAGCGCGATGCCGGTGGCGCCCACCGACTGCCCGGAGGCGGTCAGCTCGAACGGCACCGAGTAGTAGTCCGGCTTCTGGTCGGCGGCCACCGACACGGTGACCTTCTGGTCGGCGTGCCCGGCGTCGGCGATCTTCAGTGTGCCGGACGACGGCGTGACGGTGATGCCCGCCGGCGGCTTGGCTGCCCAGGTGACGGTGTCACCCGCGCCGACGGCCTGCACGCGCAGGGTCGCCTCGGTGGAGCCGCCCGGCTCGACCGACGCGGTGCCCGGCGTGAGCGCGGACAGGAATGGCCGCGCGCCGGTGCCGAAGGACGGCGGGGCGTCCTTCGGGTCGCTGCCGAACGTCGTGTTCGGCTGGGCGCCGAGCGTGTAGTCCAGCCGCCCGCCGGAGGCCACGAAGGACTCGGGCAGCCAGGCGCGGCTCGTCGCCTTGCCGCCGACCTTCAGCGACTGGACGTACTTGTTCGTGTCGGAGGCTCCCGGCGCGTTGATCGTGATCTTCTGGCCGCTCGACCGCTTGACGGTGATCTGCGGGAACTCCGGGCTGTTCAGCACCATCTCGGCACGGCCCGGGATCGCCGGGTACATGCCGAGTCCGGCGAACACCCGCCACGCCGACATCGTGCCGAGGTCGTCGTTGCCGACGAGGCCGTTCGGGGTGGGCTTGAAGAGCTCGTTACGGGCCCGGGCGACGACGTCCTGGGTCTTGTACGGCTGCCCGGCCCAGGCGTAGAGCCACGGTGACTGCAGGGACGGCTCGTTGCCCAGGTAGGCGTACGCCTCGTGCGAGCCGGCGTTGAGCTTGGTGAAGAACGTGTCGAGCCGCTTGGCCGCCTGGTCCCGGCCGCCCATGGCGTTGAACAGCCCGGCCACGTCCTCGTAGACCATCCAGTGGTACTGCGACCCGTTGCCCTCGACGTACCAGTTGGAGTCGGCGGGGTCGAACGGCGTGAGGAACGAGCCGTCGCCGAAGCGCGGCTGGATCCAGTCGTTCTGCGGGTTGTAGATCGTCTCCCAGCCGTGCGCCCGCTTCATGAAGTCCTGGTAGGTGTCCTTGTCGCCGAGGCGCTGGGCGAGCTGGGCGATGCCGAAGTCGGCCATGCCGTACTCCAGCGTCGTTGCCGGGTCGCTCGGGACGTAGCCGAGCTTGAGGTAGTCGGCGTTGCCGGGCCGCTCGGTGTAGCCGGTGGCCTTGTCCTCCCCGACGCGGTTCGCGCCCTTGACCATGGCGGCCAGCGCGCCGTTCGCGTCGAAGTCCCGCGCGCCGAAGGCGTACATCGTCGCGATGATCGAGTGGTACGGGTCGCCGTTCATGACGCCGGTGATGGTGTTCTGGTGCGACCAGCGGTCCCATACGTCACCGACGGAGTGCGCGTCGTTGTACATCGACTGTGCGATGTCCGCGCCGACGTCGGGGGCGAGCAGTGCGATCAGCTGCGCCTCGCTGCGGTAGATGTCCCACCCGGAGAAGGTCGCGTACTGGTGGTGGCCCTTCTTGACCTTGTGGGTGCGGTAGTCGAACCCGGTGTAGGTCCCGTCCACGTCGTCGAAGACGTACGGCTGCAGCAGCGCGTGGTACAGCGCCGTGTAGAACGTGCGCAGCCGGTCGGCGGCACCGCCGCTCACCGTGATCTGCCCGAGCCGCTTGTTCCAGGCGGCACGCGCGGCGGACCGTACGGAGTCGAAGCCCCGGCCGCCGATCTCCTTCTTGAGGTTCTGCTTCGCGCCGTCGATGCTCACGTACGACACCGCGGCGCGCATCTGCACCGGCTTGGCCTTGCTGGTGTCGAACTGCAGGTAGACGCCCGAGCCGGGGCCCTTGACGGTGACGTCGCGGGTCTGCGCCTGGAGCGAGCGCTGCGGCATCGGCCGGCCCTCGGGACCGTTGTTGATCCGCCCGAAGGTCTTGCGCGTCTGCTGCGGGATCTTCGCCGGGGAGCTGCCGCGCACGGCGTCCTCACCGGGCTCGACCGAGTCGTTCTTCCACGTGCCGTACGTCTGGAACGGCCGGTCGAAGGTCGCGGTGAAGTAGACGTAGTACTTGGCGTCGGTGCCGCAGAATCCGCCGGTCTTGGCCCAGCCCGACACGGTGTTGCCCTTGACGGTGGCCTCGGCGTCGTCCGCGCCGTTGATCGACCCCGTCACGTTGAGCAGCAGCGTGCCGACCTTGTCGGTCGGGAAGGTGAACCGGGCGACGCCGGCCCGCTGCGTCGCGGTCAGCTCCGTCTTGACGCCGCTGTCGAGCGTCACGGCGTACGACCCCGGGGACGCCTGCTCGTTCTCATGCTTGAAGGTCTGCACGTAGTCGGTGCCGTGGGTCGCCGGGGAGTTCTTGATCGGGCCGGAGAACGGGATGACCGGGAAGTCCTGCGCGCCCGTACAGCCCGGCCCGGAGATGTGGGTCATGCTGAAGCCGCGCAGGCGGTTGTCCTCGTACTTGTAGCCGCCGCCGGACGAGCGGACGGTGTCGGGACTCCACTGCATCATCCCGAACGGCGCGACGGCGCCGGGAAAGTCCATCCCGGCGCCGCCGCCGTGGCCGAAGTCGGGGCCGCCGTCCTGGGTTCCGACGAACGGGTTCACGTAGGAGGCGAGGTCGGGGGTGGCCGCTCGGGCCGGTACGGCCGAGACGGCCAGGGAGGTCAAGGCGAGGCCGAGCAGGCCTGCCAGTCGGGGGCGGACGCGTCTGAACACAGCTGCTCCTCGGGGGAGGTCACCGGTTGCGCTGGCGGAGGACCATCGCGCGCGCCATGACAACGTTGTCACGACTATCGGCATTGTTAATCCGCGCAACTCTGGAGTCAATGGTCAAAATCGGTCACAGGCGTTTCAGCCGATCACGTTGTGTGATGACTCCTGGTCGCCTGGGTGACCACCGGGCGGAGCCGGATGCGGCGCCCGCCTCAGCGCCCGTACGGTCCCGGCGGGTCCTGAGGGCCGTGACCACCCGGACCGTCGTGGGGGCCGGACGGGCCGGACGGGCCCCAGGGTCCTCCCGGCCCGGCGGGACCGGGCGTACCGGGACCCTGGTGGCCGTAGGGACCCGAAGGACCATGAGAACCCGATGGGCCATGGGGACCCGGCGAGCCGTAGGGACCGGCGGGACCGGGCGGGCCCGGCGGTCCATATCCGCCGGCGGGCGGATCGTACGGCCCGGGACGGGAGAAGGGGCCCGGCGGCGGCGGGCCGTAGGACGCGCCCGGGGACAGGAACCCGGAGCCGCCCTGCCCGGCCCACGGCGGGACGAGAGGCCGCGGCTGACGGCCCTGGAACGCCTGGCGGGCCAGGTGCATGAGGTTCAGCAGGTCCTGGCGGCGCCGGTAGAACCAGGCGGGCTCGGCGACGTGCCGCTCGACCCGCTGGTGCAGCAGCGCCAGCTCCGTCGCGGCGAGCTGGTAGTCGGCCATCGCCCGGCCCGCCCGGGTCCCCCCGGCCATGCGGGCCCACTGGCGGGCCCGGCGGCGCAGCTTGAGGTTGCCGAGCATCTGGACGTCCTGCGGCGTGACGAGGCCCGTGCCGGCGTACATCGGCAGGTGCCGCTGGATCAGCCGGACGGTCTGGCGGCGCTCCCAGCGGACGATGACGATCAGCCCGACCAGGATGCAGAAGTCGATGCCGTAGGCGATCATCAGGCCCTTGAGCCCGAAGGCGGTGGAGAAGTTCCACGCGCCGTGCAGCAGCATCGCCGTGCAGAGCCCGGCGACGGGCGCCGCGACCCGGGCGGCGCCCCGGTGCAGTGCGGCGTACGCGACGCCCAGCCCGGTCATCGAGGTGAACAGCGGGTGCCCGAACGGCGAGATCACCCCGCGCATGATGAACACGGCCTCGAGGTTGTGCTGGTGGAAGGCCCGGATGTAGTAGCCGACGTTCTCCATCATCGCGAAGCCGAGGGCGACCATGGCGGCGTAGATGATGCCGTCGGTCAGGCCGTCCAGCTCGTTGCGCCGGAACCACAGGAACCCGAAGAGCACCGCGCCCTTCAGCGACTCCTCGACCAGGGGCGCACCGACGGACGCCGTGACGAGTTCACCGCGCTGACCGAAGACCGGTTTGGTCAGCAGCTCGTATCCGGCGGTGTTGAGGATGAGCGCGCCGAGCACCGCCACGCCCGCGCCCCACATGAAGGCGAACACCAGGGCCCGCCAGGGCTCGGGTTCGAGCCGGTCCAGGGTCAGGACGAGCGCGACGAGCAGCGGGACGGGCAGGATGGCCAGGACTAGGCCGACGAGGAACGGCGCTCCGTTCATCGCGTCCAGGCCCAGGACGACGATGGCGCAGGCCGACGAGACGACCAGGCCGATGATCAGGCCGACCGGTGCCCGGCCGGGCATCCGCCCTTCGAGGATCGCCTTGGGATCGACACGCGCCATGCCGCGAGATTAACCGTCAGTGCAGCAGCGGGTCGATCGCCACCGCGAGGAAGAGCAGCGCCAGGTAGGCGTTGGACAGGTGGAAGTATCGCATCGGCTTGAGCACCGCGCCGGTGATCCCCGCGCGGATCCGGCCGAGGAGGCGGTACGCCTCGACGAGGCAGGCGGCGCCCAGGACGGCCGCGGCGATCGGGTAGAAGACCGTGGTGTGCGCGATCGGCCACAGCGCCAGCGAGCACGCGATCGTGATCCAGGTGTAGGCGATGACCTCGACGGCGACGCGGCGCTCGGTGGCCACGACCGGCAGCATCGGCACGTTGGCGGCCGCGTAGTCCTCGCGGTAGCGCATCGCCAGCGTCCACGTGTGCGGCGGCGTCCAGAAGAACACGACCAGGAACAGCACGATCGGGGTCCAGGACACGCTGTTCGTGAGGGCGGACCAGCCGATCAGGACGGGCATGCAGCCGGCGATCCCGCCCCAGACGACGTTCTGCTTCGTCCGCCGCTTCAGCACCATCGAGTAGACGAAGACGTAGAACAGGATCGCGAACACCGACAGGCCCGCGGACAGCGGGTTGACGGCGAGGGCGAGGAAGACGGTGGAGGCGACGGCGAGGGTGATCCCGAAGACCAGGGTCTCCTTCGGCGTGACCTGCACCATCGGCAGGGGCCGGCGGCGGGTCCGGCGCATCTTCGCGTCGATGTCCCGGTCGATGTAGCAGTTCAGCGCGTTGGCGCTGCCCGCCGACAGCATGCCGCCGACGAGGGTGGCGATGACGGGCCACAGGGGCGGCAGGCCCCCGGCGGCCAGGAACATCACCGGGATCGTCGTGATCAGCAGGAGCTCGATGATGCGCGGCTTGGTCAGCGCGACATAGGCGCGCACGAGTGCGCCGAGCGGTCGGCGGCCGGGCGCGGGCGGCGCAGGGGTCCTCGCCGGACGGTTGATGACCACCGTCACCGGATGTTCACCTGCGCGTTCACGACGTTAAGGGACACTGTGTCTGATCCTCGGATTTCCTGCCGCCAGTCGGCTCTGATCGGGCACCGGCCACGTGGGCTCCACCGCGCAATCACTGTAGTGCCGGTCCCCGTGTACCCCGTCACCGGGGGTGGGTGCGGCAGAACGGGTTAACGCCGGGCGCATGCGGGAAATTCGGGACAAGGTCGCGGTGTTCCTATAGAGGAGCACCTGTCAAAGGGGCGGGGGGGCGGGCGATAGGCTCGCATTCGGGCCCCCGGCGTGGCCTGGTCACAGGCTCTTTTTCAGCTGGGGATCGGGTCTGGGGACATGAAGAAGTCGAGAGGAGCCTGGAGCGTCTCGTGAGTACGCAATCCGATAAATCATTCGAGTGGACCGACCTGGACGGGCGGGCGGTCGACGCCGTCCGCGTGCTGGCCATGGACGCGGTGGAAGAGGCGGGCTCCGGTCACCCGGGCACCGCGATGAGCCTCGCCCCCGCCGCCTACCTGTTGTTCCAGCGGGTGATGCGCCACGACCCGACCGACCCCGACTGGACCGGCCGGGACAGGTTCGTCCTGTCGGCCGGCCACTCGAGCCTGACCCTCTACATCCAGCTGTACCTGTCGGGCTACGGCCTCACCCTTGACGACCTGAAGCGCCTGCGCAAGTGGGGCAGCCTGACGCCGGGTCACCCCGAGCACGGGCACACCGCCGGCGTGGAGACCACCACCGGTCCGCTCGGCCAGGGCCTCGGCAACGCCGTCGGCATGGCGATGGCGGCGCGCCGTGAGCGCGGCCTGTTCGACCCGGAGGCGGCGGCCGGGGAGAGCCCGTTCGACCACTACGTCTACTCGATCGTCTCCGACGGTGACATCGAGGAGGGCATCAGCCACGAGGTGAGCGCGCTCGCGGGCCACCAGAAGCTGGGCAACCTCGTCGTCATCTACGACGACAACCACATCTCGATCGAGGACGACACCAACATCGCCAAGTCCGAGGACGTGGCGGCGCGGTACGCCGCGTACGGCTGGCACGTCCAGACGGTCGACTGGACCGCCGACGGCGAGTACAAGGAGGACCCGGAGGCGCTCTACCGCGCCATCGAGGCCGCCCGCGAGGTGACCGACCGGCCGTCGTTCATCGCGCTGCGCACGATCATCGGCTGGCCCGCGCCGAACAAGCAGAACACCGGCAAGATCCACGGCTCGGCGCTCGGCGCCGACGAGGTCGCCGCGACCAAGCGCATCCTCGGCTGGGACCCGGACAAGACCTTCGAGGTCCCGGAGGACACGCTCGAGCACGCCCGCAAGGTGATCGAGCGGGGCCGCGCGGCCCGCGCCGAGTGGGAGCAGGCGTACGAGGCGTGGCGGGCCGCCAACGCCGAGCGCGCCGCGGAGTTCGACCGGATCCGCGCGCGGCGGCTGCCGGACGGCTGGACCGCCAAGCTGCCGGAGTTCCCGGCGGGCAAGGACCTGGCGACCCGCGCGGCCTCCGGCGAGGTGCTGAGCGCCATCGGCCCGGTGCTGCCGGAGCTGTGGGGCGGCTCGGCCGACCTGGCGGAGAGCAACAACACGACGATGAAGGGCGAGCCGTCCTTCATCCCCGACGAGTACCAGACCAAGGCGTTCCCCGGCGGCCGCTACGGCCGGACCCTGCACTTCGGGATCCGCGAGCACGGCATGGGCGCCATCCTGAACGGCATCACGCTGCACGGCGGCACCCGCCCGTACGGCGGCACGTTCCTGGTGTTCAGCGACTACATGCGCCCGTCGGTGCGGCTCGCCGCGCTGATGAAGCTGCCGGTCACCTACGTCTGGACGCACGACTCGATCGGCCTGGGCGAGGACGGCCCCACGCACCAGCCGATCGAGCACCTGTGGGCGCTGCGCGCCATCCCCGGTCTCGACGTCGTCCGCCCGGCCGACGCCAACGAGACCGCGGTGGCCTGGCGGACGGTCCTGGAGCACACCGACCGTCCCGCGGGCCTGGCGCTGACCCGCCAGAAGGTGCCGACGTTCGACCGCGGCGAGTTCGCCTCCGCGGAGGGTGTCGCCAAGGGCGGGTACGTCCTGGTCGACGCCTCCAACGGGCAGCCCGAGGTCGTCCTCATCGCCACCGGCAGCGAGGTGCAGATCGCCGTCGCGGCCCGCGAGATCCTCGAGGCCGACGGCACGCCGACGCGCGTCGTGTCCATGCCGTGCGTCGAGTGGTTCGAGGAGCAGGACGACGCCTACAAGCAGCAGGTGCTGCCCCCGGGCGTGCGCGCCCGCGTGTCCGTCGAGGCCGGCATCGCGCTCGGCTGGCGCGCCTACGTCGGCGAGGCCGGCGAGAGCGTGAGCCTCGAGCACTACGGGGCCTCCGCCGACTACCAGACGCTGTACGAGCAGTTCGGCTTCACCGCCGAGCGGGTCGTCGCGGCCGCGCGCGCCAGCATCACGAGGGCGAACGCCGGCGGCCGGGGTTCGACGACCGGCAACTGAGGAGAGAGATGAGCGACATCCTGAAGAAGCTCTCTGACGAGGGCGTTTCCATCTGGCTGGACGACATCAGCCGGGAGCGTCTCCGCACGGGCAACCTCGAGTCCCTGATCCGCGACAAGCAGGTCGTGGGCGTGACCTCCAACCCCACGATCTTCTCGAAGGCGCTGAGCCAGGGCTCGGCGTACGACGAGCAGGTCCGTGAGCTGCGCGTCCGCGGCGTCGACCTCGAGGAGGCCGTCCGGGCCATCACGACGTACGACATCCGCTGGGCCGCCGACGTGCTGCGCCCCGTCTACGACCGCACCGAGGGCCTCGACGGCCGCGTGTCGATCGAGGTGGACCCGCGGCTGGCGCACGACACCGAGAAGACCACGGCCGAGGCCAAGGCGCTGTGGTGGCTGGTCGACCGGCCGAACACCATGATCAAGATTCCGGCGACCCTCGCGGGCCTGCCGGCGATCACCGAGACGCTGGCGCAGGGCATCAGCGTCAACGTCACGCTGATCTTCTCGCTGGAGCGCTACGGCCAGGTCATCGACGCGTTCTTCGCGGGCCTGGAGAAGGCGCGCGAGAACGGCCACGACCTGTCGAAGATCGCGTCGGTCGCGTCGTTCTTCGTCAGCCGCGTCGACAGCGAGATCGACAAGCGTCTCGACAAGGCGGGCCGCTCCGACCTGGCCGGCAAGGCGGGCATCGCCAACGCCCGGCTCGCGTACGCGCTGTACGAGGAGAAGTTCGGCACCGACCGCTGGAAGGCACTCAAGGACGCGGGCGCCCGCGTCCAGCGTCCCCTGTGGGCGTCGACCGGCGTGAAGAACCCGGACTACTCAGACACGATGTACGTCGATCAACTGGTCGCCTCGAACATCGTGAACACCATGCCGGAGCCGACTCTCGACGCGACCGCCGACCACGGCGAGATCACCGGCGACACGGTCCACTCCTACGAGGACGCGCGGGCGCACATGGCCGCGCTCAAGGAGGCCGGCGTCGACTACGACGACGTCGTCCGGGTCCTGGAGGAGGAGGGCGTCGAGAAGTTCGAGGCGTCCTGGACCGAGCTGCTCGACACGGTCAAGGGCGAGCTGCGCGACAAGGCCTGAGCACCTCCGAGGTGCCCTGCGCCGACGTGCCCGGCCGGCCCCGCCTCACGGCGGGTGACCGGCCGGGCACTTTCGCGTTCACCGCCGTGCCGTGAGTGACACGCGCCGGGCCGGGTATCGCCCGACGCGAAGGAGCGACCAGGACACGTCACGACCGGCGGTGCGCGCGACCCGCCCGGTGGCTCCCGGGCGGCGGCACCGCGCGGACGTGGCGGAAGGATCGGGGCCGGGAGACGCCGTGACCTTGCGAGTGACCGCCGGACAGCTGTCCGTGACCATACGAGGCGACGCCGTCGCGCCCACCGAGGAGGCGCTGGACCGCCTCACGTACGACGGGGTGCCGGCGGCGCTGATGGCCGGGAACGCCGGCCTCTGGGGGCCCGACGCGGCGGGCCGGGCGGCCGGGCGGCTCGGGTGGGTGAACGCGCCGGAGACGTCCCGCCGCCTGCTTCCCGAACTGTCCGAGGCGGCCCGTCGTTTCGCGGGTCTGGACCGCGTCGTGCTGGTGGGCACGGGCGGTGCGGTGCGCGCCGCCGAGATCGTCGCACGGGCGCACGGCGCGGACCTGACCGTTCTCGACGGCGCCGACCCGCAGGAGGCACGCCGCGTGCTGGACGACCGGCCGGATCGCACGGGCCTGGTCGTGCCGGACGCGAGCGGCCGTTCGATCGAGGCCGACGCGCTGCGCCGGATCTTCGAGCACGCGTTCCGGGCCGCGGGCGCCGGCCCGGCCGAGCGGATCGTCGTGGTCACGGACCCGGGTTCGCCGCTGGAGGCGACGGCCAAAGAGCTCGGCTACCGGGTGGTCCCGTCCGATCCGGAGATGAACGACCGGTTCGGTGCGCTGTCGGCGGCCGGGCTCCTCCCGGCCGCGCTGTGCGGCGTGGACGTGGAACGGCTGCTGCAGGAGGCCGCCGCGGTCCTCCCCGCGCTCCGGCTGCCGTACGACAACGCGGGCCTGGCCCTGGGCGCCGCGCTTGGCGCGGCCGCGACCCACGGCAGGGACAAGCTGATCATCGCGGAAGGCGATGGGGAGCTTCCCGGGCTCGGTGGCTGGGTCGAGCAGCTGGTCGCGGCGGTGACGGGGAAGGACGGCAAGGGTCTCGTGCCGGTCGTCCTCGAGGATCCGGCCGCGCCGGGCGCCGAGGCGGCCGGCGATCGGCTGCCGCTGATCCTGGGCGGCCGTTCCGGCGGCACCGCACCGGACACCGGGCTGGCGGTCGCCGGGCCACTCGGCGCTCAGCTCGCGCTGTGGCAGTTCGCCGTCGCGGTGGCGGCCCGGGTGATCGGCGTCGATCCGTTCGACGAGCCGGCGCTCCGGGAGACCCATACCGCCGTAGCGGCGCTGCTCCGCGGCACGGGGGACGGCACGGCCCCCACACCGGTCGCCGGGGAGCCCGCGCTGGTGGACGGCGACGTCGAGGTGCACGGCCCGGCCGAGCTGTTCCACGGGGTCAAGGACCTGCGCGGCGCCCTCGACGCGGTGCTCCGCGCGGTTCCCGAGCGGGGCCATCTCGCGGTCGCCGCCCACCTGGACCGGGTCGCGGACGCGGCGGCCGAGCGCCTGCGGCCGCTGCTCGCCCGGCGGCTGCGCACGGCCCCGGTCGCCTTCGGATGGGGTCCGCGGGTGCTGCACTCCACCGGCCAGGCGCACATGGACGGTCCTCCCGGGACCGTCGTCCTGCAGCTCACCGGCGCGGCGGACGAGGACGTGCCCGTGCCCGGCCGGCCGTACGGCCTGTCGGCGCTGCAGCTCGCCCAGGCGTTCGGCGACCTGCGGGCGCTGCGCTCCCGTGGCCGCACGGCCGTACGGCTGCACCTGCGGGACCGCGCCGCGGGTCTCGCCCGGCTGGAGAGCGCCCTCGGCGACTGAGGCGGACCCCGGCGTGCGATCCTGGGATCTATCGGGGTACGCGGGTCCATCGGCTGCTTCCCGGCGTCTTCTGGAACGATCGAAGCATCGCGTCATTTCGGTTCACCGGGCCTCCGGCGGAGAATGAAGCAGGCGAGGAGCCGAATACGGACCGTGTGAATCCTCCGGTGATGGGAAGATCGCGCACCGTACGCCGGTTACCGAAGGTGGCCGTCGTCTCGTCACCGACGCGGATGACCGGTCTCGAAGCGAGAGAGAATACGTACGCCGAGCGGCCCGCCGCCCGGCCGGAGCGCCGTCCGGCGCGCCACTAGGAAGGACGGGGAACCTTGGGCATGAGATGGCCCACTGGGACACATGAAGCCCACGGGAACGGAGACATGCGATGAACACGGGCCCACAGCCGCTGAACCCCCTCCGCGACCCCAGGGACAAGCGGCTGCCGCGAGTGGCCGGGCCGTGTGTGCTCGTGCTGTTCGGCGTCACCGGTGATCTGTCCCGCAAGAAGCTGCTGCCCGCCATCTATGACCTGGCCAACCGCGGCCTGCTGCCACCGGGCTTCTCCCTGGTCGGCTTCGCCCGCCGCGACTGGGAGCACCAGGACTTCCGGCAGCTCGCGCATGACGCGGTGAAGGAGCACGCCCGTACGCCGTTCCGCGAGGACGTCTGGAACCAGCTCGCCGAGGGCATTCACTTCGTCCCCGGCACGTTCGACGACCCCGGCGCGTTCGAGGCGCTGGCGATGGCCGTCAAGGAGCTGGACGAGCAGCGCGGCACCGGCGGCAACTACGCGTTCTACCTGTCGATCCCGCCGAAGTTCTTCCAGGAGGTCGTCCAGCAGCTGCAGGCCAGCGGCCTGTCGCAGCCGTCGGAGGGCTCCTGGCGCCGCGTGGTGATCGAGAAGCCGTTCGGCCACGACCTGGCCAGCGCGCAGGAGCTGAACGCCATCCTGCACGAGGTCTTCCCCGAGGAGTCGATCTTCCGGATCGACCACTACCTCGGCAAGGAGACGGTGCAGAACATCCTGGCGCTGCGCTTCGCCAACAACCTGTTCGAGCCGATCTGGAACCGCTCCTACGTCGACCACGTGCAGATCACGATGGCCGAGGACATCGGCATCGGCGGCCGCGCCGGCTACTTCGACGGCGTCGGCACCGCCCGTGACGTGATCCAGAACCACCTGCTGCAGCTCCTGGCGCTGACCGCCATGGAGGAGCCGGTGTCGTTCGCGGCCGAGTCCGTGCGCGCGGAGAAGGCCAAGGTCCTGTCCGCCGTGCGCCTGCCCAAGGACCTGGGCGCCAACACCGTGCGCGGGCAGTACTCCGCCGGCTGGCAGGGCGGCGTCAAGGTGCGCGGCTACCACGAGGAGGAGGGCATCCCGCCGAACTCCCGTACCGACACGTACGCCGCCGTCCGGGTGGACGTCGACACGCGCCGCTGGGCGGGCGTGCCGTTCTACCTGCGGACCGGCAAGCGGCTGGCGCGGCGCGCCACCGAGGTCGCCCTGGTGTTCCAGCGCGCCCCGCACCTGCCGTTCGCCGCGACCGACACCGAGGAGCTCGGCCAGAACGCCCTGGTCATCCGCGTGCAGCCGGACGAGGGCGTCACCATGCGCTTCGGGTCGAAGGTCCCCGGCACCTCCATGGAGGTCCGGGACGTCAACATGGACTTCGACTACGGCGAATCGTTCACCGAGTCCTCCCCCGAGGCGTACGAACGCCTGCTGCTCGACGTGCTGATCGGCGACCCGCCGCTGTTCCCCCGGCAGGAGGAGGTCGAGCTGTCCTGGGAGATCCTCGACCCGATCGAGGAGTACTGGGACAAGCACGGCAAGCCCGAGCTGTACAAGGCGGGCAGCTGGGGACCGAAGGCTGCGGACGAGATGATGGCCCGCGACGGCCGGGCGTGGAGGCGACTCTGAGATGAACATCGACCTCACCAACACCACGACCCGGAAGGTCCTGGACGCGCTCAGCGCGGCGCGGCACCGGATGGGCGGCCCCGCCACCGGCAAGGTCCTCACCCTCGTCGTCCTGACCGAGGAGGCGTCCCAGTACGACGCCGTGCGCGCCTCGACCGAGGCCGCCCGTGAGCATCCCTGCCGGATCATCGTCGTCATCGGCCGCAGCCCGCACGGGGAGTCCCGGCTGGACGCGGAGGTCCGGGTCGGTGAGACCGGCCCGGGCGAGACCGTGGTGCTGCGGCTGTACGGCCAGCTGATCGAGCACGCCGACTCGGTGGTGCTGCCCCTGCTCGTGCCCGACACGCCCGTCGTGGCCTGGTGGCCGGGCATCGCCCCGGACAAGCCCGCCGAAGAGGCGCTCGGCGCGCTGGCCCAGCGTCGCGTCACCGACGCGCGGGGCGGCAGCGACCCCCTCGGTACGCTGAAGAAGCTGGCCGAGGCGTACGAACCGGGCGACACCGACTTCGCCTGGACCCGCATCACCGGGTGGCGCACGCTGCTGGCCGCGACGCTCGACCAGCCGCACGACGACATCACCGGGGCCCGGGTCGAGGCCGACCCGCACAACCCGAGCGCCGCGCTGCTCGCCGCGTGGCTGTCGGACCGCCTCGCGGTGCCGTGCACGGTCACCGAGTCGCACGGGCCGGGCATCACCGGGGTCCGCCTCACCACCACGGTCGGCGACATCGCCATCACGCGCCCCGACGGCCGCGTGGCGACGCTGTCGCGTCCCGAGCAGCCGGACCGCCAGGTCGCGCTGCACCGCCGGCCGACGTCCGAGCTGCTGGCGGAGGAGCTGCGCCGCCTCGACCCGGACGAGGTGTACCGCGACGCCGTCCTGCGGTTCGCCAAGGGTCTCGACGGGCCCGCCCAGACCACGCCCGAGGCCGAGGAGGCCGGCGGCGAGGCCGAGGCCGGCGGCGGTGCGGCCAAGGGCGGCGGTGCGGCCGGCAAGACCACCGAGGCCGCGGCCGCGCCGGCCAAGGCCCCGCGCGGCGGCAGGGGCAAGAAGTCGTGACCGCCCCGTCCGTACTGGTCCACCACGACCAGTCGCTGCTGGCCAAGGCCGTCGCCGCCCGCTTGGTGACCCGCCTGGTCGACGCCCAGGCCGCCACCGGAGGGGCGCACCTCGTCCTCACCGGCGGCGGTGTCGGCACCGCCGTGCTGGAAGAGCTCGCGGCGGCCCCGGCGCGGGACGCGATCGACTGGGGTCACCTGGACGTCTGGTGGGGCGACGAGCGCTACCTGCCCACGGGGCACGAGGAGCGCAACGAGACGGGCGCCCGCAAGGCCCTCCTCGACCACGTCGACATCGATCCGAAGCGGATCCACCCCATGCCCTCCTCGGACTCGGGCCTGAGCCCGGAGGACGCGGCCGAGCAGTACGCCGCCGAGCTGCGGGCGGCGACCCGGCCGGAGGACCACGGGGTCGTCCCGTCGTTCGACGTGCTGATGCTCGGCCTGGGCCCGGACTCCCACGTGGCCTCGCTGTTCCCCGGCATGCCCGCGCTGTACGAGGAGGAGCGCCCGGTCGTCGCCGTGCACGGCGCGCCCAAGCCGCCGCCGACCCGTATCAGCCTGACGCTGCCCGCGATCCACACGGCCCGTGAGGTCTGGGTCATCGCGGCGGGCGAGTCGAAGGCCGGCGCCGTCCACCTCGCGCTGTCCGACGCCGGGCCCGTCCAGGTCCCCGGCGCGGGCGCTCGCGGTCGGCAGCGCACGCTGTTCCTGCTCGACCGGACGGCCGCGGGAAAGCTGCCGCCCGGGCTGGGCCGCATCGCCTCGCCGTGATCACGGGCAGGGGTCCTCTTCCGGTGCTCAGCCGGATGAGGACCCCGCGCCCGGTGCCCTGCGCAGCAGCGTGAGCATGCGCCAGGCCTCGGAGGAGTTCAGCGGCACGCCCGGGTCGAAGTCGCCGAACTGCGCCTCCACCGTCAGTCCTCCGGCGAGGCGGAGGGCCGCGTCCAACTCTGTCGCGGTCCAGAACCGATAGGGCACCACGCCCTGGATCACGTCCCCGCCGTCGATCGCGATCGTGACGTGGTCGTGCACGATCTGCGTGATCGGGTCCATCTCGTCCGACGGCTCGCCCCAGCGCACGCGGGCGCTGACGCCGTCCTTCTCCACCGCCCACGCCCCGGAGACGCGGGGCGTCTCGCTGAGCCGGTCGGCCGGATGGCTCATCTCGATCACCGCCAGCCCGTCGTCGGCGAGGTGAGCGGCGACGCAGCGCAGGTACGCGACGAAGGCGTCCAGGGTCATCAGGTGCGCCGTCGAGTCCAGCATGGTGATGACGAGGTCGAAGCGGCGTCCGAGCCGGAAGTCGGTCATGTCGCCCTCCACGACCTCCAGCGGCAGCCCGCTCCCCCGCTCCCGGGCGTAGGCGCACATCGCCGGGCTGAGGTCGAGGGCGGTCGCCGCCACGCCCCGGCGGGCGAACTCCCGTGCGTGCTCGGCCGGCCCCGCCGCGAGTTCGAGGACGTTACGCGCGTCACCGGCCCAGCGCCGCAGCACGTCGACCTCGGCGCGCACGTCACGGAACGAACAGGCCAGCTCGTACACCCATGGATGGTCGTAGATCACATCCCCATGCTCCCAGACGCGGGGAGCGGCGTGGTTTGACCGGGCGGGGCGTGCCCGGCAGGCTCGGCGGCGATGAAGCGCCCCGAAGACGTGACGATGGACGACGCCCTGGCCGACGTGGCCCGGGTCGGGCCGTACTTCGCCGTCGGCACCGACCCCGGCATCGCAGACCATCCGCTGTGGCGGCCGCTGACCGCGCTGTACGGCCCGGCGCTGCCCGACCAGATCGCGACCGTGCGCGTGCGCCTGGGCACGGCCGAGGAGCGGGTGGCGGCGTCCCTGCTGTTCCAGGGCGTCGCGGGCCGCCTGTGGTCTCCCGCTCTGGCGACCGCCGTCCTTCACGGTCGCGTTCCGGAGCTGGACCCGGCCTCGACGTACTGGCGCGCCGCCTCCCCCGGCCCGGTCCTGCTGGCGGCACCGGGCGCGCCGGCCTCCGCCGCGGACGCGGCCGCGCTGCGGCGGGTCATCGTGGACGGCCACCTGGTCCCGCTGGTGCGCGCCGTCCGCGCGGTGACGCCGGTCGCGGAGGGCCTGCTGTGGGGCAACGCGGCCTCCGCCCTCGCGGGCGCGCTCACCGTCCTCGCCCTGGCCCGCCCGGAGCGTTCGGCCGCGGCGTCCCGGCTGGTCGGGGAACTCCTGGCGACGCCGCCGCTCAGGGCGGCCGGCGACCTCGGCCCGTACGGCTTCCGCCGCCGTAGCTGCTGCCTGTACTACCGCGTCCCCGGCGGCGGCAAATGCGCCGACTGCGCCCTCCTGTCGACGGCCACTGTGACGCCGCCTGTGACGTCCCAAGACCGGCGAATCGGTCACCCGCCCGGCAACGTCGACGCCGAGCAGGCCACAACGACGGCACGGTGCGTCGGCGATCAGTGATTCCGCAATCGGCGGACGACGCGGCTGCACCCGCAGAACGGGACAATATGGCCATGACGGATGGAAAACGGACGACGCTCGGCGTCGGCATGGTCGGCCACGCCTTCATGGGACGGGCCCACTCACACGCCTGGCGAAGCGTCAGCGCCTTCTTCGACCTCCCCCGCGTCCCCGCGATGGTCGCGCTCGCCGGCCGCTCGCGCGAGCGGGCCGTCGCGGCCGCCGACCGGCTCGGCTGGCGTTCCGCGGAGACGGACTGGCGTGAGCTGATCCGACGCGACGACGTGGACATCATCGACATCTGCACGCCGGGCGACACGCACGCCGAGATCGCCATCGCGGCCCTCGAGGCCGGCAAGCACGTGCTCTGCGAGAAGCCGCTCGCCAACACGGTCGAGGAGGCCGTGGCGATGGCGGAGGCGGCCGAGCGCGCCCGGACTGACGGCGTGCGCTCGATGGTCGGCTTCAGCTACCGCCGGGTGCCCGCGCTCACCCTCGCCCGCAAGCTCGTCGCCGACGGCAGGCTGGGCACGATCCGGCACGTCCGCGCGCAGTACCTGCAGGACTGGATCGTCGATCCGGAGTTCCCCCTCGTCTGGCGGCTCGACAAGGACAAGGCCGGCTCGGGGGCGCTCGGCGACATCGGGGCGCACATCATCGACGCCGCCCAGTTCGTCACCGGGGAGCAGATCCTCGGCGTCTCCGCGCTGATGGGGACCTTCGTCGAGGAGCGCCCCCTGGCGGACGCCTCCGCCGGCCTCGGTGCCGCCCCGGCCGGCGACCGCGGCCGCGGCCGGGTCACCGTCGACGACGCGGCGCTCTTCATCGGCCGCATGTCGGGCGGGGCGCTCGCGTCGTTCGAGGCCACCCGCTTCGCGAACGGACGGCGGAACGCGCTCCGCCTGGAGATCAACGGATCGGCGGGCAGCCTGGCGTTCGACCTCGAGTCGATGAACGAGCTGTACTTCTACGACGGCACCGAGGACTCCGAGACCGCCGGATTCCGGCGGATCCTGGTCACCGAGCCCGTCCATCCGTACGCCGGCGCCTGGTGGCCGACCGGGCATCTGCTCGGGTACGAGCACACGTTCACGCATCAAGCGAAGGACTTCCTCGAGGCGATCGGCACGGAGACCGACCCGTCGCCGTCCTTCGCCGACGGCCTGCAGGTCCAGGAGGTCCTCGACGCCGTCACGCGCAGCGCGGGCCGGAACGGGACCTGGACGGCCGTGGGCGACTCCCGCGCCCCGGCCGAGGCCTGAGACCGGGCGTGGAGGGCGAGTGCCTACGGCCGGGCCACGACGGCGTCGACCAGGCCGTAGGCGACCGCCTCGTCGGCGGTGAGGAGACGGTCCTCGCGCGCGTCCGCGCGGATCTCGCCGACCGCGCGGCCGGTCGTCTCGGCGATCCGGTCGTAGAAGGCGTCGACGAGGCGCCGGTGCTCCTCCTCCCGCGCCGCGACGGCCGAGGCCCCGCCGGCCGGAAGGCTCGCTCGCGGCTCGGCCAGCCGCAGCACCGCGTGGGGCGTCATCTCACGCCGTCGCCCGGCGGTCAGCACGGCGAGCGGTGGCCCGCCGACCTGGCCGATGACGACGACGTGGACCGGGCAGGAGAGCGCGCCCACGGTGTCCGCGGCGGCGAAGGCCGCCTCGAGTTCACCGTCCGGGGTCTGCAGGTGGAGCCGGACCGGCTCCTCCCCCGCGGCGTCGAGCGTCACGAGTCGCGCGCACAGCTCCGAGGCGCGCGCGCCGTCCAAGTGCCCGGTGGCCAGGATGATCCGGTGCTCCAGCAGCCGGTCACGGAGCGGGTCGGCCTCATCCGGTGCGGACGACCCGCCCGGTGGCGACGGCCCGCCGGGCGGGAACGGCGGCCTCGGCCAGGACGGCACCGACGGCACCGACGGCCCTGATGGGCGGGCCGGGTCGCCGGGGAACTCCGGTGGAACGGGCGGCATCGTCATCGGGCACCTCCTTCGCGGGCTCCCTACGACGATAGCCGCCGCCTCACCCCACCGATCGCACCCGGACCGGCCGCGAGCCCTCCGCACGATCCCGGACCACGACCGGCCGCGAGCCCTCCGCACGGTTCCCGACCACGACCGGCCGCGGGCCCTGCGCACGGTCCCGGACCACGACCGGCCGCGGGCCCTGCGCACGGTCCCGGACCACGACCGGCTGCGGGTCGTCCGTACGGGCGGGGCCGAGGGCGAGCCGCGCTTCGAGCAGCCGCGGGTCGTCCGACGCGCGGAACCGTGCGCCGAGACCGCCGAGGAGGCCGCGCATGCGGGAGTTGCCGGCGAGCATCGTGGCGCGGACCTCGGCCAGCCCCCGCTCGTCGGCGACGGCGACCAGATGACGCGCCAGTGCCGACCCGATGCCTCTGCCCTGCCACCCGTCCTCGACGAGGAACGCGAGTTCACCGACTCCCGGGTCGAGGGTGTACATCAGGTGGGCGAGCGCGAGGATCGACCCGTCGGGGCCCTCGGCGGCCATGGTGAGGCCGTGCGCCCGGTCGCAGAAGACCCGCAGGAGCCGCTCGGGAATGTCGTGGCGCGCGCTGAAGTAGCGCCGCCGGCGGCTCTCCGGCGAACACCGGGCGTGCAGATCCCGTACCTCCTCCGCGTCGAGCGGCGTCAGCGGCCGTACGGTGATCTCGGTGCCGTCCCCGAGGACCAGCCGCTGCCGGGTCGGGGCCGGGCCGTGGGACGGGAGGAGCGAGCGGACGAGCGCGTTGGCGCGGGCGATCTCGGTGAGCGTGAACGGCAGCCCGTCGCGGCGCAGGAGGACCCCGTGGTGTCCCGCGGCGATGGTGACCGCCGACGGATCCGGGTGGTCGCCGAGGGCGGCGGGGCCGGCCGCCCACTCCGCGCTGTCGGCGCGGAGCAGTTCGGCGAGGATCTCCGGCAGAGCACGCGGGTTCGACCGCAGCCGTACGGCGAGGGAGAGGGCACGGCTCGGCTCGTCGATCAGTTCCTGCGGGGTCGCCGGAACGACGCTGGTCCGGCGACCCGACGCGGCCGCGACGGCCGCGGTGAGCGCCTCCGCGGTGACTCCGGTGGGCACGTCCACGACGAACTCGTCCACCACGCCGTCCGCGTCGACCTGGACGGACAGGTCGAGGATGTTCGCGCCCTGCGCCGCCAGGGCGGCGGTCAGGACGGCGAGCCGGCCCGGCCGGTCGTCGATCTCGGTGCGTACGCGGAGCAGCGGCATGTCATCCCCTTCGGCGACTGAACGCGGAAAGCCTCCCGCATCACTGTTACGGGGCCGCTACGTGGTCGTTTCCACCGGATCAGCACCTCCGCGGCAAAAAGAAAGGACCCGGCATTCCGTCGGCTGCCGGGTCCTTCCTCACGCAGGGGCGGGTCAAGGCGTCGCGGCCCAGCCGGGCATCGGGAAGCCCGCCAGCAGCTCGCGGATCTCCCCGGCGATCTTGTCGAGGGTCGCCTCGTCGTCGGCGGCCGCGATCGCCTGGTCGATCGACGCCGCGACGAACGCCATGTGCTCCTCGGTCAGGCCGCGGGTCGTGATCGCGGCCGTGCCCAGGCGGATGCCCGACGGGCTCCACGGCTTGCGCGGGTCGAAGGGCACCGTGTTGAAGTTCAGCTCGATGCCCGCGCGGTCGAGCGCCTTGGCCGCCGGCTTGCCGGCGATGTCCTTGTTGGTCAGGTCGATGAGGATGAGGTGGTTGTCGGTGCCACCGGAGACCAGGTCGAACCCGCGCGCGGTCAGCGCGGCGGCCAGCGCCCGGGCGTTCGCCACGATCTGACGGGCGTACGTCTTGAAGTCCTCCTGCGCGGCCTCCTTCAGCGCGACCGCGATCGCGGCGGTCGTGTGGTTGTGCGGGCCGCCCTGCAGGCCGGGGAAGATCGCCTTGTCGATCGCGGTGGCGTGCTCCTCGGTCGTCAAGATCATGGCGCCGCGCGGACCGCGAAGGGTCTTGTGCGTCGTCGTGGTGATGACGTCGGCGTACCCGACCGGGGACGGGTGCGCGCCGCCCGCGACGAGCCCGGCGATGTGCGCGATGTCCGCGACGAGGACGGCGCCGACCTCACGGGCGACCTCGGCGAACGCCGGGAAGTCGATCGTCCGCGGGATCGCGGTGCCGCCGCAGAAGATGACCTTCGGGCGTTCCGCACGGGCGAGGTCGCGCACCTGGTCCATGTCGACCCGGCCGGTCTCGCGGCCCACGCCGTAGTGCACCGGCCGCAGCCACTTGCCGGTGATCGAGACGGGCGACCCGTGGGTGAGGTGCCCACCGTGGGCCAGCTCCAGCGACAGGAACGTGTCCCCAGGGTTCAGGAACGCCAGGTGCACGGCCAGGTTGGCGGGCGAGCCGGAGTACGGCTGGACGTTGGCGTGGGCGGCGCCGAACAGCTCGCGGGCCCGCGCCTTGGCCAGCTCCTCGATGGGGTCGACGACCTGCTGGCCCTCGTAGTAGCGCTTGCCGGGATAGCCCTCGGAGTACTTGTTGGTGAGGACGGAGCCGGTCGCCTCCAGCACGGCGGGCGAGACGTAGTTCTCCGAGGCGATGAGGCGGACCTTGTCGTGCTGCCGGCGTGCCTCGGCCTCGATCAGCCCGGCCAGATCGGGGTCGGCGGCAGAGAGATGGGACAGCGGTGGCTGGTGCATGGGGCCTCCATTACAGGCTCGGCTCCCAGCACCCAGGCGCGCGGTGCCAGATCTCTTCGCTCCCCGGTGGTGAACTCCACCTCATGCGCCAGTCGCGATCCACATCCTAACGGACCGCGCAGCCGATGATCGGGAGGTGCAACGCGATCGGCCCGGCGCCCGCCGTGGCGGGGACCGGGCCGATCGCTGCTGCGATGCGCGGAGCTAGTTGCGGGCGCGCTGCATCGCCGCCTGGATCGCGGCGCGCTCGGCGCGCAGCTTGGCCAGCGCCTCCTCGAGGATGGCCTCGCCGTCGGCGTCGCTGCGCCGCTCCTTCACGTAGGCGAGATGCGTCTTGTACGGCTCGTTGCGCGGCGGCGCCGGCGGGTTCTCCGGGTCCTTACCGGCGGGGAACCCGCACCGGGGGCAGTCCCACTGGTCGGGAACCGCGACATCGGTCGCGAAACTCGGCCGGGACTCATGCCGGTTCGCGCAGTAGAAGCTCACCCAGACGCGCGGGGCCGCCTCACCACGCTCGGCCTCTCCCATCGGGCCGGCGCCGACGCGACTGCCTCGAATAGCGTTGCCACTACCCACGGACTACTCCTCGTTTCCTTGGCCGCCGCGGCGCGAGGCGCGCGGCGACCGTCAACACACTGCGGGTCTTCGTCGTACTCAGCCGTGGTGGCCGTGCTTGAGCAGCAGACCCAGCGCGATGATCGACGCGAACCAGATCACGCCCGTGCCGATCGTGAACCTGTCGAGGTTCCGTTCGACGACGGACGACCCGCCGAGCGACGAGCTGATACCGCCGCCGAACAGGTCCGACAGGCCACCACCCTTCCCCTTGTGCAGGAGGACGAGCAGCACCATCAGCGCGCTCGTCAGGATGAGCACGATGGAGATTGTGATGATCACAGCAGTTCAGCGCTTTCGTGATTCACCCCGCTGCTCGCGGGGAATGTTCGCGTATTCAGGTCATCCGCTACCGAGGGTACGACGTTCTACCGCGTGGTTCAGCAGAAACGCGCAGTCTGATGCGCAAGATCACACCGGCAGCTCGCGATACCGGCAGATCTTGACGAACTCCCCGGCGTCCAGGCTCGCTCCGCCGACGAGTGCTCCGTCGATGTCCGGCTTCGCCATGATGCCGGCGATGTTGTCGCCCTTGACGGAGCCCCCGTAGAGGACGCGGACCTGATCGGCGAGGTCTCCACTGTACAGCTCGGCCAGCCGCGTGCGGATCGCGCCACAGACCTCCTGCGCGTCTTCGGGGGTCGCGACCTCGCCGGTGCCGATCGCCCAGACCGGCTCGTACGCGATCACGACGCGCTGCGCCTGGTCGGCCGGGACCTTCTGGAGGCCGCCCTCGACCTGGGCGAGCGTGTGGGACAGGTGCTCCCCGGCCTTGCGGACCTCCAGGCCCTCACCGACGCACAGGATCGGGATCAGGTCCTCCTTGAGGGCCGCCTTCACCTTGGCGTTGACGAGCGCGTCGTCCTCGTTGTGGTACTGGCGGCGCTCGGAGTGCCCGGCCAGGACGTAGGCGCAGCCGAGCTTGGCGAGCATCGCGCCGGAGATCTCACCGGTGTAGGCGCCCTTCTCGTGCGGCGAGATGTCCTGCGCGCCGTACACGAGCTTGAGCTTGTCGGCGTCCACCAGCATCTGGATGCTGCGGATGAAGGTGAACGGCGGCAGCATCGCGACGTCCACCGCCTCGTAGTCGGCGTCCTTGAGGCCGAAGGCGACCTTCTGGACGTGCGCGATGCCCTCGAAGTGCGTGAGGTTCATCTTCCAGTTGCCGGCGATGAGCGGCTTCCGCTGCTGCGACGCGGGTTTCGATGCCACGATCAGTCCTCCAGTGCGGACAGGCCGGGCAGCGTCTTGCCCTCGAGGTACTCGAGGCTCGCGCCGCCACCGGTCGAGATGTGGGAGAAGCCGTCCTCGGGCAGGCCGAGCCTGCGTACGGCCGCGGCCGAGTCGCCGCCGCCGACCACGGTGAACGCGCCGGAGGCGATCAGGGCCTCGGCGACGGCGCGGGTGCCGCCGGAGAAGGCGTCGAACTCGAACACGCCCATCGGGCCGTTCCAGAAGACGGTCGCGGCGTCGGCGAGCTTGCTCGCGAACAGCTCGCGGGTGCGCGGGCCGATGTCCAGGCCCTCGCGGTCGGCCGGGATCGCGGTGGCGTCGACGACCTCGTGCGGCGCGTCGGGGCCGAACTCGGTGGCCGCGAGCACGTCGACCGGCAGCACCAGGTCGACGTCGCGCTTGGCCGCCTCCTCGATGAACCCGCGGACCTGGTCGAGCTGGTCCTCCTGCAGCAGCGAGTTGCCGACCTCGTGGCCCTGGGCCTTGAGGAAGGTGTACGCCATGCCGCCGCCGACGATGAGGCGGTCGACCTTGCCGAGGAGGTTGGCGATGACGCCGAGCTTGTCGGAGACCTTCGCGCCGCCCAGGACGACGGCGTACGGCCGGGCGGGCTCGCCGGTGAGGCGGCGCAGCACGTCGACCTCGGCGGCGATGAGGCCACCGGCGGCGTGCGGGAGCCGCTGCGGCACGTCGTAGACGCTCGCGTGCTTGCGGTGCACCGCGCCGAAGCCGTCGCCGACGTACAGCTCGGCGAGGGCGGCGAGGCGGTCGGCGAACGCGCCGCGCTCGGCGTCGTCCTTGCTGGTCTCGCCAGCCTCGAAGCGGAGGTTCTCCAGGAGGGCGACCTCGCCGTCCTGGAGGGCGTCGGCGGTGGCCCGCGCGGAGTCGCCGACGGTGTCGGTGGCGAAGCGGACCTCGCGGCCCAGCAGCTCGCCCAGGCGCTCGGCGACGGGGGCGAGGGAGAACTCCGGCTTCACCTGCCCCTTGGGGCGGCCGAGGTGGGCGCAGACGATGACGCGCGCGCCCTTGTCGGCGAGCTTGTTGATGGTCGGGACGCTGGCCCGGATCCGGCCGTCATCCCCGATCACGCCGTCCTGCAGCGGAACGTTGAGGTCCGAGCGGACCAGCACCCGCTTGCCGCGCACGTCGCCGAGATCGTCGATCGTGGACATGCTCATTGATCGCACTCCTGGTCGTGTCGGAACGAGCGCAGCAGGTCCGGGACCTGCTGCGCTCGTTCGTGTGTTCGCCGTCACCGGGCCGGGCGGCGGCTCACGGGCGCACGGCCCGCCGGGGCCGGTGGCCGGTGCCGCCCACCGCTCGGCTCAGAGGCGGGAGCCCACCAGCTTGGTGATGTCGACGAGGCGGTTGGAGTAGCCCCACTCGTTGTCGTACCAGCCGACGACCTTGACCTGGTCGCCGATCACCTTGGTGAGACCGGAGTCGAAGATGCAGGACGCCGGGTCGGTGACGATGTCGCTGGAGACGATCGGGTCCTCGGTGTAGGTGAGGATCCCGCGCAGCGGGCCCTCGGCCGCCTCACGCAGCGCCGCGTTGACCTCCTCGACGCTGGTCTCGCGGCTCACCGTGACGGTGAGGTCGGTGGCCGAGCCGGTCGGCACCGGCACGCGCAGCGCGTAGCCGTCGAGCTTGCCCTTGAGGGCCGGCAGCACGAGGCCGATGGCCTTGGCGGCGCCGGTGCTGGTCGGAACGATGTTCAGGGCGGCGGCGCGGGCGCGGCGCAGGTCCTTGTGCGGGCCGTCCTGGAGGTTCTGGTCCTGGGTGTAGGCGTGGATCGTGGTCATCAGACCGCGCTCGATGCCGAACGTGTCGTTGATGACCTTGGCCATCGGGCCCAGGCAGTTGGTGGTGCAGGACGCGTTCGAGATGACCGTGTGGAGCGCCGGGTCGTAGGCGTCGTCGTTCACGCCCATGACGATCGTGACGTCCTCGTTCTTGGCCGGCGCGGAGATGATGACCTTCTTCGCGCCGTTCTCGACGTGGACCTTCGCCTTGTTGGCGTCGGTGAACAGGCCGGTCGACTCGATGACGATGTCGACGCCCAGGTCGCCCCAGGGCAGCTTGGCCGGGTCGCGCTCGGCGAAGGCCTTGATGGTCTTGCCGCCCACGGTGATCTCGTCCGCGCCGGCCTTCACCTCTTCGGACAGCCGGCCCAGGATGCTGTCGTACTTGAGCAGGTGGGCGAGCGTGGCGTTGTCGGTGAGGTCGTTGACCGCCACAATCTCGACGTCGCCACCGGCGGCGTTCAGCGCTCGCCAGAAGTTGCGGCCGATGCGGCCGAAGCCGTTAACGCCAACCCGGATGGTCACGGCACCGTCTCCTCATGCTTGCGCCCCCGGGAGCGCCCGGGGGCCTGTGAACCTGATGTGTGCTCTCGTGGTCGACCCTACCGAACCCGTCGTGATGTGACTGTAACCACCGGGCCGGAACGACCGGTCCGCCGCCCTGCCGGGAGCCAACATCCGATTGGCGGACGGCGGACCATGGCCAGGGTAATTGGTCTAGACCTAATGGTCTAGACCAAATCGATACAGAACGCGGCTTTCGTGGGTAAGTGATCCCCGTCACGCCGGTCCGCCGGCCGGCCGCCGGACCGCGCGAACCGATCGTCACGGCGACGCGCCCGTGAGCGCTCCCGGCGACGCGGGCCCTCCCCCGGGCGCCGCGGACGCCGGCCGGGCCCGCCCGCCTCAGGGCGCGAGCGCGTCCGCGCGATCAGGGCGCGAGCATGTCCGCGGTGACGTTCGCCTCGGTGCCGGCGATGCCCTGGTCCATCGCGCGCTTGTCGGCCATGGCCAGCAGACGCCGGATGCGGCCGGCGATGGCGTCCTTGGTCAGCGGCGGGTCCGCGAGCTGGCCGAGCTCCTCCAGCGACGCCTGCTTGTGCTCCAGCCGCAGCCGGCCGGCGGCCACGAGGTGCTCCGGGGCGTCGTCGGCGAGGATCTCCAGGGCGCGCGCGACCCGTGCCCCGGCCGCGACCGCCGCCCGCGCGGAGCGGCGGAGGTTCGCGTCGTCGAAGTTGGCGAGCCGGTTCGCGGTCGCGCGGACCTCCCGGCGCATCCGGCGCTCCTCCCAGGCGAGCACCGAGTCGTGCGCGCCGAGCCGGGTCAGCAGCGCCGAGATCGCGTCGCCGTCGCGGACGACGACGCGGTCCACGCCGCGCACCTCGCGCGCCTTGGCGTGGATCCTCAGCCGCCGCGCCGCGCCGACCAGGGCCAGGGCCGCCTCCGGCCCGGGGCAGGTCACCTCCAGGGACATCGACCGGCCGGGCTCGGTCAGCGAGCCGTGCGCCAGGAACGCGCCCCGCCACGCCGACTCGGCGTCGCAGGCACCGCCGGCCACGACGTGCCGG
The DNA here is from genome assembly GCF_024055725.1 of Actinoallomurus spadix. GTDB lineage: Bacteria > Actinomycetota > Actinomycetes > Streptosporangiales > Streptosporangiaceae > Actinoallomurus > Actinoallomurus spadix. The sequence continues at coordinate 35,517 of NZ_JAMXMX010000012.1, read as the reverse complement.
GGCAGGCCCCGGACCGGGCGTCCGTTGTTGTCGATCAGGCCGGTCTGGCGGGCCAGCGACTCACCGTCGCGGAACACCCGGACGACGTACCGGTTGCCCTTGCGGAGTCCGCTCGGTGCCAGCACCACCACGTCGGAGCTGTGCCCGAAGACCTCCGCGAGGTCCTTGCGCAGGCGTCGCGCCGCGGCTCCGGTGTCGAGCTCCGCCTCGATCACGATGCGCCCGCTGACAATGTGCAGTCCCCCGGCGAAACGCAGCAGCGTCGACACCTCGGACTTGCGGCAGCACGGCTTCATGACGGACAGCCTGCTCAGCTCGTCCTTCACCACGCCGGTCATCGCCATGGATGTGATCCTCCCCCTGTAGCCATCATCCCGTCAGGGCAGTCTCGCCGAATCTTGCCGGGGACAGTGGCCGCTGACAAAGATCTGTGCGAACGCTTGGGCCAACCGTGCCGGATCATGCCGTGGAGATCCATCTCCGGCCGCGACGTCGGCCAGCACGAGCGTCCCCCCGAGGGTACGCGCCGCCTTTTCCACGACATCGGGCTCCTCCACGACATTCCGGTCGGCGAGGACCACATCGACTCTCAGGTCGGGGGCGTGCGCGCGGAGCACCTCCAGGTGACGCTGCGGCGAGAAGTCGTCGGTCTCGCCGGGCTGGGGTTCGAGGTTGAGCGCGACGATCCGCCGGGCCGGCGTGCGCAGGAGCGCCTGGGCCAGCTCCGGCACCTTCAGGTGGGGCAACACGCTGGTGAACCAGGAGCCGGGGCCGAAGACGACCCAGTCGGCCTCCTCGATCGCGCGCAGGGCCTCGGGGGACGCGGGCGGGTCCGGCGGCACCAGCGAGACGCTCAGGACCTGCCCGGCGGTCTTGGCACAGGCGACCTGACCCCGCACGTGGGTGATCTCCTGCGGGCACTCCGGGTCTGCGCCGCGGACCTCCGCCACGATGTCGAGCGGCACGGACGCCATGGGCAGCACCCGGCCCTGCGCGCCCAGCAGCCGTCCCATCCAGTCCAGGCCCGCGACCGGATCGTCGAGCAGCTCCCACAGCGCCACCATGAGCAGATTGCCCACCGCGTGCCCGTGCAGCTCGCCCTCGCTGCGGAAGCGGTGCTGCACCACCTCGCTCCAGGTGCGTCCCCAGTCGTCGTCACGGCAGAGCGCGGCCAGCGCCATGCGCAGGTCCCCCGGCGGCAGGACGCCGAGCTCCCTGCGCAGCCGGCCGCTGGAGCCGCCGTCGTCGGCGACGGTCACGACGGCCGTGACCTGGTCGGTCACCCGGCGCAGCGCGGACAGTGAGGCGGACAATCCGTGCCCTCCGCCGAGGGCGACGACCTTGGGGGAAGACACCTGTCGTTATTCCCGTCCGAGATCCCGGTGGACGACCCTTACCTCGAGCCCCTCGTCGGCGAGCCGGGCGCCGAACTGCTCGGCCATCGCGACACTGCGGTGCTTGCCGCCGGTGCAGCCGACGGCGAGCGTGACGTAGTGCTTGCCCTCGCGTTCGTACCCCTCCGCGAGCAGCCGGAGCACCTCGGTGTAGGCGTCGAGGAACTCCTTGGCCCCCGGCCGGGACAGCACGTAGTCGCGCACCGCCGGGTCCCGGCCGTTCTGCGGGCGCAGCTCCGGGATCCAGTGCGGGTTCGGCAGGAACCGGCAGTCCACGACCAGGTCCGCGTCGACGGGCAGGCCGTACTTGTAGCCGAAGGAGACGACGGTCGCGCGCAGGCTCGACTCCCCCGCCTCGCCGCCGAAGAACTCGACGATCTTGGCGCGCAGTTCGTGGACGTTCAGCGCGCTGCTGTCGAGAACGAGGTCCGCCTCGGCGCGGACGTCGCGCAGCAGCTCGCGCTCGCGGGCGATGCCGTCGACGATCCGGCCGTCGCCCTGCAGCGGGTGCGGCCGTCGTACGCTCTCGAAGCGGCGGACGAGGACGTCGTCGGACGCCTCCAGGAACACCACCCGGGGGTGCGCGCCGCGCGCCTCCAGGTCGTCGAACGCCGACTGCAGGTCGGTCGTGAAGGCACGGCTGCGCACGTCGACGACGACCGCGATGCGCGGCACCGCACCCTGGCCGCGCTGGGCGAGATCGGCCATCGTGGCGAGCAGGCCGGGCGGCAGGTTGTCGACGACGAACCAGTCCAGGTCCTCCAGCGACTTGGCGGCCGTGCTCCGCCCCGCTCCGGACATCCCGGTGATGATGACGATGTCGGGCACCTGTGGGCCACCCGGCAGGTTGGCCCCTGTTGTGGGTTTCACGTTGTTCCTCCCCCGTCCTGCGCGCCTGCCGCCGCCCCGTCGTCGGCGTGCAACGCCGCGACGATGTTCTCAGCCGTACGGCGCCCGATGCCAGGAACCTCGGCGATCTGGTCGGGGCCGGCCTGCTTGAGCATCTTCACGGAACCGAAGTGCTTGATCAGAGCCTTGCGGCGGCCCGGTCCCAGGCCGGGGACGTCGTCGAGCTCACTGACGAGCATGCCCTTGCTGCGCTTGGTCCGGTGGTACCGGATGGCGAAGTCGTGCGCCTGGTCGCGGAGCCGCTGCACGAGGTACATCGCCTCACTGTTGCGTGGCAGGATGACCGGGTCCTCCTCGCCGGGCAGCCAGATCTCCTCCAGCCGCTTGGCGATGCCGCACACGGCCACGTCGTCGATGCCGAGCTCGTCGAGGGCCCGCTGGGCGGCCGCGACCTGGGGAGGACCGCCGTCGACGACGACGAGGTTCGGCGGATAGGCGAACTTACGGGGCCGGCCCGTCTCCGGGTCGATCGGCCCGGCGGCCTCCGACTCGCCGAGGACGTCCAGCTCGCCGGTCTTCTCCGTCTCCTCCAGGTACCGCTTGAAGCGGCGGCGGATCACCTCGTGGATCGAGCGGACGTCGTCCTGGCCCTCGACCGTCTTGATGGAGAACCGCCGGTATTCGCTCTTGCGCGCCAGGCCGTCCTCGAAGACGACCATCGAGGCGACGACGTTGGTGCCCTGGAGGTTCGAGACGTCGTAGCACTCCATCCGCAGCGGCGCCTGGTCGAGGTCGAGGGCGTCCTGCAGCTCCTGCAGGCCCTTGCTGCGGGTGGTCAGGTCGGTCGCCCGGCGCGTCTTGTGCTGCTTGAACGCCTCGACGGCGTTGCGCTCGACCGTCTCCAGCAGCGTCTTCTTGTCGCCGCGCTGGGGAACGCGCAGGTCGACCCGGCCGCCACGGTGCTCGGCGAGCAGCTCGACGACCGCGTCGGTGTCGGGCGGCAGCGCGGGGACCAGGATCTCGCGGGGCACGGACTCCGGCGTGGCCTCGCCGTACATCTGCAGCAGGAACTGCTCGACGAGCTCGCCGGTCGTGACGTCCTCGACCTTGTCGACCACCCAGCCGCGCTGGCCGCGGATGCGCCCGCCGCGCACGTAGAAGACCTGGACCGCGGCCTCGAGCTGGTCGTCGGCGAAGGCGACGACGTCGCAGTCGGTCGTGTCGCCCAGCACCACCGACTGCTTCTCCAGCGCCCGCTGCAGGGCCCGGATGTCGTCGCGCACCCGGGCGGCGCGCTCGTACTCCTGGTCGGCGGCGGCCGCCTTCATGTCCTTCTCGAGCGCCTTGATGAACCGGGCCGTGTCGCCCGCCATGAAGTCGCAGAAGTCCTCGGCGAGCTCCCGGTGCGCCGCCTCGGTGACCCGGCCGACGCACGGCGCCGAGCACTTGCCGATGTCGCCGAGCAGGCACGGCCGGTCCATCCGCCGCTGCCGCTGGAACACCCCGGCCGAGCAGGTGCGCACCGGGAACACCCGCAGCAGCTGGTCGACGGTCTCCCGGATCGCCCACGCGTGGGAGTAAGGCCCGAAATAGCGGACGCCCTTCTTCTTCGCGCCGCGCATCACCTGCACGCGCGGGACGTCCTCGTGCATGGTCACCGCGAGGTACGGATAGGACTTGTCGTCGCGGTACTTCACGTTGAACCGCGGGTCGAACTCCTTGATCCAGGAGTACTCCAGCTGCAGGGCCTCGACCTCGGTGCGCACGACCGTCCAGTCGACGCCGGTGGCCGTCTGCAGCATGGTCTGGGTGCGGGGATGCAGGCCCGCGAAGTCGGCGAAGTAGGAGTTCAGGCGGGCACGGAGGTTCTTCGCCTTGCCCACGTAGATGACCCGGCCGGTCCCGTCGCGGAAGCGGTACACCCCGGGAGACTCGGGGACGGAGCCGGGCGCGGGCCGATAGGTCGCCGGATCTGCCACGCCGTAAGCCTAGTCGCGTCACGCGGCGACGTGGCTTGTGTGACGAATTGTGGTGACTCGGGTCACTTGTGCGGATTGATGATTTGTGGGAACGACGGCGTTCACGGGGAGCCCAGGGTTCAGTACTCGATCGGATCAAGGGGGATTTTGCTCGTGTCGACCGTCACCGCGCTGGCCGTGCTGGTCGGTTCCATACTCATCGGCCTGCTGGTGGTGGAGATCCTTCGCCGCGCGCTCACGAGCCGGCTCGTCTCACGCTGGCCCCTCGCCCCGCCCATCGTCCGGCGCTGTGTCAAGCCGGGCTTCACCCTCGCGTTCGCGGCCGGGGCGACGGCCGGACTGCCGCCCCACCAGGTCCTGGGACGGAGCGCGCCCGACATCCGCCACACGCTGTCACTCCTCGTCATCGCGTCGCTGACCTGGCTGATCATCCAGGCGGCCTACGCCGCGACCGACGTCGCCCTCGAGCACCTCACCCGGATCGAAGGCGACCGGAACGTCCGCGCCCGGCGCGTGCGCACCCAGGTGATGCTCCTGCGCCGGACCGCGGCGGCGGTCGTCGTGATCATCGCGGTGTCGTCCATGCTGTTCACGTTCCCGGCCGTACGGACGATCGGCGCGGGCCTGCTCGCCTCCGCGGGGATCGCCGGCATCGTCGCCGGCATCGCGGCCCAGTCGACGCTCAGCAACGTCTTCGCCGGGCTGCAGCTGGCGTTCAGCGACGCCCTGCGCATCGACGACGTCCTCGTCGTCGAGGGCCAGTGGGGCCGCATCGAGGAGCTGACGCTCACGTACGTCGTGATGCGGCTGTGGGACGAACGGCGGCTGGTGCTCCCCGTGTCGTACTTCGTGCACAACTCCTTCGAGAATTGGACGCGGCGAACCGCCCGGGTGATCGGCACGGTGCTGCTGCACGTCGACTGGAGCGTTCCCGTCGAGGAGCTCCGGACGGAGCTGTACGGGTTCCTGCGCGAGCATCCCCTCTGGGACCAGAAGGACTGGGTGCTGCAGGTGACCGACGTGCTGCCGAACGGCCTGGTCCAGGTACGGGCGCTGATGAGCGCGCACGACTCCGCGAGCGCCTTCGACCTGCGGTGCGACGTCCGCGAGCACCTCATCGCCTTCATCCGGGAGAAGTACCCGTCGGCCCTCCCCCGTTTCCGCGCCGACACGGGAGCCCTCCCGTCGAACGCCGCGTGGACCGACGGCAGATCCGCCCCGCACGCCTGAGGCCCGATGACCGGCCCGCCCGAGCTTCCGGCTCCTGGCCGCTCCGGAGCCCGCCCGAGAACCGGAGGGTTCGGGCAAGAGCCGGAGGGGCGGGCGAGCTTCGTCCCGCCCCTCCGCGACTCCGCCGCGGCCGTGGCCACGTCGCCGTCGTCCTGGTCACCACGCCGTCGCGGTGGCGCATGTATGACCGGTTCGCCGGGATTCGTCCGTCACCACCGACGTCACAGTGGGCAATCGGAGCCGGCCGAAGGAACTCCGCGACCGGGCCCCCGCCGCGGGAAAGGCGCCGACGCGTCAGGCGAGCTTGATCTCGCCGTTCTGCACCGTGACGGACTTGCGCGGCAGCGGCTCCGAGGCCGGGCCGTTGGCGACGGACCCGTCGCCGATCTTGAACTTGCTGCCGTGGCAGGGGCAGTTGATCATCCCGCCGCTGACCGAGCCGACCGTGCAGCCACGGTGCGTGCAGACGGCGCTGAACGCCGCGAACTGCCCCTGCGTGGGCTGGGTGACGACGACCTTCTGGTCCTTGAAGACCTTGCCGCCGCCCACCGGGATGTCGGCGGCCTTGCCGAGCGCGCCGTCGCCGCCCGCCGGGGCCGTCGCTCCGCCGCCGTTCCCGGAGCCGCCCTGCTTCGAGCCGTCGGAGTCGTCCGAGGAACTCCCGCAGGCGGCGAGCGCTCCGGCGGCGCCGACCAGGCCGACACCGAGCAGCATTCCGCGCCGCGTCGCCCCTGCCTCGGGACGGGGCGTGGTCTCGTCTGCGTCGCCGGCCGGGGCGATCGAGGGATCGAACGACATGTGGTCCTCCTCGTGTTCGGGTCTACATCCGGGTTCCACGGAGGAGGGGTCCGTTCGGTTCAACGTTACTCGACGACGATTCCGTCACCCTGCACGCGTACGGTGAACTCCTGCAGCGGGGCGCCGGCCGGGCCCTGCTTGACCGAGCCGTCAGTCGCGTCGAACTCGCTGCCGTGACAGGGACAGGTGATCACCCCGTCCTTGGGGCTGCCGACGGTGCATCCCTGGTGCGTGCAGGTCGCGGTGAACGCCTTGAACGTCCCCTGCGTCGGCTGCGCCACGACGATCTTCCACTTGTCGACGACCTTGCCGCCGCCGACGGGGATCTCGCCGGTCCGGGCGATCACCTTGCCTTTGATGCCCGGCGGCACGATGGCCTTCGCCGGCCGTGTCGCACAGGCCCCCAGGCCGAGCATCCCCACGCCCGCCAGACCCGCCGTGCCCAGCAACCGCCGCCGTGAGCAGCCGACCGCTTCGTCAGTCATCGATCTCCCCGGAACAGATCATCTACTACACGCCGTAGTACTGGTCCGCCATGGTATCGCCGGGTTCCTCCCCGCACCCCGCCCCCGCCCCGTCCGCCGGGCGCCGAGAGGGAACCCGACACGGCGATAGTCAGGGATCGGTAAAGTCGGTCGCCCGTTATGCGCTTTTCGGAGAGTCCCTCCGTCGGTCGCCGCCGAGTGCCGGGTTCCGGCCTCGGCCGCGACGGCGCATGATGCCCCCACCGGTCCGTACCACAGGAGAACGATGCATCACGGCCCCTCCCCGGGTGCGCCCCTTCCGCCCCCGGGGAATCCCCATTTCGGTCCTACGCCGGCGCCCGCCCCACGCCGAGGCGGCCTCCGGGGCTGCCTCGGCGTGCCGCTGGTCCTCGGAGGCGTCTTCGCCCTTGTCCTCGGGGCCGCACTGACCTGGCACACCTATGGCAACAGCCGCCAGACGATCCCGAACACCCACGCCTATGGGCCGGTGATGTGGCGGGACGAGCCGGCCGACCAACTGTTCCCCGCACGGATCGCCGGCAAGGAGAACGGCACGACGGACCAGCAGGATCCCAAGATCACCCAGTGGCTCCGACTCGGCATCGCGCCGAACACCTCCTGCGCGAACGGGCTCACCGGCGGGCTGGCCGGGTTCGCCGCCCGGCAGGGATGCAAGGCGGTCGTCCGCGCCACCTACGTCGACCCGAGCGGCTCTGCCGTCGCGACCGTCGCGGTGATCGTCCTGCCCTCGAACGACGCCAGGATGAACGTCATCGAGCACATGAGCGAAGTGAAGACCGCGGATGAGCCCGATCTCGGAGTGCGGGCCTTCGCCGTTCCCGGAACACCGGCGAGCCGATGGACGGACGACGCCCGCAACGGAACGTCCGCCTGCCAGGTGTTCGACGAGGACATCCCCTACGCCGTCGCCGTCACCGCCGGTGCCACGGACGGCCGCCGCGCGGCCCGGCTGCCCGCCCCCTGGGGCGCGCGCCTGTCCACCAACTCCGGACGCGAGGACCGGATGGCCTGGGCCTACCCCGCCGACGACCTGGCCAAGGCATTCGGCGTCTACCTGGCCGACCTGGCACGGAAGGGGACCTGATGAGGCATCCCAGGATCCGCGCGGCCCTCGCGGCCGTCGCGACGAGCGGCGCACTGGTCGCCGCGGCGGCGTCTCCCGCGCAGGCCGCGCCGGCATGGGAGGACGCCGTCCTCGGGCTGGCCGCGGCCCAGCGGAGCACGCAGGGCGCTGGTGTGACCGTCGCCGTCATCGACACGGGCGTCGTCGACAGCCACCCGGCCCTGCGGGGCAAGGTGACGACCGGACCGGACTTCGCCCAGAGCAGCGCCCGCCGGGGGATGTCCTACTGGGGCGAACACGGCACCGCGATGGCCTCCGACGTCCTGCACGTCGCCCCGAAGGCGCACATCCTGTCGATTCGGGCGATTACCGACAAGAAGGATCCAGCGCGCAAGAACACCAAGGAGGTCTGGCACAAGCCGCCGACGCCGATCACCAAGGCCGTCCGGTACGCCGTCGACCACGGCGCACAGGTGATCTCCATGTCCCTGGGCACTGCGGACTTCGGATTCATCGACTACAACGACGAAGAGGCCTCGGCGATGGCATACGCGGTCAGCCACGGCGTCACCGTCCTCGCCAGCGCCGGCAACTCCGGAGACCTGAATGAGAGCGACAACACCGCCTCGAACCCGGCGGGGTACCCCGGAGTGATCGCGGTCGCGGCGACGGCCCCCGGCCCCCGGCGCGCCGCGTTCTCCACCGTGCACACCTACAACACCATCGCCGCTCCCGGCTTCGGCATCGTCAGTGCGACGAACACCGGCGGCTACGCGCCGGTCGACGGCACCTCTCCCGCCTGCGCGCTGGCGGCCGGCGTCGTGGCTCTCATGCGATCCCGCAACCCGAAGATCACCCCGGCGCAGGTCCGGGCGATCCTCACCCGGACGGCGCTGCACCCGGCCGGTGGCTGGGACGCACTCGTGGGGTACGGGCAGATCAACGCGGCCGCCGCGGTGTCCGCAGCCGCCTCGCCGCCCGCGGATCTCGGCGCGCCCATGCCGTACCGGGGCAAGAAGACCCTCGCTGCCCCGGATGGGACCCAGAAGTCACGGCATGCGCCGATGGAGCAGTCGCTGCTCGCGATCGGCCTGGGCGGCATCGTGGTCGGCCTCCTGCTGAGCGCCGGCGGAATCCTGCTGCTGCGGCGGCCCAAGAGGCCGGCGGGGCCGGCCGGGCCCGCCGGTGCCGCCCCACCCGGCGCGACGGGCCCGTCGTACGGCGGCGCTCCCCCCGCGGGCGGCCTCCACGGACCCGGTCCGGCGCCCGGACCAGGCCCCGGTGGTCGCCCACCCTTCGGAGGCGCCTCCCAATAGCCGTTCCGTTCTCCCGCACGAGGGCGGTCACGGCCTCAGCCGCGGTGCCGGGCCCGACGCCAGGGCCTGGCACCGTACGGCGTGGTTCCCGTCCTGCGGCGACCGCGCGCCGACGTGGCCTGCCGCCCGGCGGCCTCCTCCGCGCGGTCACTCGTCCCGGCGGCGATGAGCGATCCCCTCCCGGGGAGACGGCGACCCACGGGGCCGCAAGCGACGCCCTACCGCTGGATGCCGAGGATCTGGGCGAGGAACTGACCCGTGTGGCTCTCGCCGACCCTCGCGACGTCCTCAGGTGTGCCGGACGCGACGACGGTGCCGCCGCGGGAGCCGCCCTCGGGGCCCATGTCGATGATCCAGTCGGCGGTCTTGATGACGTCGAGGTTGTGCTCGATCACGATGACCGAGTTGCCCTTGTCGACGAGGCCGTTCAGCACGCCGAGCAGCTTGCGGATGTCCTCGAAGTGCAGGCCGGTGGTCGGCTCGTCGAGCACGTAGATCGTGCGGCCGGTGGAGCGCCGCTGCAGCTCGGAGGCGAGCTTGACCCGCTGCGCCTCGCCGCCCGACAGCGTCGGCGCGGGCTGGCCCAGCCGGACGTAGCCGAGACCGACGTCGTTGAGCGTCTGCAGGTGGCGGCGGATCGCCGGGATCGCGTCGAAGAACTCCAGGGCCTCCTCGATCGGCATGTCGAGGACCTCGGAGATCGTCTTGCCCTTGTAGTGGACGTCGAGGGTCTCCCGGTTGTAGCGGGCGCCGTGGCAGACCTCGCACGGGACGTACACGTCGGGCAGGAACTGCATCTCGATCTTGATGGTGCCGTCGCCGGAGCACGCCTCGCAGCGGCCGCCCTTCACGTTGAAGGAGAAGCGGCCGGGCTGGTAGCCGCGCACCTTCGCCTCGGCGGTCGCCGCGAACAGTTTGCGGACGTGGTCGAAGACGCCGGTGTAGGTCGCCGGGTTGGACCGCGGGGTGCGGCCGATCGGCGACTGGTCGACGTGCACGACCTTGTCGAGCTGGTCGACGCCGTTGATCCGCTTGTGCCGGCCGGGCACCGTTCGAGCGCCGTGCAGCTGCTTGGCCAGCGACGTGTAGAGGATGTCGTTGACCAGTGTCGACTTGCCCGACCCCGACACGCCGGTGACGGCGGTGAAGACGCCGAGCGGGAACGCGACGTCGATGTCACGCAGGTTGTGCTCCCGGGCCCCCTTGACGACCAGCTCGCGCCCGCGCTGGCGCTTGCGGCGCGTCGCCGGAACCGCGATCTCCTTGCGCCCGGAGATGTACGCGCCGGTCATCGAGCCCTCGTTGGCCAGGAGCTCCTCGACCGTGCCGCTCACGACGACCTGGCCACCGTGCTCACCGGCGCCCGGGCCGATGTCGACGACCCAGTCGGCGGCCCGGATGGTGTCCTCGTCGTGCTCGACGACGATGAGGGTGTTGCCGATGTCACGCAGCCGGATCAGCGTCTCCAGCAGGCGGTGGTTGTCGCGCTGGTGCAGCCCGATCGACGGCTCGTCCAGGACGTACAGCACGCCGACCAGGCCGGAGCCGATCTGGGTGGCCAGGCGGATGCGCTGCGCCTCGCCGCCGGCCAGCGTGGCCGACGCGCGGTCGAGGCTGAGGTAGTCGAGGCCCACGTCGAGCAGGAAGCCGAGCCGGGCGTTGATCTCCTTGAGCACCGCCTCGGCGATGTGCTTCTCCCGCTCACTCAGCTCCATGTTGAGCAGGAACTTCGCGCACTCCCCGATCGGCATGGCGGCGACGTCGGCGATCGACCGCTCGTTGACCGTGACGGCCAGCACGACCGGCTTGAGCCGCTTGCCGTCGCAGGACGGGCACGGGATCTCCCGCATGTAGCCCTCGAACCGCTCCCGGCTCGAGTCGCTCTCCGCCTCCGAGTGCCGCCGCTGAACGTAGGGAATCACGCCTTCGTACGTCGTGTAGTACGACCGCTGGCGGCCGTACCGGTTGCGGTAGCTGACGTGCACCTGGGTGTCGTGGCCCTGCAGGATCGCCTTGCGGGCCTTGGCCGGGAGGCGCTCCCACGGGGTGTCCAGGTCGAAGCCCATCGCGTCGCCGAGCGCGCCCAGCAGCCGCAGGAAGTAGTCGCTGATGTGGCCGTTCGACCAGGGCGAGATCGCGCCCTCGCCGAGGGTCTTCTCCGGGTCGGGGACGAGCAGTTCCGGGTCGACCTCCATGCGGGTGCCCAGGCCGGTGCAGTCCGGGCAGGCGCCGTACGGGGAGTTGAACGAGAACGAGCGCGGCTCCAGCTCGTCGAACGACAGGTCGTCGTACGGGCAGTAGAGGTGCTCGGAGAACATCCGCTCGCGCTGCTCGTCGTCCTCGGGCAGGTCGACGAAGTCGAGGATGACCGTGCCGCCGGACAGGCCGAGCGCCGTCTCGATCGAGTCGGCGAGCCGGCGGCGGGCGCTCTCCTTGACGCTGAGCCGGTCGACGACGACCTCGATGTCGTGCTTCTCGTACTTCTTGAGCTTCGGAGCCTCGTCGAGGCGCACGATCCGGCCGTCGACGCGGGCGCGGGAGAAGCCCTTGGTCTGCATCTCGCGGAACAGCTCGACGTATTCGCCCTTACGGCCGCGGATGACCGGGGCGAGCACCTGGAACCGGGTGCCCTCGTCGAACTCCATGACCCGGTCGACGATCTGCTGCGGCGTCTGCTTGGAGATCGGGCGGCCGCAGACCGGGCAATGCGGGTGGCCGATGCGGGCCCACAGCAGCCGGAGGTAGTCGTAGACCTCGGTGATCGTGCCGACCGTCGAGCGCGGGTTCTTCGAGGTCGACTTCTGGTCGATCGACACCGCCGGGGACAGGCCCTCGATGAAGTCGACGTCGGGCTTGTCCATCTGACCGAGAAACTGGCGGGCGTACGCCGACAGCGACTCGACGTAACGGCGCTGGCCCTCCGCGAAGATCGTGTCGAACGCCAGGCTGGACTTCCCGGAGCCGGACATGCCGGTGAACACGATCAGCGCGTCACGCGGGAGATCGAGTGAGACGTCTTTGAGGTTGTGTTCACGCGCTCCGCGCACGATGAGACGGTCAGCCACGGCGTATCGTTATCCCCTAGAGCCCGGTTGAGGCAGTCGGCTTCAGGCTAACGAGCGGACAGGCCGGTTTTCTTCCAAAGCCCCATCACGGCGGTCCCTCGTCGCACCGAAACCGTACACGTGTTCGAACCCAGATCGCCACCGAAACGCCCGAGGCCGTGGTGGCCTACTCGGGCTCGTCGTCGAGGGCATGGGTGAGATAGCGCTCAGCCGACCGCCGTACGGCGCCGACCCCGTCCGTGGCGACGACCCGGCCCCACCAGCCCCCGTACACCCGCTCGAACGCGAACGGCTCCATCCTGCGCAGGGCACGGCGGATCACCCGGGGACGCTCGGGGATCAGGTTCGGATAGCTGTACATGAAGCCGACGTACCGGCGGTCGGAGACCACGGTGAAGATGTCGCCGGTGAGCAGCGCTCCCCTGCCGTCCTCCCCGTCGCGCCAGTGCAGCACCTGGCCGCCCGCGAAGTGCACGCCCGTGTTGACCAGGGTCAGCCCGTCGCCGATCTCCCGGGTCTCGCCCTCCCAGAAGACGATCGAGTCGTCCGGCCGGGCCACCCACTCCCGGTCGGCGGCGTGGATGTAGACGGGCGCGTCGAACGCGTGCGCCCACTCGACCATCGAGCCGTAGAAGTGCGGATGGCTGATCGCGATGGCGTCGACGCCGCCGAGCCCGGCGACCTGGGAGACGAGATCGTCGTCGAGGTAGGTGATCATGTCCCAGAGGACGTTGCCCGCCGGGGTCCGTACGAGCAGCGCGCGCTGGCCGATCGAGGTGGGCGGATCGGCGCCGATTCCGACGATGCCCGGCCCCTCCTCGGCGACCTTCCCCCGGTGCCCGCCGGCGCGCAGCTCGGCCAGGGTCGTCCAGCGCTGGCCGTCCCATCCGACGTACTGCCGCTCGTCCTCGCAGATCGGGCAGTCCGGCCGGGGCGCGGCGTACTGCACTCCGCACGTGCGGCAGATCGGCAACTCGTCGTCCATGATCGAAGCGTACTTCCGGAGTGCCCGGGCCCGGTGGTCTCCTCGTCCGCCGGACCGCGCGGCGCGTCACCGGAGTGAAAGGATGGAACGCAGGTGAGGTGATCCGATCACCGATGGGAGGAGAGTGCGTGTCCTACACAGGCAACGTCGAGGTCGGTGGCCCGCCCGACGTACGCGAGCTGCCCGGTCTGACCATCACCAAGCTGGCGGTCGGGCCGTTCGACAACAACGCCTATCTCCTGCGCTGCACGGCCACCGGGGAGCAGGTGCTGATCGACGCCGCCAGTGAGCCGGAGCGTCTCCTGGAGCTCCTCGGCGACGCGCCGCTCTCCCGGGTCGTGACGACCCACCGGCACCAGGACCACTGGGGCGCGCTCGGCGCGGTCGTCGACGCGACCCATCCGTCGGTCGTGGCCCACCCGGACGACGCCGAGGCCCTGCCGCTGCCGGTCACCGAGCCAGTGCGGCACGGCGGCACCGTACGGGTCGGGCAGCACACGCTGTCGGTGATCCACCTGCGGGGTCACACGCCCGGGTCGATCGCGCTGCTGTACGACGACGGCGACACGCCGCACCTGTTCACCGGCGACAGCCTGTTCCCGGGCGGCCCGGGGAACACCTGGGGCGACGCGACGCTGTTCACCCGGCTCATGGGCGACCTCGAGGAGCGGGTGTTCGGCGTGCTCCCGGACGAGACCTGGGTCTACCCCGGCCACGGCAAGGACACCACCCTCGGCCGCGAACGCCCGCACCTTCCGGAGTGGCGCGCCCGGGGATGGTGATCCTGATCACATCGCGCCACGATCATCCTTCCTCGGTCGTTCGCCCCGATACATCCCACTAACGTCCGCGGCTCGGTGTGACCGGCGCCCGTTCTCCTGGTTTCTCGGGCGTCCGGGCACGCCGGTCGCCGCAGGACGGGATGATGGAAGGAGACGCGCGCGAGCGCGTCGGAGACGCGAGCCGGATAAGGAACCTATGACGGGCGTGACCAGGCCGGCGGCCGAGGCCGAGGCCATGACGGACGTGGAGCTCGCGGCGCGGCTGCGCATGACGCTGGGCCGGCTGAGCCGTCGCGTTCGCCAGTACGGCCCCCGGACGCTCACGTCGAGCCAGGCGTCGACCCTGTCGAGCCTGGAGGCACTCGGGCCGGTACGCCTCGGCGACCTCGCCGCCCACGAGGGCGTCAGCGCGCCCACGCAGAGCCGGCTGGTCGCCTCGCTGGAGGCGCAGGCCCTGCTCCGCCGCACTCCCGACGTCGACGACCGGCGGGCGACCCTCCTGGAGATCACTCCCGAGGGCCGCCGCCAGCTCGAACGGCTGCGCACCGAGCGGTCGGCGTTCCTGGTCGAACGGCTCGGCACGCTCTCACCCGAGCAGCGTGCCGCCCTGGTCGGGGCGCTGGACGTCCTGGAGAGCCTGGCCGCCAGTCCGGGCGAGTGACGTCCCCCGTCACGCCTTGTGGTAGGTCGTCTGCGTGCCGGCGAAGAACAGTGACCTCCCCCCGCTCACCAGCCTGACCTGCCAATAGGACGCGCCCTGCCCGCTCCGGTCGGACAGGTCGAAGGTCGTGGCGTTGCGCGGAGTGGCCTTACCGGTCCAGAGCTTCTGGCCGAACGCCACCCACTCACCGGTGCCGTCGGGCCGGAACTCGAAGTAGTTCTTCCGCGCGTCCTGGGTCCACGTGCCGGCGAGCGCCCGCAGCCAGGTCCTGGCGTCGGCGGCCCGCACCCGTGGCGTGGCCGGTGCGCTGGTGGGCGGCAGGTCGATACTGCCGGGCATCGTCGACTCGGCGACCGGCGTCGCGGGCCGGGACGGCGCCGCCGCCGTTCCATGGCCGCCCCGGCCGCCCTGCCGGTCTGCGAGGGCGGTGACCACCAGGACACCGACGGCCGCGACCGCCAGCACGATCGAGATCGTCCGCGTCACCGCGGGCGCCACCGAGGGCAAGCGCATGCGAACCTTCCCCTGATCCATCCCCTGCGATCACGGTACAGGGGCCGGGGAGTGATCCGCCGGAAAGCCCCCGAGGTCACCACCCCGCGCTCAGCGCCGGGTGTGTCCCGCTCCCGCGTCAGCGTCGATCTGGCCGGCGTGCGCGTCGGTCTCCGTCCCGTAGGCGGGACCGGGTGACTGCGACTCGGCCTCCGGCTCACGCTCCGCCGCGTCCGGAGCGGAGGGGCCGGGAACGGGACCGATCTCGCCGGTGCCGCCCGGCCCTCCGTCCCCTTCCGGGCCCCGCTCCTGCCCGTCGTCGCCGGCCGCCGTGCCCCCCGAGCCGCCGGGCGCGGAACGGCGGGGCGTCTTGACGAGGCTGGCCACCGTGGTCACGAGCATCGTCGCGCCGATGACGGCGAGGGACATGAGGGTGGAGATCTCCGGCACATTCTCGAACCAGGTCGTGTGCAGGGCCTCCATGACGAGCTTGACGCCGATGAAGGCCAGGATGACCGCCAGCCCCTTGCTGAGGTACACGAGCCGATCGAGCAGTCCCCGCAGGAGGAAGTACAGCTGCCGGAGGCCCATGAGCGCGAAGGCGTTGGCGGTGAAGACCAGATAGGACTCCTTGGTGAGCCCGAAGATCGCCGGGATGGAGTCCAGGGCGAACAGCAGGTCGGTGGAGCCGATCGCGATCATCACGATCAGCATGGGTGTGATGAGGCGCTTGCCGTCGATGCGGACGGTCATCCGGTGCTCGTGGTAGTCCTCCGTCGTCGGGACGACTCGGCAGATCCAGCGGACCAGGATGTTCTCTTCGTACTCGTCCTCGTCGGGCTCGCCGCGCACCAGTCCGTAGGCCGTCCAGATGAGGAAGGCCCCGAAGATGTAGAACAGCCACTCGAACCTGGCCAGCGCGGCGGCTCCGACCGCGATGAACATCCCCCGCATCACCAGCGCGATCATGATGCCGATCAGCAGCACCATGTGCTGGTTGGCGCGGGGGACGGCGAACCGCGCCATGATCACGTAGAAGATGAACAGGTTGTCGACGCTGAGGCTGTACTCGGTGAGATAGCCGGCGAAGAACTGGGTGGAGTAGTCGGCGCCCTCGAACAGCAACAGGCCGACGCCGAAGGCGATCGCCAGCAATACGTAGAACGTCACCCAGGTGGTCGCCTGCCGCATGGAGAAATCACGCGGCTTTCCGCGGTCCACCACCCACAGGTCGAACAGTATGAACGCGAGAAGACCCAGCAGGGTGAGACCCCAGGCCCAGAAAGTGACGTTCACGAGTTCATTTCCTCCGGTGGCAGGCAGCGGCCCCGGAGGTCTCTTCCGCCCTCACCCATGGTGTGAGCCGACAGCACCGGGCCGCATACGACTCCTGGGACCGTGGTGACGACACTGCCGCGAAGGAATACTCCCCTCCTGCGAACCGACTATATACAAAGGCAAACCTTCCTCGTACCCGAGACGTCGTCAGAAGACCGTTCGCATTACCCGGTCGTACACCGACAGCAGCTGATCGACGGCGTCGTCCTCCGTCGGGAGCCGGGATGCCCGCTCCACGGCGGCGGACGCGAGCCGATCGGCGAGCGCCCGGTCCTCCAGCACCCGGCGCACCGCGCGTTCGAGCTCGCCGGCGTCCCCCGGAGGCACGAGAAGCGCCGCGTCGCCCACCATCACGGGCACTCCGCCCACCCTGGTGGCGACGAGCGGCCGTCCTGCGCGCAGCACCTCCTGCACGATCAGCGGCTGGCCCTCCCAGATGCTCGGGAGGACGGCGACGTCGGCCGCGGCGAGGAGGGCCGGCACGTCCGTACGGTGGCCGAGCAGCCGCACCGGGAGGTTCTCCTCGGCGATCCGGTCACGGAGCCCGGCCTCGAGCGGCCCGTCCCCGGCGATCACCACGAGCGCGGGCGGGTCCAGCCGGGCCCATCCGGCGGCGGCGTCCAGCAGGGTGGGCAGCCCCTTCTGGTCGGCCAGGCGCGCCACCGTCAGGATCAGCGGGGCGTCCCCGGCGCCGAGCTCGGCGCGGATCCGCTTGGCCGCGGCGTGGTCCTCCGGCGGCACCGCGGCCGCCCGGGACGGTGCCGCGGTGCCCTGGGAAGGCCTGGCGTCCTGGGACGATTCGGGCTCGTGGGACGGCGCGAGGTCCGGGGACGGTGGCGTGGCCGGGGCGGGCACCAGCGCGAGACCCACCGAGCGCGCGCCGAGCGCGCGCATCCGCTCCTCCAGGTCCGGGGAGACCGCCAGGACCTCGGCCGCGCCCCGGGCGACGACCCGCTCGAGCGTCGCGTACGCCGCGCCGGTCAGACCACCCGCGATGGACGCGTTGTGCAGGGTGACGACGAGCGGCGGAGCGGCCGGGCCGAGGCGCAGCGGTGCCGGCGCCGTACGGAGACGGGCGAGCGCGGCGAGCCCCCCGGCCCGCAGCCCGTGCGCGTGCACGACGTCGGCGTCCCGGGTCAGGCGACGGATCCGGGCCACCGCTCGCACATCGCCGAGCGGGTGCGGCCGGTCCGCGATCTCCACCGGAACGAACCTCGCACCGGACTCGGTGAACCCGAACAGCTCGTCGGCCGAGGCGGGTCCGAGCACGACGACCTTCGCGCCACGCTCCCGCAGGCCGTCGGCGACCGACCGCACGTGCCGTCCCACGCCGCCGGCGCTCGTGGCGAGCACCAGGGCGACCTTCGAACCGTCCATCACAGCCTCCGCCTCATCAGGCCTCGTAGATCGCCGGGGTCCCCCAGGAAGGCGACGGCCGCGAACGCGACCGCGGCGGCCGGCGCGGCGAGCACGCCCACGCCCAGGCTCCCGGCCGTTCCCGTCGGCCCGAAGGCGGCGACCACACCCGCTCCTGCGGCGTACCCGGCCACCGCGCCGGCCAGCCCCGTCACCGCCGCCCGGCCGACGCCCCGGAGGGCGCCGCCGCCCCTGGTCCGTGCCAGCATCAGCAGCAGGAGGACGCCGGCGACCGTCATGCCGATCGAGTTGCCCAGCCCGAGGGCGGCGACCGCGTCGCGCCTCCCGGCCGCCAGCACCAGCGTCACCTCCGCCGCGATCACCGCGACCCAGCCGGTGACCTGGGCGGCCGCCGAGGCCCGGCCCTTGCCGGCGGCGAACAGCGTGCGGCCGACGTGCGCCATCAGCCCGTAGCCGACCAGGCCGGGCGCGAACGCCACGATCGCACGCGCCAGGTCGATGGGCGGCACCTGCCCCTTGGTGTGGAGCAGGAACACCCGTGCGACGGGGAGCGCGGTCGCGGCCAGGACGGCCGCGCCGGCGCACGACAGCAGCAGGATCGCCCGGGTCGTGCTCGCGGCGGTGCGGTCGAACGTCTCGTCGTCGCCTTCGCTCGCGCGGGCCGACAGGAGCGGGAAGGCACTGGTCGCCAGGGGTACGGCCAGGACGGCGTACGGGAGCTGGAAGAGCGACCAGGCGTACTGGTAGACCGGCAGCGCGCCGCCTCCGCCCCTCCGGTTGGCCAGCGCGATCACGATTCCCCAGGCCGCCTGCTGGGCGACGAGGGTGGCCAGCCCGGCGAGTGCCAGCCGCCGGATGCGCACGGCGACGCCGGGCGGGAAGGTCAGGGCCGGCCGCAGCCGGAGCCGCAGCCGGGCGGTGGGGCCGACCACCGTGGCGACGAGGGCGACCACCCCGAGCGTCGTCCCGACCGACAGTGTCAGCTCCGCCGAGCGGGTCACGGTGGACAGGTCGTGCTGGTCCGCGACCTGTCGGTAGGCCGCGCCGGTGGACAGGAACATCAGGTACGCGCCGATGACGACCAGGCTCGACACGAGTGGCGCCAGCGCGGGGCCGAGGAACCGGCGGTGCGCCTGCAGCACGCCGTACATCACGACGGCGAGACCGTAGAACAGGATCTGCGGGGCGAAGACGACGAGCATCCGGGTGCCCGCGTCGACGACCTGGTCCCGTGAGCAGCCCGGCACGTGGTCACCGACCAGGACCGAGATCACCGGGCGGGCCGCCAGCGCGGCGAGAAGGGTGAGGGGCACGAGGATCAGCACGGTCCACGTCATGAGCGCGGAGGCGATCCGGCGGGCCTCGGGCGCCCGGCGCGCCGCCGGGCCCGCCAGGACGGGCACCACGAGGCCGGCGAGCGCTCCCCCGGCGACGACCTCGAACAGGATGTTCGTCACCTGGTTGCCGGTGAAGTACGCGGTGCTCAGGCAGTTACTGCCGACCGTGTGGGACAGGACGAGGCTGCGGGAGAAGCCGACGACCCGGGCGAAGACGGTGATGACGCCGATGAGCACGGCGGCGCCCGCGAGGCCCGCGCCCCGGCCCGCGGCGGCGGGCCCGGCCCCCTCGGTCCCGCCCGGCCCGGCTCCGTCCCGTCCGGTCACGTCCGGCTTCGTCACGTCCGGCTCGGTCACATCGGGTCTGCTCACATCGGGTCTGGTCGTGAGGTGCCCGCCGGCCGCGTCTGCGGCGCCGCGGGCCGGCGGCCCAGCTGGTCGAGCCGGTTGAGCGGCGGCGTCGCCTGGATCACCTTGGTGAAGCTGACGACCTCGCTCGCGGCGTTCAGCGCGGTGACGCCGGCGAGAACGGCCAGGCGTGATCGGCGGCTCAGGCCGGTCGCGGCCAGGCCGATGAGCGCGCCGAGGGAGTTCGCCCCCGCGTCGCCGAGCATCGCCCGCTCGCCCAGGTCCTCAGGAAGCAGCGCGAGCGCGGCGCCGAGCGGCGCGGCGGCGACCGCCGACCCGCTGAGCAGACCGGCGAACCGGCCGCGTGGCAGCCCGGGCGCGGGCGGCGCGAAGACGAGCGGGCTCGCCAGCAGCCCGGCCTTGATCGCCCGGCCGGGCCGCAGGTCGAACAGGTTGAGCAGGTTCGCGGTGCCGGCGATGAGCGCTCCGTTGATCAGCACGTCGAGCGCCGCACCGCGCCGCGTCGGCGCGCCGGTGCCCGCGAGCACGGCCGCCGTCAGACCGGCCGCGCCGATGCCCAGGATCTTCACCGCGCCCGTGGTCACCTCGCCGCGGGCCAGGGCCGACAGGTGGCCCTTGAATCCCCGGCGGTCGCCCGATCCGGCGAGGTCGTCGTAGCCGCCGAGGGCTCCGGTGACCCCGCCCGCGACGATCGCGGCGGCCCGCATCCGCGCCGGCACTCCCGGCACGACGGCGATCGCGGTGACCGCGCCGACCGCGAACGCCGGCCCTTCGAGCAGCGTCACCGGCTCACCGCGGTGGTTCGTCCGCACCCAGAGCTTCTCGTCCCGGGGCGGGCGGCGGGTCAGCCCGATGTACGCGGCCCGTGCCACCGCCGCGCCCAGCGCGGCTCCCGCCACTGCCTTACGCATGCCGCCTCACTTCTTCTTCGTCATCGTCGGCGTGGGCGTCGGAACCGGGGTCGGCAGCGCGCCGTCCACCTTCGACCCGATGCCGTAGTCGCCGGCCTTGCCCTGCTTCGCGGCGGCCAGCGCCAGCACGGCCGTCAGCCGCCCGGCCGGGGAGTCCGCCGTGTCGACCGTGGCGACGTGGCCCTTGACGTCGTCGTCGCGGAGCGCCTTGATCAGCCCGCCGTCGGTCGCCGAGTCCGCATCACCCGCCACGACCGCGCCCTCGCCGTACGTGGACAGGGCCTTGGGCAGCGCGCCGAGCGCCTTGTTGTCGGCATCGGCGTTCTTGTCGCTGCTCGCGGCGGCGGGCGCGATCACGATGGCGAGTGTCGCACGGGTGGCCGGCTGCCCGCTGTAAGTCAGGAAACCCGCCGCCTTGAAACCGGGCAGCACCTGTCCAGCCGCAAGGTCCTCCTGGCCGCTTCGCGCCGCCTGCTTCGTCACCAGCACCCACGCCAGCTCGCTCGCCGTCCGCTCGGCCGACGTCGCGTCCGCGGAGAAGGTCAGGCCGGCCGGTTTGAGCCGGTCGGTCAGCTCGCTCAGCGTGGCCTGCTGGTTCGGGTCGAGGTACTTGCTCTGCAAGGTGACATAGCCGCTGATCCGGGCACCCGCCTTGCTGACCATGTCGGCGGTCTGCGCCCGCATCTGGTCGTCGGCGCCGGGGGCCTCGACGAACACGACGCTCTCGTCCTTGAGCCGGCCGGCGACCATCTGGCCCGCGGCCGCGTTGATCACCTGGTCGTTGTAGGTGTTCACCTGGCCGGCCGCGTCCTTCTGCCGCCGCAGCGTCTCGTTGTTGTTCTTCAGCCGGTTGGAGGTCTCCTTGAGCTGGTCGACCAGCGGGCCGCGCAGCGCCGAGGCGCCCACGACGAGCCCGAGCGCCAGCGAGAGGAACACCGCGATGATGGAGACGAGGTGGTACCGGAAATCGATCACGTGAAGAGTCCGTTTAGCCAGTAGACGAATTGGTGCCACCAGTCGGCGACGGCGGGCTCAAAGGCCTCACCGGCCGGCGAGGAGACGATCGCGGCGACCATCGCGACGAGCGTGGCGGCGATCAGCAGGATCAGTGAGGATCCCTTGATGCGGCTGCGGTAGAGCCGGCTGACGCCCTTGGCGTCGACGAGCTTGCTGCCGACGCGCAACCGCGTCAGGAACGTGCTGGCCATGCCGGCGCGTCCCTTGTCGAGGAACTCCACCAGTGTCGCGTGGGTGCCGACGGCGACGATCAGCGTGGCGCCCTTGTCGTCGGCGAGCAGCATCGCGATGTCCTCGCTGGTCCCGGTGGCAGGGAAGACGACGCCCTCCCGCCCGAGGTCGTGGACGCGGCTCAGGCCGGGCGCCCGGCCGTCGCGGTAGGCGTGCACGACCAGCTCGGCCCCTGACGTGAGCGCCTCGTCCGACACGGAGTCCATGTCGCCGACGATCATGTGCGGCCGGTAACCCGCCTCCATCAGCGCGTCGGCTCCGCCGTCCACGCCGATCAGCACCGGGCGGTACTCGCGGATGTAGGGCCGCAGCGTCGCGATGTCCTCGCGGTAGTGGTAGCCGCGCACGACGATGAGGACGTGGCGGCCCTCGAGGTTCGTCGTGATGTCGGGCACACCGACGCCGTCGATGAGGAGGTCGCGCTCCCGCTTGAGGAACTCCATGGTGTTGGCCGCGAACGCCTCGAGCTGGGCGGGCAGCTCCGCCCTGGCCTCGGTCATCGCCGCCTCGACCGACTCGACGGTCTGCCGGATGCCCTTGGCTGCGACCTGCTCGCCGAGGTAGACGGCCTCGCCGTCAACGCGGACGACGTCACCCTCGTGCACCTTGGTGAACACGTCGGGGCCCACGTCGTCGATCAGCGCGATCCCCGCCTCGACGAGGATCTGGGGGCCGAGGTTCGGATAACGCCCCGAGATGCTGCGCGCCACATTGACCACGGCGGCGACCTGGCAGGACGCCAGCGCCTCGGCGCTGACCCGGTCCAGGTCGACGTGGTCGATGATCGCTATGTCGCCGGGTTCGAGGCGCTTGGTCAGCTTCTTGGTCCGCCCGTCGAGGCGGGCGACGCCGGTGATTCCCGGCTCCCCCTCGCGGCGGTCACGGCGCAGCCCGCGCCGAAGCGGCACCCGCAACCGGGCGCCGCTCTTGATCCTCGGGGAGACGTCGTTCATCGTTGCCAATCCTGCCAGAGCCCGGACGGTGCCATTGGTAACGACGACCGAAATGGCGTGTTCGTTCGCTCACCGCCGGTGGTGGTACGGGCGAGGCGGGTCAGCGCTCCGCGGCCGCGATGGCCAGGAGCTCCTCGGCGTGCGCCCGGCCGAGCTCGGAGTCCTCCAGGCCCGCGAGCATGCGGGACAGCTCGCGGACCCGCCCGCCGGCGTCCAGGGCCGTGACGCCGCTGCGGACCACACGCCCGTCGTTGGACTTCTCGACCACCAGATGCTGGTCGGCGAACGCCGCGACCTGCGGCAGGTGGGTGACGACGATCACCTGCGCGGACCGGGCGAGCCGCGCCAGCCGCCGGCCGACCTCGACGGCGGCCTTGCCGCCGACCCCCGCGTCGACCTCGTCGAAGACGAACGTCGGCACCGGGTCGGCACCGGCGAAGACCACCTCGATGGCCAGCATGACGCGGGACAGCTCGCCGCCGGACGCGCCCTTGTGCAGCGGGAGCGGCGTCGCGCCGGGGTGGGAGGCGAGCCGCAGCTCGACCTCGTCCACGCCGTACGGGCCGAAGTCCTCCTGTGGCGTCACGGCGACGACCACGCCGGCGTGCGGCATGGCCAGCGCGGCCAGCTCCGCCGTGACCGCCTCGGACAGGCGCTCGGCCGCGGCCGTGCGCAGCGCGGTCAGCTCGGCGGCCAGCTCGCCGAGCTGGCGGGTGAGGTCCTCGTGCTCGGCGCGCAGCTCGTCGATGCGATCGTCGTCGGAGTCCAGCTCCAGCAGGCGCGCGGCGGACCGCTCCGCCCACTCGAGGACCTCGCCGATGGTCGTGCCGTACTTTCGGGTCAGCCCGGCGAGGGCCGCGCGGCGCTCCTGCACACTGGCGAGGAGTGCGGGATCGGCCTCCACCGACTCGGCGTAGCCGGCGAGCTCGGCGGCGACGTCCGACACGACGTACACCGCCTCGGAGAGCCGGTCGGCCTGCCCGGCGAGCGCCTCGTCGTGGGCGCGGACGGCCTCCAGGGCCTGGCGGGCCGCGCTCAGCAGCCCGATCGCGTCGACGACGCCGGTCGTGGCCGTGGGGTCGCCTTGCAGCGCCTCGTGGGCGGTCGTGGCGGCCGTACGGAGCGCGTCGGCGTGCGCCAGGCGCTCCTCCTCCGCCGCCAGGAGCTCGTCCTCTCCCGGCTTGGGATCGACCTTCTCGATCTCGTCCAGGCCGAACCGGAGCAGGTCGGCCTCCTGGGCGCGCTCCCGCGACCGGGTCGTCAGCTCCTCCAAGAGCGCGGAGACCTCGCGGTGCCGGCGGTACGCCGCGGTGTAGGCGCGCAGCGGCTTGGCCAGGTCGTCACCGGCGAAGCGGTCCAGGGCCGCCCGCTGGCGGCCGGGCTGCAGCAGCCGCTGCTGGTCGGACTGACCGTGCACGGCGACGAGGTCGTCCGCCAGGTTGATCAGCACCGAGACCGGCGCCTGCCGGCCGCCGACGTGGGCCCGTGACCGGCCCTCCGCCGAGACCGACCTGGTCAGGATGAGCGCGCCGTCGTCGAGCTCCCCGCCGGCCTCCTCGACCCGCGCGGCGACCTTGCCGTCCTCGCTCAGGACGATGCGGCCCTCGACGGTCGCCCGGTCGGCCCCGGGCCGGACCCGCTGCGGGTCGGCGCGGCCGCCGAACAGCAGGCCCAGGCTGGTGACGACCATCGTCTTACCGGCCCCGGTCTCGCCGGTGACCACGTTGAAGCCCGGGGACAGCTCGAGGACGGCTTCCTCGATCACCCCGAGGTTCTGGATCCGTACTTCCTCGACCATGGGCCGTACCCGGCTTGGTGCGTCGGTCACGAAGGCCCTCCTGTCCGCAGACACCCGGCGCGCCCGAGGCTACTCGGTCATGATGGCCCGTCGGCCGCGTTGTGCGGGACCGTGACCGGACCTCCCCGGGCGAACACGTGTTCGGTTCAGCGTAGAGGGCTCTTCACCCCGGAGGAAACCTCCGGGCGTGTCGTCCCGCCCCCAGCAGAGGCTACGAACGGGAAGTCATCCCATGTCGAAGGGGATGAGGCGGGTCGTCCGGCGCGGCGTCACTCGTCCCGGACACGGCCGCGCCAGCCGGCGACCGGCAGGCCGAACTTGGTGACGAGCCGGTCGGTGAACGGCGTCTGGTGCAGCCGCGCCAGCCGGACCGGCCGCTCTCCGCGCCGGACCTCCACGCGCGCGCCAGGGGGCAGGTCGATCGGCCGGCTGCCGTCGCACCACAGCACGCCGCCCGAGCTGTTCGGGATCAGCTCGACGGCGACCACGGACCGGGGCGAGACCACCATGGGCCGCGAGAACAGCGCGTGCGCGCTGATCGGCACGACCAGCATCGCCTCGACCTCGGGCCACACCACGGGACCGCCGGCGGAGAAGGCGTACGCGGTCGACCCGGTCGGGGTGGCACAGACCACGCCGTCGCACCCCCACCGTGACAGCGGCCGCCCGTCGATCTCGGCGACGACCTCCAGCATCCGCTGCCGGGAGGCCTTCTCGACGGCCGCCTCGTTCAGCGCCCAGCCGGTGCTGGTGACGGTGCCGTTCTGCCGGACGACCACGTCGATCGTCATGCGCTCCTCGACGTCGTAACGGCGCGCGGCGACCTTGTCGACCGTGGCGGCGAGGTCCTCTCGCTCGGCCTCCGCGAGGAAGCCGACGTGCCCGAGGTTCACGCCGAGCAGCGGGGTGCCGGACCGCCGGGCCAGGTCGGCGGCCCGCAGGATCGTGCCGTCCCCGCCCAGGACGATCACCATCTCGGCGCCCTCGGCGGCGGCCGCGGACACCGGCATGACGTCGGCGCCGGCGCACTGCAGGTCCTCGGCCTCGCTGTCCAGCACCCGAACGCAGATGCCGGCCTCGCTCAGCCGGTCGATCACCAGGTGCGAGCTGCGCACCGCCGCGCTGCGGCCCGTGTGCGTCACGACCAGGACGGATCTCTTGTCTGTCATGCGGGCCCTTCTGCCACGGCCTTGTCCAGCCGTGCGTCGTCGAGGGGCGGAGCGCCCGCCCGTAGCCAGAGGAAGTATTCGACGTTCCCGGATGGACCGGGCAACGGACTCGCCGTCACTCCGCGCACTCCCAGGCCGAGTGTCTCGGCGTGCCGGGCGACGTCGCGCACCGCCTCGGCGCGCAGCGCGGGGTCGCGTACGACGCCACCGGCGCCGACGCGCTCCTTGCCCACCTCGAACTGAGGCTTGACCATCATCGCGTAATCGGCGCCGGGGGCGACGCACCGCTGGATCGGGGCCAGGACGAGACGGAGCGAGATGAACGACA
Organism: Actinoallomurus spadix; assembly: GCF_024055725.1. Classification (GTDB taxonomy): domain Bacteria; phylum Actinomycetota; class Actinomycetes; order Streptosporangiales; family Streptosporangiaceae; genus Actinoallomurus; species Actinoallomurus spadix. The sequence goes on along the minus strand of NZ_JAMXMX010000012.1, from coordinate 9,569 downwards.
GGTCCGCCACGACCAGGTCGGGCGGCTCACCACCGGCCGAGACGACCTGCTCCGGCTCGAGGTCGCGGATGTTGACGCGCTCCAGGACCGTCACGCGCTCGTCCGTGCGCAGCGACCAGGCGATCTGGCCGTATCCCACGTCGACCGCGACGACGTGCGCCGCGCCCGCGCGCAGCAGCACGTCGGTGAAGCCGCCGGTGGACGCGCCGGCGTCGAGGCAGCGACGGCCCTCGACCCGCAGGTCGGCGAAGGCCTCGAGCGCCCCGGCGAGTTTGTGCCCGCCGCGTGAGACGTACTCGGGGCCGGTCTCCGCCGGCCGTACGACGATCGCCGCGGAGGTCTCGACCTGGGTGGCGGGCTTGGCGGCGGTACGGCCGGCGACGGTGACGCGCCCCGCCGTGACCAGGTCCACCGCCTGCTCCCGCGACCGGGCCAGACCGCGCCGGACCAGCTCACTGTCCAGCCGCCTGCGAGCGCTCACGGCGCGCCCGCCGAGACCGGGTCCACCGAGGTCGCGCCCGGCGACACGCGGGCGGACCGGAGCGACGACGCCGCCGACCGGCCCGACGAGGACGCGGATCGGCCCGTCATGAAGCCGCCTCGTCGAGACCCGTCAGGGCCTCCTGCAGCCGCCGGTGGACGTCCGCGAAGACCGCGGGGTGCTCGGTCAGGGACGCCTGCTCCAGTGCGGTGAGGCGGGCCAGCGCGGCGTCGACCCGCTCGTCGCCCGTGGTGTCCCCTTCGATGCCGTTCACCTGTACCCTTCCCTTCGCCGCCGGTCGCGTCCGGCTCAAGAAGAACGCTACCGTCCGCTGACGACAGCGGTGTCGTGGACGACGACGGGGGAACTGACCAGACGATGGCCACCGCCCAGGAAGCGCGCTCGGCGCTTGAGCGCATCGCCGCCCGGCTCACCGAGGTGGACGCCGACGACCTCGCCAGGCACGTCGTCGAGCGGACCATCAGCTGCCGCGTGCCCGATCTCGGCCTGGTCTTCCTCACCCGGATCCACCAGGGCGGCCTCGACGACTTCCGGACCGCCGGTGACGCCGACTCCGCCCAGGTACGGCTGACGGTGAGCAGCGACGACCTGGTGGCGCTCGCCACCGAGGAACTCCACGTCGCCAAGGCGTGGGCGACGGGCCGCCTCAAGATCGAAGCCAGTCTGGGCGACCTGCTGCGGCTCCGGAAGATCCTCTGAGCCGGGCCGGACCGGTCCACTCGACCTGAGCCGGGCCGGACCGGTCCACTCGATCGACCCCGAACCGGCGCCGGCGAGACGCCCGGCGCCGCGCGCCCGCGTCACCGTCCGCGTCCGCTCCGCGGGACGGGCGGCCCGTGCGGGCGTCCGTCGCGTCACGACAGACTGTCCCACGCCTTCCGCGCCCGTGCGGCGTCGCCGGTCTCCCAGGCGGCCGCGCAGAGCGCGCGCAGGGCGTCGATGCGGTCCCCCGAGCCTCCCATCGAGAAGTCGGGGCCGACCGTCCAGCCTCCGCACGCGTACGAGCCGCCGGCCCGCCGCACCTCCGGGTGCGGCACCAGGAGGCCGGTGAGATCCTCGGCGACGTACGTCGGGCGCTCGCGCTCCGGCGCGCTCAGCAGTGCCCGCGCGTCGGCGACGCCGGTCAGCACCAGCAAACTGTCGGCCCCGCCGTTGTTGGCGCCCTCGATGTCGGAGTCGAGGCGATCTCCGACAATCAACGGCCGCTGTGCGCCCGTGCGCAGGATCGTCTCCCGGTGCAGCGGCAGTTCGGGCTTGCCGGTGACGATGGGGTCCACGCCGGTGGCGGTACGGATCACCTGCACCAGCGATCCGTTGCCCGGCCTCGGCGGCCCGCCGGGGCTCGGGATCGTGCTGTCGGCATTGGACGCGACGAAGAGCGCGCCCGCCGCGACCGCGCGGCCCCCCTCGGCCATCAGGTCGTACGACAACCCCGGGGCGAACCCCTGGACGACGGCCACGGGCCGCTCGGCGGCCGTCGACACCGGCCGCAGGCCCGCGGCCCGCAGCGCGTGCCGCAGTCCGGTGCCCCCGACCACGAGGACCTTCGACCCGGCCGGCAACCGCTCCCCGAGGAGGCGCGCGGCGGCCTGCGCGGACGTCACGACGTCCTCCGCCTCCGCGGGGACCCCGACCTCGGTGATCAGCGCGGCCGTCGCGCTCGGCGTCCGTGACGCGTTGTTGGTCGCGAACGCCAGGCGCATGCCCTCCGCCCGTGCCTTGGCCAGCGCGTCGGCGGCACCCGGAACCGGGTCGTGGCCGATGTAGATCACGCCGTCCAGGTCGAGGACCGCCACGTCATAGACCTCGGCGAGCGGCCGGTCACTGCCTCGCATCTCATCCCTTCCGGGCTCGCGCGTGCCGCAGCGCGGTCGCGTAGTGCTTGTTGTCAGGGCGCATCGCGCAGGCGAGCGCCAGGTGCTCGACCGCCCCCGTGAGGTCTCCCGTCCGGGTCAGGGCCATGCCCAGGCCGAACAGCGCGTAGTCCTCGGCCGGATCGGCCTCGACGATCATACGGAAGTTGGCGGCGGCGTCGGCGTACCGCTTCGCGCCGTACTGGGCGCGTGCCAGCGCCTCCCGGACGCTCCTGGACGACGGCTCGGCGGCCGCCGCGTGCTCAAGGAGCTGGATCGCGGCGGCCGGGCTGCCACCATTGAGGAGTTCGAGACCGCGCTGGTACCACTCGTAGACGCCGCCGGCCGGGACACCCGGGGAATCAGGACCGTGATCCGCACCTTGAACCATGTGTGACTCCGTTCGTCGACTCCACTTGTGTCCCAACAACGACGCGGTATCTAACATGCCCGATGTGACGATTGATCCCGGACTTACACTTCGTCCGTTCCGAGCCGTGCGGTACGACACCGCGCGAGTGAACTCGCTCGCCGCCGTGACGTCTCCCCCGTACGACCTCATCGACGAGGAGTCACTGGCGCGGTTCATGGCCGAGGAGCCGCACAACGTGGTCCGGCTGATCCTTCCGCAGGCCGATTACCGCGACGCCGCGAAGACGCTGCGCTCCTGGCTGGCGTCCGGCATCCTCACCGTCGACGGCGAACCCGCGTTGTACGTCTACGAGGAGCTCTCCGGGGCGGTCGTCCAGCGTGGCCTGATCGGCGCGGTCGCCGTACACGAGGACGGGTCCGGTGTGATCCTCCCGCACGAGCACGTCTATCCCGGTCCGGTACGGGACCGGCTCGCCCTGATGACGGCGACCGAGGCGAACCTCGAGCCGATCTTCCTGCTGTACGAGGGCGGTGCCGGCTCGGAGGCCGCCCGGATCGTCGACGAGGTGGCGTCGTCCCTGCCTCCGGTGCTGGAGGCGAGCACCGGTGATGACGTGCGGCACCGGCTGTGGGCGATCCGCGACCCCGCCGAACAGGCGAAGATCGCCGAAGACCTGCGCGGACGGCAGGCGCTGATCGCCGACGGCCACCACCGCTACGCCACCTACCAGGCGCTCCGCCGCCGGCACGACGGGCCGGGTCCCTGGGACTACGGCCTGGCGTTGCTCGTGGACTCCGTCGAGTATCCGCCGCGGCTGGGCGCCATCCACCGGGTGCTGCCCGGGCTCCCGCTTCCGGAGGCGGTACGGCGGGCGAAGGCGGCGTTCCGCGCCGAGCCGGTGGGGCCCGACCTGGCGGCCGGGCTCGAACGGCTCGCCGCCCACGAGGACACCGCGTTCCTGCTGGGCGGTGATGGGGAGTTCGTCCTGCTCACCGACCCGGATCCGGCCCAGGTGGAACGCTCCATGCCGGAGGGGTCCTCCGACCGGTGGCGGCGGCTGGACACCGCCGTACTGCATCGGCTGCTGATTTCCCGGGTGTGGGGCGTCGAGGACGACGAGCGCAACGTGCGGATCGTTCACCACGACGCCGCCCGCGCCGTCGCGAAGGCCCGGCGCGACGGCGGCACGGCGGTGATCCTCAATCCGCTGAAGGTCCCGGACGTGCTGGCGGTCGCGGCGAACGGCGAGAAGGTCCCGCGCAAGTCCACGTCCTTCGGGCCGAAGCCTCGTACGGGCCTGGTCATGCGGACCTTCGCCGCCGGCTGACGGGGCGAACCAGAGTCCCCGGGCCGGGGCCGGTGGGGCCGGGGCCGGGCCCTGGGCCTGGACCGGGCCCTGGGCCTGGACCGGGCGGGGACCCTGGACCTGGACCCCGGGCCGGGCGGGCCGGCCCGGGGTCCGTCGGCTAGCGCCGCGAAGCGAAGTAGTGCCGAGCCTCGTACTGGTCGATGGCCAGCCCGAGCTGGGCGTACTTCTCGCTGTAGGCGACCGGGTGGGCGCCCGGCGCGGTCGGCGGGCGGTTCGGGTCGATGTACTGGTTCCCCAGGTTGGAGAACACCACGATGATGTAGTTGCGGGCGGTCTTGCCGGGCAGTGACCGGACGATGCCGGCGTCGCTACCGGAGTTGGAGACCAGGCCGGTCTTGTGGGCGAACGTCACCTCGGCCTTGGCGTTGCAGGGCCGCACGTCGTGCTGGTAGGCGTCGCCGTCGACCGTCACGGTGCCGTCCGCGGCGATCCACCGGGACGGGACGAGCTGCGGGATCCCGGGCGCCGGGTAGTCCGCGCCGCACCAGTTCACCGTCGACAGGACGTCGTTCATGCCCTGCTGGGCGAGCTCCTTCTTGAAGAACTCCCGTGAGGCGGGGCTGAGCACGTCGCTGGTGACCGCCTTGCCGTTCGGGGTGGTCCAGACCGTACCGGGCGCGCCGTTGATCAGCGCCAGGAGCTTGGCGGTGTCCAGGGAGCTCATCGTGACCGGGTTGCTCCAGTGCCCGCCGTTGGCCGGGTTGGTCTCCTTGACCTGCAGCGTCTCCAGACCCAGGTCCTGGAACGTCTGGTTCAGGTCACTGACCGCGTCGTGGTCCCACAGCATCTTCAGCAGCGCGCACGAGGCCCCGTTGGAGGACCAGGTCAGCGACGCGTCGATGTAGTTGCGGATCGTGTCGCTGCTCGCCCCGCCGCACAGGGAGCTGATGCTGGTCGGGTTGTAGGCGTAGGTGTCGTCGAGCTTGACGACGCCCTTGTCCACCAGCCGCAGCACCCCGAAGTTGATCATCAGCTTCAGGACCGAGGCCGGGTAGGGCAGCATGAAGTCGGTCGAGGCGTTCTCCCGCCCCGGAACCACGTCGATCGTGCCCTGACCGTGGTTGGTGTACCAGCCGGAGTCGTCCCACTGCCGCCAGCGCACGTCGCTGGTGTGGAAGTTCCGGTCGACCGGGACGACCTTGCCGTGCGGGTACTGCGGACTCATCAGCACTGTGCCCGACGAGATCGGCCGGTTCTGCTCGTCCAGCTCGATGACGGTGGCGTCGAGCTGCGGCTGCTGGGAGATCGGCTGGGCGTCCGCGGCGGCGGCCAGCAGCCGCGCCTGCTGCTTCGGCGTCTGCGCGTCCTTGTCGACCGCGTTCGCCGTGAGGGTACGGGCCGCGGCGGTCGTGGTCACCGGGTCGGTGTCGAGGACGTCCTGGAGCCGCAGGCCGTCCATCGTCTGCTGAAGCTTGTCCGCGATGGCGCTGATGGGCGGCGGGTCCGTATCGGCCCGGGCCGGTGCCATGGACGATCCCAGCAACGCGCCGGCTGCCAGGAGACCGACCACGCCCCGGTTACATAGGCGGGAGATGTGCATGATCGACAGGCTAGACGAGCAAGATCATCTTTCGGAGGCCCTTTGATGATCTTGAAAAGTGATCTAAATCCTGCGCCGGGCGTGCAATGAAACGCCGAGACCACCGTTCACCTCGGGCTTCGGCGTCGCCCGCCGCGCGCGGACGGGGCGCGGCGGGCTCGCCGTCACACCGGCACCGCGTCGCCGGGGCCCCTGCCGTCGCGGCGGAGCGCGACCGTTGCCTCCACTTCGTACAGCCCCCGGGGGCCGCCGTCCGGGCCACGCCAGAAACGGTGGCGCAGGGCTCCGCGGACCTCGATGACGTCTCCGTGCCGCCAGTCACGGACACCCTCCTGAACCGAGGGGTCATAGGTGACGCAACGGATCGTGTCGATGGCGTCCTGGGGCGACCGGGCATCCCGATGCTCGACGATGAGCCGCCAGACCGCGACCTGCCCGCCTCCGGGTAACGGCTTGCACTCCGGCGCGCCGGAGAGCCGCCCGACCAGAATGATCTCGTTGACGTGCGCCACCGCGTCGGCGGCGCCGTGCGGGCCGGAGCCCGTCGCGACGACATCGGGCGTGCCGCCCTGCGGCAGTGGCCTCTCGCTCTGATCCATGACCTGCTCCCCTCGCGACCGCCACGCGGTATGCCCGTGGCGCTGTCTTTACGATGGGGCGATCGGTCAGGACGGCGTAACCCCGCCCCTCGCATCTGTGGAAAACCGGAGGCACACGTGGACTCGATCACCGACCTGGGCAACGACGTCTTCGAGATCGATACCAGGATGGCCGGATATACGGGGATCACCGCGGGGTATCTCATCCGCTCCGACCGGCCCTGCCTGGTGGAGACCGGCGCGGGCAACTCCGCCCCGGTCGTACGTGACGCGCTGGCGGCCGCCGGGGTCGGCCCGGCGGACCTGGCCACCGTCGTCGTCACGCACATCCACCTCGACCACGCGGGCGGAGTCGGCGACATCGCGGAGATGTTCCCCAACGCCGAGATCGTCGTCCACGAGAAGGGCGCCCGCCATCTGGCCGACCCGAGCCGGCTGATGCGGAGCGCCCGGATGGTCTGGGGCGACGCATTGGACACCCTGTTCGGCGACCTCAAGCCCACCGACGCCGTACGCATCCGGGCCGTGGAGGACATCGGCGAGGTCGACCTCGGCGGCGGGAGACGGCTGGAGAGCCACTACTCCCCCGGGCATGCCAAGCATCACGTCGGCCTGCTGGACTCACTCACCGGAGACCTGTACGTCGGGGACGCCGCCAGGGTCTACATCCCGGAGACCGCCGACCTGCGCCCGGCGACGCCGCCTCCGGACTTCGACCTGGACACCGCCCTGGCGTCGCTGGAGCGCTTCCGCGCGCTACGGCCGTCACGCCTGTTGTTCAGCCATTTCGGACCGGTCGAGCCGGTCGACGAGACGCTCGACCGGTCGGTGGAGGAACTCCGGCTCTGGGTGGAGCTCGTCGCCGAGGCCCACGACCAGCGCTTGGACCTGGACCACGCGGTCGCCATGGTCCACGAGCGCACGGCGGGCCGGTACCACGCGTTCACGCCGGACGCCGACCCGCGGGCGGCGGAGAAGGTCGAGATCATCAGTTCGGCTCGCAACAACGTCGCGGGCATCATGCACGCGCTCGACGAACGCTGAGGGCCGCGTCCGCCCGTGCAGGGACGGACGGCGGCCCTCGCGTCTCAGTCGTCGTCTCAGTCGCCCTCGGCGTCTCCTCGCGGCGCCTCGGAGTCGGCGACCGCCTCGGGCTCCCCGCCAGGCTCGCCTCCGGTCTCCGCCGGGGCGCTCACGTCCGTCTCCGCCAGGGCGGCCGCATCGGACGGCGTACCGGTGCCCGATCCGGGCGTCCCCGCCGAACCCGCATCGGCGTCGACTCCGGCGTCTCCGCCGAAGTCCGTGTCGGCGAACTCGGTGTCGATGATGTCCAGACCCTCGAGCTCGGCATAGCGCTCCGCCGCGTCCGTCTCGCCATCGCGGTCGGCCGCAGAGGCCCGTGCGAACCAGTCGACGGCCTCGTCCTCCCGGTCCGCTGCGGCGAGCGCGTCGGCGTACGCGTAGAACAGCCGGGCCGACCACGGCCGCCACCGGTCGTCCTTCAGCTCGGGAACCTGCAGTGCGAGGACCGCCGCACCGGGCTGACCGAGATCGCGGCGAGCCCCCGACTCGACGATGCGCATCTCGATCGCCTCGGCCTGTGGGAGACGGCGCGCCTCGTCCGACTTGGCCAGGTCGAGGGCGCGCTCAGGCCGGCCGAGCCCTCGTTCGGCATCGGCCATGATGGCGAGATACGCCTCCTGGCCGGTCAGGCGGCGCGCCGCCCGGAGCTCTGACAAGGCGACGGACCACAGGCCCGCGTGGTAGGCCGCGAGCCCGCAGGCCTCGCGGACGATACCGACCCGGGCCGCGCGTCCACGTGCGGCGAGCGCGTGCTGGTAGGCCAGCTCGGGATCCTCGTCGATCAACCGGCCGGCCATCACCAGATGGCGGGCGACCTCTGTCGCGAAATCCTTCGACAGCGTCCTCAGCTCGGCCCGAGCCGCCGCGTCGAGTTCCGCGCCCGTGACCTCTTCAGGGACGGGCGGGCCGGGCTCACGGCGCGGTCGCGGAGCATCCGACGGCCCGCCGTCACGACCCGGCCGACGCGCACCCCGCTCGGCCGGTCCCCGTGCGCCTTGAGCGTCGTCGCGCCGCCGGAAGCCACCTTTCTGGCCTTCGCCACGGCCGTCGCGCGGACCGCCGCCCTGCCTGTCGCGGAGGTCCCGGCGGCCTCCCTCACGGCGCGGACCACCACTCGCGCCTTCATCCCGGCGCTGGAACCCACTCGCGCCCTCGTCTCGGCGCCGGCCCCCGCTCGCGCCCGCGTCACGGCGCTGGAACCCGCTTCCACCCGCGTCACGGCGCTGGAAACGTTCCTTGCCGCCCTCGCGGTACCCGGAGCCCTCCTGGGACCGATCCCGAGGGCCGGATCCCTCCTTGGATCGGCGAAACCCTCCCGCGCCGCCCGCAGGCCGATCGTCTCGGCGCGAAGCGCCACCCGCACTCGTACGACGCTGCGTGCCTTCACCGCGCGAGAAGCCACCGCGGCCACCGGTCCGGCCCTCGTCCCGCCGACCCGAATCGCGCGGTCCGGCCGGGCGGCCGTCCCGTGTGTGGGAGTCGCGGGTACGGGAGTCACGCTCTTCCCGACGTTCATTCCCTTCGGCGTCACGCCTCGGGTAACGATCGGCAGGACGCTGGGACGTGCGGCCGTCTTTGTCGCGCCAGCCGGCTGGCCGTCCGTTCTGAGGTCCACCGCGCTCGTCGCGGCGGTTTCCGGCAGAGGACGGACGGCCGCCTCCGGTCCGGGGGGTGCCGCGTCCGCCGGAGTCATCCCGCCGCTGGAAACGGCCGCGTCCGCCCGTGCCCTCCGCGTCACCGCGGAAAGGCTTGGGCCGGCGAGGCTGAGGCCGGCCCTCGGTCTCGTCGTCCCGAGCGCTGAAACCGCCTGGTCGCTGCGCACCGCGCTGCCGCTGCGGGTCCCCGGGGGGCTTCCGGAAGCCGCCCGGACGGGCGGCGCCGGAGCGACCGCCTGCGGAGGCCGAACGCTCGCCACCGTATCCACCGGCGGAGTCGTCCCGCCGTGGCCGGCCTGCCCTGCGGCCGGCGAAGCCACCGGACGATCCCTGCTGACCGCCCTGACCGCCACGAGATCCACTCGAGGAACCGCCGGCGCGGTCCTGGCGTCCCGGCCGTGGACGCCGATCACGCCCCTCGCCGTCGCGTTGATCTCGTTCCGCGCTCATCACATCAAACCGTTTCACTGGGGGAGCACTGTCGGCTCCATTGTGCCCTGTAAATACAAAAAGGGCCGCCTCGGAAGGCGGCCCTTTTTGTGTAAGTGTCCGGCGGCGTCCTACTCTCCCACACCGTCTCCAGTGCAGTACCATC
>NZ_JAMXMX010000011.1 GCF_024055725.1 Actinoallomurus spadix | reverse complement strand
GACCGCGCCCTTCTACACCCGCACCCATCCGGCGGAGATCGCCACGCACTTCCGGGCGATCGCGGCCGCCACGGACCTCCCGGTGTACGCCTACGACCTGCCGGTGTCCGTGCACAGCAAGCTCCCCGCGGACGTGCTCCTGGAACTGGCCGCCGAGGGCGTGCTCGCGGGCCTCAAGGACTCCAGCGGCGACGAGGCCGGACTGCGACAGGTGATCCTGGGCCGCCGGGACCGGGGCCTGGAGTCGTTCGCCGTGTTCACCGGCTCGGAGCTGACCGTCGACTCCGCGCTGTGGATGGGCGCCGACGGCGTCGTCCCCGGGCTCGGCAACGTCGACCCGCACGCCTACGTCCGCCTGTACGAGGCTGCGAGGCGGGGCGACTGGACCGCCGCGCGCGAGGAGCAGGAGCGCTTGTTCCGCCTCTTCGGGCTGGTGAACGTCGGCGGCCCGCACATGGGCCGCGGATCCTCCGCGCTGGGCGCGTTCAAGGCGGCGCTGCACCTGCGCGGCGTCATCGACCACCCCACGACCGCGCTGCCGCAGGTGCCGCTCGACGCCGCCGAGATCGACCAGGTCAAGACCTTCCTGTCCGAAGCCGCCCTCATCTGACCCGTACGGAGGCCAGCGTGGCTCACCTCAGGTTCCCCCGCCGAACCGCCGTCGTGGCGGTCCTCGCCGCGGCGCTCCCGCTCACGGCCGCCGGCGCCGCCGCGGCCAAGACGGCACCGGAGTTCGACGAACAGGTGCTGTTCGCCCAGCACACCGACGGTTACTACTGCTTCCGCATTCCCGCCGTCGTCCAGGCGCTCGACGGCACCCTGCTCGCCTTCGCCGAGGGCCGGGTGAACGGTTGCGGTGACAAGGGCGACATCGACCTGGTGCTCAAGCGCTCCACGGACGGCGGCCGAACCTGGGGGCCGCTGCAGGTCGTCCTGCCCGGCAACGGCGACACCCGCGGCAACCCGGCGCCGGTCGTGGACCGGCGCACCGGCCGGATCGTCCTCATGACGACCTGGAACCCCGGCGGCGACGACACCATCCGGCACCCGTTCGTGCAGTACAGCGACGACGACGGCGCCACCTGGTCCGCCGCGCGCGACCTCACGGGCGACCTCGTGAAGCCGGAGTGGAACTCCTGGTACGCCACCGGACCCGGCCACGCCCTCCAGCTCCGGCACGGCCCGCACAAGGGACGCCTTATCGTCCCGGCCAACCACGAGGGCGACGGCGGCGCGCTGAAGGGCGGCCCGCAGGGCGGCCACCTCAACTACAGCGACGACGGCGGCCTCACCTGGAAGATCGGCGCCGACGACACCCGCCGCACCAACGACGTCAGCCCCGGAGAGCTCAGCGCAACCGAGCTCCCCGACGGCAGGATCTACGTCAACGCCCGCGACAACACCGGAACCGACCCCGGCAACCGGAACACCGCCACGAGCAGCGACGGCGGGCTGACCTTCGACCGCCCGTTCCGTACCCTCCCGAGGCTGGACGCGCCCAAGGTGCAGGGCTCGGTCCTGAACGTCGGCAGGAAGGTCTACCTGTCCGTGCCCGACCACCCGGTCACCCGCGAGATCATGGCGGTCCGCAGCTCCGCCGACGGCGGGCGGAACTTCCAGAAGATCGGCAAGGTCGTCTACTGGGGCCCGTCGGCCTACTCCGACCTCGTGAGCATCGGCCGCGACCGGCTCGGCCTGCTGTACGAGGCGGGGCAGGCCGGCCCGTACGAGCAGATCCGGTTCGCGCGGTTCAACACCGCCTACCTCGCGACGCCCAACGGCACCCCGCCGGGCCTGCCGGAGCCGCCGCAGCCCGGCCCGACCACCCCGGACGCCTCCGGCCACCACAATGACGGCTACGTCCGCGGCGGCATGACCGCGGCCGGTGACTTCGACGGCGTGGACGACTTCGTCCAGGTGCCGTGGGACCGTTCCCTCGACCTCGGCGCCGGCGACTTCACCTGGTCGGCGCGGTTCCGCTACGCCGACACCACCGGGAACCACACGATCCTGTGGGCGTATCGCGTCGGCAGCGGCGCGCCGGAGATCTGGCTGCGCGCCGAGCCGGGGAGCAAGCGCATCCGCGGGTTCATCCAGACCGACCAGGGCAGCGTCGCCGTCGCCACGACGCAGGCGTACAACGACGGCCAGTGGCACGACATCGTCCTGCGGCGCGCGGAAGGACGGCTGTCCCTCACGGTCGACGGCCAGGCGGCCTCGGTGGCGGCCCCGGCCGGCTCGGTGACCGAGGGCAAGCAGTTCACCATCGACGGCATCGACGTCGGCCGGCGCCTCGACGGCGTCGACCGCTTCCACGGCTCCATCGCGGACGTACGGGTCTTCGCCCGCGCGGTCCCCGACGAGCAGCTCGCGACCGCCCGCCGCGACCTGCGGCTGTGGCTGCCGCTCGACCGGATCGACGCGGAAGGCGGCCGATGAACCGGATCGCCGGTCTGCGGGACCGCGCCGGCATCGCCTACGGCGGCGACTACAACCCCGAGCAGTGGCCCGAAGAGGTCTGGGACGAGGACGTACGGCTGATGCGGGAGGCCGGCGTCTCGCTGGTCAGCGTCGGCATCTTCTCCTGGGCGTCGGTCGAACCGCGCCCGGGGGAGTACGCCTTCGGCTGGCTCGACCGGGTGCTGGACCGGCTGGCCGACGGCGGCGTCGCCGCGTGCCTGGCCACCATGACGGCCTCGCCGCCGCCCTGGCTCACCGCCTCCCACCCCGAGATGCTCACCGTACGGGCCGACGGCTCGACGATCACGCCCGGCGGGCGGCAGCACTACTGCCCGTCCAGCCCGGTCTACCGCGAGCACGCCGTACGCCTGGCCACCCAGGTCGCCACCCGCTACGCCGGCCACCCCGCGCTCGCGATCTGGCACGTGAACAACGAGTACGGCAACGTCGTCCCCTGCCACTGCGACGTGTCGGCGGCGGCCTTCCGGCGCTGGCTCGCGGACCGGTACGGCTCCGTCGACGAGCTCAACGACGCCTGGTCGACGAGGTTCTGGGCGCAGGGCTACGGATCCTTCGACGAGGTGCTGCCGCCGCGCTCGCCCGCGCCGTTCACCAACCCCGCGCAGGAGCTGGACTACGCCCGGTTCACCTCGGACGAGCTGCTCGCCTGCTACCTGGCCGAGAAGGAGGTGCTGGACCGGATCACGCCGGACGTGCCGGTGACCACCAACTTCCCGCCGTCGCTGCGGCCGGTCGACCAGTGGACCTGGGCCCCGCACCTCGACGTCATCGCCTACGACGCCTACCCCGACCCCCTCGACCCCGACGCGACCGCCAAGATCGCCTTTTCCTACGACGTCATGCGGTCACTGCGCGACGGGCAGCCGTGGCTGCTGATGGAACAGGCCCCCGGCGCGGTCAACTGGCGGCCCCGCAACGCGCCCAAGCCGCGCGGCGCGATGCGGCTGTGGAGCTGGCAGGCCGTCGCGCACGGCGCCGACGCGGTCATGTTCTTCCAGTGGCGCCAGTCCCGGGGCGGCGCGGAGAAGTTCCACTCGGCGATGGTCCCGCACGGCGGCCCCTCGACCCGGATCTTCGGTGAGGTACGGAGGCTGGGCGGGGAACTGACCGCCGCCCGCGCCCTCGCCGGCGCGCGGGCGCCGCGGGCCGACGCCGCGATGGTGCTGGACTGGCCGAGCTGGTGGGCCCTCGACGGCCCGGCCCACCCCAGCGCCGACGTGCGGTTCCTCGACGCCGCCTGGGCCTGCCACCGCCCGCTGTACGACGCCGGTGTCGCCTGCGACGTCGTACGCCCCGACGCGGACCTGTCCGGGTACCGGCTCGTCGTCGTGCCCAACCTCTACCTGACCTCCGAGGACGCCGCGCGCACCCTGGAGCGGTACGTCGAGGAGGGCGGCACGCTCGTCATGTCGTTCTTCTCGGGCATCGTGGACCCCTGCGACCGCGTCCACCTCGGCGGCTACCCGGCGCCGTTCCGGCGGATGCTGGGCCTGAGCGTCGAGGAGTTCCACCCGCTCGCCGAGGACGCGACGGTCGGGCTGCCCGGCGGATCCGGGAGCGTCTGGTCCGAGGAGGTCCGACTGGAGGGCGCCGAGGCCGTCGAGCGCTTCACGACCGGCGCGCTCGCGGGCGGGCCGGCCGTCACCCGGCACCGCTTCGGCCGCGGCGACGCGTGGTACCTCGCCACCCGGCCCGACCCGGCGACCATGCGCCGCCTCTTCGACCGCGTCCGCGAGGCGGCCGGCGTCGCACCGGTCCTGCCCGGCCTGCCCGGCGGCGTCCAGGCCCGCGCCCGCGACACCGAGGCCGGCCGCTGGTACGTCGTCCTCAACCACGGCACCGACCCCGCCGACGTGGCGTTGCCGGCGGCGATGCGCGACGTGCTGACCGGAGCGGACCCGGCCACCTCGGTGCGCCTGGATCCCCGCGGAGTCGCCGTGCTACGCCCCGCGTGACCCCGTCACCGCCCGGGCGATCGACGTGAGCCCCGGGTGGCCCAGGCCACCGCCGTGCCACCGCGGTCGACTGGTCGCCGCCGCTGTGGCTGGTCCGGCGCCGGAATCGCCGGATTCGCCGGTTGACGGCGGCGGCAACGTCCTGGTCGGGCGGTCGCGCGCCGGCGTCAGGGGGTGGGGGCGGGCTCCGCGTCCGTACGGGGGCGGTGGCCGAGACGCTGGGAGAGGACGGCCGCGCCCTTGCGGACCAGGGTGCTCCACTCCTCGCGCCGCCGGTCGTCCCAGCGGATGCTCGGCACCGAGATGCTCATCCCCGCGACCATGGCGCCGGTGTGGTCGTAGACGGGGGCGGCGACGCAGAACACGGCCTCGTTCGACTCGCACTCGTCGTACGACAGGCCCTGGTGCCGGATGGCGTCCAGGTGCGCCCGTAGCCGTACGGGTGAGGTGACGCTGTGGTGGGTCATGGCGGCCAGCTCACCGTCGAGCGGGTAGGCGGCGTCCAGGGCCTCGGGGGCCAGACCGGACAGCAGCATCTTGCCCACGCCCGTGCAGTGCGCCGGCAGGCGGCGTCCCACGGCGGAGACCATCCGGACGGGATGGGTGCTGTCGGCCTTGGCGATGTACACGACGTCGGTGCCGTCGAGGATCGCGACGTGGACCGTCTCGTCGCAGTCGGTGGCGACGCGCTGGGCGGCCTCGCGCGCCTCGTGGGCGAGGTCGAGCTGGTCGGCGAAGACGCTGCCGAGCTGGAACAGCCGCATGCCCAGGCGGTAGCGCGTCGGCTGGCCGGGCACCGGGATGAGGTACGCGCGCTCGGTCAGCGTGGTGACCAGCTCGTGGACGGTCGTCCGGGGAAGCCCGAGACGCTCGGTGATCTCCGGAGCGGACAGGGTCGGCCGGTCCAGGAAGAGCTCGAGAATGTCGAGGGCACGAGTCACCGCGGGCACCGCACGCCCCATCACGGCCGCCTTCCCGAACGCCGTACGAAATCCCGGACAGCCTAGAAAGCCCGGTCTGACGGTGTCAATGATCCCCGCGTGGCCTGCCGCCTCCATCCTTATCCGCCTCCTGACCGGTCGCCGGGCGGCGTTCGCCCGATGGTAGGGACATTCAGTACAGATGCGATGATGTCGGGATGGACGTGCGGAGCAGGAACAATGTCCGGGTCACCGGGCAGACCGGTGGACCGGTGATGATGCTGGCGCACGGTTTCGGGTGTGACCAGAACCTCTGGCGCCTGGTGGTGCCGACGCTGGCCGAGCACTTCCAGGTGGTGCTGTTCGACTACGTGGGCTCCGGACGGTCGGACCTGTCGGCGTGGAGCGCCGAACGCTACGGCTCGCTCGACGGCTACGCGCGGGACGTGCTCGAGATCTGCGAGGAGCTGGACCTGCGGGACGTGATCTTCGTCGGTCACTCGGTCAGCGCCATGGTCGGTGTCCTCGCCGCGGCGGCCGAGCCCGAGCGCTTCGCCAAGCTCGTCCTCCTGGTGCCCTCGCCCTGCTACATCGACGACCCGGAGACGGGGTACCGCGGCGGTTTCAGCGCGGCGGACATCGACGAGCTCCTGGACTCCCTGGACGCCAACTACCTGGGCTGGTCCGCCGCGATGGCGCCCGTCATCATGGGGCACCCCGAGCGCCCGGAGCTCGGCGAGGAGCTGACGAACGCCTTCTGCGCCACCGACCCGGACATCGCCGCCGTCTTCGCCCGCACCACCTTCCTGTCCGACACCCGGAAGGACCTGGCCGCCATCGGCCTGCCCACCCTCATCCTCGAATGCCGGGAGGACGTCATCGCCCCCCGGGAGGTGGGCGCCTTCGTGCACGCCGCCATCCCCGCCAGCACGCTGATCACCCTCGACGCCACCGGTCACTGCCCCCAGCTGAGCGCCCCCGAGATCACCGCTCGCGCCATCCTCGCCTTCGCCGACGACGGCTCTCAGTGATGCGCGGATCGCGCCGGGAACCGACCCCGGCCGAGACCGACGAGCCGCAACTCGCCTCCTTCACCGCGCTGCTGGAGGACAGCGCCGAGGACCTGTACGAGCACGCCCCGTGCGGCTACCTGTCCACGCTGATGGACGGGGAGATCGCCAAGGTCAACGGCACGCTGCTGGGGTGGCTCGGTTACACCCGCGACCAGGTGGTGGGCCGGATGAGGTTCTCCGACCTGCTCACCGTGGGCGGGAGGCTGTACCACGAGACCCACTTCGCCCCGTTGCTGCGGATGCAGGGGAAGCTCGACGGCGTCGCCCTGGAGCTGAGGACGGCCGACGGGGAGCGGCTGCCGGTCCTGGTGACCTCGCTGGTCAAGACCGACTCCGAAGGCCGGCCGTTGCTGATCCGCACCACTCTCTTCGACGCGCGCGACCGGCGGGCGTACGAACGGGAACTGCTGCGCGCGCGCAAGGAGGCCGAGGAGGCGCGGCGCAAGGCCGAACGCGAACGCGAGCACCTGCAGGAGGTGCTGGCCATCCTGCAGAGCAGCCTCCTGCCGCCGTCGCTGCCGGCGATCCCCGGTCTGGAGGCCAGGGCCTACTACCGCACGGCGTCCCCGGACGACCTCGGCGGCGACTTCTACGACCTGTTCCCCGCGGGTGACGATCGGTGGGGATTCTTCCTCGGCGACGTATGCGGGAAGGGGCCCGAAGCGGCGGCCGTGACGTCCCTGACCCGGTACACGCTGCGCGCCGCGGTGCTGGGCGACCCTGACCCGGTGGCGGCTCTGACCACGCTCAACACCGCCCTGCTCGAACGCTACGAGGGCGCGGAGCCGCGGTTCTGCACGGTCGTCACCGGCATGTTCACCCGAACCGGCGAGGCCTCCTACAGCGTCGACCTCGCCAGCGGCGGTCACCCGTACCCGATGCTGCTCGGCGCCGACGGCCGCGCCGGATACCTGGACACTCAGGGTGGCCCCCTCGTCGGCGTCCTGCCCGATCCGGGGTTCACCGCCACGACCACCACGCTGGAACCCGGCGACACCTTCCTGCTCTACACCGACGGCCTGACCGAGGCCCCCATGGGGAGGGGCGTGCGGTACGGCGAGGAGCGCCTGCTCGAGTTCGCCGAGAGGCTCGCACCGGCCACGCCCGGTGAGGTCATCGACTCGGTGGCCGGACTGCTCGACGGCTTCGGCGAAAGACTCGACGACGACACCGCTCTGCTCGCGGTCGGGGTGCCGGGGGGAACCGCGCGCCGCCTGACCGCAATTCCCGACAAATTTCGCGAGAGCGGACCATTTCCGGGCAAAGCGCCTATCTGATCGCGCGTGCCGACCCGGAAGTTCATTCACAGAGGTCGGCGATGACGTCCCTTGACAGTTGTCGCGAGGGAATTTAGCGTCTGCCCGCAGGCCTCGAACGACGTTCGAAATATCGAACAAGGCGACGGCCTGTAGCGAGGAAGGTCACCGGCCTCTTCGCGGCCTCCCGCCAACGGTATTTCGAGACCGCCTGATCGGGGGACGGGCGGCGGATCCGCATTCCGGCCGTCATCGGCCACAGAAAGGAGCACTCGTGCCCCTCCGCCTCACCAAGACCCGCCTCCTCGGTGTCGCCGCGCTGGCCGCGCTGGTGGCCGGCGCGCTCCCGGCGGTGACCGCCGCCGCGACGTCGAGCCCGACCATCACCAAGGACCTGTTCGGCACGATGCCGGACGGCACCAAGGTCTGGCGTTACACCCTCAGCGACAGCGCCATCCGCGTCAAGATCATCACGTACGGCGGGATCGTCCAGCAGCTCGACGCCCCGGACCGGCACGGGCACCGCGCCAACGTCGTGCTCGGCTTCCCCAAGCTGGACGACTACGTCGCCAAGAACAACCCGGGCCCGTACTTCGGCGCCCTGATCGGCCGGTACGGCAACCGCATCGCCAAGGGCACCTTCACGCTCGACGGCACGACCTACCACCTGCCGCTCAACAACAACGGCAACACCCTTCACGGCGGTCCGAAGGGCTTCGACACGAAGGTCTGGACCGCCACGGAGGTCAAGAGCAAGAACGCGGTCGGGGTGCGGCTGGAGTACACGAGCCCGGACGGGGACATGAACTACCCCGGCACCCTCAAGACCGCCGTGACGTACACGCTCAGCGGTAAGTCCCTGCGCCTCGACTACCGGGCCACCACGGACAAGGCCACGATCGTCAACCTGACCAACCACTCCTACTTCAACCTGGCGGGGGAGGGGTCCGGCGGCATCTACGACCATCGGCTGCGCCTCAACGCGAGCCGCTACACGCCGGTCGACTCCACCCTCATCCCGACCGGGCAGCTCGCGCCGGTCGCCGGCACGCCGATGGACTTCACCAAGGCCACGCCGATCGGCGCGCGCATCCGGGACGGCTTCCAGCAGCTCGCCTACGGGCAGGGCTACGACCACAACTGGGTGCTGAACGGCTCGGGCTTCCGGCTCGCCGCCGAGGTGGGCGAACCGACGAGCGGCCGGGTGCTGAAGATCTACACCGACCAGCCCGGCATCCAGTTCTACTCCGGGAACTTCCTCGACGGCACGCTGTACGGCACGAGCGGCCGGCAGTACCGCCAGGGCGACGGGTTCGCGCTGGAGACCCAGCACTTCCCCGACTCGCCGAACCACTCGAACTTCCCCTCCACCGTGCTGCGCCCCGGGCAGACCTACCGGACCTCGACCGTCTGGTCGTTCTCCGCGCGCTGACTCCGGCCCGACCCATCGCCGCCCGGAGCCACCCGTACGCGGGTCTCCGGGCGGCGCCGCCGCGCCGCCGGAGGTCCCGGACCGGGGCTCCGGCGCGCCGGCCGATCAGCCGCTCAGTGGAGGCTCCAGAGGCGGATGATCGCGTCGTCGCCGGCCGTGGCGAGGATCCTCCCGTCGGGTGCGAAGGCGACGGAGTCGACGACGCCCGTCCGCGTCGGAAGGGTGGTCAGGGCACGCCGGGCCAGGGCGTCCCACAGCAGCACGGTGTCGCCGCCCGCGCAGGCCAGGATCCGGCCGTCCGGGCTGAACGCCACGCCGTTCACGCGACCGGGCAGGTCGGGCAGGGAGCCCAGCATCCGGTGGGTGGCGACGTCCCACAGCCGCACGCGACCGTCGTAGCCGCCGGCCGCGAGGGTCCGGCCGTCCGGGCTGAACGCCATGCCCACGACCAGAGAGGTCAGCCGCGTCACGGTGACGGGACGGGCGGGCCGCGCGGTGTCCCACAGCCGGATGGCCCAGGTGCCCGCGGTGGCCAGAGTGGTCCCGTGGGGTGCGAAGGCGGCGGTGAACATGCTCTCGCCGTGCGCCGGCAGTGTCGCGACGGCGCGGTGGCCCGGGACGCTCCAGAGGCGCACCGCGTCGCCCGCGCTCGCGAGGACGGCGCCGTCCGGGCTGAACGTGAGGGCGCTGACGCCGTTGCCGTGCGTGTCCAGGGTCGCGATCCGCGCCCGCCCGTCGCCGCTCCACAGCAGCACCCTGCCGTCGTACCCCGCGGTCGCCAGGGTCCGGCCGTCCGGGCTGAACGCCGCGGCGAACACGTCGTACGCGTGGCCGGTGAGGGTCGTCGTGAGCCGCCGGTCGGCGAGGTTCCACAGCCGTACGGCGTGATCCGCGCCCCCGGCGGCGAGAGCGCGCCCGTCCGGGCTGAAGGCCACGGTGTAGATCTCACTCGGGCCCGCAGGGAGAGTGGCCAGGAGGCGTGGCACCGTGCTCGCCGGGCGGGGCCGTGGCCGCGTCCGCCACGCGTTGTCGAGGGTGCGGTGCGGGACGGTCAGGAGGGCGAGCGCGAGGGCGGCCACCGGAGCGGCGATGAGCATGGTGCGATGGCGCCCGTGCCACGTCCGCGCGCCGGGCCCGGCGCGGCCCGGGCGGAGCGGGCCGGCGGGCGCGGGCCCAGTGCCGTCGGCCGGCGGATCGGTCCCGTGGCCGCCCGGTTCCGCGGATCGTCCGGCGGCCTGGCCGGCCCGCCCGGTCCGGCCGGCGCTCCCGGCCTGGTCGGCCACGGCCGCGAGGAGCGCGGCGGTCGCGTCGGCGCCGAGGCGATCGCCGGCGTCCTTGCGGAGCAGCCCGTCCAGGACCGGGCCGAGCGGGCCCGCGTGGGGCGCCGGTGCCGGGTCCTCGGTGATGATCGAGTGCAGCACGGCGTTCGGGTTCCCGCCGGCGAAGGGCCGCCGGCCCTCGACGGCGTAGAACATCGTGGCGCCGAGCGACCACAGGTCGGACGCCGCCACGGCGGGTTCGCCCCGGGCGCGCTCGGGCGCGAGGTAGGCGGGGGCGCCCATGACCACACCGGACTGGGTGAGGACCGGATCGCCCTCGACGGTCGCGAGCCCGAAGTCACCGAGCACGACGCGACGCCCCGCGAGCAGGACGTTGCCGGGCTTGACGTCGCGATGCAGCACTCCCGCCCGGTGCGCGGCGCGCAGGGCGTCGAGTAACTGCAGGCCGATGTCGGCCACGCGCTCCGGGGGGAGCGGCCCGTGCGTGCGCACCAGCTCGCCGAGGGACCGTCCGTCGACGTACTCCATGATGATCCACGGGTCGTCGCCGTCCTCGACGACGTCGTGCACGGTGACGACGCCGGGATGGTCGAGACGCGCCGCCGAGCGGGCCTCCTGGAGCGTTCGGCGACGCTGTTCGGAACGCTGCTCGACGGTGGAGTACGCGGGGAGGAACAGGCGTTTTGCGGCGACGTCACGGTGCAGGCGTTCGTCGCGGGCCCGCCACACGACCGCGAAGCCGCCTCGGCCGATCTCCTCGACGAGGCGGTACTGCCCGGCGATCAGCCGCCCTCGGCCCTCCGGCATGGCAGGACGATAACCGTCGGCCGGCCCCGGGGAACAGGGACTTTCGGTCCGTCGCCCGCGTGCGGCCGCCGGCCGCCGCTGCGGGGACGGCCGGCGGTCATCCGGGCTCATGGGCGAGGCTCGCGTACACGACCACGTCGCGCCGGTAGTGCCCGGACACCGGGTCGAACGCGCCGCCGCAGGTGATGAGGCGCAGTTGCGGGTCGGGGGTCGCCCCGTAGACCTCCCCGGTCGGGAAGGCCGTCTTGGGGAAGGACCGCACGCGGTCGACGGTGAAGGCCGCCACCCGGCCGGTCGTGTCGGTGACCAGGATCCGGCCGCCCGGCCGCAGGGTCGCCAGCCGGGTGAACACGGCCGGACCCGTACGGGAGTCGACGTGTCCCGTGATCACGGCTGGTCCCGTGTCACCGGGCCGGATGCCGTCGCCGAACCATCCGGCGCGGGCCGGGTCGCGGGGCGGGCGGAGCCGCCCGCGCGGATCCGTCGCCAGGCGGTCCAGAACGGTCCGCACCCCGATCTCGGGTATCCACAGCGCCGCCGGGCCGGCGTACGCGCCGGACCGGCCCGCGCGCCCGGCCCCGGCCGGTGCGGCGGGGGAGGAGAACAGCCGGGCGGACGCCGCCGACGGCGGCGGGACCATCCCCCGTGGGGTCGTCCACGGCGGCGGGGTCACCCCTCGGGGGATCGTCCGCAGCGGCGGGATCGGCCGGAGCGGCGCGGTCCATGACGGTGGGATCGTCCATCGGGAGGCCGCCGTCGGCGGCCGGAACGGCCGGGCGCCGGCCGCTCGCGGCGGGGCGGCGGTCCGGTCGGCCAGGCCGCCGAGTCCCGCCTCGACGGGTCCGCGCGGCGTCCGGCGGGGCGCCGCGGCGTCACGCAGGTCGAGCAGGCGGGGACCGGACGCTCCGTCGAGGACGACGAGCGTGTGCACGGAACCCGCGCGCAGGGTCGGCCGCGACGTCACCGGCGCGCTGGATCCGCCGGTGACGCGGACCGTGGTCGCCCCCGCCCGCACCGGACGGTACGACGTGACGTCCGGGAAACGCAGCCCTTTCACGAGGGTGCGGCGGCCGACGGTGACGGTGACCGCGGGCCGCCGGAGCGACGCCTGGACGACGCGGAGCGCCGCGCGGCCCGCCGGCGCGGTGCGCGTGTCCTCCAGGACCCGGAGCGTGAGCCCCTTGTACGGGCCGAGGCCCGCGACGGTGTAGGCGGCCCGCGCGCGCACGCGGACATGGGCCGACAGCACCGGCGGGCTGGTCGAGGCCGCGTCGGCGGGCCGCATCGTGACCGTGTAGGCGCCGCCACCGAGCCGCTGGTACGGCGAGAACGCGCCGTAGCCGACGTGTTTCAGCACCAGGCGCGGAGTGGTGCGCCCCGCGGCGTACAGGTAGACGTCGACGGCGGGGGTGTCGGGGGACAGGTGCGCGAGCCGGAGGTAACCGTCGCCCGGCGCGGCCAGGACGGACGGGGTCCCCGGCAGCATGACGCCTAAGGCGGTGACGGAGACGAGGACGGGTCCGCGCACGCGGCGGTTCCGCGCGGCGGACCATGCGGGGCGGAACGTCATGGCGGCCTCCTGACGGGCTCGTGCCCGCGTGGCGCGCGGGCTGCCGGCGTTGCCGGAAACGGTGCCGGCCGGGGATACCCGGCCGATCTGCCGCTGAGTGAAGTCTTCCTCACGGTGCGCCGTCATGTCCGCCGATCCGGCCGATGCCCCGGCCGAACCGGCGTTTCCCATCCGCTCCAATCCGCCGGGTTCGTTCTTCACGCGGTTCGCGCGCCCTCGATGTGCGAAAGTGGGCTCGATGTGCGGAAGGCGGGAAACCCGGATGGCCCGGGGGGACTATTGCCACCCGCGCGGCACCTGTGGTGCCATTTGAGCCCCCGAAGATCTTGATCTTCCGAAAATGTGCACGGAGACGGCGAGGCCACAATGCGTTCTCCCAAGCGTTCCGGCAGGTGGTCCCTGCGGACCAGGCTGCTGGTGCTGAGCCTCGTCCCGATCATCTGCCTGGCCGGGGTCTGGGCGTTCGCCGCGTTCCTCGCCTCCCGTGACGCGATCGGCAAGTACGAGGCGTCGACCGCGTATCAGAAGGTCACCATTCCGGGTGCGAAGCTCGAGGCCGCGTTGCAGCGGGAACGCACGGTGTCGGCGGTCCTGCTGAGCAGCGGGGGCCGTGAGGACGGGCAGGAGGTCACCGACGGCCGGGCCGCCGTGGACGCCGCACAGGCGGAGTTCCGCAGGTCCGCGCTGTCGAACGCCGCCCAGCGCTCCGTGAACCCGACGACCCGCCAGCGGCTCGACGACCTGTGGCAGCAGCTCGACGGGCTCGCCGCCCTGCGCGGCCGGGTCGACTCCGGGTCCGCCGACGACCTCCGCGTCATGGAGGACTACGGCACCCTGATCGAGTCGGTGATCCGGGTGTTCGGCACGATGATCGTCGTCGACGACGCGGAGATCTACCAGCAGGGCACGGCGCTGGTCGAATCCGCGATGGCGCGCGAGCTCGTGATGCGCGAGGACGCCCTGGTGACCTCGACGCTGACGACCAGGCGCCACCGTCTCACCGCGCCGGCCTACGACATGTTCGCGCGTAGCGCCTACAACGAGCGCTACCTGTTCGACTCGGCGCGTTCGAGGGCGAAGATCTCCCTGCGCGCCCCGTGGGAGAAGGTCGCCGGCTCGCCGGACTTCACCGCCTTCCGGTCGCTGGAGGACGAGATCATCGGGGCGCGTCCCGGGGCCCGGCTGCCGGCGCGGACCGCCTCCTGGAAGGCGACGGTCGAGCCGCTGATGACCGCCTGGTCGCAGGCGACCATCGACGCCGGCCGGGGGCTGACCGACGAGACGAGACCGATCAAGCAGAGGTCGATCTTCTTCCTCGCCCTCACGGCGGCCGTCGGGCTCGTGGCGCTGGCGGTCTCGATCGTCGTCTCCCTCCTGTTCGGCCGTACGCTCGCGCGGGAGATGGCCGCGCTGCAGCGGGCCGCGCTCGACCTGGCCCAGGTCCGCCTGCCGCAGCTGGTCAAGCGGCTGCGCGCGGGGGAGGAGGTCGACGTCGACGCCGAGAGCCCGCCGGTCCGGGGCGGCGGCAGCAAGGAGGTCGCCCGCGTCGCGGACGCCCTCGGCGCCCTGCAGCGCACCGCCGTCGAGGCCGCGGTGGGCGAGGCGCAGTTGCGGAAGGGCATCAACAAGGTCTTCCTCAATCTCGCGTGGCGCAACCAGTCGCTGCTTCACCGTCAGCTCACGATGCTCGACGCGATGGAGAAGCGGGCCCGCGACCCCGACGTTCTGGACGACCTGTTCGCGCTCGATCACCTCACGACGCGCATGCGCCGCCATGCCGAGGGCGTGGCGATCCTGTCCGGCGCGGCGCCCGCCCGCGGCTGGCAGGAGCCGGTCGGTATCAAGGACATCCTGCGGGCGGCGATCGCCGAGGTGGAGGACTACACCCGGGTCGTGGTCGAGGCCGCCACCCCGGCGGCGTTCGACGGCGCCGTCGTCGCGGACACGACGCACCTGCTGGCCGAGCTGATCGAGAACGCCACGGCGTTCTCCCCGCCCACGAACCAGGTGCAGGTCCGCGGTGAGCTCGTCGCCCACGGCTACGCGATCGAGGTCGAGGACCGCGGCATCGGCCTGGACGACGAGGAGCTCGCCGAGGCCAACGAGAAGCTGGCGAACCCCCCGGAGTTCGACCTGCTCGACAGCGACCGGCTCGGCCTCTTCATCGTCGGCAGGCTCGCTGGCCGGCACGGGATCCGTGTCACGCTGGGCGCCTCGCCGTACGGCGGGGTGCGGGCGGTCGTGCTGGTCCCACCGGACCTGCTCGCGGGGGACGAGGGGTTCGACTCCGACGGCGCGTGGTCGGCGCAGCCCGCCGTCGACGCGGCCTGGCGCGCGGTCGCGGAGGTCGAGGCGCCCGCGGATCCGGCGTGGCATGCCGTCGCGGAGGTCGCGCCGTCCGCCGCGCCGCTCCCGCCGTCGCCGGCCGCGCCGCTCGAGCTCACCGCGCCGGTGGGCGCGGGGGAACGCGCGGAAGAGGTCCAGTGGTCGGACGGTGCCCCGTGGCAGGCCGAGGCCCAGTGGTCGCAGGAAGCCCCGTGGTCGGAAGAGGCCCCGTGGCCGGAGGAACCGCAGTGGCCGGACGACCGGCCCGCCTGGTCCGTGCCGGACTGGGCCGGTTCCGGCTGGGCGGGTGACGACATCCAGGCGCCGTACGAGGGATGGACCGACCCCGACGCCCCCGAACTGCCGAGGCGCGTACGCCAGGCGAACCTCGCCCCGCAGCTCCGCAGAGAGCCGGTCGCGCCCGAACCGGCGGCCGGCGACGCGATGACGACCCGTCCGCCGGAGGAGACCCGGTCGCTCATGGCATCGCTTCAACGGGGGTGGCAGCGCGGCCGCCAGGCCCCGGACCTCGATGAGTAGCCGCGCGAAGGTGAGGGGCGGATGCTGGATACGACCGGTGAGCTGAACTGGTTGCTCGACGATCTCGTCGGGCGTGTCGCCCGGGTGCGGCACGCGATGATCCTTACCGGCGACGGACTGCCGATGGGGACGTCGCAGGGGATGGACCCGGCGGAGGCCGAGCGGTTCGCCGCGCTGGCGGCCGGGCTCTACAGCCTGGCCCGGACGGTGAGCGAGCGCGTCGAGGGCGGGGGCGTCCGCCAGACGGTGATCGAGCTGGAGAAGGCGTTCCTGTTCGTGGTCGCGGCGGGGGACGGCACCTGCCTGGCGGTCGTGAGCGAGGGCGATGCCAACATCGGCCTGATCGCGTACGAGATGGCGCGGCTCGTCAAGCGGGTCCGCCGTCATCTGGCCACGTCCGCCCGCTCGGCGGCCGGGAGCCCGGGCGGACCGCCGGAGGGGGCGTGAGCCGATGAGCCATTCACACTTTGACTCCGGCGCCACCGCGCAGGACTCGCAGACGGCGATCAAGATTCTCATCGCGGGTGGGTTCGGGGCGGGCAAGACCACGCTGGTCGGCACGGTCAGTGAGATCCGGCCGCTGCGCACGGAGGAGGCCCTCACCGGCGTGGGGATCGGCGTCGACGACACGTCCGGGGTCGAGGCCAAGGAGACCACGACGGTGGCGATGGACTTCGGTCGCATCACCTTCCGGAACAACGTGGCGCTGTATCTCTTCGGGACGCCGGGTCAGCACCGGTTCTGGTTCATGTGGGACGAGCTCGTGCGGGGAGCGGCCGGCGCGGTGGTCGTCGCCGACACCCGGCGGCTGGCCGACGGCTTCGCGGCGATCGACTACTTCGAGCAGCGCGGCACGCCGTTCGTCGTGGCCGTCAACTGCTTCGACGGCGCCCCGCGGTACGACGTGCACCGGGTCCGCGCGGCCCTCGACGTCGACCCCGACGTGCCGATCATCCTGTGCGACGTGCGGCGGCGGGAGTCGGCCAAGCTGGTCCTCGTGTCCGTCGTCGAGCACGCGCTGCGGCTCGCCGGCCGGCGTATCCCCGCAGGCTGAGCGGGCGCGTCCAGGAGTGGCCATCGGGTGAAGATCCATGGCAGCGATGGAACGTTCCAGTTCATAATTTGAACAACGCGCTGGTAACACACGAAATTGTTTGATCGATTTCCCTGGCCGAGCTGGATTCGGTACTGTTCTACCGTTTTACGCCCCGCATGCATGATCGCTTGCGCCCCCCGACAGCGACTCATGAAAGGACGTCACTGTGGGTACAGCGGTGCTTCCCCGTCTCCTGTCGCTCCGCCTCATGATCGCCTCCGCGGATGTGGGAATGTGAACATTCTTCTCTGGAGCCTCCCGCTCGTTCTCCTGTCCCTGGCGGTCGCGGTGCGTGGACGCCGCCGGTCCGCGGCGGACCCCGCCGCCGACCGGAACGGCCATCCGGAGTCGATGACCGCGGTGCTGCCGCCCGGTGACGAGGAATACCTCGCCTGGCTGGCCGATGATTCGTGGCCGAACGACGAATATCTTGATCTGGAACGCGTCTGGCGCGCCGAACTCGAGCCGATCATCATTGATCACGATGAGCCGGTATGTCCGGGCTGTGAACGTCCCGGAGATGATGTCTGGCCGTGTCCGAATTGTGGTCTCTTGGTGCATTCGACGTGTGGTCACGGAATGCGCCGCAGAAAGATCGCCAAGCCGTACCGGACCCGGGACATGGACACGGAGTCCGTCGTCGCCGAGTGGCTCTGCCGCCGGTGCGCGTCGATCGTCGGGCTCGACGTCGACCGCGGCGACGAGGAGACCGGGCACGGCCTGCACCAGTGACCGGGGGCATCGCCCGCGCCGGTGGCCGGGGACGGTGTCTCCGGCCGGTGCGGCCGATGCCCGCCGGCGCGGCGGGCCGCCGCCTCCCCGGGCCGCCGCCTCCCCGGGCCGCCACCCTGGGGCGTTGACGCATCGGGCCGCCTCTGCTTACGGTCGTCATACCGACCAGTCGGTATGCTAGGGCCGGGCACACGGACGGCCGCAGGGGCCGTGTTCGCGAGGGGACGGCGATGGACTTCGCATTCGACCAGACCACCATCGAGTACCGCGACCGGCTGCTCGACTTCATGGACTCCCACGTTCACCCGGCCGAGCCCGTCTACGCCGCGCAGGCCGCCGAGCTCGCCGGCACGTGGGCCACTCCGCCGATCATCGAGGACCTGAAGGCCGAGGCGCGCGAGCGGGGGCTGTGGAACCTCTTCCTCCCGCACGAGCCGCACGGCGCCGGCCTGAGCAACCTGCAGTACGCCCCGCTCGCCGAGATCATGGGCCGGTCACCGAAGATCGCCCCGGTCGCCCTCAACTGCGCGGCGCCCGACACCGGCAACATGGAGATCCTCGCCCTGTTCGGGACGCCCGAGCAGAAGCAGCGGTGGCTGGAGCCGCTGCTGGACGGCGCGATCCGCTCGGCGTTCTGCATGACCGAGCCGGCCGTGGCCTCCTCCGACGCGACGAACATCGCCCTGCGCATCGAGCGGGACGGCGACTCGTACGTGCTGAACGGCCGTAAGTGGTGGACGTCCGGCGCGCTCAGCCCGGAGTGCGAGATCTTCATCGTGATGGGCGTGACCGACCCGGATGCCCCGCCGTACCGCCGGCAGAGCATGGTGCTGGTGCCCAAGGACACGCCCGGCGTCACCGTCGAGCGCGGCCTGCACGTCTTCGGCTACGACGACGGCACCCACGGTGGCCACGCCGAGGTCTCCTTCGAGGACGTACGGGTGCCGGCGGGCAACATCCTCCTCGGCGAGGGTGAGGGCTTCCGCATCGCGCAGGAGCGGCTCGGGCCCGGCCGGATCCACCACTGCATGCGCGCCATCGGCATGGCCGAGCGCGCCCTGGAGCTGATGTGCCGGCGCGTCGTGTCGCGGGTCGCCTTCGGTGGCCCGATCGCCGACCAGGGCGTCGTCCAGGACTGGATCGCCGAGTCGCGCATCCGGATCGAGCAGGCCCGGCTGCTGGTCCTCAAGACCGCGTGGCTGATGGACACCGTCGGCAACAAGGGCGCCCGCGTGGAGATCTCGGCGATCAAGGCACTGGTGCCCGAGATGGCGAACCGGGTGATCGACCGGGCGATCCAGGCGCACGGCGGCGCGGGCGTCTCGCAGGACCTCCCCCTCGCCGAACTGTGGGCCGGGGTGCGGACCCTGCACCTGGCGGACGGCCCCGACGAGGTGCACAAGCGGTCGATCGCCCGCCGTGAGCTCGCCGCCTACCGGGAGAGATGATGGCGGACGAGCGCCCGCTGCCGGAGCGGCTGCTGGCGGTGGCCACCCGGCTGTTCGCCGAGAACGGCTACGAGGGCACCTCCGTCCAGGAGATCGTCCGGGCCGCGGGCGTCACCAAGGGCGCGATGTACCACTACTTCGCGGCCAAGGACGACCTGCTGTACGAGATCTACCACCGGCTGCTGGCCCTGCAGACCGAGCGGCTGCGCCGGTTCGCGGGCGGCGCCGGCCCGGCGGAGGAACGCCTGCGCGCCGCCGCCGTCGACGTGATCGAGACGAGCGTCGCGCACCTGGACGAGCTCACGGTGTTCTTCCGCTCGATGCACCTGCTGCCGGCCGAGAAGCAGAAGGCGGTACGGGCGGAGCGGCGCCGCTACCACGAGTGTTTCCGCGCGCTGGTGGAGGAGGGCCAGCGGGAGGGGACGTTCCGGGCCGGTGTTCCGGCGGACCTGGCGGTGAACTTCTTCTTCGGCGCGGTCCATCAGCTGAGCACGTGGTGGCACCCCGACGGGTCGCTGGGCGCCGCGGCGGTGGGCGACTACTACGTCGGCCTCTTCCTCGACGGGCTGCGCGAGGGCGGCGAACCGTCCGGGCCGGGAGAAGGCGGCGTCGTCCGCGACGGGCCGGGAGGCGACGGCGCGCCGGGCCGATGAATCTTTCGCCGCCGCTGCGGTAGATGGAGAGCATGGAGAAATTGTCATTGGAAGCCCGCGCCCGCGAGCAGCTGGACCGGGCCCTGAGCGACTCGGCGGGCCGCAGCGCCACCACGGTGTACGGGGGCCACGAACACGTGCTCCGGCAGACGCTGATCGCGCTCAAGGCCGGAACGACGATGGACGAGCACGTGGGCCCGGAGGAGGGCACCGTCCAGGTGCTGCAGGGCCGCGTCCGGCTCGTCGCGGGGGAGGACTCCTGGGAGGGCCGGACCGGCGACCTGATCTTCGTGCCGAAGGCGCGGCACCGCGTCGAGGCGATCGAGGACTCGACGATGCTGCTCACCGCCGTCAAACTGCCGACGGCGCCGGAGAACCTCTGAGTCATCCCAGTGGGCCGGTGACCGGCACCGGCCCACCCGGACGTATCCGCCCCCTTGACGGTAATCGACCACTTACTTGAGCATGGAGGTCGAACCGGAAGGCGGTGGCGTCATGACGACCCGGTCCGGCCCGGCCCCATCGGAGGCCGGCCTCTCCTCGCTCGAGTTCTGGGCATTGCCCGTCGAGGAGCGCGAGGCGGCCTTCGCCGAACTCCGCGCCCGTGAGCACCCGGCGTTCTTCCCCGAGACCCGTGTCCCGTTCGTCCGGCCCGGGGAGGGCTTCTACGCGCTGGTCCGGCACGCGGACGTCAGCGAGGCCAGCCGGCACCCGGACATCTTCAGCAGCGAGCCGAGCGCGACCAGCATCCCGGACTTCCCCGCGTACATGGAGCGGTTCTTCGGTTCACTGATCAACATGGACGACCCCCGGCACGCCAAGATCCGCCGGATCGTGTCCCGGGCGTTCACGCCGAAGATGCTCGCCAGGACCGAGGAGGACGTCCGGCGGCGCGCGGCGCGGATCGTCGACGAGCTGATCGAGACCGGTCCGGGGGACTTCGTCGCGAAGGTCGCCGCACGCCTGCCGGCCGAGGTCATCTGCGACATGCTCGGCATTCCCGAGCGGGAGTACCCCCGGGTCATCGAGCGCACGAACGTCATCCTCGGCAACTCGGACCCGGAGTACACCGGGATCACCCCCGGGCGAGTCGGCCGCGCCGCCGCGGCCCGCGCGCTCCTCAAAATCATCTGGGCGGCCCGTGACCTGCACCGGCTCGCCGCCGGCCTCGGCCGCCAACGCGCCCGGCACCCGGCCGGCGACCTGACGTCGGCGCTGGTCAACGCGAACGTCGACGGAGAGCGTCTGACCTCCCGCGAACTCGGGTCGTTCTTCCTCCTGCTCGTCGTCGCGGGCAACGAGACGACCCGGACGGCCCTCAGCCACGCGCTCAAGCTGTTCACCGACCTCCCCGACCAGCGGGCGCTGCTCCTCGAGGACTTCGAGGGGCGGATCGGCGGGGCCGTCGAGGAGATCGTGCGCTACTCCACGCCGGTGATCTTCATGCGGCGCAACGTCACCCGCGACCATGAGCTGAACGGCCATACGTACCGGGCCGGCGACAAGGTGCTGCTGTTCTACAACTCCGCCAACCGCGACGACACGGTGTTCGAGCGCCCGGACGTCTTCGACATCACCCGCGACCCGAACCCGCACGTCGGGTTCGGGGGACCGGGCCCGCACTTCTGCCTTGGCGCGAACCTGGCCCGGCGGGAGATCACCGTGATGCTGCGGGAGCTGTTCACCCGGGTGCCGGACATCCGCGCCGCCGGTGAGCCCGACCGCCTGCTGTCCGGCTTCATCAACGGCCACAAGCGCCTGCCCTGCACCTTCACCGCCCGCTGACCGGGCTTCAGAACAGCAGGTCCGCGTTCGGGCTCAGGGCAGGGCGACGAACCGGGCGAGGAACTCGCGGGCGGGGGATGAGTCCAGGCGGTAGTCGAAGTTCGTCGTCTTGCAGGCGTCGTCGTCCCCGCTGATCGTCGTGGCGACCAGGAGGTCGGTGTCGCCGAGGAAGTTCGGGCCGCCGGAGTCGCCGTAGCAGGTGCCGCCGTCGTCGCCCTCCGGGCGGAGCTTCAGCCACATGTGGGTGAGCCCCTCGTAGGAGATCGACGTCCGGCTGCGGGTGTCGGTGTAGGTGAACTTCATCTTGCGCTTCGCCTTGGACGGGTTGAGGGACCCGTACCCGACCGGAGTGAACGTGGCGTCTTTCAGCGAACCGTCGGCGCGCATCCGGGCCAGCAGCCCGGCGGGGGGCAGGTGGGCGGGCCGGATGCCGGGGATCGGCGAGTCGAAGACCACGACGGCCATGTCGTACCGGTCGGCGTCGGCGTCATAGCGTTCGTCCGGCAGGTACCGGCCGGTGTAGACGGCGTCCCCGCGCGTGTAGTGGCTGGCGAAGGTCACTCGCGCGGTCCCCTTCTTGCCCTTGCGGCAGTGGGCGGCGGTGAGGAACACCGTCGGCGAGATGAGCGTCCCGGTGCAGTAGGACCAGGTGCCGTCGGGGTACGGCTGATCGGCGATCAGGGCGCCGACGGACGGGTGGTCGTTCCCGTCCGGAGATCCATTGGTGATCGCCGAGGCGGGTGAGGCCAGACCGGCGATCAAAAGCATAGAAATAGCAACGGGGGCGGCAAAACGCATGAGGCAGACCTTAAAGGTACATACCGCCCCTAGTCCAAAGGATCAGGAAAAGATCTACTCACCGCCCCACCCCGGCGACCTGCGAGTATGCCGCCGGAGAATGATCGACCCGATGTGGTGCGAGCGAACCGGAAAACGCGATCAATCCCCGTACTCTGGAGGAATACCGCGGCCCTTCCCGCCCCTGCGGACGCCTTTCCGGGAAGGGCCGATCCGCCGCTCCTCTCAGGAGAGGCCGATCCGCCGCGCGGCCCGGTCCCAGGCGGCCTCGTCGCCGCGCGGCCGGTACACGGTCAGGTCCTGCGTCCGGCGCACCAGCGCACGCGGGTCGGCGGTGAGCCCGTGCGCGCGGGCCTGCGCCAGCGCGTTGCCGATCGCGGTGGCCTCCACGGGCCCGGCGACGACCGGCAACCCGCAGGCGTCCGCGGTGAGCCGGCACAGCAGCGCGTTGCGCGCCCCGCCGCCGACGATGTGCACGACCTCCACTGGCTTGCCGGAGAGGCGGGCGGCGTCACGGATGGCGGCGCGGTGCCCGAGGGCGAGGCTCTCCAGGATGCAGCGGACGACCGCCGCCCGCCCCTCCGGCACCGGCTGGCCGGTCCGCGCGCAGTACGCCGCGATCCGCGCGGGCATGTCGCCCGGCGGGATGAACGCCCGGTCGCCCGGGTCGACGAGCGCGGCGAACGCCGGGGCCTCCTCCGCCGCGGCCAGCAGGCCG
Organism: Actinoallomurus spadix; assembly: GCF_024055725.1. Lineage (GTDB taxonomy): Bacteria > Actinomycetota > Actinomycetes > Streptosporangiales > Streptosporangiaceae > Actinoallomurus > Actinoallomurus spadix. The sequence goes on along the minus strand of NZ_JAMXMX010000011.1, from coordinate 242,377 downwards.
GGCAGCGACGCCTCGGCCCGCCAGGTGCGCAGGGACTCCTGCAGCAGCCACAGCCCCATGACGTTGCGCAGGTAGCGGATCGTGCCGCCCACCCCGACCTCGTTGGTGAACCCGGCGACCCGGCTCTCCTCCGATAGCACCGGCGCGTCGAGCTCGACCCCGGCCAGCGACCAGGTGCCGCAGGACACGTAGCCGAAGCGGTCGTGCTCCGCGGGGACGGCCAGGACGGCGGAGGCGGTGTCGTGCGAGCCGACCGCGGTCACCGGCAGCGACTCCGGCAGCCCGGTCTCGGCCGCGACGTCCGGCCGCAGGGTGCCGATGACGTCGCCCGGCCGGCGCAGCGGCGGGAAGATCCCCTTCGGCAGCCGGAGACGCTCGATGAGGGCGTACGCCCAGTCGCCCGCGCGCACGTCGTACAGCCCGGTCGTCGAGGCGTTCGTGATCTCCGCGCCCGTCTCGCCCGTCAGCCAGTACGCCAGCAGGTCCGGGATCATCAGGAGCGTGCGCGCGGCGTCCGGCAGCGGCTCCGACAGCAGCTGGTACACCGTGTTGAACGGCAGGAACTGCAGCCCGCCGACGTCGTACAGCGCCTGCGCGCCCAGCTCGGCGACCACCTTGTCCATGACCCCGTCGGCGCGGGCGTCCCGGTAGTGCACCGGGTTGCCCAGAAGGGTGCCGGCCGAGTCGAGCAGCCCGTAGTCGACGGCCCAGGAGTCCACGCCGATCGAGGTGACCCCGTCGGCGGCCCGCAGCCCGTCCAGGACGTTCCCGTACAGGCCGAGCACGTCCCAGTAGAGGGTGCCGGCCGCCCGCACGGGGCGGTTCGGGAAGCGGCGCGCCTCGCGCAGGGTCAGTTCGTCCTCACCCACCCGGGCGACCATCACGCGTCCACTGGAGGCGCCCAGGTCGACGGCGGCGAATGAACGGGAGGCCATGCTGCTACTCCTCAGTCCGTGATCACGATGGTGAGCCGGCGCGGCCCGTGCACGCCCTCGACCCGGGAGAGCTCGATGTCGCTGGTGGCCGACGGCCCGGAGATGAACGTCAGCGGCCGGTCGGGGGAGAGCCGTTCGAGGGCCTCGGGCACGTCCGCGGCGATGCGCGCGGACTCGACGACCACGACGTGGTGGTCCGGAACGAGCGTGAGCGCCCGGCGGCCCTGGCCCGGACCGTGGTCGAGCACGACGGTGCCGGTCTCGGCGATGGCGACTGCGCAGCCGGTGATCACGCCGTCGAGGGCGTCCAGGGCGGCGATCGACACGGGCGGGTCGTCCCGTACGACGTCGGCCCCGGCCGTCCAGTCCGCGGGCAGGCCGTCCGGGACGACGTAATGGCCGCGCAGCGCGCCGAGGACGGCGGGCAGGTCCGCGCCGGGAATCCGGCGGACCTCCGCGCGGTAGTCGGCGGCGCGCTCGGCGAACAGCTCGACGGCGTCACCCTCGTGGTGGCGGCGCAGGTACGGGCGGGGGATCGCGGCGTACGCGGCGGGTTCCGCCGGAGTTTCGCCGAGCCGCCGCAGGATCTCCTCACGGGCGTTCACGTTTCTCCCACCACTCACGGAAGGTCTCGGTCGCGGGGACCGGGGCGTCACGGGTGTCGGTCCAGCGGGCGAGGGGGCCGGGCAGCCGCCGGATGCCGCCCCGGCGGACGAGCACCCGCCCGGCCGCCCCCGCCAGGCGCTGCCCGAAGGCGAGCCGGGTGGGGGAGCGCAGCGTCCAGGCGGCGAACCGCATGGCCGCCTTCTCGGCGCGGCCGTGCACGGCGCGGGACCGCAGGTGCACGAGCACCTCGGGGATGTCGATGGCGACCGGGCAGACCTCGTAGCAGGCGCCGCACAGCGTCGAGGCGTACGGCAGCGAGTCGTCGACCGGTGAGGACGACCCGCGCAGCTGCGGGGACAGGATCGCGCCGATCGGCCCCGGGTACGGCGACCCGTACGCGTGCCCGCCCGCGCGCTGGTAGACGGGGCAGACGTTGAGGCACGCGGAGCAGCGGATGCAGCGCAGCGCCTGCCGGCCGACCTCGTCCTCGCGCGTCGCCGTGCGCCCGTTGTCGAGCAGCACCAGGTGGAACGTCTGGCCCTCGGTCGCGCCGGACCAGATCGAGGTGTAGGGGTTCATCCGCTCGGCGGTCGACGAGCGCGGCAGCAGCTGGAGGAACACCTCCAGGTCCTGCCAGGCGGGTACGACCTTCTCGATGCCCATCACCGAGATCAGCGTCTCGGGGAGCGTCAGGCACATCCGGCCGTTGCCCTCGGACTCGACCACGACGAGGGACCCGGTCTCGGCGACCGCGAAGTTCGCCCCGGACACCGCGACCTTCGCCTTCAGGAAGCGTTCGCGCAGGTGGGTGCGGGCGGCCTCGGCGAGCCGGGCGGGTTCGTCGGTCAGGTCGTCGGGCGCTCCGGGCATCTCCCGCCGGAAGATCTCGCGGATCTCCGCGCGGCCCCGGTGGATCGCCGGGACGAGGATGTGCGAGGGACGGTCGTGCCCGAGCTGGACGATCAGCTCGGCCAGGTCCGTCTCGTGCGCGCGGATGCCCTCGGCGGCGAGCGCCTCGTTCAGCCCGATCTCCTGGGTGGCCATCGACTTGACCTTCACGACGTCGGTCTCGCCGGTGGCCTTGATGAGGTCCGTGACGATGCGGTTGGCCTCGGCGGCGTCGCGGGCCCAGTGCACCGTGCCGCCCCGCGCCGTCACCTGCTCCTCCAGGAGCCGCAGGTAGTGGCCGAGGTGCTCGATCGTATGGTCCTTGATCCGTTTCGCCGTCTCGCGGAGCTCCGCCCAGTCGTCCAGCTCGCTCACGGCGGCGGCGCGCTTGGCACGGATCGTGGTGGTGGCGTGGGTCAGGTTCCGGCGCAGCCGCGTGTCGCGTACGGCGTCGCGCGCGGCCTCCGGGAAGGCAGGCATCCCGACGTACGTCGGCATGCGCGCGGCCCCGGCCATCCGCTGGTCAGTGGACATGGGTTCGCCGATCCGTTCGTTCAATCCGTCGCGGCCAGTATTTCGGCCAGGTGCAGGGTCCGTACGCCTGTGCGCAGTCGGGACAGCAGGCCGCCGATGTGGGCGAGGCAGGAGTTGTCGGCCGCGCAGACGACCTCGGCGCCGGTCTGCCGGATGCGGGCGACCTTGTCGGCGCCCATCGCCGCCGACACGTCGGGGTTCTTCAGCGCGAACGTGCCGCCGAAGCCGCAGCACTCCGCGGCGTCGGGCAGCTCGACGAGATCGATGCCGCGCACCGCGCGCAGCAGCCGCAGCGGCCGGTCGCCCACGCCGAGGGCGCGCAGGGAGTGGCAGGTCGGGTGGTAGGTGACGCGGTGCGGGAAGTACGCGCCGACGTCCTCGACGCCGAGCACGTCGATGAGGAGCTCGGTCAGCTCGTGGACGCGGGCTCCGGTCCAGCGGGCCTCCTCGGCCAGTGCCTCGTCGCCGATCGTGCGGGCCACCCGGGGGTGATTCTCCCTGATCATGCCCGCGCAGGACGCCGACGGGACGACGACGGCGTCGAACGATTGGAACGTTTTAACAAAATCCTTGACAAGCGGTGCGCATTCCCGGTCGTACCCGGTGTTGTAGTGCATCTGACCGCAGCAGGTCTGCGCGGTTGGGAAGACGACCTCGTGACCGAGGCGCTCCAGAAGAGTCACGACCGCCTTGCCGGTGCCCGGGTAGAGCGTGTCGTTGAAACAGGTGACGAACAGGGCGATGCGCATGTCAGCGGCTCGATTCGCGGACGACCAGCTCGGGCTGGAACATGATCTGCTGATGGGCGTGGCCGCTCGGGTCGTCGCACTCTTCGAGGAGGAGCTCGGTGGCGATCTTGCCGAGCTGGTAGGTCGGCTGGCGGATCGAGCTGAGCGGCACCGCCGCCGCGGAGGAGAACTCGATGTCGTCGTAGCCGATGAGCGCGACGTCGTCCGGCACCCGGACCCCCGCCTGGGCCAGCGCGCGCAGCACGCCGAGCGCCAGCAGGTCGTTCGCGCAGAAGATGGCGTCGGGCACGCCGCCGGCCAGGAGCTTCTCGGCGGCGAGCGCGCCGCCGCCCGCGTTCATCTCCGGCACCACGACGTCCTCCAGGGCGCGTGCGGGCAGGCCCGCGTTGCGCAGTGCCCGGCGGGCGCCCTTGCGCCGCTCCACGCACTGCCGGATCCCGAGCGGACCCGTGACGTACGCGAGGCGCTCGGCGCCCCGGTCCAGGAGGTGGGTCACGGCCAGGTCCCCGCCGGCGACGTCGTCGACGGACACCGAGCACAGGTCCCCGGTCGCGGGGTGGTCGACGAGGACGACGGCGACACCGCGGTCCCGCAGGCCCTCCAGCATCGACAGGTCCTCGTCCGCGGGCGTGATCAGGACGCCGCGGACCCGCTGCTCGGCCAGGACCCGCAGGTTGCGCGCCTCCCGGCCGGGGGACTCGCCGGAGTTGCAGAGGATCACCGCGTGGTCCCGGTCGCTGACGACGTCCTCGACGCCGCGCGCGACCTCGACGAAGAACGGGTTGCCCACGTCGAGCACCACGAGGCCGATGGCCCGGCTCTGCCCGGCCCGCAGCGTCGCGGCCGAGCCGTTGCGGACGAAGCCCAGCTCGCGGATCGCCTGCTGGACCCGGGCCCGCGTCGCCACGGCGACGCGTTCGGGCCGGTTCAGCACGTTCGAGACCGTGCCCGGCGACACGCCTGCGCGCTGCGCGACCTCCTTGATGCCGACGGTGCCCAGGGTGCTCACGCATACCTCTTTCAGCCTGTGATGGCGTTCACTGTGACGGCTGTATTAAAACGTGTCAACAGGCCAAATGATGATCTTCGCTGCGACCCGGCGGTGATCTGGTCGTTATCTCAGCGATATCTGTGCAGGTCAGACTGCTTGCTGGCCGCAATCGGCCAGGGTCAGGCGAAAATCGACTCTTGACGTGTCCGCGCTCACAGACCTAGCGTCCTCGGTCAATCACGTTAAAACGTTTTTATTCCGTTCACACGGAGGAAACATGAGCGAGTCGCCTCCGATCCTCGCCCTGAAGGACGTCCGCAAGGCGTTCGGCGCGGTACGGGCGCTGCAGGACGTCTCCCTGGAGCTATGGGGCGGAGAGATCCACGCGCTCGCCGGCGAGAACGGGGCGGGCAAGTCCACCCTCGTGAAGACCCTGGCGGGCGTGCACCGCCCGGACGAGGGCCAGGTGCTGCTGGACGGCCGCCCCGTCGAGTTCCACGGTCCCGGTGACGCCCAGCACGCCGGCGTCGCCGTGATCTACCAGGAGCCCACCCTGTTCCCGGACCTGTCGGTCGCGGAGAACATCTTCATGGGCCGCCAGCCGCGCTCGAGGTTCGGCCGTATCGACCGCCGCGTCCTGCGGGCGGAGACGGCCAAGCTGTTCGTACGGCTGGGCGTGGCCCTCGATCCCGACCGGCCCGCGCGCGGCCTGTCCATCGCGGACCAGCAGATCGTGGAGATCGCCAAGGCGATCTCGCGGGACGCCCGGGTCCTCATCATGGACGAGCCGACGGCGGCGCTGTCCGGCAACGAGGTCGCGCGCCTGTTCACGGTCGCCCGCACCCTGCGGGACCAGGGCTGCGCGCTGCTGTTCATCTCGCACCGACTCGAGGAGATCTTCGACCTGTGCCGGCGGGTCACGACGCTGCGCGACGGCCGCTACATCTCCACCGAGCTCCTCGACGGGCTCACCGCCGACGACCTCGTCCAGCGGATGGTCGGCCGGGAGCTCGACACCCTGTACCCCAAGCAGGAGACCACGATCGGCGAGACGGTGCTGAAGGTCTCCCGGCTGACCCGCGAGGGCGTCTTCACGGACGTGTCCTTCGAGGTGCGGTCCGGAGAGATCGTCGCGCTGGCCGGCCTGGTCGGCGCGGGACGCAGCGAAGTGGCCCGCGCGATCTTCGGCATCGACCGCTACGACGCCGGGACCGTCGAGGTCGGCACGGTGAGACTGGCGGGCGGCAGCCCGACCACCGCCATGTCGGCCGGTCTCGCCCTGGTGCCCGAGGACCGGCGCCAGCAGGGCCTGGTCATGGAGGGCTCGATCGAGCGCAACATCGGCCTGACCCAGCTGCGCTCCCTGCGCCGCGGCCCCGTCATCTCCCGCAAGATCGAGCGCGACCGGGCGGCGGACTGGGCCATCCGGCTGCAACTGAAGTACGCCCGCCTCAGCGACGCCGTCGGCGTGCTGTCCGGCGGCAACCAGCAGAAGGTGGTCCTCGCCAAGTGGCTGTCCACCGAGCCGTCCGTGCTGATCATTGATGAGCCGACCCGCGGCATCGACGTCGGCACCAAGTCCGAGGTGCACCGGCTGCTGTCCGAACTGGCCGGCCAGGGCCTCGCGGTCCTGATGATCTCCTCGGACCTGCCCGAGGTGCTCGGCATGGCCGACCGCGTGCTCGTCATGCACGAGGGCCGGCTCACCGCCGAGATCCCGCGCGACCAGGCGACCGAGGAGACCGTCATGGCCGCCGCGACCGGTCAGACCCGACAGGAGGCCGCATAAATGGCAGCGCTGACCGCCGACGCCGGGGGACGCCGGTTCGTCGACATGGTCCTGCGCGCGCGGGAGCTGAGCATCCTCGCGGCACTGATCGTCCTCGTGGCGGTGACGACGGCGGTGAACTCGTCGTTCCTGTCCACCCAGGGCGTCAAGGACATCTTCCTCAACGCGTCGATCCTGGCGCTGCTGGCCGTCGGCCAGACGATGGTCGTGGTCACCCGCAACATCGACCTGTCGGTCGGGTCGGTGGTCGGGCTGGTGGCCTTCGCGTCCGGCAAGTTCGTCGCCGGGCACGACCGCAACATCCTGCTGGTGCTCGTCGTCGGGATGCTGATCGGAGCGGCCTGCGGCGTCGTCAACGGCGTGCTCGTCAGCTTCTTCAAGGTCCCGGCGCTCGTGGTGACGCTCGGCACGCTGTACGTCATCCAGGGCCTGGACTACTACTGGGCGCACGGCCAGCAGATCAACGCCGCCGACGTGCCCGCGTCACTGCTCGACCTCGGCAACGGCAGCGTCCTCGGCATCCCCTACCTGCCGCTCATCACCGTCGTCGTGATGGTCGCGGTCGGGTACTACCTGCGGGCCTACCCCTCGGGCCGGGAGTTCTACGCCATCGGCTCGAACCCGGACGCCGCCCGGCTCGCCGGCATCGCGATCCGCAAGCGGATCCTCACCGCCTACGTCGTCAGCGGCGTCCTCGCCGGACTGGCCGGCGTGCTGTGGCTGGCCCGCTTCGGCACCGTCGTGGCCGACGCCGCGCACGGCTGGGAGCTGAAGGTCGTCTCCGCCGTCGTCGTCGGCGGCGTGGCGATCGTCGGCGGTCTCGGCAGCGTGTACGGCGCCGCGCTCGGCGCGCTCCTGCTGACGACCATCGGCAGCGTCCTGGTGGTGCTGAAGGTGAACTCCTTCTGGCAGGACGCCATCGCCGGTGCCCTGCTGCTCCTCGCGATCAGCGTCGACCGCCTGCTCGCCCTGCGCGTCAACCGCGCCCTGCGAAAGAGGAATGCCCGCCATGGCGCCTGAAGCCCCCGCGAAGGTTCCCGCCGTGCGACCGCGCGTCGAGGGCCCCGGCCCGCTGCACCGGTTCGTCCGCTGGGACGTCATCGTCACCGCCCTGCTCATCGTCGTGTTCCTCGGCGGCGCGTTCGGCACCTCGGACTTCGCCACGAGCGACAACCTGTCCTTCGCGCTGGACGATCTCAGCGAGATCGCGCTGATCGCGCTGCCGATGACCCTGCTGGTCGTGGCGGCCGAGGTGGACCTGTCCGTCGCGTCGGTGCTCGGTCTGTGCAGCGCGCTGTTCGGCGCGCTCTGGGACGCCGGCTGGGCGATCGAGATGATCGTCCCGTTCCTCCTGGTCGTCGGCGTCGTCGCCGGCCTGATCAACGGACTGCTCGTCACCCGGCTCGGCCTGCCCTCGCTGGCCGTCACGATCGGCACCATGACCCTCTACCGGGGGCTCGCCTACGTCGTGCTGGGCACCAAGGCCGTCGCGGAGTTCCCGCAGAACTACGCCGACCTGGCGACCAAGACCGTGCCCGGCACCCCGATCCCGTACCCCTTCGCGCTGTTCATCCTGCTCGCCGTCGTCACCGCGATCGTCCTGCACGCCACCGGGCTGGGCCGCGCGCTGTTCGCGATCGGCGCCCAGGAGGAGGCGGCGTTCTTCGCCGGAATCCGGGTCAAGCGCATCAAGCTGCTGCTCTTCGTGGTCTCCGGGATCGTGGCGGCCTTCGCCGGCGCGGTCTACACGCTCCGGTACGGCAGCGCCCGTGCCGACAACGGCCTCGGCCTGGAGCTCGCCGTCATCGCGTCGGTGCTGCTCGGCGGCGTCGACTTCGACGGCGGCAAGGGCACGCTCGGCGGCGTGGTCGCCGGCGTGCTGCTCATCGGCCTGCTCCGCAACCTGCTCATGCTCCGTGACGTCGCGACCGAGATCCAGTCGATCGTCACCGGTCTCCTCCTCATCGTCTCCGTGCTCACGCCGCGGATCGCGGCCCTCGTACGGCAGACGCGACGACATCACCGCGGCACCACCCCGGCCGCCTCGTCCTGAGCCCCGCAGTACCTCGTAGCCCTCTCCTCTTCAGCGAACTCTCCAGCGAACGACGAAAAGGATTCCCCATGACCAAGCGCCCCCTGGCGGCCGTGGCCCTCGCCGCCGCGCTCGCCGTCGGTGCCGCCGCGTGCGGCGGGACGACGAAGAACTCCTCCTCCGGCGACGACACCAAGGGCGCCGCGGCCGGCGGTGCCACGGCGAACCCGAACGCGCCCCTCAAGAAGGGCCTCAAGCTCGCCTTCCTCCCCAAGCAGGTCAACAACCCGTACGAGACGATCGTCGACAACGCGGGCATCGAGGGGGCCAAGGAGTTCGGCGGCACCGCCAAGGAGGTCGGCCCGTCCGACGCCTCCGCGTCCTCGCAGATCTCCTACATCAACACGCTGATCCAGCAGCGGATGGACTCGATCCTCATCGCGGCCAACGACCCGAACGCCGTCTGCGGCCCGCTCAAGCAGGCGAGGTCCCGCAAGATCAAGGTCGTCGCGTACGACTCGGACGCCTCCAAGGACTGCCGCGACGTCTTCATCAACCAGGCCAGCTCCGAGGAGATCGGCCGCAGCGAGATCAAGCTCATGTCCGAGCTGATCGGCGGCAAGGGCAAGATCGCGATCCTGTCGGCGACCGCCAACGCCACCAACCAGAACACCTGGATCGGCTTCATGAAGGACGAGCTGAAGAAGCCGGAGTACTCCGGCATCCAGCTCGTCAAGGTCGCCTACGGTGACGACGACGACCAGAAGTCCTTCCAGCAGACGCAGGGTCTGCTGCAGGCCTACCCGGACCTGAAGGGCATCATCGCCCCGACCACGGTCGGGATCGCCGCCGCCGCCCGCTACATCGACGGCTCGAAGTACAAGGGCAAGGTCGCGGTCTCCGGCCTCGGCACGCCGAACCAGATGCGCAAGTTCGTCAAGGACGGCACGGTCGCCAAGTTCGAGCTGTGGGACCCGAAGAACCTCGGCTACCTCGCGTCGTACGCCGCCGCGGCCCTCGCCTCCGGCCAGATCACCGGCGCCGAGGGCGAGAAGTTCAAGGCCGGCAAGCTCGGCGAGCGCACGATCGGCAAGGACGGCGAGGTCATCCTCGGCCCGCCGACCGTCTTCGACAAGAACAACATCGACAACTACAACTTCTGAGCGATCGGTGGCGGGGCCGCCGGTCGCGGCCCCGCCCCCTCTCGGGGGAGGAGCCCCCCGTGCAGCGCGTCTGCTTCCTGCTGAAGGTGCGGCAGGACCGGCTCGAGGAGTACCGCGAACGGCACCAGGCGGTGTGGCCGGAGATGCTGACCGCCCTGCGCGCGGCCGGCTGGCGCAACTACAGCATCTTCTCGCGCGACGACGGTCTGCTCGTCGGCTACCTGGAGACCGACGACTTCGACGCGGCGCGCGCGGCCATGGAGAACACCGAGGTGAACGCCCGCTGGCAGGCGGAGATGGCGCCGTTCTTCGAAGGCCTCGACGGGCGCCCCGACGAGGGCATGGTGCCGCTCGCCGAAGTCTTCCATCTCGACTGATGATCGGGGATCACGAACAATGACAACCGACAGGGCCCAGGTCAAGGCCGCACTGCGCGGGCAGCGCATCGAGACGCCCTCGTGGGCGTACGGCAACTCGGGCACGCGTTTCAAGGTCTTCGCCCAGCAGGGCGTGCCCCGCACGCCGCAGGAGAAGATCGACGACGCCGCGCAGGTGCACCGCCACACGGGCGTCGCGCCGACCGTCGCGCTGCACATCCCCTGGGACAAGGTCGACGACTACGCGGCGCTGGCCGAGCACGCCCGCGAGCGCGGCGTCACCATCGGCGCGATCAACGCCAACGTCTTCCAGGAAGACGACTACATGCTGGGCAGCGTCACCAACCCGGACCCGCAGGTCCGCGAGAAGGCGCTGAACCACCTGCTCGAGTGCGTCGACATCATGGACGCCACCGGCTCGCGCGACCTGAAGCTGTGGTTCGCCGACGGCACGAACTACCCCGGCCAGGACGACATCCGCGCCCGGCAGGACCGCCTCGCCGAGGCCCTGGCCGCGGTGTACGAGCGGCTCGGTGAGGACCAGCGGTTCCTGCTGGAGTACAAGCTGTTCGAGCCGGCGTTCTACACCACCGACCTGCCGGACTGGGGCACGTCGTACGCGCACTGCCTCAAGCTCGGGCCGAAGGCCCAGGTCGTCGTCGACACCGGGCACCACGCGCCGGGCACGAACATCGAGTTCATCGTGGCGTTCCTGCTGCGCGAGGGGAAGCTCGGCGGCTTCGACTTCAACTCCCGCTTCTACGCCGACGACGACCTGATGGTTGGCGCCGCCGACCCGTTCCAGCTCTTCCGGATCATGCACGAGGTGATCCAGGGCGGCGGGTACACCGACGACGTCGCGTTCATGCTCGACCAGTGCCACAACATCGAGCCGAAGATCCCCGGTCAGATCCGCTCGGTGATGAACGTGCAGGAGGCCACCGCCAAGGCGCTCCTGGTCGACGTCGACGCGCTGCGCGAGGCGCAGCGGAACCGCGACGTGCTCGGCGCGAACGCCGTGTTCATGGACGCGTACAACACCGACGTCCGCCCGCTGCTCGCCGAACTGCGCGAGGAGATGGGCCTGGACCCGGACCCGATGGCGGCCTACGCCCGGTCCGGCTACTTCGAGAAGATCCGCGACGAACGCAAGGACGGCCAGGCGGCCGGTTGGGGGGCTTGAGTTGAGCATCGTCGACGACCTGCTGAAACGCTGCCACGAGCTGGGTTCGGACCCGCGCAACACGAACTACGCGGGCGGCAACGCCTCCGCGAAGGGCGTGCAGCCGGACCCGGTGACCGGCGGTGACGTCGAGCTGATGTGGGTGAAGGGTTCGGGCGGCGACCTGGGGACGCTGAAGGAGCCGGGCCTGGCGGTGCTGCGCCTGGACCGGCTGCGCTCCCTGGTGAACGTCTACCCGGGTGTCGAGCGCGAGGACGAGATGGTCGCCGCGTTCGACCACTGCGGGTTCGGCAAGGGCGGCGCGGCGCCGTCGATCGACACGGCCATGCACGGCCTGGTCGACGCCGCGCACGTCGACCACCTGCATCCCGACTCGGGCATCGCGATCGCGACCGCCGCCGACGGCGAGGAGCTGACCCGCCGTATCTTCGGCGACCGCGTCGTATGGGTGCCGTGGCGGCGGCCCGGCTTCCAGCTCGGCCTCGACATCGCGGCGATCAAGAAGGACAACCCGCAGGCCATCGGCTGCGTCCTCGGCGGCCACGGCATCACCGCGTGGGGCGACACCAGCGAGGAGTGTCAGGCCAACTCCCTCGACATCATCCGCACCGCCGAGGCGTACATCGCCGAGCACGGCCGGCCCGACCCGTTCGGCGCGGTGATCCACGAGACGCTGCCGGAGACCGAGCGGCACGAGCGCGCCGCCGCGCTGTTCCCGCTGATCCGCGGGCTGGCCTCGACGGACCGGCCGCAGGTCGGGCATTACACCGACTCGCCGGAGGTCCTGGACTTCGTGGCGCGGGCCGAGCACCCGCGGCTCGCCGCGCTCGGCACCTCCTGCCCCGACCACTTCCTGCGCACCAAGGTCCGGCCGCTCGTCCTCGACCTGCCGCCGGCCGCCTCGCTCGACGACGTCAAGGCGCGGCTGCGCGAGCTGCACGAGGCGTACCGGGAGGAGTACCGCGCCTACTACGAGCGGTACGCCACCGAGGACTCCCCGGCGATGCGCGGCGCGGACCCGGCGATCGTGCTGGTCCCCGGTGTCGGCATGTTCAGCTTCGGCAAGGACAAGCAGACCGCGCGGGTCGCGGGCGAGTTCTACGTCAACGCGATCAACGTGATGCGCGGCGCGGAGGCGCTGTCCACGTACGCGCCGATCGCCGAGTCGGAGAAGTTCCGCATCGAGTACTGGGAGCTGGAGGAGGCCAAGCTGCGGCGCATGCCGAAGCCGAAGCCCCTCGCCACCCGCGTCGCGTTCGTGACCGGCGGCGGTTCGGGCATCGGCGCGGCCACCGCGCGCCGGCTGGCCGCCGAGGGCGCCTGCGTCGTCGTCGCCGACCGCGACGCCGCCGCGGCCGAGAAGGTCGCCGTGGAACTGGGCGCGTCGGCGCTGCGGGCCTCGGACGTCGCCATCGCCGTGGCCGCCGACGTCACCGACGAGGCGGCGATCGCCGCCGCGCTGCGCGAGGCCGTGCTGGCCTTCGGCGGCGTCGACCTGGTCGTCAACAACGCGGGCCTCTCGCTGTCCAAGCCGCTGCTGGAGACGACGGTCGCCGACTGGGACCTGCAGCACGACGTCATGGCGCGTGGCTCGTTCCTCGTCTCCCGCGAGGCCGCCCGCATCATGATCGAGCAGGCCCTGGGCGGCGACATCGTCTATATCGCCTCGAAGAACGCCATCTTCGCCGGGCCGAACAACATCGCCTACAGCGCGGCAAAGGCCGACCAGGCGCACCAGGTACGCCTGCTGGCCGCCGAGCTCGGCGAGCACGGCATCCGCGTCAACGGGATCAACCCCGACGGCGTGGTGCGCGGCTCGGGCATCTTCGCGGGCGGCTGGGGCGCCAAGCGCGCCGCCGTGTACGGGGTGCCGGAGGAGAAGCTCGGCGAGTACTACGCCCAGCGCACGCTGCTCAAGCGCGAGGTGCTGCCGGAGCACGTCGCGAACGCCGTCTTCGCCCTCACCGGCGGGGACCTGACCCACACCACCGGGCTGCACGTGCCCGTGGACGCGGGGGTGGCCGCGGCCTTCCTCCGCTGACACGCCCGGCGCGGGGCGGCCCCGTCACCGGCCGCCCCGCACGCCTCTCCCCGTCCCTCCGCCGCCCCGCCCGTCCTTCCTGCCGGCCCCTACCGCTCCCCGCCGCCGCACGCCGCTCTGTCCGCGTGCCGTCTTCGCCGTCCACCGTGCCGTCCGCGACCGCCCGCAGGTCGCTCACCGGCCACATCGGGGTTGTTCATTCCGCTGCATCCAGAAAGGGAGCCCGAACGGATGCGAAAGCGCTCGATGCTTCGACCACGCCCCCTGCACGTCCTCGCCTGCCTCGCGCTCGGCGCCACCAGCACGGTCGTGGCCCTCTCACCCGCCAGAGCCGACGGGCAGGCGGACGCCGCGACGGCCCTCGCGAGCCTGCCCTCGCCCGACTGGCGCAAGTACGTGCAGGGCACGTCGCACGCCGAGGTGTCGCCGGTCCGCATCGTCTCGACCACCGGAGACGTGACGAACCCGGAGGGCCTGCTCGGCGAGGGCACGACCACCCTGCACCGCGAGGCGCCGAAGGCCAAGCCGGCCTGGCCGTCCGGCACGACGGCCACGGCCTCCTCGTACCACGCGCCGAACGGCGGCAACAACGGCACGCCGACCTCGTACGAGCCCGGCCACGCCGTCGACGGTGACGTCAGGACCTTCTGGAACGACGCGAATCCCGACACCTATCCGGCGTGGCTGCAGATCACCAGCCCCGCGCCCGTGAAGCTGCCGGGCATCACGGTCCTGTCCAACAGCGACGGCGTTCCGATGGACTTCACCGTCGCCACCTGGAACGGCTCGGCCTGGGTGACCCAGGCGACGGTCACCGGCAACACCGACGTGCAGCGTGCCGTGACGTTCCCGCAGGAGGTCACGACCGACCAGGTGCGGATCACGGTCACCAAGGACCAGCCCAGCTCCCGCGGCGACTTCACCCGCGTCAACGAGGTCTGGCCCGGCATCGTCTCCGACCCGGCGCCGGCGAGCGTCACCCTGGACTTCGGCAAGGTCGTCGTCGGGTACCCGACGCTCCGCTTCAAGGGCGCGTCCGACGACCACCCGGGCGTGCGCCTCGCGTTCTCCGAGACCCTGCAGTACCTCACCGACCGGTCAGACTTCACCCGCTCCGACTTCTCCGGCGGCGCGGGCACCGACCAGTACGCGCCGCCCGTGAAGTCCACGACCTGGACCGACACCAAGGGCTGCCAGAGCGGGACGAAGGTCTGCGCGGACGGCCTGCACGGCTTCCGGTACCTCAGGATCAGCCTGGACGCGCTGGAGAGCGACGCCCCGGTCGCCGAGCCGTACGGCACCGTGAAGCTGAAGGACGTCACCCTCCGGTCGACCGCGCTCCCGGGCGGAGCCGGCACGTACAAGGGCTGGTTCGAGTCCTCCGACGACGCCCTCAACCGGTACTGGTACAACGCGTCCTACACGAACGAGCTGGTCACCGACACCTTCCGCTCGACCGACGTCGAGCCGCGGAACGCCGACAGCCCGAGCCTGGACGGGAAGCTGGTCCTGCACGACGGCGCCAAGCGTGACCGCGACCCGTACGTCGGCGACGTCGCCGTGTCGGGCCGCACCGACTACCTCACCCACGCGGTGCCCGAGGCCGCCCGGAACGTCCTCGCCGACCTGGCGGACCATCAGCGCGCCGACGGCTGGATCCCGCCGGCGTCCATCAACGGCTACACGCTCCCGCTGTTCGACTACCCGCTGTGGTGGGTGACCTCCAGCTCGGACTACGTGCTCTACTCCGGCGACACCGCGTACGCCGCGAAGTACTACCCGAACCTCGTCAAGACCCTCGACACCTGGTACCCGTCGGTCACCGACGCGCGCGGGCTGCTGTCGAAGGGCCTGAACGGCACCGGAGGGTACGGCGACTACGCCTTCCTGCCCCGGACCGGCGAGGTCACCTACTACAACGCCCTGTACGTGCAGGCCCTGAAGGACGCGGCCGGCCTGGCCCGCTCGCTCGGCCACACCGCCGACGCGGGCCGCTGGCAGCAGCGCGCGCAGGACGTCGCGAAGGCGATCAACACGTACCTCTGGGACGCCGGGACCGGCGCGTACCTCGACTCGGGCACCGGCGCGGTCCGCCACGGGCAGGACGGCAACGGCCTCGCGATCGTCGCGGGCGTCGCCTCCCCGGACCAGGCGGCCGCCGCGCTCGGCCACCTCGCCAAGACCACCGCCCGGCCGTACGGCAACGCGTTCATGGACAACGACACGCTCGTGCCGGACGGCAGCACGCGGGTCTACGCCTTCACCTCCTACCCGGAGATCCAGGCGCGCTTCCGGTCCGGTCAGGCCGACTCCGCGATCGAGGAGATCAAGCGGCTGTACGGCTGGATGACGGCCCACGACCCCGGCATCACCGACTGGGAGGGCATCGGCGCGAACGGCTCGCTCTACGAGGGCGCCTACACCTCCATGGCGCACGGCTGGTCCACGGGCGTCGTGCCGGCGCTGAGCAACGACCTGCTCGGCGCCGCGCCGACCGGCCCCGGCTTCGCCACCTGGACGGTCCGGCCGAACCCCGGCTCCGTGCAGTGGGCCCGCGGCGTCCTGCCCACCCCGCACGGCGACCTGCGGGTGACCTGGACCCAGGGTCACGGCGCGTTCCTCACCCTCGCCGTCGACTCGCCCGCCGGAACGTCGGGCGACATCGCGGTCCCGACCGGTGGGAAACAGGTCGTCGTCCGCGTCGACGGCAAGGTCGCCTGGGACGGCACCGCCGCGCTCGCCCACCAGGCGACGAGCGACGGCGCCCACGTCACCCTGCGCGGCTTCGGCGCCGGTCACCACACGGTCCAGGTGACCGATCGGTGACCCGGGACGCCCGTACCTGAGAGACCACGGCGGGCGGCGGCCCCGGCCGCCCGCCGCATCGGGGAGTGTCATCCGCCGGATCCCAGAAAGGGAACCCGAAGAATGCGACTCATATCAAGGTCCACCCGCCTACCGTTGTCCGTCCTCGCCACCGTGTCCGCCACGCTCGTGACCGGCACCGTGACGGGCGCCGCCCCCGCCTTCGCCGCGTCCACGCCCGTACGGGTGACGGCGACGACGACGGAGCGCGGGACCGACCCCATCGGGATCGACGCCGCCACGCCGCGCCTCGGCTGGCGGCTGGACTCGGCCGCTCGCGGCCAGTCGCAGACCGCGTACGAGGTCGCCGTCGGCTCGAAGCCGCGCGCGGCCGACGTCTGGGAGAGCGGGCGCGTCAAGAGCCCGCAGTCCGTCGACGTCGCCTACGGCGGCCCCGCGCTCGCGCCGGCCCACCGCTACTACTGGCGCGTCCGCGTCTGGGACGCCCAGGGCAGGGCCTCGGCCTGGAGCAAGGTCGCCTACTTCGAGACGGGCCTGTCCGCCGGGGACTGGTCGGCCTCGTGGATCGGCGGATCGGCCACCACGCCGAGCCTGTCGGGCGCGCACTGGATCTGGTACCCCGAAGGGGACCCGGCCGCCGGTGAACCCGCGTCGACCCGCTACTTCCGCCGGACCGTCGACCTCGGCAGCGGGGCGATCACCCGCGCCCTGTTCACCCTCACCGCCGACGACGGCTTCACGCTGTACGTCAACGGAACCCGGATCGCCGCCTCGCCCCAGGTCGCCGACTCCTGGAAGCAGGGGCAGCTCGCCGACGTCACCAAGGCGCTGCGCCCCGGGATCAACACGATCGCGATCGCGGCGGTCAACACCACCGAGAGCCCCGCGGGGCTGATCGGCCGCCTGCACGTCGAACGCTCCGGCGCCGGCCCGGTCGACGTCATCACCGACGGGTCGTTCAAGGCGGCCAAGGACGCCGCGGACGGCTGGGAGCAGCCCGGCTTCGACGACTCCTCCTGGCCCGCCGCCAGGGACACCGCCGCCTACGGCCAGGGACCGTGGGGCAGCCAGGTCATCGAGCCGTCACAGCCCGTCCCGTACCTGCGGCGCGGCTTCACGGTGACCAAACGCGTCGCCGCCGCCCGCCTGTACGTCAGCGCGCTCGGCCTCTACGAGGCCCGTCTCAACGGCCGCCGCGTCGGCGACGATCACTTCAACCCGGGCTGGACCGACTACACCAAGCGCGTGCAGTACCAGACGTACGACGTCACCTCGCTCCTGCGGCGCGGGAACAACGCGATCGGCGCGCTGCTCGGCGACGGCTGGTACTCCGGCAACATCGGCTTCGCGGGCACGCACGTGTACGGCAAGCGGCCCTGGTTCCTCGGGCAGCTGCGGATCGACTACGCCGACGGCACCTCCCAGACCGTCGGCACGGACGGGTCGTGGAAGACCGCGCCCAGCCCGATCGCGGCCTCCGACATCTACATGGGGGAGACCTACGACGCCCGCGACGAGCAGGCCGGCTGGGACCGTCCCGGCTTCGACGACTCCTCCTGGCAGCCGGCCGAGACCGGCACCGGTGTCAAGGCGAACCTGGTCGCGCAGTCCGCCCCGCCCGTCCGCGTCCAGACGGTGCTGCACCCGAAGAAGATGACCGAGCCGAAGCCCGGCACGTACATCTTCGACCTGGGCCAGAACATGGTCGGCTGGAACCGGCTCACCGTCTCCGGCCCGGCCGGCACCACGGTGACGATCCGTAACGGCGAGGTGCTGAACCCCGACGGCACGCTCTACACCACGAACCTGCGGAAAGCCGCCGACACCGACCGCTACACCCTCAAGGGCGGCGGCACCGAGACCTACGAGCCGCGCTTCACCTACCGCGGCTACCGGTACGTCGAGGTCACCGGCTACCCCGGCAAGCCCGGCCTGGACGCGATCGCGGGCGTCGTCGCGAACGCCGACGCGCCGCAGGCCGGCACGCTGACCACCTCCGACCCGCTGGTGAACCAGATCCAGCACAACATCGTGTGGGGCCAGCGGGGCAACTTCTTCAGCATCCCCACCGACTGCCCGCAGCGCGACGAGCGCCTGGGCTGGACCGGCGACATCGCCGCGTTCGCGCCCACGTCCACCTTCAACATGGACGCGGACACGTTCCTGGCCAAGTACGCCACGGACCTGACCGACGCGCAGCACTCCGACGGGTCGTTCCCGAACGTCGCGCCCGACGTCGGCAACACCGGCACCGGCACGGCGGCCTGGGGTGACGCGGGCGTCGTCGTCCCGTACACGCTGTGGCAGCGGTACGGCGACCTGCGGGTCGTCTCGGACCACTACGACGCCATGAAGAAGTGGATCTCCTACCTGGAGAGCCACAGCAACGGCCTGATCCGGCCCGACGAGGGCTACGGCGACTGGCTGAACGTGAACGACGACACCCCGAGAGACCTCATCGGCACCGCCTACTTCGCGCACTCCACCGACCTCATGGCGCAGATGGCGGACGCCGTCGGAGACACCGCCGGCGCGGCGTCCTACCGGGCCCTGCTGCGCCGGATAAAGGACGCGTTCGACGCCAGGTTCGTGAAGCCGGACGGCACCGTCGGCAACGGCAGCCAGACCTCGTACGCGCTGGCGCTCGCCTACGGCCTGCTGCCGGACGCGCAGGTCGGCCCGGCCGCGGACCGGCTGGTCGCGAACATCGAGGCCCACGACGGTCACCTGACCACCGGGTTCCTCGGGACCGGCCCGCTGCTGCCGGTGCTGACCGCGACCGGGCACACGGACGTGGCGTACCGCATCCTCGGCCAGAAGACCTTCCCCTCGTGGGGCTATGAGATCGAGAACGGCGCGACCACGATCTGGGAGCGCTGGGACGGCATCAGGCCCGACGGCACCTTCAACGACCCGGGGATGAACTCCTTCAACCACTACGGGCTCGGCGCGGTCGGCGACTGGATGTACCAGAACATCGGCGGTATCACCCCGGCCGCGCCCGGCTACCGGAAGACGGTCATCCGCCCGCGTCCCGGCGGGTCGCTGACCTCCGCGTCGGCGACCTACCGCTCCGCCTACGGCGACATCGCCACCGCGTGGCGGCGTACGGGGAACCGCTTCTCCCTCGACGTCACCGTGCCGGTGAACACCACCGCCGAGGTGTGGGTGCCGGCCAAGGACGCGAGCGAGGTCGCCGCGGACGGCGCGAAGCCCGTCCGCTTCCAGGACGGCTACGCCGTGTTCGACGTCGGCTCCGGCCGCTGGCACTTCGACGGCCGCGGCTGAGTGAAGACCGGCGGCGGGCCCGCGGAACCGGCCACCGCGGGCCCGCCGCCTCACGAAGAAGGAGAAGGAAGATGACCGACACGAAGGTCCGGGTGGGACTGGTCGCGGGCGGGCTCGGCGCGTACTGGCCGCAGTTCCCGGAACTGCTGCCGCAGCTGAAGCGGTCCGCCGAGCGCGTCTCGGAACGCATGCGCGCGCTCGGGGCGGACGTCGTGGACGTCGGCTTCATCTCCGACGCGCAGGAGGGCGCCGCCGCCGCGGAGAGGCTGCGGGTCGCGGACTGCGACCTCATCGTCGGGTTCCTCACGACCTACATGACCGCGACGATGCTCGTGCCGATCGCCCAGCGCAGCGGCGCGCCCGTCCTGCTGATCAACCTGCAGCCGACCGAGTCGATGGAGCACGCGACCTTCGACACCGGCCAGTGGCTGGCCTACTGCGGCGCCTGCCCGCTGCCGGAGATGGCCAACGCCTTCCTGCGCTGCGGCATCCCGTTCCGCTCGGTGTCGGGGTACGTCGAGGACGAGCGGGCCTGGGCGAGGATCGGCCGCTGGGTGCGGGCCGCGGGCGTACGCGCGGCGCTGCGCCGGGGCCGGCACGGGCTCATGGGCCACCTGTACCCGGGCATGCTCGACGTCTCCACCGACCTGACCCTCGTCCCCGCGAACTTCGGCGGCCACATGGAGGTCGTGGAGTTCGACGACCTGCGGGTCCGGGTCGAGAAGGTCACCGGCGTCGAGGCGGAGGCCAAGAAGAAGGAGGCCGAGGAGGTCTTCGAGCTGGCCGACTCGGTCAACGACGAGGACTTCTCCTGGGCCGCGCGGGTCGCGGTCGGTCTCGACCGGCTCGTCGAGGACTTCGAGCTCGACAGCCTCGCCTACTACCACCGGGGCCTGGACGGCGAGGTCCACGAGCGCCTCGGGGCGGGCATGATCCTCGGCGCGTCGCTGCTGACCGCGCGCGGTGTCCCGGCCGTCGGCGAGTACGAGCTGCGCACGTCCCTCGCGATGCTGATCATGGACCGGCTCGGCGCGGGCGGCTCCTTCACCGAGCTGCAGGCGCTGGACTTCCAGCGCGGCCACGTCGAGATGGGGCACGACGGCCCGGCGCACCTGGCCATCAGCGACTCCCGGCCGCTGCTGCGCGGGCTCGGCGTCTACCACGGCAAGCGCGGCTGGGGCGTGTCCGTCGAGTTCGACGTCAAGCACGGCCCGGTGACGGCGTTCGGCCTGCGCCAGGGCCGCGACGGCCGGTTCGCGTTCGTCGTCTCCGAGGGCGCGGTCGTGGACGGGCCGCTCCTGCAGATCGGCAACACGACCTCGCGCGTCGACTTCGGCTGCGACCCGGGGGAGTGGACCGACGCCTGGAGCGCCACCGGCATCTCGCACCACTGGGCCCTCGGCACCGGCCACCGGCTCGCCGACCTGCGCGCCCTCGCGGACCTGATGGAGGCCGAGCTGATCCACGTACGCCCCTGAAACGGTGACCCCCTACGCACAACCCCTGCAGCACCAAAAGGATTCACCATGAAGACCGAATCGCCGGCCGGCGGGTTCAGCCGCCGCGGCTTCCTCCTGACGGCCGGCACCGTCGCCGCGGGCGCGGCCCTCGCCTGGGGCTCGCCTCTCGATGAGGCCGTCGCCCGCGCCGCGGACTCCGGAACGGCCGGGAGGTTCGCCCGGCCCGACGCGGCCGTGGCGCCGAAGTTCCGCTGGTGGTGGCCGGACGGCGACGTCGACCCCGACGAGATCCGCCGCGAGGTCGACCAGATCGCCGACGCAGGCTTCGGCGGGGCGGAGATCGCCGCCGTCCACCACAGCGTCTCCGACAAGTCGGTCCTCGACCCGGCCGGGCACGGCTGGGGAACCCCCGCGTGGGTCGCCGCCGTCGAGGCGGCCCTGGACCAGGCGCAGCGGCGCGGCGTGACGATCGACCTCACGATCGGCCCGTCCTGGCCCGCAGCCGTGCCCACGATCACGCCGGACGACCCCGCGGCGGTCAAGGAGCTGGCGTACGGTTCGGTGACCGTCGCGGCCGGCGCGACCTACGACGGCCCGGTGCCGGCGCCGAGCCGGGCGCCGTCCTCCGCGGCGAAGACGCAGAGGCTCTTCCTCGTGCAGGCCGCGCGGGTGAACACGGCCAACTCCACCCGCAAGGAGACCGGCCTGGACCTGGCCTCGGTCCAGGACCTCACCGGGCAGGTCGCCGACGGGCGGCTGTCCTGGACCGCGCCGTCCGGCGGCTCCTGGGTGATCATCAGCCACTGGGAGCGGGGCTCGGCACAGACGCCGGAGTCCGGCCCGCACACCGTCCCGGCGGCGTACGTCGTCGACCACTTCAGCGCCGCCGGCACCAAGGCCGTGACCGGCTACTGGGAGGAGCACATCCTCACCCCGTCGGTGCGCAGGCTGATCGAGCGGGCGGGCGCCACGCTGTTCGAGGACTCGATCGAGATCGAGACCAAGGCGCTGATGTGGACCCCGGACCTGCCCAGGGAATTCGAGCAGCGAAAGGGCTACTCGGTGCTGCCGTACCTGCCCGCGATCACGCAGGACAACGGCAACCAGCTCTACGCGTACGAGGCCGCGCTGACCCGGCGCATCCGCTACGACTACTGGGACGTCGTCTCCCAGCTGTTCAACGAGAATCACATCACGGCGCTCCAGGACTGGGCCCACTCGATCGGCCTGAAGTTCCGCTGCCAGCCGTACGGCGCGCAGACCGACGCCATCGCCTCGGCCGCGATCCTCGACGTGCCGGAGGGCGAGTCGATCGGGTTCCACAACCTCGACGACTGGCGGACCCTGGCGGGCGGCCGCGACATGGCCGGCCGCACGGTCCTGTCCGGCGAGATGGGCGCCTACCAGGGCGGCGCGTACAACACGACGTGGAAAAAGTTCCTGCTCACCGTCGGTGGCGCGTACGCCGCCGGGCTGAACCGCAGCGTCATCCACGGCTTCTCCTACGCCACAGCGCCGGGCGTGAAGTGGCCCGGTTACGCCGCCTTCACCCCGTACAGCGGGTCGATCGGGTACGCCGAGTCGTGGGGGCCGCGCCAGCCCACCTGGCGGCACGTCAAGGACATCTCCGGTTACCTCAGCCGCGTCCACCAGGTGCTGCAGACCGGCACCCCGCGCGTCGACGTGGCGGTCTTCCGGCAGACCGGGTACTCCAAGACCGGCATCGGCGTGTCCTGGTTCACCGCCACCGGCATCACGCTGGGCTGGAACCACCAGTTCATCAGCGCGCCGCTGCTGGACCTGCCGAACGCCGACGTCCACAGCGGCCGGCTCGCCCCCGACGGCCCGCGGTACAAGGCCGTGTTCATCGAGGGCGACCACTTCTCCAGCATGGACTGCACGCTGCAGCTCGGCGTCGCCGAGAAGCTGCTGAGGTTCACGAGGGCGGGCCTGCCGATCGTGCTGCTCGGTGACTGGTCCGCGCCGGTCGTGCCGGGGGTGGGGTCCGACGCCGAGAACGCCCGGCTGCGGTCGGTCGTGGCCGACCTGCTCAAGCAGCCGAAGGTCAAGGCCGTCGCCGCCACGGCCGACGTCCCGGCCGCGCTCGCCGCCCTCGGCGTCACGCCGGACGTGTCGTACGCGCAGGGCTCGACGCTGCTGAACTTCCACCGGTACGACGACAAGGACAACGTCGACTACTACTACCTTTGCAACGGCAAGCACGCCGAGACCGTCAAGCCGCCGGTCGCCGCGATCGACCACCAGGTGTCCTTCACCCGCAACCACAAGAACGCGGTGCCCTACCTCCTCGACCCCTGGTCCGGTGAGGTACGGCGCGTCGCCCTCTACACCGAGGACGGCGACAAGGTCACCCTGCGGGTCGCCCTGCAGCCCGGCGAGGTCATGATCGTCGCGCTGGCGAGCCCCGGCAGCCTCGGCGACGCGCCCGGCCGGACGCACGCCATCGCCACCGAGGCCGCCGAGGTCGTGCTCGCCGACGGCAGGCTGATGGCGCGCGCGACGAAGGGCGGCACCTACGCCACCACCCTGTCGACCGGCACGAAGGTACGAACGGAGATTCCGGACGTCCCGGCGCCGATCACCCCGGCGAGCTGGCGGCTGGAGGTCGAGGACATGCAGCCCGGCGCGTCGGCGACCGAGACCACGACGGTCCTGCACCGGCTGACGCTGGACGCGCTACAGCCCTGGCCCAACATCCCCGAACTGGCGGACGTCTCCGGCATCGGCCGCTACACCACCACCGTCGAGCTGCCCCGGCCCTGGACCGGCGCGTACGGCGCGTACCTTCGGCTCGGCCAGGTCTTCGACACCTGCCGGGTCACGGTCAACGGCCGTGCGCTGCCGCCCGTCGACCAGATCAACCCGGTCATCGACGCCGGCCCGTACCTGCGGGCCGGGACCAACACCATCACGGTGGAGGTCGCGACGACCCTGAACAACCGGCTGCGGGTCTCCGACCCGGCGGTCTACGGCGTCGCGTCGCGCCAGGCGTACGGGCTCCTCGGCCCGGTCACCCTGGTCCCGTACGCGCAGGCCGTGATCGCCTAGGACGCCCCCTGGCCGGTTCCCCTGCCCCGGGCCGGTCGCGGGAATCCTCCGTCTCCCCGCGCCCGGCCCGGCTCTCCCGCTCTCTCCGATTCACCCCTCCGCACCACCAGAAACCCGAGGTCGCAGTGAGCCCCTGGAAGCGACACCGTCTCGCCCTCACCGTCGCCGGACTGGCCACCCTGGCCGTGCCGGCCCTGACGGTCCCGCCGGCCCTCGCCGGGACCACCGCCGCGAAGGCGGTCGAGGCCCACCCGTGGGACGCCTACAACCTCTCGCCGAAGACCCGGACCGTACGACCCACGGCGATCTACAAGACCAACGGCACCGTGTCCGACCCGTCCGCCGTCCTGAGCGGCGAGACGACCCGGATCAGCGGCAGCGGCTCCTACGTCACGCTGGACTTCGGCAAGGACGTCGGGGGCCTGGTCACGCTGCACTTCGCCGGCTCCGACGGCGCGCAGCGGGTCGGCCTGGCGTTCAGCGAGTCCTCCGACTACGTCGGCGTCGACACCGACGCCTCCACCGGCGGGCCGCGCAAGACCGACGGCAACCTCTTCGCCGACGTGAACGGCCCGACGACCTACACCACGCCCGGGCAGTACCAGCGCGGCGGCTTCCGCTACCTGACGCTGTTCGTCGCCTCGGACGGCGGCGTGGATCTCGACGGCGTCTCCGTGCACTTCACCGCGGCGCCGGCGATGAAGCACCCCGCGCAGTACGCCAACTACTTCTACTCCAGCGACCCGCTGCTGAACCGCATCTGGTACGCGGGCGCCTACACCGTCCAGCTCAACACGATCGACCCGAAGACCGGCCGCGTCTGGGAGCCGCCGGCCGCGCTGTGGGACAACACCGGCGACGTCGGCGTGGGCGACACCATCCTCGTCGACGGGGCCAAGCGCGACCGCACCGTCTGGCCGGGCGACCTCGGCATCGAGATCCCGACGGCGTACGCCGCGTTCAACGACACGGTCTCGGCGCGGAACGCGCTCACCACGATCTTCCAGCACCAGAAGACCACCGGTGAGCTGCCGTACTCCGGGCCGATGATGAACAAGTACGGCTCCGACACCTACCACCTGTGGACGCTGTCGGCGAGCTACGACTACTACCGCTACACCGGAGACTCGGCCTGGCTGCAGAGCGTCTGGGACGCCTACCGGCTCGGCGTCGACTACAGCCTCGCCAAGGTCGACGCGAACGGCCTGCTGTCCATCACCGGCACCGGCGACTCGGTCCGCATCCTCACCAAGGGCGAGAACTTCACCGCCAACGCCCTGCTGTGGCGGGTGCTGCACACCGGGTCGGAGCTGGCCGCCGCGCGCGGCGACGCGGCACTCACCGCGTCGTACGCGAGCAAGGCGGCGGCGCTGAAGACCGCCATCGACAAGTACTTCTGGGACGACGCCGCCGGGGCGTTCAAGTACTACCCGACCCAGACGATCCACCCGCAGGACGGCAACTCCATCGCGGTCTGGTACGGCCTCGCCGACGCGGACCAGGCCCGGCGGATCAGCGCCCAGCTCACCACCAACTGGAACGCCGTCGGCTCCACCGCCCCGGAGAACAAGGGCAACCCCGGCGTCTTCTCCGGCTCCCTTGAGGTCAACGCGCACTTCGCGGCGGGCGGCCAGGCCGCCGACCAGGCCGGCGTCGACCTGATCCGCCGCGAGTGGGGCTACATGCTGAACAACCCGGAGGGCACCCAGAGCACGTTCTGGGAGTCCTACCGGGCGGGGGACACGTGCCTGTTCTGCAGTAACTACGTCAGCCTCGCGCACGGCTGGGCGACCGGCCCGACCCCGGCGCTCACCTCGTACGTCCTCGGCGTCGCCCCGGACACGCCCGGCGGCGACACGTTCCACTTCGTCCCGCACGTGGCCGACCTGACGTTCACCCGGGGCCGGCTGACCACCGAGCACGGCCCCGTGGACGCCTCCTGGCGGATCCACAAGGGCGAGTTCAGCGCGCACCTCGCCGCGCCGAAGGGGACGACCGGCCGGGCCGGCGTCCCGACCCTCGGCAAGAGGATCCAGGTCTTCGTCAACGGGCACCTCGCCTGGAACGGCACCAAGGCCACGGCCTACGGCGCGCACACCGACGGCGAGTACGTCTACCTCGAGGGCCTGACCGTCGGCCACTACACGATCAAGACAAAGGCGCTGGGGGGCCAGTGAGGCGAGCCGCCCGCCTCTCCTCGGAGAGGCGGGCGAAGCGCCCGGTGGCCGGTGGTCATTCGGCCCGGGTGTAGATCTGGTTGATCACGCCGGTGCTGAAGGTCTCGGCCGTGGACAGGCGCAGCTCGATGGAGGTGAGGCCGTCGAACCAGCGGGCACCCTTGCCGACGATGATCGGGTGGACGAACAACTGCAGCCGGTCCAGGAGCCCGGCGCTGAGCAGGGACCGGACGAGGGTGAGGCTGCCGGTGATGGCGATGTCCTTGCCCTCTGAGGCCTTGAGCGCCCGGAGCCGGTCCAGCACGTCACCGCTGATGATCTCGGTGTTGTTCCAACTCGCCTCGGTGAGGGTGTTGGTGACGACGTACTTCTTCTGGTTGTTCATGAAGTCGGCGAAGTCGTCGTCGCTGGTCGGCCAGTGGGCGGCGAACTCCTCGTACTGAACGCGGCCCAGCAGCATCGCGTCCGAGCCGGCCATGGCCGCGCCGACGGCGTTGCCCATCTCCTCGTTGAAGTAGGGGAAGTGCCAGGTGTCCGGCGCCTCTGCCACACCGTCGAGCGACACGAACAGGCTCGAGATGATCTTACGCATCAGGCTCTCCTCACGTCGATGAAGTCCAGCCGGACGGCTGGAACGGCAGGGGCCGGGGATCCCCTGAGGGCGCCCGGTGCCGCACCGTAACGGGGTGAACCGTACGGTACGGTACCGGGCGGTGAACCGTACGGTACGGTACTGGTATTGGAGAAGTCAACGCCGGATACAGGAGGAGCGACGATGCCGACAACCGACCCTTCGCGCGTTGATGCCGGAGAGGACGCCGTCACGCGGACGCAGCGCCGGATCATGGACGCGGCGATGGACGTGTTCCTGCGCGACGGCTACGTCGGCGCGAAGACCGACGAGATCGCGTCGGCCGCGGGAGCGTCGAAGCAGACGATCTACAAGCACTTCGGGAACAAGGAGAAGCTGTTCGAGCAGATCGTGCTCGATCGCTGCCGCGGCATCGACCAGCTGTTCCAGGATGCCTTGGCCGAGCTGGCGGGCACCGACGACGTGGAGACGGCATTGAGAACGGTCGCGCGCAACTTCGTGCACGCCCTCGCGCAGCCGTCGCTCCTGCGGCTGCGCCGCCTGGTCATCGCCGAGGCGGGCCGCTTCCCCCGGCTCGGCGAGGCCTACTTCCGGGCCGGCGTCGACCGCGTCCACGTCATGTTGGCCTCGGCCTTCGAACAGCTGACCGACCGCGGTCTGCTTCGCGTGGACGACCCGATGCTGGCGGCGAACCACTTCGCCTGGCTCATCGTGTCGATCCCGGTCAACAGGGTCATGTTCTGCGGCGACGACACCCGGTTCACTCCCGCTGAACTGGACCACTACGCCGACGCCGCCGTCCGCGTCTTCTCCGCCGCCTACCGCCCCTCCGACTGACACCCCCGCTCACGGCCGTTGTTATCGACTGGGTGGGCCGGTCGTCTCCGGGCGATGCGGATGATGCAATTGCCGGAAAAGTTCTACTTTATGGCTCTTGTCGGGCGATGGCCTGATAGGAGTGGATCATGGTGTTGAACCGGGGCGAAGACGGTGACACGGTGCCGTCAGATCGGGTGATCATCGTTGGGGCGGGGCCCACCGGCCTCGCCCTCGCCGCAGAACTCGCCCTCGCCGGCGTCCCCTGCCGCGTGCTCGAACGGCGTCCGGCCCGGACGGCCGACTCGCGCGCCATCTGCCTGCACGCCCGCAGCATGGAGATGCTCGCGCTCCGGGGCATCGCCGACCGGTTCCTCGACACCGGCCTGCCCGTCCGGTCGTTCCCCGTCGGGCCCAGGGGCGCCGTGATCGGCTTCGACCGTCTGGACTCGGACTTCCCCTACCAGCTCGACCTGCCGCAGAGCGAGATCGAGCGGCTGCTGGAGGAGCGTGCGATCGAACTCGGCGCGGAGATCGTACGCTCCGCCACGGTCACCGGAGTCGACCAGAACGACGACGAGGCCCTGGTCACGCTGGCCGACGGCACGGTCGAGCGGGCGGCGTACGTCGTCGGCTGTGACGGCCTGCGAAGCACCGTCCGCGAGAGCGCGGGCATACCGTTCCCCGGCGCCCCAAACCCGGGCTCGGTCGCGCTCGCCGACGTGTTCATCGACGACCTGCCGATGACCGACGCCCACGGCGAGAACACCGACGCCGGGCTCTTCCTCGTCTTCCCCTTCCGCGACGGCTCGTGCCGGGTGGTGCTGTACGACTACTCCCGTGCCGAAGTCCCCGTATCGGAGCCGGTGAGCCTGGCGGAGGTGCGGGAGAGCATCATCCGGATCACCGGCCGCGATCTGCGCCCGCGCGACCTGTACTGGTCGAGCCGGTACCGCAGCGAGAGCCGGCAGGCTCCGTCCTACCGAGCCGGGCGGATCCTCCTCGCCGGCGACGCCGCCCACACCCATTCCCCCGCGGGCGCCCAGGGCCTCAACACCGGTTTTCAGGACGCCTTCAACCTCGGCTGGAAGCTGGCCGCCGCCGTGCGGGGCGGCGCACCCGACTGGCTGCTCGACTCCTACCACCGCGAACGCCACCCGGTCGGCAGTGAGGTGCTGCGGCTGAGCGGACGGCAGTTCCGGCTGAACACCGCGCGGACGACGCCGCGCCGCCTGCTGCGCTGGGCGGCCTACCACGTGGCGCTGCCGCTGCCGCCCGTCCAGACACGGCTGGCACGGGCGTACTCCGGCGTCGCGATCGAGTACGCGCCGCACGACGCGGAAGGACATCCGCTTGAGGGCCGGCGGCTGCCTCCCGGCCGGCTCCGAAGCCGGGACGGAGCGGCCACACCGTTGTACGAGCTGTTCCGCGACGGCAACTTCGTGCTGTTCGCCCGGCGCCCGGTGGTGGCCCCGATGGGCCTGCCCGCGCAGGTGCGGGTGGTGGACTACGCCGAGGCGGCGCGCCCCGACTGGCCGGCCGCCGTGCTCGTACGACCCGACGGGTACGTCGCGTGGGCGGGTGACGCGACAGAGCCTGATCCGGTGCGCCACGCCGTGCACCACTGGCTCGGCACGAACTGACCCATCACCGTCAGATGCCGATGGTCACGGTCCCGACGTCGGTGAGCTGGGAGACACCGGTGCTGCCACAGGCGGTCAGGTCCGGTTCCAGCCCGGTGCCCGTCGACTTCGCCGGGTCGGAGGTGAACGTCACCGTCTGCGGACTGGTGGTCAGCGGCGGGCTGTAGGTGACGACCTCACTGAGCGCGCAGACCTGATCCAGCCCGACCGCGTGCGCGGCCGGCGCGGCTCCCACTAACCCCGGCGCCGTAGCCGCCAGACACGCCGCAGCCCCGGCCGCCACTCCTCTGCTGATCCTCATCAGGCCACCTCGCTCACGCCGTCTACGCTCCGTTATGCGTAGCTTCGGACGGTAAGCAGGAGTATGCGGGCCGGATGCAGTGCGAGGCAATGTCCGCACGCCCCCACGGCCGGAACCGGCCGCGCCGGCGCGCGATGTCGTGATCGTCCTTATTCGTTACGCGCCAGCAGTTCGGCGAGGGACTCCCGCGAAGGGATACGACGGAAGCCCGTCGGGTCGTCCGACGGGCGGCGAGCGGACTCAGAGTGGAGTTCAGAGGTGTCGCCAATTTTGGTGGACGCGCAGAACGTCCGTTGCCCATTCAGTGGCGCGCGTAATGGAAGCGGGTAAAAGTGAACTGCCTTGACTCCACGGTTCGCCCGCCGGGGCGGGAGACATGGACGTCCTTGAGAAACAAGCCGGCACCTCCGGCGCCTGGCCAGTCGCCTGTGCAGACAGCTGTGGAAGACGGCGCGTCACCTATGGCGTGATCTGTGAGGGTGTCTGTCGTGTCCCTGTATCAGGCCGGATCGCAGACCGAGCGGGTGGCTGGGATTCGCAGACCAAGCTGTTCTCTGATTGCGTGCTCACGTTGTCGGCTACCTCTACGCAGTCCACTCCCTGACTGCTATAGGTGCTCTTGCGCCACTGCGCGCGGACAAGGTTGTCGAGCATCACTACCCCAGGTCGTCCAAAGCCTTGCTGATCATTGCAAAGGAATCAGTTCGCGGATGGGACTCACCCATGACGAGATCGAAACGCATGTGGTACTCGTTCACTACCGCCGGGTCCTGTGTGAGGTGACTCACGCTCGGCCCTTCATGGTAAGCGATCTCTGTGCTGTCGTGGAGGGTCAAAGTGACGAACATCCCCTCTAGGCCGGCGTAGGTGATGGACTCGAACGGCAGTATCCGTACATGGACGTTCGTCCGGCTGGTCATATCCCGAAGTTTGATGAGCTGAGCCCGCATGACATCCCGGCCACCGACGGCGCGATGCAGGACCGCCTCATCGAGGACGAACCACGCCTGAGCCGGAGTCTCGCGGTCGAACACCGAAGCCTGGCGCTCCATCCGGCCGGCCACCATCTCATCGAGTGCGCTCGGGTTCTGGCCTATGTCCATGAGTACACGCGCGTAGTCCTCGGTTTGCAGTAGGCCGGGGACGACTTGAGGGGTGAACGCTCGTATCAGACCCGCCTGTGCTTCAAGTTCGATGAACCTTGGCACACAGGGCAGGAGGAGCCTGTTACGACGATACTTCTTGATCTTCTCCCACTGCCGATGGAACATCCCGGCCGTACCGAAGAACGTGTCGAGGTCTTGGGCGAACGCCTCGGAAGGTGGCTTCTCGCAGGATTCGACCTTCCCGATCCACTGCGGAGTGCATCCCAGCGCTTCGGCCAGCTTGTTGCGAGATAGGTCTGCGTCCTCTCGGCGAAAGCGTAGTTCATCCGAGAAGGTCTCAAGAAGAGGATCACGGTCGTTCTCGCGCTGAAGCGACATCGGGTGTCTCCTGGTTTCGGCACTCATTGATCACGGTCACTGCCGCGGGTGCCGCAAAGGGGTTCGTCGGGTCGTAGCTCACCGTAACCGATCCTGTGATTCTGGTCACCGGGAATCCAAACGGCTTATCGACGGGAGTCGAGGATGAATCGGTACACATCAGAGGACATTCGCGCATACGCGAAGTGGCTCACCCAGGAATGCCAGGCGGCCGGGTTGAGGGCCGAGCAGTACGGGGCGGAAATCCTCATCCACGGTGCAAGCAATCACCTCAGCGAGCGGATCGCCTGCAGGCCGGACGCGCAGGGCGACCTCAGGTGGCACTGGTCGTGGGGCGCGCCGATCGGCCGCATCGACGACTCGTCTCGGCTCCTGGACGTCGACGACGTCCAGGAGCTGGTCCGGTCGATCAGCAAGGTCGTCTGCATTCCGCTCCGCCGCAGCGGGATGTGACGATGACCCCCGAACAGCGGCTCATGCGCTCGCTTCCCGCGCTCCGCGCCCTCGTCGACTCCTTGGCGGCGTGCTCGCCGTCGGAGGCGCGGGAGCTCCTGCACCTCGACTTCCTGGTCCGGAAGTATCCGGCCGCCGCGCGGATGAGCCTGCAGCGCCGGCAGCGGACGCACCCCGAGACGCCGGCGCCACCGGGGTGGTCTTCGGTGCTGGACACCGGCGGTCTTCCGCTGTGGAGGTGGGCTCGCGGTCCGGTCTGTGCCGCGACCACGGACCCGGACCAGCTCCGCTTCCTGGAGGTGGCGATGGCGCGGTTCGACGAGATGACCGCCGAAGAACTCCACACCTACCTTGACGGCTCACCGGGTGCGGCTCGACGCCGCGTCCGGAGGGGCGATGCCTGATGCTCGACCGGATCGCCGACCTGCCGGGGACCGAACTGTGCCTGGCCTCCTACTCGGACGCCTTCGACGAGGCGTACGAGGGGATTGTCTTCTGGAAGCTGGAACGGCGTCAGACCTTCCGGGAACCGGGGGTTCCGAGCTGGGAGGCGTTCGCGGAGGGTGACTGGGCTCGTGCCCTGGAGCTCAACGAGCGGGAACGCGACGCGGTGAGAGCGAAGGTGGCCGATGACCGGCGGCTCGGGGTCCAGTCGCGGCGTCTCCGGGTGGTGGAGCACCCGGTCACGCCGTACCTCCAGTGGGAGATGCAGTACTTTCGGCTCCTCGCCGAGGCGGGCGAGGATCTCCGGGTGGTCGACGCATCCGCGGTGCGTCATCTCGAGGCCGACCGTCTGCTGCCGGAGATCGTGATCCTCGGTGATCGCGTCCTGTTCGAGGTCTCGTACGACGCGGAGGGAACGGCGTACGGCGCTCGCCGTATCGACGACCCCAGAGCGATCACAGGGGCCCGGACGGAACTCGCCGACCTGTATCTGGCCGCCGAACCCCTGCTCGATTACTTCGAGCGGGAGATCGCAGCTCTTCCGCCTCCGGCTCTCTGACACGGGAGTTCAGGTTCTCGCTTCGAGGGCGTCGGCTCGCGCTCAAGGCCGTACGTGGGCGTCGGCCGGCATTCATCGCCGTACAGGCGGCGAGCGTGCTCCGTGAGGCCGGCGTGCATGGTCAGGAGCCTGCGGCCGGCCGATCCTGAACGACGTGGCTCACGAATTGTCGGACGGCCGTGGTGTCATCTGTGCAGCCGATGACAGCCGAAAAGAGGGGACCACCATGGGCGCGATCAGCGTGCACGAGTTCGTCAGCCTGGACGGGGTGTTCGAGAATCCGAGCTGGACGGCGGACTACGGCTTCACCGAGGGGATGGCGCGGGCGATCGGTGGGATGACCGAGTCCAGCTCCGCCATCCTGCTCGGCCGCACGACGTTCCAGATGTTCGCCCCGGCCTGGTCGACCCGTACCGCCGCGGAGGACCCGGGCGCACCGTTCTTCAACGACACCCCCAAGTACGTCGTGTCGTCCACCCTGGCCTCCGCCGACGAATGGCGAAACTCCACCGTGCTCGGCGCCTACGACCCGCAGGCGATCCGCAAGCTGAAGGACGAGGTCGCGGGCGGCATCTACATCAGCGGCAGCGGCACCCTCGTGCGCGCGCTCCTGGCCGACGGCCTGGTGGACGAGCTGCACCTCCTGGTCTACCCGGTCGTCCTCGGGTCCGGGGCCGAGCTCTTCCCCCAGGGGACCCGGCGCACCTCACTGGCCCTCACCGGCCAGGAGGCGTTCGAGAACGGCGTCATTCACCTGACCTACGCCCCGGCGGCGACCGCCTGACGGGCGGGCGTCCCGCCGGGCTCGTCGGCGTCGTCGTGGGCTCAGCCGAGATGGAAGGCGAGCAGCGTGTCGTTGCTCGCGGCAGCGAGGATGGGGCCGCGAGCGACCAGTCTCCATCGGGCGGCGGGATCGGCGGCCGTGGAGTGGTTCCAGACGAGTTTCCCTGTCTCGGGGTTCCAGCCGTAGAGTCCCGTGCCCACGCCGGTGCAGATCAGCCCGCCGGCGGCGACCAGCCCGGCGGTGTGGGCCGCGGGGGTGTTGACGGACCAGAGGCGTCGGCCGGTGCGCGCGTCGAGGGCGACGAGTTGTGGATTGTCCAGGATGTAGGCGTATCTCCCGTTGACCAGGAGGGTTCGTTCCCCTCTGCCGGGTGAGGTCGGCGTGTAGGTCCACCGGATCCGGCCGGTGGCCGCGTCCAGGGCGTAGATGGTCGGCCCGCCGGTGCAGACCAGCCCGTTGGCCACGGTGATCTGGAGTGAGAGCTCGCCGTTGTCGTCGCCGGGGCGCGCCGCGGCGTTGGGGAGGTCGGCGCTCCAGACCTTCTGGCCGGTGTCGATCGACAGCGCGTCAAGCGTGGTGTGTGAGGGGTTGTCGAAGATGAGGTTCCCGCTGCCCGGCAGCACGGCCCCTGTCGAGTGCGGATTGGACCACCGGACCGCACCTGTTGTGGCGTCGAGCGCGAGGGCCGGGCCGCCTTCACCCTGGACTCCCGCGGCGATGATGGTGCGGCCCTGGATGCCGTCGAGAGCGACATAGGACGTCCCCGCCGGCCACCGGTGAATCCAGCGTTGGCCGCCGGTGACGGCGTCCAGGCCGATGATCGTTTTCCTCTGGTCGGTGAGGGCCAGCGCGCCGTTGGTCGGACCCACCAGGACGGACGTTCCGAAGCCTGCCGGCGGTTCGTAGGTCCACCTGACCGTGCGGGATTCGTCCATGGCGGTGAGCGTGCCGCCGGAGCGCGCCAGGGCGTAGATCAGTGTCGGCCCGGTGGTCGCGTAGCCGAACTCGCCGGACCAGAGCTGCTGCCCGGTGGCCAGTGAGTAACAGCGGACGACGCTGTCCCGGTCGGCGGAGCAGATGATCGCCCGGGAGAGGACGGCGAGGCCGGAGTCCTCCTCGCCTCTGATCGCGGTACGCCACAGGAGCTTCGGAAGGACGGGCCGGTGCCCCTTTCCGCCTTGGGCCGTGGCGAGTGCCGCCGCGGTTCCGCCGCCGATGACGGCGAGTCCCGCGGTGGCGGCTCCGCCGGCCAGCAGCCGCCGGCGGGTGCGGGCTTTGGCGAGGGCCCGCAGGTCCAGGACGAGGGTGTCCTCCCGCTGCTGCAACTCGTCGCCGATGGCGTCGGGGAGCCAGCAGGGCGTGGCCGGCCGGGCGGCCAGCAGCGGTAGCAGCAGCTTGGCGGGCGGGCGCCGGTCGGGATCACGGCTGAGGCAGGCGGTCACCATCTGCGCCAGGGAGGCCGGTACGCCGTGCAGGTCGGGTTCTTCGTGCAGGGTCCGATGGATGATCGTGGGGACCGCGCCCCTGCCGTACGGCGGGCGGCCGGTGGCGGCGAAGGCCAGCACGGCGCCGAAGGCGAACACGTCGGCGGCCGTGGTGAGTCGCGTGCCGCGGATCTGCTCGGGGGACATGTAGCCGGGGGAGCCGATGACCTGGCCCTCGGCGGTGAGCGTGACGGTGTCGGCGGCCTTGCTGATGCCGAAGTCGATGACTCTGGGGCCGTCCTTGGCCAGCAGGATGTTGGCCGGTTTGAGGTCGCGGTGCAGCAGGCCCGCCTCGTGGATCGCGATCAGGGCCTCGCCCAGTCCGGCGCCGAGCGTGCGCAGCAGCGGCTCGGGCATGGGCCCGTACCGGTCGATCGTCTCCTTGAGACTGAGGCCGTTGACGTACGCGGTCGCCAGCCATGGGACCGTGCCGTCGGGCTCGGCGTCGACCACCGGACTGGTGAACGCGCCGCTGACCCTCTGGGCGGCCTCGACCTCGGCCCGGAACCTGGCGCGAAAATCGAGGTCTCCGGCGAGTTCGGGTCGTACGACCTTGATGGCCACCGCCCGGCCCGCCGGGGACGCGCCCAGGTAGACCAGCCCCATGCCGCCCTCGCCCAGGCGCCGCAGCAGGCTGTACCGGCCGATGTGGTGAGGATCGTCGGGCTCCAGCGCGGCCATCACGAACCTGCCCGGAAGCAGTAGAGCCGCCGATGGTCGGTCGCGAACACCGACGACCCGGACATGGCCACTTCCCAATCATCACCCCTGGAGGCCGGGCCCCAGTGTGCCCACAGCGCCCGGCCGTCGGTCCTGGCGGCGAAGATGCCGTGCGCCGAACCCGTAGAGCCGTCGAACGCGGCCACGAGGAGACTGCCGGACACGGCGCTGTGCCCCGACCAGCTGCTGAGGGTCTCCGGGGCCGCCAGCGACCACCTGGCGGCCCCGGTCGCCTGGTCATAGGCACGGAGGACCTCATTCCTGAAGATCACGTTCGCGCCGGCGGGGAGGACGGTGGAGAAGACCTCGTCGGTGTGCTGCGACCAGACGGGCGTCCCATCGGTGGTGTCGATCGCCTGAAGGGTGTCGGCGAAGTTGGCGAACACCTTGCCGCCGGCGACCGCGATATCCAGAGTCTCCCAGTTCCGGGTGCCGCCGCCCTTGAGCCAGGTGTAGACCCAGCGCTCGCGGCCCGTGGCGGCGTCGAGCGCGATGAGGGTGGGTTTGCTGTTGAGGTACAGGCTGGTCCCGTCGACGGCTCCGCAGACGTCCACGTCGCTGATGGGGCGTCGCCACAGAATCTTTCCGCTGGCCAGGTCCACGGCCCAGACGGTCGGGTCGACGCTGTCATCCGAGGTGCTCTCCGTTTCCAGGAGGAGCGTGTCACCGGCCACGCCGAAGACGGATAGGAGGAGGGTGCCGTGGGGCATCGGGAACTTCGTGGTCCTGCCGGTCGGAACGTCGATCAGAATGAGCGACCGATCCTCATCGTCCTTGCCCTCGCCGTCGGTGATGAGCGTCGATCCATGGACGGCATCGCTCGAAGCCAGGGCGATGTCCGGCGCCCACCGCCGCCGCCCCGAGCCCGCATCCACCCCATAGGTCCCGTCGTCCCCGCCCCACAGAACGACACCGCCCGCCACCAGCAGACTCGTGCTGGTCGAGAAGGGCTTGGGCGGGGTGAAGGTCCACGCGGGCGGAGGCGCCGTGGCGAGAGCGGTCCCACGTGGGGCGGGCTTGGCGGCCTTGGAGTTCCCCCGGGTCAGCGACCAGGCCGTCGTACCCGCGCCGATACCGGCCACAGCGACCGCGGCGACCAGGCCCAGGACCCGGCGCCGCCCGGGAGCGCCCGCATCCGTGTCGTCGATCCGCGGCAGCGGTGGGGGAGCCACGACCGGCTCGGAGGACACCCTGTTCGCCTCGGTCTCCCTGGCCGCCACCTCCCGGCGCAGCGCGGGAGAGATCAGCGCCCGTGGATCGGCGGGGGTCAAGGCCGCTAGTACGGTCGCCAACCCGGGGCGCCGCGCCGGCTCCTTGCGCAGGCAGGCGGCCAGCAATCCGCGCAGCGACTCGGGCACCTCGTCGAGCCGCGGCTCGCCGTACATGACCTCATAGAGCAGCGCGGTCGAGTCCCGCTCGCCGAACGGCTTGGCACCCGTGGCCGCATAGACCAGCACACCGGCCAGCGAGAACACGTCCGCCGCCGGCCCGGCATGGCCGCCTCCCGCGATCTGCTCGGGTGCCATGTACGCCAGCGTGCCGACCATGTCGCCGGTGCCGGTGAGCTGCGTGGCGTCGGTGACCTTGGCGATTCCGAAGTCGATGATCTTAGGGCCGTCCTCGGCCAGCAGGATGTTTCCGGGCTTGAGGTCGCGGTGCACCAGCCCAGCCCCGTGGATGGCCTGCAGCGCCTCGGTCAGTCCCGCGCCCAAGGCACGGACGGCGGGCTCGGGCATCACCCCGAGGGCCGCGAGGGCCTCGTCCAGCGCGGGCGCGGGGACGTAACCGGCGGCGAACCAAGGCTGTGGCGCATCGACGTCGGAGTCCAGCACCGGAGCCGTGTAAAGGCCGCTGACTCTGCGCGCGGCGGCGATCTCGCGGCGGAACCGCTCCCGGAAATCCCCGTCAGCGGCGAACTCCCGCCGGATGAGCTTGAGAGCCGCCAAGCGGGCACCCGGCGACCGGGCGAGATAGACGACCCCCATCCCGCCCGCGCCGAGGCGGGCGAGGAGCCGGTACTGGCCGACGTGCTCGAGATCCCCCGGCTGGAGCGACTGCACACGCACCTCCGCTCAGAAGAACACACGTGTCTGCAGAGTTTAGTGCCGGTGCTCTCGGCCAACGATGGCCCGGGGATGTACATACGCCGATACCCGTCAGGTCAGGCCGATGACGTGCCGGCGCGGCCGAGCCGCCGGGCCAGGAACCCGTCGTCGACTCCGACCCAGCGCATGCGGCGATGGGTGCCAGGGTTGGCGAGCAACGTCTTGTCCTCCGAGGCGAAGGCGTCGAACAAGGCGAGGACGGATCGGCGGTCGACGTACTCCTCGTCCCACGGGAGCAGGAACTGGACCGGGACGGTGATCCGTCTCGCCGCCTCGATCAGTCCCCGGTGCGCGAAGAACCCGCCACCGAAGATCGCGGCGGTGATCCTGGGCTCGACCGCCGTCAGCGGAATCCCGATCGCGGTGCCCAACGACATGCCGCCGCCGTAGCCGATC
Source organism: Actinoallomurus spadix (assembly GCF_024055725.1). Taxonomy (GTDB): domain Bacteria; phylum Actinomycetota; class Actinomycetes; order Streptosporangiales; family Streptosporangiaceae; genus Actinoallomurus; species Actinoallomurus spadix. The sequence goes on along the minus strand of NZ_JAMXMX010000011.1, from coordinate 204,488 downwards.
GGCGCTTCGGAGCCGATCTCGGGCAGTTCCTGAAGGGCGTCCAGGGTCGCCTGCCATTCCGGTACGGCACGCTCCGCCAGTGAGGTGCTGTAGCGGACGCTGACCGACTCGAAGCGGTCGATCTCGCCTGCCGCCACCGCCTGCTGAATGTCGGCGCGGGCCTGCTCGTCCTCCGCCGTACGCGGACGATCGCCGTGTCCAGGCGCGTCGATGGCGACCACGGTGAAACCCCACCTGGTCACGGTGTCGTGGGCGCGGGCCACGAGTCCCGGCGTCTTCTTGTGCAGACCGCCACCGTGCCCCATCAGCACCACGGGCGCGTGATCGGAGCCGGATACGGGGGACCAGAGCACGCCGGTGACCTCGCCGACGGTGAAGTCGCGTTCGAGGACACCGTTGGACGATGTCTCCGCGGTGAAACGCACAGAATGCATAGGTGTTGCCTTTCGGGAGGGCCTTGTGGCTGCGGCGCTCCCGGCGATCCCTATGTCAATCGCCCGACCATGAAGACGAGGGGAGCACCCACATCGATACAGCGTTCATGGGTCTCACCTCCTTGCGTGATGTCACGGCCCCCGGGAGGCTACCAGCCCGAACCCGGCCCCGCCAGACAGTTCCGGACCGGAGGTGGACCATCGCACCGAATCGGGCGCGGTCGCCGTCGGAGGCGCGGGAGCTTCTGCGCCTCGACTTCCTGGTGCGGAGGTATCCGGCCGCCGCGCGACGGCACGCTCGCGTCCTCAGCGCCGAGGATCGCCGTCGTTCCGAGAACAGGGATCCTCGGCACTGAGCCGCACACTTCGGCGGTTGAGTCGGATGGGGTCGCGGAGCCGGCGGGCACGGTCGATGTAAATGCCGCGGACGCGGGTGAGATGGATGCGGACCGGGACGGAGAACCTCTCCGTGAATTCCGCGGCGTTACCGAATCGCGCGTGGATGGCCTCGCCGTACTTCTCGATCCAGCCGACGTTGTCGCTTGTCGTCGCATCTCGCCCGACACTCCGGAATGCGGAACATTCTGTGCATCGATCGGCCGGCTGTTAAGCGGGCGTTAACCTTCTGATCGCAGTCGTCCACTCGCTCGCGAACAAGGGAAAGTCAATGGCTGTATCCTCGATTCGGAAAACGGCTCTGCTGGCGGCGCTTTGTGCCGCCCTCCCGGTGGCCGGCGGGGCGCCGGCTCACGCCGCCGCTCCCATCCAGCTGTTCAACAGCTGCCAGGACGTGCACCAGGCGATTCCGATCGCGCGGGACGGGACCTACCTGCTGTACAATAACGGCAATATCTTCACGGCGTACTGCCATCACATGGCCACGGCGCCCGCCGAGTACATCGACCTCGCCAGGACCGGGCAGGCCGTAAATTTCTCGCAGTACACCGCCGGCGGCGCCTCACCCGGCACGAGCGTCCGGACGGCGTTCACCAAGGTCCGCGTCGACCCGAAGTCGCTGACCGTCGACATCGGCGACCTGACCTTCGCGACGTCGACCGGCTCGCTGCGGCATGGCGGGACGACCGTGACCGGCATGCCGTACGCGGTCGCGATGTCGTGCACCGCGCAGCCGAACGGGGTCGGCAACGTCGACCTGCAGGACACGCCGTTCCGGGTCGACAACGCGTTCGCCGCCGGCGGGTTCAACGCCTCCGGGTCGGCGGCCCCGAGCGCGAACGGCCAGGTCGTCAACCTGCACGGCGGGGGCTACTGCGGCTGGGTCACGCCGGCCCCGGCGCTGTACAACCCGTTCAACGCGGGCCCGGGCATGCACCACCTCAGGGTCAGCTGCGCGCAGAACGGCGTGCTCCCCGCCCGCCGCCGGCTCTGCCTCCACCTGGGCGGCCCGTCCGGCCTCACCACGCAGGTGCGACGGGAACGCGGGCGTGTCCTCGTCATCGTCCGGCACAACGGCCGTCCGGTGGCGGCGTCGGACATCGCCGGCCGGATCCACGCCGTGGCCTGACACGCCTTCGCGGCGTGCGCCTTCATGCCGGGCCGGGTCGACGCCGGCCCGGCACCCCCACGGGAACGACCACGACGACCGGGCGGCGTTCCCGGTGGGTCAGCCCTCCGCCGGTCCGGCGCCGGGCCGCCGGATCGCGTCGAGCGCTCGCAGCGCCTTGGCGTACCGGACGGCCGCGTCGCGCAGGTCCTCGGCCGACGCGGCGAGGACGCCGGGCTCGCGGTCCTCGGCGGCGCGGCTCAGCGCGTACAGCGGGACGACGATGCCCCGGAAGGCGGCCGGGGTGTCGGAGCAGACCGACGGAACGCCGCCGTACAACGGGTCCGCCGTGTCCCGGTAGGTCCAGTGCCCGGGCCCGGTCCGGATCAGCGTCTCGCCGACGTAGCGGACCGCTCCCTCGACGAACGGCTCGCCGGCGGCCGCCTGGACCGCCGACCAGCCGGTGTACCGGTCACGGACGAGCGCCTCCAGTGCGCCCAGGGAGGCGAGGGAGAAGTCGAAGGGGAAGTCCGCCGGCAGGAACCGGGCCCGCCACTCGTCGAGCGCGCCGGCCATGCCGGACCGCCACCGGTCGAGGAACGCCCGGGCCGGTGCGGTCAGGTGCCGGCGGTCCTCCTGGGCGTACCACTCGGGCGTACCGGGCTGTGCCGTCGGCGGCTCGCCGTGCGGCGGCGGCGCCGCGTCCAGGTCGTAGAAGTTCAGGCCGAACTCCTCGTGCAGCGCCCTGGCCTGGTCGGGGGAGGCCAGGACGTAGAGGTCGTCCTGCGCGCCGACCTTCTCCGGGCGCAGCTGGTAGAACCTGCGCGGATCGTCGCCGCCCGGATCCAGATCACCGAACTGCCCTGACAGGGCCGCCGTGTCCGCGTAGTCCTCGGACTCGTGCTCGACCTGCCACCAGACCGGCTCGCCGTTGCGCAGGAAGTGGAGGTACTCGTAGCCGTCCTCGTCGCGCAGCAGTACGACGTCGGAGAGGACCACCGCGCCGCCCGTGCAGGGCGTCACCTCCTCCTCCAGGAGGTACCGGTAGTAGTCGGCCACGAAGTCGACATCCTCGATGTGCACCGGGACGGCGACGCCGAACTCGGGAAGCCAGCCGAACACGTCGCGTTCGTCGAGCTCCTCGTCCAGGTGCTCCTTCCGCCACGACCCGATGTCGGCCAGCACCGCGGCGGCCCTGTCCTCCGTCACCATGCCCAGCCCGACCAGCAGATCGGCCAGGCGGCGTACCGTCCTCTTCGCCATGCCGCGCGATTGTGGCAGCGGCCCCCGACAGTCCGCCCGCCGTACGCGGACGATCTCGCGAGCCGGTCAGGCCGTCAGGAGCGCATCGGCCGGGATGAGAGCGGTCGAACCCGGGGCCGTGCACGCGTAGGCGCCCGCGACCGTGCCGAGGCGGGCGCACTCCTCCACGTCCCGGCCGGCGAGCCGCCCGTAAAGGAACCCGCAGACGAACGCGTCGCCCGCGCCGTTGGAGTCCACGACCGGCGCGGGCGGCACCGCCGCCGGGACATGCCGCGGGGTCGCGCCGCCGTCACGGGTCAGGAGGTACGCGCCGTCCGCGCCGGCCGTGGCCACCACGGTCTCCGCGCGCCCCTCGCGCAGGATCTCCCGCATCAGCGCGGGAAAGCCCTCACCCACGCCCGCGGCGCTGAAGAACACCAGGTCGGAGCGGAGTGCGAACTCCCGCTGGTGGTCGTTCAGGCCGTCCCAGTCGTGCAGGTCCGTCGAGATCGGGACGCCGAGCCCGGCGAGGTCGTCGTACAGGGAACGCGCGAAGTTCATGATGGCCAGGTGGACGTGGCGGGCCCGGCTCATCCAGGGCAGGTAGTGCTCCCGTGGCATCCGCAGGTCCGCCGGGTCGCGGCCGTCGTAGAACGACATCCGGCGGCCGGTCGCGTCCACCAGGTTCACGGCGCGGCGGGTGCCGGCGGGGGAGATCAGCGGGGCGAACTCCACGTCCCCCTCGGCCAGCCGCTCGCGTACCTGCGCGCCGATCCAGTCGTCCCCGATGTAGTCGAGCAACGCGACCGTGAGACCGAGCGCCCGGGCGCCGAGGGCGACGTTCCCGCCGGTCTGACCGGGCCACTCCTCGATCGGGGGGACGCCGACCGAGTCGGCGAGCGGCACCGGCAGGGAGCCGACGCGCACGATCGTGTCCACCCCGCTGCCGCCGACCACGACGACGTCGTACGCCTCCTGTACCGGACCCACCTGCGTGCCTCCCCGTACGTTCAGTATGCTCTTGATCGTTTTACCTTATTTTTACGGAGCCTCAAGTGCGAAAAGGGACCGTCCTCGGGTCTGTCGCCCTCAGTGTGCTGACCGCCGCGGGGTGCGGCGGAGAGACCACACCGACCCCCCGGCACTCGTCCACGTCGAGCAGCTCGCCCGGGGCCACCGCGGTGACCGAGGCGCAGGCGCGGGCGATCTTCGCCGATCATGAGAAGGTCAACAACGAGGCGAACAGTAAGGTCTCCGACGCGCTGCTGCGGCAGAACGAGACCGGGCCGATGCTCGAGATCGACCTGGCCGGCAACAAGCGCATCCGGGCGAAGCAGGCCAAGAAGATCAAGCCCTTCCACTACGAGGGCGCTCGGTTCTTCATCCCGCACAACGTGAGCCCGGCCTGGTTCGCGGTCTCCGCCCGGGTGAAGGGCGAGAGCGGGACCGAGTTCCTCGTGTTCGTCGACACGGGCGGGGGCACGTACAAGTCCGCCGTCGGCGCCTGGGTGGCGAAGGGGCAGAAGCTGCCGGCGATCGCGCGCGGCGCGGACGGCTCGGCGACCGCGGTGACGACCGGGCCGGCCCTCGGTGTCGGCACCCGGCTCGCCACCTACCTCACCTACACCGCGGACCGCAAGAAGTCCCCGGAGGCGTTCGCCTCCGGCCCCTTGACCTCCACGCTCGGCAGGAACTGGGCCAAGTCCGTCCTGGAGCTCACCAGCCGCGGCCGGTGGCAGGGCCGTACGCAGTGGGCGGCCCGGCCGCAGCCGGTGTACGCGTTGAAGACGGCCGACGGCGGCGCACTCGTTCTGAGCGCCGTGGTCCAGGCGCTGCGCTACACGGCGGCGCGGCCGAACGTGTGGTATCGGCCCGGGCGGGACTTCTACGGCCTCGGCCCGAAGCGCTACTACCACCGCTTCACCGGCGAGTGGCTGTGGACGTTCGCGACCCACGTCCCCTCGACCGGCCTGCCGTCCGTCGTGGCCAGCGGGGTGGACCCGATCAGCGCCACCGGGAGCTGACCGCGGACCGGTCCTCCGCTCAGCCGCCGGCGACGTGCGCGGGGCTGAACCGCACCGGAAGCGCCGTCAGGCCGCGGACGTGGAAGGCCGGCCGCCACGCGAGCGCGTCCTCCGGCACCGCCAGCCGCACGTCCGGCAGCCGGTCCAGGAGCACCTCGACGGCGGTCTGCGCCATCACCTGAGCGATCTCCGGAGCCGGATGCGGGCAGCCGTACTCGCCGGTGCCGAAACCGAGGTGGGCGTGGTTGCCGCTCGGGTCGCGGTGCGCGTCGGGCCGGATCCGCGGGTCGGCGTTGGCACCGGCCGGCCCGACGACGACCACGTCACCGGCACGGATCGTCCGGCCGCCGAGGACCGCGTCCCGGACCGCCCAGCGGGCGGGGGCGGTCTTCACCGGGCAGGCCTCCCACATCACCTCGTTCAGCGCCTGGCCGACGCTGCGGCGCCCGCCCGAGAGGGTCAGCGAGAAGCGGTCGTCGGTCAGCATGAGGCGGAGAGTGTTGCCGATCCAGTGGGCGGTGTTCTCCTGACCGCCGGAGAGCACGATCAGCAGATCCTGCATCAGCTCCTCGTCGGTGGTATCGACCGCGTACGCGAGCAGCCGGGAGATCACGTCCGCTCCGGGCCACTCGCGCTTGCTCGCGAGCAGGCCCGTCATCGTCACGACGTACCGGCCGTACGCCTCGATGGCCTCCTCCTGGCCGTCGTTCATCATCTTCATGTCCCGGGAGAGCGCCGTCAGCTGCGCGTCGGGCACGCCGAGCAGGCTGCCCGTGACGAGGGCCGGCAGGTGATAGGCGTACTGCTCGATCAGATCGGCCTCGCCGGCGGCGGCGAACGTGTCGATCAGCCGGTCGGCGAACCGCTCGCACTCGCTGCGCATCTCGAACTGGTCCACCTCGGCGAGCGCGGCGCTGACCGCGCCGGCCCGGCGCGCGTGCGCGGGCCCGTCCAGGAACATCAGGATGCCGGGCAGGTAGCCCAGGACCTGCGGTGGCACGTAGTCCGGGCCGTGGCAGCGGTACGGATCGCGGGCGAACAACTGCGCGTCGGTGAGCACCCGGTGCGCCTCGCGGTAGCCGATGACCAGCCACGCCGGCTCGCCGCTCTCGAGGAGGACGGGGACGACCGGCCCGTGGTCGCGCCGCATCTCCCGGTACAGCTCGTCGGTGTCCTCGACGAAGCGCCGCCCGTGCAGTGGCACCGCCCCGGAATGCGGGTCTGTGAACTCCGGCTCCGGCGCGGTCACGTTGCGCTCCCTTCGACCATGATCAACACCTGTGGGCCGGTCGACTCGGAGAGTGACCGGCCGCACGTAGGACGGCGATCTTAGACCCGCCTCAGTCACAATGGCCATATCTGTCCAAGTTGACTGACGTTTTTACGGAATGTCCGGATGACTGCTTATCTGAACGGCGTTCGGCGAGGTGCGGGAAAAGAGGATGCGGCGAGCGGAGACCCTCTGCACAATCGCCCCCATGGCATCACCACACTGGCCCCTGTTCGGCCTGCGGCTCCGCACCCCGCGGTTAGTACTACGGCTGCCGGCGCTCGAAGACCTGACCGCGCTCGCCGATCTGGCGGCCGAGGGCGTTCACGACCCGGAGACGCAGCCGTTCGCCGTGCCCTGGACGGACGCGCCGCCGGCCGAACGGGCACGCGGGCTCCTGCAGTTCCACTGGTCGTGCTGGGCGGACTGGCGGCCGTCGGCGTGGACGCTGAACCTCGTGGCCGACCTCGACGGCACGATCGTGGGGACGCAGGGGCTGATGGGAACGGACTTCCCGGTCCTCCGTGAGGTCTCGACCGGCTCCTGGGTGGGCCGCCGGTACCAGGGGCGGGGGATCGGCACGGAGATGCGCGCCGCCGTGCTCGGCCTGGCCTTCGAGGGCCTGGGCGCGGAGTACGCCGTGTCCGCCGCCTTCGCCGACAACGAGGCGTCCTTCGCGGTGTCCCGCAAGCTCGGGTACCGCGAGGACGGGATCGAACGCCGCGTCGTCCGCGGGCGGCCCATGGTGGTGCGCCGGGTACGCCTCGACCGCGCGGCCTGGCAGGCCCGGCGGACGGTGCCCGTCACGATCGAGGGCCTGGCGCCCTGCCTGCCCCTCTTCGGCCTGGACGGGTGAACAGCGGCCGGCCGGCCGTCAGCGGCGTTCGGGGGTGGCCGGGGTGAAGTCGTCGTGGCCGAGGACGCGCAGCAGGCTGAGATGATCGATGTTGGACGTGCCCGGCGGCGGCGTGAAGATCGTGAGCCGCTGGTCCTCGGCCGGGCTCAGCAGCACCTCGCACTCCAGCTCGATCGGGCCGATGGCGGGGTGGTCGACGCGCAGCCGGCTCGTACGCTTCACGGCGACCTCGTGCAGCTCCCACAGCGCGGCGAACTCGGAACTGACCTCGCGCAGCCGGGCGACCAGCCGGGTCGACGCCGCGTCGCTGCCCCGCCGCACTAGGGAGGCCCGCAGGTCGGCGACGTAGGCACGGCTCTGCTGCTCGCGCTCCTCGGCCGGATAGATCGACCGGATCGTGGGGTCGGTGAACCAGCGCCACACGAAGTTGCGGTCCTGCTCCCGGACCGAGCAGATGCAGCCGAGGAGCGCCTCGGCCATCGTGTTGCGGGCCAGCAGGTCACCGAGGTCGTTGGTGATGTGGGCCGGCGTCTCCTTGAGCTGGTCCAGCAGGTACAGCAGGCCGGGCCGGACATGGTCCCCCGCGAGCCGGCCGGCGGGCGGCCGGTGCCCCGCCAGCAGGTAGAGGTGGTCGCGCTCGTCCTCGGTCAGCCGCAGGGCGTGCGCCAGTGAGGCGAGGATCTGCGGGGACGGCTGCGGGCTGCGGGCCTGCTCCAGGCGCATGTAGTAGTCGGCGGACATCCCCGCGAGCTGGGAGAGCTCCTCACGCCGCAGCCCGGGTGTACGGCGGCGCGGCCCGGTGGGAAGGCCGACCTCCTGAGGGCGCAGGCGTTCCCGTGAGCGGCGCAGGAAGTCGGCGAGCTGCCGGCGGTCCATCTGCATGCCGCCATCATCGCCGAGGTTCCGCCCGGGTCCGGACGCTCAGCCAAGGATCGCCGATCCTAGGGAAACCGCTCCGCTCGTCACCGCCGCGCCTCGTTGGCAGCCTGATCGGTGTCCGGCCGAAGACGGCGGCCGGCGTCTCAGATCAGGAGTGTGCGATGTCCAAGGCGGTGCGGTTCGACGAGTACGGCCCCATCGAGGTGCTGCGGGTCGAGGAGGTCGACCGGCCGGTCCCCGGACCCGGCCAGGTCCTCGTACGGGTCAGGGCGGCGGCGATCAACCCGGGCGAGGTGTCGATCCGTACCGGGGCGCTGCACGAGAAGTGGCCCGCGACGTTCCCCTCCGGGGAGGGCAGCGACCTGGCCGGGATCGTCGAGGAACTCGGCGCGGGCGTCACCGGTCTCGCGGCAGGGGACGAGGTCATCGGGTTCACCGACGACCGGGCGAGCCACGCTGAGTTCGTCCTCGTCGAGGCGGGCAACCTGACGCCCCGGCCGGCGAACGTCTCGTGGGAGCAGGGCGGGTCGCTGTACGTCGCGGGCACGACGGCGTACGCGGCGGTGCGCGCCGTCGCCGCCGGCCCCGGCGACACGGTCGTGATCTCCGCCGCGGCCGGGGGAGTGGGGACGATCGCGGTCCAGCTCGCCCGCCGTGCCGGCGCGACGGTGATCGGCCTGGCGAGCGAGGCCAACCACGAGTGGCTCACCGCCCACGGGGCGATCCCCGTCACGTACGGCGAGGGCGTCGCCGACCGGATCCGGGCCGCGGCTCCCGGCGGCCGGGTCGACGCGTTCATCGACGCGTTCGGCTCCGGCTACGTCGACCTCGCGCTCGAGCTCGGCGTCGCCCCGGAGCGGATCGACACCATCAAGGACTTGGCCGCCGCCGCGAAGCACGGCGTCAAGACCGACGGGAACGCGCAGGCGGCCACCATCGAGGTGGTCGCCGAACTGGCCGCGCTGGTCGACAAGGGCGAGCTGGAGATCCCGATCGCCCGCACGTACCCGCTCGACCAGGTCCGGGACGCCTTCCGCGAGCTGGAGAGGCGCCACACGCGAGGCAAGATCGTCCTGGTGCCGTGAGGCACGGCCGGGGTTCCGTCAGTCGACCTCGGCGACGGCCTGGGCGAACTGCGCCTGGTACAGGCGGGCGTAGGCGCCCTCGGCCTTCAAGAGCTCGTCGTGGGTGCCCTGCTCGACGATGCTGCCGGACTCCATGACGAGGATCAGGTCCGCGTCCCGGATCGTCGACAGCCGGTGCGCGATCACGAAGCTGGTCCGTCCCTTGCGCAGGGAGTTCATCGCCCGCTGGATCAGCACCTCGGTCCGGGTGTCGACCGAGCTGGTCGCCTCGTCCAGGATGAGGATCGTGGGCCGGGCGAGGAACGCCCGGGCGATCGTGATCAGCTGCTTCTCGCCCGCGCTGACGTTGCCGCCCTCGTCGTCGATCACCGTGTCGTACCCGTCGGGCAGGTGCCGCACGAACCGGTCGACGTAGGTGGCCCGCGCCGCCTCCACGACCTCCTCGTCGGTGGCGTCCGCCTTCCCGTACGCGATGTTCTCGGCGATCGTGCCGCCGAACAGCCAGGCGTCCTGCAGCACCATGCCCGTCTTGGACCGCAGCTCCTCGCGGGTCATCGCGGCGACGTCCACGCCGTCGAGCAGGATCCGGCCGCCCGTGACCTCGTAGAACCGCATCAGGAGGTTGACCAGCGTGGTCTTGCCCGCGCCGGTCGGGCCGACGATGGCGACCGTCTGACCGGGCTCGACGGACAGGGACAGGTCCTCGATGAGCGGCGTGTCGGGGTTGTAGCGGAAGGAGACGTTCTCGAAGACCACCCGCCCGCGTACCTCCTCGGGCCGTACGGGCGTCTGCGGGTCCGGCTCCTGCTCGTCCGCGTCCAGCAGCGCGAAGACGCGCTCGGCGGAGGCGACGCCCGACTGCAGCAGGTTCGCCATGCTGGCCACCTGCGTGATCGGCTGGGTGAACTGCCGGGAGTACTGCACGAACGCCTGCACGTCGCCCAGGGACAGCGAGCCCGACGCCACCCGCAGGCCGCCGACGACCGCGACGAGGACGTAGTTCAGGTTCCCGATGAACATCATCGCCGGCTGGATCAGGCCGGAGATGAACTGCGCCCGGAAGCTGGAGGCGTACAGCGTGTCGTTGTGCTCCCGGAACGTCTCCAGGGACTCCTCCTGCCGGCCGAAGACCTTGACGAGGGAGTGCCCGGTGTACATCTCCTCGATGTGGCCGTTCAGCCGGCCCGTCGTCGCCCACTGCCTGATGAACTGGGGCTGCGCCCTCTTGCCGACCCTCCCCGCGACCAGCACCGAGACCGGCACGGTCACCAGCGCGATCAGCGCCAGCAGCGGTGAGATGACGATCATCATGGTCAGCACGCCGACGATGGTGAGCAGCGAGGTCAGCATCTGGCTGAGCGTCTGCTGCAGCGTCTGGGCGAGGTTGTCGATGTCGTTGGTGACCCGGCTGAGCACCTCACCGTGCGGCTGGCGGTCGAAGTAGCTCAGCGGCAGCCGCGCCAGCTTCAGCTCCGCCTGCTCGCGCAGCCGGAACATCGACCGCTGCACGATCGTCGTCGTCAGGCGCCCCTGCACCACGCCGAGGACCGCGGCGACCGCGAACAGCGCCAGCGCGATCAGCAGCACCATGCCGACCTTGCCGAAGTCGATGCCGTGGCCGGGCACGAAGTCCATCGAGTTCAGCATGTCCGCGAGGGTGCCGTGACCCGTGCTCCGCAGCCGGTCGACCACCTCGGCCTTGGTCCTCCCGGTGGGGAACCTGCGGCCGGTGATCCCGGCGAAGACCAGGTCGGTGGCGCGCCCGAGGATCTTCGGGCCCACCACGGTCGTCGCGACGCTCGCGACGGCCAGCAGGAGGGTCGCGGCGATCAGCGGCCGCTCCGGCCGCAGCATCCGCAGCAGCCGCCGGCTCGACCCGCGGAAGTTCAGCGACTTCTCGGTCGACTGCCCGGCCATGAACCGCGCCGGCCCGTGGGCCGGGCCGGACGGTCCCGGTCCGCGGCGGGGTACCGCGCGTTCGCCTGTCGGGGACGTCACGCCGCCTCCTGCTCGGTGAGCTGGGAGAGCACGATCTCCCGGTACGTTTCGTTGGTGTCCATCAGCTCGTGGTGGGTGCCGGCGCCGACGACGCGGCCCCCGTCGAGGACGATGATGCGGGTGGCGTGCCGGATCGTGGAGACCCGCTGCGCCACGATCACGACGGTCGCCTCGGCGGTCTCGGCGGTCAGCGCCCCCCGCAGGGCCGCGTCGGTCGCGTAGTCCAGCGCGGAGAACGAGTCGTCGAACAGGTAGATCTCCGGCCGGCGGACGAGCGCGCGGGCGATGGCGAGACGCTGACGCTGACCGCCGGAGACGTTCGTGCCGCCCTGGTCGATCTTGGCGTCCAGGCCGCCGTCCATCCGCTCCACGAAGTCCCTGGCCTGGGCGATCTCCAGGGCGTGCCAGAGGTCCTCGTCGGTGGCGTCCGGCTTGCCGTACCGCAGGTTGGAGGCGACCGTCCCGGAGAAGAGGTACGGCCGCTGGGGAACGAACCCGACCGCGTCCGAGAGCGTCACCGGGTCCAGCTCCCGCACGTCGACGCCGTCGACGAGCACCGAGCCGCCGGTCACGTCCATCAGCCGGGGGATGAGATTGAGCAGCGTCGTCTTGCCGCTGCCGGTGGAGCCGATGATCGCCGTGACCTCACCGGGCCGGGCGACCAGGTCGACCCCGGACAGCACGGGCGCCTCCGCGCCCGGGTAGCGGAACTCGACGTCCCGCAGCTCCAGGTGACCGTGCACGCCCAGGGCCCGCACCGGGTCCGCCGGCGGGACCACGCTGGACTCGGTCTCCAGGACCTCCTGGATGCGCTCCGCGCACACCTCCGCGCGCGGCACCATCATGAACATGAACGTCGCCATCATGACGGCCATCAGGATCTGCATCAGGTAGCTGAGGTACGCCGTCAGCGCGCCGACCTCCATCGACCCGCCGTCGATCAGATGGCCGCCGAACCACAGGACGGCCACGCTGGAGACGTTCATGATGAGCATCACGAAGGGGAACATCAGCGCCATCAGCCGGCCGGTCCCCAGCGACACGTCGAGCAGTTCGGCGTTGGCCGTGTCGAAGCGCCGCTGCTCGGGGACGTCCCGGACGAACGCGCGGATGACCCGCACACCGGTGATCTGCTCGCGCAGCACCCGGTTGATGGTGTCGATGCGCTCCTGCATGCGCCGGAACAGCGACCGCATCCGCGAGATGATCAGCAGGATCACCACGCCGAGCACCGGGACGACGACCAGTAGCAGCGAGGACAGCGAGAGGTTCTGGTTCAGCGCCAGCACGATGCCGCCGATGCCCATGATCGGAGCCGCGATCATGATGGTGAAGGTCATCAGGGCCAGCATCTGGACCTGCTGCACGTCGTTCGTGGTCCGCGTGATCAGCGAGGGCGTGCCGAACCTGCCCACCTCGCGGGCCGAGAACGACTGCACCCGCGTGAAGACGGCGGACCTGATGTCACGGCCGACGGCCATCGCCGTACGGGCGCCGAAGTAGACGGCACCGATCGAGCAGACGATCTGCACCAGGGACACGGCGAGCATGACGCCGCCGGTCTTCATGATGTAACCGGTGTCGCCCTTCACCACCCCCTGGTCGATGATGTCGGCGTTCAGGGTCGGCAGGTACAGATTGGCGAGTGTCTGCACCAACTGCAGCGCCACCACCAGGGCGAGTGGCCGGCGGTAGGGGCGCAAGTGGGCGCGAAGGAGTCGGATCAGCACACGGAACTCTCTCGGCAGGGGACGGCGGCAGAAGGCGCAGGGGCTCTACGGTGACAAACCACTTCGAGCACGTGCAACCGGAAAAATACCGGCCTGACGCGACGTCAGGGCCAATTCACCGGCCCGCCGGATCCATCGGCCAGGGACGGTCGCCGGCAGGGGCCGGAGCATCGGCCGTGGGCGGAGGCGAGCCCGGCCCACGCGATCCGTTACGCGTCTGTGACCGGCTCAGTACCTGCCGTCGTCATCGGGCGCGCGTCTACTGGGAAGGCATCGGCCGTCCCTGCCGATGCCCGGCCGGAGGGGAAGAACGGTGACCGCCAGGAAGATGACATTCAGGAAGCGGCGCTCCGCCGGCAAACCCGGCGGAACCCCGGCTCTCAAGGAACGTAAGCCCTGGTATAAGGGCCTGTCCGCCTGGACGAAGACGGCGATCGTCGGACCGGTGGCCGCGGCGGTCCTCGGAGCGGCGATTCTGAAGATCGTAGGACTCGCGGACGGCGGCGGTTCGCCGGCGAGTCCGAAACCCGACCCCCACAGCCCGGCCGTGATGATCAATCGCCTGCGCATGGAGCATCTTCCCGCCGAGGCATCGATGGCCACCGCCACGGTGGTCGGCGCCGCCGAGGTGGACCGGCTCAACAAGGAGAACGGGATCATCAGGGGAGACGCGTTCGACGAGGCCGGCGACCAGCGCCTGCGGGCGTTAGGCGCGGCCAACGTCGGCGTGGCCACCACGACGCTCGCGGTGACGGGAAATCGCAAAGGGGGAGTGCGGATCACCGATATCCGGGTGCTCGCTCAGTGCCAGAGCCCGCTCACCGGAACGCTGTTCTTCGCCCCGACCGAAGGCGGGGCGTACACGGCGAAGATCGGATTCAACCTCGACAGGCCCGCTCCGTCGGCCCAGAACGTCACCGGTGGCGGCGATGAAGGGGCGCCGAAGTTCACCGGCTCGTACTTCCTCGACCACGAATACGACCTGGCGCTGGGCGAGCCGGCCACTTTCGTTCTCACCGCGACCACGACCAGGTACTACTGCCGGTACCGCTACCGGTTCGAACTCCTCGTGAACGGTAAGCCCGCCACGCAGATCGTCCCCGACCACGGCGAGCCCTTGACGATCACGGCACCGGCCTACGAACTTTCGACCGCGCGAGGCGCGTACACGTTCTCCGCCTATCGAGCGCTCTATATATCGCCGATGCTGACGAACGGTAAGGCCACCGGCTGGTCCGCGGCCGATCCGGCGTCATACGTGTTCTGACGGCCCCGCCGCGCACGCACGCCCCGATCCAGCACGCCGCCGTGGGAAGGAGCGAGCCTCCCGTTGCCGGGACGGGGCGGCGCACCACACCCCGGCAACGGGAGGCCCATCACCCTGCCTCGCGGCCCTACCAGGCGAACGCCTCCGGCGCCGGGCCGGGTCCCGGGAAGATCTCGTCCAGGGACTTCAGGAACTCCTCCGACAGCTTCAGCGTGAGGGCCCGCAGTGCCGAGTCGAGCTGCTCGCGTGTGCGCGGCCCCACGATCGGCCCGGTCACGCCCGGACGGGTCAGCAGCCAGGCCAGGCCCACGTCACCGGGTTCAAAGCCGTGCTGCTCGCACAGGTCCTCGTACGCCTGGATCCGCTCCCGCTGCGCCGGGTCGGCCAGCGCCTCCGCGGACCGCCCGGACGTCGAACGGGCCGCGCCGCCCGCGCGCTCCTTACGGATCGCCCCGCCGAGCAGCCCACCGTGCAGCGGCGACCACGGGATCACGCCGAGCCCGTACGCCTCGGCGGCCGGGATGACCTCCATCTCCGCCCGCCGCTCCATCAGGTTGTACAGGCACTGCTCGCTGACGAGGCCGAGGGAGCCGCGCCGGGCCGCCTGCTCGTTCGCCCGGGCGATGCCCCAGCCCGGGAAGTTGGACGACCCGACGTACAGGATCTTGCCCTGCTGGACGAGGACGTCCATCGCCTGCCAGATCTCCTCCCACGGCGTCGCCCGGTCGATGTGGTGGAACTGGTAGACGTCGATGTGGTCCGTGCCGAGCCGGCGCAGGGACGCCTCGACGGCGCGGCGGATGTTGACCGCGGAGAGCTTGTCGTGGTTCGGCCACACCTCGCCGTCCGCGCCCATGTTCCCGTACACCTTGGTCGCCAGGACCGTCTTGTCCCGCCGGCCGCCGCCCTTGGCGAACCAGGTGCCGATGATCTCCTCGGTACGGCCCTTGTTCTCGCCCCAGCCGTAGACGTTGGCCGTGTCGAAGAAGTTGATGCCCGCGTCGAGCGCGGCGTCCATGATCTCGTGACTGTGGGGTTCGTCGGTCTGCGGCCCGAAGTTCATCGTGCCGAGCACCAGCCGGCTGACCTTGAGTCCCGTCCGTCCCAGATGTACGTAGTCCATCCACGCACTGAATCACCTAGAGCCCACTCCAACGCAAGTGCGCTTGTGCCCTCACTCACCGTTTCCAAGTCGTTACTTCTGGCGTGCGTCGATTGCCTTAAAGTGAGCGTCTTGTTACTGAGAGATGCGTAAAGCGTCTGCGGACGCGGGGCCGGGAGGGGAGCGATGACTCCGGCGAAGAAGCGTGTGACCGCCGTCGGCACCAAGGCCGGTGGAACCTCGGAGAAGCGCGCAGGGTGGTTCAAGGGGCTGTCCACGTGGAGCAAGACCGCACTCGTCGGGCCAGTGGTGGCCACCGTCGTCGGAGCGGCGATCCTGAAGATCGTGGGCCTCGCGGACGGCGGTGGTCCGGCGGCCGGTCCGAAGCCCGACCTCAAGGCCCCACCCGTACTGATCAATCGCCTCGGCATCGAGCACGTCGAGAGCGAGGCGTCGATGGCCACCGGCACCGTGATGAACGCGGCTCAGGTAGCCCGGCTCAATCAGCAGAACGGTTACAACAGGGACGTCTACAGCCCGGCCGGCGACCAGCGCCTGCGCGCGTTAGGAGCCGCGAACGTCAACGTATCGATGACCACGTTGGCGGTGACCGGCAACCGGGGAAGTCTGGTACGCGTCACCAACATCAGGGCGCTCGCACAATGCCAGGCCCCCCTCACCGGGACACTGTTCTTCTCCCCGACCGCCGGTTCGACGTACAGCGCCAAGATCGGGTTCGACCTCGACAAGCCGAATCCGTTCGCCCAGAACGTCGTCGACGATCCCACCGAGGAGACCCCACCAAGATTCACGGGCACCTACTTCCCGGACCATGAGTACGACCTCGCTCCGGGGGAGCCGGCCACCTTCGTGCTCACCGCCCGCACGACGAAGCATTACTGCCGGTACCGCTACCAGTTCGACCTGCTGGTGAACGGTAAGCCGGCCACGCAGGTCGTAGACGATCACGGCAGGCCCTTCGAGGTGACCGCTCAGGCATTCGCCTACTCGCGTGCGCGGGAGCGGACCGAATTCTCCTCCTACCGGGCGCTCTACGTGTCACCACTGCTGATGAACGGCCGAGCACAAGGCTGGTCCGCGGCCGACCCGGCGACCTTCACCTACTGAAAAGCCCTGCGTGCCGCGGGGGAGTTCACCGTTGCGCTGACGACGCAGCCACCGCGACGCCGGTGAGCGTCTTGTTACGGGGAGGCGGGCGGCGCACCATCGAGGCGGAGCCGGAGGAGGGAAGATGACGGTGAAGAAGAAAGGGGCGCCCGCTCGTAAGGCAGACGCGGGCCGGGCTTCGGACAAGCAGAAGAGCTGGTTCAAAAGCCTGTCGGCCTGGACCAAGACGGCACTCATCGGGCCCATCGCCGTCACGGTCCTCGGGGCGGCGATCCTGAAGGTCGTCGGTCTCACGGACGGTGGCGGTTCGACGCCCGCCACCTCCACCGGCCTGAAACTCGAGCCCAAGGCGCCGGCCATGATGATCAACCGTATCGGCATCGAGCACCTCGAGAGCGCGGCGTCGATGGCCACCGGCACCGTGATCAACGCCGCCGTGGTGGACCGGCTGAACGCCGCTGGGACGAACGTCTACAGCGAGGCCGGCGATGAGCGCCTGCGCGCGTTAGGCGCCGCGAACGTCAACGTGGAGACCGCCACGCTGGCGGTGACGGGAAACCGGAAGAACCTCGTCCGCATCACCGACATCAGAGCGCTCGCGCAATGCGAAGCCCGCTTGACGGGAACGCTCTTCTTCTCTCCCACCGCAGGCGAATCGCACAGCGCGAAGATCGGGTTCGATCTCGACAAGCCCAACCCCGTCGCCCAGAACGTCGTCGACAAGGGCGCCGGGCCCGAGTTCGTCGGCAACTACTTCCCGGACCACGAATACGACCTGGCTCCAGGGGAGCCGACCACCTTCGTCCTCACCGCGCGTACGACGAAGTACCACTGCCGGTACCGCTATCAGTTCGAGCTGCTCGTGGACGGCAAGCCCGCCACCCAGATCGTCGATTATCACGGCAGGCCCTTCGAAGTGACGGCACAGGCGTACACGTACTCGACCGCGCAGCACGATTCGGACTTCTCCGCCTACCAGGCCCTCTACGTGACCCCGTTCGTGGCGGACCTCTCACCAGCGGTGACGACCGTCCATGAAGGCGGCTGGTCCTCGGCGGACCCGGCCCACTTCACGTTCTGACCGGCGAGCGCGGTGTTCCCGGCCTCCGCGGCGAGGTTCGGCACGCCTCTCCCATAGGCGGGTCAGCGGCGGGTGATGACGCGGGCGGCGCCGGCGGCGATCGTGGTGGCGAGGACCCAGCCGGCGGCGACCAGGATGTAGGAGAACCACTGCTGCGCGCCCGCCGGGTTGAAGGCGTTCTGCTGGCCCAGGTCGACGATGGGGAGCAGCAGGTCGAGGGTGTACATGACGGGGTTGAAGTGCGGGGCCTCACCGGCCTTCAGCGGTGCGGGAGGTGCGAACCCGTAGACGACGCTCCCCACCATCAGCAGGAGGGCGAGCCAGGCCACGGCCCGCCAGGATCGGTAGCCATAGCCGACCGCGGCGTCCTGGAGGAAGCTCCACACGCGGCCGACACGCGACATCGTGCGCCGCTGGTGCAGTTCGCGGGCGTACAGCACCCGGCGGGCCTGGCCCGGCTGGCCGATGCGGGCGTAGAAGGCGGCCAGCTGCTCGTACGGCTGCGGCGGGCAGCCACCGGGGTCCCGGGACAGCCACGTCAGCCGTTCGGCGGCGGACAGGCGCGGCTCCAGGGCGTCGTACGTGAACCCGTCGAGGCTCAGCGCGGACGGCCAGTGGTCCGGATCGTCGCGCAGCACCCCCACGCGGGCGTGGTCGAGCTGGACGGCGCCCTCGACCGGGCCGGTCAGTGTCAGCTCGCCGACGGTGATCGTGCGGGCGTCCAGGGCGACGCCGTCGCCGGGAGGAACGAACCGTACGCGGTCGAGTATCAGTTCCCGGCCGATCCGGGCGCCCGTCAGCTTCACCCGGCCCTCGACCGTCATGCGGTGGCAGAACACGTCCGCGCCGATCTCGGTGCGGGACAGCCGCAGCGCGATGCCGGACGCGCTCAGCCGGGCGTCGGCCAGCGTCATCCGGCCGCTGATCCGCGCGGTGCGGATCAGCACCGCGCCCCGGGCCTCCAGCCCGCGCATCACGAGCGTCCCCGTGGTGACGCCGTCGGCGTCCAGAGCGGTGTCGTCCGGGCCGTCGCCGAGCCGGGCGTCCCTGAGGGTGACCCGGCGGGCGATCTCCGCGCCGGCCATGATGACCACGCCGCGCGCCGTGAGCCCGTCGGCGTCCAGATCGGCCATCGAGGCCCGCGCGACGTTCAACGCGGTGCCACCCGGGGTGTCCAGCCGCGCGCCGGTGAGCGTGAGGTTGCCGCCGAGGCGGGCGCCGACGAGCCGTACCGCGCCCTCGGCGGAGAAGCCGCGATGGCACCACACGCCCCCGTCGACGGCCAGGCCGCCCGCGGTGAAGGCATCCCCGCCGGGATTGCTCAACCGGGCGGCCGCCAGATCGATCCAGCCGGCGATCCGCGCGTTCTGCAGCCCGAACCGCCCGGTCACCGTCGCCGCCCGCACGGCGAGCCAGCCGTCGATGGTCAGGTTGCTCCCGTCGAGGGCCCGGCCGCCGGGGCAGCTCAGCCGGGCGCGGATCAGGGACATCGAGCCGGTGAGCCGGGCGCCGCGCAACCGTACGGCGCCGTCGGCCGTGAAGCCCTCGTCGCATTCGACGTTGCCGTCGACGGTCATCCCGTCGGCCGCGAGCGCGACCCCGGCGTCGTCCGCGCCCACGGTCGCGCCGCGGAGGAACACCTCGCCGGTGACCTTCGCCCGGTCGAGGCGCACGCCGCGTTCGATCCGGCTCTGCTGGAGATTCAGGATGCCGTCGAGGCGCAGCCGGGCGCCGTTGAAGGCCGGCAGTCGGCTGCCGGTGATCCGCACCGTCCTCGTGCTCGCCTCGACGAACCGCAGCGGCTCCTCGAAGTGGCAGCCCTCGCACACCAGCGCGTACTCGACCGACGCGCCCATCAGGTCCAGCCGCCCGGTCACCCGCGCGCCGCGGAGCCGCAGCGCCGGATGGTGCCCCGGTTCCGCGCCGGCGGCGCCGAGCAGCAGCGCCCGGATCACCTCCGCGTCGACCGTGCGCTCCGGGCCCCACGACGTGCCACCGGCCACGTCGTCCGCGCCGGGATCGCCGGCGCGCAGGTCCGCCCAGTCCCCGGTGCGGGACATCCGCCAGACGAGCTTCTCGGCCTCGGTCAAATGATCAAGCGACACGGGCCCATTCTCCGGGCGTATCACCGGAAAAGCCACCCGATTCCGAGTGAGTGACCGGCAGCGAGGCGGGGATCCTCCCGGCGAGGGACCGACCGAGGAGGCACCGTGAAGTTCATGATGCGCGAACGCATGTTCAGCATCGGCGACGACTTCTGGATCGAGGACGAGGCGGGCGACCGCGTGTTCCTCGTCGACGGTAAGGCGCTGCGGCTGCGCCAGACGTTCGAGCTGAAGGGGCCGGGCGGGGAGGTCCTCGCCGTCATCCGCAAGAAGATGGTCAGCATCCGCGACACCATGCTCGTCGAACGCGACGGGGATACCGTCGCGAAGGTGCACAAGAAGCTGTTCAGCCCGCTCCGCCACAAGATGGTGGTCGAGCTCGCCGACGGGCAGGAGTGGACCGCGACCGGCGACCTCATCGAGAAGAACTACCGGATCGAGTCCGACCAGGGCGTCGTCGCGCAGACCTCCCGCAAGTGGTTCCGCATCCGCGACACGTACGGCATCGAGGTGGACCACCCCGACGTCCCGCTCGTCCTCGCCGTCGCCGTCGCGGTCGACGAGCTCGCCGAGGACGACCGGCACCGGGACGAGGGCGACTGAACGGCGCCCTCAGCGTCGCTCGGGACGGCGGAGCACGTGACGCCGCTCGAACGCCCCGTTGCGGGCGGCCTTGGCGGCACGGAGCCGCTCCAGCTCGCCGGCCGTGACGCCGCGCGCGGCGGCGAGGGCGTAGACCACTTCCAGGAGGTCGGCGAGCTCCTCGGCGTCTCCGGACGCCGCGAACTCCCCGGCCTCCTCGTACAGCTTCGCCCGCAGCAGCATGAGGTACTCCCCGTCCCCGGCGGCCCGCACGTCCGGGTCGCGGCCGTCGGCGCGGATGAGATCCGGCACCCGGTCCCGTACGAGCTTCTCCAGCCGGCCCGGCCCGTCCGGGGTCCGGTGGGTCAGGCCTCCCTCACGACGGTCGATCGCCTGCACCCACTTCACCGCGACGGCGGCGGTCTGGATCAGCTCCGTGCGCAGGGCCTGCGGGTCGTCCTCCGCCAGCGCCTCGCAGAACTCCTCGGCGAGGATGTGCCGCCAGGTCAGCCGGGCGCCGGCCCACGCCTCCCGGCAGTCGCGCTTGGCGGCGTCGGCCGCCGCCACGTGCTCGGTCCCGGTACCGTCGGGGAGGTCCTGCACCCCCCACATCGCGTCCTGCGCCGCGCGTTCGGCGGCGACGTCCGCGAGAACCCGGTCGAGGGAGGACGGAACACCGGAGTCCCCGGCGGACGGGTCACCGTACGGCTGGTCGGCATCACTCATGGACCCAGTCTGGCCCGGCGGGCGGCCGTCAGGCGCCGGAACGCCGGGCCCGGGGCACAGCGCTACCGGCCTGGCGGGCGGCGGTCACGCGCCGGAACGGCGGGCGCGGGCCCGGCGCTTTCCCTCGTGCATCGCCTGGACCCGGGCGACCGGGATCGTACGGCCCTCGGCGACCAGGCCTGGATCGAGCGGCTGCGGAGCGGGCATCCACGCGGACCACGGGTCGCCGTCGGCGAGCAGGCGGGGCGCGGTCCGCATGGTGAAGTCCGCCGGCGTCACCTCGTCCAGGTCCTCCCACGCGACGGGGAACGAGACGGGCACCCCCGGCCGTACGCGCGGGCTGTAGACGGCCACCACGGTCGCGCCGCCCGCGCGGGTCGAGTCGATGAACACCTTCCCGCCGCGGTCCTCCCGGATGAAGGCCGTGGTGGCGAGGGCCGGGTCCAGGCGTTCGGCGCGCGCCCCGATCGCCCGGGTCGCCGCGGCGGCCTCCTCCGCGGTCACCCGCCCGTCGACCGGGACGAACACGTGAACGCCCTTGGCGCCGCTGGTCTTGACCACGCCGGTGAGGCCGGCGTCCGTGAGGACCTCGCGGACGAGGCGGGCCGCGCGCACGGCGAGGCCGAACGCCCCGGCGTCCGGCGGGTCGAGGTCGAGCACGAGGTGGGTGACCTGATCGCCGCGCAGGAGCGCCGGGTGGTACTCGACGGCGCGCTGGTTGGCGAACCACAGCAGCGTCCGGCGGTCGTCGCAGACCGCGTACGTCACCTCGCGATGGGACGCCTCCGCCCACACCCGGACGGACGGGATCCACGACGGGGCGTACTTCGGGAGGTTTTTCTGCATGAACGGCCGCTGGCCGCGCAGTGCCCGGATCACCGACAGCGGACGTTCCCGCAGGTGCGGGATGATCCGGTCGGCGACCGCGTCGAGGTAGTCCACCAGCTCCCGCTTGGTCGCGTCCGCCCCCTCGAAGAGGGGCTGGTCCAGGTTGGTCAGCGCCACCCCGTCCCGCTGCTCGCCGTCTCCGCTCATCGCACCATCCTCCGCCGTCCCGGGCGGAGTCGTCCATGCCCGCGCCGGGAGCCGCCATGCCGGCGTCAGGCGACCGGCTCCGGAGAGCCCTCCGATACGGGCGTCGGCTCACGGCGCAGCCCGGGGGCGAGCAGGATCGTCACCGTCACGGAGGCCACCGCCATCACGGCCATCGCCGTCGCGGGGGAGACGTGCTGGGCGACCGCTCCGGCGAGGGCAGCGCCGACGCCCTGCAGGGTGAGCATGCCGGCGGAGTGCAGGCCCAGCGCCTGCCCGTGGACGTCCTTCGGCGTCAGGGCCATGAGGCGGTCCTGCAGCAGCAGGGTGGCCGAGTATCCGATGGAGGCGAGCGCGACCGCGGCCACGGCGACGCCGAGGCCGGGGTGCGCGGCGAAGACGAGGTACGGGGCGGCGAGCAGCAGGCGCAGCGGCGCGTCGAGCCGCCGCCGCCACCCCGGCGGAACGAACCGGCCGGTCAGCGTGTCACCGAGCAGCATCCCCCCGGCCGCGAACGCGAACAGCAGTCCCGCGTGCCGCGGCGCGTACGGGACGAACAGCGACTCGCAGCCGACGATCAGGCCGTTCGGCACCCACAGGGCGAGGTAGACGTACCGGCGGGGCGGCGAGGACCACAGCCGCGCGTTCGTCCGCCACGTCGCGGTGATCGACGGTCGCCCCGCCGCCCGTGGCGGGCGGGCGGTGAGGCCGGACCGGGCGACGGCCGCCGTGACGAGGTACAGGGCGGCGCCGGTCAGCAGCGTGCCGCGCGGGGACAGGGCCGTCACCAGCCCGCCGCCCACGGCGTACCCGCAGATCTGCATGGTCCCGACCGACATGTTCAGCACCGAACGGCCGAGCAGGTAGCCCTCACCGGGGACGATCTCGCTGAGCAGCCCGTACCGGACCCCGCCGCCCACCGAACCCACCAGCCCCAGCAGCATGATCACGGCGAAGACGGCCCACAGCGGCAGGCCCGGGACGGCCAGGACGGCGGTGCCCGCCCCGAAGGCCAGCGCCAGGCCCGTCGTCGCGGCGCGGGGCGGCAGCCGGTCGGCCGCCGACAGCAGCGCCGTCGCCCCGATCACCTGGGCCAGTGACGGGCCGAACATGCTGAGCGCGGACAACAGCGGGGAGCGCGTCGCCGCGTAGACGAGCGTGCCCAGGGCCAGGCCGCTCACCGTGGACGCGGCGACCTGGATCGACGCGGTCGCGAACAGCGGAGCGAACTCGGGCGTGCGGAAGAGCCCTCGGTAGGTGGTCGGCATGATCGGGAGTCTCACGCCCGGCGGGCTGGGCCCGTTAATGTTTCGCGGGGAGGCGAAACGTGGGCTGGTGGCGGCTCGGCACGGACACGCTGGCGGAGAGCCGGTTCGTCGTCTCGGCGCTGGCCGAGACCACCGCGAGCCTCCTCTCCCTGCACAAGAACGAGGCCGCGCACCCTGGCGAGCGGGCGTGGCTCGACGCGCATCTGCCCGCCTACCGGGCCCACCTGGCCGCCGACCCGGTCACCGCGCTGCTGGTGCGGTCGGCGCTGCGCCCCGGCTGGATCGCCGACTTCGTGGTCCCCCCGCCCTCCGGCGCCGCGCATTCGGCCTTCCACGACGAACTGGTACCGATCCGTCAGGCGCCCGCCGACCAGGTCCAGCGAGATCTCGAGGTGGCGCTCCAGGGCCCCGTCCCGGCGAAACTCCGCCGGACGGACCTGGCCGGGCGTTTCGCGGACCTGCTCGAGTGGTCGTGGACGGAGCTGGTCCGGCCGGACTGGGCCCGGCGCCGGCGCGTCATCGAGGCCGACGTCGTCGCGCGGACCGCACAGCTCGGCCGGGCCGGATGGGCCGCCGCCTTCGACGCGATGCGCCCGGGGATGCGCTGGCTGGGGGAGGGCCGCCTGCAGATCAACCGGCAGGATCGCCCCCCCAGGACCTGTTCGGGACGCGGCTGCTGTTCGTCCCGGTCACGCCCGGCGTCGGCTGGGTCTCCCGGAGGTCCGAGCGCCATGCCGTGATCTACCCGTGCTCCGGCGTGCTGGCCGACCTGGAGCCGGTCCCGGTGCCCGACGCGTTGGGGGCGCTGCTCGGACCCGCTCGGGCGCGGGTCCTCGTCCTCCTGGACACCCCCAAGACCACGACACAGCTGGTCGCCCTGACCGGACAGGGACTCGGCTCGGTCGGCCGCCACCTGCGGATCCTGCTGGACGCCCGGCTCGTCCGGCGCAGGCGCGCCGGACGAGCCGTTCTCTACGACCGCACCGCCGCCGGCGAGGTCCTCATCCGCGCCCAGGCGCCCCGATGACGGCGGCGGGGTGTCAGGTCCCGGTCCGCAGGGGGCGGAAGAAGGCGCGCAGGTCGGCGGTCACCTGCGGGTGTAGGGGCCGTCCGGGAGTTCGGAGAACAGGAAGCCGGGCAGCGAGGGGATCACGACGTCGAAGGCGTCGGCGGGGTCACCGCCGTACGCGGCCGGGTCGGCGAGGCGCCGACTGGGCTGACGCGTTCGACTGGCGCGCCGCCGGGACGGCGCTGAACTCCTTCCCCCACCACCTCGCCGAGGTCGCCGGCCGGCGGGTCCACTTCGTGCACGTACGCGGCGTGCGCCCCGAGGGCGGGCCGGAACCGCTCCCGCTGGTCCTGACGCACGGCTGGCCGAGCAGCTTCGTCGAGATGCTGCCCGTGGCTACGTGACGAGCTCGCGCAGGTAGCCGGGGTCAGGGGTCGGAGCGGTGGGCGGTGTGGGAGGCGGCCTCGGCGGTGGCCGTGGCGGCGTCCTCCGCCCGGATGGCGTCGAGCAGGCGGGAGTGGTCCATGTAGCCCTCGGGCGAGAGTTCGGCGCCGAAGTGCTCGCGCAGGGAGTCCCGGATGACCTGGCCGAGGTCGGCGTACAGCTCGGCCAGCACCTCGTTGTGGGACGCGGCGACGACCGCCAGGTGGAAGGCCGCGTCCGCGTCGACGAAGGCGTCCCGGTCGCCGGACGCCCAGGCCTTCTCCCGCCGGGCCAGGAGCGTGTCGAGGCGCCGCAGGTCCTCGTCCGTGCGCCGTAGGGCGGCCATCCCCGCCGCGGCTGCCTCCAGGGCGCCCCGTACCTCGATGACGTCGCGCCCGCCGACCTCGGCGAAGCGGCGCTGCATCACGCCGGACAGCTCGCTGGTCGCGACGACGTAGGTGCCGGAGCCCTGGCGGATGTCCAGCATCCCGTTGTGCGCCAGCGCCCGTACGGCCTCCCGGACGGTGTTGCGGGCGACGCCCAGCTGCTCCACCAGCTCCGGTTCGGTGGGGATGCGCGAACCGACCGGCCAGGCGCCGGAGGTGATCTGCTGCCGCAGCCGGGCGATCACCTCGTCCGAGAGCGCGCCCCGTCGGGGGACTGGTGCGAGATTCATCCTATGATTCTACGATTAGCGCTATGTCGAATCATGAGGCGGTTCGTCCGCATTGTGGCGAACCGTCGCAGGGCCTCGCCGCGTCGCCGCTCCCCGGACGCGGCCTGGCGATCGTGGCCCTGGTCCTCGCCGCGCTCAACCTGCGCCCCGCCGTCACCAGCCTGGGACCCGTGCTCGAGGAGGTGCGCTCCGCGCTCGGGATGAGCGGCACCGTCGCCGGGCTGCTCACCTCACTGCCTGAGGTGTGCTTCGCGCTCGTCGGATTCGCGGCGCCACGGCTGGCCCGCCGGTACGGCGCGGATGGGGTCATCGCCATCGGGGCCGTGGCGCTCACGCTCGGCCAGGTCGTGCGGCCCTTCGCGTCGGGTACGGCCGTCTTCATCGTGCTCAGCGCCGTCGCGCTGGCCGGCATCGCGGTGACGAACGTGCTGCTGCCGGTGGTGGTCAAGCAGCGGTTCCCCGACCGGGTCGGCGCGATGACCGGCGTGTACTCCATGGCCCTCAACGTCGGCGCCTGCGCCGCCGCGGCCGGAACGGTCCCGCTGGCCCGGGCGCTCGGCGGGCGGTGGGAGGCCGGTCTGGGCTCCTGGACGGTCCTCGCCGTCCTCGCCGTTCCCGCCTGGTTCCTCCTCGGCCGGCGGCGCGGCGAGCCGGCCGTTCCCGCGCCGGGCCTCGCACTCGGCGCGCCGGAGGCCGCGCCCGGTGTGCGCATCTCCCGCAGCCCCACCGCCTGGGCGCTCGCGGTGTTCTTCGGCCTGCAGGCCGGCGGCGCGTACGTCATCATCGGCTGGCTGCCGCAGATGTTCCGCGACGCCGGGCTGTCGGCGGAGGCCGCGGGCCTGCTCTTCGCGGTCACCTCCCTGCTCAGCGTGCCCCTGGCCTATCCGCTGTCCGCGCTCGCGGGCCGCCTGCGGAGCCAGAGCGGCCTGGCGGCGGGGCTCGCCGTGTGCGGTCTGGCCGGATTCGCCGGGCTGTGGGCCGCTCCGGCCGGCGCGGCCTGGCTGTGGGCACTGCTGCTCGGCCTGTCCAACACCGCCTTCCCGCTGGCCCTGGCCATGATCGGGATGCGGGGCCATGACGGCCCGACGGTGACCCGGCTGTCGGCCTTCGCGCAGAGCACCGGCTACCTCATCTCGATCCCGGTGCCGATCCTCGTCGGGGTGCTCTACCAGCACAGCGGCGGCTGGCGGACGCCGCTGGCGCTCATGGTCGTCCTCATGGTGCTGCAGCTCGCCGCCGGCCTCCTCGCGGGCCGTGACCGCCGGATCGGCTGACCCCGCTCGTTAGGATCGGCCGGACGCGGAGCGAGGAGGAGACGATGGCCGACGGCGCGGAGCCGCGACTGACCGAGGTGGCGCCGGGCGTGCACGCCTGGCTGCAGCCGGACGGCTCCTGGTGGATCAACAACGCCGGGGCCGTGCAAGGGACCGACGGGGTGATCCTCGTGGACACCTGCGCGACGGCCGAGCGCACCCGGCGGTTCCTCGCGGCGCTCGGCGCGGCGATCGGCGGGGCTCCCGTGCGGATGGCGGTGAACACCCACTTCCACGGCGACCACGCCTACGGCAACGCGCTGCTCCCCGGCTCCGCCGTGATCGTCGGGCACCGGGCGACCCGTGAGGAACTCCTGGCGGACTTCATCCTGCGGTCCACCCCGCCGATCTGGTCGCCGTCCCCCGACTGGGGCGTCACGGACATCCGGCCGCCGACGGTCGTCCTCGACGACGCCCTGACCCTGTACGCGGGCGAGCGGCGGATCGAACTCCGGCACCCGGGCCACCCCGCCCACACGCCCGGGGACGTGGTCGCGTGGCTGCCGGACGAGCAGGTGCTGTTCACCGGCGACCTGATCTTCCACGACGTGACGCCCCTGGTCCTGATGGGGTCCGTCGAGGGGGCGCTGCGCTCCCTGGACTGGCTGGCCGCCTTCGGCGCCCGTACGGTCGTGCCCGGCCACGGGGCGCTCATCACCGGCGACCTCGCGCCCGTCCTCGCCGCGCACGAGGCGTACTACCGGCTCATCCTCGACACCGCGCGGCGCGGCCGGGCGGAGGGGCTCACCCCGCTGCAGGCCGCCCGCGCGTGCGACCTCGGGCCGTTCGCCGGGTGGCCGGACCGGGAACGGCTCGTCCTCAACCTGCACCGCGCGTACGCGGACGCGGAAGGCGGCGACCTCGATCTGATCGCCGCCTTCACCGACGCCATCGACTACAACGGCGGCCCGCTCCGCTGCGCCGTCTGAGCGGCGCGGCTCACCTCCGTCCGGACAGCGAGGCGCGCGAGACCGGGAAGTCGAAGTACGTGTTCGGGAACGTCTCGGGCTTGTAGGTGTAGTGCCACCACTCCTCGGCGAGGTTCACGAACCCGGCGGCCTCCATGGCGTGCTTCAGCAGCAGCCGGTTCGCGTGCTGCGCGCCCTTGATCCGCGGGTCGAGAGTGTGCGCGAGCGTGTCGAAGCAGTCGAACCCGGTGCCCATGTCGATCGAGTTGTCCGGGAACCGCTCGGACCGCGGCGCGTAGCAGGGCACGAGCCGCTGCCCAGGGTGGTACGGCAGCGTCGGCCGCGCGGGCAGCTTCACGACGGTGAGGTCCATCGTGCTGCCCCGGCTGTGGCCGGACTTCTCGGCGATGTAGCCGTCCGCGAACAGCCGCGACTTGTCGACACGCGGATAGAACTCGGCCTTCATCTGGGTGGCCTTCGGATCCTCGGCCCACTTCACGAAGTCGTTCACCGCCCGCTGCGGGCGGTAGCAGTCGTACACCTTCAGCGAGTAGCCCCGGCGCAGCAGCTTCCGCTGCACATCGTGCAGGGCACGGGCCGCCGTCCTGGTCAGGATGCAGATCGGCTGGCGGTACCCGTTGATCGGCCGCCCGACGAAGTTGTGCCTCGTCGGGTAGCGCATCTCCTGAATGATCGTCGAGTCGACGTCGCTCAGCGCGACGAACTGCTTGGGAGCCTTCGGCTCCGTACGCGCCTGCGCCGCCGGGGACGCGACGGACACGGCCAGCAGCGCCGCGAGCGCGACGGTCAGGCGGCGCAGAACGGTGGCGGATCTCAGCATCCCTCTGGCCTATCAGGTCGGCGCGCCAGACGGAACCCTCCCATCGCTCAGCCGAACCGGCCACTGAGCGAACGGAACACGCCCGGCGCCGCGCCCCGCAGGCGGGAGGGCAGGCGGAGCCAGCACGGCACGTAGCACTCCGCGCGGTCCCGTTCGACCGCGGCGACGACGGCCCGCGCGACCCGCTCGGGCGGGACCGGCCGGGGCCACCGGCGGGCGTACGGCCGGCCGCGCCGGGCGAAGAACGGCGTGTCCACGACGCCCGGCAGCACCACCGACACCCCCACGCCGCGTACCTCCTGGCGGAGGCCCTCCGCGAAGACGATCAGCCCGGCCTTGGTCGCGGAGTACACCGCCTCCTCCCGTACGCCGACGGCGCCGGCGATGGACGACACGAACACGACGTGGCCGCAGCCCCGCTCGACCATGCCGGGCAGCAGGAGCCGGGTCAGCTGAATCGGCGCGGTGAGATTGACCGCGGCCAACCGGTCGACGGCCTTGCCCGGCATGCGGGTCAGCGGCCCGGCCCACCCCGCGCCGGCGTTGCTCACCAGGACGTCGACCGGCCCGGCGCGCGAGGCCAGCCGGGCGACGTCCCAGGTCAGGTCGACCGCGATCACCCGCCCCCCGGTCTCGGCGGCCACGGCGTCGAGCCGCCGCCGGTCCCGCCCCGCCAGGACGAGCCGGGCCCCGGCCCGCGCCATCTCCCGCGCGGTCGCCGCCCCGATCCCCGAGGACGCCCCGGTGATCAGCACCCGCGCCCCGCTCAGCCGCATGCCTCAACCGTTCCCCGAGCGTGTGCGACTGACCCCGGCGTTCGCCGCCGGCTCAGGTTTCGTGATCGGTGGAGGGACACACCGCACCATCTGGGACAGGCCGGGCGCCACCGAGGGCGCCCTGTTTCCGCAGTCATCTACTAAGGCGAGATGATTATGATTCGCGCCTCAGTGGATGCCTCCCAACAAGTCGGCACCACCCTTGACGCCAACCAGAGCCCGATCGCGCGCCGACAGCGCTGCGGCCTGGTCAAGGCCGGTCATATATCCAGGCTGCATGATATGCGCCATTTATGCCACCCTCGCTGATTGCGGATTCGCCGTTGTCGAGCGTGACGCGTTGGTCACAATCGCCGGTTGACCTGCGTTCCCGGTCGAATACTGGGCAGTATGGAGCCCATGGGCTGGATTACGACCGGAGATATCGCGCAATATGACGCGACCGCGGGGCACTTCCTGCGGTCCCGGCCCGTCGAGAACACGGTTCTGGTCACCGTGCTCGAGTCCCTGCGGGCGCGGGGGCTCACCGCGTACGGGAACGCGCCCGCGGTGATGGGATCGTTCATCTCCACCGGGTGCGTGGCCGGGGCGTTCGTGCACACGCCACCGTTCCCGCTGCTGCTCAGCGCGATGCCGGACCAGGCCGTCATCGAGCTGGCGAAGACCCTGGCCGCGGACGGGCGGCGCCTGCCGGGCGTCACGGGCCGCCATGAACTCGCCGAGATCTTCGCCGACCGCTGGCGCCTCGAGACCGGCTCCGACTTCAAGATCTGGGAACGCCGGCGGCTCTACCGGCTGGAGGAGGTCCGGACTCCGGAAGTGCCCGGTCGTGCCCGTCTCGCCGGGCCCGCCGACCGTGACCTGCTCCTCGGGTGGTATCAGGACGCCGAGCGGGAGATCCGCGAGCGGCCCGGAGACCACGGAGCCGCGGTCGACGACCGCATCGCGTACGGCGGGCTGACGGTGTGGGAGCGTGACGGGGTGCCGGTGGCGCTCGCCGGCCGGACCCGGATGGTCGCCGGGACGGTCCGGATCGCCCCCGTCTACACCCCGCCGGAGCACCGGCGCCACGGGTACGGCGCCGCCGTGACGGCCGCGGTCGGCCGGGCCGCCGTCGAGGCGGGGGCGGAGGAGGTCGTCGTCTTCGCCGACCTGGCCAATCCGGGGATCAACGCGATCCACCGGCGCATCGGCTTCCAGCCCCTGGACGACTACCTGGTGATCTCCTTCGGAACGTCGCGGCGCGGTTCCTGAGGGACCGCGCCTCCGGCTCGCGGAGGCGCGGCGGCCCCCGTCACGACCCGCCGGTCACGCGGCTCCCCTCTCCGGCGGGCGCCTCGCTCGGTACCTCGTCCGTCAGCGCTTCCCCCGAGACGAACGCGGCCGACAGCGTCAGCAGCATGGCCCACAGGCCGAAGAACGTGAACGCCACGGCGCCGTACGGCCCCGTGATCCAGTAGATGAACAGACCCGCGCCGATGATTCCGATCCCCGTTAACGCGATGCGCATGCGTACTACTTTGCGGCGAGATCCGAGCCGATGTCGAGTGGTTAAGACGGCAGGCGAGTCTTGCGCCGAAGATTGCAGTGCCATCGGCGACGACGATCCACGGCGCCCGCGGCGGCCTCGGCCGCCTCGTTCGGAGCGGGGCTGGGCGTCGAGCGGGGCGGGGCGAGGGGTGGGCTCCCAGGTCGGCCGGTAGGGGACGAGGCGCGCGGGTACCACCCCTACGTGGGTTCGGGGGGCGGCCGATGAAGACGTTCCTCGCTCTCGCGGCGGCCTGCTTCCTCGGCATCGGATTCGTCGCCCAGCAGCACGTGGCGTACCGCGAGCCGCTGGACGAGATGCTGCGGTTCAAGCTGCTCGCCCACCTCATCCGCCAGCCGGTGTGGCTGCTGGGCATCGCCGCGATGATCTGCGGGCAGATTCTGAGTGCGGTGGCGCTCGACGAGGCCGACCTGGGCAGGGTCGAGCCGCTGCTGGCGACGAACCTGATCTTCGCGCTCGTCATCGCCCACGGGGTCTACAAGGAGCCGCTCAGCCGGGAGGTATGGCTGGGCGGGGCGCTCGTCACGGGGGGAGCGGTGATCTTTCTGGCCTTCGGGCAGCCGCACGGGGGACGGACCACGGGACCGGCGTCGTTCCGCTGGCTCGTGGCCGGCGCCGTGGTGGTGATCGCGGCCGGGCTCGTGCTGGCCGCGCGTCCGCGTTCCCTGCGGACCAAGGCGATGCTGTTCGCGGCGGCGGCGGGGATGCTGTTCGGCGTTCAGGACGCGCTGACCCGGAGCTCGCTGCTCGAGCTGGGGGAGGGGGCGACGGTCGCCCTGCGGAGCTGGCAGCCGTACGCCCTGATCGTGATCGCCGTGCTGTCCCTGCTGCTGGCGCAGAGCGCGTTCGACGCCGCGCCGATCGGCATCTCGCTGCCGGCGATGACGGCGGTCGAGCCGATCATCGGCATCATCCTGGGCATCTCCGTCTTCGCCGAGCACCTCCGGTTCACCGGGGCCGCGGTCGTGGCGGAGGTCCTCGGCCTGCTGATGATCGTCACCGGCATCGGCGTGCTCGGCCGCTCGTCCTTCCTTGACAAGCCGGGACCGTCGGCCGCGCGGCAGGACGGCGGGCCGGGATGATCTCCGTCGTGTTCGCGCTCCTCGCCGCGGCGAGCAACGCCCTCGCGTCCGTGCTGCAGCGGCACGCGGCGCGGGCGGCGCCCGAGGAGGAGGCGTTCCGGCTGGCGCTGATCATGGACCTCGTCCGGCGCCCGGACTGGCTCGGCGGCATCGTCGCGCTGATGTTCGGGTTCCTGTTCCAGGCCGCCGCGCTGACCACCGGGGAGCTGTCCCTGGTGCAGCCGATCCTCGTCACCGAACTGCCGATCACGATGCTGCTGCTGGCGGGACTCTTCCGAATCCGGCTCGGTACGGAGTCCTGGCGGGCGGTCGCCGCGCTGACCGTCGGGCTGGCCGCCCTCCTGGCCTCCGCCGCCCCGTCTCCCGGTCACCGGCACCCGGACCGGATCGAGTGGGCGGTCGCCACGCTCGTCACCCTCGGGCTGGCCGCCTACCTCGTCTCGGTGGCGAAGGTGACCCGCGGGGCGAGCCGCGCGGCGCTGCTGGGCGTCGCCTCGGGCCTGGGATTCGCGTTCACGGCCGCGCTGATGAAGGAGGCGACCAAGGTCCTGCCCGCGGGCCCCGTCGCGCTGCTGACCTCCTGGGCGGTGTGGGCGATGGTCGCCGCCGGGCTGGGCAGCCTCTTCCTCCTGCAGAACGCCCTGCACAGCGGCACCCTCGTCGCCGTGCAGCCCGCGCTCAACGTCTCCGATCCCGTCTCCAGCATCGCGTACGGGGTCGGTCTGTTCGGCGAGGAGATCCGGCTCGGCGGGTGGGTGGTCCTGGAACTCCTCGGCGTCGGCCTGCTCCTGTACGGCAGCAGGCTGCTGGCCCAGTCCCCGCCGGTTCGCGACGAGCCGCAGGTCAACCCGCCCGGTCCGGAGAGCGAGACCCGTCTGGGTCACTGACGCGCACGGCGTGCGGCCCGAAGAGCAGGTCCTCGGCCGGGGGAGCGTCGAACAGCGCCGCCGCGCGGGCGACCAGCCGGGCCCGTACGACGGGGTCCGCGAGCCGGTCCAGTTCGGTGAGCAGCCGCCCCGCGTCGCCGGCGTGGACGCCGAGCCCGGCGCGGGCCATCGCCAGGACGCCGTCCCGGCCGTGGCCCGGGATCGGCCGGTACGACACGACGGGCAGCCGCGCCGCGAACGCCTCCCGGCACGTCAGCCCCGCCGCGTTGTCGACCAGGGCGTGGGCGGCGGACATCAGCTCGGGCAGGTCCGTACGCCAGCCGAGCGCGACGGCCCCCTCGGTGGCACCGAGCCGGGCGCGGAGCGCCTCGTTGCGGCCGCACAGGACGACGGGCACGTACCGGCCGGAGCGCGCGAGCACCCGCGCGGTCTCCTCGACCTCGCCGACGCCCCACGAACCCGCCGAGACCAGGACCAGGCGGCCCCCCGGCCGGGTGCCGAGCCGCGCGCGGACCGCCGCCGCGCCGGCCCGGGCCTCGCGGAAGGCCGGGCGGGTGAGCGGAGCGTGGCAGAGCGCGGGACGGCCCGAGACGGCCGCGACGTCGCGCGCCGTCTCCGGGCAGGGGCACAGGTAGCGGTCGGTGCCCGGGTGCAGCCACAGCCGGTGGGCGGCGAAGTCGGTGAGCAGCACCACGCTGGGGACCCGCGACCGTCCCGTGCGGCGCAGGTGCCCGGCCGCCTGCGCGGCGAGGTGGAACGTCGAGACGACCAGGTCCGGGGGGTGCCGCCGCAGCAGGCGGTGGACCCGCGCGGCGGCCAGCACGGTCAGCGGGGACGCGAGCGACGCCGGCCCGCGCCCGCCGGATGCCGCGCGGGCCCGGCCCGGAACGAAGAACACCCGGTAGATCAGGGCGTACGACCAGGGGGCCCGTCGCATCATCCAGCCGTACCAGCCCCGCAGGGCGCGCCCGAGGCCCAGCGGGAGCAGGCCGAGGACGTCGGCGACGTCGGCGGTGTGGCCGGCGGCGGCGAGACGGCCGGCGAGTTCGACGGCGACGGCGTCATGACCGGCGCCCATCCCGGCGCTGAGGATCAGCACCCGGCGACCGGCGCCGGATCCGATTCCGAGAAGGTGTCCGCGGTATTTATCGGCGCGTTTCATCATGGTTCCGTGGGTCCTTGTTGGCGGGCCTTTTCCACATGCCGACGGCGGCGTCGTCAGTGGTCGTCAGTATGAGTTCTCCCTGATGAGAGCAACCGACGGATCCCTGAACAGTCAAATCATCGTCGATATGAGGTTTGGTGCGGCTGTTATCGGCCGCCCAGTCGTTTACGTCGCCTCCCCAGGGAAATCGTGAAGCCGTGTCATCGGCAGAGGGTGTCATATACAAAGCGCGCCGGGAGAATTTCCCGGTGGCGTCGCGGCTGCTGCCGCGCGGGTACCGCCGACACCTGATGGCGGTGTACGGCTTCGCCCGGTTCATCGACGACATCGGAGACGAGGCCCCGCCGGCCGACCGGCTCCGCCTGCTGGACGTCGTCGAGGACGACCTGGCACGTCTCTACGCCGGGCGCGCCGCGCGGGTGCCGGCCGTCGGGGCGCTGAAGCGGACCGTCAGCGAGTTCGCCATCCCCGACGAGCCGTTCCGGCGGCTGATCCGGGCCGGGCGGCGCGACCAGGCCGTCACCCGCTACGAGAGCTTCGAGGACCTGCTCGGCTACTGCGAGCTGTCCGCGAACCCCGTGGGCCACATCGTCCTGCACGTGTTCGGCGTCGCCGACCGGCGGCGCTGCGCCCTCTCCGACCAGGTCTGCTCGGCGCTGCAGGTGATCGAGCACTGCCAGGACGTCGGCGAGGACTACACGCGGGGCCGTGTCTACCTGCCCGGCGCCGACCTGCGCCGGTTCGGCTGCACGGACGACGACTTCGCCCGCGCGACCACCCCGGACCGGCTCCGCCGCACGATCGCCCTGCAGACGACCCGGGCCGGCGCGCTCCTGGACGCCGGGACCGGCCTGGTCTCGGAGCTGACCGGCCCGGCGCGGGTCGCCGTGGCCGGCTACATCGCGGGCGGCCGCGCCACGATCACCGCGCTCGTGGCCGCGGACCACGACGTCCTCGGCCGGGCCGTCCGCCCCCGGCGGACGCGGCTGCTGACGACGTGGCTGCGCGTCCTCGCGACAGGAAGGTGAGCCGGTGAGCGTATCCGACGCCTATCGAAGCTGTGAGCAGATCGTCCGCACACAGGCCCGCAACTTCTCCTACGGCATCCGGCTGCTGCCGGGGCCGAAGCGCCGCGCGCTCAGCGCCGTCTACGCCTTCGCCCGCCGGATCGACGACATCGGGGACGGCGACGGGCCCGCCCACCGGCGGCTCGCGCGCCTGGAGGAGGAGCGCGCCGCCCTGCACCGCCGCGCGCCCGACCCCGGCGACCCCGTGCTGGTCGCCCTCCGGGATGCCGCCCGCCGCCTGCCCATCCCCCTGACGGCGTTCGACGAGCTCATCGACGGGTGCGCCTCCGACGTGCGCGGCACGACGTACGCCCGCGCGGAGGACGTCGTCACGTACTGCCGCAGCGTCGCCGGGTCGGTGGGGCGCCTCTCGCTCGGCGTCTTCGGCGCCGACGACGTCGAGGCCGCCGCGCCGCTGGCCGACTCCCTCGGCATCGCCCTGCAGCTCACCAACATCCTGCGGGACGTACGGGAGGACCGCCTGATCGGGCGGATCTACCTCCCGGCCGAGGACCTGGACCGGTTCGGGTGCACGCTCGGCCTCGACGGCGACGGCGCCTTCACCGACCCGCCGGACCGGCTGGCGGCCCTGCTGCGGTTCGAGGCCGACCGGGCCCGCGGCTGGTACCTGCGCGGCCTGCGGCTGCTGCCCCTGCTGGACCGGCGCAGCGCGGCCTGCACGGCGGCGATGGCCGGCATCTACCAGTCGCTGCTCGAGCGGATCGCCGCCGACCCGACCGCCGCGCTGGCCGCCCGCTCGGCCCTGCCGACCTGGGAGAAGGCGATGGTCGCGGCCCGTGCCCTGGTGGGGGCCGGCCGGTGAACCCGTCGGTGCTGGACCGCCGGCCGGAGGCGCCCGGCCTGGGCGGGTGGCCCGCGACGGGCCGCGCCGACCGGCCGGCGCCGTCGGCGGCCCGGCGGCCGGTGCGTCCGCCGGGCCGCCGCGGGCCGATGACGCCGATCGCGGTCGTCGGCGGCGGCCTGGCGGGCATCACCGCCGCGCTCGCGCTCGGCGAGGCCGGTCTCCCGGTCACGGTGTACGAGGCGCGTCCCCGGCTGGGCGGCGCCACCCACTCGTTCGAGCGGGACGGGCTCGTCGTCGACAACGGCCAGCACGTCTTCCTGCGCTGCTGCACCGCCTACCGCGGCCTGCTCGACCGGCTCGGCGTCACCGACCGGGTCCGGCTCCAGGACCGGTTCGACCTGCGGGTCCTCACTCCCGCCGGGCGGCCCGGCCGGCTCCGGCGCGCGGCGCTTCCGGGGCCGCTGCACCTGATGCCGGCCCTGGCGGCCTACTCGCTGCTCCGCCCGGCCGACCGGCTGCGCGCCGTGCGCTGCGCGCTCGCCCTGCGCCGTCTCGATCCCGCCGACCCGGGCCTCGACGGGATCGGCCTGGGGGACTGGCTGGCCGCCCACGGGCAGCGTGACACGGCGCGGCGGGCCCTGTGGGAGCTGTTCGCCGTCGCCGCCCTGAACATCGGCGTGGAGGAGGCGGCCCTGGGCCCGGCCGCGATGGTGTTCCGCACCGCCCTGCTGGGCCGGGCGGACGCCGCCGACCTCGGCGTGCCCGCCGTGCCCCTCGGCGACCTGCACGGCGCCGCCGCCCAGCTCGCGATCCGGGAACGGGGCGGCCGTGTACGGCTGGCCGCCAAGGTCACCGCCATCGAGCCCGGACCGGTGCTCGTCGTGGACGGCGAGCGGATCGACGCGGCCGCCGTCATCGTCGCGACCCCGCACCGGCAGGCCGCGCACCTCGTGCCGTGGGACGCCGTCCCGGACCGGGAACGCTGGGCGGGCCTCGGCGAGAGCCCGATCGTGAACGTCCACCTCCACTACGAACGGCCGGTCACCGATCTGCCGTTCGCGGCCGTCGTCGACTCGCCCGTGCAGTGGGTCTTCGACCGGACCCGCGCCTCCGGCGTCCGCGCCGGCCAGTACCTCGCCGTCTCGGTGTCGGCGGCGGACCGCTGGATCGACGAACCGACCGCCAAGCTCCGCGCGGAGTTCGTCCCGGCGCTGGAACAGCTGTTCCCCGCGGCACGGAACGCCCGGCTGCGCGACTTCTTCGTCACCCGGGAACGCCGCGCGACCTTCCGCCAGGCGCCCGGCAGCGGCGCACTCCGGCCCGGACCCGCCACACGGTGGCCCGGGCTGTACCTCGCCGGCTCGTGGACCGACACGGGCTGGCCCGACACGATGGAGGGAGCCGTGCGCAGCGGACTCACCGCCGCCCGTCTGGTCCGGAGCCACCTGGCGGGAGGCGCCTCATGACGGCGCCCGCCCCGCCGTCGGTCGCCGGCGCCCGCTCGCTCGTCGAACCGGTGCTCCGCGACGCCGTGGCGCGCCTCGACCCGCTGACCGCCCGCGTCGCGGGGTACCACCTCGGCTGGAGCGACCCGTACGGCCGGCCCGCCACGCCGGGCGGCAAGGCGCTGCGGCCGGCGCTGGCGATCCTGTCGGCCCGCGCGGCGGGCGCCGACGTCGGGTCGTGCCTGCCGGCCGCCGCCGCCGTGGAGCTCGTGCACGCGTTCTCGCTGCTGCACGACGACATCATGGACGGCGACCGCGTCCGCCGGCACCGGCCATCCGCCTGGACCGTGTTCGGCCGGTCGGCCGCGATGCTCGCCGGCGACGCGCTGCTGGTCCTGGCCGGGGAGCTCCTCCTCGAACAGGGCACGCGCGGCGGCGTGTGGGCGGCGCGGGGGCTGGCCGCCGCCACCCAGCGCCTCATCGCCGGGCAGGCCTCGGACCTGGAGTTCGAGGGGCGGCCCGAGGTGAGCCTGGAGGAGTGCCGCCGCATGTCGGCGGACAAGACCGGCTCGCTGCTCGCCTGCTCCTGTTCGATCGGCGCGATGGTCGCCGAGGGTCCCGCGCACCTCGTCGCGGCGCTCGCGGCGTTCGGCGCGCAGGCGGGCCTGGCCTTCCAGCTCGCCGACGACCTGCTCGGCATCTGGGGCGCGCCGGAGGTCACCGGCAAACCGGTCCTGGCCGACCTGCGGGCGCGCAAGAAGAGCCTGCCGGTCGTCGCCGCCATCACCAGCGGGACGACCGCCGGTGAGCGCCTCGCCAAGCTCCTCGCCCAGCCGGACCCGCTGTCGGAGCCCGAGCTGGCCGAGGCCGCCCGGCTCGTCGAGGAGGCGGGCGGGCGCGCGTGGGCGGAGGCCGAGGCCGAGCACCGGCTCGACGCGGCCGAGCGCCAGCTCGCGGCCCTCGACCTGCCCCGCGGCGTCCGCGAGGAGTTCGGGGAGATCATCCGTTTCATCGCATCCCGGGACCACTGAGTGAGCACAGACACCCGTACCGCCGTCGACGGCGTCGCCCTTCGGGCCGACGCCGCGCTCAAGGCGGCCTGCGACCACCTCCTCGGCCTGCAGGCCGGGGAGGGATGGTGGAAGGCCGAGCTGCAGACGAACGTCACGATGGACGCCGAGGACCTGCTGCTGCGGGAGTTCCTCGGCGTCCGCGACGCCGGCGACACCGCCGAGGCCGCCCGCTGGATCCGCTCCGAGCAGCGCGCGGACGGCTCGTGGGCCAACTTCCACGAGGGACCCGGTGACCTGTCCACCACCATCGAGGCGTACACGGCGCTGCGCCTGGCCGGCGACCCCGCCGACGCCCCGCACATGCGCGCCGCCGCCGCCTTCGCGCGCCGGCACGGCGGAATCGAGGCCAGCCGGGTCTTCACCCGCATCTGGCTGGCGCTGTTCGGGCAGTGGCCGTGGACGGACCTGCCGGTCATGCCGCCCGAGCTGGTGTTCCTGCCACCGTGGTTCCCGCTCAACGTCTACGACTGGGCGTGCTGGGCCCGGCAGACGGTGGTGCCGCTGACCATCGTGAGCGCGCGGCGCCCGGTCCGGCCCCTGCCATTCGACCTGGACGAACTGCGCACCGGCCGCAGGCCGCGCCGCGGGCCCCGGTTCGGCTGGGAGGGGTTCTTCGGCGCCCTCGACCGCGCGCTGCACCGCTACGAGCGGCGGCCCGTGCCCGGCCTGCGGCGCGCGGCCCTGCGCCGCGCCGCCGAGTGGATCGTCGCCCGGCAGGAGCCGGACGGCTCCTGGGGCGGCATCCAGCCGCCGTGGGTGTACTCGCTCATCGCCCTCCACCTGTGCGGCTACGAGGTGGACCACCCCGTCATGCGCCGGGGCCTGGCCGGGCTCGAGCGGTTCACGATCCGCGACGAGCGGGGCCGCCGCCTGGAGGCGTGCCAGTCGCCGGTGTGGGACACCGCGCTGGCCGTCAACGCGCTGCGCGACGCCGGCGTGCCCGGCGACCAGCCCGCGCTCGTACGGGCCGCCGGATGGCTGCTCGACGAGGAGGTCAGGGGCCCCGGCGACTGGGCCGTACGGCGGCCGTCGCTGCCGCCGGGCGGCTGGGCGTTCGAGTTCGACAACGACGGCTATCCGGACACCGATGACACCGCCGAGGTGATCCTCGGGCTGCGCCGGGTCGCGCACCCGGGCGCCGGACCGGCGATCGACCGGGGGCTGCGCTGGATGGCCGGGATGGCGTCCCGCGACGGCGGGTTCGCCGCGTTCGACGCCGACAACACCCGTGAGCTGTGCCTCCGCCTGCCGTTCTGCGACTTCGGCGCCGTGATCGACCCGCCGTCCGCCGACGTCACCGCGCACGTCGTCGAGGCGCTGGCGCACGAGCGCCCCACGGAGTACGAGGACGTCCTGCGCCGGGCCGTCGTCTGGCTGCTGGAGGCCCAGGAGCCGGACGGCTCCTGGTTCGGCCGCTGGGGCGCCAACCACGTGTACGGCACCGGGGCCGTGCTGCCCGCCCTGGTCGCGGCCGGCGTGCGCCCGCAGCGGCCCTGCGTCCGGCGGGCCGTCGCCTGGCTCGAACGTCACCAGAACGACGACGGCGGCTGGGGCGAGGACCTGCGGTCCTACCGCGATCCGGCCTGGATCGGGCGCGGGCACTCCACCCCGTCCCAGACCGCCTGGGCGCTCATCGGGCTCCTGGCGGCGGGGGAGCGCTCGGCGGCGGTCGAACGCGGGGTGGCGTGGCTCGTCGGCGCCCAGCGCGCGGACGGCACGTGGGACGAGCCCTACTTCACCGGGACCGGCTTCCCCGGCGACTTCTACATCAACTATCACCTGTACCGGCTCGTCTTCCCGATCAGCGCCCTCGGCCGCTACCTGCGCGCGGACGCCGCCGCGGAGGACACCGCGGCCGGTTCGGCGGCCGGTCTCGCGGAGGGACCGTGAGCGGGCTGGTGATCTGCACCGCGCTGCGCGTCGAGCGGCGGGCCGTACGGCGCGGGGTGCCGTCGTCCGCGCGCGACGTCCGCGTCGTCCGGACCGGCCTCGGGCCGCGCCGCGCCGCCCGCGCGGCCGCCCGGCTGCCCGAGCACGCCGCCCTCGCGATCACCGGATTCGGCGGCGCGCTCGACCGCGGGCTGAGCCCCGGCGACGTGCTCGTGGCGACCGAGGTGCGGTTCGGCGAGCGGGTCATCCCGTGCGCGGCGGCCCGCCCGATCGCCGAACGCCTGACGCTGGCGGGCCTGAACCCGCGCACGGGGCCGCTGTTCACCTCGCCGCGCCTCGTCACCGGCGGGGAGCGGCTGCGCCTCGCGGCCGCCGGCGTCCGCGCCGTCGACATGGAGACCGGGCCGCTCGCCGAGGCCGCGACCGGAACGCCCTTCGTCGCCGTGCGCGTCATCGTCGACACCCCGGCCCTGCCGCTCCTGCGGCCCGGCACCGTACGCCGCGTCCTCATCGCCCGGAGCCGGCTGCGCCGCGTCGCCCCGGTCCTGGTCGCCTGGGCGGGAATCACGAAGGAGGGCGGGGCATGAGCATGCCGGTCCGGCAGAGCCTGCGCATCGGCGCGTACATCCTGGGGCGCCGGCTGCGGCGCGTGCGGAGATTCCCGCTGCTCGTGGAGCTGGAACCGCTGTTCGCGTGCAACCTCGCCTGCGCGGGCTGCGGCAAGATCCAGCACCCCGCCGACGTGCTGCGCCGGCGCATGCCCGTCGAGCAGGCGGTGGCCGCCGTGGAGGAGTGCGGGGCGCCGATGGTGTCGATCGCGGGCGGTGAACCGCTCATGCACCCGCAGATCGGCCGGATGGTCCGCGAACTCGTCGCCTGCAAGAAGTACGTCTTCCTCTGCACCAACGCGCTGCTCATCCCCAAGAAGCTCGACCAGTTCGAGCCGTCGCCGTACTTCGCGTGGACGGTGCACATCGACGGCCTGCGCGAGCGCCACGACGCCTCGGTGTGCAAGGAGGGCGTGTTCGACGAGGCCGTCGCCGCCGTCCGGGAGTGCCGGCGCCGCGGGTTCCGGGTGACGACGAACACGACGTTCTTCAGCACCGACAGCCCGCAGACGGTCATCGACGTGCTGAACTACCTGAACGACGACCTGGCCGTCGACCAGATGATGATCTCCCCGGCGTACGCCTACGAGAGGGCCCCCGACCAGGAGCACTTCCTGGGCGTCGAGGAGACGACGCGGCTGTTCCAGAAGGCGTTCGCCGGCGGCAACCGGCGGCGCTGGCGCTTCAACCACTCACCGCTCTTCCTCGACTTCCTCGAGGGCCGGGTCGACTTCCCGTGCACGGCCTGGGCGATCCCGTCCTACTCGCTGTTCGGCTGGCAGCGGCCCTGTTACCTGATGGCCGACGGGTACGCCCGCACCTACCGGGAGCTGGTCGAGGAGACCGACTGGGACTCCTACGGCCGCGGGCGCGACCCCCGCTGCGCCAACTGCATGGCGCACTGCGGCTACGAGCCCACGGCCGTGTTCGCCACCCTGTCCTCGCTGAAGGAGACGCTGCGCG
The DNA here is from genome assembly GCF_024055725.1 of Actinoallomurus spadix. Classification (GTDB taxonomy): domain Bacteria; phylum Actinomycetota; class Actinomycetes; order Streptosporangiales; family Streptosporangiaceae; genus Actinoallomurus; species Actinoallomurus spadix. The sequence goes on along the minus strand of NZ_JAMXMX010000011.1, from coordinate 162,695 downwards.
CCGTACGCAGCGGCTGAGCGGTCAGCGGGTCCGCGCGTGGGCCAGCGCGCCCGCCGCGAGCACGAGCGCGCCCGTCCCGTCCACGGCGGCCGGGCGCCGCCACAGCGGCAGGAACGCCACGGCGCCCGCGCAGGTCGCCGCGTGCAGCAGGTCCACCGCCGCGCCGAGCCGCAGCACCGTCGGGGTCGGCCGGGCCAGGTCGATTCCGGCCTGCAGGGCGTGCCGGCCGCCGAGCACGCGCAGCACCCACCGCTGCGAGGCCGTGGCGGGCCGCCCGGTGATCATCTGCAGGACCGCGCCCGGCGCCGTGACCAGGAGCGTGCCCCACGTCAGCCGCGCAAGCGGCTGAATCCTCAGCGGCGTCGTCATCGTCCGTTCCGCAGGAGTCCGGCGCCGGTCAGGCCCAGCGCGGCCCCCGCGCCGACGGCCAGCAGGCCGCGGTGCTCCGCCGCCCAGGTCTGGATGCTGCGCGGGTGCGCCTTGTCGTCGAAGTCGCCGTGCGCGCCGAAGTCGTGACCGTCGGGGCCGTCGGCGGGCTTCCAGAGGTTCGCCGGCTGGTGCGGGTCGCGGGGCCGGTCGGTCTGCTGCGAGTCGTACCCGGTCCGCGCGAGATAGCGGTCGAGCAGGCCCGGGGCGATCCGGTTGGCCAGCAGCGTCAGCACCGTGCTGCCGCCCACCCAGTACTCCCGGCGTTTCGGGTGGTCGGCGGCGTACACCAGCGCCCGCGCGGCGACCTCCGGCTGGTAGATCGGCGGGACCGGCTGCGCGTGCCTCGGCAGCTTGCTCTCCACCCAGTCGAACTGCGGGGTGTTGACCGCCGGCATGTGCACGATCGTCACCCGGACGTTGCTCTTGCGGTGCAGCAGCTCGGTCCGCAGCGACTCGTGGAACCCCTGGATCGCGTGTTTGGCGCCGCAGTACGCCGACTGGAGCGGGATGCCGCGCTTGGCCAGCGCCGACCCGGTCTGCACGATCACGCCGTGGTCGCGCGGCAGCATCCGGTCGAGCGCCGCCTTGGTGCCGTGGACGTACCCCAGATAGGTCACCTCGGTGGTGCGCCTGAACTCCGCGGGGTCGATGTCCTTGAACTCGGCGAACACGGAGCTGAACGCGACGTTCACCCACACGTCGATCGGGCCGAGCTCCTCCTCGACGCGGTCGGCGGCGTCGCGTACCTGCTCCCAGTCGGCGACGTCGGTGGGGATCGGCAGTGCCTCCCCGCCGGCGTCGCGGATCTCCTCCGCCGCGGCCCGCAGCCCGGTCTCGCCCCGGGCCAGCAGGGCCACCTTGTCGCCGCGCGCGCCGAACTCCCGTGCCGCCGCGCGTCCGATGCCCCCGCTCGCCCCCGTCACCACGACGACGCGAGGTCTGTTGCGGTCCGTCATCCCATCACCCCTCACGAGCGTTCCCGAGGATCCGCCGGCCCGTGGGCCGGGCACGGCGTGGCAACGCTCCGCCCCTACCCGCGAGGCTCACGGGTTAACGGGACACCGAGGCGGGGAGCGGCGCTCAGGTCGCCTTCTTCGCCTTGCGCGCCTTCATCATCAGCGGCGGACGCGTCCCTGGACGCCGCTCGCGACGGTCCGTCACGGCGCGATCGCGAGATGGACGGAGTACTCCCGGGCACCGGCCAGCCGGCGCGCGGGACAGCGGTGGAACCACCGGGCCCACCGGCCCGGGCGGGGCGACTGCCCGACGAACAGCGCGTCGCCGTGCCGGGTCATCATCACCTCGCGCAGGATCTTGTCGGGACGGCCCATGACGACCTGGAACTCCCAGGGGCAGGCGAGCGGGTCCAGGATCTGCACGCAGTCCAGCCACGCCTGCATCTCCATGAGGTCCCGGCAGTCCCGGCTGGCCAGCGCGGCGCCGGGGGCGACGAGCGCGGCCATCTCGCCGATGCTCGGCTGGCAGCGCACGTGCACGCACAGGACCCGCGCACCGGCCCGGTCCGCCTCGTCGGCGGCCTCGCACAGCGCGGCGCGGCCGGAGTCGGATCCGTCCACGCCCACGACGTACAGGGGTCTGTGCGGGGCGCTCCGCTCGGCGCCGTCGGGGCTGGGAATGAATGCCTCGTCCATGATGGCCGTCTCCTCAATCCGACTCCATAGTACGCTATATACATGACGGACCGGGGTCCTGTAACGACCGGAAGTGACGAAAAGGTCGACTTTTTTGAAGACTTCGTCGACGCGGTGCTGGACCTGCTCCGTGCGGCCCGCCGTACGGGCGGCGCGGCCAACGCGGTCGCGGGGGACGCCATCTCGGTGCCGCAGCTGGTGGTCCTGGGGGCGATCGACGTCGCGGGGGACCGCGGGATCTCAGCGGTGGCGGAGCGGGCCGGGCTGGCTCAGCCCACCGTGACCCGCGCCCTCGTCGCGCTGGAACGCCGGGGAATGGTCGAGCGGACTCCGCACGCCAGCGACGGCCGGAGCAGGTGCGTCGCGCTGACCGCCCCGGGCCGGGCGGTACTGGAGGAGAAGAGACAGGAGATCGTCGGCCGGTTCGCCGAACTCTGGGCGGACCTGCCGGCCGGCGAACGCGAACACGCCGTGTCCCTCGTCCGCCGCCTGTCCGCCATCACCGACCGGCTCGTCTGAGCCGGCCGGCGACGAGGCGGTCGCGTAAGGCCGGTCAGCGAGGCTGGGCGGCGCTCGCGAGGAGGATGCCGGTCTGGGTGAGCGGCGAGTCGATGCCCTCCTCCCGGTACCTGCGGTGCAGCCTCTTGATGAACTCGTGGATCACGACGTACTGGTCGGTGAACTCCCGGGTCCGCAGGTTGACCGAGAAGCCGATGCTCGTCTCGCCCAGCGTGGTGAACCGGACCGACGGCTCGTAGTCGGTGACGCCACCGTCGACCGTCGCCATCACCTCCTCGGCCACGTCGAGGGTCACCTTCTCCACGTGGTCGAGGTCGCTGTGGTAGCCGATGACGACCTTGACGGAGATCGACATGTCCTGCGCCGGCCGGTGGAAGTTCGTCACGATCGCGTCGGCGAAACGCGAGTTCGGCACGACCACCAGGTTGTCGGGGAGCTGGCGGATCGTGGTGTTCCGCCAGTTGATGTCGACGATGTAGCCCTCCTGGCCGCTGTCCAGCCGGACGAAGTCGCCCGGCTGGACCTTTCGCGACGCGAGGATGTGCACTCCGGCGAACAGGTTGGCCAGGGTGTCCTGGAGCGCCAGCGCGACCGCCAGGCCGCCCACGCCCAGGGCGGTCAGCAACGGGGTGATCGATACGCCGAGGCTCTGCAGGAGGATGAGCGCGCCGATCCCGACGATCACCACCCGGACGATGTTGACGAAGATCGTCGCGGACTGCGCGACGCCCGAGCGGGCCAGCGCGATCGAGGAGACGACCCCCGCGGCGAACCGCGCGATCGCGATGGAGATGGTCAGGATGAGGACGGCGACCAGGGCGCGGCCCGTCGTCGTCCGGATACCGGGCTTCAGGTGCAGCGTCAGCACCGAGATCCACAGGCCGAGGACCGTGCACGGCACCACCGCGAGGTCGCGCAGCAGCCGGACGAACAGGTCGTCCCAGGCCCACCGGGTGTTGCCCGCGCGGTGCGCGAGCCGGCCGAGGAGCGCGCGCAGGGCGAATCCCGCTCCCACCGCGGCGGCGGTCACGGCCACGGCCATCACGAGTCGCTGCCAGTGCACGTTCGTATTCCTCCACTCGATGTCGGGGTTGATCTGGCCGAGAGGCCGCGAATCAGCGAGCGTAGCCAGCCCGTCGATGCCATGTGGCGCTATAGGCGGGTTTCCGGTGAAAAGCCTGCTAGACGGCTTTTTAGCGGAATGTCGCGCATAGTCGATTACGCACCGCGCATCCCCGGGGTACGTGCACTCCGGGTAAAGCAGGGTAAAGAGCCGCCCATGACGGACAAGGCGACCAGTGACCTGTGGTGGAAGAACGCGGTCGTGTACTGCGTGGACGTGGCGACCTGGCTGGACACCGACGGCGACGGCGTCGGCGACCTGTCCGGCCTGACCCGGCGGCTGGACTACCTCGCCGGACTCGGCGTGAACTGCCTGTGGCTGATGCCGTTCTACCCCTCGCCGCTCAGGGACGACGGGTACGACATCACCGACTACTACGCGGTCGACGAGCGATTCGGCAGCCTCGGCGACTTCGTCGAGATGCTCCGCACCGCCGACGACCTCGGCCTCCGGGTGCTGGTCGACCTCGTGCTCAACCACACGAGCATCGAGCACCGCTGGTTCCGGGACCGGCCCGACTACTACGTCTGGAGCGACCGCCCGCGCGAGGAGCCGAGCGAGGTCGCCTTCCCCGGTGAGCAGGACGGCACCTGGTCCTACGACGAGGCCAGAGGCCAGTGGTACATGCACCGGTACTACGACTTCATGCCGGACCTGGACATCACCAAGCCCGAGGTCCGCGACGAGATGAACAAGATCCTCGGCTTCTGGCTGGAGCTGGGCATCTCCGGCTTCCGGGTCGACTCGCTGCCGTTCATGATCGAGACGGTCGGCACCGACTGCCGCGACAACCCGGTCACCTTCCTGCGGTCGATGGTCGAGTTCCTCCAGCGGCGGCGCGGCGACGCCATCTTCCTCGGCGAGGCGAACGTCTCCCCGGAGGAACAGCAGCGCTACTTCGGCCTCGACGGCGGCGAGGGCGTGCAGATGCTGTTCGACTTCCGCGGCTGCGCGGCCCAGTGGCTGTCGCACGCCCGCGGCGACGCGGCCCCGCTCGCCGAGGCGCTGAAGAACCGGCCGCCGCATCCGGTCGGCGGCCAGTTCGCCAACTTCTGCCGCCATCACGACGAGCTCAACCTCGGCCTGCTCGGCGAGTCCGAGCGCGACGAGATCTTCGCCGCCTTCGCGCCCGAGGAGACCCACCGCGTGTACGGGCGTGGCATCCGGCGGCGGCTCGCGCCCATGCTCGGCAACGACCCGCGCCGGATCCGCCTCGTCCTCGCGCTCACCCTCGCGCTGCCCGGCACACCGGTCCTCCTGTACGGCGACGAGATCGGCATGGGGGAGGACCTGTCCCTGAACGGCCGTCTCGCCGTCCGTACGCCCATGCAGTGGTCCGCCCGCCCGAACGGCGGGTTCTCACCGGCCGAAGAGGTCTACCGGCCCGTCCTCGCCGACCGCGAGTACGGCTTCCGCGAGGTCAACGTCGTCTCCCAGCGCCACGACCCGGACTCGCTGTCCTCGTGGACGGCCCGCGCGATCCGCGTCCGGCGCGAGTGCCCGGAGTTCGGCTGGGGCGAGTGGGACGTCCTCGACGTCGGCGACCCGCGCGTGCTCGGCCTCGCGTACCGGTGGCGGGACGGCCGCGTCGTCACCCTGCACAACGTCTCGGCCGACCCGGTGCGCGTCAAGCTGCCGGACGACCTGGACCTGACCGGGGTCGAGCGGATCCGCCAGATGTTCGGCGACGCGCCGGCCACCGACCTCGGCCGGGAGATCGAGCTGGCCGGCTACGGCTACCGCTGGCTGCGCCTCATCGACGACGAGGCCACCACCGCCATCATCTGAGGCCGCTACCCGAGGACGTCCGCCAGGGTCCGGGCGGCGTGGAGGGCGTCGGCGTGGGTGACGTACAGCGGGGCGAAGCCGAAGCGCAGGACGTCGGGGGCGCGGAAGTCGCCGATGACCTCACGGGCGATCAGCTCCGTCATGACAGCCTCGGCATCGGGGTGGCGGAGGGAGACCTGGTGGCCGCGCCGCTCGTCCCCGGGGGTCAGCACCTCGACCGTGCCCGGCGCCGGGAGCTCCGTCACGCACTCGATGAAGAAGCCGGTCAGCGACAGGCCCTTGGCGCGTACGTCGGCCAGGGCCACGCCGTCCCACACCTCCAGGGCGGACTCCAGGGCGAGCAGGGACAGGATGTCCGGAGTGCCGCAGCGGCCGCGCTCGATCCCCTCGGCGGGAACGTAGTCCGGGGCCATGGCGAACGGCTCCCGGTGCCCGCCCCAGCCGGACAGCGGCTGGTCGAACGCCTCCTGCAGGTCGCGCCGCACGTACAGGAAGGCGGGCGCGCCCGGGCCGCCGTTCAGGAACTTGTAGGTGCAGCCGACCGCGAGGTCGACGCCCAGCGCGTCGAGGGTGAGCGGGAGCACGCCGACGCTGTGGCACAGGTCCCACACGACGCGCGCGCCGGCCGCGTGCACGCGCGCCGTCACGGCGGCCATGTCGTGCAACCGGCCCGTGCGGTAGTCGACGTGGTTGAGCAGCACGACCGCGGTGCGGTCGCCGAGCACCGCCGGGAGGTCGTCGATGTCCGCGGTGCGCAGGACGCGGCCGGTCAGCTCGGCGGCCGACGTCGCGATGTAGCCGTCCGTCGGGAAGGTGGCCGCGTCGACGACGATCTCGCTCCTGCCGGGCGCGAGCCGTACGGCGCCGACCAGCGCCTTGAAGACGTTGACGCTGGTCGAGTCGGCGACCACGACCTGACCGGGCGCGGCGCCGAGCAGCGGCGCGATCCGCTCGCCCACCCGGCGGGGCGCCTCCCACCAGCCCTCCGACCATGACCGGATGAGCCGGCCGCCCCACTGTTCGCGGACGACCCGCTGCAGCTGGTCGGCGACGCGCCGGAGCGGGGCGCCGAGGGAGTTGCCGTCGAGGTACACGGTGCCGGGCGGGAGGTCGAACTCCGCGCGCAGGTGCGCGAGGGGATCCTCGGCGTCCAGCTCGGCGGCGCGTGCGGTCAGGTCCATCAAGGTGATCCTTCAGACGTGGGAACGGGCGGTCCACAGCTCCGGGAACAGGTCCCGGCGGGCGCGCTTCTCCAGCCAGGACACTCCGGCGGAGCCGCCGGTCCCAGGCTTGGAACCCATCGCGCGGCGGGTGGCCATCAGGTGGTCGTGCCGCCAGCCGGTGAACTCCTCGGCGACGTCGGTCAGCGCCTCGCCGAGCCGGACCGGTTCGCCGTCGTCGGTAGCGTAGATCTTCGCCCAGACCTCCTCAACGGCGGGGGACGGGGTGTACGGGCGGGTGAGGTCGCGGTTCAGCACGTCGTCCGGGACCCCGTGCCCGCGCCGGGCGAGCAGCGCGAGCGCCGCGTCGTACACGCCGGGCTCGGCGAGCGCGCGCGCCAGCTCGGCGTGCTGGGCGGGCACCGACCGGTGGGGGACGAGCATCGACGCGGACTTCTCGCCGAGCAGGAACTCCACGTGCCGGTACGCCGCCGACTGGAACCCGGAGCCCTCGCCGAGCGCGTCGCGGAAGGCGTTGAACTCCCGTGGCGTCATCCGCGCGATCGGCAGCCAGGCGGCCCGCAGCGCCTTCACGTGCAGGACGCAGCGCCGCAGCGCGGCCGTGGCCGAGCGGACGTCGTCCTCGGCGAGCCGGTCGCGGGCGTACTTCAGGTCAAAGGCCAGCAGGCCGAAGTACAGCTCCATGACCTGGGTGACCACGAGGAACGACCTCTCCAGCGGCTCGTCGGTGACCGGCCGCTGGAGGTCGTGCAGCGTGGCGGCGTGGACGTAGTCCTCGTACGGCGTGGTGCCGCCGAAGTCGAGCCTGGGCTCGTCGGCGGAGTGCAGGACCGGGCAGCCGGACAGTGCTTCGGCCGTCACTTCGAACCTCCTTCGTCACTCGGGGCACCGACCATTCTGTTAAGGACGATTCGGACATCCAAGGGGCGGTGGAGGGCGTGAAGCCGCTGTTTTCTTACGAACGCCACCGAATCGGGCGGTTAGGCTTACGACCGTGAAACCGGACCTCGACGCGGTGGACTGGGCGCTCCTCGGGGCGCTCCAGGAGGACGCCCGCCTCTCGTACAACGAGCTCGCCCGCAGGGTGCACCTGTCCGCGCCGACGGTCGCCCAGCGGGTCCGCCGGCTGGAGGACGCCGGAGTGATCACCGGCTACCACGCCCGCGTCGACCCGGCGGCGGCCGGCTTCCCCGTCGTCGCCCAGGTCCGCATGAAGTGCTACGGCGCCCGCTGCATCACGGTGCATCCCGAACTGCTCGACGACCTTCCCGAGGTGCTGCAGGTGTCGCGGCTCACCGGGGACGTGTGCTCCATGGTCCTGGTCGCCACCACCTCGGTCGCCGAGCTCGAGCGCATCCTGGTCCGGCTCGCCTCGCACGGCGAGACGAGCTCGGCGATGGTCCTGTCCACGCCGATCTCCTGGCGGCCGCTCACTCCACCATCGCACCCCTGACCTGCCGTTTCCCTCCTCGGAAGAGGGGTACTGCCTCGAACCTGAGTTCGATGACCGAAGGAGGGGCCATGACGGAACGGCCGGCGGAGAAGGACCCGCAGGACTGGGCGACGGGGGACGAGCCGATGACCGGACCGCAGGAGTCCTACCTGCGCACGCTCGCCCGCGAGGCGGGCGAAGAGGTGCCGGAGAACCTGTCCAAGGCCCAGGCGTCCGAGCTGATCGACGAACTGCAGGGGCGCAGCAGGCGCCTGCGCGACCGGTGAGCGGACCTACCGGCGGCGATCTCGCCGGCGGGTGAGGTCGCCCCGGTTCCGCTGCGGCGGAGGCGTCAGAGGCGTTCGACCTTGACCTCGTCGGCGCGGTAGCGGGCGCGCAGCGGCTTCTTGTCGAACTTGCCGACCGTCGTCTTGGGGATCTCCTCGACGAACGCCCAGTTCTCCGGCACCTGCCAGCGCGCGACCTTGCCGGCCAGGAAGCCGGCCAGCTCCGCCGCGGTCGCCGAGGCGCCGTCGCGCAGGACGACGAAGGCCAGCGGACGCTCGTCCCAGCGCGGGTCCGGGATGCCGATCACCGCCGCCTCGAGCACCGCCGGGTGGGAGACCAGGTGGTTCTCCAGCTCGACCGAGGAGATCCACTCACCACCGGACTTGATCACGTCCTTGGCGCGGTCCGTGATCTGGAAGAAGCCGCGGTCGTCGATGGTGCCGATGTCGCCCGTGCGCAGCCACCCGTCGTGGAACTTCTCCGGCGCGGGGTCGCGGTGGTACGAGCCGGTGATCCACGGCCCGCGCACCTCGATCTCGCCGACGGACTCGCCGTCCCAGGGTAGCTCCTCGCCCGCCGGGTCGACGATCCGCATCTCCACGCCCGCCGCCACGCGGCCCGACTTGAGGCGCCAGTCGACGTCCTCGGCCGTGCCCGGCGCGACGCCGGGCGGCGGGAAGGCCATGCCGCCGAGCGGGCTGGTCTCGGTCATGCCCCAGCCCTGGATGATCCGAAGGCCGTACCGCTGCTCGAAACCCTCCAGGAGCGCGCGGGGCGCGGCGGCGCCGCCGGAGGTGCCGGACCGCAGCGAGGACAGGTCGAGCTCGTGGTCGGCGCCGTAGTTGAGGATCGCGCTCCAGATCGTCGGCACCGCCGAGGAGACGGTGCTGCGCTCCGCCGCGATGAACGCGGTCAGGTGCTCCGGCTGGAGGAACGGGCCCGGCATGTGCAGCGTGGCGCCGGACAGGAACGCGGCGTACGGCAGGCCCCAGGCGTTGACGTGGAACATCGGGACGATGGCGAGCACGCGGTCCGCCTCGGTGATGCCCATCAGCGACGCCGACATGGCCGCCATCGCGTGCAGGAACGTCGAGCGGTGGGAGTAGACCACGCCCTTCGGGTCACCCGTCGTGCCGCTGGTGTAGCACATCGACGCGGCCGACCGCTCGTCCAGCTCGGGCCAGTCGAACCCGGGCTCCTCGGCCGCCAGCAGCTCGCGGTAGCGCAGCACCCGCGCGTCGCCCAGCGCGGACGCGTCGCCGTCGCCCACGACGATGAACGCCTCGACCGTGGGCAGCCGCCCGGCGACGCGGGCGAGCAGCGGGACGAGCGTGTCGTCGACGATGACGAACCGGTCCTCGGCGTGCCCGATGATGTGCGCCAGTTGGTCGGGGAACAACCGGATGTTCAGCGTGTGCAGCACCGCGCCCATCCCCGGGACGGCGAAGTACGCCTCCAGGTGCTCCTGGCTGTTCCAGCAGAAGGTCGCCACCCGGTCGCCCGCGCGCACGCCGAGCCTGGTCAGGGCCGCGGCGAGCCGCTCGGCGTTCGCCGCGACCTGCCGGTACGACGCCCGGCGCGGCTCGCCGCCGCCGGCCCAGGTCACGCATTCGCTCCCGCCGTACACGCGGGCGCCGTGCCGCAGGATCGCGGAGACGGTGAGGGGGAACTCCTGCATCGTGCTGGCGAACATCACGGACCTTCCGCCTACATACCGACCGGTCGGTAGCAGGTTAGGAGCGCCACCGTCACCCCGTCAACGATGTCCTGTCACGGAAGGTTCACGACGACCGTGCGCCCTTCACCGGAGGGCGGGGAGCGGCTCAGATGATGATGACCCGGCGCCCGCGCGTGTGGCCGGCCTGGCTGTCGATGTGCGCCGCCGCGGCATCGGCGAGCGGGTACGACCTCTCGACCGGGATGTGGAGCCGTCCCCGCGCGATGAGGCGGGCGGCCTCGGCGAGCGCCTCCGGCATGCTCCCGGCCACGCCGGAGAACCGGGCGCCGAGCTCCGGCGCCCTGAGATCGGCGATGGAGACCACCTTCCGCGGATCCCCGGTCAGCTCGACGAGCTCGCGGATCACGCCCGAGCCGGCCAGATCGAGGGCCGCGTCGACCCGGCCGAGCCGCCGCACCCGCTCGACCCAGCCCTCGCCGTACGTGGTGGCGACGGCGCCCAGGCTGCGCAGGTAGTCCTGGTTCGCGGCCCCGGCCGTGCCGATCACGGTGATGCCGCGGTCGCGGGCGATCTGCAGCACCGCGGATCCGACTCCTCCGGACGCGCCGCTGACCAGCAGCGTCTGCCCGGGCCGCACGCCGACCTCGCGGATGACGCGCAGCGCGGTCTCCACCACGGAGGGGTACCCGGCGGCCTCTTCGAACGTCAGGCCCTCGGGCATTTCCGCCCAGGCCGAGAGCACGGCGAACTCGGCGTAGGTGCTCGACCCTTCGCCGAACACGCGGTCACCGACCGCGACCCCTTCGACGTCCGCGCCGACCTCGTCCACCACCCCGGCGGCGTCCAGCCCGACTCCTGCGGGCAGCTCGATCGGACGGACCTTCTGCATCTGGCCTTCACGGATGCGCCAGTCGACGGGGTTCACGCCCGCCGCCCGCACGGCGACGCGCACCTGACCGGGGCCCGCGTGGGGCTCCTCGGCGTCGACGAGGCGCAGCACCTCCGGACCGCCGAACTCGGCGAAACTCACTTTCCTCATGCGGCCGACCGTAGCACTAACCGTTAGTGTTTTGGAACGGTTACGGCTTCGTACCTGATAGCATCACGGCGTGACCGTGCCGACCGGACGCCGGGAGCGTAAGAAGGCCGCGACCCGCCAGAAGATCGCCGACACCGCGCTGCGGCTCTTCCTGGAGCACGGGTACGACGCGGTGGGCATCCGTGACGTCGCCGCCGAGGCCGACGTCGCCGTCACCACGCTCTTCTCCCACTTCGCCTCGAAAGAGGCCCTGGTGTTCGAGCAGGACGAGGACTTCGAGCATCGCCTCACGCAGGCGGTCACCGGCCGGGCGCCGCACGAGCCGCTCATCCTCGCGCTGCGCCGCGAGATCCAGGCCCTGGTGCGCCACTGCACCGGGGACGGCGCCGCCCCCATCTGGCGCATGATCGACGGATCACCCGCCCTGCGGCAGTACGAGGAGTCGATGCGGCTGCGCCACACGGAGTCGCTGGCGACGGCCATCGCCGCCGATCTCGGCCTGGCGCGGACCACGACGGCCTGCCGGACGATCGCGAGGTTCGTGATCGACGCCTTCTCGCTGGCCCGCGAGGCGCCCGATCCGGAGACCGCGGTGGACGAGATCTTCCAGATGATCGAGGCGGCCTGGGGAGTCACCCGCCCATCTGAAGGTGCGTGAAACCACAACGCCGGTCACCGCCGAGGATTCTGGTGGCGCCCGCCACCAGAATCCTCGGCGCGGACCGAGAGGTCAGGAGCGCTGGGCCAGGACGTTCGCCGGGGCGGCGCGCAGCGCGCCGCGGACCGGGAGCTCGGTGGCGAGCCAGGCGATCAGCGCGACCGTGGCCGCGGCGGCCGGCAGGAGCCAGATCGGCCCGGCGGCCCAGGGGCGGCCGAGGAAGCCGGCGCCCAGCAGGGCCAGCGGCACCGCCGACAACGCGACGCCCGCGCCGACGGCCGCCGCCGCGACCAGCGCGGCCTCGCGCCGTACCATCCCGACGATCTGCCGGGGAGTGGCGCCGATCAGCCGGAGCGCGGTGAACTCGTCGCGGCGCTGCGCCGCGGCGGCCGCCAGGCGGTTCGCCACCGCGAGCAGGACGTACCCCAGGAGTACGGCGAGGACGACGACGTTCACCCACACCTCCGGGGGCGTCGGCGCCTTCTCGATGGCGCCGCGCGCGTCGCCGGCCCGTACGCCCGGCTCCCGCGCGGTGAGCGCCGCGAGTGAACGCCGGACCACCTCGGCTCGCCCCGGGGCCGCGCGGACCAGCAGCCGGTCCGCCAGGCCGGTCGTCGTGTGGCCGGCGGCCAGGTCGCGGGAGACGACGACGTCGCCGAAGCCGAGGCTGCGGTCGTACGTCGCGACGATCTCGGCGGTGGCCCGCGTCCCGTCGCCCAGGAGCACGGTGACGCGGTCGCCGACCTCGGCGCCCCGGGCGAAGGCGGTGGTCCTGCTGACCGCGATGGTGGCGCCGCTCAGCCGCCTCAGGTCACCGTCGCGCCGTCCCAGGTCCAGGACGGCCGGGGTGTCCGGCCCGGTGACGAGTGCGCGGTAGGCCGCGACGGCGTTCGCGCCGTCCTCCCGGTGCGGCCACAGGACGGTCGTCGTGCCGACCGGCACGACGGCGGCGACGCCCGGCGCCGTACGGATCTCGCCGGCGAGGTTCGCGGGGACCCCGCCGAGCGCGGGGGCGGTGACCGCGACGTCGGCGTGCGTCGCGGCCCTCGCCTGGTGGGTGGTCGCGGTCATCAGCGTGGTCTGCGTCAGCGCGTAGCTCAGCGTGAACGCGACGGCCATGCCGAGCGCCGTGACCGCGCCGCCGACCCGGAGGGCGTAGCCGTGGCCGTTGCCGACCGCCAGCCAGGTCGCCGGCGACGTACGGGGCGGCAGCCGCCGCAGCAGCGCGCCGCTGCCGCGCCGGACGAGGGACGGGCCCGCGAGGCCGAGGCCGATGACCGCCAGCAGACTGGCCGAGCCGGTCGCGACCGTCGCCTCGGCGGTGCGGAGGAAGAGCGGAACGGCCCCGAGCGTCATCGCACCGGCGATGAGCAGGAGCCCGATGCGGGTGCGCACGGCCGACGGCGTGCGGGGCTCGGCCCGGGACTCGGCGACCGCCTCGGTCGCCGGCATCCGTGACGTACGGAACGCGGCGGCCAGCGCAGACACGCGCACCACGGCGGACAGCAGCAGGACCGCCGCGAGGCCCGGCAGCGGGCTCCAGGACAGCGGCAGGCGGCCCGGCAGCACGCCGTGCCCGGCCAGCATGCCGCCGAACCGGCCGGCGAGGACGTATCCGAGCGCCACGCCGAACGGCAGGGGGAACAGCGCGATCACTCCGGTCTGCGTGGCGATGAGGCGGCGGACCTGCCGGGGCGTGGCGCCGACGGCCCGCAGGAGGGCCAGGTCGCGGCGCTGCCCGGCGATCGCCACCGACAGCGCGCCCGCGACGACGAAGCCGACGATCATTAGGACGACCCCGGCGATCGAACCGGCGAGCGCGAACAGCAGGGCCCGGCCCGTCATCCCGCCGGGCTGCTCCACGTCACCCCGCGCCCCGCCCGCCGCCACCGTGAGGTCGCCGCGGCCGTCCGCGCGGAGGGCACTGCGGACGCGCGCGGCCAGGGCGCCCGGGTCGGTGCCGGGCGCGGCGCGCAGCGCCACGAGGTCGACCGTTCCGCGCTTCGGCCCGGCGTCCCGGCCCGCCAGCGAGGCCGCGACGGCGTCGTCGAAGTAGACGCCCGCCGGGCCGCCGACGACGGCGGACACCCGGTAGCCGTTCCGCCGTCCGGCGGCCACGACCGTCACCCGGTCGCCGGGCCGGACGCCGGCGCGCGCGGCGGTGGCCGCATCGAGCGCCACGTCCCCGGGACCGGCCGGGGGAGTGCCGTGGAGGGAACCGGGTCCGGGCAGCGTCCGGGACGACCAGCCGTGCCCGGCGGTGCGCGGGTCACCGGCGCCGACGACCGCGCCGCCCGGGCCGACGACGGCGGCGGGCAGGCTCACGTCGCCGATCGCGGAGGCGACGCCGGGCAGTGCCCCGAGTGAGGCGACCAGCCGTGCCGGGACCGCCGCCCGCTCGGGCAGCGGCTCGGGCAGGTCCTCGTCCTGCGCGACCGACTGCCGGGCGGCGACGACGACGTCCGCTCCGGCGAGCCGTTCGACCGGCAGGTGGGAGCGCAGGCCGGACTCCGCCAGTACGCCCGTGGCCGTGAGGAACGCCGACCCGCCCAGCACCGCGCAGACGATGGCGACCAGCGCGCCGAGCCGGCCGCGGGCCAGCAGAAGGGACATCCGGAGCATCAGCGGCCTCCGAGCGAGGTGAGGCGGGCGGCGAGCGCCGGTGCCGCGGGGTCGTGAAGCACGTCCACGATCCGGCCGTCGGCCATGATGAGGGCCCGGTGGGCGCGGGCCGCCGCGGCCGGGTCGTGGGTGACCATCACGATGGTCTGGCCGAGCTCGTCGACGATCTCGCGCAGCAGCGTGAGGACCTGCCCGGAGCTGCGGACGTCCAGCGCCCCGGTCGGCTCGTCGGCGAACACGATGTCGGGCCGCGCGGCCAGCGCCCGGACGATCGCCACGCGCTGCTGCTGCCCGCCGGACAGCTCCGCGGGGCGCCGGTGCAGGACCCCGTCCAGGCCGGTGCGGTCGACCAGCGCGCGGATCCACTCCCCGTCCGGGGCCCGGCGGGCCAGGCGCAGCGGGAGGGTGATGTTCTGCTCGACGGTGAACGCCGGGAGCAGGTTGTACCCCTGGAACACGAAGCCGATCCGGTCCCGGCGGAGCACGGTGCGCCGGGCCTCGCCGAGGCGGGAGACGTCCGTGCCGCCGACCGTGACCGTGCCCGACGTCGGGGTGTCCAGCCCGGCGGCGACCTGCAGCAGCGTGCTCTTGCCGGACCCGGACGGCCCCATCACCGCGAGGAACGTGCCGCGGGGGACGGTGAGCGACACGTCGTCGAGCGCGGTGACCGCCGTCGCGCCGGCGCGGTGCACCTTCGTGACGCGGTCCAGGCCGATGACCACGTCCGGTGGCCCGGGCCGCAGGCCGGCCGCGTGGCCCGCCACGCCCGGGGCCGCGGGCCGGACGCCGGCAGATTCGCGCATCCTCACGCCCGCCTCCGCCGGGACCAGTCGGCGAGCAGCCCGGCGATGCACAGGATGGTCACGACGCCGAAGGACAGGCTCACCGCGATCGGCAGCCGGCTCATCGAGGTCACGGCGTTCCCGGCGGCGCTGACCACCAGGACGGTCCAGAGAAGCGTGCGCCACGCGCCGATGCCGCCGCTCCGGTCCGGGGCGCCGGGGCCGGTCTCGGGCCGGGTGAGCCGGTAAGGGTCGTTCGTCATGGGTCCTCCTTCAAGGTCGACTCCGACGCTACGGACGGCCGTGACCTGCGGCGATCCCACGCACTACCCGGTCGTGGTACAGCAGGCACCACTTTTCGGGTGTAACGCCACCGACCACTGCGATTAGCCATAAGGTGGCCACTGATCGTGAGGAGGAGTCGGATGCCGGATGGGAACGACGGCGCGGTCGTGCGCGCGCTGCGCGACCCGATCGACGCGCTCGCGCGGCTGGTCGGCGGCCTGGGCACCGCGGTCCTCGCCCTGCTCACCGCACTGGTGCTGATCGTCGTCGGCGCTCTCTGCCTCGTCGGCGTCGGGCTGCCGCTGCTGCCGTGGGCGCTCGCCGCCGTGCGCGCGGTCGCCGACCGGGAGCGCCAGCGGCTGAGCCGGTGGGGTGAGGAGGTCATCAGCCCGTACGACCCGTGGCCGGGCGGCTGGTCCGCCCGCCTCCGCGCCGCCGCCAGGGACCCGGCGACACCGCGCGACCTGCGCTGGCTGTTCGTTCACGCGGTGTTCGGGTTCGCCCTCGGCCTGTTCGGCGCGTTGCTGCCGCTGCTGGCGATCGAGGACCTCACCCGCCCGCTCTACATGTGGGCGCTGCCGCCCGGCACGGTCACCACCTCGGTGGGCATCCCGGCCGGCGGATGGACCGGAATGGTGTCCAGCGTCTCCCTGGGCGCCGGATGGGTGGCGATCCTGGTCGGCCTGGGGCCGGCGATGGCCCGGCTGCAGGCCAGGCCCGGCAGGCGCCTGCTCGCGCCGCATCCGGGCCTCGACCTGTCCGCGCGGGTCGCGGAGCTGACCGCGACGCGCGCCGCCGCCCTCGACGCCCACACCGCCGAACTGCGGCGGATCGAGCGCTCCCTGCACGACGGCACGCAGAACCGCCTCGTCGGCGTCACCGTCCTGCTGGGCGCCGCGCGGCGGGCGCTGAAGCACGACCCCGCCCTCGCGGACGGCGCCCTGGAGCAGGCGCAGTCGGCGGCCGAGCAGGCGCTCGCCGAACTGCGCGCGGTCGTCCGCGGCATCCTCCCGCCCGTGCTCGAACAGCGGGGCCTCGGCGGCGCGCTGGCCGCGCTGGCCGCCGGGTGCGCCGTGCCCTGCCGCGTGTCGGCCGACGTCCCGGGCTCGCGGCCGGCGTCCGTCGACGCGACCGCGTACTTCGTCGTCGCCGAGGCGCTCACCAACATCTCCAAGCACAGTCACGCCCGGCACGCGGCCGTCGAGGTGCGCCAGACGCGGGACCGATTGTGCGTCCGCGTCGAGGACGACGGGCGCGGCGGCGCGGAGGAGGGCGCCGGAAGCGGCATCGTCGGCATCCGCCGCCGGGTCGAGGCTTACGACGGACACGTGACCCTGTCCAGCCCGCCGGGCGGGCCGACCGTACTCGAGGTGGAGTTGCCGTGCGTGTTGTGATCGCGGAGGACGACGCCCTGCTCCGCGCGGGGCTCGAACTGCTGCTGCGCGGGGAGGGGTTCGAGGTCGTGGCCGCCGTGGACACGCCGGACGCCTTCCTCGCCGCCGTCGACGAGACGCCGCCCGACATCGCCATCGTCGACGTGCGCATGCCGCCCACGCACACCGACGAGGGCATCAAGGCGGCGGTGGCGGCGCGGCGCCGCCACCCGAAGCTCGCCGTCCTCGTGCTGTCGGCCTACGTCGAGGAGAGCTTCGCCACCGACCTGCTCGCCGAGGGCACGAACGGCGTCGGCTACCTGCTCAAGGAGCGGGTCGGGCGGGTCGAGCGGTTCCTCGAGGCCTTGCACCGGGTCGCCGAGGGCGGTACGGCCATCGACCCGGAGCTCGTGGCCCAGCTGTTCGCACACCGGCGCGCCGACGACCCGCTGGACCGGCTGACCCCGCGCGAACGCGACGTGCTGGCGCTCATGGCCGAGGGGCTCGGCAACGTCGCCATCGCCCAGCGCCTGGTCGTGACCGAGGGCGCGGTGCACAAGCACATCCGCAACATCTTCGCCAAGCTGGACCTGCGGCCGACCGAGCACACCGACCGCCGCGTCGCCGCCGTCCTGCGCTACTTCGAGAGCACGGGGAGATGAACGCGGCCCGGCGGCGTCCGTCGCCGCCGGGCCGTCCGAGGCCGCGGAACCCCGGGGATCAGCGGTGCTGGAGGGCGTCCAGCGCGACCGCCTGGGCGATGACCAGACGGCGGTCCAGGCGCGGGTCCTTGATGTCGACGGCGTACTTGTCGCGCAGCGCGAACTTCTTGTCCACCGAGAAGGTCTCCTGCCCGTTCGCGGCGAAGTCGAAGTGGTACGGCCAGGCGAACGGGAGGCTGTCCACGTAGGGCACGAAGTTCCAGACGCGGCGCAGGATGGCGACGAACTTGCTGCGCTCCGAGCCGGTGGTCACGCCGAGGTTCGGCTGCTCCAGGTGCCAGGTGGAGGCCAGCAGCGAGGCCTTGAAGTCCTTGCGGAAGCTGCCGATCGGCTGCCCGCCCGGGTCGGTGACGTCGTACGTCGCGCCGAGGTCGATGCGCTGCCGGGCTTTGAAACCGAAGAGCGGCTGCTCCTTGCGGTCGTCGCTGTAGAAGGTGACCTGCTCCTTGAACGCCAGGCGCTTCTGCTGCGCGAAGGCGACGAGCTCGCCCTCGGAGCCGTCGGGGTTCGCGGCGTGCACCTCGTACTGGTTCACCATCAGCCGCACGCGCTGGCGGATCAGCAGCCGCTGCTGCGCCTGGAACGTCTGAAAGTCCATCTATCCCCGTCTCTGTACTGTTTCGATCGGAGCAGCAAAGGTACAGAACAGGTAAAGGGCGCTCCAAGGCACTCTTCTGATCGGTGTCGAAACCGAGATCTGAGCCGGTCGCTCCGTGCGGGCCGTGTCACATCACCGCGCCGAGCCGCCAGGGCACGAACTCCTCGTCGCCGAAGCCGAGCTCCTCGCTGCGCGTGCGGCGGCCGGACGCGGTGGCCAGGATCAGGTCGAAGATCCGCCGGCCCATCTCGGCGACGTCGCACTCGCCGTCGGCGATCAGGCCGCAGTTGAGGTCCATGTCGCCGGTCATCCGCTCGTACAGCGGCGTGTTCGTGGCGAGCTTCAGGCTCGGCGCCGGCTTGCACCCGAACACCGACCCGCGGCCGGTCGTGAAGCACAGCACGTGCGCGCCCCCGGCGACCATCCCGGTCGCGTTGACCGGGTCGTAGCCCGGCGTGTCCATGAACACCAGGCCCTTGGCGGTGACCGGCTCGGCGTACTCCACGACGTCGGCCAGGTTGGACTGGCCGCCCTTGGCGGCCGCGCCGAGCGACTTCTCCAGGATGGTGGTCAGGCCGCCGGCCTTGTTGCCGGGGGAGGGGTTGTTGTCCATCGAGCCGCCGTGGCGGGCGGTGTAGTCCTCCCACCAGCGGATCCGCCGGACAAGCTTTTCCCCGATGGCACGGCTGACCGCCCGCCGGGCGAGCAGGTGCTCGGCCCCGTAGATCTCCGGTGTCTCGCCGAACACCGCGGTGCCGCCGTGCCGGATCAGCAGGTCCGCGGCGGCGCCGAGGGCGGGGTTGGCGGTGATGCCGGAGTAGCCGTCCGAGCCGCCGCACTCCATCGCCAGGACGAGCTCGGAGGCCGGCACGGGCCGCCGGCGGACGGCGTCCGCCGCGGGCAGCAGGTCCGTGATCCGGGCCACCCCTTCGGCGACCGCCGCCCGGACGCCGCCGAGGTCCTGGACCCCCATCACCGTGACGGGCGTGTCCGCGCCGACGCCCCACTCATCGAGGAGGGACCGCGCCTCGTCGAGTTCGCGGCCGGCGCCGAGGAGGAGGAATCCGGCGAAGTTCGGGTGGCGCGCGTACCCGCGGAGCGTGCGCCGCAGCACGGCGGCCTCCTCGCCCTCCTCGCCGGGTGTTCCGCCGCCGAGACCGTGCGGCAGCGCGACCACCCCGTCGACGGCCGGGTGGGCGTCGAGGAGTCCGGGCACGCCCTCCTGCCGGCGGAACCGCTCGGCGATCCGCCGGGCGACCGTCACCGAGCCGGTCCCCGCGGTGAGGACGCCGATGTGGTTGCGGGTCGCCACGCGGCCGTCGGGCCGGACGATCCCGTCGAAGGTCGCCCGCTCCGCCACGGGCACCCTCTCCTCGGGGCGGACGGCGACACCGAACTCGTACTCCCGGTCGAACCGCTGGAAGCCGAGGTTGTGGGTGTGCACGTGCTCCCCGGCGGTCACCGGACGCGTCGTGAAGCCGATGACCTGGCCGTACTTGCGCACCGGGGCGTCGGGGGGCAGGTCGCGCAGCGCGACCTTGTGGCCGCGCGGCACGTCGTCCCGGGCGGCCAGACCGTCACGGACGGGCGTCCCCGCCGCGAGATCCTCGGTGGCCAGGGCCACGTCGTCGTCCTGGTGCAGGATCAGCAGGGCGGTCATCCGTTACTCCATCCGGGACGGCGAGCACTGTCCGATATCTTCCCCGAGCCGCCGCGGTGGCGGAACCCACGGGAATTTCGGCGACCGGAAGATCTGCCGGATCGTGGCCGCCCGTCAACACTGCGTGACAGTTTTCGGGTGTTCAGGTGCTCCATTCCTACGCGTTGTGCAAGGCCGCATCCGCTCCGTCGACCACGGCGCCGACATGCCCGGTGACCTCGGGCGTTGGTTACGGACGCCGTAGACCCCCTGTCTGTTTGGAGGTGATTTGTGCGGGTAGCCGCTGACCAACGCCGGCCGAACCGCGGGTACCGGTTCCGGCCGGACCATCGAAGAAGGGAATGGAACATGGGCAGCGGGCAGATAGCCCAGCGTGGCGCTCCGGTACAGCAGTCCTCCGGTGGTGGTGGCGGCGGTCTCGCCGACGTCGTCGAGCTGATCCTCGACAAGGGCCTCGTCATCGACGCCTTCGTCCGGGTGTCCCTCATCGGCATCGAGATCCTCCGCATCGACGCACGCGTCGTCATCGCCAGCGTCGACACCTACCTGCGGTTCGCCGAGGCATGCAACCGCCTCGACATCGCCAACGACGGCTCCAGCGCGGGCCTCCCCCAGATGATCGGCCAGATGACGGAGAGCGGCGCCAAGCGCAAGACCAGGGGCGCGCTGCAGGGCGCCGGTGAGACGCTCCGCGACTCCCTCGGCCGCGGCCAGCAGGACAAGGAGAAGGCCGGGTCCCGCAGCAAGAAGAACGACAACGACGACGAGGAGGAGTAAGTGACCGTGCAGTACGTCTACGGCGTCACCGACGCCGGCGCAGAGATCCCCGGGCAGCTCAAGGGGATCGACGGGCAGGAGGTCTCGCTCGTCACGCACGGCCGCTGCGCCGCCCTGGTGAGCGACCTGGCCGCCGACCGGCCCCTCGGCACGCGCGACGACCTCATGGCCCATCAGGGCGTCCTCCAGGCGATCGTCGAGGCGGGCGGGACCGTCCTGCCCTTCCGCTTCGGTGGCGCGCTGACCGACCGGGACGCGGTCGTCGAAGAGCTCCTCAGCCCCCACGAGGACACGTTCGTCGAGCAGCTCGAGCCCCTGCGCGGGCAGGTCGAGGTGCGGATCAAGGCGCGGTACGTCGAGGACGCCGTGCTGCGCGAGATGGTCCAGGAGGAGCCGGAGATCGCCGAGCTCAACCAGCGGGTCCGCGAGCTTCCGGAGGACGCGGCCTACTACGACCGCGTACGCCTCGGTGAGCTCATCGCCCAGGCATTCACCCGCCGCCGCGAGAACGACGGGCAGGGACTCCTCGACGCCCTGGCGCCCCGCGCCACCGCGGTCGCGCAGCACGAGCTGTCCCGTGAGGACGACGTCCTGGACGCCGGGTTCCTCATCGACCGCAAGGAGCGCGAGGAGTTCGAGAAGATCGTCGACCAGGTCGGCAAGGAGATCGACGGACGCATCCACCTGCGCGTCGCCGGGCCCCTGCCGCCGTACGACTTCGTCGGCCAGGAGACCTGACATGGGACTCTTCACCGGGCTGGTGCTGCTGCCGCTGGCTCCGGTACGGGGGGTCGTATGGCTCGCCGAGCAGGTACAGGAACAGGCCGAGCGCCAGCTGTACGACCCCCAGCGCATCGTCCGCCTGCTCGAAGAGGTGGCCGAGGCGCGTGACGCCGGCGAGATCAGCGAGGAGGAGGCCGCCCGCCGGGAGGACGAACTGGTGAACCTCCTGGCCGAGGGGTCCCGCCGAGGTAGGTGACCATGCCCCAGAGCAGAAGCACCCAGAGCAAGAGCACCCAGACCGGAGGCGGCCGGAGCGGAGGCGGCCGGAGTGGAGGCCGTGGAAGCAGCCGGAGCGGGAACGGCCTCGCCCCCGAGGAGGTCGCCCGTAAGGCCGTCGAGCACGTCGTCGAGATGACGGGCCGCGAGAGCGAAGGCGTCATCGCGCTGGAACGGACCGACGACGGCTGGAAGGTCGGCGTGGAGGTCGTGGAGTCCGGCCGCATCCCGGACACCAACGACATCCTCGCCGTGTACGAGGCCGAACTCGACGACGAGGGCAACCTGCTCTCATACCGGAGGACCGACCGCTACTTCCGCGGACGGTTCGATAGGGACAAACGATGACAGAAGTGACGTGGGCCGGCGGCTCGCGCTCCGCCTCCCCCCAGCGGAGCGACGGGCCGTCCTCGGCCAACCTGGCCGACATCCTCGAGCGGATCCTCGACAAGGGGATCGTGGTCGTGGGCGACATCCGCGTGAACCTGCTCGACATCGAGCTGCTGACGATCAAGCTCCGGCTGCTGATCGCGTCCGTGGACCGCGCGAAGGAGATGGGGATCGACTGGTGGGAGCACGACCCCACCCTCTCCTCCAAGCACAGCGACGTGATCGAGGAGAACCGCCGGCTGCGCGAGCGCCTCGCCGCGCTCGAGGGCGGCGACGGGAACGGCCGGAGCCCCGCGGCGGAGGAGGGCGACGGAAGCCCTGCGGTGGACAAGGGCGACGGAAGTCCCGCGGAGGAGGAGAAGGCCGCGGAGAAGAAGACCGCGGAGGAGAAGGCGGAGGCGGACCGTGGCTGACGCCGGCGTCTACCTGTACGGAGTGGCGCAGGACCTCGCCCCCGACGTCCTCCGCGACCTCACCGGCGTGGCCGGCGTCCCGGTCCGCGCCGTCGCGGACGGCGGGTTCACCGCGCTCGTGAGCACCGTCGACCTGGAGGAGTTCGGGGAGACGGCGCTGCGGCGGAACCTGGAGAGCCTGCAGTGGCTGGAGGCGACGGCGCGGGCACACCACGACGTCGTCGACGCGGTGGCGCGGACCGCCCCCACCGCTCCGGTGCGGATCGCGACGGTCTACCGCGACGACGACCGCGTCCGTGAGCTGCTGCGGGAGCGGCGGGAGGAGCTCACCGAGGTCCTCGGGCGCGTCGTCGGCCGGGTCGAGTGGGGCGTCAAGGCGTACGGGACCGCCGAGGCGGCGCCGGAGCCGCCCGGCGCCGGCGACGGCGCGGACGAGCGGCCCGGCATGGCCTACCTGCGCCGCCGGAGGCTGGAGCGGCAGAGCCGGGAGGAGGCGTCCCGGCGGCTCGCCGAGCAGGCCCAGGAGATCCACGCCACGCTGTCGGAGTACGCCGTGGCGAGCCGGCAGCACCCGCCGCAGGACCCGCGCCTGTCCGGCCACGAGGGAACGATGATCCTCAACGTGGCGTACCTGCTCGACCAGGACCGGGCCGAGACCCTCGCCGCCGCGGCCGACGACCTGGCGGCCCGGCTGCCCGGCGTGCGGATCGAGCTGACCGGTCCCTGGCCCGCCTACTCGTTCACCGAACTGGACGCGACCTCGTGAGCGTGGGGGAGGACGTCGAGCGCGCCGTGGCGGTGCGCCAGGACCCGCGGGTGCCGCCGTCCGAGCGCGTCGCGCTGGTCGACCTGCTGGACCGGCTGCTCGCAGGCGGCGTGGTGATCGCGGGCGACGTCGTCATCTCGATCGCGGAGATCGACCTTGTCCGGGTGTCGCTGCGTGCCCTGATCACGACGGTTCGAGAGGAATATGATGACATCCTCCCTCACTGAACGGCTGCGGACGGACCCGGAGACCGTCGAGCACGACCTCGCGGCCCTGGTCCTCACCGTGATCGAACTGATCCGGCAGCTGATGGAGAAGCAGGCCCTGCGCCGGGTCGAGGAGGACGAAAGCCTCACCGACGATCAGGTCGAGCAACTGGGCCTGGCGCTGATGCGGCTCGACGAGGCCATGGAGCGGTTGAAGGACCACTTCGGGCTCACGGCCGAGGACCTCAACCTCGACCTGGGCCCGCTCGGGACGCTCCTGCCCGAGGCCTGACCGCCTCGAACACGAGAATCCGCCGGCGGGAGGGCGTCCTCCCGCCGGCGGATGGAGCAGCTCACTTCCTCCGCAGCCGGCGGACGAACCAGCCCGCGAGAACGACGGCGGCCACCGGCAGGGCGCGCGGGCCGATGAAGCGGACGGCCGCGCCCAGCACCCGCACCAGCCGGGCCAGCGCGAACGACTTCAGCACCTTTCCGACGACCGGGGCCCGAAGTCCCTTCATCACCGTTTCCTGCGCCGCTTTCTTCGGGGCGTTCTTCAGCGTGCCGGCGGATTGCGCGATCTTCTTGTCCGGACGGGACTCGGCGGCCTTGTTCACCGCGGCACCGGCGAGGTTCTTGCGCATATCAGGTCTCTCCTATGGGGGACATCCGTTCCGTAACAGGGTGGTACCCGGACAGCGCGACCTATTCCTGATCCCGCGCATTGGGAATGTGTCGTCTTTTCCCGGGTAAGCAAGGCGGTCAAAGCAACAAAGAAGCAAGGTTTCGAACGAGAGGGTACGAAGATGGCCGAGCTGCCAGGAAGTTCTTTGGCGAAGCGCGCCACGAACATCGCCAAGCCCGTGACCAAGCAGATCGGGAGCACCGTCAAGACGGTCGCCAAGGAGGCCCGCCGTGGCGGTGACCTGGGGCCGAAGGCGATCGCCGGAGGGGTCACCGCGCTCAAGGAGGTCGGCGGACAGGTGCTCGGCAAGAGCGACGGGAAGGGCGCGGGCGGGTCCGCGAAGACCAAGGTCACCAACATCATCGAAGAGGTCGACGTCGGCGCGCCCCGGCGGCTGGTCTACGACCAGTGGACCCGTTTCCAGGAGTTCCCGTCCTTCATGAAGAAGGTCGAGGGCACCGACCAGCTCGCCGACGAGAAGGTGCGCTGGAAGGCGAAGATCTTCTGGTCCACTCGCACGTGGGAGTCGACCATCGTCGAGCAGGTCCCCGACGAACGGATCGTCTGGCGCTCCACGGGCCAGAAGGGCCACGTGGACGGGGCCGTGACGTTCCACGAACTCGCGCCGAACCTGACCCGCGTCCTGCTCGTCCTCGAGTACCACCCGCAGGGCCTCATGGAGAAGACCGGCAACCTGTGGCGCGCGCAGGGCCGCCGGGTCCGGCTCGAGCTCAAGCACTTCCGCCGGCACGTGATGTCGCAGACGCTGCTCCACCCGGGCGACGACGTGGCGGGCTGGCGCGGCGAGATCCACGACGGCGAGGTGACCAAGTCTCCCGAGGACGAGTCGTCCTCCGCCAGGTCATCGTCGGCGAAGCGGTCGTCGGCGAAGTCGTCGTCGGGTGGCTCGTCCTCGGCGAAGTCGTCGTCCGGCTCCTCATCGGCCCGGTCCTCCGGGACGAAGTCCTCGGGCTCCCGGCGGTCCGGCGGCGCCAAGAAGTCGTCGGGCGGCTCCTCCTCGAACAGCCGGCGGCCGGCCGGCAAGGAGACCGCCGGGGCGAAGGACCAGTAGGAACGGCGTCAGCCGCCCCGGACCCGGAGCGCGCGGCGCAGGTCGTCCAGCTCGTCGTCGAGCGCGCGGCGCAGGGCGGTCGTCAGGTCCGCGCGCTCAAGGCACCGCTCCGCGGCCCGTACGGTGGCCGGCGTGGCGGCGTGGGCGGGGAACAGCTCCCGGCCCAGCGCCCTGGCCACCGCCGGGCCGCGCCCGCCCGCTGCCGGGACGTCCGCGAAGTAGCGTTCGACGAATCCGGCCGTGAGGTCCGCCTGCGCCGGCCCCCAGAAGCCCTGCGCGGTGGCGGTCAGCAGGCGGTTGGACAGGGCGCCGTCGGTGAACAGCCGCCGCCAGGCCTCTTCCTTGGCCGCCGGGTCGGGGAGCGCCGCGCGGCACCGGGCGGCGCCCTCCTGGCCGGTGGCGCTGGGGTCGCGCGCGACCTCGGCGGCGATGTCGGGCTCGCCCGCCGCCCCGTGCGCGGACAGCTGCGCCAGGACGCTCCAGCGCAGGTCCGGGTCGAGCGCCGGGCCGCCGGGCACGCGCTCGTCCCGCAGCCACTCCCGGAGCTCGGCGAGCGCCTCCGGCGTCTCGGCGCAGTGGATCAGCTCACGGACGGCGGCGAGGCGCGGCGTCGGCGCGGGCCCGCCGGCGGTGCGGGCCAGGATCTCCCGGCAGGCGCCGGCGATCGCGGCCAGAGCCGCCGGCCGCGCGGCGGGCGGCGTGTAACGGTCGGCGATCCGCCGCCGGCCGAAGGCGAGCACGGCCTCGACGACGCTGACGTCCGGTTCGGCGGGCAGATGGGCCTCGACCAGGGCCAGGAACTCCGCGGCGGGCAGCTCCCCGTCCCGGACCATGTCACGGGCGGTGTCCCAGATGACGGCGCGGGTGAGGCCGTCCTCGATCGTGGACAGCGCCTCTGCGGCGGCCCGCCGGGACCGCTCGTCCAGCCGGAGCTTGGCGTAGCTGAGGTCCCCGTCGTCCAGCACGATGAGGTCGGGGCGGGGAACGCCGGCCAGGCGCTCCAGCGGCACGCGGGCGGCGCCGTCCGTACCCGCGTCCGCCGGCAGGTCGATCGGGAAGCGCTCCCGGAGCCGCAGCCGGCGGCCGTCCCCGCCGTCGTCGGCGAGGTCGTACGCCGCGGCCGTGATCCGGTGCGGGCGCAGCGCCCGCGGGTCGCCCGGCGTTCCCGTGTGGACGACGGCCGCGGAGGTCAGCGTGCCGTCCTCCTCGGTCAGTTGCAGGCGGAGCGTGTCGACCCCGCTCGTGCGCAGCCAGCGTTCGGCCCAGCCGTGCACGTCCCGGCCGCTCGCGGCGGCGAGGGCGTCGAGCAGGTCGGCCATGGTGGCGTTGCCGAACCGGTGGTCGGTGAAGTAGCGGTTGATGCCGGCGAAGAACGCCTCGTCGCCGAGCCAGGCGACCAGCTGCCGCAGCACGGACGCGCCCTTGGAGTAGGAGATGCCGTCGAAGTTCGTCTGCGCGGCGGCGGTGTCGTCGATGCCCTCGGCCGCGACGGGGTGGGTCGAGCGGCGCTGGTCCGCGTCGTAGCCCCCGGGCTTGCGGGCGATCGTGAAGCCGGTCCAGGCGGTCGTGAAACGGGTGGTCTCGGTGACGACCCGGTAGCCCATGTACTCGGCGAACGACTCGTTGAGCCACAGGTCGTCCCACCAGCGCATCGTGACGAGATTCCCGAACCACATGTGCGCCATCTCGTGCGCGATGACGATGGCGCGGGTCTCCCGCTCGACGTCGGTGACGGCGGAGCGGAACAGGAACTCGTCGCGGAACGTGACACAGCCGGGGTTCTCCATCGCCCCGAAGTTCAGCTCGGGCACGAAGACCTGGTCGTACTTCCCGAACGGGTACCGGTCCTCGAACAGCTCGTGGTACCGGTCGAAGGAACGCCGGGTGATCTCCAGGATCTCCTCGGCGTCGAGGTACGGCGCCAGGGAACGCCGGCAGTGGACGCCCAGCGGGATCCCGTCGTGCTCGGCGTGGACCGAGTGCAGGGGGCCGCCGGCGACGGCGGCGAGGTAGGTGCTGATCGGCGCGGTCGGGGCGAAGCGCCAGCGGCCGTCCGCTTCCTTCTCGCCCGCGACGTTGCCGAGCACCGTCCAGTGCGGCGGGGCGGTGACGGTGAGCTCGATCGGCGCCTTCAGGTCCGGCTGGTCGAAGCAGGCGAACAGCCGCGGGGCGTCGTCCGGGGCGCACTGCGACGCGACGTACGCCTCGCCGTCGGCCGGATCGGTGAACCGGTGCAGGCCCTCACCGGTCCGTGAGTACGGCATGTCGGCCTCGACGCGCAGCTCGTTGTCGGCGGCCAGGGCGGGCAGCGGCAGGCGGCCGTCCCGCAGGGACGCCGGGTCGAGTTCCCGTCCGTTGAGCAGCGCGCGGCGCAGCCGCGCGGGCCGGATCTCGGCGAAGGTCTCGCTTCCCGGCTCGGCGCCGAACCGGACGACGGTGTCGGAGTGGAACACCTCGTCCCCGCACGTCAGGTCGAGGTGGATGGTGTAGGCGCGGACGTCCAGCAGACGGGCGCGGGTCTGCGCCTCCGCGCGGGTTAGAGCCGGCATGCGGCAATAGTGCCGTATGGCGGCGACGGGGCGGTCACTCGCGGTCCCCCGAGGCGTCCGGCGGGGGAAAGGCCATGATCCCCGCGAGGAGGGCGGCCCGCTCGGCGAGGCCGGTCACCCGGACCGCCTCGTCCGCGGCGTGCGCGCCCCGGCCGGGAGGGCCGAAGCCGTCCAGGGTGGGCAGCCCGCGCGACCCCGGCAGGTTCGTGTCACCGGCGCCGGCGGCGGGCCGCCCGGTGATCCGCTGGCCCAGCAGCCGCCCGACGCCGGCGATGTGGTCGAGCAGCGGATCCGCGGACCGCTCCGGCCAGGTCGGCCGCGCGGACAGCACGGTCGCCTCGACGGCGGCGCCCGATCGTACGGGACGCAGGGCCGCCAGGGCGTCCAGCACCGTGCGCTCGGCCGCCGCCGAGGCGAACCGCAGGCCGATCTCGGCCGACGCCTCACCGGCGACGACGTTGGCGCGCCGCCCGCCCTCGATCCGGCCGACGTTGCACAGCGTGCTGCCGTCGGCGGGCACGACGCCGCGCACCACCGCGAGCTGGTCGATGAGCTCGTCGATGGCGGAGACGCCCTTGCCGGGGTCGAGTGCGGCGTGCGACTCGCGGCCGCGGACGCCGAGGCGGACCCGGACGCTGCCCCGGCGGGCGTTCTTCAGCGCGCCGTCCGGGTGCGGCGACTCCAGGCCGAGCACGGCGACCGCGCCGTCGAGATGACGTTCGACGACGCTACTGCCCGTGGGGCTGCCCACCTCCTCGTCGGCGACGACGACCAGCCGCACCTGCCGGGCCGGCGCCGCCCCGGCGGCCCGCAGCGCGCGCAGCGCCATCTCGACGGCGACCAGGCCGCCCTTCATGTCGTACGTCCCGGGGCCGGTGATCGTCGTGCCGTCGTCGGTGTAGGGCATGGCGTCGAGCCGGCCGACCGGCCAGACGGTGTCGTAGTGACCGACGAGGAGCAGGTGCGGGCCGTCCTCCGGGCCGAACCGCGACACCAGGTGCTCGCCCTCGTAGGCCACGGCGCCGCCGGCCTCGCGGTGACCGGCCTCGATCAGCGCGGCGCAGTGGGCCAGCGCGGCGGCGTCGCCGGAGGGCGACTCGGCCAGGGCGTACTCCCGGAGCCGCGCGCGGCCGAACCCGAGCAGCCGGGCGGTCGCGCCGGTCAGGGCGGTGGCCAGGTCGGGGGTCATCTCACCTCCGCGGAACCTCAGGTCGATAATGGAAGAAGTCGCAGGTAGCAGCCCTGCACCGAGCGTACCCGTGAGCACCTCTTGCCGCCCCTCACGCCGCAGCTGACCGTGCGGCCGCTCACCACCTCCGCCGAGATGCGGGCCGGGGTGGAGGTGTACCGCGCCGCGTTCGCGCTGAGCCCCACGGACCCCGCCGTCAGCCCGCGGCTGCTGGCCGCGCTGCAGCGCAACGCCGGGTCGGTCATCGGCGCGTTCGCCGGGGACGAGCTGGTCGGGTTCACGTACGGCTTCCTGGGCTCGGACGGTGGAACGGTCTACCACTACTCGCAGGTGGCGGCGGTCCGGCCGGACTGGCAGCGGCGCGGCGTGGGCCGGGCGCTGAAGCTCAGCCAGCGCGACTACGTCCTGGCCGGCGGCGTCACCCGGATGCGCTGGGCGTTCGACCCGGTCCGTACGCACAACGCCCACTTCAACCTGGACGTGCTCGGCGCGACGGGCCGCTGGTTCCTGCGCGACTTCTACGGCGTCGAGGACATCGGACGCGATCCGGGCATGCGCACGGACCGGCTGATCGTCGAGTGGGATCTGCTCCGGCCGCCCGGGCCGTCCGCCCCGCCGCCCGCGTACGCCGGCTGGGGAGAGACGCGCCGCGAGGGCGGCGACGTGCTGCTGGGCGCGCCCCGGGACTGGGACGCCCTGGTCGCCCGGGACCGCGCGACGTCGCTCCGGGTCCGCGACGACCTCGCGGCCGCGATGCGGCGGCTGATCGACGAGGGGTACGCCGCGATCTCCTGTGAGACGTGCACGGAGGACACGGCGGTCTACCGGTTCCGGCCCGCGGACCGGGTACGGCCGGACGGTCCGGGGGAGGGGTGAGGCGCCGTGCCGCGGGTGTCGAAGATCGAGGCGTTCCGGGTGAGCCTGCCGCTCGTGCGCGCCTTCGAGACCAGCTCCCACCGCAAGGCGTACCTGGAGCACATCCTCGTCCGGGTCCAGGACGGTGACGGAATGGTCGGCTGGGGGGAGATCGCCTCGCCCTCCGACCCGTACTACTGCCCGGAGACCGTGGAGGACTGCCTGCTCATGGCCGACCGGTATCTCGCGCCCGCCCTCCTCGCCGCGGACTGGACGCATCCCGGCGACGTCGGCGCGGTGTGGGCGCGGATCCGCGGCCACGAGTTCGCCAAGGCGGGCTTCGAGATGGCCTGCTGGGACCTGTGGTGCCGGGCGACGGACCTGCCGCTGGCGCGGGCGCTCGGCGGGACCAGGACGGCCATCGAGGCGGGCGTCAGCCTCGGCATCGAGCGGACCGTCGACGACCTGCTGGCCCAGGTCGACCGGTACGCCGCCGAGGGCTACCGCAGGATCAAACTGAAGATCGCTCCGGGTTGGGACGTCGAACCCGTGCGCGCGGTCCGCGCCGCCCGCCCCGGCCTGCCCCTGCACGTCGACGCCAACGGCGCGTACACCGAGGACCAGGGCGCGGTGTTCAGCGAACTCGACGACTTCGGCCTGACGATGATCGAGCAGCCGTACGCCCCGGGGGCCCTCGCCGCGCACGCCCGGCTGCAGGCCCGGATCGCCACGCCGCTCTGCCTGGACGAGTCGGTGGAGGATTTGGACCGGCTCGACACCGCCATCACCCTCCAGGCGGGCCGCATCCTCAACATCAAGGTCTCGCGCATGGGCGGTCTCGCGCGGGCCCGGGCCGCGCACGCCCGCGCCGTCGCGGCGGGCTGGCAGGTCTGGTGCGGCGGCATGCACGAGTTCGGCGTCGGGCGGGCCGCCAACGTCGCGATCGCGTCGCTGCCCGGCTTCACCCTGCCCAGCGACGTGTCCGGCTCGGACAAGTACTACCAGCGGGACGTCGTCGAGCCACCGATCCGGGCGGCCGACGGGCTCGTCCCGGTGCCGCCGGGGCCCGGCCTGGGCCATGACGTCGACGAGAATCTCGTGCGCCGCCTCGCGTCCGCCGTCATGGTCTGGTGAAGTCCTGTTAAATTCCGTGCCCACGGGGGATCCACCCGTCGTACCACGCACGGGAGGTTTCTGGTGGACTTCGACGACGATGCCGGGCTCGACGCGTCCCAGGTCGAGGACGCGCGCGGCATGCCCTTCGGCGGGATGGCCATCGGCGGCGGCGCGATCGGCCTGATCGCCCTGGTCGCCGCGGTGCTCTTCGGCGTCAACCCGGGCCACATCATCGGCGGGGGAGGCGGTGGCGGCACCGGCGGCGCGCCGCCCGCGGGCAGCCTGTCCTCGAAGTGTCGTACGGGCGCCGACGCCGACCAGGCCGACGACTGCCGCATCGTCGGCGTCGTCAACAGCGTCCAGGCGTACTGGAAGAAGGAGTTCACCGACCGGGGCAAGACGTACACGGTGGCGCGCACCCGGCTGTTCAGCGGGCAGACGTCGACCGCGTGCGGCGCCGCCACCTCCGAGGTCGGCCCGTTCTACTGCCCCGGCGACAAGCGCGTCTACCTCGACCTGGGCTTCTTCCAGGAGCTGCAGGAGAAGTTCGGCGCCAAGGGCGGCCCGTTCGCGCAGGCGTACGTCGTCGCGCACGAGTACGGCCACCACGTCCAGGACCTGCTCGGCACCATGGACCGGGTCGGCGGCGACCGGCAGGGCGCGACCAGCGCCTCCGTCCGCCTGGAGCTGCAGGCCGACTGCTACGCCGGGGTGTGGGCCAAGCACGGGGTGCAGACCGGCTTCTTCAGCAAGCCGTTCACCCAGAGCGACATCGCCGAGGCCCTCGACGCCGCCGGCGCGGTCGGCGACGACCGCATCCAGCAGCGCGCGCGGGGACGCGTCGACCCGGAGAGCTTCACCCACGGCACGGCCGCGCAGCGCGAGCACTGGTTCTCCACCGGGTACGACACCGGCGAGCCGTCACGCTGTAACACCTTCTCCGGCGGCATCTGACCGCCGCTCGCGCGGGCCCGGCGGCCGGGCCCTGAGGTCCCCGGCCGTCGGGACCTTGGTCTCTCCTCCGGCACCCCCCTCGGGTGATGCGCTGGAGGCCGCAGAAAAGCGGCTTCCGGATGCGTCCTGAGAAGAGGGGAACCGTGACAGCACTCGACGTGGCCCGATGGCAGTTCGGGATCACGACCGTCTACCACTTCATCTTCGTACCGCTCACCATCGGGCTGTCCATCCTCGTGGCCGGCATGCAGACCGCGTGGTACGTGCGCAGGGACCCCGTGTACCTGCGCATGACGAAATTCTTCGGGAAGCTCTTCCTGATCAACTTCGCCATCGGCGTCGTCACCGGGATCGTGCAGGAGTTCCAGTTCGGCATGAACTGGTCGGACTACTCCAGGTTCGTCGGCGACATCTTCGGCGCCCCCCTCGCGATGGAGGGCCTGCTGGCCTTCTTCCTCGAGTCCACTTTCCTCGGCCTGTGGATCTTCGGCTGGGATAAGCTCTCGCCGCGCCTGCACCTGGCCACCATCTGGCTCGCGGCCCTCGGCACGAACCTGTCGGCCTACTTCATCCTCGCGGCCAACTCCTGGATGCAGCACCCGGTCGGCTACCGCCTCAACCCGGTCACCCACCGCGCCGAGCTGACCAGCATCTCCAAGGTCCTCACCAACTCCACGACCCTCGTGACCTTCCCGCACGTGCTGTTCGGCGCGTTCCTCACCGGAGGCGTCTTCCTGATCGGCGTCAGCGCCTGGCACCTGGCGCGGAAGAACGAAACCGTCCTGTTCGGCAAGGCGATGCGGTACGGCCTGGTCGTCTCCCTCATCGCGGCGATCGGCGTCAGCGTCTCCGGTGACCTGCAGGCACGGATCATGACCAAGCAGCAGCCGATGAAGATGGCCGCCGCCGAGGCCCTGTACACCACCTCCGCGCCCGCGTCCTTCTCACTGTTCACGATCGGCTCGCTGGACGGCGGCCGGGAACTGTGGAGCGTCCGCGCCCCGCACGTCCTGTCCTTCATGGCCACCGGCGACCCGAACGGGAAGGTCGAGGGCATCGACGACCTGCAGAAGGCGTACGAGGCCAAGTACGGCGCCGGGTCGTACAAGCCGGTCGTCCCGGTCACCTACTGGAGCTTCCGCCTGATGATCGGGTTCGGGTTCCTCGCCGGGCTGCTCGCGCTGGCCGGGCTGTGGTTCCAGCGCCGGGGCAACCGCTGGTTCTACCGCGCCGCGCTCGCGTCGATGGCCCTGCCGTTCCTGGCGAACACGATGGGCTGGATCTTCACCGAGATCGGCCGTCAGCCGTGGACCGTCTTCGGCGTGCTGCGGACGAAGGACGGTGTCTCCCCGGGTGTCGGCCTCGGCAGCGTCGTCACCTCGCTGACCGTCTTCACGCTCCTGTACGCGGTGCTCGCCGTCATCGCCGGCGCGCTCATGGTCCGGTACGTGCGGTCGGGACCGCCCTCGGAAGAGGAGACGGCGACCGAGGACCCGCTGCCCGCCTTCTCCTACTGACCGAGGACTCACCATGGAACTGACGACCGTCTGGTTCGTCCTGATCGCCGTGCTGTGGACCGGGTACTTCGTGCTCGAGGGCTTCGACTTCGGCGTCGGGATCCTCCTGCCCGCCCTGGCCCCGCGCCGGGATCCGCACAGCGACATCGACCGCAGGGTCATGATCAACGCCATCGGGCCCGTCTGGGACGGCAACGAGGTCTGGCTGCTCGTCGCCGGCGGGGCCACCTTCGCCGCCTTCCCGGAGTGGTACGCCTCCCTCTTCAGCGGCTTCTACCTCGCCCTCCTGATCATCCTCGTCGCGCTGATCGTCCGGGGCCTGGCCTTCGAGTACCGCGGCAAGATCGACAGCGCGCGGTGGCGGCGGAACTGGGACCGCGCGATCTTCTGGGGCTCGGCGGTGCCCGCCCTGCTGTGGGGCGTCGCCTTCGCCAACATCGTGCGCGGCGTACCGCTCAACGCCGAACACCACTACACCGGCACCCTCTTCACGCTCCTCAACCCGTACGGCCTGCTCGCCGGGCTGACGACGTTCGGCCTGTTCACCCTGCACGGCGCGGTGTTCCTCGCGCTGAAGACGCGCGGTGAGGTGCGCGACCGGGCCCGCCTGCTGCTCACCCGGATCTGGCCGCCGGTCGTCGCGGTCGCCGCCGCCTTCCTGCTCATCACGCAGGCCGGCCACGGCAAGGCGGCCACCTGGGTCACCGCGTCGGCCGCCGCCGTCGCGCTGCTCGCCGCGGTGACCGCGGCGCTGCGCGGCCGGGACGGCTGGGCGTTCGCCGGCACCGCCCTGACCGTCGTCCTGTCGGTCGCGACCCTCTTCGGGGACCTGTGGCCGCACGTCCTGCCCTCCACGACGAACGAGGCGTTCGGCCTGACCGTGCACAACGCGGCCTCGACGCACTACACGCTGACCGTCATGACCTGGGTCGCCGTGATCTTCACGCCGGTGGTCCTCGCGTACCAGGCGTGGACGTACTGGGTCTTCCGGGCGCGGCTCACCCGTGACGTCATCCCGGCCGCCACGCCCGCGGCGTCCCCGGCGGCTAAGGGGCCCGCGAGGCCGGAGGGGATCGCGAAGCCGGCGACGCCGGAGGGAACCTCGGCATGAAGCCGTTCGACCCGCGGCTGCCCCGGTACGCGACGGCGGCCCGCGCCCACCTCGTGCTCACCGTCGCCCTGGGCCTCGTCACCACCGGCCTGGTGCTGGCCCAGGCCGGTCTGCTCGCGCACGTGCTCGCGGGCCATGGGGCCGTGGCGGCGACCCTGGCAGCGCTGCTCGCCGTCGTCGCGGGCCGGGCGCTCGCCGCGTACGGAGGCGAGGCGAGCGCCCTGCGGGCCGCGGCCCTGGTCCGCTCACAGCTCCGGCGGCGGCTCATCGCCCGCGCGGTCGAGCGGCCCGGCCGGGCGGCTGGGGAGGTGGCCACGCTCGCGACCCGCGGGCTGGACGCCCTCGACGCCTACTTCGCGCGCTACCTGCCGCAGCTCGTCCTCGCCTGCCTGACCCCTCTGGCGGTCCTCGCCGTCGCCGCCGG
Source organism: Actinoallomurus spadix (assembly GCF_024055725.1). Classification (GTDB taxonomy): domain Bacteria; phylum Actinomycetota; class Actinomycetes; order Streptosporangiales; family Streptosporangiaceae; genus Actinoallomurus; species Actinoallomurus spadix. The sequence goes on along the minus strand of NZ_JAMXMX010000011.1, from coordinate 127,843 downwards.
TGTGGACCCGCTGTCGGCGCTGGTCATCGCGGTGACGCTGCCGCTCATCCCGATCTTCATGGTCCTCGTCGGCCTGCAGACCCAGGCGCGGACGGAGCGCCAGTGGCTCCTGCTCGAACGTCTCGGCGGCCACTTCCTCGACGTGGTCGAGGGCCTTCCGACGCTCAAGGTCTTCAACCGCGCCAAGGCCCAGGCGGCAATCATCCGGGACATCACGGCGGCGCACCGGCGGGCCACGATGCGGACCCTGCGCGTGGCTTTTCTGTCCGCCCTCGTGCTCGAACTCCTCTCCACCCTCGCCGTGGCGCTCGTCGCGGTCGAGGTCGGCCTGCGCCTCCTCAGCGGCGGCCTGCCGTACGAGAAGGCGCTGTTCGTCCTGCTGCTGGCGCCGGAGGCGTACCTCCCGCTGCGGAACGTCGGCGCGCAGTACCACGCGGGAATGGAGGGCGTCACCGCGGCGCAGCGCGTCCTCGACCTCATCGAGGCCCCCGAGCCTCTCGGGGCCCGGCGGCGGCCCGCCGCTGCTCCGGCGACCGGCGAGGACGCCCCCGCCGCCCTGGCCGACGGCGGCGCGATCCGCGGAGCCGCGTCCGGCACCGGGACCGGCGGGGCCGCGTCCGCCGCTCCCAGCGGTGGGGGCACGACCGGTGGCGCCGCGATCCGGCTCGACGGGGTGACCGTGCGCCACCCCGACCGGGACGCGCCCGCGCTCGACGACGTCTCCCTGACCGTGGAGCCGGGGGAGCGCCTCGTCGTCACCGGCCCGAGCGGCGCCGGCAAGAGCACGCTCCTGGCCGTCCTGCTGGGCTTCGTCCGGCCGGAGTCCGGGAGCACCTCCTTCGAGACGATCCCCGAAGACGAATGGCTGCGCCGGATCGCCTGGGTCCCGCAGCACCCGCACCTGTTCGCCGGGACGGTCGCCGACAACATCCGGCTCGGGAACCCGGACGCCTCACCGGACGCGGTCCGCGACGCCGCGCGTCTCGCGGGCGCGGCGGAGTTCGTGGCCGCGCTGCCCGACGGCTACGGCACCGACGTCGGCGAACGCGGCCTGCGCCTGTCCTCCGGCCAGCGGCAGCGGATCGCGCTGGCCCGGGCGTTCCTGCGCGACGCGCCGATCCTGCTGCTGGACGAGCCGACCGCGCACCTGGACGACGAGAACGCCCGAGTCGTCCGCCACGCGGTCGAGCGCCTCATGGCCGGCCGCACCGTCGTGCTCGTCACCCACGACGCCGCGTGGACGGCCGCCGCCGACCGCGTCACCGGCCTGACCGCCGGCCGCCTGCGAGAGATGGAACCGGCATGACCATCGAGACCACACTGCGCCCGGCCGTCCGCCGCGACCCCCTCCTGCGGCTCCTGGCACTGGCCCGGCCGCTGCGGGGACGGCTCATCCTCGCCGTGCTCGCGGGCGCGACCACGACCGCCGCCGGAATCGCGCTGCTCGCCGTCTCCGGGTACCTCATCGCCCGCGCGGCCCAGCACCCGAACGTCACGGCGCTCGCCGTCGCGGTCGTCGCGGTCCGGGCCCTCGGCATCGGCCGCGGGGTCTTCCGCTACGCCGAACGGCTCATCGCGCACGACGCGGCCTTCCGCGTGCTGGCCGACGTGCGGGTACGCGTGTACCGCAAGCTCGAGCGTCTCGTCCCGCTGCGCGACCTGCGCTCGGGGGATCTGCTCGCCCGCCTGGTCTCCGACGTCGACGCGACCCAGGACCTGTTCGTCCGCGGCATCGTCCCGCCCGCGGCGGCCGCCCTCGCCGGCGGCGGGGCCGTCGCCGTGTGCGCCGCGATCCTGGTGCCGGGCGGAGCGGCGCTGGCCGCCGGGCTGCTCCTCGCCGGCGTGGCGGTCCCGCTGCTGTCGGCCGGGATCGCCCGCCGCGCCGGCCGGGAGACCGCCGCGTCCCGTGCCCGCCTGACGACCCAGGTCGTCGACCTCTTGGAGGGGTCCGCCGAACTGCGTGCGTACGGCGCGGTGGGCGCCGCCCTCGACGGCGTGCACCGCACCGACGCCGACCTGACCGAGCACGCCAGGCGCAGCGCGCTCGCGCGGGCCGCCGGCGCGGGCCTGGGCGCCCTGCTCGCCGGCCTTACCGTCTGGGCGGTCCTGCTGCTCGGCGTCCTGGCGGTCGAACCACGGGTACCGCTCGCGGTGCTGGTCCTGACGGCGCTCGCCGCCTTCGAGGCGGTCAGCCCGCTGCCCGCCGCGGCCGCCCAGGTCAGCGAGGCGGGCGCGGCGGCGGCGCGGATCACCGGCGTCCTCGACACGCCCGAGCCGGTCCCTGCCCCCGCCCGTCCCGCCCCGCCTCCGGAGGCGCCGGTCACGGTGCGGCTGCGCGGAGCCCGCGTCACGTACGGCCCGGTGCGCGCGCTCGACGGCGTCGACCTCGACCTCACTCCGGGCCGGCGCGTCGCGGTGGTCGGGCCGAGCGGCGCGGGCAAGAGCACGCTCGCCGCCGTGCTGCTGCGCTTCGCCGACCTTGACGCCGGAACGGCCACGCTGAACGGCGTGGACCTGGCCGCGTACGACCCCGACGACGTGCGGCGGGTGATCGGCGGCTGCCCGCAGGACCCGTACGTCTTCGACACGACGATCAGGGAGAACCTCCGGCTCGCCCGGCCCGCGGCCACGGACGGCGAACTGCGCGCCGCGGCCCTGGACGCCCGGCTGCTGGAGTGGATCGAGTCGCTCCCCCTGGGCTGGGACACCCCCGTCGGCGCGCACGGCGAAGCGATCTCCGGTGGGGAACGGCAGCGGCTCGCACTGGCCCGCGCCCTGCTCGCCGACCCGGCGGTCCTCATCCTCGACGAGCCGACCGTCCACCTGGACGAGCCGACCCGGCGGGCGCTCACCGCGGACCTGCTGTCCGCGACGCGCGGGCGGACCACGCTCCTCATCACGCACGACCGGGCGGGCCTGGACGAGGTCGACGAGATCGTGGTCCTGGACGCGGGCCGGGTCGCCGAGCGGACCGTGCCCGCCCGCGCGCCCCGCTGACCGGGCGCGACCTCACGGGCGGAACGACCCTCCGCCCCGGAGGACCGCCGGCCCGGAGTGGCGGGACGGTGGAGGGACGCCGATGATAGGAGGGAACGCCGCCGGTCCCGTCGAGAGGAAGCGTCCACGTGTCGCAGGTTTCGCCCGGAGACGAGCACGACCGTCTGTCACTCCCGCAGCTGCGCCTGGACGATCTCCTCGGCGAGCTGCAGTCCCGGCTCGCCGCGGTCCTGGCCACGCGGGACCGGGTCCATGCGCTCCTCGAGGCCGTGGTGTCGATCGGCAGCGACCTGGAGCTGGAGACGGTCCTGCGGCGCATCGTCGAGGCCGCGACCACGCTCGTGGAGGCCCGCTACGGCGCGCTCGGCGTCATCGGTGACGGCGGACGGCTCGTGCAGTTCGTCACCGTGGGGATCAGCGAGGAGGAGATCGCCGGGATCGACCACTGGCCGCACGGCGAAGGCATCCTCGGCCTGCTGATCAAGGACCCGCGTCCGCTGCGGCTGCCGGACCTGGCCGCGCACCCGGAGTCCGCCGGCTTCCCGGCCGGTCATCCGCCGATGCGCGGCTTCCTGGGCGTGCCGATCCGGGTGCGCGAAGAGGTGTTCGGCAACCTGTACCTCACCGAGAAGGCCGGCGGCGGCGAGTTCGACGAGGACGACGAGAGCGTGGTCACCGCGCTCGCCACCGCGGCGGGCGTGGCGATCGAGAACGCCCGGCTCTACCAGGAGGCCCGGCGCCGGGAACGCTGGCTGCAGGCGTCGGCGGAGGTGTCGACGACGCTGCTGTCCGGCACGCAGGCCGGCGACGTGATCGAGCTCGTCGCCGAGCGCGCCCGGGAGATCTGTGACGCGGACATGGCCATGGTGGCGCTCGTCGAGGGCGGCGAACTGGCCGTCGCGGCGGTGGCCGGGGAGCGCGCCGACGGGCTGCGCGGGCTCCGGGTGCCGATCGACGGGTCGCTGGCCGGCCGGGTGTTCCGCAGCGGCGAGCCGCTCGTGCTCACCGACACGGTGGCGGCCGAGCACCGCCTCGGCGTCCCCGAGGCGGTGCCGACCGGCCCGGCGCTGATCGTGCCGCTGGGGCTCGGTAGCGGCGCCCGTGGCGTGCTGTCCGTCGTGAACGCCCCCGGCAAGCCCGTCTTCGGCGAGCCGGTGCGCCGCCTGCTGGAGCCGTTCGCGGCCCAGGCCGCGGTCGGGCTGGAGCTGGCGGGCCGCCGCAGGGACGCGGAGCGTCTCGTCGTCCTGGAGGACCGCGACCGGATCGCCAAGGACCTGCACGACACGGTCATCCAGCGGCTGTTCGCCACGGCGATGACCCTGATGAGCGCCATCAAGATCACCGAGAAGCCGGAGGTCGCCCACCGCGTACAGCGGGCCGTCGACGACCTCGACAACACGATCCGGCAGATCCGCTCCACGATCTTCGCGTTGCAGAGCACGATGGAGCAGACCCTCCGGACCCGCGTGCACGGCGTCGTCGACAGCGCCGCCGAGACCCTCGGCTTCGCCCCGGCCGTCCGGCTGGACGGCCTGCTGGACATCGTGGTCGACGAGGCCACGGGGGACCAGACCGTCGCGGTCCTGCAGGAGGCCCTGTCCAACGCGGCGCGGCATTCCGGCGCCCGGCACGTCACCGTCTCCCTCATGGTCGGGGACGAACTCGTGCTGCGCGTGGAGGACGACGGCGTGGGCATCCCCGAGGGCGGCCGCCGTAGTGGCCTGCGGAACATGGCCGAACGCGCCGAGGCCCTCGGCGGCACCTTCGAGATCCGCCCGCGTGACGGCGGCGGCACCGTCCTGGAGTGGCGTGTCCCCCCGGCGGCGCACCAGTAGTCGGCCGGGAGCCGCGTAACGATCGGGTGACTGATGGCCCGGTTCGGTGATCTTGGTGCCGGGAGCGGGTATCCGGGTAGCGACCTCTCTTCCGGGCTCCTTCACCCCAAGGGCGTTACATGGCGACCACCCTCCCTCCCTTTCCTGCGGCCGACGAGAAACCGCTCGACACCTGCGTCCGGCTCCGGGAGATCGCTCCCGTGGTCGAGGTGGAGTTCCCCGGAGGCGTGGCCGCCTACCTGGCACTGACCCACAACGCCGTACGGGAGATCCTCGCCGGGGACAACAGGACCTTCCTCAGGGAGCCGAGGCACTGGCCCGCCCTGTACGACGGGACGATCCCCGACGACTGGCCGCTGCGCGCGATCGTCCAGGGCGGTCACCTGTCGACGAAGGACGGAGACGATCACCGGCGCCTGCGCGGCCTGGTCGGGAAGGCGTTCACCCCGGCCCGGGTGCGGGCCCTGGAGCCGCGGATCCAGCACATCATCGACAGCCTGCTGGACGACGTCGCCGCCGGTGACGGTGTCGTCGACCTCGTGCCCGCCTTCACCGAGGCGCTGCCGATGTGGGTGATCTGCGAGCTGTTCGGCGTGCCCGCCGGGGAACGGCAGCGGCTGCGGGACTGGACCGCCACACTCCTGGCGCACACGACGCCGCCGGACGTGGCGTTCGCGACGCAGCACAGCCTGCAGACATACCTGCACGAACTCGTCGAGCGCAAGCAGCGCGAGCCGGGTGACGACCTCACCTCCGGCCTGGTCCAGGCCCGCGACGAGGACGACCGGCTCACCACCGAGGAACTGGTCGGCGTGCTGTGGCTGATGCTGGTCGCCGGTCACGAGACCACCGTCCACCTCCTCGGGTACGCCATCGTGGCGCTCGCGCAGAACCCGGACCAGCTCGCGCTGGCCAAGGCCGGGGACCGGTGGGCCGACGTGGTCGAGGAGACCCTCCGCTACCGCCACTCGGTGATGATGACGAGCTTCCGGTTCACGGCGGAGGACGTGACCATCTCGGGAGTGCGCATCCCCAAGGGGAGCGCGGTCGGCGTGGTCTACCAGGCGACGGGCGTCGACCCGGAGCAGTACGGCGAGACGGCCGATCGGTTCGACCTCACCCGCGAGCAGACCGGGCACCTCGGGTTCGGGCACGGCCCGCGCTACTGCATCGGCGCGCCGCTGGCCCGCCTGGAGAGCAGGCTGGCGCTCGCCTCGCTCTACCGTCGGTTCCCCGGGCTCCGCCTGGCCATCGACCCGGACGACATCCCGTACTCGCCGTCGTTCTTCACGATCGGCCCGCTGTCGCTCCCGGTCGACCTGGGCGCCGCGCGTCCCTGACGCGCCGGACGGTGTAACGATCGGCGGGCGGGGCAGCCCACGATTCATGGTCGAAGTCGACGCGGTCGTGGTCGGCGCCGGTCCGAACGGGCTGACGGCGGCGGTCACGCTCGCCCGGGCCGGCCTCGGCGTGCGGGTGTACGAGGCGGCCCCGGAGATCGGCGGCGGGACGCGCACCGAGGAGCTGACCCTGCCGGGCTTCCGGCACGACGTGTGCTCCGCCGTGCACCCGCTCGGCGCCGGGTCGCCCGCCTTCCTCGGACTGCCGCTGGAGCGGCACGGCGTCACCTGGGTCGAGCCGCCGCTCCCGCTCGCCCATCCGTTCCCCGACGGGTCGGCCGCGATCCTCGCGCGGTCCGTCGAGGAGACCTCGGTCGCCCTCGGGCGGGACGGCCCGGCGTACCGCCGCCTGGTCGAGCCCTTCCTGGGTCACTGGCGGGACCTCGCGCCCGACGTGCTGCGCGCCCCCCTCGACGGCCTGCCCGCCCATCCGCTGCTGCTCGCCCGGTTCGGTGTACGGGCCGCCGCGCCCGCCGCGCTGCTGGCGCGGCTCTTCCGCGGCGAGCGCGGTCCCGCCCTGCTCGCCGGGCTGGCCGCGCACGCCATCGCGCCGCTCACCACGCCCGCGACCGGGGGGATCGCGCTGCTGTTCGCCCTCGCGGCCCACGAGGTGGGCTGGCCGTTCCCGGCCGGCGGCTCCCAGGCGATCGCCGGGGCCCTGGCGGATCACCTGCGCTCCCTCGGCGGCCGGATCGAGACCGGGCGGCACGTACGGGACCTCGGCGAACTGCCGTCCGCCCGCGCGTACCTGCTCGACGTGATGCCCGAGCACCTGGCCGCCCTCGCCGGGCCACGGCTGCCGGACCGGTTCGCGGGCCGGCTCCGGCGGTACCGGCACGGCCCGGCCGCCTTCAAGATCGACTATGCGCTGTCCGGCCCCGTGCCGTGGACGGCCGAGGCGTGCCGGCGCGCCGGCACGGTCCACATCGGCCCGTCGTCCGCCGAGATCGGCACGGCGCTGCGCGCCGCGTACGACGGTTCACCGCCGGAGCGGCCGTTCCTCATCGTGGCCCAGCCGAGCCTGTTCGACCCGTCCCGGGCCCCGGCGGGCTCCCACGTCCTGTGGGTCTACGGGCACGCGCCGCGCGGGTGGCCGGGCGACCTGACCGGGGCGATCGAGCGCCAGATCGAGCGGTTCGCGCCCGGGTTCACGGACCTGGTCCTCGCCCGCGCGGTGTCGGGACCGGCCGCGATCGAGGCGCGCAACCCGAACAACGTCGGCGGCGACATCGCCGGTGGCGCCTGCGACCACCTGCGGCTGCTCTTCCGGCCGACCCTGGCCCGGGTCCCGTACGCCACACCGGACCCGCGCGTCTTCCTCTGCTCCTCCGCGACGCCGCCGGGCCCCGGCGTCCACGGCATGTGCGGGCACCACGCCGCCCGCACCGCCCTGCGCCGCGTCTTCCGACTCGCCGGGGAGGAGGTGCGACGGCCGTGCGGTGGCTCACGGACCCCGGGTACTGGCCGGGTCGGCTGATCTTCCAGCGGGGCCTCGCCGCGATCTACCTGCTCGCCTTCCTCTGCGCCGTGAACCAGTTCCGCGCGCTGGCGGGGGAACGCGGCCTCACCCCCGTCCCGGCGTACCTGCGAAGGGTGTCGTTCCGGCGGGCCCCGAGCCTCTTCCACGCCCATTACTCGGACCGCTTCCTCGAGGCCGTCGCCTGGGCCGGGACGGCGCTGTCCGCGGCCGTCCTGGCGGGGCTCGCCGACGTGGTGCCGCTCGGGGCGTCGATGGCGCTGTGGGCGGTGCTGTGGGTGCTGTACCTGTCCATCGTCAACGTCGGGCAGGTCTGGTACGGCTTCGGCTGGGAGTCGCTGCTGTGCGAGGCGGGCTTCCTGACCATCTTCCTCGGCAACGCGCGCACCGCGCCGCCCGTCCTGATCCTGTGGCTGCTGCGCTGGCTGCTGTTCCGCCTGGAGTTCGGCGCGGGCCTGATCAAGCTGCGCGGCGACCGGTGCTGGCGCGACCTGACCTGCCTGTACTACCACCACGAGACCCAGCCGATGCCGAACCCGCTCAGCTGGTACTTCCACCACCTGCCCAAGCGGCTGCACCGCGTCGAGGTGGCGGCCAACCACGTCACCCAGCTGATCGTCCCGTTCGGCCTGTTCGCGCCGCAGCCGTACGCCACCGTCGCCGCCGCGATCGTCATCGTCACCCAGCTCTGGCTGATCGTCTCGGGGAACTTCGCCTGGCTGAACTGGATCACCGCGATCCTGGCGACCTCGGTCGTGGACTGGCGGGCCCTCGGCCTGGCCGGCGCCCCCCGCCCCACCGCCGCGCCCCTGTGGCACCAGGCGCTCGTCATCGCGGTCACCGCGCTGGTCGCCGTGCTGAGCTACTGGCCGGCCCGCAACCTGATCTCCCGGCGGCAGCGGATGAACGCCAGCTTCAACCCGTTGCACCTCGTCAACTCCTACGGCGCGTTCGGCAGCATCACCAAGGTCCGGTACGAGGTCGTCATCGAGGGCAGTGCGGACCCCGACCCCGGCCCGGACGGCGAGTGGCGGGAGTACGAGTTCAAGGGCAAACCGGGCGACCCGCGGCGGCGGCCGCCGCAGGTCGCGCCGTACCATCTCCGGCTCGACTGGATGATGTGGTTCGCTGGCCTGTCCTCCCTGTACGCCGAGCCGTGGATCGTCCCGCTCGCCGAGCGGCTGCTGGAGAACGACCCGGCGATCCTCCGGCTCCTCCGGCGCAATCCTTTCCCGGACGTCCCGCCCGCCGTCGTCCGCGCCCGCCTGTACCGCTACCGCTTCACCACGCGGCACGAACGCCGCGAGACCGGCCGCTGGTGGGACCGCCGGCTCGTACGGGAGTACCTCCCTCCCATCGGCCTGCGCCCCGCCGCCGGCTCCACACCTTCGCCTGACATTCCGGGGGAGAGAATGTGAACGACCGTCTCGACGAGATGGTCGCCCGCTGCGATCGGACCGGCCCTAATCGCATACGTGAGGCATCTCTTCCCCGGGGGCGTATCGATGCCATTCGGCGGCCTCCAGCGGGCGTCCGGCTATCCGGCACATCGTGGTGGGGAGGTCGGTGGTCGGCGTCATCCTCCAGAACCGGACGGTGCCGTCGGAGCTGCCGGTGGCCATCAGCCTCCCGTCCCGGCTGAAGGACATTGAGCGTATGTCGCTCGTGTGGCCCGTCAGCGGCTGTCCTATCGGTTGCCGGGAGTCGACGTCCCACAGCCGTACGGAGTGATCCGCGTCCGCTGCGGCGAGCGTCTTACCATCAGGGCTGAAGGCGAGCGTGAAGACCGGCCCAGAATGGCCTCGAAGAGGTGCGCCCACGGGGGCCCTCGTCGTGGTGTTCCACAAGCGCGGGTCGGGGTCATCGCCGGCGCTCGCGAAGAGCGACCCTTGTGGCGAGAACGCCACGGTACGGACAGCGTTGGCATGGCCGGAATTCAGTGTCGCGACCAATTTTCGTTTGCCCATATCGAAGAGCTGAATCGTCCGGAGGATGTAGTGCGACGTTGCGATCATCTTCCCGTCAGGACTGACGGCGAGGTCGTTCAGCGCTGTGAAGTCGCCCGGGATGGTGGTGATCACCCGTCGCGAGGAAAGGTCCCATACTTCGATCCGACCATGGTCGGGGATGGAGTACATCCGCCAGACACCGGAGGCGAAGCCCACCTGACCGACGTCGATCGGCTTCCCATGGTCGGTGAGCGGGTACGGGATCGGCGGCCGTGTGCTGAGATCCCAGATGGTGACATTCGAGGTCACCTGCCCACCGATCGCCACAAGGTAGCGTCCGTCCGGGCTGAAGGAGATCCTGCCCGCTACCCCGGTGTTCCCGGAGCCGTGGTTGTAGATCGCGAGGGGTGTCCCGATCTCCCTCTTCGTGGCGACATCCCATAGTCGAAGGTCGGCGCCTCCGGTCGCCAGTGTCCTCCCGTCCGGGCTGAACGCGACCTCGTCAACGCCACCGGGAACCTCTCGCGGATCGGCGGGACCGCCCCCGGTATTCAGGTTCTTACCGGAGGCGACGGCCAACGGCGCGTCGATGGAGCGATAGGCGCCGATGTCCCAGAGCCGGACGGTGGTGTCGCCACTGGTCGTTGCGAGAGTGCCGCCGTCTGGACTGAACGCCATCCCGTTGATGTCGACGAAGTGGCCGGTGAGTGCGGCGCCGACAGGCCGACGCTGTTCCACGTTCCATAGTCGGACCGACTTGTGGTCGGCATACGCGATGATCCTGCCGTCGGGACTGACGGCCGCGCTGGATCCTGTGAGCGTGCCGCCGATTCGGCGGCGGCCGGTAACGTCCCACACCCGGATGCGCCGGCTCGCGTCCGAGGTGACCAGCACCTTCCCGTCTGCGCTGATCTCCACGTACGACAGCACGGCCTTGTCCGGCGGACCGGCAGCGGCCTTCAGCGAGCCGACGGGCCTGCCCGACAACGTCCAGAACCGTACGACCCCGTCTCTGCCGCCGGTGATCAGCTGACCCCGCCGAGCGTCGAACGTGATGCTCTCCGCGCCTTCCGCCGGCCGGATGGCGGGAATCGTCTCGCGGCCGGTGGTCGTGTCCCACAGGTGAACGTCACCCGCGACACCGGCCACGATGCGGCCGTCCGGGCTGAAGGCCACGTCCCTGATGTCGAAGTGGGAGGTCAGATCGAGCTTTCGTACGCGGCGGCCGGTCAGATCGACCAGCGCCACATGACCGAACTTGCTGGCGCCCGCGACCATCTTCCCGTCGGGACTGAAAGCGGTGTTCCAGATCGTGCCCTCACCCTGTGAGAACTGCGCCAGATGCCGGTGCGTGCGCGTATCCCACAGGTGAATCGCCTCATCGTTGTGCCCTCCGCCGGTGGCCAGCAGCCTGCCGTCCGGGCTGAAGGCCCCGCCGAGAGAGGAACCGCCGGTGCCCATGAGCGTCGCCCGATTCGGGCTGTACCGCACCCTGAGCATGCTGTAACGAGCCTCGGGGGTCTCGGAGGTCTTCCACGCCGCCGCCGCGAGCAGCGCCGACAAGGCCGGGTCCGATTCGGTCAGCGCCTGGCTCTGGGCGGCCAGCCGCCGCGACAGGTCACCTCGCGAGGCCTCCTCCGCGGAACCGTCCAGGCGCAGCAGGACCCCGGTGAGGGCGATCAGGAGCGTGACGACCGTGACCGCGGCGATGGCCCGCCGCCGGCGACGTAGACGCCGGTGGGCCCGGGCGGCGGACAGGAACCGCGCTTCGGGGGCGGTCAGCACCGGACCGAGCCGGTTCACCCGGCGTAGTTCCTGCGCCAGGGCCTTGCCGCGAAGCAGATGGCCGGGCTGCTCTCCACTTCGCTGCCAGGCGGAGACCCGGCGGCGCATGTCCTCGCGCCACTCGATCAGATCTCGATGCGCGGCGAGATGCTCTGCCAGTTCCTGCCACTGGACCAGTAGCGCGTCATGGACGAGCTCGACCGTCGCGTCGTTCCTGGCCGAACCGCGTACGACCACCAACCGGTGAAACGCCAGGGAGACCGCCGTCTCCCACTGTTCCTCCCCGATCTCCGAGCGGTAGGCCACCCGGCGGACGAACGCGTCATCCCCGACGGGGACCACAAGGTTCAGGAACAACGCACGGGCATTGGCGCGCGTGGACTCGGCCAGCCCGTGCCAGGTTCGGCGCAGATGACCGGCCAACGGTCCGTCCCGGCCGTTGAGCTCCTGGTAGACGCTGTGCCTCAGCAGACCGTCGGTGACGCCGTGCTCCCACAGATCATGCAAGACCACTTGGAGCGCGGGAAGACAGTACGGCTGAGTGCCGAGGTCGGTCACGATCCGTTCCGGTAGCCGTTCCTCGTACCGCACGAACCCCGTCGCCGTGACCGGCCCGGTCACCGCCTGCAGGAGTTGTTCGCGGCTCAACGGCCCCACGGTGACCGTCGCGGATGGCCCTGGAGCGGCTCGCCATACCTGACGCAACCGCGGCAGAAGATCGTCACGTACGACGACGACCACCCGCACGTACGGGGAACCGTGGTCGTGTACGGTCGGCCACTCGCTGAGTTCGTCGGTGTAGTCGCGGACTCTCGTCGGCTCGGCCGACAGGAGTTCTTCGAACTGGTCGAAGACGAGCACGATGCGCTCGGCGCCCAGAGCCGCCCGCAGCCAGGAGACCTTCAGGTCCAGCGGACTGTCCGCCGGTGGCGCTTCCGCTGGTCCCGCCCCGAGTGGAAGGCGTGTCATATCGACCGCCTCGACGACGTCGTTCCAGAACGTCGTGTCCCCGGACGGTGTGAGGACGAGCACGGCGCGGCCGATCTCATTCAGGCCCGGAACGACCAGGGCGTTCAGCATCGAGGTCTTGCCGGTCCCGGAGGCCCCGGTGACCAGCGCGCGATCGTGGCCGGTGATCTTCTCTAGGGTCTGCTCGGCGAGAGCGTCTCGGCCGAAGAACACGTTGCGGTCGGCGGCCTCGAACGGGCGGAGGAGCTTGAACGGGTTGGCGCGACCGCGCGACTCGCGCAGTTGTTCCCATGCCTCGAAGACGACCTCACCGGTCACGGCGTACGCGTGCCACACACCCTCGCGCGTGTCGGCGCGGACCGTCAGCCCGACGACCTGCCCCGTCTGCTGGTCGAGAACGGGGCTGCCGCTGAAACCCGGTCGAATCCGCAGACCACCGGTGAACTCGGCGAGACCGAGTTGCAGCCATCCACCCTCGACCGGCGCGACGGCGGCACACGGCACCCAGGTCGGCTGGTGCCCCGCCCGGTCCTGGTAGCCGTAGATCATGATGTCGTGGCCGCTGACCTCGCCGCTCCGCGCCAGCGCGTGGGGACGGGCACCTGCCGGCGGGTAATCGTCCAGTACGAGCCCGGCCACATCCCCACGGCCGTCATCCGCCATGGCCGCCCAGGCCTCGATGGTGGCGGTGAGCACCTCGCCAGGCGCCAGAAGCGGGAAGTCGAGTTGCACGCGGGTTCCCGGCGGAGGAGCCTCGCAGTCGTCCGGCTCGCCGAGGGAGCGGGCGACGACATGAGCGCAGGTGATCACCCGGGCGGAGTCGACCAGTAAGCCGAACCCGCAGTGACGACGTCGTCCGTCCTCAATCGGATCCGGCGAGCCCGCCTCCGCGTCATCAGGCGAAGACGGCGACTCGAGTATGCGCACGAGCGCCCACGCCAGCGGAACCTCCCAACCGCCGGCGCCATGTCCCCGCGCTGGAAACGTCACTTATTGATTCCCGGCGTCGCTTCCGATGGACTCGTCATCGTCATCGTCATCGTCATCGTCGCGGGGCGGCAGCCCACCGGACCACTCGGCCGTGACCTTCAAATGTGCCTCGCCCGTCGATTCGGCGACGACGACACCGGTCTTGGCAGAGAGCTTCAAACCGAATTCGACGGCGATCCGGTCCGGCGGCTCGGGGAACGCCCGCATCTTCTCGACGACCTCGTTCGCGAACCGCTGCGCCCGATCCAACCCGGCGCTGAAAGCCTCGGGAAGCCGACTTACCGCGTCGCGTGTCCGCCCTACCGGTGCGAGCGTGTCCTCCTGCTTGGTGATCTCCACCAGCATCGTTCCACCATCTTCAAGCGAAACCTCTAGAAAAGAAGGCACGCGACCCCCAGTACGTAAGACGAGGCAGGCGACGATTATTCTAGGGGTCAAGTCGAAATTCGGCATTAGGTATTCGGCCGGCGTTCTTCGCCGGCGCGTCGAGCGCTCGGGGCCGTCGTAGCCGCCGCGCCCGGGGCGGCGCGGCGGGGGGTGGTCGGGGTATCCGCCGCGCTGGTCGGGGGCACTGTGGCTTGCATGAGGGAATTGCTGAGAGTTGGGATTCATGACCGGTTCGTCCTCATCTCATGATCGTCGGCGTGCCGAGTTGCGGGACTTCCTGCGCAGCCGCCGGGCGCGAATCTCGCCCGGCGACGTCGGGCTGCCGGCGGGCGGCCGCCGCCGTACGCCGGGGTTGCGGCGTGAGGAGGTCGCGGTGCTGGCCGGGGTCGGGGTGTCCTGGTACACCTGGCTGGAGCAGGGGCGCGACATCAAGGTGTCCGAGGAGGTCCTCGACGCGATCGCCCGCGCGCTGCTGCTGGACTCCGCCGAGCGCGCGCACCTGTACCTGCTGGCCGGGCTCAACCCGCCGCAGGCACGCTCGGCGCCTTCCGTGGCCGCCTCACCGGAGGTGCGGCGGCTGCTGGACGCCTGGTCGCCGCGGCCCGGGTACATCCGTGACCGCCACTGGAACTTCACCGCCATCAACGACGCCGCCCGGATCGTGTTCGGCTACGGCGAGACCGACCACAACTGCCTGGTGTCCTTCTTCACGAACGCCCGCTACCGGGTGGTGCACCGGCACTGGGCCGAGACCGCGCCGGAGGTGGCCGCCGGGTTCCGTGCCGACGCCGCGCGCTACCCCGACGACCCGGAGTTCGACCGCATCGCCGCCGAGCTGGCCGAGGTCAGCCCGGAGTTCGCCGAGTTGTGGGCGCGCCACGACGTGGCCGAGCACACGAGCGCGGTCAAGGCGGTCGATCACCCCGAGGCCGGGACGCTGACCTTCGACGCCACGCTGCTGCCGCTGCCCGAGCACCCCGGACATCACCTGATCCTGCACAACCCCCGTCCGGGCACCGGCACCCGGGAGCGGCTGGAACAACTGATGCGGGAGCGCAACCTGGTGGCGTCACACCCAGGATGAGCTGACACTGCCCGAGTTCCGGCCGCGTCGCCAGACTCGTCGTCATGAGCAGCAGTGAGCAGATGACGGCAGTGACCATCCCCGAGTTCGGCGAGGCCGGGGTGCTCCGTACGGACGAGGTGGCGATCCCCGAGCCCGGTCCGGGCCAGGTCTCCATCGACGTCGCGTACGCGGGCGCCAACTTCGCCGAGGTCCTCTACCGGCGTGGCGTGGTGGACGTGCCGTTGCCCTTCGTTCCCGGGATCGAGGTCTCGGGCCGGATCCGCGCGGTCGGCGAGGGCGTCGAGGATCTGACGCCGGGCCGGCCGGTGGCCGCGTTGACGATCGTCGACAGCGGTGGGTACGCGGAGGTGGTCGTCACCTCCGCGGACCTGGTCGCTCCGCTGGACGGTCTCGATCTGGGGCTGGACGTGGCCGCGGCGCTGCCGTCCAACAGCACCACCGCCTTCCTCGTGCTCGATCGGGTGGCGCGCATCGAGCCCGGGCAGAGCGTCCTGGTGCACGCCGCCGCCGGCGGGGTGGGCAGCCAGCTCGGGCAGGCCGCCCGGCTGCTCGGCGCGGGCCGGGTGGTCGGCACGGTCGGTGATCAGGCGAAGATCGAGACCGCCAGGAACTTCGGCTATGACGAGGTGATCGTTCGGGACCGGCTCGCCGAGGCGGGCGAGTTCGACGTCGTCGTCGACATGGTCGGCGGTCCCACCCGCCGCGCGAGCCTGGACCGGCTGGCGCCGATGGGACGCCTGGTGGTGATGGGCAACGCGTCCGGCGCCCAGGACGTCGGTGTCCCGGCCAACGAACTGTGGTTCACCAACAAGACGGTCTCCGGTTTCAACCTGGCCGCCTTCTCCGCCGCCTTCCCCGAAGAGGCGGGCCGGGCCCTGCGCCGTGCGGTGGAGGCCGCGGCGAAGGGGAGCCTGCGGGTCCAGGTCGAGACGCTGCCCCTCGCACGAGCCGCCGAGGCGCACCGCCGCATCGAATCGGGGACGACCACCGGCAAGCTGGTCCTCGGCGTCGCGGCTCCGTGACCCGCGCCCGCCCCACGCCAGGCCATCGGGCCGCCTCCACGGAGGAGACGGCCCGCGCCAGCCGCGTGGTGCGGGACCATCGCCGCTATCGCGCGAACCGCGCGATGGGGTTCGCCAGGGTGCCGGCGAACTGGAGTGCGCCGGCCGGGTCGGCGAGGTCGACCATCTGCCGGTTGTTCCGCAGCTGCAGCCGGTTCAGGCAGGACAGCGCGAAGCGCTCGGCGAACAGGTCGTACTTCGCGAACCGGTCGGCCAGGTGAGGGACGGAGTCCTGGTAGTCGGTGACGCAGGCGGCCACCGTCGACCAGAACGTCTCCTCGTCCAGGGTGCCGTCCGCGTCGAGGGTCGCGGAGAGGAAGCGGAGGAAGCAGTCGAAGACGTCGGTGAAGATCGACAAGATCTTCATGTCCTCGGGCACGTCCGCGCGGACGCGTTCGATCGCGGGGGGCAGCGGACGGTCGGCGCTCATCACCCCGATCTCCTCGGCGATGTCCTTGAAGACGGCGCGCCGGGGAACGCCCCGCTCGTCGAGGATCAGGATGACGTTCTCGCCGTGCGGCATGAAGACCAGGTCGTAGGCGTAGAAGCAGTGCAGGATCGGCGCCAGGTAGGCGTCGAGGTAGCGGCGCAGCCAGGCGGCCGGGCGCAGGCCCGACCCCGCGATCAGGGCACCGGCGAACGAGTCGCCCGCCCGGTCGACGTGCAGGAGCGAGGCCATGGTCACGAGGCGCTCGCCGGGGCCGAGCAGCGGGATCGGGCTCTCGCGCCACAGGGCGGCGAGCATCTTGCGGTACGGCGAGCCCTTCGCCGAGGCGGCGGCGTACTGCTCGTGGTGGTAGCCGACGGCGGCGCGTTCCCGCAGGACGGCCAGGCCGGTCCGCTTGAGGACCTCGTCGCCTTCGACGAGGCCGGCGACCCAGTCGTTGATGGCGGGGGTCGCCGCCATGTACTCGGCGGACAGACCGCGCAGGAAGCCCATGTTCAGCACGGACAGGGCCGTTTTGACGTAGTGCTTCGCGGGCGCGGACACGTTGAAGAACGTCCGGATCGACTGCTGGGCGAGGTACTCGTCGTCGCCGGGGCCCAGGAGCACCAGGCGGCGGCGCGCCACCTCGCCCGCGAAGGTCACGGACAGCCGGTTCCGCCACTGCCACGGGTGCACGGGGATCAGGTGGAAGTCGGCGAGGTCCAGCCCGAGGCCGGTCATCGTCGCGGCGAACCGGTCGAGGACCCGCTCGCCGAGCTCCGCGCGGACCAGCGTGTCGTGGTCCAGGCCCGCGCCGCCGGTGAAGGTACTCCGGTCCCGGCGGGCGGCCAGCCACAGCAGGCGGACGGGCCGGGCGGCCTCGGGCGCGTACCGGTGGTAGTCCCCGGCGTCGAAGCCGAGCCGCCCGTTGTTCGCGACGAAGCAGGGGTGGCCCTCCGTCATGCCGGTCTCGACGGCCTGGAAGTCCGCCCGTGCCAGGTCGGCGGCGGGGACCGGCGGCCGGGCCAGCTTGTACGCGCTGCTCGCGAGCGTGCTGGTGATCTCCTCCAGGTAGACGGGGAGCACCTCGCCGGTGAGGCCGAGCGTGTGCCGCAGCTCAAGGACCAGGTCGACCGCGTCGAGGGGGAGCTCGGCGCCGGAGCGCGACCGGGTGATGGAGGCGGCGTCGATCCGCCAGTGGTCCAGGGCGAGGACGCGGGCCGCGAAGCGGTATTCCACGGTGCCGTCGTCGCCGCGCACGGCGTACCGGCCGTCGGGCAGCAGTTCGGGGGCCAGCAGCCGTTCGTGCGCGAACTCGGCGAGGGCCTTGCGCACCAGCAGCCGGTTCGCGTGCGCCCAGCGTCCGGGGGTGAGGTGCGCGATCTCACCGGCACGCTCGGCGGGGCCCCGCGCCGACGCGTACCGCTCCCGGGTGCAGACGCTCAGCAGGGCCTGCTTGGCCGGTAGCGACACGGGGCCGACGACCTCGAAGCCGACCGCCGCGTTGAGGGCGTGCACGGCCGTGTTGCGCACGTCGGGTTCGACCACGACGCGGCGGGTCTCCGGGTCGGCGAACAGCAGCTCCATCACCGTGACGAGGACGGCGCGAGTGAAGCCGTGGATCGGGGTGTCCGCCGGCGCGACCAGGAAGTGCATGCCGACGTCGCCGGGGCGTGCGTCGTACACCTCGCCGAGTTCCCGCCGCGGGTCGTAGCGCTCGGCGAGGAAGGCGGGCCGGCCCTCGTGCAGGCCGAGGAACGCGTCGTGCCCCGGCCGGGCCGCGATGGCCTCGAACTCCGCGACGACGTCGGACGGGCTCGCCTCGCCCATCATCCAGAACACCGACTTGGGGTGGGTGACCCAGCGATGCAGCAGCGGCGCGTCGCCGACCGGGTCGACGGGGCGGAGCGCGAACTCACCGAGCAGGGCGTCGGTACGGGAGAACACCGTCATCCGGCCACGACCTCCTCCACGGGGGCGCCGAACTTCTGGAACGCGATGGACCGCTCGACCGGGTACGGTTCGCGGCCGAGCAGGCTCCGGAGGATGCAGGAGTTGCGGTACGCGGCCATGCCCAGGTCGGGTGCGGTGAAGCCGTGGGTGTGCAGCTCGGCGTTCTGCACGTAGACGCCGCCGCCGGTGGTGTGAACGCTGTAGTCGCGCCGGACCGCGAGGCGCCCGTCCTCGTCCCACCGGAGGCGGTCCGCGATCGGGGCGAGGAAGGCGGGGACCTCGTACCGGTAGCCGGTGGCGAGGACCAGGCCCTCGGTGGTGAGGGTGAGGTCCCGGCCCTGCTCCTCCTGGCGCAGACTGAGGGTGTACG
Organism: Actinoallomurus spadix; assembly: GCF_024055725.1. Taxonomy (GTDB): domain Bacteria; phylum Actinomycetota; class Actinomycetes; order Streptosporangiales; family Streptosporangiaceae; genus Actinoallomurus; species Actinoallomurus spadix. Next base: position 109,156 of record NZ_JAMXMX010000011.1, on the reverse strand, counting down.
CGCCGGTCGCCGCGTCGTGGCGGACCTCGCGCAGCGCCGTGCCGGTCATCAGCCGCGTGGGGCAGGGCCGGGTCAGGCTCTTGCGGTACAGCAGGTCGAAGATCTCGTTGATGAGGCCGGCGTTGATGCCCTTGTACAGCCCCTTCTGCGCGGCGGAGAGCCGGTCCCGGGTCGCCGCGGGCAGCGCGTGGAAGTAGTCGACGTACTCCGGTGACGTCATCTCCAGCGTGAGCTTGGTGTACTCCAGTGGGAAGAACCGGGGGGACCGGGTCACCCAGTTCAGCTCGTAGCCGTGCTCGTCGATGTCCTGCAGCAGGTCGTGGTAGATCTCCGCGGCGCTCTGGCCGCTGCCGACGACCGTGACGCTGCGCCTGGCCCGCAGCGCGGCGCGGTTCGGCAGGTACGCAGAGGAGTGGATGACGTCGCCGGGCAGGCCGCGGCAGCAGTCCGGGACGTACGGCGGGGTCCCGGTGCCCAGGACCAGGTTCCGGGCCCGGAAGGTCACCCGGTCCCCGCCGGCCGTGAGGTTCCCGCCGGCCGCGCGGTCCCCGGTGGCGACCCGGTCGGCGTGGACGACGTAGACCTCCTCGGCCTCGTCGTACTCCACGGCCGTCACGCGGTGGCCGAAGCGGATCGCGGGCAACCGGCCGGCCGCCCAGCGGCAGTAGTCGACGTACTCGGCGCGCAGCGGGAAGAAGCTCTCGCGGATGTAGAAGGAGTACAGGCGCCCCCGCTCCTTCAGGTGGTTGAGGAACGAGAACGGCGAGGTCGGGTCGGCGAGGGTGACCAGGTCGGCGAGGAACGGCGTCTGCAGGGTGGTGCCCTCCAGCAGCATGCCCGGATGCCAGTCGAACTCCGGCTTCGCCTCCAGGAAGACCCCGTCGAGGCCGTCGATCGGGTCGGTCAGGCAGGCGAGGCCCAGGTTGAACGGGCCGAGTCCGATGGCCACGAAGTCATGAGGCGTGGGCAAGGTCGTCTCCCAGGTGGTCGCGGGCGTGTCCGGCGAGCAGGTCGAGGACGTCGGCGATGTCGCGGATGGTGGTGCGCGGGTTCAGCAGCGTGAACTTCAGGTGGTGGCGGCCGTCGACGACCGTCGTGGCCACGACCGCGGCTCCGGAGGCGGACAGCGCGGCGGCCGCGTGCAGGTTCGCCCGGTCGAGCGCGGCGGCGCTCGCCCCGGGTGAGGTGTAACGGAACACCAGGGTGCTCAGCCGCGGCCGTACGACGACCGTGAAGCGCGGATCGGCGTCCAGCAGCGTCCACGCCTCGGCGGCCCGGTCGAGCACCGCGTCGAACAACTCGCCCACGCCGTCCGCGCCCATGATCCGCAGCGTGAGCCAGAGTTTGAGGGCGTCGAACCGGCGGGTGGTCTGCAGGCTCTTGTCGACCTGGTTCGGCACGCCCTCCGCGGCGCTGCGCGCCGGATTGAGGTAGTCGGCATGGTAGGTCACGTGCCGCAGCACGGCTCCGTCCCGTACGAGGACCGCGCTGGAGCTGACCGGCTGGAAGAAGGACTTGTGGTAGTCGACGGTGACCGAGTCGGCCCGCTCGACGCCATCGAGCAGGTGCCGGCGCCGTGACACGAGCAGCCCGCACCCGTACGCCGCGTCGACGTGCAGCCACACGCCGGCCCGCGCGCACAGCTCGGCGATCTCCGGCAGCGGGTCGATGCCGCCGAAGTCGGTGGTCCCGGCGGTCGCGACGACCGCCATCGGGACGAGGTCCTGGCGGCGACAGCGGTCCAGCGCCCGCGCCAGCGCGCCGGGGCGCATCCGCCGGTCCCGGTCGCACGGGACCTCGATCACCGCGTCCTCGGCGAGGCCCAGCAGCCGCGCCGCCTTGACGACGCTGAAGTGGCCGTGCGCGGAGGCGAGGACGCGCAGGCGGGGGAGTACGTCCGCCCGCGCCGGCGCGCGTCCGAGCGCCCCGTCGGCGGCCGGACGCCCGAGCGTCTCTTCGGCCGGCGGACGCGCGAGCGCCTCCTCGCGGGCCAGCAGCAGGGCCTGGAGGTTGGACTGTGTGCCGCCGCTCGTGAAGACCCCGTCGGCGGCCGGGCCGAGGCCGAGACGCCCGGCCGTCCACGCGATCAGGCGGCGTTCGATCAGCGTGCCGCCGGCGCTCTGGTCCCACGTGTCGAGGGAGGAGTTGACCGCCGACAGCACGGCCTCGCCGAGCAGGGCCGGGATGGCCACCGGGCAGTTGAGGTGGGCGAGGTAACGCGGGTGGTGGAAGTAGACGGCGTCGCGCAGGTACAGGTCGTCGAGTTCGTCGAGGGCGGCGGTCGCGTCACCGAGGGGCCGGTCGAGGTCCACGGCGGCGACCTCTCCGGCGAGCCGGTCCGGAGTGATCCCGGTGAACGGCCGGTCCGCCGCGGCGATCCGGTCCGCGACGCGGCCGGCGCCGGCGGCGACGAGGTCGCGGTAGAACCCGGCGGTTTCCGCGCCGAGCAGGGGCGAGGTGAAGGTCACGGGTCGTCCTTCCCGGTTCAGTCGTCTGCGGAAGCCGTGCCGGCCACCGCCTCGGCGAGCAGGTCCTCCTCGGTGGCGCCCCGGCGCCAGTAGCCGGTGAACGTCACGGCGCGGCGGTCGAAGCCCCGTTCGCCGACGAGGTGGCGCCGCAGCGCCCGTACGCCGGCGGCCTCGCCCGCGATCCAGGCGTACGGGGTGCCCGGCGGGAGTGCGGCGGCCCGGACCGCGTCCACGACCGCCCCGGCGGGGGCGTTCCCGCGCACCAGCCAGGTCACCTCCGCCTCCGCCCGCGTCGGCAGGTCCTGGACGTCGGCCGCGTGCGGTACCTCGACCCACACGCGCGCCCGGACGGTCGCGGGCAGCCAGGCGAGGATGCCGGCGACGGCGGGCAGCGCCGTCTCGTCCCCGGTCAGCAGGACCCAGTCGGTGCCGGGCGGCGGCCGGAAGTCGACCCCGCCGTTGTCCGGCTCCACGGGGCCGAGCAGGACGACCGGGTCTCCGGGAACGGCGCGGGCCGCCCAGCGGGACGCCGGCCCGCCGTCCCCATGGAGGGCGAAGTCGATGTCGAGCTCCTCCGGGTCGTGGCGCTGCTCCCGCACGGTGTAGGAGCGCATCACCGCGCGCACCGCCGGGTCCATCGCCCGCCACCGCGCGAACCAGTCCTCGCCGGCCTCGGCGGGGACGATGGGGGAGTGCTGGTGGGGGTGGGGGAGGAAGAGCTTGAAACGCTGGTCGCGGCCGCCTCCGGCGAAACCGGCGAGGGACTCCCCGCCGAAGGTGATCCGGATGATCGACGGGCCGAGGCGCCGGGTCCGTACGACCCGCGCGTCGAAGAAGCGGAACGGGGTGGCGGTGGCGGTGGGGCTCACGATGGGGCTCCTGTCGTCACAGGTCGGCGGGTCGCCATGGCTCGGCGGGCCGTCAGAAGTCGGCGGGTCCTCACGGGTCGGCGGGTCGTCACAGGTCGGTGGTCGTCGCGGGTCACCGGACCTTCGCGGCCTTCTGGACGGCCGCGGCGAGCGACTCGATGAGCGGCGCGCAGCCCGCGTGGCTGAACCGCGGCTCGCTCTGCCACGCCGTGACCTGGCCCGCCTTCACGGCGGGCAGTTTCGCCCAGGTCGGCTTGGCGGCCAGGTCCTCCGGCTGCAGCGCCGAGGTCCGGGCGTCCAGCAGGATCAGGTCGGCCGGGTACTTGTCGGCGTTCTCCCAGCTCAGCTCCTCGAAGAAGCCCTGCGCGCTGACCTTGTCCGGCACGATGAGGTCGACGCCGAGGCTGCGGAAGTAGCGCAGGTCGGCGCTCGCGTTCGGGTCGGAGACGTAGAACAGGTCGGGGCTGCAGGAGGCGGCCAGGACCTTCAGGCCGCCCTTCGCCCTGGCCGCGGCGCGCAGCGTCTCGGCGGCCCGGCCGAAGCGCGCCCTGGCGTCGGTGACCTGCCGGGCCTTCAGGTCGGCGCCGAGGGACGCGGCGAGTTCCTCGTACCGCCGGATCGGCTCGGTGAGCGTTACCTTCGCGGCGGTGACGGCGACGCTCGGGGCGAGCGCCGTGATCTTGTCCTTGCTGTTGTCCGGGACGTACCAGAGCGCGTTCGGCAGGTACATGTTGGTGACGAGCAGGTCGGGGCGCAGCGCCGCGTACTTCTCGACGTTGAACTCGCCGAAGGTGTTGCCGAGCACCGTCACCTTGGTCACGTCGAGGCTCCCGGCGAGCGGGTCCGGGCTGCCGTCCTTCAACTTCGTCGGGCCGAACACGCCGACGACGCGGTCGCCGAGGCCGAGGTCGTGCAGGGCCGCCGCCGTCCCGACGTAGGCGACGAGACGTCGCGGTCGGCCGCCCGTCGTCACCCGCCGGCCGCGGTCGTCGGTGAACGCCCAGGTTCCGCCGCCCTTCGCGGTGCCCGATCCGCCGCCTCCCCCGCAGGCGGTGACGAGCGCTCCCGCGCCGATCCCGCCGAACGCGGTCAGCAGGCCGCGGCGGGACAGTCCTGGGGGCCGGAACCGGGACATGACGAATCCTTCCTTCGGGGGAACGGGGACGGGCGGCAGGCGCCGAGAACGGGTGGCGGCAGGTGTCGGAAGATCGAACTTAGGTTAACCTAACCTAAGTTCGTGTTGTCCAGTGTGATCGTGCTCTCGATCCGGAGCCCCCCGTGTCCATCACGAAGTCACCCGCGCCGTCCGCGGCGCCGCTCCCGGCCGCCCCACCGGCGCGAGGACGCCGGTCCGCGCGCCGGGCCGGGCCGCCCGCCGCGCTGCTGCTCCTGCTCGCCGTCCTCGCCGCGAGCCTGGCCATCGGCGCCCGGCGGTACTCCCTCGGCGAGGTCTGGCACGGCCTCCTCGACCCGGACGCCCCCGCCTACACCGTCGTCCGCCGGACCCGGCTGCCGCGCACCCTCCTGGGACTCCTCGCCGGCACCGCGCTCGGCCTTGCCGGCGGGGTCATGCAGGCGCTGACCCGCAACCCCCTCGCCGACCCCGGACTGCTCGGCATCAACGCCGGCGCCGCGGCCGCCGTCGTGACGGCGATCACCTTCCTGGGGATCGGATCCGTCTCGGGCTACGTGTGGTTCGCGTTCGCGGGGGCGGGCGCGGTCGCCGTCCTCGTCTGGGCGGTCGGCGGGGGACGCGCCGCCACACCGGAGCGGCTGGCCCTCGCCGGGGCGGCCGTCAACGCGGCGCTCTTCGCCTACGTCTACGCGGTGGAACTCCTCGACACGGCCTCCCTGGACCGGATGCGGTTCTGGACCGTCGGCTCGCTGGCCACCGCGCGGCTCCCGACCATCGCGGGGATCGCCCCCTTCGTCGCGGCCGGCGTCCTGCTCACCGCCGCGCTCGCCCGTCCCCTCAACGCCCTCGCCCTGGGCGACGACGCCGCCCGCGGGCTCGGCGCCCGCCCCGCCTGGACGCGGGCCGGCGCGCTCGTCGCCGTCACGCTGCTGTGCGGCGCGGCCACGGCCGCGTGCGGCCCGATCGTGTTCGTCGGACTGATGGTGCCGCACCTCGTACGCGCCCTGACCGGCCCCGACCTGCGCCGGCTGCTGCCCTACTGCGCGGTGCTCGCCCCGGTCACGCTGCTCGCCGCCGACGTGCTCGGACGGGTCCTCGGCCGGCCCGCGGAGATCCAGGTGGGCATCGTCACGGCGGTGGCGGGCGGCCCGGTCTTCCTCGCCGTGGTGCGGCGCGCATGAGCGAGCGGGTCATGATTCCGGCGACCACGGCCGCTCCCGCGGAGGACACATGAACACGGTCGTCCTGCGGAGCCGCGGCGGGCTCTCCGTACGGCTGCGGCCGCGCGCCCTGGCCGTCGGCGCGGCGTGCGTCCTGGTGGCCGCGGTCGTGGCGGTCGTCACCATCGGAAGCGGTGACTATCCGATGAGCCCGGCGGACGTCGTCCGCACGCTCCTCGGCGGCGGCGCCCCCGCCGACACCTTCATCGTCGAGCAGGTACGGCTGCCGCGCGTGCTCACGGCCCTGGCGGCCGGTGGCGCGCTGGGGTTCTCCGGGGCGGCGTTCCAGACCCTGGCCCGCAACCCGCTGGGCAGCCCCGACCTGCTCGGTTTCACCCAGGGCGCGGCGGGCGGTGCCCTCATCGTCATCACCGTCATCGGCGGCGGCGTGGTCGCGACGGCGGTCGGCGCGGTCACCGGGGGAGTCATCACCGGGGCCGTCATCCAGCTGCTCGCCTGGCGCGACGGTCTGCACGGCCGGCGGCTCGTCCTCGTCGGCATCGGCGTCGCCGCGATCCTCACCGGGATCAACGGCTACCTGCTCACCCGCGCGAACATCCCCGACGCCGCACGCGCCGTCCTCTGGCTGACCGGCACCCTCGACGGGCGCGGCTGGGGCGACCTGGCCCCGGTCCTGACGGCCACGGCCGTGGTCGTACCGGCGGTGCTGCTCGGCCGCGCCCGGGAGGCGCGGATCCTCGAGATGGGCGACGACGCCGCGACCGCGCTCGGCGTACGGGTGCGGGGGACGCGCCTGGCGCTACTGGCCTCGGCCGTGCTGCTCAGCGCGCTCGCCGCCGCGGCCACCGGCCCGGTCGCGTTCGTGGCGCTGACCGCTCCGCAGCTGGCCCGCCGCCTGACCCGCGAACCGGGTCCCAACCTGCTGCCCTCCCTGTGCATGGGCGCGGCGCTCCTGGTCACCGCCGACCTGGCCGCCCAGCGGCTGGTCCCCGGTCACCAGGTGCCGGTCGGCGTGGTGACCGGCGTGCTCGGCGGGACCTACCTGATCCGGCTGCTGGCCACCGAACGCCGGACGGGACGGCTGTGACGACCTCGCACCCTACGGAGGCAGGAGACGTGGAACACGAGCGACCCGTGAGCACCGCACCGGCGCCGCGAGGGCGGGGCACGGCGGGTGACGGGTTCAGGCTGGCGGGGCGGGCGCTGACGCTGGCGTACGAACGCCGGATCGTCGCCGAAGACCTGACCGTGGCCATCCCCGACCGGTCCTTCACCGTCATCGTCGGGCCGAACGCCTGCGGCAAGTCGACGCTGCTGCGCGCGCTCGCGCGGATGCTCAGGCCGCGTTCCGGCGTCGTGCTGCTGGACGGCCGGGACATCCACGCGCGGGGCACCCGCACGGTCGCGCGAACGCTCGGGTTGCTGCCGCAGTCATCGGTCGCCCCGGAGGGCATCACGGTGGCGGACCTGGTCGCGCGCGGGCGGCACCCGCACCAGGGCCTGTTCCGCCAGTGGTCGGCGGACGACGAGCGCGTCGTACGGGAGTCGATGGCCGCCACCGGCGTGGCGGATCTGGCCGGCGCCCGCGTCGACGAGTTGTCCGGCGGCCAGCGGCAGCGCGTCTGGATCGCGATGGCGCTGGCCCAGGAGACGCCGCTGCTGCTCCTCGACGAGCCGACGACCTTCCTCGACATCGCCCACCAGATCGACGTCCTGGACCTGTGCGCGCGGCTGCAGCGCGAGCAGGGCCGCACCCTCGTCGCCGTCCTGCACGACCTGAACCAGGCGGCGCGGTACGCCGACCATCTCATCGCGATGCGCGACGGGCGGGTGGTCGCCGAAGGAGCCCCCGCCGAGGTCGTCACGGCCGAGCGGGTGGAGGAGGTCTTCGGCCTGCCGTGCCGCGTGATCGACGACCCGGAGACGGGGACGCCCCTGGTCGTGCCCGCCGCGCGACGGCGGTAGGGACCAGTACGAGGTACCGCCGCCTCAAAGATTCCGTCGAACCGCGTGCCGCGTGAGGAGGCGGGCCACGAATTCATGATCGTCTTCTTGGTGGATACGACCTCTGCCAAGGGAGATCAAGATGATCACGTTCTTCGGCCGGCGCATCGTCACCGCGGCCACGGCCGTCGCGCTCGGAGTCGTCCTCACGCCGGCGTCCGCCCACGCGGCCCGTTTCTCCATGGTCTACACGTGCGCGGTGCCGCTCCTCGGAGACCGGAGCGTGGGGTTCGACGGCACCCTGACCGCGGCGCCGCGCCGGCCCACCGCCGGTACGTTCACGCGGGTCGACCTGCACGTCTCCCGGCTGAGCCTGCGCCCGCCGGTGGCCGTGACCTCCTGGAGCGCCGACGCCGACGTCGACGTCGGCGGCGCCCAGGTCACGGGCTTCCGGCTGTCGGGCTCCGGCGGCCCGGTATCGGCGTACGACCCGGTCACCGGTCATCTCACGGGCGGGTGGGTTCCGGAAGCGATCGGGGTCGACCGGCTCCGGCTCGGCAAGGTGGTGCTGAGGGTGAGCACCTCATCCTTCGGCGACGTCACCGTTCCCTGTTCGCCGCGACGGCCGCGCCCGGTGGCCGAGACGCTCACCGTCTTCGCCCGCTGACCCGCCGCCCCGTCCGGGGGCGCCGACCTTGCCGGGAGCGCCGACCCGCGGGGACGCGAGCACTCACGTGACGGGGCCGATCGCGGATCGGCCCCGTCACGGTCCGGGACCGCGCCGCCGCCCGCCACCTGCCCGCCGGCCTTCCCCGCGCGTGAGTCCGCGAAGCATCCCGCGCCCCGGCCGCTGCGCCGCGACCGTACGGCGACGTCCTTCGACCTGATCGCCGGCCCATCCCCGTGCGCCTGATCCGCGCGGCCGTCCCGGCCCCGCGCACGTCCCGGCCGTACGACCGGCGGCGTCCTCCCCAACAGCGCTCTGACCACCGGAACCCTGCTCGGGACCGGGCATCTTAGATCACAGTTTGGCGGTCAACAGCCTCGAAAGTGGCATTGTCCGGTTAATTGCCGTTGATCGATACTATGATGCTTCAATCACCTGGGGATCTTCGATGCGCGCCTCCGATTCGTCATGTTGAGCCGCGCATCTTCTTTCTGCGCGAAGTGGGGTCATCAGTGCGCATCAGTCGATCGGGTCGATGGGTCATGCCGGTGGCGGCCGCGACCCTTCTCTCACTGGCCGCGGCGTGCTCATCGAGCGGCGACGCCTCCCCAGCGGGCAAGTCCGCCAAGGCACCGGACGCGGCGGCCACCGTCACCCCGGCCAACGGGGCCACCAAGGTACGCCCGGACAAGGGCGTCACGGTGAAGGCCGACAGCGGGGTTCTCGAGCAGGTGAGCGTGCAGGCGGGGGCCGGCACCGTCGACGGCACCCTGTCCGCGGACAAGAAGAGCTGGACGACGAAGTGGACGCTCAAGCCCGGCACCGCGTACACCGTGACCGCCACCGCCAAGAACGAGGCGGGCAAGGTCACGACCGTCACGAGTAAGTTCACCACCCTCAAGGCGTCCTCGACGGTGAAGATCAGCGACGTGATCCCGCAGCCCGGGGAGACCGTCGGCGTCGGCATGCCGATCACCGTGAGCTTCAACCGCCCGGTGAAGAACAAGGCCGCGGTCGAGAAGGCCCTGGAGGTCCGGTCGACCACGCCGATGGAGGGCGCCTGGCGCTGGATCACCAGCCAGCAGGCCATCTTCCGGACGAAGAACTACTGGCCGGCGCACAGCAAGGTCAGCCTCGTCGCGCACCTGGCGGGCGTCCGGGCGTCCTCCGGCGTGTACGGGACCAAGGACGTCACGCGCAGCTTCTCGATCGGCGCCTCTCACGTCGCCAAGGTCAACCTCAAGACCCACCTGAACAAGGTCTACGTCGACGGCAAGCTCGCCAAGACCATCAAGGTGAGCGGCGGCATGGGCGGCGGTGACTCCCACGGCAACGACTTCCGCACGACGAGCGGCATCCACCTGGCGATGGGCAAGTCCCCCGTCGTGACGATGACCTCGCCGAACATCAAGGAGGGCGAGGCCGGGTACTACCACGAGCTGGTCTACCAGGACGTGCAGATCAGCAACAGCGGCGAGTACCTCCACCAGAGCCCCGGCGAGTTCGGGTGCCTCGGCCGCAGCAACTGCAGCCACGGCTGCGTCCGGCAGACGCCCAGCGGCGCGAAGTGGTTCTTCAAGCTGAGCAACCGCGGTGACGTCATCGTCATCAGCGGCACGACCCGTGACCTCGAGTGGAACAACGGGTGGGGCTACTGGCAGCTGTCCTTCAACAAGTGGATGAAGGAGAGCGCCCTGAAGCAGCCGGTGACGACGACGCCGATCTCGGCGTCCTCCGCCTCGCCCAACTGATCACGACGGCTCAGCGCAGGTCGGTGACGCGGACCGGCTCGACCCAGGAGGGCGGGGCGGGCGGGTCCGCGCCGATCAGCGCGGCGATGATCCGGGACGACGCCGGCTCGTCGGGCCAAGGCGTGAACCCGTCGGTCAGCACGATGACGACGCCGGGGCGTTCGGGCAGGGCGAGGGCGGAGCGGATGCCCACGCGCATGTCGGTGCCCCCGCCTCCGGCGAGTTCGACCTGCTGCGCGGAGGTCACCCGCGTGGCCGTCCGCACGTCGGCGTCGCAGGCCAGCACGGTGACCCGGTTGCCGCCGACGCCGACCTCGCGCAGCACGCCCGTCACCTCGGCCAGGGCCGCGGCCAGGTCGTCCTCTCCCATGGATCCGGAGGTGTCGATGACGATCGCCACGGCGGGGAGGGGACGGCGCAGGCTCGGTAGGACGACGCCGCGCAGCGCGGTGGTCCGCCGGGACGAGCGGCGGTACGTGTAGTCCACCGCTCCGGCGGACCAGGCGACCGCCTCGCGTACGGCGCCCGCCAGGACCCGGCGCCAGTCGACCACGGGTTCGAGGACCTGCTCGGCCCAGCGCCGCCAGCCCGCTGGAAGGGTGCCGCGGTTGCGCTGGTGGGAGCGCATCGCCTCCGCGGTGTGCCGGCGCAGCGCCCCGGCCTCGACCGTGCCGACCCCGCCCGGCCCGTCCGCGCCGGGGAGCTCCCAGTCCGCCGGTGAGCCGTGGGCTCCGGACCCGCAGTCGGAACAGGTCACCAGCGGCGGAAGGCGGGGGAGATACGTCTCGAACAGCCCGCCCGTCTCCAGCCCGAAGGAACGCGGCTCGAGCCGGCCGGCCGGCAGCGCCAGCCCGTCGGCGAGGAGGTCGTCGTTGATCTCACAGTCCTGGGCGACGTTCACGCGCAGCCGGTCGCGCTGATCGGCCGCGGAAAGCCGGTCGGCCCGGCCATGGTGGTCGCGCAGCAGGTGCGCCACCTCGTGGATCCACACGCCCGCGAGTTCCGGAACCGGCGTGGCGTCCACGAACGCCGGGGACACATAGCACCGCCAGCGCCGGTCGACGCCCATGGTCGGCACACCCGTGCTCGGCACGACGGTCAGCGAGTACAGCGCCGAGGCGAGGTACGGCCGGTCGGTCGCCGCGCGGTACCGCGCGGCCAGCAGCTTGACCCGGTCGAGCTCCGGCATGATCAGGCCCCGCCCGGCAGCGCGCCGGACAGCTGCAGCAGGTCGACGAACGCGTCGATGCCGCTGGGCACCGGCCAGTCGGTGTCGCGCAGCGCGGCCAGGTCGGCGGCGGCACGGGCCGCGACGTCCGGCACTCCCGCGTCGACCGCCTTGGCGAGGACGGTCCAGCCGGCCTCCCAGCGCCGTCGCGTGAGGTTCGTCTGCACGGCGGAGACGACGGCGGTGAGGAACGCGAGCTGCCGGTCGCCCCGCTCGGGCAGCACGAAGGCGCCCGGGTCGGCCAGCACGCGGTTCGGGTCGGGGAGGTCGAGCTCCTCGAGGTAGGAGAGCAGTTCGAGGCCGGCGCCGTCGCCGACGGCGCCGACCACGGCGGCGGCGACCGCCCGCTGGTCGGCGCCGGTGGCATGACCGGCCGCGATGAGCCGCAGCGCCATCTCCCAGGTGCGCGGCGACGGCCACCCGCGGCCCCGGCTCTCGGCGTCCTCGGGCAGGTGGTGCGTCAGGCCGGGCCGCGCGGTGAGGAAACCGGAGATCGCTCCCCGCGCGCGGGCGACCGCGCCGGGGACCCGGCCCGGGTCGACGCGGGGGATGGAGATCTCCGGCCAGATCCCGGCCATGCCGCGGGCGACCGTCCCCGGGTCGTGCGTCCACTGCAGGTGGACGAACCGGTTGGCCAGCGGCGGGCTCAGGTGCCAGCCGTCCGCGGCGCTCGACGGCGGGTTGGCGGCGGCGACCACCCGGACCGGCTCGGGCAGGCTGAGGCTGCCGACCCGGCGTTCGAGTACGACCCGGAGCAGGGCCGCCTGCACCGCCGGGGGCGCGGAGGACAGCTCGTCGAAGAACACCAGGCCGCGCCCTGCCGTGGCCAGCCGGACCGCCCAGTCCGGCGGGGCCATCGGCACGCCCGTGGTGGCGGGGTCGTCTCCGACGATCGGCAGGCCGGCGAAGTCGGACGGCTCGTGGACGCTGGCGATCACGGTCTCCAGCGGGACGCCGAGCCCGGCGGCGAGCTGCCGCAGCGCGGCGGACTTGCCGATGCCGGGCTCACCCCACAGCAGTACGGGCAGGTTCGCGGACACCGCCAGGGCCAGCGCCTCCAGCTGCGGGTTCGCGGCCGGCTCCGTACGCCGGGCCTCGAGACGCCGCACCAGGTCATCGGCCGCGTCCAGGGGATCCTCGGCGGGCGGGTGGTCGGCTGCGCTCACTCTTTCGTCTCCCTCTCACCGTGGATGGTCGCCGCCGGCGTCTGGGCGGTCGTGATCCGGCCCCCGCAGGACGAACTCCAGGTCCGCCCGCCGGCGCTGGGTGATGTGGTCACGCGCGCTCCTTCCCCAGCGGTCGGAGGCGTCGATCCGGGCCCCACCGGCCAGCAGCCGGATCACCCCGGGCGTGTCCCCGCGCTCGGCGCGGAGGAACAGCTCGCGCCGCTGTTCGCGCAGCGCCCGCGGCAGCCGGCCCGTGCCGGACCGCACGATCGGCAGGACGGCGGAACAGCCGTTGATGGCGCCGCCGAGCGCTCCCAGCGCGCGTTCCCGCCGTCGCTCGTCCTCGCCGTGGGGTACCTGCAGCGCCCCGTCCCGGAACCCGACGACGTGCCATTCGCCACGGCACCGCACCCGTACCGGGCCCGGGGCCTCGAGTTCGGCCGCGACGGCGGCGCCGTGGTCACGGGCGATGCCGGCGAGGTCGAAGGCGACGTCGACGTTCGCGGCCGCGCAGGCGCCGCGCCAGTCGCCGGCGAGCCGGCGTTCGGTGGCCTGCTCGATCATCCAGCGGGGCACGGCGTACCGCCGGATCCGGCGCAGGCTCCCCGCCTCATCCGGCGGATAGGACTCCGGCCGGGAGGGGCGCCGCCCGGCGGCCCGGGGACCGGGTGTGCCGGTCACCATTCCGTGAGCTCCGGTCGCTCCCGCTCGATCCACTCCGCGAGGAAGCTGAGGTCATCGCGGTCGGCCAGGTCGAGGAGGCGGTAGATCGAGACCTCCTCCTCGTGGATCTCACCCTTGAGGTCGATCCGCGCGCCGGCCGCCAGCAGAGCGCGGACCAGCGCCGGCGAGCCGCCCCCGCAGATCGCCGCGAACAGGGGAGTACGGCCCTGCTCGTCCCGCGCGTCGATGTCCACGCCGGCGGCGAGGAGCCGGGCGAGGAGACCATCGTGGTCGAGGAGGCGCAGCCGGTGCAGCAGCTCGCGGCGTTCCGGGCCCGCGCCCCGGACGTCGACGCCCGGGTCCAGCAGGTGGAGCAGATGCAGCAGGGTACGCCGCCGGCCGTCACGGACGCGCGGGTCGACACCGGCGTCGAGCAGCGCGAGGACTCCGGGCGCGTCCCCGTGCTCGGCCCGGGAGAACAGCTCCCGGCGCTGGGCGCGCAGTGCCTTCGGCAGCCGCCCGGCGCCGGACGTCCACGTCTCACGGACGGCGAAGCAGCCGGCGATCGCGCCGCCGAACGCCCGCATCGCGCTCTCGCGCCGCTGCTCCTCCTCGTCGTGCGGGATGTCGAGGGCTCCTCCGCGGGAGGCCACCTCGTGCCAGGCGTCCCGGCAGCGCACCCGGACCGGGACGGGCGGCTCGGGCCCGGGCGGGCCGACCGGGCCGTCGGCGGCCGCGCGGCCGGGGAACAGCGCCTCCCGTACGAGCGGGTGCAGCCGCTCCGGCGGCGTGCCGCCGTCGCGCAGCAGGTCCAGGTCGGGCAGGCGGCGCCAGCACGCCTCGGGCAGCACCTCCGCGCCGTCCGGCCGCGCGGCCGTCTCGGTGGGGATGACGCGGGCCCGGACCTCCGAGGCACCGGCTTCGAAAATGACGGCGGCGTACTGGGTGTACGGGACCCAGAACCGGTCCCGGCCCGTTCGTTCCGCCAGGTCACGGATCTCCGCCTCCAGCCGGGTCAGGGCCAGGGGCAGGCGCTCGAACACGTCGAGGGGAAGGACCTCCTTGACGCTGAAATAGGGGTCCACCTCGACGGGGTCGGCGTCCAGGCCGATGCCCGCCGCGGCGAAGGCCGCCGCCACCCGGCCGCTCTCGTGCAGCAGGGTGACCCACTCGGTGTGCGCCGCCGGATCGGCACGGCCCGGGGCGGCGGCGGGCAGTGCCTTCGGAGTGCCGTCGGCCTCGAAGAACGGCGCCCGGTCCGCGTCCCCGCCGCAGCGTTCGCGCAGCTCGCCGGCGTGCCGTACGTCCCACAGGTGCCGGGCGGTGCTCCACCGCTGGACGAGGTTGTGCCAGAACGGGCAGTAGGTGACGTCGGTGTCCAGGAAGGCCGCGCCGACCGGGTGCGGGTTGCCGAAGTCGAGGACCAGCCGCTGCGGTCCGTTGACCCGCCAGCGGGGCGTCCGGACGAACAGTGAGCGGTGCGCCGACGGGAGCCGTTCGGGCGGCAGCCCCGGATGGCTGAGGATGATCGCCTGGTCGGGCACGATCGTCGTACGCCCGCGGCCGAGGCGGGGCAGGTGCCAGCGCCGCAGGTCGGGGGCGAAGTGGAGCAGGTCGTCCTCGAGCTCGGCAGCGACGGCGTCGCCGTACGCGTCGGCCACGGCGGCCAGGTCGAAGGCGACGTCGACGTTCGCGGCCGCGCAGGCGCCGCGCCAGTCGCCGGCGAGCCGGCGTTCGGTGGCCTGCTCGATCATCCAGCGCGGCACGGCGTACCGCCGGATCCGGCGGAGCCGTGCCGCCTCGTGCGGCGGATGGGAGCGCGACGGCGGGCGGGGCGGCAGCCCCGGGGCGGCGGCGGAGCTCACCGGTACAGGCTCCCGATCGCGTGCACGTCCGGGTGCGGGGCGGACCCCGGCCGCAGTCGGGGCGCCAGGGCCCGCTTCACCCGGCGCGGCACGCCCGGCCCGAACCCGACGTACTCCAGCCGGGTGTCGTCCGCGACGGCGGCCAGCACGGCCTTGGCGCCACGGCCCGTGATCCCCGTACGGCGCAGTTCCAGGCGCCGCAGCGGGCTGCCGGGCAGCGCCGCGGCCAGCGCCGTCGCCCCCGCGTCGCCGGTGACGTTGGGGGGCGTGCCCAGGCTGCGCTCGGACGGCGGGCGGCCCAGGTCGAGCGCCTCGATGCCGGGAAGGGCGTCGGCCAGCGCCCGCGCGCCGTCCGGGCCGACGCCGTTGCCGCCGAGGCCGAGGCGCACCGGCCGCGCCGGGTCGGCCGCCGCGGCGAGGGTGGCGGTCCCGTCGTCGCCGAGGTGGTTGGCGGGGACGTACAGCTCGCGGACCCCCGCCTCACGGATCAGCGCGGCGAGCGTGCCCGCCGACTCGGGGCCCAGCCCGTTGCCGCCGAGGAACAGCCGCTCGACCGGCGCCGGCCGCTCGGCGAGCGCGGCCAGCAGGCCCCGCAGCCCCTCGGCGGTGAGCCCGGTGTTGACCAGGTCGAGGGTGCGGATGGCCGTGTTCCGGCGCAGCATTGCGGCGAGCGCGCGCACCCCGGCGTCCCGCACCGGATTGCGCTTCAGCCACAGGGCGCGGACGGTGGTGTCGTCCGCCAGACGCTCGGCGAGCGCCTCGACGCCGGCCGCGTCGATACGGTTGCAGCCGAGGTACACCGTCTCCAGGCCGTGACCGGGGGCCAGTGCCGCGGCGACGGCCCGGGCCCCCTCGGTGCCGATCGCGTTCGTGCCGAGCAGCAGGTGCGCGGCGTGCGGGGAGGCCGCGGCCACGGGCAGCAGCAGCGCGGCGCCCGCCGGGCCGAGACCCTGCTTGCACAGGTCGATCCGGCCGTCCGGGCGCACGGTGCCGAGCGGAAAGGTCTCGTCGGCCACCACGGGCGCCGGCGCGGCCAGCCGGTCGAGCAGCGGGGCCAGGTCCGCCGGGTCGGCGGGCGGCACGTCGGGATGCTCGATCGCGGGACAGCGTACGGGCGTCGGCTCCATCATCACCAATCCACCGGTCGGTAGTCCTTCAGGAACAGGCCGGACAGCCGCTCGCCGCCCACCCCGCGCACGATCGGGTCGTACACCCGCGCGGCGCCGTCGATGACGTCCAGCGGCGGGCGGAACCCGGCCTCCCGCTGCGCGGCCTTGTCCGGATGGGGGCGCTCATCGGTCACCCAGCCGGTGTCCACGCTGGTCATGTAGATGCCCGAGGCCGCGTAGTCGGCGGCGGAGGTGCGGGTCAGCATGTTCAGCGCGGCCTTGGCCATGTTCGTGTGCGGGTGGCGTACGGTCTTGAATCCACGCGAGAAACTGCCCTCCATCGCCGAGACCTGCACGACGTAGCGGTCCGGCCACGGCGACGCCTCGAGCAGACCCCTCAGCCGGGACGTCAGCAGGAACGGCGCGAACGAGTTGACCATCTGGACCTCCAGCCACTCGGCCGGGTCGACCTCGTGCAGCCGGAGACTCCAGCTGTTGCGGTCGCGCAGATCCAGCGGCTGCCCGGTCTCGTCCGTGGCGCCGGAGGGGAACAGCGCCTCGATCGTCTCGTCGTTCGCGAGCGCGCCTCCGGCGGCGCCGGTCGGCGCCCCGGTCACCGGTGCCGGGAGCCCGGCCGCCGCCGTACCCGGAAGGGCCGGGATCTCGGGCGCGAACCGGGCGGGTGCCAGGGCCGGCCGGGCGTCGGTCACGTCGATCCGCGCGGCGAGGCCGGTCAGCGCGGCGGCCTCGGCGTCGCGCACCTCGCGGTGGTACGCCGCGGGCCGGCGGATGGTCTGCGCCGCGTTGTTGACGAGGATGTCGAGGAACGGGAAGCGGTCGTGGACCGTGTCCAGCAGGTGCGCCACGGCGGCCAGGTCGAGCAGGTCGACGCCGTGGACGTGCAGCCGGTCCAGCCAGTCGGCGGCGTCCGGCACGGCCGCGAACCGGCGGGCCGCGTCCCGTGGGAAACGCGTCGTGACGAGGACCTCCGCGCCGTCGCGCAGCAGTTTCAGCGCGAGCTGGAAGCCGATCTTCACCCGGCCGCCCGTGACGACGGCCCGGCGGCCGCGCAGGTCGCACCGGGCGTGCCGGCGGGCGGTGTTCTGCTCGGCGCAGGCCGGGCACAACAGGTGGTACTCGGGATGCACCTGCCGGTACGGGATCTTGCAGACGTAGCACCGCCGGGTGCCGGTCAGCGGTGGCGCGGGCCGTGCGGACCCCGCGGGCCGGTTCTCCACCGGGTCCGGATCGGGCGAGGGGTCCTGCTCGCGGAACCGCGCGGACGCGGCCATGACCTCACGGTCCCGGCGTCTGCGGTCGGCGGTGCGCATCGCCTTCCGCGTCTTCTTGCCGGCGCGGTACAGCTGTGCCGCGGCCTCGTGGACGGCGGCCCAGCGCGGATCGTCGGGGTGCGTCTCGCGTGCCTGCGCCAGCACGCGCAGGCACGCGTCGAGTTCGGCGTCGCCGGGAGCGGCCGGCCGCGCATCGGGCGGGCCCGGATCGACCACCACCACCGACACCCCCGCCGTTCACATCACAAGAAAAGGGCAGGACCGGCCGGATTCGAACCGGCGTCCTCCAACCCGCTGTAAGGCGCGACGACCTCTGCGCTACGGCCCTGCCGTGGGAGAGCGTAGCGAACGATCCGGACATTCGAGGTGCCGGGCGAGGGCGTCGGCGGCGACCGGAGCGCCGGAGGCAGGACCGGCCGGATTCGAACCGGCGTCCTCCCGATTGAGAACGGGCGCGACGACCTCTGCGCTACGGCTCCGCGAGGCGGAGCGTAACGGCTCGGAGAGGGGTGGTGGTGCGCGCCGTCGTCGGACCGCGGCGTGCCGCCGTTCGCGTGACCGCGGCGTCCCCGCCGGGGGTCCGGGCCGGGTGCCGGGCGGGGACGCCACCCCGCTCAGGGGAGTCAGGCCGGCAGGCCGAAGGCCGTGAACGGGTAGCCGTTCCAGAGGGCGCGCTCCCGGCCGCGCGGGTCGTCGGCGACCTTCGCGCCGACGTTCCACATCATCGTCGCGCGGCGCGGAGCCCGGTACGCGGGCCAGGCGGGCCGCTCGACCGTACGCCGGGCGTTCGGGTCGCCGGTGCGGGCGAACGAGGTCCACGCGTCGATCATCTGGTCCGACAGGGTGGTGAGGCGGGCCCGGTCGGCGTTGAACGCCTCCTCGCCGCCGAGGATCCCCGTGAAGCGGAACGTCCCGAAGACGAACGGCAGCTCGAGCGTGTGCACGGCGCCGTACTCCTTGGTCGGGCGCCAGCCGAACTCGTACAGGTACGTCGGCCGCCAGCGGCTCTGCGCCTGCGCGAGCCGGGTCGCCGGGACGCGCATGCCCTGGTCGGTGAACATGGCCAGCGCGGCTTCGGTGGCCGACCGTCCCCTCCGGTAGGCCGCGACCATGCGCTCCCGGCGCGCGGCCAGCGCGTGCGGGAAGAACACCGCGTCGTACTGCTGCCCGATGGCGGTCATCGCCTCCGGACCGAGCTGCCCGAAGAAGTTCATCTCGTCCCGGTTGGTCCCGATCAGCAGATCCACGCCGCGGGCGTTGCCCCGGGCCACCCGCGTGACCACCGAGTCCCGGACGAGGGCGCCGTCGATGTACGGGGCGAAGTACGTCGCGCCGATGATGCCCGGCGCGTCCTGGTCGATGACCTTGTTCTGCAGGTCGAGGATCTGCTTCGTCGACATGCCGCGCAGCTCGGCGACGCTCTTCACCGGCAGCTGCGCGGCGACCTCGCGCTCGTACGCGGCGGTGTGGACGAGGGCGCCGCTGCCGCTCTCCAGGACCACCCGGCGGAACAACCGCTCCGGGTGGTCGGTGGCCAGCATGGCGCTCAGCGAGAACGCGCCCGCGGACTCCCCGACCGCGGTGACGTCGGCGGGGTCGCCGCCGAAGTCGGCGATGTGGTCGTGCACCCACCGCAGCGCGGTGATCTGGTCGCGCAGGCCATTGTTGCCCGATCCCTTGTAGGCGGGGTCCAGGCCGCCCAGCTCGGACCAGCCGAGCACGCCGAGCCGGTAGTTGATGGAGACGACGACGGCGTCTCCCCGGGCGGCGAGCCTCGCCCCGTCGTACCTCGGCTCGTTCGCCGTGCCGTAGCGGGCCGCGCCGCCGTGGACGAACACGATCACCGGCCGGCGCCGGTGGTCCGGGGCGGGAGTCCACACGTTGAGGCGCAGGCAGTCCTCGTCGGTGAACAGGGCGCGCCCGTCGGGGTAGTCCTCCGACATGGCGTCCCGGTCCTGCGGGCAGACCGCCTTGTCGTCCGTCGCCTTGAGCGTGCCGCGCCAGCGCCCGACCGGCCGTGGCGGGCGGAACCGCAGCGCCCCGGTCGGCGGTTCGGCGTACCGGATGCCACGGAACACGCAGAGGCCCTCGCGGACGGTACCGGCGACGGCGCCGAGCGAGGTGGTCGTGGCGCAGCCGGTGCGGCTCCCGGCCGACGCCGTCGTCACGGGCGACGCGCAGGAGGACATCGCCACCGCCGCGCCGGCGAACGCCAGCGCCGCGAAGGTTCGTTTCAGCATGGGCAGGCTCCTTCTCGAAGACGACCGCAGCATCGGCCACCGGAACCCTCCGCGGGATCACCGGCGCGAGCGAAGCCGCCCTGGTCCCGGAGGATGAGACCGCTCAGCCGTCGCCGGGAACGACCAGCCCGGACTCGTACGCGAAGACCACCGCCTGGGCGCGGTCGCGCAGGCCCAGCTTGGTCAGCAGGTTGCTGACGTGCGTCTTGACGGTGTGCTCGCTGACCACCAGCTCGGCGGCGATCTCGGGGTTCGACCGGCCCTGCGCGAGCAGCCGCAGCGTGTCGATCTCCCGGCCGGTGAGCTCGCCGAGACGCCGCCGCAATGCGGGACGCGGCGTGCCCCGGCCGACGACGTCCGCGATCAGCCGCCGGGTCACGCTCGGCGCGAGCAGCGACTCACCGGCCGCCACGAGCCGGACCGCCCGCACGAGGTCGTCGCGCCGCACGTCCTTGAGCAAGAAGCCGCAGGCGCCCGCCCGCAGCGCGTCGTAGACGTAGTCGTCGACGTCGTACATCGTCAGGACGAGCACCTTCGCCGTCGTCCGCCGGCACACCTCGGCGGTGGCCTCGACACCGTCGACACCGGGCATGCGGATGTCCATGAGCACGACGTCCGGCCGCAGCTCGACGGCCTTCGCGATGGCCTCGGCGCCGTCGGCGGCCTCGCCCACGACGGTGATGTCGTCATGGGCGTTCAGGATCATCGCGAAGCCGCCGCGGAACAGATCCTGGTCGTCGGCGACGAGAACGCGCAGCACGCCGGTGCCTCCCTCATCGTTCATGCGGTCGGCAACGTCGCGGTCACCGTGCAGCCGCGGCCGGCGGAGCGCACGGCCAGCGTGCCACCGCAGCTGGTGACGCGCTCCCTCATCCCGATGAGACCGTGCCCTTCACGCAGGTCGGGAACGCCCCGGCCGTCGTCCGTCACTTCGATCTCCAACGCGTCGGCGGACCAGCGGAGCCGTACGGCCACGGTCCGGGCGTCCGCGTGCCGGATCGTGTTGGTCAGCGCCTCCTGGACGACGCGGTACGCCGCGGCGTCCACATCGGCGGCGACCGGCCGCGGCTCGCCGCGCACGTCCAGGGAGGCGTCGAGGCCCGCCCGCCGGGCGGTGCCCACCAGCCCGGGTACGGCCTCGACCCCGGGCACCGGGCCATCGTACGGCCGGCCGGTCCGCAGGGCGCCGAGGATCAGGCGGAGCTGGCCGACCGCCTCCCGCCCGGCCTCGGCGATCGCCTCGAAGACGGCCTCGGCCTGCACCGGGTCGTCGCGCACGACCAGCGGTCCGGCCTCCGCCTGCACCACCATCACGCCGACCGAGTGCGTGACGATGTCGTGCATGTCACGGGCGATGCGCGTGCGCTCGCGCTCCACCGCGGCGGCGCGCTCCTCCTGGACCCGGCGCTCGCGCTCCCGCTCGGCGGCGCGCGCCGCCCGCCGCGCCCGTGCGCCGACCCCGACGGCGTACGCCGCGACGACGGCCGTGACGAGGTACCGGTACGTCTCCAGGTCCTCGCCCGGGACGACCAGGGACACGGCCACGCCGGCGACCAGGGCCCCGATGCCGGCGGCCCGCGTCGCCGGGGACAGGGTGCGCTCCGCGAACGTGTAGACGCAGACGAGCACCCCGTACGGCAGGAGCAGCAGCGGCGGATGTGACAGCGTCGGCGCGGCGATCGCCAGGATCGTCGTCGAGCCTCCGACGACGCCGCCCACGATGAAGACGGCACGGCGCCGCCACACCACCGGCACCGAGGCCGACACCGTCAGCGCCAGGAACCACCACGGCTGCCGGTCCGGGACGAACGCCGTCGTCACCGTGCCGATCGTGACGACGGCGGCGACGACCACGTCGAGCCGTGAGACGCGGAGGATGCTGGCGCGCACGGCCGACTCCTGTGCTCAGAGGGAACCCGCCGGCGAGTATGCACCCGGACGCCGCCCCGCCGCCTCCCTCCCCCGACCGATGCCCCTCTCCCTCCCGCGATGTACCAGCGGCCACCCACAACATCGGCTGTTCGCCGTAAGGCGCCGCGCCTGCGAACACCCGCATCCCCCCGCGAGCGTCCGGGACCGCGACGTCCCGCCCCGGCCGCCGTACTCGAACGAGAACGGCGGCCAGGGCGGGCCGGGCCGGTCAGAATCGGACACCGGGCAGCTTGTCGGGGTTGCGGATCGCGTCGATCGCGGTGATCCGGCCGGCGTCGACGGTGAACGCCATGACGGTGAGCACACCGGCCGGGTCCCGCAAGACGAGGCCGGGCGCGCCGTTGACGTCCGCGATCCGTACGTCGACGGCCGGGTGGGCGGTGAAGCCCACGAGGGTGCGCGCGACCCGATCGGCGCCTCCCTCGATCCGGCCCACCGCCGGGACCTTGCCGCCGCCGTCACCGCGCAGGGTGACGGCGGGATCGAGCACGCTCAGCAGCCGGTCCAGGTCGCCGCCCTGACAGGCCGCCGTGAACGCGGCCACGAGCTCCCGCTGTTCGTCGTACGTCGGCGGGAACCGCGGCAGTCCGTCCTCGACGTGCTTGCGTGCCCGGGAGGCGAGCCGCCGCACCGCCACCGGCGTACGGCCCACCACGTCGGCTACCTCGTCGAAGGGCACCCCGAACACGTCGTGCAGCAGGAACGCCGTCCGCTCCGCCGGGGACAGACGCTCCAGCACGACCAGCAGCGCCATGCTCACCGACTCGTCGAGCGTCACCCGATCGGCGGGATCGTCCTCGCGGGCGGTCCCGACCAGCGGCTCGGGCAGCCACGGCCCGACGTACCGTTCCCGGCGGACGCGCGCGCTGCCCAGAGCGTCCAGCGCCAGCCGGCCGACGGTGGTGGTCAGCCAGGCGGGCAGATCGCGGATCACCGACGGGTCCTCGAGCCGGCGCAGCCGGAGCCAGGCGTCCTGAACGCAGTCCTCCGCCTCCGCCAGGGACCCGGTCGTCGCGTACGCGACGCCGAGCAGGCGCGGCCGTTCGGCCTCGAAGACCCGGGCGAGGTCCTCCTGCGCCCACCGGCCGCCGGCGGGCGGGTCATCGTTCCTCGGCGCTCCGGTCACGACCGATCTCCTCTGGCGACGGCGATTCTCACATCACAGGGACGACCCAGGGCACCGAAGTGTGACACGGGATCCCGGCCGGCCGCAGTAGCGGTGCCGGGACGGGCGGCGGGCGGTCACGGCCGGCGGCGGCGTTTCGGTCTCGGCGGCGGGCCCTGCAGCCGGTCGAGGGCCTCCCGGACCGCGACGCGCCCGGCCATCCGGAAGGACGCGTCGCGCGAGTCCACCTCGTGGACGCGGATGTGCCGGAGGACCACCGCGAGGGCCACCGGCACGTCGGTCACCCGCTCCGCCAGCTCCTCCCGTATCCCCTCCACCAGCGCGGCCCGGAACCCGGGCAGGTCGCGGCGGAAGTGGTCCTCGACGGTGGCACTGCCGACGACCTCGAACGTGAGGCCCTCCTCCCACGGCTCGAAGTCGACCGTGACGTCCGCGAAGTCACCCGGGCAGCTGGTCTGATGGAAGTACCGTGCGCGCACCCCGCGGATCGGGTACGGCGGGAACGTCTCGACCTCCGGGTCCATGACGCCGACCCTAACCCGGTCCGGCCGGGCCGAACGCTCGGTGAGGACCGCTGACCCGGCCGCCGTTCACCGGGCTTCGCCCGGTTCGCGACTCGGGTCACCGGGCGTCCGGCACGCCGTCCCGGGAACCGGACGGCGGAGCCGAGGCCGGCCGGGCGTTCCGGAAGCCGTGGGGCCGCCGCACGGACGAGGACGACGTAGTCGCCACCGTCCCGCAGGTAATGCAGGGCGAGCGAATCGAGCCGGGGGACCCCGCCGACCTCCGTCAACCGGACGAAGGGGAGGCCGTCGCACCGGTACGGCAGGACCTGACCGCGGGACAGCCGGAACACCACCCGATTGACGACTCCGCGGGCGTGAACCGCCACGGCGTCCAAGAGAGTTCCCACCCCCGTCCTCCCGGCCCGCGACGGTCGGAACCGATCAGCCTCTATGACGCCGGTAGTGACGTAACAAGTTCGGCAATCCGGTCAGCGACCGTCAACGCCGACGGCAACGAGACCATGGAGGCGGCGAAGCCGGCGTGGCCTTCCGTGATCACTGGTATTCGCTGACGATAGAGCGCAGCGATCACCAGGCAACTGCGGTGTGCGCGCGGTCGGACCACCGTCTGAAGGTCGCCTCACTCGATGACGGCTACTTCGACGCAGTCGCTTTCGCTCGAACCGCTGAAAGTGCTCTTCCGCCAGATCATGCTGGCTTCGATCAGGGTGTACACGTGCGTGACGCTATCTGCTGGATGAGCCGGAGTGAAGACGACTCATCCAACGCCGCTCGCTTGTAGTAAGCGTAGATCCGGTCAAAGGCCGTGACGTCCGTCTCAGCCTCGAAGAAGGTGGTCTGCGCGAAGTCCTCGACCAGCGCCGCTGTCAGCCCTCCTGGCGGGCGCAGGCTGAACAGGGTGAAGGAGCCGCTGACCCCAAGGCCGGCTCCTGCGCTGAAGGGAAGGACGCGGATCGAGAGTCGATCCGGCCGAGGACTTTCGATGAGTCGTCCGAGCTGCGCGCGCATGACGGTGAGCCCACCGATCTGTTGACGGAGCGCAGCCTCGCCGATGATCGCTTCGTAGCGTAGTGGATCGCCTCGGGTGAGGACCTGCTGCCGCTTCAACCGGAAGCGCACCAGTTCGGCGTTTGTTTCGTGCCGGGTGACGAACGCCGGCCTTCATCAGCGCCCAGGCGTACTGCTCTGACTGCAGCAGGCGGGAGACCATCTCGATGGTGAGCCCGCTCTCTTCGCGGACCCTGCGCAACGCCGAGCCGATCCGGCGTAGGCGGACGGTGGGCACTTTCGCGAACGGCATCCCTCAAAAAGTGCTTAACTGTTCACCATCCGTGTTGTCGCTGAACGTTCAGTGGACGTCAGTGGATCCGCCCCGGGCGGCGAGAGGGCCGCCCGGGGCGAGGTCGACGCGCTGCCGGCGAGGGCTCGATCAGACCTCGATCAGGGAGCCGTGTTCGTCGCGGCGGTCGGCGGTCTCGTCGTCGAACCACACGCCGCCGGTGGCCAGATAGCGGAACCGGTGGACGCCGGGGGAGAGGGTCACCGAGACGGTGCGCCTGCCGTGACGCCGCCTGACGAGCTCATGGCGGCCCGGCTCCCAGTCGTTGAAGTCGCCGACCACGCTGACGACCCCGGTCGGCTCATCGGGGGGAAGGCTGAAGGTGACACGGGTCTTGCGGCCGAACAGCCGTGAGCGCCTGAGCATCGATGTTCCTCGCACAGGGGTGGATCCAGAGGGGGAGCCTCAGCATGACGCGCCCGGAGGCGGACGGCACGGACGACACGGCGTGTAACGCAGAATTCACGCGATCGCCGGACCATCGCATCAAAAGGCGCAGGGCAGCCGGCTGATCCCGTTGATGAAGCTGCTGCGCTGCCGGACGGGAGGCGCGGTGGCGTGGACGGCGGGCAGCCGGGTGAACAGCTCCCGCAGCAGCACGGTCATCTCGCGCCGGGCGAGGTGCGCGCCGAGGCAGAAGTGCGGGCCGGGTCCGCCGAACCCGACATGGGGGTTTGGCGACCGGGTGATGTCGAAGGCGTCCGGGCGGTCGAAGACGGCCTCGTCGCGGTTGGCCGAGTTGTAGTACAGGACGACGCGGTCGCCGGCCTGGTAGGTGTGGCCGAACAGGTCCGTGTCGCGGGTGACGGTGCGGCGCATCCAGGTCACCGGCGTGGCGTGGCGTACGACCTCCTCGACGGCGCCGGGCAGCCGGGCGCCGAGGTCGTCCCTCAGCAGCGCGCGCTGGTCGGGGTGGTCGGTGAACAGTGTCAGAGCGTGGCTCAGCGCGGTCCGGGTGGTCTCGTTGCCCGCGATGACGAGGAGCCCGAAGAACTTGCCGAGCTCGCGTTCGGTCAGCGACTCGCCGTCGACGTTCGCGGTGACGAGGGCGGTGACCAGGTCGTCCGACGGCCGTGCGCGGCGTTCGGCGGCGAGCTCGCCCATCAGCCGGTGCAGGTAGGCGAACCTCTCGGCGACCATCGAGGTCCGGTCCTGCCCGCCGGGCGCCACGTAGTCCGGGTCGCCGACGCCGATGATGAGGTTGGTGGCGTCGATCACGTCGTCGTACGCGGCCTTCGGGATTCCCATCATCGCGCAGATGATCGTGAGCGGCAGGGGCGTCGCCACCTCGGTGACGAAGTCGCACGGCCCGCGCTCGGCGAGCCGGTCAACGAGGTCCCGGGCGACCAGCGTGACGTCATCCTCGAACTTCTTGATCATCCGGGGTGTGAAGGCGCGGGAGACGATCCGGCGCAGCCGCGCGTGCCGGGGGTCGTCCATGCTGATCATGGAGCCCCTGAACTCGCTCAGCTCGGGCGGCGGGTCGTCGAGACTCGTGGCCGTCGGCTCGGAGCTGAAGATCTCCGGGTGGCGGCTGACCTCGACGATCTCCGCATGACGGGTCAGGGCGAAGAAGCCCTTCACCGTCTGCGCCGCGTCGGGGGCGTAGTCGACGAACACCGGGCGCCCGGCGGCCCGCAGCGCGGCGAACACCTGCGCGCGTTCGGCCGGAGGTCGTCCCCAGAAGTCCAGGCGGGCCAGGTCCGCGTCGTACGCCATCGCCCCTCGCTCCCGGGTCGCCGCCCCATTGACGCCCACGGTAAGGCAAGGTCGTCGTCGCTGTCATCGAGCCGGTAGGGCCCGATTCTCCCGATCTTCATCGAAAGGGGGCACTCGGTTACCCGGCTGTCACAGGGGTGACCGCGGGCCGCAACGAGGGCTCCGCAGAGTGGTCCGCATGGGACTGAAGATCAGGAACGGCCGTCCGATCGACCACGGCGACGCCTTCCACGGCCGCCCCCGGCGGGCATGGCGGCGTGAGGTCGTCGAGTTCGCGGCGCTGTTCGTGGCGGCCGGCATCGCGCACCTGTTCTCCACAGCACTCGGCGACCGCCGCTCGGGCGCCTTCATGCTCCTCGTGCTGGGCGGCGTCCTCTGCGTGATCGTGCCGGTGCATCTCTGGCTGACGCACCGGCGCGATCACCCCCGGTACGCGCCGAACGGTCCCGCGCCGCGGGCCGATCTCCCGGCGGCGCGGCTCTGGCGGGTACGGGCGCGGGTGCGTGAGACGCCCGGACAGCTCGCGGCGCTGGCCGCCGCCACCGCCGCGCTCGGCGGCAACATCCTGTCGCTGAGCACCCAGGCGGACACCGGCGGAACCGTCGACGAACTCCACGTCCAGCTGCCGGAGCCCGTCACCGGCATGACACTGGTCCACGCGCTCACCGCGGCGGGCGGCCGCTCCGTCCAGGCCCGCCCGGCGACCGTCCGCGAGCTGGTCGATCCGGTCACCCGCGCGCTGCTCCTGGCGTCGTGGGCCGCCGCGGATCCGCACCGGCTGCCGGTCGCCCTGGCGGCTCTGCTGGAGGCGCGCCTCGTCCCGGACACCGGCGACCGACCCGCCGCCCGATTCGACCGTCCCAGCCGGGCAGGCTGGACGAGCCGGGCGGACCGGCCCGGCGGGGCCGATCGGCCCGGCGGGGAGACGCTGACTCTGACCGCTCCGACCGGCGAACGGATCCGGCTGCACCGTCCGGGGCTGCCGTTCACCGCGACCGAGACGGCACGAGCGCTGGCCCTGCTCGGCCACGCGGCCCGGCCCGCGGCGGCCCGGCCTACCTGAACGGCACGTCTGAACGGCCGCCTGAAGGGCACGCTTGCACGGCCGCCGGAACGGGCGGCCGCGAGTGCGGAGCGAGACTCAGAGCAGGCGCGCGATCTCGCCGGCCGCGGCGACGACGCGCGGCGCGATGGCGGGCTCGTCCTGCGTGCCGATCGTCACCACTCCGATGCTCGCCTGGGCGGGCCGGCCCCGCGCGAAGATCGGCGCGGCGACGCCCCACGCGCCGGGCTGCAACTCGCCCTCGGTGACCGCGTACCCCGCCCGGCGGGCCTCGCGCACGACCGGCCGTTCGCCCGGGCTCGGCGGACGGCCGGCGAGGATCGCGATTCCGGGCGCGCCGCGGTCGACGGCGTGCCGCTTGCCCGCGCGATAGGCGACGTGGAAGTCGGACCCCCGGGGCTCGGCCACGGCGAGCACGACGACCTCCTCCTCGGCGTCCAGCACGCTGATGAACGCCGTCGCGCGGCAGCCGTCGGCCAGCGACTGGAGCGCCCCCTCGGCCGCGACGCGCAGCCGGTGCTGCACGGCGGCACCGAGCTCGACGATGCCCAGTCCGAGCGTGAAGCGCGTCCCGGTCCGGGAGACGAGGCGGTGGTTGCGCAGCGCGGTCAGATGGCGGGAGACGGCGTTGCGGTGGACGTCGGCGGCGCGGGCGAGCTCGCTGATCGTCATCCCGTCGGGATGGTCCCGGAGGATCTCCAGGAGCCGCAGGCCGGTGTCGATCGTCTTCGATCCGGCGGCGGGAGAGGGCGACCCGCCGGCTTGGGCGGGCGGTCCGCCGGTGGCGGGGTACGGCGATCCGCCGGCGGAGGCGGGAGACGGTGATTCGCCGCCGGGCGAGGGAGGCCCGCCGGTGGCGGGGGACGACGAGCCGGCGCGGGGACGGCCGGGCGGCGCCGGGTGGTGCGGTCGGTCGGTCATCGATCGTCGCTCCGTCGTACGGGCGTATAGCGGACGGGCAGGTGCTTGATGCCCGCGATGAAGTTGGACACGAGCCGCGCGGGCGGCCCCGCGGGCTCCAGGTCCGGCAGGCGCCACAGGAACTCGCGGTAGAAGGTCCGCAGTTGCAGGCGGGCGAAGTGCGCCCCCAGGCACACGTGCGGGCCGTCGCCGAACGCGACGTGGTCGTTCGGCCGCCGGGCGATGTCGAACCGGTCCGGGTCGGGGAACGCCCGCTCGTCCCGGTTGGCGGAGGCGTGGAACACGACGACCTTGTCCCCGGCGGCGATCGGCCGTCCCGCGAGGACGGTGTCCCGTACGGCGGTGCGCCGGAAGCTGAGCACGGGCGGGTGCCAGCGCAGCATCTCGTCGATCGCCGGGTCGAGCAGCTCCGGATGGGCGAGGAGCCGCCGGTGCTGGTCCGGGTGGTCGAGGAGCGCCATCACCCCGCCGGGCAGGCCGGACCGTACGGTGTCGTTGCCGGCGATCACCAACAGGAAGAAGAACATCGACAGCTCGGGATCGCTGAGGCGGCGGCCGTCGACCTCGGCCGTCGCCAGCGCGGTCATCAGGTCGTCCGCCGGATCCCGGCGCCTGGCGTCGGCGAGCGCGTGCGCGTACTCGAACATGTCGGCCAGCATCGCGGGGGACCGGGGGTTCACCGGCCGGCCGTCGGCGCCGCGGGCGGCCTCGGCGTGGTCGGGATCCTGGTAGCCGATCACCCGGTTGGTCCACGCGAGGATCCGGTCGCGGTCCTCCTCGGGGATGCCGAGCAGGTCGGCGAGGTTCTGGATCGGGTAGTCGTCGGTGACGTCGACCGGCAGGTCGCACTCGCCGCGTTCGGCGATGCCGTCGACGAGCCGGCGCGCCCGGCGCTCGACGTCGGCCGTGAACCGTTCGACGCGGCGGGGCGTGAACACCTTCGCCACGATCCGCCGCAGCCTGCCGTGCTCCGGCGGGTCGAGGTTCAGCATCATCCGCCGGATGAACGGCAGGTCGGCGGGGTCCGGGTCACGGATCTGCGTCGCCCCGATCCACGAGCTGTACTCGTCGGGGCTGCGCAGCACCTGGACGACGTCCGCGTGCCGGGTGACGGCCCAGAATCCCGGACCGGACGGCCAGCCGCCGACCTCGTACTCCTCCTGCCAGTGCACCGGGTCCTCGTCCCGGAGCCGGCGGTAGGTCTCGTGCGGGACACCCCGGGCGTAGATGTTCGGGTCGAACACGTCGAGATCCGCGGCCGGGTTCGCCGTGACGGCGGTCGTGTCTCGTTCTTCGGACGGCAACGTCCCCCCTCGGATCATCGGACGGCCGGACCGATCCGGGCGCCCGGTGGCCGGGCGGCCCGGACGGTGGTCAGGCGGCGGCCAGGAAACGCTCCATCTCGGCCACCAGCACGAGCGGCGTCTCGTCCATCGCGTAGTGGCCGGCGTCCTGGAACGTCACGAGTTCGGCGTTCGGGTACCACTGCAGCCAGGTCGCCCGCATGACGTCGGCGGACAGCGCCGGGTCCTGCGCGCCCGCGATGACGAGGACCGGCGTGGTGTTGCCCGCCACCTCCTCATGGAAGTCCGTACGGGCCCAGGCGTCCAGGTAGGCGCGGAAGGCCGGGACGGTGGAGACGCGCAGCGAGGTGTCCACCATGGCGTCGAGCCAGGCGCCCGGGAGGCGGCCGCCGGTGGTGAGGTCGATGATCGCCCGGCGGTTCGCGGGCTCGTCGGCGGCGCCGGAGAACAGCGCCCAGCCCTGCTCGTCGAACGGCACGCCGGAGGCGGGGACGGGGGAGACGCCGACCATGCGGCGGATCCGGCCGGGCGCGTCCAGCATCACCCGCTGCATCGCCGTTCCGCCCATCGAGTGCCCGACCAGCGAGAACTCGTCCCAGCCGAGCTTGTCGGCCAGGGCGAGCACGTCGCCGGCGATCTCGGTGAGGGTGTGGTCGCCGGTGAGGTCGCGGGCCTCGCCGTACCCCCGGTAGTCGGGGAACGCGTACGTGAACGCCTCCGTGTTCAGGTACGGCCGGATGGCGGCGAAGGCGTCGCGGTCGCCGAACCAGCCGTGCAGCGCGATCACCCGATGCGGTCCGGAGCCGTGGAGGACATGGGGAAGGGCGACGGGAGACATACCGGATCCTCTTCTGTCGATGGCGGTGCGGACGGATCGGGGGAGGCGGGCGGCTCCGGGGCGACGGCCACGATGAGCTCCGGGCGCCCGGTGGCCGGCCGGTGCGCACGGCCCGGGTACTCGAGGCCGAACCAGACGTACTTGCCGCCGTGGTAGCGAACGAAGCCCCACTGGTCGGCCTGGGCGTCCACCAGGAACAGGCCGCGGCCGCACTCGGCGACGAAGTCGGGCGTCCTCCGTACGGGGAGAGTGGGGTCGCGGTCGCAGACGGCGAGCCAGACCATGCCGTAGTCGACCCGGACGTTGACCCTGATCTCCTGGTCGCCGGAGGGACCCGGTTCCGCGTGCTGGACGGCGTTGGTCACCAGCTCGCTGGTCAGCTCCGCGATCGTCGCGAGGTCCGCCGCGGGCAGCGTGAGGTGCCAGGAGTCCAGCATCGCGGCGACCCAGCGGCGTGCGATGGACGGTGCCAGCCGGGAGCCCGGGAGATCGCACCAGCCGGACAGGCGGCGTCCGTCCGCGGACCCGGTCGTGGCCGTCACGGCGTCGTTCCCCGGGACGCCGGTGGGTCGCTGCTCCGGTGAATCGGACAAGGACTCGCGCTCCCCGCCTGTCATGCCCGAATAGTGGGCTTAGTGAGCAAATTTTGGGCGTACGTCCGGGAGCATTGAGCGTCGGCAGGCCGATGTCAACGGAAACGGCGGAATGCCCGGGATTTTGCGGGGGTCGGCGGCCCGCGCCGACGCGCGGCCCGCGGCACGTTTCCGTCGCGAACGACGCCGCCCCCGTACGACACCGGCGGTCGTACGGGGGCGGCGGGGACGATCACTCCGCCGGGCGGACCGGCGGAGCGTCGTCACGGCGTGGAGCCGTGGTCTCAGGGCAGTAGGACGCGGCCGAGCTGCGCGTGGCGCTTCGCGACGCCCAGGTCGGACGCGCCCAGCGTGCGCAGGTTCGTGGTGGTGAGCCCGGTCCTGGCGCCGCGCAGCACCCAGAGGCCACCCTCCTCGCCGTTCTCGACCGGAGCGCCCGCGGTCAGGTCGGCCCGGCCGTCACCCGTCAGGTCCGCCAGCGACAGCCCGCCGCCGAAGGCGTCGGCCGTCTCCGCGACGCCCGGCACGTGCGCGGTGTTCTGGTCGAAGCTCTGCGCCCTTGGTGGTGAGGCCGCCGGCCGCGCCGCGCAGGATGGTGACCGCGCCGGCGTCCTGGGTGAACTTCTTCGGTGCCCCCAGGCCCGACCCGGTGCCGAGGAAGACGAGGATCCCCTCCGGCGGGTCGGATCGGTCGCCGTCGCCTCCGCCGGTGGCGGCGATCAGGTCCGCCCGGCCGTCGCCGTTGACGTCACCGGCGACGGCCGCCCGCCCGATGTCGGAGCTCAGCGCTGTCGGGGCGCCGAGGCCGGAGGACGATCCGCGGCGGAGTTCGGCGCGTTTCTCGGCCGGCTCGCCGTCGATCGAGCTGCGCACCAGGGTGACCAGGTCGGTGTACCCGTCGCCGGTGAAGTCGCCGGCGATCTGGCTGATCGGGCCGACCTCCTCTCCCTTGGTCTGGAGGGGGGACGCGGTCGCGGTGACCGGCCGGTCACGGACGTCGCGGAACAGCAGGACGGCGTTGGCGTCGCCGCCCGTCACCGTGGCCACCAGGTCGGTGCCGCCGTCGTGGTCGAAGTCCCCGACCGCCAGGGACGGGGAGGCCCACGCGCCCGGGCCCGTCAGGGTGGTCGTGCGGGACGTCAGACCCTTCGCGCCGCCGTAGACGATGACGATCCGCCACGGCTGCCTCGCGATCGTTGATGTTCGCTCAGAGGACGCCACAAGATCATTTTCGGTTTACCCGTCCGTCCGGGCCGGGCCGTAGAGCGCGTCGATAGGGTCGTGTTCGCACGAGGTGTCCCGATCGAGGAGGATCGCGTGGTCCCGCCGAACGCTCAGCAGCCGTCCCCTCAGCCGCTCACCGGCCTCGACCTGTCCGGCCGCCGTGCCCTCGTGACCGGCGCGGCCGGCGGCATCGGCCTGGCGTGTGCCCGGCGGCTGGCGGCCGCCGGAGCCGAGGTCGTCATCGTCGACCTGCGCAAGGAGGAGGCCGAGGCCGCGGCCGGGGAGCTCGGCGGCCGGGCGGTCGCCGCGGACCTGTCCGACGCCGCCGCGGTCGAGGCGATCGACTGCGACGTGGACATCCTGGTCAACAACGCGGGGCTGCAGCACGTCGCCCCGGTGACCGAGTTCCCGCCGGACGTCTTCGCGCGGATCCAGCGGATCATGGTGGAGGCGCCGTTCCGGCTCGCCCGCCGGGCGCTGCCCGGGATGTACGAACGCGGCTGGGGCCGGATCGTCGGGATCTCCTCCGTGCACGGCCGGATCGCCTCGCCGTACAAGGTCGCCTACGTCGCCGCCAAGCACGCCCTGGAGGGGATGACCAAGGTCATCGCGCTGGAGGCCGCCGAGCACGGGGTGACCGCGAACTGCGTCAGCCCGGCGTACGTGCGGACTCCGCTCGTCGAGCACCAGATCGCGGACCAGGCGGCGGCGCACGGGATGGAGCCCGACCGGGTCGTCGACGAGGTCATGCTGGCCAGGGCCGCGATCCGGCGGCTGATCGAGCCCGAGGAGGTCGCCGAGATGGTCGCCTACCTGTGCTCGCCGCACGCGTCGATGATCACCGGCGCGTCCCTGACCATGGACGGCGGCTGGACCGCGCACTAGGACAGCGTGGCTTTGAGACAGGCCCTGACCGCGCGATGCCGGGGAGTTGAGATCCGCACTGTGCCGTCGGGGCTGCCGGTGGGGTCGGCCGGGCTCGGCGGGTGGTGCGGGTGTGTGCCCGCCGGGCGGGCACACACCGATCCCCCTCAGGCCGGCCGGGTCACTCGGCCGCGGTGAAGTAGGCGGCCGGATCAAGGGAGTTGAGCGCGATCCAGCGCTGCGCCGTCGCTTCGGCGGGCGCCTGGCCGCCGCCCGCCGAAGCGTGGAAGAAGCCCTGCACGTCGAGGGCGATGCGGGGATCGTCGTCGATGCGCCGCGCCATGTCGTAGTAGACGGCCAGCTCATGGACGCACCGTGGGGTGCCGGCGGGGCAGGAGCAGTCGACGCTGTCGAGGACCGGCGCGGGCGGATGGCCCGCGTCGGCGACCGCGCGGTACAGATCGTCGGTGAGCAGGGGCTGGATGCCGCTCAGCCGGCGGGAGATCTCGGCCGTCGCCTCCGCGGACATCGGCGCGACCTCGATCGTGACCACCGAGGTGCCGCGGCCTCGCTGCACGACGGCGCGCACGGTCCGGTCGTCGAACGTGATCTGCACCTTCCCGTCGCGCGCCATGCGCCGCGCGCTCGGCAGTTGGGGATCGGGACGGGTCTGGCGCAACGACTCGGCGAACCGGACCCAGTCCTTGCCCCACGTCGTGTACCCGTAGTCGTGGTCGGCCATGGTCAGTCGACTCGCTTCCGGCGCAGGACCTCGATGAGGCGGTCGTCGTCCAGGCGGGTCAGCTCGGCGACGCTGGACGTGTCGGTGATGTCCGACAGCGCGGACTTGTGGTCGTGCATGGCCGCGATGTGCTCCTCGACGGTGGTCCCGGTGGTCAGGGTGGTGACGGTGACCGTGCGGGTCTGACCGATCCGGTGGACCCGGTCGGATGCCTGGGCCTCCACGGCCGGGTTCCACCACCGGTCGAAGTGGATGACGTCGGCCGCGCGCGTGAGCGTGAGCCCGGTGCCCCCGGCCTTCAGACTGAGGACGAGCACCTTCGGGCCGTCGTCGGACTGGAACCGGCGGACGATGTCGGCCCGTCGCTCCTGGTTCAGGCCGCCGTGGAAGAACGGCGCATTCACTCCGAACCGTTCGGCGAAGTGCCGGACCAGCAGCTCACCGGTCTGCCGGTACTGGGTGAAGACGAGGGTCGGAGCGTCGTTCTCCAGGTTGCTGGCCACGATGTCGGTGCACAGGTCGAGCTTGCCCGACCTGCCCGACAGCTCCCCGAGGTCGTCCGTGATCAGGCCCGGATGGTTGCAGACCTGCTTGAGCGAGGTCAGGACGGCGAGCACCTTGGTCTGCCGCTCGGTGCCACTGCCGAAGCCGTCGTCGATGACCTGCTCCAGCAGCCGGTCGTACAGCCGCTCCTGCTCCTCGGTGAGGTCGCAGCGGAGATCGGCGTGGATCTTGGGCGGGAGCGACCCCGCGACCTGGGACTTCTTCCGCATCAGCACGATCGGCTCGATGGCCCCGCGCAGCCGGGCGGAAGCGGCCGGGGAGCCGTCCGAGATCGGCCGCACGAAGCGGCGGCGGAACTGCGCCCGGTTCCCGAACAGGTGCGGTGCGACCAGATTGAGCAGGGCCCACAGCTCGTCGAGGTGATTCTCGACGGGCGTCCCGGTCAGGGCGATCCGCGCGCCGGCCGCGATGGTGCGCGCGGCCTTCGACACCTGCGTACGGGGGTTCTTCAGGGCCTGCGCCTCGTCGAAGACCGCGGTCCTCCACCGGATCCCCGCCAGGGCCGGGCCGTGCATGCGCAGCGTGGGGTAGCCGGTGAGCACCACCGTGCCGTTGCCCACCTCGGGCAGCGGCCCGCCGCGCCAGATCGCCGCCCGCAGCCCAGGTGCGAACCGCGCGATCTCGTGGGCCCAGTTCCCCACCAACGACGTGGGACAGACCAGCAGCTGCGGCCCCTTCTCGGCCCGCCCGGCGACACAGCCGATGGTCTGCAGGGTCTTACCGAGTCCCATCTCGTCGGCGAGCACCGCGCCGCCGTGCGTCTCGATGGTCTCGCGCAGCCAGCTCACCCCGCGCACCTGATACGGGCGCAGTTCGGCGGTCAGCGCCGTGCGCATCTCGGCACCCACCGAGGTGGTGCGACGGAAGACGCCGCTCGCGTGTTCCGCCGTCGTGACGGCGACACCCGTGGCGTCGGGGACCGCGTGCGCGGCGATCGGCAGAGCCGGTTCGCCGCCCGCGATCCACGACCGCCAGGCGTCCACCGACCGGCCGGGCGAGTCGAGGGGCACGGCCACGAGCCGGTCCGGCTCGACCAGCACGCAGTCGACGTCGGCCACCCTGAGCCTGCCCAGGTCCGGCGTCGGAACGACGAGGGGAACGGTCTCGACGTCACCGACCGGCGGGGCCGCCCCCACCGCGCCGCCGGACCAGGTCCACAGGGCGAACATGTGCCGGTCGGGCAGGTACGTGGCCTGACCGGCCGACCGTGCCTCGGGGAGTTTCTGCCTGGTTCCCTTGGCGTCGGCAGGAATCAACTGCTGCCCGGTCTTCGGCAACGTGGATGCAGTCATGAACACCTTTGGGTGTGGTTCGGAAAACTGGCAAGCGGACTTTAGGGTGGCCGTCGGGCGTATGTCAATTCTCGGGCGACCGGTAACGGTCGGCGATTTTTCGCCGCTCCCGAGGGCATACCGCCAAGTGCTCTGTCAATCCTTCAAGATATGAGAGGGCCGGCGGGTTCGGTGCGCTTCTGTGGGCATACCGCCGAGTGCCCTGTCAATCTCTATCTGGGACCGTCGGGAGCGGCACAGTACCTGGACGGCCGCCCCGTGCGGGCCGTCCTTTCGGCTGTCGGTCCAGCAGGCCGAACGTTCTTCCTGGCGTATTCTTTGAATGGCGTGATCGGATGTCATCCGGGTCAGCGGAACGGAATCCGCCGGGCATGCATGGAGAGGCAGAGGATGCCCCTATCGGACCGGCGGTGGAGCGCGAGAGTGACGGTCATTCACCTCGCGTAGGAGTCGCTGGGATCACCTCACTCGATCTCTGTTATCCCATCCCGGGCGACAGCCCGAGGTCCCTTGACGACCCGCCGGAATCCCCGACTCCCCGGCATTGGCGCCAGGCAATCGAGTCCGGGCGGCTCGATCGAAGCCTGTCCGGCCGTTCGGTGCGGCGGGGCCACCAGAACAGGCCGGGCCGCCGGCGGCTCTGCCCGGAAGCCGCCGGCGGGCCTATTTCATCTTGATTGCCGCGGAGGGGTGCGGGGCTTCAGCGTGGTCGATCGATGCGCTATTGACGTGCGACTTCCTCATGATTACGGTCGAACGGCCATATATGTGGATCTTGCCGGACGGGGCGTACATCCTCCGTTTCGCCAGTGCCGGCATCGAGGAAGGTGCGCCAATGAGGTGCAAATCGAGGACCGGTCGGCGCGGGCGTGTCGCCGGCGTGGTCACGGCCGCCGTGGTGGGCTTCAGCACCGCGCTGTACGGCGCGGGTGCGGCGGGTGCGGCCGCCGGCACACCGGGCGTGTCGGAGCCGTCTCCGCCGTCGCTGAAATTCGCGAACCCGAACAGTCAGGCCCTCTTCGGTACCGCGTACAAGGCCGCGTTGAAGAACCTGCTCCAGACCAACACGATCGGTTTCGATCCCGCGGTCTATAACAAGAGCGGCCTGATGGATCCGGATGTGGGCATCCTGCGCGCGGGCGGCGGCTACCCCCAGCCGTGGACCCGCGACGCCTCGGTGAACAGCTGGAACGCCGCGAGCCTGCTGAGCCCGGCGGTGGCGCGCAACACGCTCTGGTCGGCGGTGGACAAGGACGCGGCCGGCAGGCTGCGGGTCCAGCAGGACGATCAGCAGTGGGACCAGGTCATCTGGGTGACGGCCGCGTGGAACCACTACCTGGTCACCGGAGACACGGCCTTCCTGCGCGACGCCTACCAGGCCGCCGCCGGCACCCTGACGATCCGCGAACACGCCACGACGGCGGGCTACAACTCCAAGTACGGCCTGTTCACCGGCGCCTCCTTCTTCAACGACGGGATCGCCGGTTACCCGGCGCCCCCCGCCGACGCCACCGAGTCCGTCAGCACCGGGTCCATGCCGTGGCCGGGCGTCGCCTCGGGGATGTTCCTGAGCACGAACGAGGTGTACTACGCCGCCTACGTCAACGCCGCGAACATGGCGGCGAAGATCGGCCGCCCGGCGTCCGAGGTCGCGTCCTACCGGGCCAAGGCCGCGCGGCTCAAGGCGGCGATCAACAAGAGGTTCTGGAACCCCAGGACCGGCTCGTACGACTACATGCTGCTGGCGGACGGGACGGCGGGCGCGTACCAGGAGGGGACCGGCCTCGCGTTCGCGCTGATCTTCGGGATCGCGAACAAGTCCCAGGCGAGGTCGATCCTCGCGCACGCCAGTGAGATGACCTGGGGGATGCCCGACACCTACCCGAACTGGGCGCGCTACTCCGACGAGCAGCCCGGCCGGCACAACGCGATCGTCTGGCCGGTCGTCCAGGGGCTCTGGGCCAAGGCGCTGGCCGGGCAGGGAGCGCAGGGGGCGTTCGCCTCGGAGACCGCGAGGCTGGCCAAGCTCGGCGACGGCAACAGCGGATTCTGGGAGATCTACAACGGCCACACGGGTGTGGTCGACGGCGGCTGGCAGCGCCTGGGCGACACGGTGAAGTTCCACTGGGGTTCGGAACCCGACCAGACGTGGTCGGCCACGGCCTTCCTCAACATGATCGACTCCGGGCTCTTCGGGCTGGACTTCGGCGACCGGAGCCTGTCGATCACGCCGACCCTCCCGGCCGGCTGGGGCGACGTGACCCTGCGCGGCCTGCGCTACCGTGACGCCACCCTGACGATCGCCCTGCACGGAGCGGGCACGAAGATCCGCTCGTTCACGATCGACGGCAGGCGGGTGCACGGCCACGGCGTCCCGGCATCGCTGACCGGCGCGCATACGATCGACGTCACCCTCGCCGGGGCGGTCGACGGCGACCGGGATGGGGACCGCGTCCCCGACACCCGTGACCGGTGCGCGGACACCGCCGGCACCGCCGCGCTGCGGGGATGCCCCGACCCCGGGCACATCGAGGCGGAGGACGCCCTCAACACCGGTGGCGTCAAGACGAACGTGAACCACGCCGGGTACAGCGGCCGCGCGTTCCTCGACGGGCTCTGGGCGCAGGGCGCCGCGTCCTCCTACGTCATCCACCGCGAGACGGACAAGCCCGGCGTGGGGACCATCACGCTGCGCTACGCCAACGCCAACAACGACGCCCGTACGATGACGCTGTCGGTCGACGGCCGGAAGACGCGGCAGATCGTCCTTCCCAGGGTCTCCGGCAGCTGGGACGACTGGGGCACCGTGACGGTCGGCGACATCCCCGTCAGCGGTCACGACCCCGTCGTCACCATCTCGTACGAGCCCGGCGACAACGGATCGATCAACCTCGACTGGCTGGAGTTCCACGACTCGGCACGTTGACCCGCGGAACGCCCGACGGCGCCCGCGCATGGTCGCGCGGGCGCCGTTCCGGCGGGTACGAGGACTCACATGGGCGGGGCGGGACCCGCGGTGGGCGATCCGAGGAACGGCGGGTACCGGTCGCCGGGGACGAGGGTGCCGCCGTACAGCTCGGAGACCGTCACGAAGGCGTAGCCCTGTTTGGTCAGGGCGTCCAGGATGCCGGGCATCGCGGCCACGCTCGTCGGCCGGATGTCATGCATGATCACGATGTGGCCCGGCTTCGCGCCGGCCAGGACGCGCTTCGTCACCAGCGCGGTGTTGCGGTCCTTCCAGTCCAGCGTGTCGACGGTCCACAGGATCTGCGCCAGCCCCATCTCCTTGGCGATCCCATTGAGCTGCTTGTCGGAGTACCCGTAGGTCGGGCGCATCACCGTCGGCGTCGTGCCGGTCGCCTGCAGGATGGCCTCCTGGGTGCGGATGAGCTCGTCCTCGACCTTCGCCTTCGGGGCTCCGGTCAGCTTGGCGTGGTCGAACGTGTGGTTGCCGATCTGGTGGCCCTCGGTGGCCTCCCGTTTCAGGATGTCCTGGTTGTTCGCCACCTGCTGGCCGAGGACGAAGAAGGTCGCGTGCGCGCCGTGCGCCTTCAGGATGTCCAGGAGCTTGGCGGTCCCGGTGACCGGTCCGTCGTCGAAGGTCAGCGCGATGCACTTGCGCACATGACAGTCGACCTTCGCCGGGGCGGCCGGCCGCGGCTTCGCGGCCCGGTGGGCGGCGGACCGGTCCTCGTGGGACGGTGAGCCGGCGAGGAGGAACACCCCCGCGCCCACGACACCACCCACCAGTACGGCCGCGCCGAGGGCGGCGGGCAGGACCCAACGCCGTTGCAGAAATCCAATCTTTTCGTCTTTATCGTTTTTATCGTTCTCGTCGTTCGTCACCTTTGCCCCCGACTGAGCGACTTTTGGCCATGCGCAGGGTTCGGGGGGCGGCTAAGAACGGTCCGGTTGTGTCGAGCCGACCAGCGGGGACCGTGGTGGCCGCCCCCGTCGCGGTACCTATACCCGCGAAATCCGGCCGCCCGAACGTGCGACGAAGAACGCTGTCGGGAAAGGCCGCCGGGAAAGGACGAGTGGATCCCGCCACCGGCGGCGCGGCGCGGAAAACCGGTTCCGGGCTGTCGGTGCCCGCTGGCATACTGCCCGCGGAGGTAAGTGATCACTGTGACGGTTGAACCTTACAGGCGGGTGCTGGCCATCCCCGGCGTCCGGACGCTGCTGCTCGTCGGCCTGGTCGCCCGGATCCCGGTCATCGCCTGCGGACTGACGCTGACCCTGCACGTGGTCGGCGGACTGGGGCTCGGGTTCATGCAGGCGGGCCTGGTCGGAGCGGCCTCGACCGCCGGAGTGGCGATCGGCGCCCCGATCGCCGGCCGCTTCACGGACCGGCGCGGTCTCCGGCCGGTCCTGGCGGTCACGACACTCGCTCAGCTGGTCTTCTGGACGGCCGCACCCTTCCTGCCGTACTGGCCGCTGCTCGCCGGCGCCTTCGTGAGCGGCATCCTGGCGCTGCCGGTCTTCACCGTCGTCCGCCAGTGCGTCGCCGCCGCCGTCCCGGCCGAGCACCGCCGCAGCGCCTACGCGCTGGACTCGATGCTGGTCGAGGTGGCCTACATGACCGGCCCGGCGATCGCGGTGGCCGTCACGACCGCGCTCGGCAGTTCCTGGACGATGGCGTTCATCGGTCTCGGGCTCGTCGGATCCGGCGCGGCACTGCTGGCGCTCGACCCGCCCATCCGCGTCGACGCCGAGCCGGGGACCGCCGGAGTCGCCGTACGCCGCCGGGACTGGCTGACCCCCGCCCTGCTCGCGCTGCTCGGCGTCACGGCGGTGGCGACCTTCGTGCTCGCCGCGACCGAGCTCGGCCTGGTCGCGGTGCTCAAGGCCGATTCGGCGACCCGGTGGACCGGCCTGGTACTCGCCGTCTGGGGGCTCGCATCGATGGCGGGCGGGTTCGTGTACGGCGCGCTGGCCCGGGGCTTCTCCCCCCTCGTCATCGTCGGCGGCATGGCCGCCCTCACCATCCCGATGGGCCTCCTGGCGCACTGGCAGTGGCTCTGCCTCGCGCTCCTCCCGGCGGGGATGCTGTGCGCCCCGGCGATCTCCACGACGATCGACACCCTCAGCCGGTGGGTGCCCGCCGCCGCCCGCGGCGAGGCGACCGGCCTGCACGGCACCGCGATGACACTGGGCCTCGCCATCTCGGGGCCCCTCTCCGGAGTCATCATCGACGGCCCGGGCCCCCGCTGGGCGTTCGCCATCTCCGGCGCCGCCGGTGTCCTCGTGGTCCTGCTCGCCACCCCGGTCTGGCGGCGCGCCCCGCAGCACGTGACGCTGCGGGCCGCCGCCGCGCCCGCCACCGACGCCGCCTGACGCGCGTCCCCGGCGGAGGGCGTTCCGCGAACGGCGGTGTTGCTCTGGTCCATGCGACGACCGAGCGACCCGGCGGCGCCGCGCGGGCGTCGCGTCCTCGTCACCGGAGCGGCGCGCGGCATCGGCGCGGGTACTCGCCCGGCCGGCGGGACGGCGTATGGGCATGCCGCCGCCCCTGCTGTTCCCCCGGCGGTGAAAACGGGTCAGAGGTGTTGATCTTTGATCCGCCTTAGATGATCATGGCGCTGGGCCCGGCCGTCGCCGACCGACGACGGTTCCTTATCCGCATTCTCCGGAAATGCGCTGCCACGAAGGGTCGTGAGGCCGTACCTGTGTGAAACGCGCGCTCCACACGATGAAGTGTTCGACGTTCAGCCCGAAATGCTCGGCCCCCACGTTCGAATGGAGAACCAGAAGATGCGTTTCATCGACCGGATCATCGACAGACTCGCTCCGAAGGCGACCGCGTCCGCCTGCAGCGGCGGCTACTTCTGCAACGCCAACGGCCACCCCGGCTACTGGTACCGCTTCTGCTGCCCGCAGACCGGCTGCGAGTGGAGCAAGGTCCGTAGCACCTGCTGACGAGACGACCGGATACCGCCGGGCGGCGGCGCCGTGCCGTCGCCCGTGCGGCCCCTGAGAGAGACGTGGTCCTGTGAGCGTGCCCCCGGAAGAGGATCGACGGGTCGGGCTGCGTGAGCTGCGCGCGTCGGCGGCCGAGGCGATCTCGCTCCTGTGGCACGCGGCCACCGGCGACCTCCTGGTGTTCCTCGTCATGACCCTGGCGTCCGCCGCGGCGCCGATCGCCACCGCGTGGCTGACCAAGGTGGTCATCGACCGGCTGACGGCCCCGCACGGCACGGTGGCCGGCCCGGCTCTCGGCATGATCGTGACCGGCCTGGTCGCCGCGGCGCTGCCCGTGTCGGTCCGGTACCTGCGAGCGCGGATCGGCCGGTCCGCCGGCCGGATCGCCACCGAGCGGCTGTTCGCCGCGGCCGAGAACCAGGTCGGCCTGCGCCCCTTCGAGGACCCCGCCTTCCTCGACCGGCTCCGGCTCGCGCAGGAGGGCACCGGGCGCGTCGCCGAACTCGTCGACGGCCTCGGCGGAGCGATCGGCGGCATGCTCTCACTCTCCGGCTTCATCGGATCCCTGCTGATCCTCAGCCCGGCCATGACGGTCCTGGTGCTCCTGGCCGCCCTTCCCGCGCTCGTCGCCGAGCTGATCCTGTCCCGGCGGCGGTCCGCGATGGAATGGGCCGTCGAGCAGTACTACCGGCGGGAGTACTTCTACGGGCAGCTGCTCACCGGCGTGGCCGCGGCGACGGAGATCCGGCTCTTCGGCATCGGAGCGTTCCTGCGCGCCCGGATGATCGACGAACGGCGCCGGGCCGACGCCGCCCACGAACGGATGGACCGCCGGGAACTGCGCGCGCAGGGCGGGCTGACGGCACTGAGCGCGCTCGTCGCCGGGGTCGGCCTGTGGTGGGCGATCACGGCCGCACACGAGGGGCGGCTGAGCGTCGGCGACGTGTCGATGTTCCTCGCGGCCGTCATCGGAGTGCAGGCCGCACTCGCCGCGCTGACCTCGGCGATCGCCGGCGGCCAGGCGCGGCTCCTCGCCTTCACCCACTACGTCGCGGTCGTCCGGGCCGAACCGGACCTGCCACGCGCGGAACGGGGCGGCGCGCCCCGGCTGCGGCAGGGCATCGAACTGCGCGACGTCTGGTTCCGGTACGGCGACGACCACCCCTGGGTGCTCCGCGGGGTGAACCTGACGATCCCGTACGGTCACGCCGTCGCCCTCGTCGGCCTGAACGGCGCGGGCAAGAGCACCCTGGTCAAACTGCTGTGCCGGATGTACGACCCGACGCGGGGACGCATCCTCTGGGACGGCGCGGACCTGCGGGACATCCCGCCCGCCGCGCTGCGCGACCGCATCAGCGCGGTCTTCCAGGACCACATGAAGTACGACATGACGGCGGGCGAGAACATCGGCCTGGGCGATCTGACCGCACTGGACGACACCGGCCGCCTCGAGGGAGCGGCCAAGCGGGCGGGGATCCACGACCGGCTCGCCGAGCTGCCGCGCGGGTACGATACCCCGCTCACCCGCATGTACCTCATCGGGGCGGACAAGGAGGACCCGGTGACGGGCGTCGTCCTGTCCGGCGGGCAGTGGCAGCGCCTGGCGCTGGCCCGCGCGTTCGTGCGCGGCGACCGGGACCTGATGATCCTGGACGAGCCGAGCTCCGGCCTGGACCCGGAGGCCGAACACGAGGTCCACACCCGCATGCGGGAGTACCGCGCGGGCCGGACGAGCCTGCTGATCTCCCATCGCCTCAGCGCCGTACGCGACGCCGACCGCATCGTGGTGCTGGCCGGCGGCCGGATCGCCGAACAGGGGACCCACGACGCGTTGCTCGCCGCCGGAGGCGACTACGCCCGGCTGTTCCGCCTGCAGGCGGACGGATACCGGGAGGCCGGATGAGCCTCGTCCTCGCGGTCACCGCACCGGTCCTGGCCGTGGTCGCGGCGGTCCTCGCGATCCGCCTCGGCCTCCTGGTCACGACGGTGGACGGCACGAGCATGGAACCGGCGCTCCGGCCGGGGGACCGGGTGCTGGTCCGCAGGACGCGACGGGTGCGGCCCGGCGTGCTCGTCGTCTTCGAGTACCCCGACCTGCCGAGCGGGAAGGTCCCTCCGCCAGGGCGCGACCGGCAATACCTCATCAAGCGGGTGGTCGCGGTGCCGGGCGACCGTCTGCCCGCCGCCTGGGCGGATCCCGACGTCCAGGGGATCGCCGGTGCCGTGGTGCCGCCCGGCTCGCTGGTCGTACTCGGCGACAACCGCGCGGCCAGCTGGGACTCCCGGCACTACGGCTTCCTGCCCCGCGCCCGGGTCGTCGGCGTGGCGGTGCGCCGTTTCGGCTCGGAGGGCGGCGGTACAGGCCGCGTCGCCGAGGGCGGCGGGGCGGGCCACGTCGGGGCGGGCGGCCACGGCGCGCCTCAGGCGGGTCTGGCCGACGGTGGGCGCGGCACCGGCTCGTCGAGGTACGCGGCGGCCTGGAGGCGGAAGGACTCGGCGTAGATCCCGTC
The DNA here is from genome assembly GCF_024055725.1 of Actinoallomurus spadix. Classification (GTDB taxonomy): domain Bacteria; phylum Actinomycetota; class Actinomycetes; order Streptosporangiales; family Streptosporangiaceae; genus Actinoallomurus; species Actinoallomurus spadix. The sequence continues at coordinate 65,098 of NZ_JAMXMX010000011.1, read as the reverse complement.
CGCCGCCATCAGCTCGTCGTGGGTGCCGGCCTCGACGACCCGTCCCCGGCGCAGGACGTGGATCCGGTCGGCGGAGCGGACGCTCGAGAAGCGGTGCGAGATCAACAGCACCGCCCGCTCGGCGAACAGCTCCCGCATGCGGGCGAACAGGTCGGCCTCCGCGCGGGCGTCCATCGCCGCGGTCGGCTCGTCCAGCACGACGAACGGCGCCTGCCGGAAGAACGCCCTGGCCAGCGCGATGCGCTGCCACTGCCCGAGTGACAGGTCGGTGCCGCCGGTGAACTCGGCGCCGAGGCGCGTGTCGTACCCGTCCGGCAGGTCGGCGACGATTCGCGCCGCGCCGGCGCGCCGCGCGGCCTCCAGCAGCCTGCCCCGGTCGCCCAGGAACGCCGGGTCGCCGAGCGCGATGTTCTCCGCGACGGAGAGCTTGTAGCGCAGATAATCCTGGAAGAGCACGGTGGACAGGGCGCGCAGCTCGGCCGCCATGGCGGGTACCCCGTCCACCAGGAGGGTGCCGGAGCCGGGGGAGTACAGGCCGGTCAGCAGCTTCGTCAGCGTGGTCTTGCCCGAGCCGTTCTCCCCGACGAGCGCGACGACCTCGCCGGGGCGCAGGTCGAGTGACACCCCGTCCACCGCGGGCCGGGCGGCGCCGGGGTAGGCGAAGGAGAGGTTCCGCGCGGTCAGGATCCCGAACGACCGGCGCGTGGCCATGGGCGGTGCGGGCGGGCCGGTGACCTCGGCGGTGAAACGCCGCAGCTCCCGCAGGTAGCGCAGGGAGTCGCCGGAGGCCCGCAGGACCGAGGTGATCATGATGCCCTGCTGGACGCCGACGAGCAGGCCGCCGAGCGCCGTCAGCGCGGTCGGGGCGTCGACGACCCCGGTGACCGCGGCGAGGAGCAGGCCGCCCACGGCGGCGGCCGCGACCGCGTGCCCGGCCAGGCGCGCCCGGATCTCCTTCCAGAGGAACCTGCGCCGGAAGGCGACCTCGGCCTCCAGCGTGCGGTCGTAGCAGGCGGTAAGCCGGTCGAAGAACGTACGGCCCAGGCCGAACGCGCGGAGCTCCTTGGCCTCATCCCGGCCGGTGAGCAGCTGGGTGAGGTATCCGGCGGTGCGCTGGTTCTCGGTGAGCCGTCGCTGCAGGTCGAAGTGGGCGCGCTGCTGGAGCAGCGCCACGCGGATGGACGGGAGGGCCGCGACGAGGAGCAGCGGCAGCAGCCACCAGGCCATGGCGATGAGCGCGATCACCACCGTCACCAGTGTCAGCGCGGTCCGCGTCACCGTCATCACCGTGAACGGGAGGTTCGGCGCGTGGACCTGCGCGGCCGCGAGCGCGAGCCTGACGCGGTCGTGGAACCCGGGCTCTTCGAACTCCAGCAGGTCCGTGCGCGCCGTGGCCGAGGTCACCGCCTCCACGGCGTCGCGCTCGATGCCGACGCGGAGGATCGACTGATGCGTGAGGCCGACGATGTTCAGGGTGCTGTTGACGAGGGCCAGCGCCATCACGACGAGGGCGGAGACGGCCGCCCGGGAGACGTCGTCGCTCCCGTGGCCGGCGAGCAGGCCGCCGGCCACGCCGCGCACGGCGAGGAGCATGCCGCCGACTCCCATCGCCTGGCCGATCTGCAGGAGCAGGACGATGCTCACTCTTCGGCGGTCGGCCCGCCAGGCGAGGATGACTCCGAAGCTCAGCAATTGCCGCAATTCAGCAAGATTTCGCCGCTGATCCCCGATCGTCATGGTGCCGCCTTTCTCCGCGCCCTGCCCGGCGTCTTTCCCAATCAGGAGTCTGTCATGGTGAGGGCGTGAATAACGAGCGCCTCAAAAATGGCAATCCCGGGCAATACGGTCGGCGTCTCGGCATCGGTGTTTTACCTTGGTAAGGTCGGCTCGTGGAGCATCCGGGAAGGCGGCCGAGTATTCGAGGTGATCGGACTCGAGGGTACGTCTTAGTCGCATTTCCATTGGTTCTTAGCGTTGTGGGGTGATCAGTGGGAAGACGGAGTGACACGCCCGATTCAGCCCTCCGGTCGGGTCCGCCGGCCGATGCCGCGCCCGGCGTACGCGCCGTCGGCTGCACCGCGGGCGGCGCGCCCGTCGGTCTCGCCGGCACGTTCACGTCCGCGCGAATGCTGGTCGAGACGGTCTGCTCGTGCGGTGGGCGCCACGTCCCACCGGCGGGTTCGGAGACGGAGTCCGCCCCGGTGGTGGTGGGCCCGTTCGCCTCCGCGGGGCGGCTCGCGCAGACGTGGGCCGACCCGGCCACCGGCACGCTCGGCAGGGGCGCGCTGTCGCAGACGCGGCTGTACTACGAGGTCACCGACGGTCCCGGCCCGGACGAGCGGCTGGTCCGCTTCTCGACCGACCTGGCAGACCTGGCCGGCCCCCGGTCCGCGATGTGGCCGGCCGCCGTCGCGGCGTCGCTGGCCGGCGAGACCCTGCCGATGCCGCTCACGCCGTACGAGGGGATCTTCCAGCTGGCCTGCGGCACGACGCTCGGCACGTCGGGCGGCCGGGAGCGCCTTACCCTGGACGAGTTCGACCTCGCCGACCTGGCCGACCAGGCGCGGCGGATCACCGGGCGTCCCACCGACCCGCACGAGGTGCTGCGGCGGGCCCTGCGGCACGCCGTCGACGAGGCGCTCGCGTTCACCGGAGCGCACGGGGTGCTCGGCGACGGCGGCGGGTTCGGCGCGGCGGCGCTGGCCGCGGTGGCGCCGGCGCGGCTGCGGCGTCTCCACGTGCACCTGGACGTTCCGATCCTCGACCGCCGGCGCGGACGGCTGGCCGCCGGCGTCAAGGTGATCGACGGGACCGCGCACTGGCATCGGGCCTGCGACACTCCCTGGTTCGGCTCGGCGATGGACGGCGATCCCTGGCCACCGGCCCCGGGTCTCCTCCGGTCCACGGCATGGGAGGCCACCCCACTGCTCAGCGGCGCGGGGCTGGTCGGGCTGTTCACCGGGCCCGCCGACACGCCCGGCCGGCTGCGCACCGGCTGGCGGCAGCTGACCATGGCCGCCCCCTTCCCGACGCTGTTCGGCCACCCCGGATGGCGGGCCTGGAGCCCGCCGCGCGACGACGATCCGCCACCATCGCAGGGTCCCGGTGACCCGGCGGACGCCCCGGACCCCTTGCGGCCGGGCGGCTGGATCTCTCCGGCCGTCGCCCAGGCGGGCGTCGCCGTGACCTCGGCCAGGACCTCGAGCCACCTGGTGCCCATCGTCGACGACACGACGGGCGCGGTGCCCGGCGCCGCGTCCTTGCAGACCGTCATCGACCTCCTCGAACGCCCGCCACGGGCACCCGGTGACCACCGGCTGGATCCGGTCCTGGTCTGCGCCCATCCGGTGGTGCTCGGCGCGGCGGTGCTCCGGGCCCGCCATGGCCGCCTCCGGTTGCGACGGCGCGACGGGTACGTCCACCGTGCGCCACTCCTGCGCGACCTGGTGCCCGCCGGGCCGCTGCCCGCGGACGTCACTCCGGCCGAGCGCGAGGGCCTCCTGGCCGCCGCCTACGTCACCCGCCGCCTGGCCGCTCCGGCGCGGCGCGCCGCACTGCTGGCCCAGGTGGAGGGCAGCCCCTGGGTCCTCCCCGACCGCCTGCGGGCGGTTCTCGCCGACTCCCGGCGCATGCTCGCCGACGCGCGAGCCCTGCAGCGGCTCTGCGTCACGGCCGCCCGCCACCCCGGCCCGCCGACGGGAGGCCGGTCATGAGCTGGACGCTCCGCGACGGGGTCAGCCTGCATCCCATGCCCTTCGGAGGCGCCTTCGTGCTTGACGACGCCCGGCTGGCCGCCCGGCAGATCAGCTCCGAGCTGGCCGCCCTGCTCGCCGGCCCCGCCACCGCGTCGGCCCGGCCGGGCGGCCCCGGCCCCGGCCCCGAGCCGGTCGGACCGGGTGATGCGGATACCGGGCCGGTCCGGTCGGACGGCACTCGCGCGGCCCCGGCTCAGCCGGACAGGACCGACCGCGCGTCGGCTCAACAGGGCGGGAGCGGCCCTGGGCCGGTCGGGCCGGACGATCCGGATACCGGGCCGGCCGGGTGGGGCGGTGCCGGCATCGGGGTGAGTGACGCCCGTACGGGGGCGGGCGGGGTGTCACCCGCACTCGCCGCCGAACTCCGCCTCGGAGTCGAGGAGGGCTGGTTGATCCACAGGGAGGAGACCGGATGAAGGAGTTCACCGCGCTCTGCGGTGCCGGCGGCCTCGTGAGCGGCGTCGCAGTCCTCGCCCTCAGCGTCGCCGCCAAGCTGGTCGACCGGGAGACCACGCGGGTCGTGTGGCCCGTGACGGGCGGCCTGCGCAGGCTCGCCGGGCCTGCGCAGGCGACCGCGGCGGAAGCGCTCGTGGCGGTGACGGCACTGCTCCCCACGCCCGCCGGGCTGCGCCTCGGGCTGCTCGGCGCCGTCTTCACCACGTACACGATCGCCGCGCTGCTCATGCGGGGCCGCCGCTGCGGGTGCTTCGGGAGCTGGATCCCGGCGCGGTTCACGACGGCGCACGCGGCGGGCTGCGCCGTCGTCGCGGCGCTCGCCCTCACCGGCGTCCTCGGCCCGCCGGGAGTCCGGCTCGCCTGCGCCGAGGCCGGAGCCGGCCTCGCCCTGGCGGTGGTGGCGGCGGCCTGGCTCCGGCACCGGTCCCGCGCCGCCGGTCACGTCGAGCCGCCGGCCGACGTACGGCGCATCGTCATCTTCACGACGGAGTCCTGCCGGTACTGCGCCGCCCTCGAGGCACAACGCGACCGTTACCAGGCCATGGCCGACTGCCCGGTGGAGTTCCGGCGCGCCGACACCGACGAGGAGGTGCGGGCCGCGGGTGGAGCGTTCCCGGCGGCCGTCGCCTACGGGGCGGACGGCACCGCGGTCGCCGACGCCGCGCACGGTCTGGCCGCTATCCGCGACCTGCTGCGCCATTCGGCGGCACGATCCGGCCGACCGGGGTCCCAGGTGACGACATGACCACCACCATCGCGGCGATGTGGACGGCGTTCCGGCTGCGCCGTCACGACGTGCCCGCACTCATCGCCGGAATGAACCGGCCTTCCCGGCGCCGCCGCACGAGCCGGCCGCCCGTCACCCCGATCGTCCTGGCCCTCCGGCTCTGCGCCGGTTTCTCCGCCCCGATGCGCGAGAACGCCCTCGTCGTGGCGGCGCTGTACCGCTGCGGTGTCCCGGCGCAACTCATCGTCGGCGCCGAACCGGTGCCCGAGTCCCACGGCGGCTACCGCGTCTACACCTGGATCGAGATCGCGGGCGTCCCACTCGACACCGATTCACCTCCAGGGAATTATCTGGTTGAACTGATCAGATTTCCCAAATCCGGTCAAACATGCTCGTGATCGAAAAGCAATTCATAAAGGGATCAAGAAAAGGTTATTGACATTCCAATCGTCGCGCGCCACTCTGGAATTGCCGAGGTAATCGGCCCCCGCGAAAAGAAGGGATCTGCCACCGATGCACGGTCTTCAGGAAATGGCCGCGACGCGCACCGCCTTCACCGTCACCCCCTACCGGAACGAGCGTGAGGCCGCCAACTGCTACTGGGACGGGACGGCGCCGTTCTGCGCCGGGGCCTGCCCGGCGGGCTACACGGAGCAGGGCCGCAGCGGCTGCGGCGACGGCGCCTGCTGCTGGACCGGCTACAAGGTCTACTGCTGCAAGTGAGGAAGGTCCGCATCACTCCCCGCGTCATCGGCATCGAGTGCGGATGACGTGATCGGCGAGAGGCTCCGTGAGCAGGTGCTCGATCTGCTGCACGCGTGCGCCGAGCGGACGACGGAGTCGCACCGTGGTGGATATGGCACCTCGCTCATCCAGGCGCCATATCCACCGCTTCTCCGTACCGGCCCGCTGCCGGCCGGGCTACGACCCGGGCGGTTGTGCCTGCATCTTCCCGACGGCACCCACTGGGCACCGGACAGGCTGCACGAGTCGCTCGGACGGCCGGTCCAGCATCCCGCCGAGTCGGCCGTTTTCGCCGGAGTCGCCATCGAGTCCGGCGAGCCCCGATGCTGGATCGCTGACGCGGCCGACCGTTCGGTCACGTTCACGGGACCGGCTCCGGCGCTGCTTCCCGGGGACGACGCTCTCATCGCGTGGGCGGGAGCCGGGCTGGCGGTGCCGATGGATCCGCCGCCGGAGCCGTACGACGCGGCGCCTCAGGTCTTCGCGTCACCACCGGGCGCGCGGCTTCGAGTGACGGCCGGCTGTCCGGCTCCGGATCGCAGGCCTGCCGGATTCGTCATCCTGAATCCGTCGGACGGTGGCGTGGCGGCGACGTCCCTGAGCGCCCGGCCGTACCGTCGGGTGCGGGGATCGGCGACGGGTCACGTCGCGGCGTGCGCTCCGGCGACCGGTGGCCGGGGGGAGATCGTCGCCGTCGGCCGGCCGGGGGGCATCGACGAGTGCCTGCTCCCGGTGGAGGACGGCCCGCTGCACGACTTCTGCTGGCTCCCGGCCGCGAGACCGTCTTCCCGCCGCACGCCGGCCGTCGCGTCCGGTGTGAAGCCGTCCCCGCAGGCCACGCCCGACGCCGCGATCTCGGAGGAGCACGCCTCGGAGCGCGTACCGGCCGTCACGAGACCGGCGGGGGCACATCTGGTGATGGTCGTCGGCCGGCCGGACGGCTTCGACCTCATGACCTGCACGGTATCGGGTGACACGGTCGGGCCCCCGCGTCTGCTGCGTCGGCACCCAGGGCGTTACCTCCACGCCCACCATCAGGACGCCCTGGTCATCCTGGCGCTGGACGCCGACGGCTCGTACGCCGTGCTCGTCGTGGATCCCGGTGCTCCTCGACCCGTCCGTAGTCTGTCGCTCGGTCTGAGACCGCCGGTGCTCCTGAGGATCGCCGCGGTCGCGGCCGTCCCGCTGACCGCCATGGCGGAGGCGGCGGGCGCCACGGCCGGCCTCCGTTTCGCCACGGTCGACGCGGACCGCCGTGTGGTGCTCTGGGAGGTTCCAGCGGAGGGCACGGCCGCGCGCCGGCTCTCAGACCTTTCACTGCCGGCCGGTGAGGAACTCATCACCGTCTCCGGCTGGGCGCCCGGCGAGGTCAGGCCCGTCTGCGACCGGAGCCGGCCGAGGGCTCCGCTGCCCGCGCATCCGGGTGGGCCGGCACCCCTGCGCGGCACGGTCCCGGCGGCGGCCGCGGAGTTCTCGCTGTACCTGCCCGCCGACCGGGATCCGGCGGCGGTCCTGGTGTGGCTGTCGCAGGCGAATCAGGCCCTGCCCGGAGCTGCCGCCGCCTCCGCCCCACCTTCTGAAACGGTCGCCGGCTCCGCTTCGCCCTCTGAAACGGTCGCCGGCTCCGCCGTACCCTGTGGAGCGGCCGCGGCCTCCACCGGGCCCGATCCCCACTGGCTGACCCTCGCCGGCTTCGGCGTCCTGGACGTGCGCATCACTCCCGCTTGGGCGCCTACGGTGCCCGACGAGGAGATCCGGCCTCGCCTCGTCCGGCAGATCCGTGACGCCGTCCTCGGCAGTGCGGCGCACCGCCACGTCGGCACCGCGGGGCTCGTCGTCGGCGGCGTGAGCTTCGGGGCGACGCTGGCGCTGCTCGCGGTGACGGACTGTGACCTGTTCAGCGCCGCGATCGTGCAGAACGGCGCCTACTCCCGGCAGTTGACCCTGCTGGGATTCCAGGACGAAGCTCGCACGCTGTGGGAGGCGCCGCGGGTCTACGCCGACTTCGACGCGATCGTCAACGCGCGCCGCATCCGGCGACCGGTCCTGATCATTCACGGTGAGGCCGACCGGAACCCGGCGACCCCGGTGCTCCAGGCGACGCTGCTGTACCAGGCGCTGATCGCCAATGGGACCCGAGCGCGTCTCGTCGTGCTGCCGGGGGAGGGGCATGTCCTCCGGAGCCGGAACGGCATCGCCGCGTCCCTCGCGGAGAAGGCGGCCTGGCTGGCGGCCGTCGGTGGTCCTGGCGGCACGGCCGCCGAGGCGCCGTCCGCGGCCGGTGCGAAGGCGATGAACAGCCCGCCGACGAGCCCCTGACCCCGCGCACGTGGCGATGAAGGGGCCGACCGGGGAGGCCCGGGCGTCTTACCGCGCCGCCGTCAGATCCGCGTCACCGGTGGGTGCGTCGCCGGGGATCTGATCCGTGCTGGACAGGAACCGGTCGAGTCCGGTGATCTTGAGCATGCGCTGGACGTGCCCGGCGGGCCGGAGCAGCAGGAGCTCGCCGCCGTCCTTACGCGCGCGCTTCCAGGCACCGACGAAGCAGCCCAGCCCGACCGAGTCGCAGAACTCAAGCTCGGACAGGTCGAGTGCGATGCGGACCTGACCCGCCGACAGCATGGTGTCCAGCTGGTCGCGGATGCCGCCGACGGTCGTGTAGTCCAGCTCACCCGCCACGTGCACCAGCGACCACTCGCCGCGTGGCTCGACCGCCACGTCCAGCGTCGCTTCCTCTGGTCGATCCGCCGTCATTCGTCCCCACCTCCACGCCGAATGATGGTGGTCACAACTTTACGGCCCCCAGTCATTCTTGGCCGATGGTACGACAACCCCGATCACGTCCATCTTCTTGCCAGGTTCTACATATTTCCGATTGACAAGATAGGGAATCTCTTCCAGTCTGGACGTCACGAGCCGGACGACCACCTCGGCGTGCTCGTACAGGTCCGTGAACGGCGACGAAGGGAATGCGACATGCCACGGCTTCAGCTCGCGAAGCTCGACCCCCACCTTTCCGATGCGTCGCCCGATCTGGACGTCGGTCCTCCGCTGGCGCCGGGCGACCTGCCGCCCGGCGGTCTCGTGGAGGTGATCCCGCTCCCCGGCACCGGCCAGGTCGTGGTGATCACCGCGCAGCTCCTTCCGGCCGCGGACGTCGGGCCGCCGCCCGTCGCGCCCCGGAGCCTCGGGGTCGTCTCGTGGGGCCGGAGGCCGGCCGAGCAGGAGCCCGACGACCTGGTCGTCGACCGTGACGCCAGGCGTGTCTGGGTGGACGGCGCGGAGGTGTCGCTGACCTTCCAGGAGTTCGAACTGCTGGAGTACCTGACCGCACGCCCCGGCAAGGTGCTGTCCCGCATCCATCTGATGAACGCGATCTGGGCGGGGGCGGCGGTCGTCGTGCCCCGGACGGTGGACGTGCACGTTCACCGGCTGCGCCGCAAGCTCGGGCGCCACGGTGATCGCCTGGTGACCGTGCGGCGGGTGGGCTACTGCTACCGGCGGCCGGAGGGCGGCGCGGTGTCCCGATGAGGACTCTCGCTCGCTCCCTGAGCCCTCCCCGGCGCCGATGAGGGCTCAGCCCTCGAAGAACGTGATGCGTACCCCGGAGACGAGCCGCTCGACCGGGACGAAGCGGGCCAGGTGGGTGTGGGCCCGCAGGGCCTCGCTGAGATAGACGCGGCCGGGCCGCCCGAGGTCCTGCGCCATCTTGGACGCGACGTTGACGGGAGCTCCGGCGATGTCCCGGCCGCCGCCCGGCGTCTCCCCGGTCAGCACCGGTCCGGTGTCCACGCCGACGCGGCACACGATCTCGCGCTCGGCCAGGCCGGACCGGAGCCGGAGGGCGAACTCGACGGCGGGACCGGGCTCGTCGAACAGGTAGATGCCCAGGGGCCCGGCGACCTTGATCTCGACGGCGCCGGCCGGCGGCAGCAGGCGCAGCGCCGTCTCCCGCATCGTGGCCGACAGCGCCAGCCCTCTCAGGACGGCGAGGTCGGGAGTGCCCGCCGAGGTGGCGCCGCGTTCGACGAGGACGACCGTCCGCTCGCGGAGATGCCGGGCGGTGAGCCGGGCGAGCAGCCCGGCTTCGCCGGGGGATCGCTCGAGGCGCAGCAGGTCGGCGTGGAGCTCGGGGGAGTAGGGGATGGGGTACCGCTCGTCCTCGACGGGACGTGCGTCCTCCAGGCGCGGGCCGTCGAGCACCCGGTGGACCGGGCCGAGCGGATGCCGCAGGTCGTCTCTGTGGCGCAGGACGAAGGGGTGACCGGGCGGCAGGAGCTCGACCACCGGCGCGGTCACGGCGATCTCGCCGCCCTCCAGGTGGTTCTCCGCGATCTCCTCGATGCCGTCGGCCTCATCGCCGTACAGCCCGCCGGCCAGTTCGCTGAAGGTCCCGCGGTGGACGCCGATGCCGATCCGGACCCGGCAGTCGCGCTCGATCTCGTCCTGCGCGCTGAGGAGCGCCGAGAGCAGCGTCGCGGCGCGCGTGTCGGCCGGGTGGAACATCTGGGCGTTGTCGGCGGCCCACACGCCGATGGCGCGTCCGCCGGCGGCCCGGCCGTACGCGTGCAGGATCCGTTTCGGCCGGTCGATGAGCGCCAGCACCTCCAGGAGCGCCGACCGCTCACTGAGCCGCGTCAGCCCCGCGGAGTCCGACACGACGCTGTAGCCCTCGATGGCGTATCCGCTCAACAGGCGCCGCGCGTCCTCGGCCGTCCGGCCGGTGTGCCGCCACCGCTCGACGAGGGCGTTGGGCAGCCCGCCGACGATGTCACGGGTCAGGTCGTAGTCGCCGGGCGCGTGCCGGCGTGCGGGGGGTTCTGCGGTCACGCGACCCAGCGTAACAGCGTATCGTGATCGATTGAATGCGTTGGGTAATAAAAATCTACAATGTAAGGGGAGCGGCGTGCGTCACCTGCGAGCGCACCTCGGAGCGCATCGCCGAGTGCTGGCCGGACGCGCGCTTCGTCTTCCTGCTCCGCCATCCGGCGGCCATCGCCGCCCCGGCGTCGGCGACTGGAACCGGAAGATCCACGCCGGGCGGCCGCTGCGCGGCACCGAGCCCCCGGAGGAGGTTCCGCCGCGGGTCGCCGCCACGACGGTGACGCGGGCCGGTGCCGGCGTGATCGAGACTCCCCTGAGCGGACCGCCCCGTTACCCCGGATTCCTACCCGGCGCGGCGTTCGCCGATGACTGCCCTCTTGTGCGGCAAGTGAGCCATGTGACATTTTACCGCTCGTGAGCAGTGCTGACGTGGTGATCGTCGGCGGCGGCGTCGTCGGTGCCGCGTGCGCGTACTACGCGGCGCGGGCCGGGCTGACCGTGACCGTCGTGGAGCGCGGCGCGGTGGCCGGAGGCACCACCGGGGCGGGGGAGGGCAACCTCCTCGTCTCCGACAAGGAGCCCGGGCCGGAGCTCGACCTCGCCGTCCTGTCGTCCGCTCGGTGGGCGGAGCTGGCCGCCGAGGACGGGCTCGGCGCGGCCGTCGAGTACGAGCCGAAGGGCGGCCTGGTCGTCGCCGAGACCGAGGAGGGCGCGGCCGGGCTCGCCGGGCTGGCCGCGCGGCAGCGGGCCTCGGGCGTCGAGGCGGTCGAGGTCCCCGCCGCCGAGCTGACCGGTTACGAGCCGCACCTGGCGCCCGACCTGGCCGGCGGGATGTTCTACCCCCAGGACGCGCAGGTCCAGCCGATGCTGGCCGCCGCCCACCTGCTGCGCGCGTCCGGGGCAGAGGTCCGCACGGGCGTCACCGTGACCGGGATGTCGCGGAGCGGGGCCCGGGTCACCGGGGTCCGCACCGACCGGGGCGACCTCGCCGCCGGGGCGGTCGTCAACGCCGCCGGCACGTGGGGCGGGGAGGTGGCGGCCCTGGCCGGGGTGAACGTCCCGATTCTGCCGCGCCGGGGGTTCATCCTCGTCACCGAGCCGCTGCCGCCGCTGATCCGGCACAAGGTGTACGCCGCCGAGTACGTCGCGAACGTCGCGAGCGACGACGAGGGACTGGAGTCCTCCGCGGTCGTCGAGGGCACCCCGGCCGGCACGATCCTCATCGGCGCCACCCGTGAGCGGGTCGGTTTCGACCGCACGCTGTCGACGGCGGCGCTGCGGCGGCTGGCCCGCCAGGCGATCCGCCTGTTCCCGGTGCTCGCCGACGTCGCGGCGATCCGCGCCTACTGCGGGTTCCGGCCGTACTGCCCCGACCACCTGCCGGTCATCGGCCCCGACCCGCGCGCCGAGGGGCTGCTGCACGCCTGCGGCCACGAGGGCGCCGGGATCGGCCTGGCGGCGGCGACCGGTCACCTGATCGCCCAGTCCCTCACCGGCGCGCGGCCGGACTTCGACCTGCATCCGTTCCGCCCTGACCGTTTCCCGGAGCAGCCATGAGCCAGATCGTCTTCGAGGGGCGGCCGGTGCCGTTCCACCCGGGTCAGAGCATCGGCGCGGCCCTGACCGCCGCGGGCATCCGGTCCTGGCGGACGACCCGGTCCGGCGGGCGGCCGCGCGGGCTGTACTGCGGGATCGGCGTGTGCTTCGACTGCCTGATCACCGTGAACGGACGCCCGTCGCTGCGGGCGTGCATGGTCGAGGCACGGGAGGGCGACGTGGTGGAGGGCGGTGGCCGGGATGCGTGACGTGGTGGTGATCGGCGCGGGCCCGGCGGGCCTGGCGGCGGCGGTGGCGGCCGCGACGGCCGGGCTGGACGTCGCGCTGATCGACGCGGGACGGCGTCCCGGCGGGCAGTTCTACCGGCACCACGCCGCCGAAACGGGCCGCCTCCACCACGACTGGGACGCCTTCGTACGGCTCCGGGACGCGCTCGACCGCCTCACGTACCTGCCGGGCCACCGGGTGTGGCACGTGGAGGACGGGTTCACCGTGCACGCCCTCGCCGGCGACCGCGACGAGCGGCCGGTCCGGATCGACGCGCGGGCGGTGGTGGTCGCGACGGGGGCGCACGACCGGTCGCTGCCGTTCCCCGGCTGGGACCTGCCGGGCGTGCTCACCGCGGGCGGCGCGCAGGCGCTGCTGAAGGGCGACCGCGTCCCGGCGGGGAAGAGGATCGTCGTGGCGGGCACCGGCCCATTCCTGCTCCCCGTGGCCACCGGCCTGGCCCGGGCCGGCGCGACGGTCGCCGGCGTCTTCGAGGCGAACCGCCCGTACGGCTTCGCCCGGCACGTCGCGCGGCATCCGGGCAAGGCGCGGGAGGGCGCTGGGTACGCCGCGCTGCTGGCGCGGCACCGGATCCCGTACCGCACCGGCCACGCCGTCGTCGCCGCGCACGGGGACGACCGGATCGAGGCGGTCACCGTCGCCCGCCTCGACCGGGACTGGGCGCCGGTGCGCGAGCGGGTCATCGCGTGCGACACGGTCGCGGTCGGCTATGGCTTCACGCCGCAGCTGGAGATCCCCCTGCAGCTCGGCTGCGCCACCCGGATGGACGCCGACGGCAGCCTCATCGTGGCGGTGGACGTGACGCAGCGCACGAGCGTGCCCGGCGTGTACGCGGCGGGGGAGACCACCGGGGTCGGCGGCGCGCAGTTGTCGCTCGTCGAGGGGGAACTGGCCGGGCTGGCCGTCGCGGAGGCGGCGGGCGGCGTCGCGCCGGACCCGGCGGACGTCCAGCGGCTGCTGGCGCGACGGCGGCGGCTGCGCGCGTTCGCCGGGGCGATGCACGCGGCCTATCCGGTCCGTCCCGGCTGGATGGACCGGCTCCGGGACGACACGCTCGTCTGCCGGTGCGAGGAGGTGACCCGCGGGCGGCTGGCCGAGGCGGCGGAGCTCGGCGCGACCGATCCGCGCTCGGCCAAGCTCCTCAGCCGGGCCGGCATGGGCTGGTGCCAGGGCCGGGTGTGCGGTTACGCGACCGCCTGGCTCGCGGCGGGGGTCTGCGGCCGGCTGCCCGGCGCCGACGACCTCCGGGGAATCGCACGCCGGCCGCTCGCCCAGCCGCTGCGCCTCGGCGACCTCGCCACCGACGACCAGCCATGACGTGAGCACGGCGAACGGCGCCGGATGGGAGGGCCGCGTCCGGCCGCTGCGTCTCGGAAACCGTCCGGTCAAACCGGCATAACGGACGTATCACGAGTCCTGCGAGATCTTGACGGCCCCGCTCGGTCCAACGTGAAATGTCACATCGCATTAAGGGAGTACCGCATGAGTGTCCCCCGTAAGCCCTGGCACGGCGTCCTCGTCGCCACCGCGCTGCCGTTGCGCGAGGACCTGTCGGTCGACTTCGACCGCTACGCCGAGCACGTCCGCGCGCTGGTCGACGCCGGCTGCGACGGCGTGTGCCCCAACGGCTCGCTCGGCGAGTACCAGAACCTCACCCCTGAGGAGCGGGCGCGGGTCGTGCGGACCGCCGTCGAGGCGATCGGCGGCGACCGGGTCGTCCCGGGTGTCGCGGCGTACGGCTCCGCCGACTCGCGGCGCTGGGCCGAGCAGGCCGCCGAGGCGGGCGCGGCCGCGGTCCTCCTGCTCCCGCCCAACGCCTACCGCGCGGACGACCGGATCGTCGAGGCCCACTACGCCGAGGTCGCCAAGGCGGGCATGCCGATCGTCGCGTACAACAACCCGTACGACACGAAGGTGGACCTGACCCCGGAGCTCCTGGCCCGCCTGCACGAGGCCGGGCACATTGTCGCGGTCAAGGAGTTCAGCGGCGACGTGCGGCGCGCCTACCGGATCGCCGAGCTGGCCCCCGAGCTGGACCTGCTGATCGGCGCGGACGACGTGACGCTGGAGCTGGCCATCGCCGGCGCGAAGGGCTGGGTCGCCGGGTACCCCAACGCCCTGCCGAAGGCGAGCGTCGCGCTGTACCGGGCGGCCGTCGCGGGCGACCTGGAACGGGCGCTGCCGCTGTACCGCGCGCTGCACCCGCTGCTGCGCTGGGACTCCCGGACGGAGTTCGTCCAGGCGATCAAGCTGTCGATGGACGTCATGGGAGGGTACGGCGGTCCCTGCCGCCCGCCCCGCCTCCCGCTGACCGAGGAGCAGGCCGCGACCGTGCGGGCCGCCACGGAGGCCGCCGCGCACCTGGAGAGCAATGCGTAGCAAGCATGTGTTCCACGCCGTGGACTCGCACACCGAGGGGATGCCGACCCGCGTCGTCACCGGCGGCGTCGGCGTCATCCCCGGCGCGACGATGTTCGAGCGGCGCGCGTACTTCATGGAGCACCTCGACCACATCCGCACGCTGCTGATGTACGAGCCGCGCGGGCACGCGTCGATGAGCGGCGCCATCCTTCAGCCGCCGACCCGGCCGGACGCCGACTACGGCGTGCTGTACATCGAGGTGTCCGGCTGCCTGCCGATGTGCGGGCACGGCACGATCGGGGTCGCCACCGTGCTGGTCGAGACCGGGATGGTCGAGGTCGCCGAGCCGGTCACCACGATCCGGCTGGACACGCCCGCCGGGCTCGTCGTCGCCGAGGTGGAGGTGCGCGGCGGCGCGGCGAGGAGCGTGACGATCCGGAACGTCCCGTCGTTCGCCGACGCCCTCGACCAGACCGTCGACGTGCCGGGCATCGGGCCCGTCACGTACGACATGGCCTACGGCGGCAACTTCTACGCGATCCTGCCGATCGAGCGGGTCGGGCTGCCGTTCGACCGGGACCGCAAGAACGACATCCTCACCGCCGGCCTGGCGACGATGGCGGCGATCAACGAGCAGCGCCGCCCCGTGCACCCGGAGAACCCCGACATCGCGGGCTGCCATCACGTGCAGTTCGTCGCGCCCGGCTCGGACGCCAAGCACTCCCGGCACGCGATGGCGATCCACCCGGGGTGGTTCGATCGCTCGCCGTGCGGCACCGGCACCTCCGCCCGGCTCGCCCAGCTGCACGCGCGCGGCGAACTGGCCCCGGGCGCGGAGTTCGTCAACGAGTCGTTCATCGGCAGCCGGTTCATCGGCCGGATCGCCGAGGAGACGACCGTCGGCGGCTCGCGGCCCGCGATCGTGCCCGCCATCACCGGCCGGGCCTGGGTGACCGGCACGGCGCAGTACCTCCTCGACCCCGACGATCCCTTCCCCGAGGGGTTCCTCCTCTGACCCCTCGCTCCTGAGACCCCCTCCCGAACCCGACCGTCCGACGCGGCGCGGCCGTCCCGGCCGCGCCGCCATCTCCCCCTACCCGTCGCTCACGCATCGGAGATCCCCAATGATGAGGAAAGCAGCGCTCGGCGTCGCGCTGGCGGCGACCGCTCTGACCGCCTCGGCCTGTGGCCAGGGCGTGCTCGGCGGCGACAGCAAGAAGGACAAGGGCCCCATCCTGCTCGGGATGGACATCCCCCTGTCCGGCAGCAGCGCCGACATCGGTCCGTACATGAAGAACGGCGCCCAGATGGCGATCGACGAGATCAACGCGAAGGGCGGGGTGAACGGCCGCAAGCTGCAACTGCGCGCCGAGGACGACGCCTGCGATCCGAAGACGGCGGTCGCCGCCGCGAACAAGCTGGTCGCCGCGGGCGTCGCCGTGTCGGTCGGCGGGTACTGCTCGGGCGCGACCCTTCCCACGCTGCCCGTCTTCGACCGCCGCAAGATCCCGATGATCATCCCGGCGGCCAACTCGACGGAGCTGGTCGACCAGAAGCTCAAGCACGTGTTCTTCGTCAACGGCACCGGCGACCAGCAGGCCGTCGCCGCGATGACCTGGATGACCAAGAGCGGGGCGAAGAAGGTCGCGCTCCTGCACGACAACACGTCCTACTCCAAGGACATCGCGGTGCGCACCGCCGCCGAACTCGACAAGCCCGGCGGTCCCGACAAGGCGGCGCTGGACGCGGTGAACCCGGGTGAGAGCGACTACTCGGCGAACGTCACCAACCTGCTGCGGTCGAAGCCGGACTTCGTCTACTGGACCGGCTACTACCAGGAGGGCGGCCTGATCCTGCGGCAGCTCCGCCAGGCCGGGTACAAGGGGAAGTTCATGGTCGCCGACGGCTCGGTGGACGCCAAGCTCGTCAAGATCGCCGGTGGGAGCGCCGGCGAGGGCGCGTACGCCACGATGACCCAGACCCCGGACACCATCCAGGGCGCGGAGAACTGGATCGCCACCTACAAGCAGAAGTTCGGCGCCGACCCCGGGCCGTACTCCACCCAGTCCTACGACGCCGTCCGGGCCGCGGCCGAGGCCATCAAGAAGGCCGGCGGTACCGACGGCGACAAGCTCGTCACGGCGCTGGAGGGCATCAACGGGCTGCAGCTGTTCTCCGGCCCGCTGAAGTTCACCGACCGGCACACGCTCACCAGCGGCGGCTTCGTGATCCTGGTCGTCAAGAACGGCAAGTTCGTGCTCCAGGACGCGCTGAAGTAGGCCCCTGCCCATGTCACAGCTGATCTGGAACGGCCTGTTCGTCGGCTCGTTCTACGCCTTGGTCGCACTGGGCTACAGCATGGTGTACGGCATCATCAAGCTGCTCAACTTCGCCCACGGCGACCTGTACATGCTCGGCGCGTTCAGCGGCTTCGCGATGCTCGGGGCGATGGGCGGGCTGGTGAGGTCCTCCTCGCTCGTCGCCCTGTTCGTCGTGCTGATCCTCACGATGGTGGCGACCGGCCTGTCCGGCGTCGTCATCGAGCGGGTCGCCTACCGGCCGCTGCGCGGCGCGCCCCGGCTGTCGCTGCTGATCACCGCGGTCGGCGCGTCGTTCGCCCTGGAGTACGGCACCCGCATCGTCGCCGGGCCGAACCCGAAGG
Organism: Actinoallomurus spadix; assembly: GCF_024055725.1. Taxonomy (GTDB): domain Bacteria; phylum Actinomycetota; class Actinomycetes; order Streptosporangiales; family Streptosporangiaceae; genus Actinoallomurus; species Actinoallomurus spadix. Next base: position 47,724 of record NZ_JAMXMX010000011.1, on the reverse strand, counting down.
TCTATCAGGTCCGGCTCGACGGGACTGCGCTGCACGTCCTCGGTGCGCTGATCACCTGGCAGCAGCTCGCCCTGATGGCGGTCTCCATCGTCCTCATGGTCGCGCTGAACCTTCTGATCACCCGGACCCGGCAGGGCCGCGCCATGCGGGCCATCGCCCAGGATCCGAAGGCGTGCCTGCTCATGGGCATCGACGTCGACAAGGTGATCTCCCGGACGTTCTTCATCGGCTCGGCGCTCGCCGGGGCGGCGGGTGTCATGGCCGGCGGCTACTACGGGAAGATCGACTTCCTGATGGGCTTCATCATCGGGCTCAAGGCGTTCACCGCGGCGGTCATCGGCGGGATCGGCAACATCCCGGGCACGATGCTCGGCGGTCTGCTGCTCGGCCTGCTCGAGTCGTTCGGGACGCATTTCGTCGGCGGGCAGTGGCGCGACGTCTTCGCGTTCGCCTTCCTCATCCTGTTCCTGACCGTGCGGCCCACCGGCCTGCTCGGCGAACGCGTCACGGAGCGCGTATGAGCGACACGGTGCAGGACCCGCCGGTGAAGCCGGTGAAGGGCCGGGGCCCGACGTTCGTCACGCGGTTCCTGGAGAGCCGGCATCTCGGCTGGGCGGGCCTGGCGATCGGGCTGCTCGCGCCGTTCGTCATCGCCACGCCGTACGCGATGGACGTGATGACCAGCGCGGTCGTCTTCGTGATGCTCGCCGTGGGGCTGAACATCGTCGTCGGCTACTGCGGCCTGCTCGACCTGGGGTACGCCGCGTTCTTCGCGGTCGGCGCCTACACCAGCGGCGTGCTGTCCACCGAGCTGAAGATCCCGCTGCTGGCGACGGTCCCGGCGGTCATCGTCGTGACGGTGCTCGCGGGCGTCATCATCGGCGGGCCGACGCTCCGGCTGCGCAGCGACTACCTGGCGATCGTGACGCTCGGTTTCGGGGAGATCATCCGGATCACCGCGAACAACCTGAGCATCACCGGCGGCCCGTCCGGCATCTACGGCATCCCCGGCCTGTTCGGCGACGCGACGTCCAGCCAGGTCGTCTTCTACTACGCGGTGCTGCTCATCGTCGCCGTCGCCGTGCTGCTCGCGGCGCGGCTCGGCCGGTCCCGGCTCGGCCGGGCGTGGCGGTTCGTCCGCGAGGACGAGGACGCCGCCGAGGCGATGGGCATCAACACGTACAAGGTGAAGCTGGCCGCCTACATCGCGGGCGCGGTCTGGGGCGGCCTGGCCGGTGTGCTGTTCGCGGCGCAGCTGTCGGCGATCTCACCGGCCAGCTTCACGTTCCTGCAGTCGGCGCTCGTGCTGATGGCGGTCGTGCTCGGCGGCATGGGCTCCACGCCCGGCGTGGTGCTCGGCGCGATCGTGATCAGCCTGCTGCCGGAGGTGCTGCGCGGCCTGGCCGACTACCGGTTCTTCGCCTTCGGCGTGCTGCTGATCATTGTGATGATCGCCCGGCCGCAGGGCCTGTGGCCGCATCGATCGAGGGAGCGGTGATGCTGGAAGTCGAGGACCTTCGGCTGTCCTTCGGCGGCGTGCTGGCCGTGGACGGGCTGTCGTTCGGCGTCGGCGCGGGTGAGATCGTCTCGGTGATCGGCCCGAACGGCGCGGGCAAGACGTCGGCGTTCAACTGCGTCACCGGGTTCTACAAGCCCACGGCGGGCCGGATCCGGATCGACGGCGCGGACGTGACCGGGCGGCGGCCCTCGCTGATCGCCGCGCGGGGCGTCTCGCGCACGTTCCAGAACCTGCGGGTGTTCGGCGAGATGTCGGTGCTGGACAACGTGCGGGCCGGCACGCACCTGTGGCTGCGCCAGCGGGTCGTCGATGCGCTGCTGCACACGCCGCGGTACCGCCGCAGCGAGCGCGAGGGCACCGAGGAGGCGAACAAGTGGCTCGACTTCGTCGGCCTCCGCGGCGACCGGGCCGGCCTCGTACGGAACCTGCCGTACGGTGAGCAGCGCCGGGTGGAGATCGCCCGCGCGCTGGCCCGCCGCCCGAAGCTGCTGCTGCTCGACGAGCCCGCGGCCGGCCTCAACCACGGTGAGAAGGCCGAGCTGCTCGACCTGATCCGGCGGATCCGCGACCTCGGCATCGCCATCGCGCTGATCGAGCACGACATGGGCCTGGTCATGGAGGTCTCCGACCGGGTCGTCGTGCTCAACTTCGGCAGGGAGATCGCCGACGGCCCGCCCGAGCAGGTCCGCGGCGATCCGGCGGTGATCGAGGCGTACCTCGGGCGGGACGCCGACGAGGCGGAGGTCGAGGCGGCCAGAGAGGAGGTCGGCGGTGCTCGAGGTGAGTGACCTGGAGGTGGGCTACGGCGGCGTTCAGGCCCTGCGCGGGCTGTCGCTCACCGTGGGCGAGGGTGAGATCGTCGCGCTGCTCGGCAACAACGGCGCCGGCAAGACGACGACGCTGTCGGCCGTGTCCGGGCTGGTACGGGCCGGGGCCGGGCGGATCACGTACGAGGGCGACGACATCACCCGCGAGCCGCCGCCGAAGATCGTCGGGCGCGGCCTGGTCCACGTCCCGGAGGGACGGCGGATCTTCAGCACCCTGACGGTGCACGAGAACCTCCTTCTCGGCGGCTACCTCGTACGCGACGCCAAGGAGCTGGCCCGCCGTGTCGACCGGGCGTACACCCTGCTGCCGAAGCTCGCCGAACGGCGCGCGCAGCAGGGCGGCACCCTGTCCGGCGGCGAGCAGCAGATGCTCGCCATCGGCCGGGCGCTCGTCGCCGGCCCCCGGCTGCTGATGCTCGACGAGCCGTCGATGGGCCTGGCGCCGCTGATCGTCGCGGCGGTCATGGACGTCATCCGCGACATCAACGAGGCCGGCACCGCCGTCCTGCTCGTCGAGCAGAACGCCAAGGCCGCGCTCAAGATCGCCAACCGGGGCTACGTCATCGAGAACGGCCGCTGTGTGCTCGATGGCCCGGCGGCGGACCTGGCCGCCGACTCCCGCGTCGTCGAGGCCTACCTCGGCGGTGTCGCCTGATCCGGCTCCACGCGTCGTGGCCGGCTCACCGGAGCCGGTCACGACCGGGGCGGGGGGTGCGGCGATACCCGTGGTGACACGCCGAGCCCCTGCATGAGGCATCGGTGTCCCCTGGGAGGATCGTTCTCCGAGGCCGGAGGAGAGGACGGGCATGAACGAGCTGAACCTGCCGTCACTGGGCGTGCGGCAGAACGTCCGCGACCAGATCGCGCAGGCGCTGCGTGCCTCGCTCGTCGCCGGGGAGATGCGTCCCGGCGTCGTCTACTCCGCGCCCGCGCTGGCCGAGCGGTTCGGCGTCTCGCCCACTCCCGTTCGCGAGGCGATGCTGGACCTGGTGAAGGAGGGCCTGGTCACCGTCGTCCGGAACAAGGGGTTCCGGGTCACCGAGTTGTCCGACCGGGACCTGGACGACATCACCGAGGTGCGGGCGCTCATCGAGGTGCCGACCGTCGGCCGGGTCGCCGCCTCACCCGACGGGGTCGAGAGGCTGCGCCCGATGGCGGAGGCCATCGTGGCCGCCGCGGAACGCCGCGACATCCTCGCCTACATCGAGGCCGACCAGACCTTCCACCTGGAGCTGCTCGCCCTGGCCGGCAACGCGCAGCTGGTCGAGGTGGTCCGCGAACTGCGGCACCGCTCACGCCTGTACGGCGTGCCCAGGCTCGCCGAACGCGGCGAGTTGCTGCCCTCGGCGCGCGAGCACCTGACCCTGCTCGACGTCATCGCGCGCGGCGACGTCGAGGGCGCCCAGACGCTGATGCGCCACCACCTGCGCCACGTCCGCGGCATCTGGGCCGGCCCCGCCAAGGCACCCGGCGGCTGACCCGGCGGGCCCGTACTCCGCTCGGAGTAGCCGGCGCGCCGGTGGCCTGCACCACGTGGCGCAGCGGTACTGCCTCCGCCGGCTCGACGCCCCGCCCGGGACCGCCCGGCCATCCTTCGGGGAGCGAAGGAGAGGCGAAGCGCATGTCAGTCCCATCGACCGTCCCACAGGGCACCGGACCGGCCGGTGCGGTTCCGAGCGGTGCGATCCTCGGCCGGGTCCGCGCCCACTGGGCGGGTCGCCGGCGGATCGAGCGCCTCTGCCACCTCATCGGCGCCGCGCTGATGGTGTCGGGGATCTTCCACTTCGGGGTGTTCCTGGTACAAGGCGGACCGTGGGAGGGGCCGGTGTCCTGGCGCAAGCCGACGACGTTCGGCCTGTCGTTCGGGCTGACGCTGATCTCGATCACCTGGGTCGCGTCCCACCTGCTGCTGAGCCCGCGCGCACGGGCGTGGCTCCTCGGCGTCTTCGCGGCCGACTGCGTGCTCGAGGTCGCCGGCATCACGGTGCAGGCTTGGAGACACGTCCCGTCGCACTTCAACACCGAGACGCCGCTGAACACGGTGATCGCCATGAGCCTGGCGTTCGGCGGCGCGGTCCTCATCGTCGTGCTCGGCGCCCTGGCGATCACGGCCTTCCGGGGGAGGACGCGCGGCCCGGCGGACCTGCGGCTGGCGCTGCGGGCGGGGTTCGGGCTGCTGCTCGCAGGCATGGCGACCGGAGCGGCCATGATCGCCAAGGGGGAGGTGCTGATCCGCTCCGGCCACCGGCAGGAGGCGTACGACACGGCCGGATCGCTGAAGTGGGTGCACGGCCTCACCCTGCACGCGGTCGTCGTGCTCCCCGCCCTCGCGGTGTTGCTGACGGCGCTGGGCCGGCCGCCGGAGCGCCGGTACCGGACGGTCGCCGCCGCCATCGGCCTCTATGCGGCGGCCGGCGTCGCGACCCTGGTGATCTCCCTCATCCGCTGAAACGCGCCGCTCACATCGGCCCGAACAGGGACAGGTCGAGCATGATGGTCATCATGACGATGAGGGTGCGGGCCGGTTCGGAGATGTCCCGGGTGAACTCGATCTTGTAGTGGTCGGACGGTGTGAGCCACTCCTTGACCGGGCCCGCCCAGGTCTTGCTCACGTGGGCGATCCGGGCTCCCGAGGGCGCGGTGACCTGGAAGTGCTTGAGCGACAGCTCCCCGACGGCGGTCGCCACGACCTGGTCCTGGTCGTCGGTGAGCGAGTAGTGGCGGGTCGTCCCGGTCGCGAGGATCCGGCCGACCAGGGTGCCGTCCGGCCGGTGGACCTCGGCGAGCCGCCCGTTCGGATGCCGGGTCAGCAGCAGGATCGCCTGGTCGTCGGCGTCGGTGACCGTGAGGATCCGCGCGTCCGGTGGCGGCGCGGTCGGCAGGGTCGCCTTCAGCATTTGCAGACGCGTACGCCGGTCGGTCTCCTCGGCGAACGCGAGGCGATCCCGCCTGTCGCCGAGGATTTCGTATCTCGCCTGGGTAGGCAGGATTCTTCCGGGTTGGCGCACCCGTACGACGGGGGAATCGAAGAGGACGTCCACACTCACTGAGTATGCCCTGTGTAAATGCGCTCCGTACCGGTCGCCAGGCCTTCCGTCAGAAAAGGGTCGGCGGTTCGGCGGGAGCACGCGTCGGGTCCGGCAGCGGCTCGAGTTCCGGGACCCGGGCGCGTACGTCATTGTGGAACCGGCGGGCGAGCGGCAGCGCCTCGGCGTTGTCCGGGGTGTGGATGAAGACCGTCGGTGAACGCCCTTCCCGCAGCCACTCGGCGACCTGGCCCACCCATCCGCGCCAGCCCGCGACCGTCTCGTCCACGGAGTCGCGGCCCAGGTAGCGCACGATCGGCCGGTCGGTGAGGGCGGTCGTGCGCCGCGCCACTCGGGGCTTACGCGTCCACGCGTCACGTTCCATGTCGCTCGTCGGCGGCGTACGGAAGAGCGTCGTGGTGTCGAACGGGATCCACTCCGCGCCGACGTTCGCGAGCGCCCTCTCCAGCAGCCGCGCCGACCGCTCGTCCTCGAAGAAGGCCCGGTGGCGGACCTCGACGGCGTACCGGTACGACGGAGGGAGCCGGCGCAGGAACCCGGCCAGGACCTCGACGTCCGCAGGCACGAACGCCGCCGGAAGCTGAATCCACAGGGCGTGGGCGCGTGGCCCGAGCGGCTCGATCGCCTGCAGGAACGAGCGGACCTCCGCGCCGACGTCCCCGAGGCGGCGGTCATGCGTGATCGCCTTGGGCATCTTCAGGACGAAACGAAAGTCCGGGCCGGTCTGCCGCGCCCAGGTCTCGACCGTGTCCCGTGCCGGAACGGCATAGAAGGTGGTGTTCCCCTCGACCGCGTTGCACCAGGTCGCGTACGCCTTCAACCGTTCCTGCGGAGGAAGCGGATGAGGCAGGAATCGCTTCTGCCATGGCGCATGGGTCCACATCGCACATCCCACGTGAAGCCGCACGCGCGGGACGCTACCCGAATCAGCGCGATCCAGTGCTCCGGGCATCCGGATAATGCGTTCCCGAGGCTGGTGGTGATGTGGAAGGCTCGATGCGGGAGATGCGGCGCGTCGCGCGCGGGCCCGTCGTCATCCTGACCTGCGACCCGGACCTGGTCCGGAACTTCTGGCTGCATGAGTACGCGCCGTTGGTGCTGGACACCGAGGCCCGGCGGTACCCGGCGATCGGCGACATCATCGAGGTCCTGGGCGGCGAGGCGTCGGTGCGGCCGGTGCCCATCCCCGCCGACTGCACCGACGGGTTCAACGAGGCGTACTACGCGCGCCCGGAGCGCCTGCTCGACCCCGGGGCGCGGCAGGCCTGCTCGGCGTGGAGCTTCGTCGACCCGGCCCTGCGCGCGGAGTACGTCGAGCGGCTCCGGAACGACCTGGAGTCGGGCGACTGGGACCGTCGCCACGGCGCCCTGCGCCGGCAGCCGTACCTGGAGGGTTCGCTGGTGCTCATTCGTACGGTTCCGGCCTGACGGGACCGGTCTGACGGGACCGGCCCGGCGGGTCAGCCCTGGGGGCCGGTCCGGGCGGCGGGCAGCAGGGCGAGCGCGGCCCGGCGGGCGTGCTCACCCGCGCCGGCCGCGTCGTGGTGCGCGGCGACGACGGTCGCCCCTTCGACGAGCATGAGCCACTGCCGCCCCAGGACCGGCGGGTCGGCGGCCCCGGCGCGCTCGGCGATGCCGGTCAGGAGGTCGAGGTAGCGGTCCAGGTGGCGCGCGGTGATGGCGCGCACGGGCTCGACGTGGTGCTGAGCGGCGGCGTTCAGCATCGCGCAGCCACGGAAGGCCGGGTCGTCGTACCACGCCTGGAGGGCGTCGAACACCGCGGCGAGCTGGCCGGCGGGGTCCTGTCCTGCGGCGGCGACGGCCTCGGCCATCCATCGGGTCACCCGCTCGCTGCGCGCCTCCAGCATGGCCTGTACGAGGCCGTCCTTCGTGCCGAAGTGACGGTAGAGCGTCTCCTTGGAGACCCCGAGCCGGGCACACAGCTCGGCGACGCCGATGCCGTCGAGACCGCGCTCGTACAGCAGGGGAGTGGCCGCCTCCAGGATGGCGGCGCGGGTGCGCGCCGGGTCGATCGTCGAGCCCTTGAGAACCGGCATGCTCTCGATGGTACCGCTCGGTTCGATCACTGCTATCGTCCGAGATCGTACCGATCGGTTCGATTTCGGAGTTCGGCATGCGATCATCGAGGCCACCGAGGTGGCAGATGGCCCGGCTGGCGCTCGGCACCGCCTCGGCGCTGGGGTTGGCGCGCTTCGCCTACGGCCTGCTGCTGCCGGCCATGCGGGAGGATCTGCGCTGGAGCCTGGGCCAGGCAGGGGCCATGGGCGCGGCCAACGGGGTGGGATATCTGCTCGGTGCGCTGATGACCGCCGGCGTCGTCCGCCGCTGGGGCGCCGCTACGGCCTTCCGGGCGGGCATGGCCCTCACGGCCGTGTCGCTGGCCGCCACCGCCGCGAGCGACGACTACCTGGCGCTGCTGGCCGTGCGAACCGTGGCCGGGGCCACCGGGGCGGTGGTGTTCGTCGCCGGCGGGGTGATCGCCTCACGCGCCGCCACCCGTACGGTCTCCGGCACGCCCATCACCGTGTACTTCGCCGGCGCCGGCCTGGGCATCGTGATCAGCGGCGTGAGCATCCCGGTACTGGCCGGCCACTGGCGCCTCGCCTGGGGCGTCCTGGCCGGCGCCGCCGCGCTGGCGACGGTGGCCGGCTGGACGGCGACGGGCACGGACGAGGACGTACGGGCGGCGACGGCCGGCCGGGCCCGCCTCGGCGCGCTCTGGAGGCCCGCCCTCGCCTACCTGCTGTTCGCCGCCGGATACATCACCTACATCACGTTCCTGTCGGCCTACCTGACCGACCGAGACGCCTCGCGCGGGCAGGTCGTGCTCACCTGGACGGTGCTGGGCCTGGCAGTGGTGGCGGCGCCCGCGCTGTGGAGCCGCCCGACCGCTCAGTGGCCCGGCGCTCGGGCCCTGACGGTCCTGCTCGCGCTCCTCGCCGGTGGAGCGGCGCTGGCGCTGACCTCCTCCGCGCCATCGGTCATCCTGGCCTCCGCGCTCTGCTACGGCGCGACGTTCATGGGTGTCCCCGCCGCCGTCACCGCGCTCATCAAGCGCGACATCCGGCCCGTGGACCGGACCGCCACTCTCGCGGCGTTCACCACCGTGTTCGCCGCCGGGCAGACGGCCGGGCCATGGATCGCGGGGGTGGTCGCCGACCACACCTCCACCGAGGCCACCCTGGCCTGGACCGCGATCCTGTGCGCCGGGGCGGCCGGGATCGCCGCCGCCGGGACCCGGAGGCGTCCCGGCACGCCCCCGGTCGCCACCGGGACGGCACGGCAAGAGGCCCACGCGGCGGAGGGTGCTCCCGGCCGCACCGTGGGCCACGACTCCTTCTAGAGGAAGAGGAAACGAGACGATGGCGAACTTCGTGCTCATCCCCGGGATGTGCCACGGCGGCTGGTGCTTCGAGGAGCTCACCGGAGAGCTTCGCGCCCGAGGGCACGCGGTCCACCCCCTGACACTCACCGGGCTCGCCGAGCGCGCCCATCTGCTGCACGGCGGGGTCAACCTCGAGACCCACATCCAGGACGTGACCGGCGTGCTCGCGGCCGAGGACATCCGGGACGCGATCCTGGTCGGCCACAGTTATGGCGGAATGGTGATCACCGGCGTGGCCGACCGCGCGCCCGACCGCGTCGGCTCTCTGGTCTACCTGGACGGCATGGTTCCCGGAGACGGCGACTCCTGCTGGACGCTCGTGTCGGACCAGGAACGCGACTGGTACATGGACGTGGTGGACACCGGATACGCGGTACGGCCGCTGCCGTTCTTCGACCCGCGCGCCACGGCGCACCCGCTCGCCTCGCTGCTGCAGCCGCTCCGGCTGACGGGCGACCTGGCGCACGTCCGGCGCAGGGCCTATGCCTACGCGGCGGGATGGGAGGGGCCGTCCCCGTTCACCGCCGTCTACGAACGGCTGCGCGACGACGCCGCCTGGACGACGCACGCCCTGCCGAGCGGCCACAACCTCATGCGCGACGTCCCGCAGGACCTGGTGCGGATCCTGCTGGAGGTCGCCGGTGACCGGGTCCGGGGAACCATGCGGGCACCGCACTAGCGGGGAGCATCCTTCGCGCAAAGATCGGCCAATCGCGATGGCGGATTCGTTCGCCGTCGGCGGCGGCGTGGTTCGCTCTCCTCGCATCCCGCCGGTCGGGCCGCCGGCATCGCGTACGCAGGAATGGCCGTCGGACCGACGAAATCGGCCGGATCGCGACATCTCCGCACAATCGACGAAAGGCTGTCATGTCGACGAAGTCCTTGCGCTTCCTGCCCGTGGGCCTTGCGGCCGGCTCGCTGCTGGCCGCCATGGCTCTGGCCACTACGGCGTCCGCGTCCGCCTCGCCGGCCGGGAAGCGGCAGACCGTGGTCACCGCGCTCGGCTACAACAGCACCGACTGGAGGTACCTGCAGGTGCCGCCGGCGGCCGACGAGCCCCTCTTCGCCGACCGGAGCTTCGACGACAGCGGCTGGCCCGCCGGACAGGAGGGATTCGGGACCGTCAACGGCACGTGCCGGTGGAACAATCCCGTTAGCGTCAAGACCCGCTGGGCCGTCAACACGGACCTCCTCGTACGCCATTGGGTGCACATCCCGCGGGACGCCCAGCAGGTCCGCATTCAGGGGACCGTGGACAACGACGCGAGCGTCTACCTCAACGGCCATCTTCTCCAGACCGTCAAGAGCGGCAACTGCAAGGCCGGTGCGATCGACGTCGTCGTCCCGTCCAAATACCTGGACTGCTGCAACCTGCTCGCCATCCGAGGCCACGACTACGGCCTCGCGACCTACCTCAACGTCGCGGTGACCTACGTCAAGACGGCTCCCGCGGCCTGACGGGCCGCCGCGCGCGGTGACGGCCGGGGTGCACGGCGATCAACCGTGCGCCCCGGGCCAGGCCGCCAGCGCCAGTTCGGCGGTCTCGGTGAGCTCGGCCGCCGTGGCGCCGTCGCGGGCGCGTTGTGACATGCCCTGAATGACCGCCGCGAAGTACGCGGCGAGGGCGCGCGGATCGGCCGTGGCGGGCAGTTCGCCGTCCCGCTGGGCGGTCCGCAGACGGGTCTCGAAAGCGGCCAGGTTCGCGTTGCGCAGGTCGCGCAGGAACGCCGCCACCTCCGCGTCCTGGACGGTGACGTTGGTCGCGGCGCTGATCGTCAGGCAGCCGGCCGGGTGGGAGGGGTCCGGGTAGATGGCCGCGGCGTCGCGCAGGATGCGCCGGAACGCCTCCCGGGCCGTGGGCTCATCCTCCAGCGCGGCGCCCATGAACGCACCGACGGGGGAGCGCCCGTAGGCCTGTACGACCTCCTTGAACAGGCCCTGCTTGTCGCCGAAGGCCGCGTACAAACTCCCGGGCCGCATGCCCATCGCCTTGGTCAGCTCGCCGATGGAGGTGGCCTCATAGCCGTGCTCCCAGAAGAGCCGGGTGGCGGCCGCGAGGGCCTTGGCCCGGTCGAACGTCGGCGGCCGTCCGCGCTTCGCACCTGTTCCACTCACGCGTCCTATTTTAGAGGGATCACTCAACAAATGTGTTATGGTCCTACTTGTTGAGCGATCCCTCAAGAATTGAAGGGTGTACGTGGTCATGGCAGCAAGAGCGCTCGAAGGCAAGGTCGCGCTGGTGACCGGCGGGAGCCGGGGCATCGGCCGGGCCATCGCGGAACGACTCGCGCGGGACGGCGCGGCCGTCGCCGTCGCCTACGCCCGCGACGAGGTGGCGGCGAGCGAGACCGTCGCGCGCATCCGGAAGGACGGAGGCCGGGCCTTCGCGGTCCGCGCGGAGCTGGGGCGGCACGGCGACGCGGCCCGCCTGTGGGCGGCCTTCGACGCCGAAGGCGGGGAGTACGCGCCCGGCGGGAGGCTCGACATCATCGTCAACAACGCCGGGATCGGACGCAGCTCGTCACTGGCCTCGCTGACCGAGGAGGAGTTCGACGAGGTGTTCGCCGTGAACGTGCGCGCGCCGTTCTTCATCGTGCAGCAGGGGCTGACCCGCCTGCGCGACGGTGGCCGGATCATCAACATCTCCAGCGGCGCCGCCCGCCTGGCCATGCCGGAGATCATCGCCTACAGCTCCACGAAGGGCGCGCTGGACACCTTCACCCTCAACCTCGCCAAGGAGCTGGGCCCCCGCGGCATCACGGTCAACTCGGTGGCGCCGGGGATCGTCGACACCGACGTCAACGCCTCCTGGCTCCGGGGCGATCCGGAGGCCGAAGCGCACGCGGCGTCCCTGGCCGCCCTGGGCCGGGTGGGACAGCCCGAGGACATCGCCGACGTCGTGGCCTTCCTCGCCTCGGACGACGCGCGCTGGGTGACCGGACGCGTCATCGACGCCACAGGCGGCGCCGGCCTGTAAACGCGTGCCCGGCTTCCATGTCGCCGCGGTCTCAGGCGCTCAGGGACCGCGGCGCAACCGGATCGCTGGGGCCGGTGTTCCTCTGGGATGGAGAGGCGGCAAGCGCCTCGGTCCAGTTACGGAGGAAGCACTGAATGCATCAGCGGCCGTCCAGGACCAGGTGGGAAGCGGTGGGCCTGGTGCTCATCCTGTCCGCCCAATTCATGATCATGCTTGACGCGTCCATCGTCACGGTCGCACTGCCCGACATCCAGCGTGAGCTGGGCTTCTCTGCGTCGGGTGTGCAGGCGGTGGTCACGGCGTACAACACCGCGGTCGGGGGTGGGCTGATCCTGGGCGGCCGGGTCGGTGACCTGTTCGGCCGGCGTCGCATCTTCGCGATCGGGATGGCCGGGTTCGCGGTGTCCTCGTTGCTGTGCGGCCTGGCGCCGAACGCGGTCCTGCTCGTGGTCTTCCGCGTCCTCCAGGGGCTGTCGGCCGCGGCCATCGCCCCCACCGCGCTCGCCCTGCTGACCACCTCGTTCCCCGAGGGGCCGGCACGCGCCAAGGCGATGAGCAGGTTCGGCATCGCCACGGTGCTCGGATTCATCGGCGGCCTGGTGCTGAGCGGCCCACTGGTGGACTCCCTCGGCTGGCGGAGTGTCTTTTACGTCACCGTTCCGGTCGGAGCGGTGATGGCCGCGCTCGCGCCCCGGTTCATCGAGCCTGCGGCGCCCCGACGCCGCAGGCTCGACGTGCTGGGCGCAGGGCTGATCACGTCCGGCGTCGCATTGATCGTCATCGCGCCGGCTCAAGGCAGCGCCGGCGGGTGGACCGCACCGCAGTGCGTCCTGCCCTTCGTCGCCGGCACCGCGTTGCTGGCGATCTTCCTGGTCGTCGAACGCCGCCACCCGGAGCCGCTCGTCCGTCTCGGGCTGTTCCGGTCCAGCACGCTGCGAATGGCCAACCTCGTGTCACTGGCGTCCGGGATGATGTCCGGAGCCGCCTACCTCCTGGTCACCCTCTACCTCCAGGAGGTCCAAGGCTGCAGCCCGGTGCGGGCGGGTCTCATCGTCGCGCCCGTCGGCGTGCTCAACCTCGCACTCGGCACGGTCCTCAGCCGGATGATCACACGCATCGGCCTGCGGCTGTCGGTCACCGGCGCGACGATGTCGGCCGGCCTGCTCCTCGCCGTCATCGCCACGCAGATGACGGTCACGCGGAACCTCCTGGTCTTCGGGCTCGTGCTGCTGCCCTTCGGCATGATGATGCTCGCCACCACCGTCAGCTCGACCCTGGCGGCGACCTCGGGGGTCGCCGGCCACGAGCAGGGATTGGCGGGAGGCGTACGCCAGACCTCGTTCCAACTCGGCATCGCCCTCGGTGTCGCGGTCCTGTTGTCCCTGGCCGTCGCCCGGACCACCGCCCTGGAGGCGGCGAACCGTGCCATCGGGCACGCAGAGGCGCTCGCGGCCGGCTACCGACTCGCCCTCTACACGCTCGCCGGATTCGTCATCGCGACAGGTGCGATCGCATTCGCGGGCCTGCGGAACGCAGCGACCACCAGCGCCCCTCCCTCCGCCGGCACGCCGGACCGCGACTCACGGTACGGCGAGGTTGAAGCCCGACGCTGACGGTCCAGGGCTTTACTCTGGGCGGCGCACGCGGACCACGGCCGACCTGGGTGCTTCCACGCCGGCTGCTCCCGCCGTCGGCGTGGACGATCGCACTGAATCGGGCACCCGGGTGGGTGCCTGCCTTCAGCGCGTGTCCCCTCAGGCGGGAGAAGTTGGTTCTGGCTCGGTTTTCGTGGAGTTTGCGGCTTGCCTGGCGGACGCCGGGGGTGGCGGCTTGTTTCTCAGGGGCGTCTACTTAGACGAGAGGATTCTTCCCTCAGTAGAGGCTCATGGGAACGAGGTGGCTCCCTGTGGTGTCCGCTCTGCCCGAGATGACGCGTTGTTCCCCTGGGCGTGCAGCGATGACGACGAGCCACCATCACGAAATCTGAGCCAAGGCCCGAAATACGGGTTCCAACGCCGAGCGCTTCGCGGGCGGCTAGGTTGCTCAGGGGCGGGCCTTGCCGCCCTTTCGGACGCGGGACCGGCGACACCGACGGCGGAGTGGGAACAGCAGCGGCGGAGGCTGGTCCGGGCGATCCGGAAACGCCGAAGCGGCTCGGCGCATGCTTCCCCGCACCCGTATGGTCACGCTCGTCCGGTTCGACGGCCTCGACCCTGCCGTCTGATCACGAGCCGTTCTCACACAAACTGCTCCTCCGCTGCGAGTTCTCCCAGCAAAGCGGAGATCATTCAGGCACTTTGTGTGCGAACGGGCTCCCGCGAGAAAGGCCCGCCGTCGCGTCCGTGAACTCTCTGGCGCTCGTACATTTCAAGGCTCTTCCGGGCGGCTTCCGGATACTTGCGGATGAGACGGTCGAGTTGCGTGAGCTCGCACGCCGGCGTCATGGCGGCCAGCCCGAGCCGGTCGATGGCGGCGCTGAGGGTTCGCACCGACTCCAGCACCGCCTGGGCGACCGGGTCCGTGATCTCCTGTGCATCGGTCATGGCCGCCACCGAATCGGGATCGCGACGACCTGCCGAATCGCGGCCACGAGGTCGTCGACCTCGTCCGCGGTGAGGAGGCGGGTGTGGTCCTGCCGGTCGGCGATCGGTTTGCCCCAGGACCACCACCACCGGAGGCTCCCATCGTGGTCGGGGCGGCATTCGACTTCTTCGGTGAGAAAGTGGGATTGCGCGATAATCCGGACCTTCGCCCCGTACTGCTCCGCTGTCAGTCCGGCCTCCTGACAGGCCTGCGTGAGCCACTTCGCGAATGCGCTGATCTCTTCGCTCGTGTACGGCTTCATCGGCTCGTCTCCTAACGTGATGGTCGCGCTACCCAGCGTGGTCGCGAAGGGATATGCTGGGAAGTGCGAACCCACCGTCGCTTGTGCGTGAAGTCCCGAGAGCCATTCACACGAGGATGTGAACCCCCCCAATGGCACCGAAACGAGAGACGGCACTCGACGCGTGGGGTAGAGAGCTGGCCCATGCCTGCGAGGCGGCCGGCCTGACCGGCAGGCAATTCGCCGAAGCGCTCCACGTCGCCCCCTCCACCGTCAGCCAGTGGATGAACGGCCGCCGCACCCCGCACCTCGACGACGTCAAGCGCTGCGATGAGGCCCTGCACACGAACGGCTACCTCGCCCGCTACTTCGAGAAGTGGGTGACGCCCGAGATTCCCACGGTGTGGACCGACCGGTGGCTCTCTGCCGAGGCGCACGCCAACATGATCCAGAACTATGAGTTCGCTGTGATCCCGGGACTGCTCCAGACGCCGGACTATGCCCGCGCTGTTATCCAGCACAATCGGCATTCAGGGGTCGACGTCGATGAAATCGTGCGTCGTAGGATTGAGAGACAGGCGATATTGGATGATGAGAACCCGCCGATGTGCATATTCATCATTGATGAGTACGTGCTTCGGCGTCCAATCGGCGGCAAGAAGGTGCTCAGTGGGCAATTAGTGCATCTTTACGCTATGGCGCAGCGATGGAACATCGTCGTCAAGGTGGTGCCCGCCGGCACCGAGTACTACGCTGGCTGCCCTTTCATGATCGCGAAGCTCGATGGGACGGAGATCGCGAACTTGGACACCGCCTTGAGGGGCCAGGTCATCGAGCGGCCTGACCAGGTGGCCCAAATTGGACGAATCTGGGAGGATATTCGAGAACTGGCGTCGTCCCCCGACGAATCACTCGCATTGATAAAGGCGGTGGCTGAAGAATGGCAGGCTTGAGCTGGCGAAAGTCGTCTTGGAGTGGGTCCAACGGTGAACAGTGCGTTGAGGTCGTTGTCGTTGAGGAGCGGCCGCCTAGGATCTGAAGGCGCCGGTGAGGGCTTCGGAGGCCATGGCGTGCAGGAGGGTGGCCATGGTGTCGCGGTCCAGCTCGCCGGTGCTGTGGGGGGTGGAGTTGAGGAGGCCGAAGGCCGCGTGGGTGGCGGCGCGGGCGCGGTCCTCGGCGGCCTCCGGGTGCATCAAGAGGAGCACGCGCACCCACTCCTCGGCGTAGGCGCGCTGCAGGCGGCGGATCTCGCGGCGCTCCGGCTGTGGGACGCTGCCCAGCTCGCGGGTGTGCACCGTGATTAGGGCCGGGTTATCGAGGGCGAAGTCGATGTGCCAGCGGAGCAGGGCGTCCAGGGCCACCTCCGGGGTGTCGGCGGCGGCGACGCGGCGGCGGCCCTCGGTGAGGAGGCGTTCGCTGATGTCGAGGAGCATCTCGGCGAGCAGGGCCTCCTTGCCCCGGAAGTGCCGGTACAGCGCGGGACCGGTGAGGCCGACCGCGCGGCCGAGGTCGCCGATGGACACGCCGTGGTAGCCGCGCCGGGCGAACAGCTCCGCCGCCGCGGACAGGATCTCCAGCCGGCGGGTCGGGGGAGCGCTGACCTCTGCCATGCCACAAGTCTAGACGGTCGCTGTTAACGTTGATTAACATCGGACTTGTTAACGATCGTTAACAGGAGGGGATCGTGTCGGAGGCTCCACGGCTGGTGAGCCGCGTGGACGTGCGCGGCGCGGCATTCCAGCGCAACGCCGAGGAGAACCTCGCGCTCGCCACCGAGCTGCGCGAGCGCCTGGCGCGCGCGGCCCAGGGCGGCTCCGAGCGCGCCCGCAAGCGGCACGTCGCGCGGGGGAAGCTGCTGCCCCGGGACCGGGTGGACGCGCTGCTCGACCCGGGCTCGCCCTTCCTGGAGCTGTCCCCGCTCGCGGCCACCGGCATGTACGACGACGAGGCCCCGGCGGCGGGGATCATCACCGGCGTCGGGCGGGTGTCCGGGCGTGAGTGCGTCATCGTCGCCAACGACGCGACCGTCAAGGGCGGCACGTACTACCCGATGACGGTCAAGAAGCACCTGCGCGCCCAGGAGGTCGCGCTGCACAACCGCCTCCCGTGCGTCTACCTCGTCGACTCCGGCGGAGCGTTCCTGCCCAAGCAGGACGAGGTGTTCCCCGACCGGGAGCACTTCGGGCGGATCTTCTACAACCAGGCGACGATGTCCCAGAAGGGCATCCCGCAGATCGCCGCCGTGCTCGGGTCCTGCACGGCAGGCGGCGCGTACGTCCCGGCGATGAGCGACGAGACCGTCATCGTCCGGGAGCAGGGCACGATCTTCCTGGGTGGCCCGCCGCTGGTGAAGGCCGCGACCGGGGAGGTCGTCAGCGCCGAGGAGCTGGGCGGGGGAGACGTGCACGCGCGCGTCTCGGGCGTCGTCGACCACCTCGCCGACGACGACGCGCACGCGCTGCGCATCGTCCGGTCGATCGTCTCGACGCTGGAGCCGCCGAGCCCCGCGCCGTGGCCGGCGGTCCCGGCCGAGGAACCCGCCTTCGACCCCGGAGAGCTGCGCGGCATCGTCCCGCCCGACTCCCGGACGCCGTACGACGTGCGCGAGGTGATCGCGCGGATCGTGGACGGCAGCCGGTTCCACGAGTTCAAGGAGCAGTACGGGCCGACGCTCGTCACCGGGTTCGCCCACATCTACGGGCAGCCGGTCGGGATCGTGGCCAACAACGGCATCCTGTTCGGTGAGTCGGCGCTCAAGGGCGCGCACTTCGTCGAGCTGTGCGACCGGCGTTCGATCCCGCTGGTGTTCCTGCAGAACATCACCGGGTTCATGGTCGGCCGGGAGTACGAGGCCGGGGGCATCGCCAAGCATGGCGCCAAGATGGTCACCGCCGTCGCGTGCGCGCGGGTGCCGAAGCTCACCGTGATCATCGGCGGGTCGTTCGGCGCGGGCAACTACGCGATGTGCGGCCGTGCCTATTCGCCGCGGTTCCTGTGGATGTGGCCGAACGCCCGGATCTCGGTCATGGGCGGGGAGCAGGCCGCGTCGGTGCTGGCCACCGTGCGCCGCGACCAGCTCGGCGACGAGTGGCCGGCCGCGGAGGAAGAGGAGTTCAAGAAGCCGATCCGGGAACAGTACGAGCGGCAGGGCGGCCCGTACTACTCGACGGCGCGTCTCTGGGACGACGGCGTGATCGACCCCCTCGACACCCGCCGGGTGCTCGGCCTGGCCCTGACCGCCTGCGCGAACGCCCCGCTCGAACCCGTCGGCTACGGCATCTTCCGGATGTGACCATGTTCGAATCCGTCCTGATCGCCAACCGTGGCGAGATCGCCTGCCGGATCGTCCGGACGCTGCGCCGGCTCGGAATCCGGTCCGTCGTGACCTACACCGACGCGGACGCGGACGCCCGTCACGTACGGGAGGCCGACGCCGCGCTGCGGGTGGGGAGCTACCTCGACGTCGGTGACGTCGTCGGCGCGGCCGTACGGGCGGGCGCCGACGCGGTGCACCCCGGGTACGGCTTCCTCGCCGAGAACCCCGACCTCGCCCGCGCGTGCGCCGACGCCGGTGTCGTCTTCGTCGGCCCGCCGCCGGACGCGATCACCGCGATGGGCGACAAGATCCGGGCCAAGCGCACGGTCGCCGCCGCCGGGGTTCCCGTCGTCCCGGGCCGCGACGAGGCGGGTTTGAGCGACGAGGAGCTGGCCGACGCCGCGATGGAGGTCGGGCTGCGCGACGGCGCGGCCGTGCTGCTCAAGCCGTCGGCGGGCGGCGGTGGCAAGGGCATGCGCCGGGTCGAGGACGCGGCGGAGCTGCGGGACGCGATCGCGGCGGCCCGGCGGGAGGCGCGCGGGGCGTTCGGCGACGACACCCTCCTCGTCGAGCGGTACATCGACCGACCGCGGCACATCGAGATCCAGGTGTTCGCCGACATGCACGGCAACGCCGTCCACCTCGGCGAGCGCGAGTGCAGCCTGCAGCGCCGCCACCAGAAGATCGTCGAAGAGGCGCCGTCGCCGCTGCTCGGCACCGGCCCGGACGGCGAGCGGATCCGCGCCGCGATGGGCGCCAGCGCCGTCGCCGCCGCGCGTTCCGTCGGGTACGTCGGCGCGGGCACGGTCGAGTACATCGTCTCCGCCGACCGCCCGGACGAGTACTTCTTCATGGAGATGAACACCCGGCTGCAGGTCGAGCACCCGGTGACCGAGGGCGCGGTCGTGATCGACGGGCGGCCGGGCCTGGACCTGGTCGAGCTGCAGCTGCGGGTCGCGGCGGGCGAGCCGCTGCCGTTCGGGCAGGACGCCGTGGCGTTCGACGGGCACGCCGTCGAGGCGCGGGTGTACGCCGAGGACCCCGGGCGGGGGTTCCTGCCGACCGGTGGCCGGGTGCTGCTGCTGCACGAGCCGTACGGCCTCGGGATCCGGGTCGACTCCGGACTGCACGAGGGCGCGGTCGTCGGCGGCTCGTACGATCCGATGCTGGCCAAGGTGATCGCCCGGGGCCCGGACCGCGCGAGCGCGCTGCGGACCCTGGACCAGGCGCTGGCCTCGTACACCCTGCTGGGCGTCGGGACGAACATCGCGTTCCTGCGGTCGCTGCTGGCCGACCCGGACGTCGCCGCCGGCCGGCTCGACACGGGCCTGGTGGAGCGCCGTCCCGCCGACCCCGCGGACGGCGGGACCCCCGAGGACGTCCTCGCCGCCGCCGCGCTGGAGCGGATGCTCGCGCTGGAGACGCCCGACCCGGGTCCCTGGGACGTCCCGGACGGCTGGCGGCTCGGCGAGCCCGCCTGGGCGACCTGGCGGATCGCCGGCCGCGAGGTGCGGGTCCGGGGCCGGGCCGCCCGCGCGGAGGTCTCGGTCGACGGCGGCGATCCCGTACGCGCCGCGGCCCGCCGCGACGGCGTGACCCTGCTCGTCGAGCACGCCGGGGACCGTACGCGCTTCACGTGCGCCCACGACGGCGACGTGTGCTGGCTCGGCCGTGACGGGCGGGTCTGGTCGCTGAAGGAGACCGAGCCGCTCGCCGCGCGGGCCACCGAGACCACCGCCGCGGCCGGCGCCGTGCGCAGCCCGATGCCCGGCACGGTCGCGGCCGTCAAGGCGGCCGACGGGGACGAGGTCGCCGCCGGGCAGCCGCTGGTGATCGTCGAGGCGATGAAGATGGAGCACACGGTGACCGCGCCGGTCGACGGCGTTGTCGGCGGGCTGACCGTCCAGCCCGGCGCGCAGGTCGCCCTGGACGAGGTCCTCGCCGTCGTCACGCCGAAGGGAGACCTATGATGCGCGTGCCACTCGACGGGCTGCCCTCCCGGGTCACGGTCTACGAGGTCGGGGCCCGCGACGGCCTGCAGAACGAATCGGCGATCGTCCCGGTCGAGGTGAAACGGGAGTTCGTCACCCGCCTCGCCGGCGCCGGGCTGCGGGTCATCGAGGCGACGAGCTTCGTTCACCCGAAGTGGGTGCCGCAGCTCGCCGACGCCGCCGAGCTGCTCGGCGGGCTGGAGCGCGCCGAGGGCGTCCGCTACCCGGTGCTCGTGCCGAACGAGCGCGGCCTGGACCGCGCCCTCGACGCCGGCGTCACCGAGATCGCGATCTTTGGCAGCGCGACCGAGACGTTCGCCCGGCGCAACCTCAATCGGACCATCGAGGAGTCGGTGGAGATGTTCGCGCCCGTCGTCGAGCGGGCCCGCGCCGCCGGCCTGGACGTCCGCGCGTACGTCTCCATGTGCTTCGGCGACCCGTGGGAGGGCGACGTGCCGATCGAGCAGGTCGTCTCGGTCGCCCGCCGCCTGCTCGACCTCGGCTGCACGGAGCTGTCCCTGGGCGACACGATCGGCGTCGCGACGCCGGGGCACGTCACCGCCCTCATCGGTGCGCTGACCGAGTCCGGCGTCGACACCGGCCGGCTCGCCGTGCACTTCCACGACACCTACGGGCAGGCGCTCGCCAACACCCTGGCCGCGCTCCGCTGCGGCGTCACCACGGTCGACGCCTCGGCGGGCGGCCTCGGCGGCTGCCCGTACGCCAAGAGCGCGACGGGGAACCTGGCCACCGAGGACCTCGTGTGGATGCTCGACGGCCTGGGCATCGAGACCGGCGTCGATGTACGCCGCCTCGCCGAGACCAGCCTCTGGATGGCCGAACGCCTCGGACGCCCCAGCCCGTCCCGCGTCGTCCAGGCCCTGTCCCGAGAACAAGGGAGCGAATGATGATCGGATTCACCCTCGACGAGGAGTACGAGGCGCTGCGGCGCACCGTCGAGACGTTCGCCCGGGACGAGGTGGCGCCGGTCATCGGCGACTACTACGAGCGGGAGGCCTTCCCGTACGAGATCGTCGCCCGGATGGGGAAGATGGGCCTCTTCGGGCTGCCCTTCCCCGAAGAGTACGGCGGGATGGGCGGCGACTACTTCGCCCTGTGCATCGCGCTGGAGGAGCTCGCCCGCGTCGACTCCTCGGTCGCGATCACCCTGGAGGCCGGCGTCTCGCTCGGCGCGATGCCGATCTTCCGGTTCGGCACCGAGGAGCAGAAGCGCGAGTGGCTGCCGCGCCTGTGCTCGGGCGAGCGGCTCGCGGCGTTCGGGCTGACCGAACCAGGCGGCGGCACCGACGTGCCCGGTGGCATGCGCACCACCGCGCGGCTCGAGGACGGGCACTGGGTCATCAACGGGTCCAAGGCGTTCATCACCAACGCCGGCACCGACGTCACCGTGGCCGTCACGGTCGCGGCGCTGACCGGCGACGGCGAGATCTCCACGATCCTCGTGCCCTCGGGCACGCCGGGCTTCACCGCAGGCAAGAAGTACTCCAAGGTCGGCTGGTCCGCCTCCGACACCCGCGAACTGTCCTTCGACGACGTCCGTGTTCCCGAGGCGAACCTCGTCGGTGAGCGCGGTCGGGGCTACGCCCAGTTCCTGCGCATCCTCGACGAGGGCCGCATCGCCATCGCCGCGCTGTCGGTCGGGCTCGCCCAGGGCTGCGTCGACGAGTGCCTGCGGTACGTCCGCGAGCGCGCGGCGTTCGGCCGCGCGATCGGGGAGTACCAGGCGATCCAGTTCAAGGTCGCGGACATGGAGACGCGGGCGCACACGGCCCGGCTCGCCTACTACGCCGCGGCGGCGAAGATGCTCGCCGGGGAGCCGTTCAAGAAGGAGGCGGCGATCGCCAAGCTGGTCGCCTCCAACGCCGCCATGGACAACGCCCGCGACGCCACGCAGATTTTCGGCGGGTACGGCTTCATGAACGAGTACCCGGTCGGCCGCTTCTACCGGGACGCCAAGATCCTCGAGGTCGGCGAGGGCACCTCCGAGGTCCAGCGCATGCTCATCGCCCGCCACCTCGGCCTCCCCGCCCGCTGACCCCGCGAGAGAACCCGGGCCATGATCACTGGCGGATGCTGCCGATAGGGCGCAGTGTTCGCCAGTGACCTTGCGAGTGTTCGGGGGCGGAAACGCCGGACCACTCGACGAATCAGTGATCGTCCGCCTGGGGCCGGTGCTCCGGGACCGGAGGCGGCGCCTGGCGCGGGACGTACGGCGCCTGCGGCGCCTGTCGGTCGTAGGAGCCCTGGAGCGGGTCGTAGCGCGGGCGCGGTGGTGGCAGGGCCGGAGCGCCGGGCGGCGGGAGCGGCGGGGCCTCCTGCGGAGGGCGGCCGGGCGCGCGGTCCCGGTAGGTGTCCCTGAGCCGGCCGCCCAGCCGCCTGCCCATGCCCCGCACCTGGTCGGCGCGCTCCGAGTCCAGCGCGCGCCGCACGTGGTCGGCCTGCGCGAGGCGGGCGGCCTGCTCGCGCGCCGTGTCCCGGGCGGCCTGTCCCGCCGCCTGGGCGCCGTCCCGGGCCAGTGCCGCGCCCTGCCGGGCGGTCGCCGCGACGCGCTCGTACGTACGGGCGCGGACGACGGTGGTTCCGGCGAGCAGGTCGGCGAGCGTGCGGCGGCGGCCGCCGAACAGCGCGGGGAGGCTGGTGGCCGCGAAGACGGCGACGGCGAGCATCCAGGTCGCCAGCGCGAGCAGGAACAGGCCCTCCAGGAGGAGGATCCACGCGAGGCAGTACAGCCCGGTCCCGCCGGCGGTGGTGATCAGAGCGCGGCGGAAGGCACGCGCCATGCCTGGCCCGCGGTCGTCACCGGAGACCGGCCGGACGCGCAGGTCCATCGTCGCCTTGCCGAGGGTGCGGCCCAGCCAGGCGTGCGTGGCGAACTGGTAGAGCAGTTGAATCGCGACGAGCAGGACGAGGGCCTGCACGACGTCGGAGACGAACGTGTCCCACAGCCCGGTCCCGACGTCGGTGGCGGCCTTGCCGACGTCCCCGCCGGACAGCAGCAGGCCACCGGCCGCGCCCAGGGCCTTGGACGGCAGGTCGTCCACCAGCTGACCGTGCAGCCGGCCCCACGTCATGACGGCGAGCAGCACGGCGGCGCCCCACAGCAGCAGCGTGTCGACGCCCCAGGCGGTCAGCCGCCGTACGCGCGGGGCGGTGCCGTCGGCCGGCGGCGACCCGGCAGGCGGCGGCGGAACGGGGTATGGGGACGGCGGAGGCGGGGGAGCGGCGTACACGTGGCCGGAGTGTAGGGACCGGTGACGCTCCTGTCAGGCGCTCGGGTCAGGGGCGACCGGACCCGGCCAATCCGAGTGGCGCTCCGAAGGCGCCGGGTGAGCGACTCGTCACTCCGGGTAGGGATCGGATGCGAGCGGCGGAGGCGCAGGGGGAGGGCGGCAATGGGCGGGATCGGGCGTACGGTGCTCGTGGTGGGCTTCGTGCTCGCCGCCGCGGGCTGTGGAGGCGGTGGCGGCGGGTCGGGTACGGTTCCGCCGCCCGGCGCGAAGGGCGGCGTGCCCACGTTCCGGACGTCCCCGGCGGCCCCACCGGCGATGCCGACGGCCGGGCCCACGCCGCCGACCGGAGTACCGCCCACGGGAGTTCCCGTACCGCCGACCGGGCCCGCGGTGCCGCCGTGGCCGGTGCCACGGACCTCGGCGGGATCCGGCGCGCGGTTGCCCCGCGCGGCGAACGGCACCGATCTCGGGGCCTGCCGGGACGGGCGGTGCGAGGTCCAGGTGTCCGCGCGCGACCGTATTCCGGTGCCGGCCCGGCTCGGCGTGACCGAGCTGCGGGTGACCGCCATCGCCGGCGACGACATCACCCTGCGGGGGACCGCCCCCGGCACGTCCCTCACCGTCGGACTGGGCGGGAGCGCCGGCGCGACTTCCGTCATGAACGGCCTCGCGATCACACTGGTCGCGATCGCCGACGGCAAGGCGGTCCTGCGCATCGCTCCGGCCCGGTGACCCGGGCGGCACGTCGCCCTGACCGGCGGTGAGACCGGCGTGCGGGTGCCCACCGAGGGCCCGTCTCGTCCCCTGCCTATCCAGGCTCGCTCAAGGCCCACGCCACGTCCCCGGGAGTGAGCGGTTCCCGCCACCCCCAGACACGCCCGGCGGCGTTCAGCGTGCGGGTGAGGCCGATCACCTCGGGAGATCCCCCATCGACGCGGACGAGTCCGCGCTCGGCCTTCTCCCTGAGGCGGGTGATGTCCACGATCGCCGACTTGACCTCCAGGAAGCGGCGGTAGACCGCCAGGTCCGCCTCCCACCCGCGGGTGAACTCCGGGGGCATCCTGTCGAGCCAGTCCCGCAGGACGGCCGCACGGTCCTGTTCGACGTAACGCATCAGGTGGAAGTGGTTCGCGAGGTCGAAGAGCGGGTCGCCCACCAGCGCGAGTTCCCAGTCGATCACAACCGCCCGGCCGCCGGTCCGTACCGGTCGGTCGGCCAGGATGATGTTCCCCCGGTGGAGGTCGCCGTGGAGAAGGACGGCCGGTCGAGCCGTCAGCGTGTCGAAGAGATCGAAGATCGGCGCCAGCGGCTCCGCCGGAACGCGGAGCGCGTCGAAGACCGGGGCGAAGCGGCGACGCACCGACTCATGGACGTGCGCCGTGTGCGCCGCCATCTCCCGGCCGACGGCCACCGTGTCGCCGTCGGGCGGCCAGTGTTCGGGCAGCGGGAGATGCCGCCATGGGATGCGGGTCAGCCGATCGAAAACCTCCACCACCTCGGACCGTACGAACGCGGGTACGGGCGTGCCCGGAGGAGCGACATCGCGTAGCACCCGTCCCTCCACGAACGAGTGCAGGGCGAGGCCATTGCGCCCGTCGTAGATCAGGCGGGAGGCCCGGTCGCCGAGATGCGGTTCGATGGCGTGGAGCACCTCGCTCTCACGGAGGATCCGCACGTCCATCTGTCCCGCCTCATGAAGCGGGAGACGCATCATCAAGTTCCCGAAGCGCACGTTGTGGTGGTAATTCCCGGCGAGGCCCGGGGAGTCCGCTGCGATCGCGATGAGCCGCTCCGGCAGATGCGGGTCGGCCTTCAGCAATTGCCTCATGTCCCTTATAGCGGCATGATCTTCTGCTCTGTCGGCGAGTCGGGTGAAGGTGGCGAGCGAGGTCCCCTCCATCCGCACGTCGCGAAGACCCGGCGGGAACCGGTCGTACCGAACGACGGGCGACCCGCCGGCGGGATCGTGCGGAACATCGATGTGCCGACGGGATCGGAACCGTTGCCGAGCCGTCCCGAACACCTCGGCGCCGGTGCCGGTGAGGGCCATGCCGAAACCGGCCTCGGCCGCATGCTCCAACTCGTCGAGACTCCATCCGTGACCGGTCAGCCCACCGGCGGTCCATATCGCGCCGGTGCCGATGCTCCCGCCGAGCACGTAGCGGGTCCCGACACCCCGGACACCGGGTGCCTCGCTCCATCGGGCGAGCGCGGCGAGAGCCGTGGTCCGTTCGGCGGCCATGGGAAGGCCGGCGCGCCCGCCGCCCATCAGCGCACCGGTCAGGGCCCCCTCCGTCACCCGCCCGAGCAGCTCGCCTACGTCGAACTGCCCTCGGAACGCCTGGTCGATCCCGTCGGTCCCGCCGGTGAACAGCATCCCCAGGACCGCATCTTTGATCATCAGTAGCGCGAGCCGGAGCGCCGACCCGCGAAGTTTGATCATCGATGCCGCCAGGCCCTCGGCCCATCCTCCGAGCGGCACCGCGAGCGCCATCACCGCCATCACGAACGCCGCGGTGACGCAGCACTCCCATCGGGCCCTGACGACCGCGGAGGCGGAGTGCCGGCAGTAACGCGCCAGGTCGTCGCAGCGCTTCATCAGGGACGGAAGCTCGTTGCGGCTGACCGCACGGGCGACGCGGCCGACCAACTCGGTCGCCGGACCATGTCCACTACTCGTGATCCGCCCGGCCTCGTGGACGACCTGGGCGGCGACGTCCTCGATCACCTTCTTCAGCGACTCCGCGGCGGCTCCGAGCCGCCGCAATCCGTCAGGGTCGCCGCTCGGCCACTGGCACGGTACGCCGAGCCACCCGAGGACGGTCTCCGCCCGGACCCACGCGTCCGGCGGGGGCGCCGAAGCGGGGAGCCCATCGGAAGGGTGCGGGAGCCGGTACGGCTCGGGCGGCCGTGCCCTGCCCGGTGATCGCGTTCCCGGAGGCCGTGCGCCCAGCAGGCGGCGGAGTTCGCCGGCGAGCGCCTGCTCCGTCGTGTGATAGTGCTCGCCCGCGCCTGCGAGCGCCGCCGCCATGAGCCGCAACCGGTTGACCGCTGGTTCCAGCTCCGTGAGCAGAGCGTCGCGCAACCCGACGAAGCCGGGATGCCCGTGCGGGCGATCGCCCTCGAACAGCGCCCGCCCGAGATCGTCGGTTCCGAACCAGCGTTCGCCTCCCACCCCCCGGCAGAAGGCGTCCGCCCCGTGGGGGCCGTGGGCCAGAAGATCTGCGGCCTCTTGAACCCCCCGGCCGGCCACCGCCCAGCCCGTGTGCCTGGCTTTGACGTGGTCCCAGGACGCGGTGCTTCGGGTCAGGGGGTCCGAGGGCACTCGATCACCGGTGGCGTCGACCCTCCGCTGGGGCCGACGAACGGCGGATGGGACATGTCTGCTCACTTCGGGCAGGGTTACGAAGGGAGTATGCCGCTGGGCGTGATCTTGCGCAAGGAACAGGCTGCCCGGGCGCTACGGATGCAGGACGACCTTGTTGCACTCCTCCCGCTTGTCGCGGAAGAGCCGGTAGCCGCGTGGAGTGTCGTCCAGGCTCATGTGGTGGCTGACGACGAAGCTCGGATCGATGTCGCCGTTCCGGATCCGGTCGAGCAGCGGCCGCAGGTACTTCTGTACGTGGCACTGCGCGCCCCGCAGGGTGATGGACCGGTTCATGAGCGAGCCCATCGGGAACTTGTCGACGAACCCGCCGTACACCCCGACCACCGACACGGTTCCGCCGTTGCGGCAGGACATGATCGCCTCGCGGAGGACGAACGGCCGGTCCGTCTCCAGCCGGGTCGCCTGCTTCGCCCGGTCGTAGGCGTACATCGGCGTGGCGTGGTGCGCCTCGAGGCCGACGGCGTCGATGCAGCAGTCCGGGCCGCGGCCGCCCGTCATGTCGCGCAGTGCGTCCGGGACGTCGATCGCCTCCTCGTAGTCGAGGGGGTCGGCGCCCATCCGCTCGACGCGGCGCAGGCGGTACGGGAAGCGGTCGATCGCGATGACGCGTTCGGCGCCCATCAGGAACGCGCTGGCGATCGCGAACTGGCCGACCGGGCCGGCGCCCCACACGGCGACGACGTCACCGTCCTTGATGTCGGCCATCTCCGCCCCGATCCAGCCGGTCGGGAAGATGTCGGACAGGAACAGCACCTTCTCGTCCGGCAGATCGTCCTCGATCTTGATCGGGTTGACGTCGGCGAACGGCACCCGCGCGTACTCGGCCTGGCCGCCGGGGAAGCCGCCGAGCATGTGGCTGTAGCCGTAGATGCCGGCCGGTGAGTGCCCCAGGAGCTTCTCGGCGATCCCGGCGTTGGGGTTGGAGTTCTCACAGATCGAGAAGAGCTCGTTCTCGCAGGCCCAGCAGCTTCCGCAGGAGATCGGGAAGGGGACGACGACCCGGTCCCCGGGCCGCAGGTCGTGGACCTCCGGGCCGACCTCCACGACCTCGCCCATGAACTCGTGACCGAGGACGTCGCCCTTCTTCATCGTCGGAATGAAGCCGTCGTACAGGTGCAGGTCGGAGCCGCAGATCGCCGTAGAGGTGACCCGCACGATCGCGTCGTGGCTGTTCAGGATCTGCGGGTCCGGGACGTCCCGGACCTCGACCTTGCCGCGGCCCATCCAGCAGGTGGCTCTCATCGGAATCCTCCTCCTCCTCTCGACATGGGCTGGGCCGCGCGCTGCCGCAGTTGCCGTTTGGCGTGGGTGCCCATCGGCATGCCCTCGGAGAGGACGACCTCGCCGGTCTCCATGACCTGCTTGAACCTGCGCAGATCGTCGCGGACCATCTGGTCGGGGTGCTCGCCCAGGAGACGGGTGAACGCCGCCACGGCCCCGCCGCCGCGCGGCGCGTACTGCAGGGTCACCCGCACCTCCGTGCCTCGGTCGCCGGGGGCGTCGGTGAAACGCACCGCGCCGCTGTTGCCGGCGATCATCCCCTGGGTGGCGTGCCAGGCGATCAGCTCGTCCGGCCGGTCGTCGATCATCTCCGCCTCCCACTCGAGGGTCCTGCCCAGCGGCCCCGTGGCCCTCCAGTGGGAACGCCCGTCGCCGAGGTCCCGGACCGTGTCGAGGTGGATCATGAACTGGGGAAGGTTCTCGAAGTCGTGCCAGAAGCGGTAGACCTCGTCCCGCGGACGGTTGACGGTGATGGTCGCGTGCACGGTGCCGGCGCGGGCGTGCTCCGGCGCACGCCGCCGGAGGCCGCACAGCGCGGTGTACACGTCGGCCGCGGTGATCGCGGCCACTCCCGCGGTCACCGCGAGGACCCGGGTGCGCCGGTGACCAGTACGGTTCGAGGCCGCCAGGCCGAGGGCGGTCAGGTCCAGCATGTCGCCGACGACCCGGGTCCAGACGAGCGGTGCGGGACTGCGGCTGCCCAGCAGCAGCACCGAGTGCACCAGCTCGCGTACGCCCGCCAGACGCAGCATCGTCCGTGCCGTTCCCGAGTCGTCCACGCCGCACAGTCTGCTGATGGCGTCGGTGGCGGTCAGTGGTGCGATGCCCAGGCCGAGCCCGGCCACTCCCAGCGCCCGGGCGAGGCGGTCGGCTCTGCGCCGATCTTCATCAGTCATGTCGTTCACCTGCCGATCCGGCGTGATCGCGGCAGGTTCGCCGCGTCGGCCGCGGCTCAGGTTCGTCGGCCGGCGGCCGGAGACGCTCCAGAGAAGGAAAGGAGCCTACAAACTCCGGCCGTACCCCCTGAAATGCCGATTTAGCGGGTGCTTTGATTAAAGACCGGCCAATCCGGGGTCAGCGGCGCTCCGCCACCAGGAGCATGAAGATCGCGGTCGGGAAGCCCGTGCGCCACCACGGGTCGTCCCGGAGCTGCTCGTCCGTCGGGTGCGGCTCCCGCAGGTCCGCGATGACGAACCCGGCCTCCCGGAGGGTCGTGGCGTAGAACTCCAGCGGGCGGAGCCACGAGGTGATCTTCGAGGGCGAGCGGAGCCCGTCGACCATGAAGTGCTGGTCGATGCCCCGGCCGGCGAAGTACTCCGCCGCCGGCACGCTCGTACTCGCTCCGCGCTCGGCGTTGCCGGTGTAGAAGCAGGGGTGCAGTGTGAGGATGATCAGCCGCCCGCCGCTCTTCAGCACCCGGCCGAACTCGTCGATCGCGCGCGACGGGTCGTGCAGGTGGCTGAAGAGGTGGTTGCAGACCACCAGGTCGAGGGAGTCGTCCTCCAGCGGCAGCGCGTCGACGCTCGCCCGGGTGAACGAGGCGGAGCCGGGCCCCTGGAACGGCACGCCCTCGGCGGCGTCGATCAGTCCCTGGCAGGCGTCGACACCCACGACCTCGGCGCCGCGGGCCGCCAGGGTGCGGGCGAGGTACCCCTCGCCGCAGCCCGCGTCCAGGACCCGCAGACCCGCGCAGTCGCCGATCGCGTCGAGGACGGCGCGGTCGGTCAGTTCCGTGCGGTACCGGTCGCGGCTCTCCCGGATCACCTTGACCCAGTAGCCGGTGTTCGCCTCCCACCGCTCCCGGGTGAGTTCTGCGACGTCCTGGTACGTCCGGCTCATCTGTCCCCCCTCCGGCATGGTCAGGCCACGCCCTTCAGCTGCCGCACCAGCGCGTTGCAGGCGGCCCGGACCCGTTTGTCCCGGCAGTCGCCGGCGCGCTGTTCGATTGTCGTGATCAGATCGTCGATCCGCCGCCCGAACGTCGGGTCGCGGCGCAGCGCGAGCGGAAGGTACGTCGACACGAGGTAGTACAGGTACGCGTCGCTGTAGGTCTCGATCTCCCGCAGCACCTCGGCCGCCGTGTTCCGCAGCAGCAGCGAGCCGGGCAGGGTGAAGTCGGAGCTGATCCGGCCGTCCCGCATGTAGGTGGGGAAGGACCATTCCTCCAGCGCGGCGTACACCGGGGTGCGGTCCAGCTCCCGCCGGTACTTCTCGGCGAGGTCCAGGTCATTGGAGCTGATCAGCGCGCCCATGACCACCCCGCGCATCATCAGGGCGGTCTGGCGGCCGGGCCGCTGCAGCGCCAGGTCGGCGTCCGGCGCGCCGGCGACCTTGCTGACCTGGTGGGTGAGGATGTTGAGGGTCAGCAGAGAGTGGAAGGAGTAGGTCTTGCGGCTCAGCCGCGGGGCCAGCTCGATCGACGCCTCGACGAGCCTGCGCGGGTCACCCAGCAGGCCGTGGCCCGGCTCGGCGGAGAACAGCGCCTCCAGTGCGCGATCCTGCTCCCGGCCCCAGAAGCGGGCGATATAGGAGGAGACCTTCTGGCTCGGGCCGTCGCGGACGATGTACAGCGCGGCCTCGAGGGCGTTCAGCAGGAGCTGGCGCGCCACCGTCGAGTTCTCCAGCGCGTCCAGGTCGACGGACAGCCCTTCGGCCTGGAGGTTCGCGATGAGGGCGGTACGCCGCTTCAGCAGCGAATGCGCCATCGCGTACTCGGCGATGCCGGGCACTGACGACATCAGGCTCTGCAGCGACCGGCCGCTGACGCGATCCAGCCAGTCGCCGTTGTCCCACAGACGGAAGACCGTGCTCTCGTCGAGCCCGGAGAAGATCGCCACATCGGACATGGTCAGCCCGATGTCCTGCGCGATCTCGGAAAGAGGCTTCGGTTCGCTTTCGGCTGGCATCACGCGCTCGGGAAGTGACACTGGCTGGAGCGCCGATCTTATCCGGCGACCGCGCGAAACACGACGAAACGGTTCAATTTCGCATGTCACCGTTTGCGCCCCACACAGCCGATAAGGGGCACCGCGTCGGCCGGAGCCGGCTCCCCTCCCGACCGTGAGAGCGGCAGACCCGCCGGATACGGCGCGACCGGTTCCAGCCCGTGGGCGATCCGCGCGATCTCGAACCGGCTCCGCGGGAGGAACGACAGACCGGCCCCCTCGTACAGCTCGGCCACCGCCTCCAGATCCGGCGTGCGCTCGACGTGGGACACCACCACGTGGCTGCCGGTGGGCAGGTAGCGCACGAGCTCGTCCACGATCCGGCGCGGGTTCCCCGGGACGAACGGCAGGACGTTCAGCAGGAACACCGCCACCGGCTCGGTCAGGTCGAGCAGGCGCAGCAGCTCCGGGTTGCCGAGGACCGTCGACGGCTCCCGCAGGTCCGCCTCGAACACCCCGACGCTGCCGCCCACGGCCATCAGGGCCCGAGCGTGAGTCAGCACCATCGGGTCGTTGTCGACGTACGCCACCCGGCACTCCGGATCGATCCGCCGTACGGTCTCGTCCAGGTTGATCTCCGCGGGCAGCCCGCACCCGATGTCGAGGAACTGCCGGATGCCCTCCTCCTCGGCGAGGAAACGGGCCATGCGGTGCAGGAAGCCCCTGTTCACCTGCACCAGCCTGGCGATGACGGGCGCCTCGTGCAGCGCGCGTTCGGCCAGCTCCCGATCGACGGCGAAGTTGTCCTTGCCCCCGAGGTAGTAGTTGTCCATCCGGGCGACGTTCGGCGTCGCGGCGTCGATTCCGGCCGCGGAGGCGTCGTCGTCCTCCTCCGCCCCGTACGGCCAGGCACGGTCGAACTCCGCTCGCCGCATGCTGACGACCGACCCCATGGTCATGACACCTTCCGTCCGGCCGGTTTCCGGGGATCAGGGCGTACTCCCATGACAGACAGCCTTACGCGTCCGGGAATCCCCGTCACGGGTCCTTGCGTGCGCGCAATACCCCCATGGCACCCTGCGGTTCCGTCGCCTCACGGCCGTCCGGGCGTGCCGAAGACGCCCGAGGGGGTCGATAACGGTCTATCTGCCGGTGCGGAAACACCGTTACCGAAAACGGGGAATCCCGTCGGCGCAGGGCGGTGCGCGTGACCGTCTCCGGGCGTCAGGAGACCGGATCCAGCCGGTCGATGAGCACCCGGCAACGCTCCTGGTTCTCCCGCGCGCGCTCGCGCAGGCACTGGAAACGCTCCCGGAGTCGGTCGGTGCAGGCATGCCGTTCGTCCCACAGCCGGTCGAGCTGGGCCAGCAGCGGCCCGGCCTGGCTCTTGGCGATGCCGGTGAGCGCGGGCGC
This sequence comes from Actinoallomurus spadix, assembly GCF_024055725.1. GTDB lineage: Bacteria > Actinomycetota > Actinomycetes > Streptosporangiales > Streptosporangiaceae > Actinoallomurus > Actinoallomurus spadix. Next base: position 15,599 of record NZ_JAMXMX010000011.1, on the reverse strand, counting down.
GCCGACCGTCTGCGCGAAGTCGAAGACCTTTCCGGCGTAGGGGAGCGGCAGCACCGGCACTCCGGCGCAGGCGGCGAAGATCAGGAAGTGCAGGCGCATGCCGACCGCGAACTCCAGGTGCCGCATCAGCCCGGCGATCTGGCCGGGACTGTAGAAGCGGTTCAGGACCCGCGCGTTCTCCGGAGCGCTCATCGCCGACAGCACCGCGTGCGCGTGGGCGATGTCGCCGCGCTCCATCGGCACGAACACCGCCTGGGCGTTGTACCGGCACGTCATGAAGTCCGCGATCTCCGCGATCAGGCCGTGATAGGTCCTCTCGTCGAGATTGTCGGCCGCGCCCCCGGGCTCGCGCACCGAGATCCCCACCAGGCGGGTCTGGGTGTCGATCCCCTCGCGGATCAGCATCTCCTCCGTGAAATCCTCCGGTTCCAGCAGTACCGCGGCGTCGGCGGTGGCCGAGATCTGCCGGGTGACCCCCATCCCCTCCAGGACGAGGATCGACTCCTGGTCCCTGACCGTGAGGTCGGTCATCTGGTCGATGACCTCCCGCACGACGTCGATCTCCTCGTGGCCGGTCAGCGGGCCGGCCCCGATCGCGTAGCCGAACGTGGGAATGCCCAGCTGGTGCGCCAGGCGCACCGGCCGCATCACCGAGCCCGCGAGACCGTTGTGCAGGATCCCGCCGCCTCCGAGGACGAGCAGGTCCAGCCCGGTCTCCGCCTCGACGAGCTGGCCCTGGGACACTCCGGCGTAGGCCACCGCCGGGGTGCCGAAACGGTCACGCGTGTGTTCGGGGTGACGGCTGAAGACGATCCTCTCCGCCGCCGGTCGTATCTGCCGAAGGCTGTCCAGGACGCAGGCGAGAATCGCCTCATCGCCGAGGTTCAGGCCTCCGTACGATCCGAGCACTCCGATCCGGAGTGGGTGCCGGTCATCATCCGACATTCGATTCACCTCCCCTCGGGTCCGGTCAGCCGGACGAGGGACACGGCGACGAGGAGCGCCGGCGGCGGCTCTGCGGCGGCCTCCGGTGCCGGGGACCCGGTCGGCGCGCGGCCACGCCGGCCTGGCCAGAAGCACACACCCATGGCGGCGGCGACGGCCGCCCCATCCTCACTATGTACCCCGTGCTCCCGGAAACCCCTCCGGCCAGGAGCCTTCGCGGTGGCACGTCGCGGATCCGCGCATCCCGGCGTACCGTGCGGGGCGTACGGGCACGCGGGGAGGGAGACCGGAATGACCGGCGGTGAGCACGTCGACGTGTTGATCATCGGTGCCGGGCTGTCCGGCGTCGGCGCCGCCCGCCATCTCCAGCAGGCGTTTCCCCGCAGGACGTACCTCGTCCTGGAGGCGCGCGACACGATCGGCGGGACCTGGGACCTGTTCCGGTACCCCGGTGTCCGCTCCGACTCGGACATGCACACCTTCGGCTACCGGTTCCGGCCGTGGACCCGGTCGAAGGCCATCGCGGACGGCGCGTCGATCCTGCGCTACATCCGCGACACCGCGACCGAGGCGGGCGTCGACCGGCACATCCGGTTCGGGCACCGGGTCGTGTCCGCGGAGTGGTCGAGCGAGCAGGCCCGCTGGTCGGTCGAGGCCCTGCACGACGGCGAGCCGGTTCGGTTCACCTGCCGCTTCCTGTACTGCTGCAGCGGCTACTACCGCTACGACGCCGGCCATACGCCGGATTTCCCGGGCGTGGAGCGGTTCGGCGGCACGGTCGTGCACCCCCAGCACTGGCCGCAGGACCTCGACCACACCGGCAGGAGGGTCGTCGTGATCGGCAGCGGCGCGACCGCGGTAACGCTCGTGCCGGCCATGGCCGAGCGGGCCGCCCACGTGACGATGCTGCAGCGCTCGCCCACCTACGTCATGGCGTTGCCGGCCGAGGACGCCCTCGCGAACACCCTGCGGCGCCTGCTCGGGAACCGCCGCGCGTACCCGATCGTGCGGTGGAAGAACGTCGTGGTGACCACGCTGCTCTACCAGCTCAGCCGCCGCCGTCCGCGGGTCGTCAAGTCGATCGTTCGCAAGGGGCTGCTGCGGCGGTTGCCGCCCGGCTACGACGTCGACACGCACTTCACCCCCCGCTACCAGCCGTGGGACCAGCGGATGTGCTTCGTCCCCGACGGCGACCTGTTCCGGGCCATCCGCGGCGGACGCGCGTCGGTCGTCACCGACCGGATCACGGAGTTCACCCCGGCGGGCCTGCGCCTGGAGTCGGGCGCCGAACTCGACGCCGACATCGTCGTCACCGCGACCGGCCTGCGGCTGCTGCCGTTCGGCGGCGTACGGCTCACCGTCGACGGCCAGGAGGTCAGGCCGCCGGAGACGATGGCCTACAAGGGCATGATGCTCAGCGGAGTGCCGAACTTCGCCTTCACGATCGGCTACACCAACGGCTCCTGGACCCTCAAGGCCGACCTCGTCAGCGAGTACGTCGTCCGGCTGCTGCGGCACCTCGACACCCGCGGCCACGACTGGTGCGTGCCGTGCAACGACGATCCCACCGTCACCCCGCGTCCCCTCATCGACTTCCAGGCCGGCTACGTGCTGCGCTCCCTCGGCGAGTTCCCCCAGGCGGGATCACGGGCACCGTGGCGGCTCGGCATGAGCTACGCCCACGACCTGATCACGCTGCGGTACCGCGCCGTCGACGACGGCACCCTGCGGTTCGCCCGCCGGTCCGCCGCCGCCACGGCCGGCCGGCCGAGTAACGGAGCGGGCGGGTAACGGAGCGGGCGGGTAACGGAAGCGCCTCTGACGGAGATCGACCGCAGGAAGGCCCGACATCCGTCCCTCCCGGCCGCCCGGCCGGGGAGTGCCAAGGAGAAGACGATGGCCCTGAGCATGCAGCCGATGACCGACGAGCAGCGCAAGGCCGTGGCGCTGGAGTACCTCAAGCGCCTCGACCGCGGCGACGACTTCTTCGAGCTGTTCGCCGACGACGCGCAGGTGTACTTCCCCAAGTGGGGCGTCGCGACCGGCCTGGACGAGGTCAAACGGCTCTTCACCGACGTCGGCGGCATCCTCGCCGCGATCGAGCACGACTACGCCTACCTCAACTTCGCCTACAACGGCGACCTGCTGGTGGTCGAGGGCACCTCATCGGGCCGTACGGCGTCCGGGGCGGAGTGGCGGGCCGGCGTCACCCACGCCGGCCGCTGGTGCGACGTCTTCGAGATCCGCGACTTCCGGATCCAGCGGCTGTTCGTCTACCTCGATCCCGACTACGCCGACGCGGACACCGCCCGGTATCCGTGGCTGGCGGACTCCTGACCTCCGGCCCCGGCCCGGTCAGCCCCGGTTCCGCCAGATGGCGATCGCCGCGACGAGGAGGACCGTGACCAGCACGGCGAAGCCGATGAGGATCTGCTCGCGGCTGTAGGAGTGCAGACGTGGCCGTGCCACGGCCGCCGGTACCCGGACCCCCGCGGGGATCCACGGGCACACGATGGGCCACCGCACGTCACCCATCGTACTGATGTGGCCGTCGAAGCTTGGTTCGTCCGCAAGGTCGGGCATGGCGCTCATTGACGTTCGAGGGGGTAGATAGACGGCGGAATCGGCGGTTGGGGGAGGCATGCGCAGACCGAACAGGCGTCAGGTCCTGCTGGCCGCGGCCGTCGCCGGCGCCGGGGTGGCGGCGGGCGGGGTACCCGAAATGGTGCGGCTGCTGCAGCCGGCCGCGCGGCGAGAGAGGGGCCGCCGGGTCCCGCACGGGCGCCCGGCCGGGCCCGCGCCGCGCCGCGATCCCGGCTACGCGCGCGGCGTTCCGCGAGCGCTGCGCAGACCGGTGCACAATCTGCACGACCTGGTCCCGGCCGCCCCGCCGAACGCCGTCGCGCTGACCATCGACGACGGCCCGCATCCGCGGTGGACGCCGATGATGCTGGACCTGCTCGCCGAACACCAGGTGCCGGCGACGTTCTCGCTGATCGCCGGGGAGGTCGCGCAGTATCCGAAGCTGGTCGAGCGCATCGTGGCCGCGGGGCACCAGGTCTGCGACCACACCGTCACCCACCCCCTCAACCTGCCGGGGCTCGGCGCCGGGCAGATCAAGGAGGAGATCGGCGGCGCGCACGACCGGATCGCCCAGGTCTCGGGCGTCGCTCCGAGGTACTTCCGCGCTCCCGGCGGCAACTGGTCCGCCCAGGTGATGGACACCGCCGCCGAACACGGAATGCTCTGCATCGACTGGGAGGTCGACCCCCGGGACTGGGCCCGCCCCGGCACGTCGGCGATCACCAGGAGCATGCTCGCCGGCAAGCCCGGCGACATCATCCTGTGCCACGACGGCGGTGGTGACCGCTCGGAGACGATCCAGGCGCTGCGGACCGTGCTCCCCGCCCTCAAACAGCGTGGACTGGCGTTCGTTGCACTCTGACCGGTTCGTGCGGTAACGATCCGTTCTGGGGGAGGACCTCGTCCGGTAAAGCGACGTATCAACGGGACCGGTCACGGGCAGGCGGCTGACATGACCTTGCGCGAGCTGGTCACGTCATGGCCGGTCCTCCGTCAGCTCAAGGGCGGCGACCCGCGGGGCGACGCCGCGAAGAGCCGGCGCACCGCCCGGCTGCGCCCCCGGATCCGCGACGCGGACAAGGTGGTCAACTCGGTCTGCCCGTACTGCGCGGTCGGCTGCGCCCAGAAGGTCTACGTGCGGGACGAAAAGGTCGTCCAGATCGAGGGCGACCCGAAGTCGCCGATCTCCCGCGGCCGGCTCTGCCCCAAGGGATCGGCCAGCCTCCAGCTCACCACCGGCTCCTCGCGGATGCACGAGGTCCTGTACCGCAGGCCGTACGGGACCGGCTGGGAACGGCTCCCGCTCGACCGGGCCATGAACATGATCGCCGACCGGGTGATCGCCGCGCGCCGGGACGGCTGGGTGTGGGAGTACGAGGGCCGCAACGTCCGCCACACGCTCGGCATCGCGAGCCTGGGCGGGGCGACGCTGGACAACGAGGAGAACTACCTCCTCAAGAAGCTCTGGACCGCCCTCGGCGCGCTGCAGATCGAGAACCAGGCCCGCATCTGACACTCCGCCACCGTCCCCGGTCTGGGGACCAGTTTCGGGCGCGGCGGCGCGACGACGTTCCAGCGGGACCTCCGCAACGCCGACTGCATCCTCATCCAGGGCTCCAACATGGCCGAGTGCCACCCGGTCGGATTCCAGTGGGTGATGGAGGCCAAGGCCCGCGGCGCGGTCGTGATCCACGTCGACCCGAGGTTCACCCGGACCAGCGCGCTGGCCGACCTGCACGTGCCCATCCGCGCGGGCACGGACATCGCCTTCCTCGGCGGCCTGATCCACTACATCCTGGAGAACGGGGAGTACTTCCGGGAGTACCTCCTCGCCTACACCAACGCCGCGTCGATCGTACGAGAGGAGTTCCGGGACACCGAGGACCTGGACGGCCTGTTCTCCGGCTTCATCGAGGAGGCGCGGAAGTACGATCCGCGCAGCTGGCAGTACGCGGGCAGTGAGATGCCCGCGCCGTCCCGCGAGGTCGACGAGGAACTCCTGCTGATGACGGAGACCGCCCGCGTCGAGGCGCACGGTTCCGGCGGCCCGGAGGTCGCCGGGGAGATCCAGACCGACGAGACGCTCCAGCACCCCCGGTGCGTCTTCCAGATCCTCAAGCGGCACTTCGCGCGGTACACGGCGGAGGTCGTCGAGCAGATCTGCGGTGTCCCCCGGGAGTCGTTCGACCGCGTCTGCCGGCTCGTCACCGAGAACTCCGGCCCCGAGCGTACGACGGCCATCGCGTACGCGGTCGGATGGACGCAGCACACGACCGGCGTGCAGAACATCCGCGCCGCCGCGATCCTGCAGTTGCTCCTGGGCAACATCGGGCGCCCCGGCGGCGGCATCCTCGCCCTGCGCGGGCACGCCAACATCCAGGGCTCGACCGACATCCCCGCCCTGTTCGACCTGCTGCCCGCCTACATCCCCATGCCGCACCTGGGACAGAACGAGGGACTCGCGGCCTACCTCGAGGACGAGGCGGCGAGCAAGGGCTACTGGGGCAAGATGTCCACCTACATGGTCAGCCTGCTGAAGGCCTGGTGGGGCGAGCACGCGACCGCCGACAACGACTACTGCTTCGACTACCTGCCCCGGCTGACCGGCAACCACAGCACGTACCACACCGTCCTGAAGCAGATGGAGGGCGTCTGCAAGGGGTACCTGCTGCTGGGCGAGAACCCGGCCACCGGCTCGTCCAACTCTCGGTACCAGCGCATGGGCCTGGCGGCCCTGGACTGGCTCGTGGTCCGCGACTTCTCGCTCATCGAGAGCGCCACCTGGTGGAAGGACGGCCCGGAGATCGAGACGGGCGAGATGCGCACCGAGGACATCCGCACGGAGGTCTTCTTCCTCCCCGCCGCCGCGCACACCGAGAAGTCCGGCAGCTTCACCAACACCGACCGGCTCCTGCAGTGGCGGGACCAGGCCGTCGAACCGGCCGGCGACGCCCGCAGCGACCTGTGGTTCGTCTACCACCTCGGCCGGCTGATCCGGGAGCGGCTGGCGGACTCCGACGACCCGATGGACCTGCCGATCAAGCAGCTGACCTGGGACTACCCGACCGAGGGCACCCAGGGTGAGCCGTCCGCCGAGGCCGTGCTCGCCGAGATCAACGGCTTCGGCCCCGGCGGACGGCACCTCGGCTCCTACGAGGAGCTGCGGGACGACGGCTCCACCACCTGCGGCTGCTGGATCTACTGCGGCGTCTACGCCGACGGCGTCAACCAGGCCAGGCGCCGCAAGCCCGGCTGGGAACAGGACCACGTGGCCCTGGAGTGGGGCTGGGCCTGGCCCGCGAACCGGCGGATCCTGTACAACCGCGCGTCCGCCGACCCCGGCGGGCGCCCCTGGAGCGACCGCAAGGCGTACCTACGGTGGGACGCCGAGCGCGGGCGATGGACGGGACCGGACACCCCCGACTTCCCGCCGACCAGGGCCCCGGACCACCGGCCGCCGCCGGACGCGAAGGGCCCGGACGCGCTCTCGGGCACCGACGCGTTCATCATGCAGGCGGACGGCAAGGCGTGGCTGTACGCGCCGGCCGGCATCGTCGACGGCCCGCTGCCCGCGCACTACGAGCCGCAGGAGTCCCCGTCGGACAACCTGCTCTACAAGTACGGGCGCAACCCGGCCCGGGAGCTCATCGAGCACCCGGTCAACCGCTACCAGCCCAGCGACGGCAAGCCGGGCTCGGAGGTCTTCCCCTACGTCACCACCACCTACCGCCTCACCGAGCACCACACGGCCGGCGGGATGTCCCGCTGGGTGCCGTACCTGTCCGAACTGCAGCCGGAGTTCTTCTGCGAGATCTCCCCGGAACTCGCGGCCGAGCGCGGTCTGACCCACCTCGGCTGGGCCACCATCGTCTCGGCGCGCGCCGTCATCGAGGCCCGCGTGCTCGTCACCGAGCGGATGACCCCGCTGACCGTCGAGGGGAAACGGCTGCATCAGATCGGGCTGCCGTATCACTGGGGGAACAACGGCTACAGCCGCGGCGACTCGGCCAATGAGCTGGCCCACCTCTCCCTCGACCCGAACATCCACATCCAGGAGGTCAAGGCGATGGCCTGCGACATCCGCCCCGGACGGCGCCCGCGCGGACCGGCCGCGCTCGAGCTGGTCCGGGAGTACCGGCGGCGGGCGGGCATCACCGAACGGACCGGCATGGAGATCTGACATGACGCAGCGCATGGGCTTCTTCACCGACACGTCGGTGTGCATCGGCTGCAAGGCGTGCGAGGTGGCCTGCAAGGAGTGGAACCACGTGCCGGAGGACGGCCTGAACTTCACCGGGATGTCCTACGACAACACCGAGCAGCTCGGCGCCGACACCTGGCGGCACGTGGCCTTCATCGAGCAGCGAAAGCCGCTGGCCGAGCAGGAGCCCGGAGTGGACCACGAGGGCCCGGTCCCACCGCTCGGCGCCCCGCCGGACGCGGCCCCGATGACCCCCATGGCGCCGGGAGAGGGCGGCGACCTGCGCTGGCTGATGGCCAGCGACGTCTGCAAGCACTGCACGAAGGCGGCCTGCCTGGACGTGTGCCCCACCGGCGCGCTCTTCCGCACGGAGTTCGGGACGGTCGTCGTCCAGTCCGACGTCTGCAACGGCTGCGGCTACTGCATCCCGGCATGCCCGTTCGGCGTCATCGGCCAGCGCGAGGACGACGGCCGGGCCTGGAAGTGCACGCTCTGCTACGACCGGATCGGTGACGGCCTGGAACCCGCGTGCGCGAAGGCATGCCCGACCGACTCCATCCAGTACGGTCCCCTCGACGAACTACGGGAACGCGCCGCGGCCCGGGTCGCCACGCTCAACGACGCGGGCGTCGACGACGCGCGCCTCTACCTCGCGGACACCGATGACGGGATCCGGGGAGCGGGCGCCTTCTTCCTCCTCCTCGACGACCCCGAGGTGTACGGCCTGCCGCCCGACCCGATCGCCACGACCCGCGACCTGCCCGCCATGTGGCGCCACGCCGCGCTCGCCGCCGCCGGCCTACTCGGCGCCGGCCTGCTCGCGTTCGCCGGGAGAGCGTGATGAGCGAGGACGCGTTCACCTCCTACTACGGCAGGCCGGTGCTCAAGCCGCCGGTCTGGAAGGCACTCGACATCGCCGGGTACCTGTTCCTCGGCGGCCTGGCCGGCGCGTCCTCGGTCCTGTCCGCCGGCGCGGAACTGACCGGTCGGCCCCGCCTGGCCCGCGGCACCCGGATCGGCGCCGCGGGCGCGATCGCGGTCAGCCTGGTCGCCCTCGTCCACGACCTCGGCCGTCCCGGGCGCTTCGTCAACATGCTGCGGGTGCTGAAGTGGACCTCGCCGATGAGCGTCGGCTCCTGGATCCTCAGCGCGTACGCCCCGCTCGCCGGAGCCGCCGCCTTCTCGGCGGTGACCGGCCGGCTGCCCCGGATCGGCACGGCGGCCGCGATGGCCGGTGGCGTCGCCGGACCGGCCGTCGCCGCCTACACCGGCGTTCTCCTCGCGGACACCGCCGTGCCCGGGTGGCACGAGGGGCACCGTGAGCTGCCCTACCTCTTCGTATCCTCCGCCGCGGCGGCGGGCGGCGGGCTCGGCCTGCTGGTCGCGCCGCGGGCCGAGGTGACGCCCGCCCGGAGGCTGGGCGTGGCGGGCGGCGCCGCCGAGCTCCTGGTGGCCCGCCTCATGCGCGCCCGGCTGGGTACCGTCGCCGAGGCGTACGAGACGGGACGCGCCCGTGTCCTCATGCGCGCCGCCGAGGCACTGACGGGCGCAGGCGCCCTCACCGCCGCCCTCGGCCGCGGCGATCGCCGGCTCTCGGCCGCCGGGGGCGCGGCCCTCCTCGCCGGCTCGGCCCTGACCCGCTTCGGCGTCTTCGAGGCCGGAATGACCTCCTCGAAAGACCCGAAGTACACGGTCGTCCCCCAGCGCGCCCGTCTCCGCACCGGCTGAACATCAGAACTTCGCGGAACGGTCTCAGATCGGGCAGTGAACCGAACTGCCGTTGTTCGGTATCTCGCTATCGAGCGCCCAGCCCGCGGCGCCTTTCTCGAAGGCGGACACGAATGTGTACGTGTAACCGTCGTTGCCGAGGGTCCAGCAGTAGTAGTCCAGCCTGTCGCCTCCGAGGATCACGCCGGTGAGCCCACATCCGGCACTCGAACCCCTCAACATGACCGCGGCTCCGGTCGCGGTGACGAACGCGGACCCGTCCAGGTTCGGGGGCCTGGTCTGGCCGCAGGAGTAGTGCATGGGCCTGAGGGCACTCCCCGGCGCCGCCTGCGCCACCGGCACGGCGAAGGCGAGTGATGCCGCGACGCCCATGACGACCGCGGCGGTCTTCCTGACATTCCCCATGTGGCTGCTCCGCTCTTTTCACGTGTGATGACACCCGGCTGCTCGGGGCAGTACGTAAGGAAACTCCGGGGGCGGCATCCATGTGGAGAATGACTCTGGGGCTCAGGATTTGCAAGAGGCGGAAGCGAACCCGCGGGTGATGGGTGGCCGATAATCGTTGGACAGCCTGATCACAGCCGCTTCCTCGTATGGCGCGGCCTCGCGGGAATGATTCGACACGTGCCCCCGGGTCGTGCAAGGTCGAGTCATGACTCTGAGAATCCAGTGCCTGGTCATCGACTGCCGGGAACCTGAGACCGTGGCCGGATTCTGGGAGGCGGCGCTGGGCTGGCGACGCACCCACGACACCGCCGAGCAGATCGTCCTGGAGCCGCCCGCGGGCAGCGCCGAGGACGGTGTCTCCCCCGACCTGCTCTTCGTGCGCGTCCCCGACCCGACACCGGGCAAGAACCGGCTGCACCTGGAGTTGCGCCCCGAGGACCAGGAGGGTGAGGTGCGGCGCCTGATCGCACTCGGCGCCCGCCGGGCATCGGTCGGGCAACCCTCCGACGTGTCCTGGGTGGTGATGGCCGATCCGGAGGACAACGAGTTCTGCGTCCTGCGCCCGTACTCGCAGGCTTAGTGCCGAGGATCCTCGTCGTCATGGCCACGAGGGTCCTCGGCACGAGGTCCTCCGGTCAGTCGCGGATGACGGCCTTGGTGCGCATCAGGAACTCGCCCAGGTAGGCGTCGTGCGGGACGCCCGGGGTCATCCAGTACGTCGGGTGGTCGCCGATGTAGAGGTTCTTGATCGTGGGATCGGCGAGCAGGGTGTCGAGGAGCTTCTCGTCCTTGGTGACCGCCGTGAGGACCAGCGTGTCGTGGAACACCGCCGGACCGGCGTCCCGGGTCCAGGGGGCCACCCACACGCAGGGGAACGCCAGCTCGACATTGGCCTGCTCGGCGAACGGGTCGTCGAGTTCGTGTACGGCCGGCCGGAGCACGGCGCTGCCGTCGGGGAGCTCGTCGACGACACCGTCGCCGCCGAGGTGGGCGCGGGCGCCCGCGGACTTGGCCAGCAGATAGCTCTCGATCTTCCGGGCGGCCGGCATGGAGTAGGCGGTGAGCACCGCCTTGTCGTCCTCCGGCGGCAGGCTCGGGATGGCCGAGAGCCGCGCGGCGATCGCCTCGGCGAGCGGGGCCGGGTCGCCCTCGACGAACACGGCGGTGGTGTTCACGCAGGCCGTCCCGCCCTCATGGCTGATCGAATCCACGATCATGTCGATGTGGTCGCGCCAGTCGGAGTCGGCGGTGACCAGGATCTTGGACCGGCCGGGGCCGTTCGGCAGGACCGTCGTGTCCGCGGCGTACTTGTCGATCACCTCTTGGCCGCCGTACACCATGCTCAGGTCGGCCTGGCGCAGGATCTCGTCCGCGGCGGCGTAGTCGGTGGGCAGCATCACGATCTGGTCGTCGCCGAATCCCGAGGCGCGCAGCGCCGAGATCAGGCGGTACGGCGTCAGCGGTTCGCGGCGGGAGGGTCGTACGGCCACCCGGAAGCCGAGCGCGACGGCCTCCAGCCACAGGCTGTGCACGCCGGGGTGGTTGCCGGCCGCGTGCACGGCGAAGACGTCCCCGCGGCGGATCCACACCGCCGTGCCCTCTTGTGCCTTCGGGTCGCGCCAGTCGTTCACCGCGCCGACGGGCCGGGCCTTCTGGGCGCTGTCGTACGAGCCGGCGGCGCTGCGGGCGATGGCGCGTACGGCCCGCTGGACGATCGGCAGCGGGGTGCCGGACATCCGGCTCACCGTGTACTGGTAGTCGGCCGCGGACATGCCGTCGACCACGCCGGTCGCGAACAGCTCGCCCGCCGCGCGGAGCGCGGCCAGGCGCTCCTCCTGCGGCATGGTCCCGGCCTTGCGCAGCGCGGCCATGGCGCGGGTGACGTACACCTTCGGGACGAGGCTGAGCTCGAGGAGCGGGTTCCCGGCCACGTCGGGGACGCCCAGCCGGTTGCGTGCCCGGTAGGGGCCGTTCGGCCCCAGCGCGTCGATGAAGATCGGTTCGGTCATCAGTACACCCCTTCGATGACGGCCTCGTCGTCGAAGCGGGCGACGGGGGACACATTGGCCACCGAGTCTCCGACCTGGCCGGCCGGTGGTTCGACCCGGATGGCGAGGTCTCGCTCCAGGTTGTTGGGCAGCAGCATGTTCCTGGTGACGTGGTTCATGACGACCTGGCCGCGCTCGCCGTAGTCGACCGGCCGGCCGGTGTCAGGGTCGATGACGTGGAACGTGATCCACGGCGCGGGCGGGTCGAAGATGCACGCGTCCTCGTCCGCGAGGCCGAGGCGTTCCCTCGAGCCGCCGAGGATCATCGTGCTGCCGTAGGTGCCGCGGAGCTTGACGCCCGGGAAGACCTCGGTGCGGTACAGGTGGCGGGTGTCGACGTCCATGTGCGCGCCGCCCCAGACGATGCCCTTGACCTTCTCGTTGATCAGGTCGACGAGGTCGTCGTGCCGGGTGATCCGCTCCAGCAGCGGCGGCGTGGTGATGATGACGCCGACGTCCTGGGTGCTCAGCACGAACCGGGCCTGTTCGATGAGGTGCTCGGCGTACGCCTCGGCCTCCTCGGCCTTGCCCGCGGCGACGAGCTTCTTCACCCAGCGCGGATCCATGTCCACCGTGAACCTGATGCCGCCGCGGTCGACGGCGTGCTGCTCGGACATCTTGCCGGCCATGTGCGGCCCGCTCGGCATGATGACGAGCCAGTTGACGTCCCTGGGGAAGCCGGCTTCGTCCATCCCGGCGTTCATCCACGCCATGATCCGCTGCCACCAGTCCCGCAGGATGATGACGCGCTTCGGGGCGCCGGTGGTGCCGCCGCTCTCGTACACGCCGACGACGTCCGCCTTCGCGCCGTATCCGCGGGGGATGAGGTCCTCCACGCAAACGTCGCGCAGCTCGTTGATGATGTTGGGGAACAGGGACAGGCCCTCGACGCCCTTGACGTCCTCACGCGGGTCGAAGTCCAGCGTCTTCGCCCGGTTCAGCCAGTACGCCGAGCCCGTCTCGGGGTTGAAATGCCACTCCATCGCGGCCCGGACGAACTCATCGGGGTCCGGCCGGGCGTCGAGTGGAAGATCCAGGATATGTTCGCTCACTTTGGCGCACCTTCCTTGGCCGCGAAGCGGGCGGCCAAGCGGTCCGTGGAGTTGTCTCGCTTCCTCTTCCAGAGTATTTTTTATTACGGTACTGTCAAGTAAAGAAAAGATCATCGCCGCAGGTCAGGAGGTGTTCAGTGGTGGCGGATGCTCCGAAGAAGCCGCGGGGACGCCCCAGAGACCCGCTCATCGAGAAGGCGATCCTCCGCGCGGCTCGCCGGCGGCTCGCCGTCGACGGCTACTCGCGGATGACCATCGGGGACGTCGCCGCCGACGCGGGCGTGACCCGGCCGACGGTGTACCGGCGCTGGGAGAACAAGCACGATCTGGTCGTCGACGCCCTCGACCACGCCTTCCGCGCCCTGCAGGAGGCGGCCCCGCCGATCGACCTCGAGCGGCTCACGGCGCGCGAGGCCGTCACCGAGGCCGTTCGCCGGCTCGACCTCCGCGAGCCCGACCGGGCGGGGATCATGCTCGTCGGGCACGTCATGGCCGAGGCCGAGCACAACCCCGAGCTCCTGGAGATGGTGCGGACCCACGCCGTGCTGCCCCGGCGGCGCCTGCTGCTCGACACTCTCCAGAGCCTGCAGGAGCGCGGCGACCTTCGCCCGGGCCTGGACCTGGACACGGTCGCCGACATGTGCATCGGCAGCTACTACGCCGCGTTCATCCGCGGCGGAGAGGACGAAGGGCTTCCCACTCGGGTGGTCGACACCCTCTGGCCCGCGATCTCGGCCTGGCCCGGGGAGTCCTCCCGGGACCGCGCCGCGTCCTGAGCCCGGTTCCCTCGACCGCCCGGCCCACCCCGTGGCCGGATCGTGACCACTTGTACACACTGGGCGGTGAACCCGGTGCGTCACCTCCTCGTCTCACCTCTGAGGACCGCTCCGGACGGAGGGACGATCGGCATGCGCGTCGGTGACCGGTACGAACTGCTGGGCAGACTCGGCCAGGGCGGGATGGGCACCGTCTGGCACGCGCACGACGAGCTCCTCCGCCGCGATGTCGCGATCAAGGAGGTGCTGCTCCCGTCGGAGCTGGGGGAGGCCGAGCGCCGGGAGCGCCACGCGCGGACGATCCGGGAGGCGCGGTCGGCGGCGCGGCTGAGCCACCCGGGCGTGGTCACCGTGCACGATGTGATCGAGTACGAGGGCCGCCCGTGGATCGTCATGGAGCTGGTCGCCGCCCCGTCTCTGCAGAGCGTGATCGACGCCGAAGGCCCCCTGCAGCCGCAGCGGGTCGCCGGCCTCGGGCGGCAGATGGTCGCGGCGCTGCGGGCCGCGCACGCCGCGGGCATCGTGCACCGGGACATCAAGCCCAGCAACGTCCTGGTGGCCGACGGGGACCGCGTCGTCATCACGGACTTCGGCATCGCGGCTCTCGAAGGCGACGCGACCCTCACCGGCACGGGGGTGCTCATCGGCTCGCCGGCGTACATCGCGCCCGAGCGGGCCCGCGGGGCGCACGCCGGGCCCGCCGCCGACCTGTGGTCGCTGGGCGCCACGCTGTACGCCGCGGTGGAGGGCCGATCGCCGTTCGAACGCTCCGGGCCCGTCTCGACGATCGCCGCGATCCTGGCCGAGGAGGCTCCGCAGCCGAGGAACGCCGGGCCGCTCACCCCGGTCCTCGCCGGCCTGCTGCGCCGGGATCCCGCGGACCGGACGACCGCAGCCGAGGCGGAGCGCCTGCTCGCCGCCGCGGCGGAGGGAACACTCCCCGACGTGGCCGCCTGGACGGTGCCGGTCGCCGCGCCACGACCGGAGCCGCCGACCGCGCGGGTACCGGTGGCGCCGGTGCCGGCCGCGTCCCGCCGGCCGGCCCTCGTCGTGCTGGCGAGCGCGCTCGCCGGGGCCCTCGTCGTCGCCGCCTTCGGCGCGGTCTGGCTGCTCGGCCGGCACTCGGGGGCGAGTGCCCCGGTCGCCGCGTCCTCCTCCGCGACCCGGTCCGGCGACACCGGGGGTGCCCGGTCCGGGAGCACCGGGAGCGACGCGCAGTCCGGAGGACAGGACTCGCGGCCGGACTCCGGGCAGAGCTCTGGGAAGGATTCCGGGCAGGACTCCGGCTCCGCGCCCACGGGCGGCCCGGCCTCGGCTCCCGTGGCGCCCTTCCCCCGGGACTGGTCGACGCGCACGGAGGACGGGTTCACGGTCTCGGTGCCCTCCTCCTGGTCGCGGCGCAGCGACGGGGACAACGTCTTCTACCAGGACTCCACCACCCGCTACCTGCTGCAGATCAGCACGACGCCCTGGGACGCCGATCCCGAGACCCAGGCACGGGGCGTGGGCCACAACGTGGCGGGAAGCTTCCGCGGCTATCGGGAGGACTCGGTCACCCCCGTCACCTACCTCGGTGTCCCCGCGGCGGACCTGGAGTTCGCCTACGACCGATCGACCGGCACCGAACGCGTCAAGGACCGGTTCTTCCGCATCGGCGACCGCGCGTTCGCGATCTACTTCCGGATGCCCGCCGGCGAGTGGCCGGACTCCCGGCGCTACCTCGATCCGATCTTCAACGGCTTCCATCCCGGCTGAGCCGCGCCTGGACAAGCGGAGTAGGCGGCGTGCGGGGGCCCCCCGCCCCCCCCCCCCCCCGCCC
>NZ_JAMXMX010000010.1 GCF_024055725.1 Actinoallomurus spadix | reverse complement strand
TCCACCATCGACACGGCAGGATCCTACTGATCACCCCAAATGAAACGACCTCTTAGCCCGCCGCGCCGCGCTCACCGCGGCCTCCGCCTCCCGCAGGAACGCGCGGCCGACCACGGTGGGCACCAGTCCGGTCGGCGTGCGGGCGAACAACTGCACGCCGAGTTCCCGCTCCAGGTTGCGGATCTGCTGGGACATCGACGGCTGGGCGACGTGCAGCAGCTCCGCCGCCGCCGTCACCGAGCCCTCCTGGGCGACGGCCAGGGCGTACTCGAACTGGCGAAGGCTCATGGACTCCCGTTCCCTCCCCGCGGCGGACCGCCGTCCACCCCTGTATCACTGTAATCACGGTAATCGCTGTAACAGTAGAAGGGTCGGCCTCGCGCCCGCGCTCATCGGTCAGACGGCGTCGAGTTCCAAGGCCAGGCAGGCCGGTGTTCAGACGCGGATGCCTTCGAGTACGAGCGTGAGGTGCCTGCGCCAGCCGGCGGCGCCGGTCATGTTCGCCATGGCGCCACGGGTGATGAGGACGAAGTCCTCTGCGCGGAAGTCCGTACGGAGGCGGCCGTGGGACAAGTCCCGTGCGATCGCGCACGGCGCTCCCACCCCCGGTGCCGGGGGTGGGAGCGCCGTGGCCGCGCGAACTTCAGGGCAGGTCGGGCCGTGCCGCGGAGAGGGCGGGGGCCGCCGGGGCCGGCTCGGGGTTCGCCTGGCAGACGGCGTCGATGCCCTTCCTGGCCGCCGGGCGGGTGCCGTCCTTCAGGTAGGCGCTGACGTGGTCGTTGAGGCAGACGTCATCGTTGGCCGACAGCGCCGCGTCCACGTTGTCACCGCCGCGCTCGAGGATGAGACGGGAGTTCGGGAACAGCCGGTGCGTCTCGTACGCGCCGGCGACTCCGTGCACGGGGTCGTTCTCCGGCTGCACCAGCAGGACGTTCACGTCAGGCCCGCCGACCTTCTGCGGCTTGTCGGCCGGCACCGGCCAGAAGGCGCACGGGGCGTTGGTCCAGGCGTTCCGCCAGGTCGCGAACGTGTCGCCCGCCCGGTACTGACGGGAGTAGTCGTTGTGCCAGCGCTTCCAGTCACGCGGCCAGGCGGCGTCGCGGCACTGGACCGCGTTGTACATCGCCTGGAGGTTCTGGTGGGGGTATCCCGGCTCGCTGAAGCCGGCCCGCAGCCCGGCCGGATCCTGGCGCAGCACCCAGTCGGCCAGCACCTTCGCGTGGTAGGGCCAGGAGTAATTGCGGTACACGTCGACCGAGAAGATGTCGTCGTATTCGGCAGGGCCGATCTTGCCGTCGATCGGCGCCTCGCGGACCGAGATCCTGCCCTCGAAGTAATTGTCCTCGACCTCGGCCTCGGTCGTGCCCAGGTGATAGACCGCGTCGTACTTGGCGATCCAGGCGAAGAAGAGTCTGGCCCGTTTCTCGGACGCGGCATTCTGGTCCAGACCGGCCTCGTACCAGACGCTGCTCGGCCGGGCCACGGTGTCCAGGATCATCCGGCGGACCCGGTTCGGGAACATCGACGCGTAGACCGAGCCGAGGTACGTGCCGTAGTCGTAGCCCAGGTAGTTGAGCCGTTCCTGGCCGAGCGCCCGCCGGATCATGTCCATGTCGCGGGCGCTGTCCTTGGTGCCGAGATACGTGAGCGCGTCGCCGTACCTGTCGCCGCAGCTCTGGGCGTACGCGCGGGCCTTGCCCAGCCACTCCTGTTCATCGGCGGCGGTGCGCGGTACGGGATCCGCCTGGGCGCGGCCGGGGTAGATGTAGCCGGGATCGCAGGTGACCATCGGTTCGCTGGCTCCGACGCCGCGCGGGTCGAAGCCGATCCAGTCGTACGTGGAGCCGATCGCCGTCGGCAGCCCGGTCGTTCCCCTGGCGAACCGGGTGGGCAGGTCGCGGCCGATTCCGCCGGGCCACTGGCCACGGTTCAGCAGCACGATGCCCTGGTACTGCGCGTCCGGCGCGGTGTGCTCGGCGCGGGTCAGCGCCAGGGTGATCTGCCGGCCGTGCGGCCGGCGGTAGTCGAGCGGAACCTTGAGCGAGCCGCATTCCAGCCCTTGGAGCAGGCCGCCCAGGACCGGGTCGTCGTCCGGGCAGGGCGACCAGGTGATGCCGCCGGCCGGTGCTTCGGCCGCCGGCGCCCCCGCCGTCGGTGCCGCCCCCGCCACCGGTGCCGTGACGACCGAGCTCACGAGCCCGGTCGCGGCCGCGGTGAGCACTACGAACTTCTTCACGATGTCCCCTTCTGCGCGGGCTCATCAAGGTCCCCGACTCCGCGCAGGTCGAAAGAATCACGGCAGTGGGGGGCCGACCAGGGACAACTCTCAATCGTGATAAGTCAGGAATTAGTCAAACACCCCCTTGTTTCGGGCCTAACGTAAACACCTCGGGCACCATCTGAAACCGGCTGAATCACGGCCAGGGAAGCGTGCGGAATCTGCTCAGAGGCCGGCTCGCCCACGACCGCTCCCATCCCGGGCACGCCGTCCGGCCGCGCCCCTAAGCTCTCGATGAGGAGCGTCGTGTCTCCCGGGGCGTGGTGGGTCGCCGTCGCCGTACGTCAGGCCGAGAGGAAGGGGTGCCGGGTGTCCTCCGCACCGTCCAGTGGTTCCGGGGACCGGCGATGGCTGTCCCTCGCCGTCGAGCTGGCCGGGCAGTGCCCGCCGAGTGACACCGCCTTCTCGGTCGGCTGCGTGATCGTCGATGAGCACGGAGCCGAGATCTCCCGGGGCTTCTCGCGCGAGAGACCGGACCTCCACGCCGAGGAGTCCGCGCTCGGCAAGGTCGCGCCCGATGACGAGCGGCTGCGCGGTGCCACGCTGTACAGCTCCCTCGAGCCCTGTACGCGGCGCAGGTCCCGGCCTCGGACGTGCGCCGAGCTGATCCTCGCCTCCCCGATCCGGCGGGTCGTCGTCGCCTGGCGCGAGCCGCCGGTCTTCGTCGCCGACGCGCACGGCGTCCAGGCTCTGGAGGCCGCCGGCGTCACCGTCGTGGAGATCCCCGAACTCGCCGGCGCGGCGGCGAGGACGAACGCCCACATCCTCGACCGCTGACGCATGGCTCCGTCGCGGCGGGAGGCGCTCTCGGCGGGCGGGAGCGGCCTCAGGCGTGGCTCTCGGTGCCCTCCAGGGCGGCGGCGACGTCGTCGTACATGGGGAGGCGCTGGGCCAGGCCGGTGATCCACAGGACGCGTGCGGTGCGGTACTGGGCGCCCGCCAGGGCGAGGTAGCCGTCTCCGCCGGCGGTCAGGCGCTTCCAGTAGGAGACGACCGTGCTCAGCGCACTGGTGTCCATGAAGTCCAGGCCGGTCAGGTCGAGGATGATTCTCGCGCCGTGCTCCCGGATGGTCTTGTCCAGGCACGTGACGAGCTCAGCCCGGCTGATGATGTCCAACTCGCCGCTGATGTGCAGGACGGTACGGTCGCCATGCCGGCTGGAGGAAAGTTCGAGCGCTGCCATGGTGCCCCCTCGGCCTCGGAGGACCAACGGTACCGGTCAGACGTACCGCCGCGCCGTCGAGGAGAGTTCCAATCGTACGACGGTGCCGCTGTCGCCTGTGCTGATGGAGACGGCCGAGCAGATCTGGCGGGCGACCCAGATGCCCATGCCGCCCTCGGCCTCGGGCGGGGGCGGGGTGGCGCCGGGCGCGGCCGAGAGGTACCAGGTGCCGCTGTCGTGGATCTCGGCGATGACACGGCCGTCCTCGGCCCACATGCGCAGCTCCGCGTGGTCCGACCCGTGCCGGACGGCGTTCGTGGCGATCTCGTTGACGGCGATCACCAGGTCGCCGATCAGGCCGTCGTCGACCTTGTATCGGCGGGCGTGCTCCTCGGCGAAGCGGCGCACGCCTGGCAGCTGTTCCGCCGTGAACTTCATCTCGTTCATGGGGCCGGCCGAATCGTTCGGTGGTGGCTGCCAGGACTCTGCTATGGGGTGTCTGACCGCCATAACGAGCCCTCGCATGTCTGTCTCACCGTGCCCCTCATTCGAGGTCATACTCATCCGTGCCACCGCGACTCGGTTTCTGCCTCGTGTCATGTACCCAATTGACGTCCTTTAGTGCACGCCGCGAGCGTGTTGTCGGGACTTCTTTCGGTGACGGCGGGAGATCGGCGTGGCAGGGGAGGAGCGGCCGAACGCGCGGGAGGTGCCGGTCGCTGATCCACGACGGCCCGGCCCCGAGGACACGGGACCGGGCCGGCACGGAAGAGACCACCTCAGCGGCCGAACCTGACCTGGCCACGCGCGTCGGCGGCGAGTCGTACGGAGTCGCCGTCCCGCAGCGGCGCCTGTTCGCCCGGCCCGAGCCGCCGGTCGTTGACGAACGTGCCGTTCGTCGAGCGCTCGTCGCGCACCCACGCCTGGCCGGTGCCGTCGACGCCCAGCACCGCGTGCCGGCGGGACACGTTGTCGAACCGCGAGAACGTGCCGGCGACCGGCGACTGCACCGGGTCACGGCCGAGGACGAGCTCCTGGCCCGCGGTGACCTGCACCTCGCCCGAGGAGAACTGGACGAACACCGTGACCTGCTGCGGGCCGGGCCCGCCGGGCTGGTCGTGCAGCGGGCGCAGGCAGTTGACGCAGACGGGGTTGCCGACATCGGGGATGTCGGCGCCGCAGTGCGGGCAGAACGGCGTGAACGCGGCCGTCGACTCGCCGCCGGTCATGGTCGGCTCACGCGGCGGCGGCGGCACGTGCGGCGCGCCCGGCCCGCCGTAGCCGCCTCCGTAACCCTGCTGCTGCGGCGGGGCGTACTGCTGCTGGGGCTGCCCGCCGTAGGGCGGCTGCTGGTCCTGCTGCGGCGGTGCGCCGTACGGGGACGCGTCCTGCTGGGGCGGCGCGCCGTACGACGGCTGGCCCTGCGCCGGCGGGTACGGGTTGCCCCGCTGCTGGTCCGGTGGTGCGCCGTAGGACTGCTGCGCGCCGCCGTATGGAGACGGGTCGTGCTGCTGGGGCTGCCCGCCGTAGGGCGGCTGCTGGTCCTGCTGCGGCGGCCCGCCGTACGGCTGCTGCTCCTGCGCCGCGCCGTAGGACTGCGGCGGCTGGTCCTGCCCGTACGGGGGCTGCTGCTGGGGCGCGCCGTACGGCTGCTGGTAGTCCTGCTGCGGTGCGCCGTACGGCTGCTGCGGCGCGCCGTACTGGTCCTGCTGCGGTGCGCCGTACTGCGGCTGCTGGTCCTGTGGCGCGCCGTACTGCTGCTGCCCGTACGGCGACTGCCCCTGGTCCTGCGGCGGGTAACCGCCGGGCTGCTGCGGTGCCGGGGGTGCCTCCCGCCGGGCCAGGTTCGCTCCGCAGTTGATGCAGATGAGATCCCCTTGCCGTACCGGCGCGGCACAGACCGGGCATGTCAGGGGCGCCATGAAACCTCCCCGGCGTGTACCCCGGAGAGCGAGAGTCGCTGCGTCAGCCGCTCCATGTCGCCCCTCCGAGGAATCCCGATGTAGTAGATACGGTTGTCTTCCACCGAAACCTGCATATGGGGGGGTTCTTCGCCCCTCTCCGCGTCACCATAGCGTTTCCTGCCAAGGTCGCTGACGGTGATGAGCTGTTGGTTCGACGATCCACGCCACCGAAGCCCCCGATCTACCTGGTTCAGGCGTTCAATGTACGGTCCCGTGACCACCGCATCGCACAGCTCCAGGAGTTCGCGCGTGCGGGCGGACCGCCGCAGCCGTGACGCGGCGTAACCGCTGTACACCAGAATGTCGACCTCCGGCGGTGCCCAGGCACGGATGCCGAGCAGCAGGGCGCGCAGCGCCTCCGGCTGCTGGAAGGGCTCGCCCCCCGAGATCGTGACGCCGTCGACGCCGGTCAGCGACCGCAGCCAGCCGAGGACCGCGGAGACCGGGATGGCGGTCCGCGGGTCCGCCTCCCAGGTGTCGCGGGACAGGCAGCCGGGGCAGTGGATGGTGCAGCCCTGGGTCCAGATGCCCGCCCGGCGGCCCGGTCCCAGGGTCGTGACCGGGAAGTGCGCCTTGGCCAGCAGGAGTGTCCGCTCCTGGCCACCGGTCTCGCCGGCGGTCACCGCAGGTCCAGCCGGACGATGCTGCCGTTGCGGTGCACGCCCGAGACCGTCACGTCGCCGGTCGGGCCCAGGTCGAACAGCGCGCGGGCGAGGGGGTTGATGAAGTACGACTCCAGGGCCATGCCGATGCCCCGGCCGCCCTTGTCGAGCTCGCTCGTGCACCAGGCGCGCAGGGTCGCGGTCACCTCGTCCGACAGGCGCAGCTTCATGTGGTGTTCGTCACTCACGCGGCGGCAGATGTTGGCCAGCTGCAGATCGAAGATCTTGTCCGCCGCCTCGGGACCGATGAAGTCGAAGATCACGATGTTGTCGCCGAAGCGGTTGAGCAGCTCCGGGCGGTTCAGCGCGGTCGTGAAGTGCTCGGTGACCGCGCTGCGCACCTGGGCCTCCAGGTCCTCGTACGGCATGCCGGGCCGGATGCCCCGCGTGCCGAGGTTGGAGGTGAAGACGAGGATCGACTCGGAGAAGAACGCGGTGTTGCCCCGGCCGTCGGTGAGCCGCCCGTCCTCCAGGATCTGCAGGAACTTGTCGAGGATGCGCGGATGGGCCTTCTCGATCTCGTCGAACAGGATCACCCGGAACGGGTCCTGGCGGACCGCGTTGGTCAGCTCGCCGCCGGCCTCGAAACCGACGTAGCCCGGCGGGGAGCCGATGAGCCGGTCCCCCGCGTGCTCGGCGGAGAACTCGCTCATGTCGAAGCGGAGGTAGGCGTCCTCGTTGCCGAACACGAGCGAGGTGATGGCCTTCGCCAGTTCGGTCTTGCCGACGCCGGTCGGCCCGGCGAAGAACAGCACGCCGCGCGGGCGGCTGGAGGCGCGGGCGGCCTGCGCGCCGGACAGGCCCAGCACCGCGCGCTTGAGGATGTCCAGGGTCTTGGTGACCGCCTGCGGCTGCCCGACGACGCGCGACGGCACCCGCTCCTCGCCGTCGACGATGCGCCGGCGCAGGTGCTCGCGCTTCCAGGGGTTGTCGAGCACGCCCAGCTTGTACGTGCGGACGGCGTCGGGCAGGTCGTGCAGCGGGACGTCGCGCTCCTTGGCGAGCCGGGTGATCTCGATCATCGCCTGGAGGGTGAGGCCCTCCGCCTCCTGGGCGAAGTCGTCGGTGACGTCGACGTCCGGATCGGTCGTCTCGAACGCCCGGGCCAGCAGGCGCGCGGTCTGCTGCCGGTCGCCGAGGTGGGGGCGCGGGATGGCGATCTCGCGGACCGCGTCGTTGTCGGCGGTGAACCACTGCGGCAGGTCACCGGGGCGGTCGGCCAGCCAGATGACCGGGTTGTACAGCGGTTTGGGCCGGTCGCCGTCCCCGCGCACCGGCAGGGCCGTGCGGGACAGTTTCTCGCAGAACACGAAGAAGTCGCGCTCGGCGGGTTCGAGGTCGGTGGGGCTGCGCGCGATCCGGGAGGCGTAGTCGATGACGAACGCGGCGCGGATCTGCCGGGCCGGGCGGGCCAGCGCGCCGAGGTACGTGCGGAGCCCTTCGAGGGAGGGCGGCTTGCGCTCGTCGACGCGGCTGCCGAAGAGGCTCGCCGCGGCGTCCGCGGCGGCCGTGTCGTCGGCGGGGAGGACACGCAGCCCGTCGACGCGGTCGTAGACCACCATGAAGGAGTAGCCGCTGCGGCGGAGCGCCTCCCAGAGCAGCTCACGCAGCGGGAAGAGGCGGCCCTCGTCGGGGACGAGGAAGCTGTCGTGCAGGTTGCCCCACAGGACGTACTGCGCGTGGACGGACAGGGTGGCGTCCAGCTCGCGGACGAACGCGGGCCAGCTCGCCAGTCGTGTGTCGCCCGAAGGGCCCGGCTGCGTTGTCACCCGGTAGAGCCTAATCGCTGCGCGGCCCGTTCACCGGAGGGTGACGACCGCGTGGCCCGGAACGGCGGGAGTCACGCGATCGTCACCGTACGGCTCCTTCAGCCGCCGACCGCGCTCGCCGGCGGCTCCTTGTCTTTGAAGCCGGCACCGGCGCTCGCGGCGTCCTTGTGGAACCCGGCGACGCCACCGGCGACCGAGCCGATCAGCCCGGAGTCGACGTTCCCGCCCTTGAGCTTGCCGTGCAGGTCCTTCATCGACGCGGTGAGCTTGTCGATGGGGCCGATGAGCACCTTGCAGAGCGTGGGGTCGGCCTGGGCGTTCGCCTTCGCCCGCCGGAGCTGGTCGAAGGCGAAGATGGCGGCCGCGGCCGCCTTGACGATCGTCCGCTTCCGCTTGGGCGCGCCGCTGTTGAACGCGCCCGCCCGGTACGGCTTGTAGATGTAGCGCCGGAACGTGCCCGCCGCCAGCCCGGCGTTGGTGAGGAACCGCGTCTTGACGAAGTGCCTCTGCCTCGTGGTCGGGCAGGCCGCCGGAGTGGCCGTCTGCCCGTAGCCCCCTGGTGCGGACGCGCCCGGGGCCGCCGGCGCTCCGGCGGCCGGAGGCCGGGCCTCCGGCCGGTTCTTCGTGCCGCCGCCGCACCCGGACAGGACGAGCAGCATCACGGAAATGATGACGAAAGAATTGCGGAGCATTCGTTTCCCCCGAATAGCCCACTGAGTCGGACAATGCAGATGCGTCCTCGGCATCGCATTTCCTTTTTACCGTGCAGGCGACCGTGGCGGGCGATCGTGGACGTTCGATGGTCCAAGTCGGTAAGTGCGATATCGTCATTCGATGTGACATCACGGAGCTTCTGCGCCCTCGTTTTGCTGCTCTTGGCCGCGGCCGGCTGTGGCCAGGACCGGCGGCCCGAGCCGACGGACACGGCGCCGACGGGCCCGCCGGCCTCGGAGGGGTACAACGCCGATCAGCTGACTCAGGCGCTCCTCACCGACATTCCCGGATATGAGCATTCGGGAGTGTCGCAATCGGGGCAGTACGGCACGCTCACGTCCGTACGGAATGCCCTCCAGATGCAGCAGGCCGCGAAACTCGACAAACCCGAATGCGCGTCGTCGACGCGCGCCGTCTCCTCGAACAAGGACGTCTGGTCCGCGCCGGCGGCGTTCGTCGCGTTCGCCAAGGGCCGGGACCAGACCGTCTCGGAGATCCTGATGGCGGTCGGCCCGGACGTGGCCGCGCAGCAGGTCGGGCTCCGCGTCCCCGCCTCGTGCCGGAGCTTCCGGGCGAGCGTCGGCGGCCGCTGGTCGACCGGCTCGATCGTCGAGGCGCGGGGCGCGCGCATCGGGGAGGCCACCCGGACCGTCGGCGTGGCGACGACGACGGGCGCCGCGACGGTGAAGACCTGGTACGTCGTGCTGCGCTCGCGCGGATACCTCGCCGCCATCACCCTCTTCGGGCCGAACGCGACCCGGGACGAGGCCGAGAACCTGGCCCGGCAGGCGTACCAGCAGGCCGAGCGCATCCTGCCGTGAACACCCGCGCAACATCGGGCGGCCGGGCTCTAGAGGCGGAGTGATCGCGGCGGGTACGGTTTCGCTGAGGAGAAGGAGGACGCCGTGGTGGGCAGGCAGGGCCGGGTGACCGGCAGGATCGGTCCCGGCCTGGTCGGCGAGGTGATGATCCCGATCCGCGGTGGGGTGGAGGCGTTCTACGCCTACCCGGCGATCGACGGCGAAGAGATGGCGGTGGGCTCGCTCGTGGTGGTGATGGATTACCACCCACCGCGAACCGTCTACGTCTCCTCTGCGTCTATTTGACGTCCTAACCGCTCGGCTCCCTAGGAGGAGCGATGCCGATAGTCGCCGTGGCGATCGGTGTGGTCGTCGCCATCTTGGTCCTCGTCATCCTGTTCAAGGCGGTCTGGCGGGTCGCCGAACCCAACGAGGCACTGATCATCTCGGGGCTCGGAGCCCGTGCGCACAACCGGGACACCGCCGAAAGTCTCGGCTTCAAGATCACGACGGGCAAGGGCACCATGGTCCTCCCCGGGTTCCAGACCTGCCGGCGGCTCTCGCTGGACACCCGGGTCTCTGGGCTCGAGGTCACCTGCGTGACCTCCCAGGGCATCAAGGTGCACGTCCGCGGTGTGGTGATCTACAAGGTGGGTGACGACTTCACCTCCATCGCCAACGCCGCCCGGCGCTTCCTCGACCAGCAGAAGCAGATGGACGACAAGACGCACCAGCTGTTCGCCGGGCACCTGCGCTCCATCGTCGGCAACCTCACCGTCGAGGACCTGCTGCGCGACCGCGACCGGCTCACCAACCAGGTCCGCACCTCCTCCGCCGACGAGATGGGCAAGCTCGGCCTGGTCGTCGACTCGCTGCAGATACAGGACATCGAGGACGAGGTCGGCTACATCGACAACCTCGGTAAGCCGAACTCCGCCGCCGTCGCCGCGGCCGCGCGCATCGCGCAGGCCCAGCGGAACCAGGAGGCCACCCAGGCGGAGCAGATGGCCGAGCAGGCCAACGCCGCCCAGATCCGCGACACCGAGATCAAGAAGCGGGAGTACCAGGGCCAGGTCGACCAGGCCGCGGCCGAGGCCAAGCAGCAGGTCATCCTCAAGGAGACCAAGAACGCCGAGCTGGAGGCCGACCGCAAGGAGAAGGCCCTGGAGGCTGAGGTTCGCAAGCCCGCGGACGCGAAGGCGTACGAGCGGGTCACCCTCGCCGAGGCCGAGCGGCAGGCGGCGGTGGCGAAGGCCCAGGCCGAGTCGGAGGCCACCAAGATGACCGGCCAGGCCGAGGCCGAGGCGACCCGCGTCAAGGGTCTCGCCGAGGCGGAGGCGATCAAGGCCAGGGCCGACGCGCTCGCGGAGAACCAGGAGGCGGTCATCGCCCAGCAGCTCGCCGAGAACTGGCCCGAGATCGTCGCCGCCGGCGCGAAGGTGTTCGGCAACGTCGACAACATGGTCGTGCTGAACGGCGCGGAGGGCGTCGAGGACATGCTCGCCAAGGCCCTCACCCTCGGCGGCACCGGTCTCGGCGTCGCCCGGCAGCTGCTCGCGTCGATGAACGACGGTCGGCAGCAGATCGCGTCCCCCAACGGAAAGCCGGTCGCGCCGGAGAAGGCCGCGCCGGGAACGGCCGCGGACACCGGCGGCGCGGCCTGATGACCCGGCCCGCCGTCCGTACGGCCCGGTGGTTCCCCGGGCCGTACGGACGCCGCCCTCCCGCTCCTTGCCGTCGTCGGGGCGGCGCCTCGAGCCGTACGGGAGCCGGATGGCGCCTCGAGCCGTCGGTCGTCCTGGGCGGTGCCGGGCCGAAGAGGGCTTGGAGCATCGCGCTTGCTCACGCCGCATCCTCCTCTTCGAGCTGAGCGACGAACTCGGCGAGCGCAGCCGCCGGAATCCTCCGGAGGCCACCGATCTTCACCGAGCGGAGCGCCCCCGAGCGCATCAGTTCGTAGACCTTCGTCCGTCCGACTCCCAGCGCATCGGCGGCGTCTTCAGGACGCACGAGGCGCGCCGGAAGGCGGCTGACACCGGCATCGGTCATCACGCGGCACCTTCGCCTATGGCCATGGGAGCCAGGGCGCCGAACGGTGCAGCCCGACCACTTCACCGCTGTGCATCCCGTACGCCAGCGCGATCACGATGGCGACCTCGAAGCGGTGACCGGTCACGGTGCCGAGGAGCTGCCAAGGCGGCGGCGCAAGTTCCGCCGTAGGCCGCCCGTTCCGGCACGTCCGACAGGCCTACGGCGACTTGCAGGCCGCCCCGCTCACCAGTCACGGATCCGGTAGACGCGTCAAAAGCCTGCCAGCTCAGGGGACGTCATTACTGGCTGCCTCGGTGTGCATCTTCCCGCTTTCAGTTCCGCAGCGGCGGTGCGGTAACGGATTTTCCTCCGCGGGATCCGGGGCGGGGCGGATGGTGGGTCTCGGACAGCGGCCGGCCCCGCGCCGTAGTGACGCGGGTCCGGAGCGGTGGATGCCCGTACCCGCTCGTGCAGACGAACGGGAAGTCACGGTGGGGCGGACCTCCGTAGCCCGGGTTCCGCGTAGGTCGAACGCCCTGGGAGCCGTGGAGGCCACGCTGACCGTGGGGGAAATGCCTACCTCGGCAGAATAGGCAACGTTGCCGATATTCCGACAGTCTCCGGTGAGGATAAGGTCATCGGCACGCATGGGCGATGGATGAGATCGTCATATTTGAAAGGAGGGCTCGGCATGGTTCGTAAGCTGCTGGTCACCGGACTGGCGGCCGCGGGGATCGCGGCGGCGGACGCTACCGCAGGCGCTGCGGCAGCCGCCAACGATTGGCAAAGGGTGGCATATTAATCAACCCACGATAGTTGTGTCGCCGCCGGCGATGCATGGTATGCCTCGCGGGGCCACAACATCTCATGTGTGATGAACTCTGACAGGAACAACTAACTGTGGGTCGGCCACAAGAAGTAACTCTTTTCCTCGACCCGTCGTTCTCGGAATGGCGGGCCGCCTATGACGTGCAGATCACCGTTATCGCACACGGCGGGTGGCCGGCGGCCCGGACGCCGGCGCGCAGATGGCTGAGCCCAGGAGTCACCCACAAGGCCCTCACCTTCGCAGCCGACAAGGTCGATGGCGGCCTCTTGCCTCCACCTTCGACGCGGGGCCGCCGCCCCGCAGTGCTGCTGTTCGGTGGCTCAGACGGGTATCGCTCGGGCTGATACGGCCTCGGCGCAAGCCTTATTCTCCCAGCTGAGAAGCGCTTTTCTCATGTAAACGCTCAGATCACCCGCCGCGCGCATGAAAGCGCGGGGCTGATGAGGGATGGCTGGGAGCAAATCCGGGTGTACTCCTCCGCCGTGGCGGTGCCGATGATGACGTGGTCGCCTCGCGTACGCCCTCCGGCCGGTGGTGGACGAGGTGGAGGCCGGGTACTTGCAACCGTCTTCAGATCAGTGAGAAAGGTGACATTTGAACGGCGTTATAACCACAGTTACCGTGTTCTGCGTCGCTCAGATGCTCGCCGCCATCCTGATGGCGCGCAACCCTCGTCACCGAGGGCTATATCAACGATCTCGGCTACAACAAAGCGTTCCCCTGGTCAACTTCCTGTGCTTCGGAGCAGGGTGGTCGATCAGCGTGGCATTCGGCGGTGATCCGCTGCTCGCTCTCGTCGTCGCAGGCTGCGGGGGCGTGGCGGGTGTCCTGACGGGGCGGAAACTAACCGATTTTTGGCCGGCGGGTTCGGTGTTCATGGTGACGATCGCAGTGTTGTGCGTGCTGCCGATCGTCTGGACCACAGTGTTTCTGAGGTACATCATCGAACATGGTGTTAGCGCCGAGACGATATTCCTGGTATCGGTCGGTGCCATCCTGTACACCGTCTTTTTGCCGTCCGACCTGTTGGCGCAACTCGAGCGGTGGCAGATCGTGCTGCGATGCAGATGGCGGAGGGCGCGCAGCAGCGTAAAGCCCTGTCCACCGGGGTACGCGCCAATGGTCTCGGTGCAGGTCCCGATCCACGCCGAGCCGCCAGAAATCGTCATCCAGACACTCAACGCACTGAGTCAGCTGAATTACACGAACTACGAAGTCCTGGTCATCGACAACAACACGGCCGATGAGGACCTGTGGCGGCCGGTGGAGCGTCACTGTGCGATGCTGGGCCCTCGATTCCGATTCCTGCACGTTGAAGGAATCACCGGTGCCAAGGCGGGCGCGCTGAACTGGGCTCGGCCCTATATGAATCCCGGCACCGAACTGGTGGGCGTGGTCGACGCCGACTACGTGGTGGCCCCGGACTGGCTCACGCACGCAGTCGGCCACTTCGTAGATCTCCGCATGGGTTTCGTCCAGTACCCGCACGCATACCGTGACTACGAGTCGTCGGTCTTCCGCAGCATGGCCAATGCGGAATACCGCGGATTCTTCTACTCCGACATGATCGGGCTCGACGAGAATCGGGCAGGCATTACGGTGGGCACCATGTCGCTGATCCGCCTGGCCGCTCTCGATAAGGCCGGAGGCTGGGCGGAGTGGTGTTTGACCGAGGATTCCGAGCTGGCCATCCGCATTCACGCCTGCGGATACACGTCGACCTACGTCGAGCGGCCCTACGGCTGGGGCCTGATACCCGACACCTGGAGCGGTTACAAGAAGCAGCGATTTCGATGGACCTACGGCCCGGTACAGGAGCTGCGCAGGCATGCCGGGCTTTTTCGTCCGGGGAGGCGACGGATACCGTCGATGCTCGACCTCACCCAACGGATCTACCACGCGAACCATGGTGTGAAGAACGCGATTGAGGGAATCCGTTTCGCCGGCCTGGTGCTCGGACCGGCGCTCCTGCTCTCCATGATCGCGCACCGCGATACCTGGCCCTTGCCGCTTGCCTGGATCGTCCCCCTCGCCGCCATATCCATCGGCAGGCAGGCCCTGCGCTGGACCCTGTGCCGGAACATCCTGGGATTCGATATCCGTGATTACGTCGGATGGGCGCTGGCCTCAACGGCGCTCACCTACACGATAGGCCAAGCCTCACTGGCGGCTCTCCTGGGCCGGAAGGCCATCTGGCGAAGGACCGATAAGTTCCGCCGAATACAGCCTAGGTTCGCAGCTTTGCAGAGCGCTGCCGCAGAGGGCGTATTCGCCGTGGTCTTCCTGGCATTCACCGTACTGTCGGTGACCGTCCTGCCGATGGGCATCCTGTCCGTGGCGATAGCGTATGGCTTCCTGACAAAGTCGATCACTTTTGCCGCGGCACCGGTGTTGTCGTATCTGTCGGATCGCGAGCAGCGGAAGAGCTTCGGCCCACCTCAGAATGGTTCGGCCCTATCGGCGTCCGACCACGCATCATCCATCGCTGGTCCGGGAAACACTTTGGCGTCGGCAGGCAACTACTGACGGCACTTATTTTCAAGTGGAGAGAGGGAGCTCGGATGCCCGTTATCTGCAAGCCTGCTCTAGCAGTGCCGGAGAACGTCATTACCTTGGACGACACTCTTGAATTGGCGCAGCGGCTTCATTCTGATCATCCACGGCTGGGGCTGGCCTTGCGACTCATTCGCAACACGGGTGTGCTGAAGCGACATCTGGTCCAGCCCATTGAGGCGACTCTGACCCATCCGGGGCTGACTGAACGCACCAGAATCTACGTGGAGCAGGCGACGCGCAGGATACCTTCGGCGGTCGACGAGGCGCTGCGGAACGCCGCCTTGGAGGCGGGGGACATCGACGCGATCGTCGTCGTCTCCTGCACGGGGTTCACCATGCCGCCGCTCAGTACCTGGATGATCAACAATCTCGGTTTCCGGTCGGACACCGTGCAGATACCCATCGCTCAACTGGGGTGTGCCGCCGGGGGCGCCGCGCTCGGACGCGCGTACGACTTCGCCGTCGCCCATCCCGGCGCCAATGTGTTGGTCGTCTCCTGTGAGTTCTGCTCCCTGTGCTATCAACCGTCCGATCTCGAGGTCGGCAATCTGCTGTCCAATGGCCTCTTCGGCGATGCCGTAGCGGCCTGTGTGGTGACCGGGCACGACCGGCCTGGACTGATGATCGACAGGGTGGGTTCCCGGATTGTCGCCGACACAGAGGATTGGATCTCGTACGAGGTGCGAGAAACAGGGTTTCATTTCCGGCTGGATAAGCGAGTGCCTGGCACTATGCGGCAGATCGCGCCGGAATTGGAGAAATTCGTGGCCGAGAATAGCCGGCACGTCGACGAGCTTGACGTGTACGTCATCCATGCCGGCGGGCCGCGCATTCTGGACGACCTTTCGATGTACCTCGGAGTGAAGCCGGAAAAGTTCGATCTCAGCCGGGAGACATTGCGGGAGTACGGCAATATCGCCTCCGCCGTCGTGTTCGACGCGCTACGCAGGACGTTCGAGAGGCAGGACATCCCGGACGGTGCCAGTGGCCTGCTGGCGGGATTCGGGCCTGGTATCACCGCGGAGATGGTGCTGGGCACCTGGCGCGGTAACTCGTGAAAGGATTGATCATGACCGTATCGACATCGTCGGCCAACGAGTTCCTGCTCGGTGGGGAGACGCCGGTCAACCGGCTGGGCTATGGCGCCATGTGGTTGACCGGGCCGGGTATGTGGGGTCCGCCCGAGCGGCCCGAGGAGGCCATCGCCGTTCTGCGGCGCGCCGTGGAGCTCGGTGTGACGTTCATCGACACTGCGGATTCCTACGGACCGGGGTACAACGAGGAGATCATCCGCGCGGCGCTGCATCCGTACCCTGAAGACCTGATCATCGCTACCAAGGGTGGGATGCTGCGCTCTGGGCCGACGGACTGGCAGCACGGCGAGGGAACAACTCCGTACATCGTCGCCTGTGGCCGTCCTGAGTACCTGCGTCAGCAGGTCGAAGTCAGTCTGCTACGCCTGGGCGTCGAGCAGATCGGTATGTACCAGCTGCACCGCATCGACAGCACGGTTCCGCTCGAGGATCAGCTGGGTGCCCTGACCGACATGCAGGCCGAGGGGAAGATTCGTCACATCGGTCTGTCCGGACAGCCGGAGATCACCATCGAGCAGCTCACAGCGGCGCGTGCCATCACCGAGATCGTCGCTGTGGAGAACTTGTACAACGTGGCCGACCGGGCCGGCGAGAAAGTGCTGCGCCACGTCGAGGAGGAAGGCATTGCCTTCATCCCCTGGTTCCCGCTCGGCCACGGCGACCTGGTCGGTTCCGGCAGCCGTCTCGCCGAGGTGGCTGCCGACTTCGGTGCCACCGCCGCTCAGCTCGCCCTCGCCTGGCTGCTGCGCCAGTCGCCCAACACCATCCTGATTCCCGGCACCACCTCGATCGCGCATCTGGAACAGAACATGGCAGCGCGCGACGTCCGGCTGACGGATGACCAGTGGCGTGAGGTGGAGGAAGCCGCCGCCCGAATGAAGCCGTGGAGGCCCGCATGACCATCGACACCCCGCACCCGAACGCGGAAACGCTTCGCCTGCTGTACAAGGACTTCAGTCTGTTGGAGAAGTACGCGACGGAGGACGTGAAGCTGCACCCCGCCGACCGTGCGCCTGGTTATTCCCCGGTGCAGGGCAAGCAGGCTGTCCTCCGCCACGAGCGGGCGCTGCTCGATGCGACCCGCGGAACCCTGCTCATGGACGTCGAAGCAATTCACGCCAACGAATCATTCGGCGCGGTTCTCGGTACGCTCCGCGCGTCGGTCGACGGCGAGGTCGCCATGCCCTTCTGCGGACTATGGCGGTTCTCCGACGGGCTGATCACCGAGCATTGGGAGAACGCCTACGACGCGCCATCCCTGACCCGGGCGCTCAGCGGAAAGGCGTCGTCGTGACGCCCTCCCCCAAACCGGTGATCGGCCAGGCCATCGACGGTCTGGAACTCGACGCCGACCTTGCCGTCCTCCTCGAGGACGCGCCGATCACCCGGATCACACTCCCTTACGGCGATCCCGCTTGGCTGCTGTCCCGCTACTCGGACATCCAGGCCGTGACCAACGACTCCCGCTTCACCAGGGCAGCGCTGGGCGTCACCGTGGACCCGCCTCGCGTCACGCCGACGTTCATCGTGCCGCCGGATGCCGTACAGCGCAAAGACCTCCCGCGGTCGGCCATGATGCGCGAGTCGATCGGCAAGGGCATCAACCACCGGCGGATGCGTGCCTACTCCGAAGTCGTGCAGCAGGTAGTCGAAGCGGCCATCGACGACCTGGTGCGGCACGGCCGGCCGGGCGATCTCATCGAGACCGTGTCCTCCAGGGTCCCGCTGACCGTCATGGGCCGCCTTATGGACATCCCCCGGCCGGTGCTGGATGACATCCGCAGGTGGACCACCTCGCTCTTCAGCATGGAACCGGAGCGGCACGAGGAAACCGCTGCAGCCAAGAAGGGCTTGTTCGGCTATCTGGGCGGACTGCTCCAGGAACGTCGCGCGCATCCGGGCGGCGACATGGCGAGCCGGTTGATAGCCGACTCCGGCGGGCTGACCGACGGAGAGATCATTACGGCTCTGGGCCAGCTGCTGGCGATCGGCATCGCCCCGACGAACGCGCTGCTCGGCGACATCCTTTACGCCATGCTGACACGCCCTGGGCAGGTGGAGAGGTTCCGTTCCGACCCGGCCGGCATCCCCCGATTCATCGAAGAGACCGCCCGGTACACCCAGGTGCTCGTCGGATTCGGCCCAGCGCTGGTCGCGCTCGAAGACGTGCATTTCGACGGCGTGACCATCGCGGCAGGAGAGTCGGTGGTCTACTCGTATGCCAGCGGCAACCGCGACCCGGCCGTCTTTGAGCGCCCGGCGGAGTTCGACGACTCCCGGACTGGCACCAAACACCTGATGTTCGGCGCGGGCCAGCACGCCTGCGTGGGTCAACACTTCTCCCGCCTGGTATTTGAGACCGTCCTCACTACGCTCGTCACCCGCCTGCCCGGCATCGAACTCGCCGTTCCGGAGAACGAGATCCGCTGGGACGGCCGCACGATCTGGCGCTTCCCGGAGACGTTGCCCGTGAACTGGTGACCGGGATGTGCCGGTCGGTTCCGAACCCGGCCACACCCGAAGCTGTTCCTGCCGTCCATTCGACCTTCGATCGCGTACGGGCCGGCGAGGAACGCCGCCTGATGTGATGAGGGCCGGAGCGTTCGCTCTCGGCCCTCGGAGGCCGCGCGGCCCGATAGCGTAACGGCATGACCGACGCGCGGGTGGCCGTCACCGTCGATCTCGTCGTCCTCACGGTTCGCGAGCATCGGCTGTGCGCGCTCGTCTGGCGCCGGGACCGGCCGCCGTCCCCCGGGGCTTGGTCCCTGCCCGGCGGGTTCGTGCAACTCGACGAGGACCTGCCCGTCGCGGCCCAGCGGCTGATGGCCGAGCGGGCGGGCCTGGCCGGGGTGCGGGTGCATCTGGAGCAGCTGGCGACCTACGGCTACCCGGACCGCGATCCGCGGCAGCGGGTGGTCAGCGTGGCGTATCTGGGGCTCGCTCCGGACCTGCCGGCCTCCAGCCGGGCGCAGGTGCTGTGGGAGCCGGTCGGGGACCTGACCGAGCGCGACAAGGCGGCGTTCGACCATCGCCGCATCCTCCTCGACGGGGTCGAGCGGGCCCGCGCGAAGCTGGAGTACTCCCCGCTCGCGGCGGCGTTCTGCCCGCCGGAGTTCACGGTCGCGGAGCTGCGGCGGGTGTACGAGATCGTGTGGGGCACGCCGCTCGATCCCCGGAACTTCCACCGGAAGGTGACGAAGGCCGAGGGGTTCCTGGTGCCGACGGACCGCACGACGACGCGGGACGGCGGGCGGCCCGCGCGCCTTTACCGCCGGGGCAGCGCCGAGTCACTGCACCCGCCGATGATGCGACCGGGCTGTTGACGAGGCATTTGTCCGGTTTTGGTACCTTCCTGCCATGCCTGAGGACGTTGCACGCGAGCTCGTACGCCAGATGATCGACGAGGTCGGCGAGGACGGCGTGGCGGCGATGGGACGTCTGCCGGGACTCGCCGCCGCGGTCGACCAGCACGCGGCGGCGATCCGCGACCTCGTCGCGGGGGCCGGCCGGGAACTCACCCCGCAGTTCCTCCGGGAGTACCTCGACGAGTTCACCGACGCCGCCATCGAGCGCGGCTGGTGGCCGGACGAGGCGTTCGACTTCGAGACCGTCCGCGTGATCGCCATCTGCGCGCTCATCCGTGAACTCGAGGCGCTCGCCTAGCACGCGGCGGTGCGCGCCCTGCTCGACCAGGGCGCCTCGCACGCGGATTTCCAGAAGCCGTTGATCAAACTTTTTGCCTCGGGTCAGGATCATACAGAGCAGCAAACGCATTTCAGCGAATCCACCAGACCGGAGGCTACCCATGAACCTCGACGACCTGCTCATGATCGCGATGCTCGTCGGCAGTTCCGTGCTCGCCGGGGCCGTCACTTACGCGCTCACCGGCCGTGATCTCAAGGGACCTGCCAGGGTGGCGGCCTCTCTGCTCAGCGCCTTCCTTGTGGGTGCGACGTCGCTGTTCGTTCCCTGGCTTCCCCTGCTCGCCTTTCTGGCCACCATGGTGGGCTATCTGGTAATGCGCCGCCTGCTCAAGCCCGGCCTCGCTCTTGCCGCCTCGGCGGTCGTTCTCTTCGGCGGTCTCTCATCCGCGGTGATGCTCATGGCCGCCGCCCTGGACCGAATGTGACAGTGGAGCGGACGCCCGCAGGAGAACCAAGTGATGCTCCTAGGCCTAAGCCCTGGTGGCGACAGGGACCCGCCTCGCTTCGTACAGTGAGGCCGTACGTCTCCGTCCCGGGAGGACAAGGGTGTCCGAGCAGCGCAGTCCACGTTTCCGTTCCGTGCTCGACGACTACGTCGCGTACAAGCCCGGCAAGGTCGCCCGGTCACCGGAGGGCCGGTCGTTCAAGCTGTCCTCGAACGAGTCCCCGTACGGGCCGCTGCCCTCGGTGCTCGAGGCGATCAGCGGCGCGGGCGGGCTCGTCAACCGGTACCCCGACAACGGCTGCGTCGCGCTGGTCGAGGCGATCGCCGGGCGGTTCGGCGTGCCCCCGGAGCATGTCGCCGTCGGCTGCGGGTCCGTCGGCGTCGCCCAGATGCTGCTGGAGGCCGTCGGTGAGCCGGGCGTCGAGGTCGTGTACGCCTGGCGGTCCTTCGAGGCCTATCCCACCCTCGCCGACCTGGCCGGCGTCACCTCGGTCCGCGTGCCGCTGGCCGAGGAGACCCACGACCTGCGGGTGATGGCCGACGCCATCACCGACCGGACCCGCCTGATCTTCGTCTGCAACCCGAACAACCCGACCGGCACGGTCGTGCGGCGCCCGGAGCTGGAGGCGTTCCTCGACCGGGTGCCGGAGGACTGCCTCGTCGTGCTCGACGAGGCCTACCACGAGTACATCCGCGACCCCGAGGTCCCGGACGGGCTCACGCTCTACGGCGACCGGCCGAACCTCGCGGTCCTGCGCACCTTCTCCAAGGCGTACGGGCTGGCGGGCCTGCGGATCGGCTTCATGGTCGCCCAGCCGCACATCGCCGAGCAGGTGCGCAAGACCTACCTGCCGTTCACGGTCAGCTCCGTCGCCCAGGTGGCCGCGGTGGCGTCCCTGGAGGCCGAGGCCGAGCTCCTCGAACGCGTCGAGGCGACCGTCAAGGAGCGCGAGCGGGTCCGCGACACGCTGCTGGGCCAGGGCTGGACGGTGCCGCCCACCGAGGCGAACTTCGTGTGGCTGCGCCTCGGGGAGGACACCATGGACTTCTCCGCGGCCTGCGACGCCGCCGGGGTCAGCGTCCGGCCGTTCCCCGGCGAGGGCGCGCGCGTCTCGATCGGCGCGCCCGAGGAGAACGACGCCTTCCTCGCCGTCGCGGAGGCCTACCGCGGCCGTTCCTGAGCCGCTGGCTCGGCGGCCGGTTCGCTCCCGGCCGCCGGACCCGGCTCCGCGTCCGTACGGGGGCGGCGCTCCGTCGACACGACGAGACCGACCCCCAGGATGATGACCAGTCCGCCGGCGAGGATCGTCCACGTCGCGTGCTCGCCCGCGAACGCCACGCCGAGCAGCACCGCCACCGCAGGGTTGACGTAGGCGTACGTCCCGACGAGGGAGATCGGGGCGTTGCCGAGCAGCCACACGTACGACGTGAAGGCCACGAGCGAGCCGAAGACGATCAGGTAGGCCAGACCCAGCCAGGACGCCCGCGAGACCTCGCCGAGGTGCAGCGTCTCGCCGCGCCCGAAGCCGGCGGCGAGCAGGGCGACACCGCCCGCGGCCATCTCGTACACGCTCGCGGCGAAGGGGTTCTCCGGCATCGGCAGCCGGGAGGACAGGAACGATCCGATCGACCACGACAGTGAGGCGACCAGGACCACCACCACGCCGGTCACGTCGCCCGAGCCGCCGCCGCGGGTGAGGGTCAGCAGCGCCAGCCCGCCGAAGCCGACGAGCACCCCCGCGACCGTCGTGACCGGCGGGCGGTCGCCGGTGGCCACCCGGAACACGACGAGCCACAGCGGAACGCTCGCGACGAGCAGCGCGGCCAGGCCCGAGGAGATGTGCTGCTCCGCGATGCCGACCATGCCGTTGCCGCCGGTCAGCAGCAACAGGCCGACGAGGGCGGCGGTGCCGAGACGGCGCCACGGCACGCGCAGCACGGAGGGGCCGCGCAGGATCACCAGGACGGCGCCGAGCACGACGGCCGCGACGACGAACCGGAGCCCGGCGCTGACCAGCGGCGGCATCGTCTGGACGACGTAGTGGATGCCGAGGTAGGTCGAGCCCCAGACGACGTACACGATCGACAGGGTCGCCCACGTCAGCGGCGAGCGGGAGTCATGAGTCTGTGTGGTCATGGCTCATTACACGGTAGTGGCTGGGGCGTTCTCCGCGCCACGCCCTTTTCCGGCCCCTGACCCCACGGATCGCGCCGGAACGGTCGTTCAGCCGCAGACGTACTCGAAGGCGCCGGAGGCCTGCGGGCCGGTCCCGTCCGACCCGACGATCTCCAGGGTCGCGACCGCGTGCAGGGTCCCCTCGCCCTTCACGGTCCAGCGCAGCGGGACCTGGACCGAGCGCTGCCCCTTGCGCATGCTCTCGGACAGGACTCCGGAGACCTGGCCGTCACTGCGCCGCCAGCGGTACCTGACGTCGCCGTAGCCGCCGTTGGTCCGGATCGTCCCGACGAGTCGTACGGTCGTGTCGCAGGACTGCGTCGTGGCCGGCGCGCTCACGCTCACGCCCGTCACGGCGACCCCGGGACCGCCGCGCAGCAGCCACCACACGATCAGGCCGGCGAGCACCGCGACGCCCAGGGTCAGCAGACCGCCGGCGATCCGGCGCCCGAGCCGCCGGCGCCGTCCGGCCCCGCTCCACCTCTTCGCGACCTCCGCCGGGACGCCCGGCCCGAACCGCAGCGTCGCGGCGTCCCCGGGCCGCGAGGCGCCGGTGTCCCCGGTGTCCCCGAATCCCGGGCCGCGGCCGTCCCGGGACCGCTCCGGCACCGCGTACGGCAGGAGGTCGTCGGATCCGCCGGTCGCCGACGGCAGGGTCTCGTCGGAACCGTGGCCCGTCTCACCCCGGTCGCGCCACGTCTCGCCGACGTCGCGCCGGGTCTCGTCCATGTCGCGCCGGGTCTCGTCCATGGCTCAGTCCCCCACCGCGGGGCACTGCCCCTTTCCACCGGCCGAACGACCGCCCGACGAGGCGTCGGCGGTCACCACCCGGACGCACTGCCCGAGCTCCCGCGTCACCGTCACCTGGTGGCTGCCGGCCCCCTCGACGCTCGCCTCGCCGGACACGGACTGCTCCCCGGAGGCGAAGACCACCGTGACGCCCACGGTCCCGGGGCCGCTGACCGTCACGGTGACGGTCGCCGTCACCACGTAACCCGAGGCCGCGGCGGCGGCGCGGTTCGGGGCGGCGCCGTTCGCGGCGGCGCCGACGGTGACGCCGTCGACGCTGAGGCCCGTGACCGTCGTGGGCGTGCTCTTCACGGGCTTGGGCGTGGGCTTCGGGACGACCACCACCGGCTTGGTCGGGCCCTTCGCCGGAGTGGTCGCGCCGGGGGACGCGGGGGCCGGTGGCGACGTCGTCCCGGATGTGGGCGGCGACGCGGCCGGCGTGGGGCTGTCCGACGGCGTCGGGCTCGGCGACGGCGACTCGGTCTCGCTCGGGGAGGGGTTCGGCTCGGCCACCACGGACGGCGTCGAGGTGGCGGCCGCGCCGACGCCGAGGCGGTGGTGGGAGTCGGCCAGGACGTACGCCCCGCCGCCGCCCGCCACGATCGCGCCCACCGCCATCCCGGCCACGACCATGAGCCGGCTCCTCCCCAGGCGGGTCAGCGCCAGGGCCGTGCCGCCCGCGGTGATCGGCCGGGCGAGCGGGAACAGGTATGCCAGCAGGGCGGCGAGGGCCGCGAGGCGGACCCGGCCCCGCTCCTCCCAGCCCGGGCCGTACCCCGCGAGCGCCGCGTCCTCCAGCTCGGCGAGGAACGCCTCGGCCGACGCCGGCCGGTCGGCCGCGGCCTTGGCGAGGCCGCGCGCGACCAGTCCGCGCAGCTCCGGGGGCACCCGCTCGACCGGGATCGGGTCGAGCCGGTGCGCGGCGGCCAGCGCCCACAGCCCGTCGACGGGGTACGGGCGCTCGCCGGTGAGGCACTCGTAGAACACGCCGGTGGCGGCGTACACGTCGGTGGCCGGCCCGACGGCGCCGGTCGTCCACTGCTCGGGCGCCATGTAGGCGGGCGTGCCGGAGGCGGCGGCGTGCTCGTCCGCGCGGACCGCGATGCCGAAGTCCGCGAGCCGGCTCTCGCCGTCGTCGCCGACGAGGACGTTGGCGGGCTTGTAGTCACGGTGGACGACGCCGGCGGCGTGCGCGGCCGCCAGGCCGCGCAGCGAGCCCTTCAGGACCACCAGGGCGGCCTCCGGGCCCGTGGGGCCCTGGGTCCTCAGGACGTCCTTGAGCGTGACGCCGTCGACGAGCTCCATGACGAAGGCGGCGGTCGCCGGCGTCTCGTAGTACTCGTACAGGCGTACGACGTGGGGATCGGCCAGCTCGGCCATCAGCCGCGCCTCCGCCCGGAACCGGTCGAGGAACTCGGCGTCGGCCCTGAGTTCCTCCGACAGGTACTTGATGGCGGCGGGCGTGCCGGTCGCCTCGTGCACGGCCAGGACGACCGTGCCCGACGCGCCCTGGCCGAGGACGCGGATCTGCCGGTATCCGGGAACCGTTCGGTTTCCGTCCATGACGTTCCTTGGTTCGAACGACGGAGAGCGCCGGGGGCCCGACACTACGTATGCGACGTTCGCCGCCCTCGTGGCGTTGAGGGAACGCGCTGAAGTGGCCGGATTCGGTCATGCCCGAAGGGGCCGCTTGCCCGGGCAGCCCCCGGATCCCGCATCCGGGATCGTCGCGGAGGTCCGCGCCGCGCTGTGGGCCGTCCCGGGACGTCCGGGCGGCCCACCGCGCGACGAAATCGGCTGACAATCCGGCTGACAGATCGGCTGACAGGCCGGCTGACGGAACGGCCGGCGGATCAGCCGGCGGATCAGCCGGTCTTCGGCCCGAGCTTCTCGACGATCAGCCGGTAAAGCTGCCGGGGACGGCCCGGCTGCGGGGTGCGGTTCGGCGGCAGGGGCCAGGCGAGGCCCTCCTCCACCAGCGTCCGCAGCAGCCGCCGGGCCGTGCGCGGGGTGACGCCGAGCATCTTCCCGGCGTTCTCCGCGTCCACAATGAGCGGCTGCCGGCCGTCGGGACCCTCCTCGCCCGGCTGGTCACCGAGCTTGTCGGCCAGGCGGGCGAGGATCTCCAGGCCCTTCGGCTTGGCCGGCGCCGGAGCGCGCGGCGGGGTCCGCGGGGCGGGCACGAGCGCCCGGCCGTCCCGGTCGAGCGCGAAGCCCTGCGCCCGCTGCGACGTCTGCGAGCGGGCCAGCGCCGCCCGCGCGTGCGTCTCCGCCTCCTGGGCGGTACGGCCCATGCCGATGCCGACCTCGACGGCCAGCCCCAGCTCCTCCCGGACCCGCTCGACGAACGGCGGCGTGCGGAACCCCTCGGTCGCGGCCGTGATCGAGCCGCGCGTCGCGGTGACGAGGTAGCTGTGGTCGTCGAGCGGCCAGACGGCGGCGCTCATCCGGTGCGCCTCCTGGAGGAGGAGGCGCTGCAGCGACAGCTTCAGCTCCTCGCGCCAGTAGCGCGGCGTGACGCGCCGCGGCGTCTCGCGCAGCGTGGGAACGTCCACGACCACGACGACGAGCTGGGACTCCTCCAGCCGGTGATGGGCGCCGAGCAGCGCCGAGGTCTGCAGCGCGGACCGGATCGCCGCGCCCGTCGGCCGGATGCGGAGCGTCGGCACGCCGGCCAGTTCGAGCCGCTCCGCCGTCGCGTGCACGCAAGTGAGCGCGACACTTGTGGCGCCGCGGCGCCACAAACGCTCGTGAAAGGCTGCCAGGGTCCCCGGTCCGGCCGCCTCCTCCCGCAAGTGCACGTGCTCGGTGCTGAGATTGATCTCGCCGTACGCCTCTTCGACCTCCGCGCGGCTCAGCACGTCGATGCTGACGCGCGACGGTTCGTGGTTCTCGTCGAGCGCGGCGCGCAGGAGCGCCCCCTGCAGCGCGGCGCCGTTCAGGGGAACGAAGGTCGCCGGCATCGTGAGGACGCCGGCCTTACGCGCGAACTCGTACGGGACCGGGCTGGCGAACAGGCAGACGTCCACCCCCGACCCGAGCCGTACGACCTTGTCCGCGGCCTCCTGCTCGTCGCGGTACGCGGCCGCGACGAGGCGGCTCGGCACCGGAGTGGGGCCGTGGCCCATGAGCATGACCCGCTCGACCAGGTCGTGTGGTCCGACGACGCCGATGGTCAGATCGGGCGTCACCGATCCGCCCCGAGGTCCGCTCATGTCCGCCCCTCCCGGCGCCGTAGCGCCTCCAGGCGGCTTTCGGCCGGTCCCACCCGCCGCGGGTCCTCGCTCGCGGCCGTCGACGCACGGCCCTCACCCAACGCATGACTCATCGCACTGACGCCCCTCATCTGGTCGTCCGCCCCAGCTCCGTGAACTAACACCTCATTGGGCAGATCGCCGGAGGCCCGTGGTATGTGACGCGTCTTAGCGAAATCGGTTAAGAGAGCGTCGAAAAACCACTAGTGGAGAGCGTCCGGTGAGGAGAATATTACTAACCGGTTAGGTCAGTGCGGGTCGGGAATGCTGTGATCATTTTGGTCCGTTACGGTCGTACGCCCCGCCCCGGCCACGGGCCGGAGTTCACACCGGGGCCGGAACGGGGCGTACGCGCCGGAGATCAGACCAGGCGCTCGATGTCCGCGCCCAGGGCGTTCAGCCGCTCCGCGATGTGCGAGTGGCCGCGGTCCAGGTAGTAGCCGTTCGTGATGGTGGTCTCGCCCTCCGCCACGAGGCCCGCGAGCACGAGCGCGCTGCCGGTGCGCAGGTCGTGGGCGACGACCTCGGCCCCGCGCAGCGGCGTCGCGCCGTTGACCTTGGCGCGGTTGCCGTTCACCTCGATGTCGGCGCCCATCCGTACCAGCTCGTCGGCCAGCTTGAACCGGCCGTCGAAGATGCGCTCGTAGATGTAGCTCGGCCCGTCGGCGAGGCAGGACAGCGCCATGATCGGCGACTGGAGGTCGGTGGCGAAGCCGGGGTACTCGTCGGTGATCACGTTGATCGGCCGCAGCGGCCGGTCGCGGCGGACGCGCAGCACGGCGCCCTCCTGCGCGAACTCCACGCCCATCTGCTCCAGCTTGTCGGCGGCGACGCCGAGGTGCTCGAGCGAGGCGCCGACCAGGCTGATCTCGCCGCCCGTCGCGGCGGCCGCCATCACCAGCACGCCCGCGTCGATGCGGTCGGGCATCACCGTGTGCTGGACCGCGGTGAGGCGGTCGACGCCCTCGACGGTGATGAAGCCGGTGCCGCCGCCGGTGATGCGCGCGCCCATCCGCTGCAGGAGCTGGATGACGTCCAGGACCTCGGGCTCGAGGGCGCAGTTCTTGATCAGCGTGGTTCCCTCGGCGAGCGAGGCGGCCATGAGGAGGTTCTCGGTGCCGGTGTGCGACGGCGTGTCGAGGTAGAGCGTGCCGCCCTGCAGCTGCCCGGCCTTGACGTGGATGCTGCCGCGGCCGTCGTCGCTCACCTGCTCGGTGACGGTCGCGCCCATGCGCTTGAAACCGTTGTAGTGGAAGTCGAGGTTGCGGCTGCCGAGGTTGCACCCGCCGACGCCCTCGATCACCGCCTCACCGAGCCGGTGCAGCAGGGCCGGCACGAACAGGAACGAGCCACGGAACCGCGAGGCGATCTCTTCGGGCAGGACCGGGCTGGTCAGCTGCGACGCGTCGATCACCAGGGTGCGCTCGGCCTCGTGCAGCTCGGCCTTCGCGCCGACCGCCTGGGCCAGCTCGACCGCGCGTTTCACGTCCTCGATGATCGGCACGTTCCGGAGGACCGTACGCCCCTCGGCCGCCATCAGGGAGGCGCCGATCATCGGCAGGACGGCGTTCTTGGCGCCCTGGACGAACACGGTGCCGTTCAACTCGGCGCCGCCCCGCACGCGGTAACGGACCTCGTGGCCCAAGCTCATATCGCCGGTGCTCCTTTGGCTGCGGTGAAGTTAGACTGCCCGCTCGGTCGGTCGGCGGGTCACGAGTGCCGCGCGTGTGACACGGGCGGCCCCAGTATTCCATCGGGCGCTCCGTGGCATGACCGAAACTTCCGGTCTGGCGTGGTAGCGCCGATTTGTTAGATGCGGCGGGCCGCAGGTTTGTTGGGGCCTCGCGGACCTCGGCGACCGGGCTGGCCGATGCGTTCAGCGTTTCACTTGTACGAACCTGAGCCATGAGCATACCCACGGGTGCGTGTGGTATCTGCGGCGCGCCGTGCCCGCCGTACGGCGGTGAGGCGGGCGGTGACG
Source organism: Actinoallomurus spadix (assembly GCF_024055725.1). Classification (GTDB taxonomy): domain Bacteria; phylum Actinomycetota; class Actinomycetes; order Streptosporangiales; family Streptosporangiaceae; genus Actinoallomurus; species Actinoallomurus spadix. The sequence goes on along the minus strand of NZ_JAMXMX010000010.1, from coordinate 263,008 downwards.
CCCGGTGCGGCCGCCGGGCAGCGTGTCCGTTATGGGGACACGACCCGCCCGGCACCGCTCAGTCGCGCCGGGTGGCCTCCACGGCGTCGCCGACGGCGATGGCGCCGAGGGCGCGGGGGACGGCGTTCTGGCCGAAGATGACGCCGCGGTCGCCGTCCGGGAACACCAGGGTCCGGTAGGTCGCCAGGGTGCGCAGCGGCTCCCGGCCCTTGACGGCGGTCTCCTGGTCGGTGGTCGTGATCACGCACCGGGCGCAGGGCTTGACCAGCTCCAGCTCGACCTCGCCGATCCGCAGGGAGCGCACGGAGTCCTCGCCCCACGCGCCGAGGCCCTCCACCACGATGTTGGGCCGGAAGCGGTTCATCGGCAGGGGCTCGTCGAGGCGGGAGTTCAGCTCCGCCAGAGACTCCACTGAGACGATGAGCAGCGGGAACTCGTCGGCGAACCGGACCGTGCCGCCGCCGACCTTGGTCGGGCGCCGGCCGGTGAACCCGACGAGGCGGCACTCGCGGCCGAGCGCGGCGGTGAACCACTCCGCGGCCTCGTCGCCCTGGTCGACGCCCGCACAGGGGTTGCCGTGCACCGTGACGTCCAGCACCGGCCCGTCGGCCGGGACCGCGTGGCCGAGCGGCGCGTCCGGCCCGGTCCCGGCGAAACCCACGGTCAGCTTCACGCCGTCGTACGACGGGCGCAGCAGCGCCATGCGCGGGATCTCCCGCTGCGACAGGTGCCGCCCGTCCGGGCGGATCAGCATGAACGCCCGGTCGTGCTGGAACCCCTCCGGGAGGAGCTCGGCGCGGGTCAGCGGCGTGCCGCCGGCGCTCTTGATGGGATAGACGTTCAGCTCGCGGACGACGGCGGTCATGGCGGAGCTCCCTTCGTACCCCACCATGATCGCATTTCTCCCGCGTCAGCTCAGGGCGGCGAGGCGCTGGAAGACGCCGTCGAGGCGCTCGACGTACCGCTCCGGCCGGCAGACCTCGTCGAGCCGTGCCTCGTCGAGGGTCAGCCCCGCCGCGGCCGCCTGGGTACGCAGAGTCTCGCGGAACGGCGTCCCGGTCTCCCAGGTCTCCATCGCGGCGCGCTGCACGAGGGGGTACGCCTCGTCGTCGCGGGACATCCCGGCGTTGACGAGCTCCAGCAGGACGGTGCTCGTGTAGATCAGCCCGCCGGTCGACTCGAGGTTGGCGCGCATCCGCTCGGCGTCGACGACGAGGCCGGTGACCAGGCGGTGTGTCAGGTTGAGCATGTAGTCGAGCGCGATGGCGGCGTCGGGCAGCGCGATCCGCTCGGTGGAGGAGTGCGAGATGTCCCGCTCGTGCCACAGCGGGATGCCCTCCAGGACCGGGACCACCTGGGCGCGCACGATCCGGGCCATTCCGGCCAGGCGCTCGGAGATGATCGGATTCTTCTTGTGCGGCATCGCGGAGGAGCCCTTCTGGCCCTTCCCGAACGGCTCCCACAGCTCACGGACCTCGGTGCGCTGGCCGTGGCGGACCTCCAGCGCGATCGCCTCGCAGACCGTGGCCATGATCGCGAGCGTGGAGACCCACTCGCTGATGCCGTCGCGGATCACCACCTGGGTGGACACGTCGGCCGGGGTGAGCCCGAGCTCGGCGGCGACGTACCGCTCGACCTCCGGGTCGATGTTGGAGTAGGTGCCGACGGCGCCGGAGATCGCGCAGACCCCGACGGCCGCACGGGCGCGGCGCAGCCGGTCACGGGAGCGCGCCATCGCGAACGCGAAGTCGGCGACCCGGTGCCCCCAGACGTCCGGCTCGCCGTGGATGCCGTGGGTACGGCCGACGCGCAGCGTGTCGCGGTGCGCCAGTCCGTGGTCGCGCAGCGCCGCGACGAGGGCGTCGGCCTTGGCGAGGAGGATGTCGGTCGCCTCGACGAGCTGCACCGCGAGGGCCGTGTCGAGCAGGTCCGAGGACGTCATGCCGAAGTGGACGTACGCCGCGGCCTCGCGGGGCCTGGTGTTGTCGGCCCACGCGGACAGGAACGCGATCACGTCGTGCTGGGTCGTCGCCTCGATCTCGGCGACCCGCTCGGGGGTCGGCGGCGGGGCGGCGCGCACCGGCTCGACGACGTCCGCCGGGACGGTGCCCGCCTTCGCGTGCGCCTCGAGCACCAGGGTCTCGACCCGGCACCACAGTTCGTACTTGTGCGCGTCGCTCCAGACGCGGCCCATCTCCGGAAGGGTGTAGCGCTCGATCACCCTTCCAGTGTCCCAGGGGTCAGAACAGGTAGCTCACCCAGGACCGCCAGTTCTCATTCGCGTCGACCATGCTGAACGGCCCGCTCCCGTTGCCGGAGGAGTACTCCCACCAGGCGTAGTCCAGGCCCTTGGACTTGTAGAGCGCGACCTTGTCCTTGACGTACTGGTCGTGGCCGGTGGCGCCGGCGCCGATGCCGAACTCGCCGATCCAGACCGGCAGGCCCTCCGTCTTGGCCAGGTCGAGCTGGACCTGCAGGTGGGAGGCGAGCCCGGCCTTGTTCGCGGAGTTGTAGCCGGTGGTGCCGTCGGAGGGGTTCGGGACCATGCCCAGGCCGGTGGAGTTGTCGTAGCCGTTCGTGTAGCCGCTCTTGGCGGCCCCGTTGTAGTAGTCGTGGACCGACCAGATGAGGTTGCCGCGGTTCGTCGGCGTGAACGATGAGAACGACGAGGCGGGCACCTTCGAGTCGCCGTACGACGGCTCCAGCATGATGTTCGTGACGCCGTCCTTGGCGCGGATCGCGTTCACGATCTTCGTGTAGTCGGACAGCAGTCGCGCGGACCTCGTGGAGGAGCGGAACGGCTCATTGACCGGGTCGTACGCCGCGATCGCCGGCTCGTCCTGGTACCGGTTGGCGATCGTCTGCAGGAAGCCCAGGCCGTTCTCGACCACCGCGTCCAGGCCCTCGGTCGTGTCGTCGGGCGTGACCTGCGCCCAGCCGGGCACGTGCTCCTGGCCGTCGTTACCGCCGGACATGTGGACGCAGTCGAGGATGACGTAGAGACCGGCGGCCTTCGCCCGCGTGACCGCCGTGGCCAGGGTGGCGAACGCCGTCTCGTTCCACTCGGCCTCGGTCGGCTGGAACATGTCCCAGAACAGGACCATGCGGACCGCGGTGAAGCCCTTGGCCTTGATCGAGTCGTACGTCGACTGCCCCCAGGTGCCCGTGTCGTGGGCGTCCCAGACCGGCTGGATGTTCGGGCCGGTCAGCAGGTGGGTCGTCCCGGCGGAGTCGACGAACGCGTGGGACGAGGTGGCGTGCAGCCGGGTGAGAGCGGCGGCCCGCGCCCTTCCGGTGGCGGCTCGCGCCCTTCCGGTGGCGGCCCGTGCCGTGCCGGTGGCGGCCCGTGCCGTGCCGGTGGCGGCCCGTGCCGTGCCGGTGGCGGTTCGCGGGGCGGTGCCCGGTTCGCGGGCCGGGGTCCCGGCGAGGGCGGTGCCGCAGGTACCGGCCGTCAGGAGGAGCGTGGCCAGGGTGAGTCCGGCTGAACGGCGCATGACAGTCATCCCTTCCGGAGGACCAAGATCAACACCGGACTCTAGATCAACTTCTCCGTTCCGTCAGGAGAGCCGCCACGATGATGAGGACGTCAGACCTTGGCGGCGATGTCCGTGCGGTAGTGCGCGCCGCGCAGCCGGATCCGCTCCGCCGCGGTGTACGCCGCCGCGCGGGCCGCGGCCAGATCCGGGCCGGTGCCGACCACGTCGAGCACCCGCCCACCGGCCGAGACCGGCAGGCCCCGCTCCAGCTTGGTGCCCGCGTGCAGGACGTACGCGCCCTCCACCGCGTCGGCCTCCTCCAGCCCGGCGATGGGGTCGCCGACGGTGGGCCTGCCCGGGTAGTTCTCCGCCGCGACCACGACGGTGACCGCCGCGCCCGGCCGCCATTCCAGCGCCGGGGCCGACCCCAGCCCGCCGACCGCGCACGCCTGCAGCAGCGAACCGAGCGGGGTCGCCAGCCGGTCCAGGACGACCTGGGTCTCCGGGTCGCCGAACCGCGCGTTGAACTCGATCACCCGGACGCCCTTCGACGTCAGCGCGAGCCCGGCGTACAGCACGCCGGTGTACGGGGTCTCGCGGCGCCGCAGCTCGTCGACGGTCGGCTGGATGATCGTCTGCACGACCTCGTCGACCAGGCCCGCCGGCGCCCAGGGCAGCGGCGTGTAGGCGCCCATGCCGCCGGTGTTGGGCCCCTGGTCGTCGTTGTAGGCTCGCTTGAAATCCTGCGCCGGCAGCAGCGGGACGACCGTCGTCCCGTCGGTCAGCGCGAACAGCGAGACCTCCGGGCCGTCGAGGAACTCCTCGATGACGACCCGCTCGCACTGGGCGGCGTGCCGCGCGGCGATCGCACGGTCCTCGGTGACGACGACGCCCTTGCCGGCGGCCAGGCCGTCGTCCTTCACGACGTACGGCGGCCCGAACGCGTCCAGCGCGGCGTTCACGCCGTCGGTGCTCTCACACACCCGGGAGTCGGCGGTCGGGACACCGGCCGCCGCCATGATCTCCTTGGCGAACGCCTTCGAGCCCTCGATCCTCGCCGCGGCGGCGTCGGGGCCGAAGCACAGCAACCCGGCCCGGCGCAGAGCGTCGCCCACACCCGCGACCAGCGGCGCCTCGGGGCCGATCACGACGAGCTGCACCGCCAGGCGCTGCGCGAGCTCGACCACGGCGACCGGATCGGTGGGATCCAGGACATGGTTGTCCGCGAGCGCGCCGGTGCCGGCGTTTCCGGGGGCGCAGTGCAGCGCGGTGACGTCGGGGTCTTGGGCAAGGGAGCGGATCAGCGCGTGTTCGCGCCCGCCCGAGCCGAGAACGAGGACTCGCACGCAGGGAAGCCTACCGAGATCTCCCGTTTCCCGGGCCGGCGAGGGAAGTCGCGGCGCACCCGGGTCTGCGGGCAGGCGAGGGAAGGAGCGGTGGGGCCGCGGCGTTGATCCTCCACGGGACCGGACGCGTGATTTCCGAAATAATCCGGGAAACCTGTGAACCGGCGGGCGCCGCCGGGCGTCCTTATTTCCCGGTGTAACCTCAGAGGCCGCGCTCTGACGCCCCTGACCGAAGGAGGTGGTCGAAATGAGTCCTGGCGATCCTTGCAGTAACGCCGAGCCTCCTCACAGTCCGACCACCTCTACTCGGCGTCCGGCCGCCTCCGGCGCGCGCTCCCCGCTCTGATCTCGGGTCGACGCGCGCCGTCGCGCGTGCGGCCGGGCCAGGGAAGGATCCCTCATGGCCATGACCAGGGTTCGCCCCGGACGCGCGACCCGCGTCCTGTTCAAGCCGCTCGCCCGTCCCGGTCGCATCGCGGCCGGTGAGTCGATCAACCAGCGGTCCGCCCTCATCGACTGGGCGGCGTACGTCGACGGCGAGCGCGTCGGCACCACCAGTCTCGCCGAGGCCGTCGAGCTGGTCCGCGCCCCCGACGACCTTCCGGAGGGCGCCGAGCCGCGCAGCCGCTTCGTCTGGGTCGGGCTGCACGAGCCCGACGCCGCCGAGCTGGAGCGGCTGTCGGAGGTGTTCGGCCTGCACCCGCTCGCCGTGGAGGACGCCGTCCACGCCCACCAGCGGCCGAAGCTCGAACGCTACGACGACGTGCAGTTCGTCGTCATGAAGACGGTCGGATACGTCGAGCGCGGTGGCACGGAGACCGTGCGCACCGGCGAGATCATGATCTTCTGCGGGCCCGACTTCATCGTCACCGTGCGGCACGGTGAGCACGGCGCGCTCGCGCCCGTCCGGCAGCGTCTCGAGGACAACCCCGAGCGGCTGGCCCTCGGCCCCGCCGCCGTCCTGCACGCCATCATCGACCGGGTCGTCGACGACTACATCTGCGTCGGCAACGCCGTCCAGCAGGACATCGACGAGGTCGAGGAGAACGTCTTCTCCGCCGACGCCACCAACCAGGCCGAGCGCATCTACCGGTTGAAGCGCGAGGTCATCCAGCTCAAGCGCGCCGTCGGCCCGCTGTCCGGCCCCCTGCGCAACCTCGCCGCCCGCCGGTTCGTCCCGGCCGAGATCCGGGAGTACTTCCGCGACGTCGACGACCACCTCGCCCGCGTACGCGAGCAGGTCGAGTCCTGCGACGAGCTGCTCACCCCGATCCTTCAGGCGCACCTCACCCAGGTGACCGTCACCGACAACCACGACATGCGCAAGATCTCCGCGTGGGCGGCGATCCTCGCGATGCCCACGGCGATCACCGGGGTGTACGGCATGAACTTCGACCACATGCCGGAGCTGCACTGGAAGTACGGCTACCTGCTCGCCGTGGGCGTCATCGCGGCGGCCTGTTTCGTTCTCTATCGCGGCTTCCGCCGCAACGGCTGGCTCTGACCCGCCGAGCGTTCAGCGGCCCAGCACCGTACGGAGACGGTCGGGGTAGTCGGTGACGATCGCGTCCACGCCGAAGGCGATGAGCCGCCGCATCTCGGCCGGATCGTTGACCGTCCAGGGGACGACCCGCAGGTTACGCGCGTGCGCCGCCGCGACCAGTTCCGGGACGACCATGACCCGCTTCGGGGAGAGCATGGTCGCCCCGGCGTCGGCCGCGGCGGCGATCAGTCCGCCCGCCGGGTCCCGCCCGGCCATCCACGACGCGTCGAGCGTGTCCGGCTCGACCAGCGCGACGCGCTGCCCGCCGGGCAGCAGTTCCCGGGCCACGCCCAGCACCCGCCAGTCGAACGCCAGCAGCCGCACCCGCTCCAGCAGTCCGTACGACTCCAGCACCTTCACGGCCGCGACCGTGATCGTCTCGATGTCCGGCCACGATGGGTCGGTCTTGATCTCGACGGACAGGCGTACGTCGTGCGGGGCGACGAGCTCGCACAGCTCCGCCAGCGTCGGCACCTCCGCGCCGGGGATCGGCGTCTGCGTCGCCTCGAACCGCGTGTTCAGGATCCCCGCGTCGAGCGTCTTGACCTGCGCGAGGGTGAGCTCCCGGATCGGCCGGCCGGCGTAGGGGTAGAGCGGGTCGCCGGGCCGGCACGGCCCCCGGTCCCGTACGGTCCCGGGGTTCAGCGCCTGGTCGTGATGGAGCACCGGAACCCCGTCCGCAGTGAGCGCGACGTCCAGTTCGAGCACGTCGACGCCGAGTTCGAGGGTTCTGGCGAACCCCGCGATGGTGTTCTCCGGCCACAGTCCCCGCGCCCCGCGGTGTCCTTGGATCTCCATCCGTCACAGCGTACGGGCCCGTTCGGCGGCCTTCGTACCGTACGGGGGTCACCCGGGCGTACGGGGCGGGCGGATCAATCCCGGCGGAGGTTCACTCGCCGCGCCACCAGCGGGTCAGGGGGTTGCTGCGCCGGGGACCGGCGTCGAGCAGCGCCGCCGCGAGACCGCCCGCCCGGCCCATCCCCTGGGTGCCGGGGGTCGGACGCGGCGGAATGTGGACGGGCGCGAAGCGCACCGGCAGCGAGACCAGGGCGCGCTGGGCGAACCCGGGCCGCCACTCCAGCCCGCTCGTGGGGACGGCCAGTTCGAGGTCCGGCAGCGCGTCGAGCACCCTCTCAATGGCGATCGAGGCGATCGTTCGCGCCTGGCTCTGCGCCGGGCACTTGTGCGGACCGGCACCCCAGGCCAGGTGGGCGCGGTTGCCCGCCCGGCTCATAGACATGGCAGCCGGGTCGGTGTTGGCGGCCGCGAAGCCGATGACGACCGGCTGGTCCGCCGGCAGCAGGACACCGTGCAGGGCGACGTCCTGCGTGGGGTAGCTGATCGCCCAGTTCGCCACCGGTGGGTCGGCCCATAGGACCTCTTCGAGCGCGTCCTCGACGGGCAGGTTGCCGCCCGACAGGTCACCGGCGAACCGGTCGTCGGACAGCAGCAGGAGGAGCGCGTTGACGATGAGGTTCTGCTCCGTCTCGGTGGCGAGGCCCACGAGCAGGAAGATCTGCTCGATCACCTCCTGGTCGGTGAGCCCGGACGGGTGTTCGATCAGCCAGGACGTCAGGTCCTGGCCGGGCCGGGCGCGCTTGAGCGCGACCAGTTCGGCCACGGCCTTGACCGCGAGCTGGTTGTTGTCTGCCGCGTCGACGTTCTCGACGACACCCCGCATGCCCGTGACGATGCGTTCCCCGATCTCGGGCGGGCAGCCCAGGATCTCGTTGAACACCAGCATGGGCAGCACCAGGGCGTACTCGGCGCGCAGGTCCACCGAGCCCTTCTCGGAGAAGCCTCGCATGAGCGTGTCGACGTTGCGCTCGACGGACTCGCGCACGGTGTTCGGGTCGATCCTGGACAGGCCATCGGCGATGGCCGCGCGCAGCCGGGTGTGCGCCGCGCCGTCCGTCAGGTTGACGGCTGGCCGGTACATCATGAACGGCAGGACCGGGCAGTCGGACGGGACGCTCCGCTGCCACCGGCGGGCGTCCTTCGGGAAGGTGACGGGGTCGCGCAGCACGTCGAGCGCCGCGTTGTACGAGATGACGAGGGACGCCGGAACACCCGGGGCCAGCTCGACGGGGGCCACCGCGCCGTACCGGCGCAGCGCGTCGTAGACCTGCCGGGGGCGGGCGGCGAACTCCGGGCCGTACAGCGGCGTCCGCCCGCCGTGGGCGGGGCATCCGGTGGCGAACGCGTCCCTGCGCGTCTCAGAACTCACGGATGCTCCCGTTCTGCACCGCGATGAGGTACTCGACCAGGGTGATCAGCGCGCGGGTCGAGGACGCGCGGTTCCGGGCGTCACAGAAGATCAGCGGCGTCGAGGGCAGCAGGTCGAGGGCCTCACGCAGCTCCTCCTCCCTGAAGACCGGCGCGCCGTCGAACCGGTTGATGGCGACGGCGTAACGGAGCTTCTGCTCCTCGAGGAAGCTCATGATGTCGAAGGACTGCTCCAGCCGCCGGGTGTCCGCGAGCACGAGGGCGCCGAGGGCGCCGCGCGACAGGTCGTGCCACAGCTGGGTGAACCGGTGCTGCCCCGGGGTGCCGAACAGGTACAGCACGAGTTCTTCGCTCAGCGTCAGCCGGCCGAAGTCCATCGCGACGGTGGTCGTCTCCTTGTCGGGCACTCCGGCGAGGTCGTCGATCAGGGCGCCGGCCTGCGTCATCCGCTCTTCGGTGCGCAGCGGCCGGATCTCCGACAACGTGCCGACCATCGTCGTCTTGCCGACGGCGAAGTGACCGACGATCAGCAGCTTGACCGAGGTCCGTACGGTGTCGCGCACATAAGTGCCGTCAGAGACGAGCGCGGAGTCCATCGAGCACCTCCTGGAGAAGCCGGGTCGAGGTCTCGCCGTCGTCCATGCCGCCGACCCGGGTCACGATGTGGCCGCTGTCCACCAGGTCGGAGAGGAGGACCTTGGTGACGCTGATGGGAAGGGAGAGGTGACCCGCGACCTCGGCCACCGAGAGGGCGCCGCCCCGGCACAGCTCCAGGACCCGGCGTTTCTCCGGGCTGAGGCCGCTCACGTCCGAGCGCGCGGCCATGACGAGCGTGACGAGGTCGAAGATGTTGCGGGTCGGGCGGGCGCGCCCGCCCGTCACCACGTGCGGCCGGACGAGCGCCCGTCCCCGTCGATACGTCATGCGCCCTCCTTCGCCGGAGGAGCGACCGGAGACGCCGTGCTCGTCGTTCGCTCGCTCCGCTCGTTCATGCGCCGGCCCCCGTCTGTCTCGGCGGAGCGGTCAGCTCCTTGCCCAGGCGCTGGACGAGTTCCTGCAGGCGGAACGAGATGGCCTCCATGTCGACGCGCTCCGTCGTCGAGACCGCGAGGTACGCGCCGGGGCCGGCGGCGACGAGGAAGACGTATCCGTCGTCGAACTCGGTCACGGTCTGCCGCCAGGTGGTACGCGAGTTCCCGCAGAACTCCGCGGAGCTGCGGGCGAGGGACTGCAGCCCGGACATGCCCGCCGCGTGGCGTTCGGCATCGTCCCGGCTGATCCGCTCGGAGTAGGCCATCAGCAGGCCGTCCGCGGACAGCAGGATGGCGTGCCGCGTTTCCGGCATTTTCAGGGCATCGTCGAGCATCCAGCCGAGCTTGTTGTTCGCGTCCTGCGTCATTCGGCGAAATTCCCTTCGGACTCCGGAGTACCAGTGGCGCGGCCGGCTCGGGTACCGCGCTGCCAGGCGCCCATCCCGGCGGCGATGTCACGCGGCGGGCGCGTGGAGGGCGCCGGCTCGGACGAGGGCATGGGCTGCTCGCCCGTGGTGGTGACGCGCCGGCGCTTCGGCAGGCCGTTCGCGGTGACCTGGCGTTCCTCCCGCGTCGGCGACGGACCCTGGCCGGACAGGGCCGGCGCGCCGGTCGAGGTCGACGCGCTCGGCACCGGCGGTGCGCTCGGCACGACGGGCGGGGCCGGCAGGGCCGGTGCGCTCGGCACGGCGGGCGGGGCCGGGAGGACCGGCGCGGGACGATCGGCGCCGGCGCGTATGGGCTGCGGCTCGCTCCCCGCGGGGGCCGGCTCGGCGTCGACGTGGGTGAGCAGCTCGGTGGGGAGGAAGAGTACGGCGCGGACTCCGCCGTACGGCGAACTGCTGTCGACGGACACCCGGAAGCCGTACCGCGCGGCCAGCACACCGACGACGGCGAAGCCGACCTGCGGCGGGTCGCCGAGACGGTTGATGTCCACGGACTCCCGGCCGGACAGCAGCCGCTCGGCCCGCTGGATCTCCTCCGCGTCCATGGCGACGCCGGCGTCGTCGACCACGATGGCGACGCCGTTGTGCGCCTGCCGGAAGTTGACCTCGACGCTCGTGTTCGGCTGGGAGTGGCGGGCGGCGTTGTCCAGGAGTTCGGCCACCGCCAGCACCACCGGCTCGACCACGCGGCTGACGACGGCGACGTTGGACTGCGGCTGGACCTGGACGCGCAGGTAGTCGCGGATGCGGGAGGTCGCGCCGCGTACGACGTCGACCAGCGCCGCGGCGGACCGCTGCTGGCCCGGCCAGGAGCCGCAGAGCACGGCGGTGGCCTGGGCGCGCCGGCCGATCTGGGCGTTCATGTGGTCGATCCGCATGAGGCCTTCGAGGACCTCGGGGTCGTCGTGGCGATCCTGCATGGTGGAGATCGCCAGCTGCTGCTCGTTGGCGAGGCTCTGCACGGCGCGCATCATGGCCTTCAGCGTGACCTTGGCCGCCTGGTCCGCGCGCTCCTTCGCGCGCTCGGCGTGGTCCGAGAAGAGGTTCAGGAGCGCCCGGATGCCCTGTTCGGCGCTGGTTCCCGCGAAGCTCGGATTGCGCGGGCCGGGAACCGTCACCGGTTTGCCGTAGAGGGACTCCACCAGGGCCGGGGCGCGGACCGCCACGAGGTGGCGCAGCTCCTCGTCACGGATGCGCGCCGTCTCCTCCAGCGTGCCGGCCCGGCGGCGCAGCCGGCCGGAGATCTGCCGCTCCCGTACGAGCAGCACCACGGCGACCAGGAGCCCGGCCGTCAGGCACACGAAGGCGACCGCCGACATGTATCGCTCCTCAGATCCTCGATGTGGAAAGGGGAAAACCCGAGCGCTCCACATTTCGGGGCAAGTACTCAGTAAGTCGCAAAGACTACAGCCCGTGATCTTGGTGTACCAGGCCAATGCGAAAAAAGACCGGCCGAATAAAGGTCTGGTCGCACCCGACTTGACGGCCCTGAGGAGTCAGGGCCGTCAAGTCGCTCTGTCAGATCAGTGAACGAAGCTGAAGCGTCTGGTCACGGCCGGGACCGACGCCGATGGCGCTGATCTGAGCCCCCGACATCTCCTCCAGCGCCCGGACGTAGTCCTGCGCCTTCTTGGGCAGGTCCTCGAACGTCTTGCACTCGGAGATGTCCTCCTGCCAGCCGTCCAGCTCCTCGTAGATCGGCTTGGCGTGGTGGAAGCCGGTCTGGGTCATCGGGAGCTCGTCGCAGCGCTCGCCGTCGATGTCGTACGCCACGCAGACCGGGATCCGCTCCAGACCCGACAGCACGTCGAGCTTGGTGAGGAAGTAGTCGGTCACGCCGTTGACGCGCGTGGCGTACCGGGCGATCACCGCGTCGAACCAGCCGCAGCGGCGGTTCCGGCCGGTCGTCACGCCGTACTCGCCGCCGGTCGTGCGCAGCCAGTCGCCCGTCTCGTCGAGCAGCTCGGTGGGGAACGGCCCGGAGCCGACGCGGGTGGTGTACGCCTTCAGGATGCCGATCACCCTGGTGATGCGGGTCGGGCCGACGCCCGAGCCCGCGCACGCCCCGCCCGAGGTGGGGCTGGAGGAGGTCACGAAGGGGTACGTCCCGTGGTCGACGTCGAGGAGGGTGCCCTGGGCGCCCTCCAGCAGGACCAGCTTGTCCTGTTCGAGCGCCTTGTTGATCACGAGGGCGGTGTCGGCGATGTGCGGGCGCAGCCGCTCGCCGTACGCGATGTACTCCTCGATGATCGGATCGATCTCGATGGCACGCCGGTTGTACACCTTGGCGAGGATCTGGTTCTTGTCCCGGAGCGCGAGCTCGAGCTTCTGGCGCAGGATGCCGGGGTCGAGCAGGTCCTGCACGCGGATGCCCATGCGGGCGATCTTGTCGCCGTACGCCGGGCCGATCCCGCGGCCGGTGGTGCCGATCCGGGCCTTGCCGAGGTACCGCTCGCTCACCTTGTCGAGGGCCTTGTGGTGCGGCATGATCAAATGCGCGTTGGCCGAGATCAGCAGGCGATCACAGCTCACCCCGCGCGCCCGCAGGCCATCGATCTCCTCCAGCAGCACTCCCGGGTCGATGACCACGCCGTTCCCGATGACCGGGACGACGTCCGGGGAGAGCACCCCTGACGGGAGCAGATGCAGAGCGTAGGACTGGTCGCCGATGACGACGGTGTGCCCCGCGTTGTTTCCGCCCTGGTATCGGACGACATAATCGACGTCGCCGCCGAGAATATCGGTGGCCTTGCCCTTGCCTTCGTCACCCCACTGGGCGCCGACGAGCACGATGGCCGGCATAGGAGTTCTCTCCCCTGGCATCGACGAAGCCCCTGGCGCAAGCAGCAGCGACAGGGGCTCTTGCGATCAGAGGGTACCCGCCGGATGACCGCGAGGAAAACGGTAGGTGCCGGTCAGGAGGTCAGAACCTCGGCCGCCGTGGGGCTGGAGTCCCGCAGGAAGGTCCGGCAGCGCTCCGCCTCGTCCTCCTCGCCGATCGCCGCGGCGGCCCGGGCGAGGGCGTGCAGGGCGCGCAGGAAACCGCGGTTCGGCGCGTGCTCCCAGGGGATCGGGCCATGCCCCTTCCACCCTGCGCGGCGGAGCGCGTCGAGCCCGCGGTGGTAGCCGGTGCGGGCGTAGGCGTACGACTCGATCACATCGCCCTTCCCGAAGGCACGGTCGGCGAGCTCGGCCCAGGCGGCCGGGTACGCCGGGAAGCGGGCGGCGACCTCGAAGGGGTCGACCCCGGCCTCCAGGGACTGTCGGGCTTCGTCGGTGTCCGGCAGCTCGGTCGGGGCCGGCCCGCCGAGAAGGTTCTGGTGCTCCATGGGGTCATCCTGCCCTTTTCAGCGGCGTTCTCCTATTCCAGAGGGTGGGAAACTTCGTCGATATTGCTGCTGGGTACGGTTGCGGCATGACCGAAACCACGTTCACCATCGGTGGAGACCTGACCGTAAAACGTCTGGGGTACGGCGCCATGCGCATCACCGGGCCCGGCATCTGGGGCCCTCCGGCCGATCGGGACGAGTCGCTCCGGGTGCTGCGGCGCGCCGTCGAACTCGGCGTGGACTTCATCGACACCGCCGACTCCTACGGCCCGTACGTCTCCGAGGAGCTGATCCACGAGGCGCTGCACCCGTACGAGGGCGTGACGATCGCCACGAAGGCCGGTCTGGTCCGGACGGGACCGGACGAGTGGCACCCGGTCGGCCGGCCGAAGTACCTCCGCCAGGAGGCGCTGATGAGCCTGCGCCGGCTCGGCCTGGAGCGGATCGACCTGTTCCAGCTGCACCGCATCGACCCGGAGGTCCCCCTCGCCGACCAGCTCGGCGAGCTGCGCGACCTGCGGGACGAAGGGAAGATCCGGCACATCGGGCTGTCCGAGGTCAGCGTCGAGGAGATCGAGCGGGCCCGGGAGATCGTTCCGATCGTCACCGTGCAGAACCTCTACAACCTGACCAACCGCCAGTCCGAGGACGTCCTGGACTACTGCGAGCGGGAGGGCATCGGGTTCATCCCGTGGTTCCCGCTGGCCGTCGGCAAGCTCGCCAAGCCGGGCGGACGCCTCGACCAGATCGCCAAGGAGCTGAACGCCACACCGTCCCAGGTCGCCCTGGCGTGGCTGCTCCGGCGCTCGCCGGTGGTGCTGCCGATCCCCGGCACCGGTTCCGTCGAGCACCTCGAGGAGAACATGGGCGCCGGCGACCTCACCCTGACCGACGACCAGTTCGTCGCGCTGTCCGAGCTGTCGTAGACGAACTGCTTCAGAGCGGGATCCGGTAGAGCAGCGCGCCGTCCTCGCCGTGCGCGGCGGCGGCGTGCGGCCACACGCGGCCGATCGCCGCCCGCGCGGCGTGGTTGTCGGCCAGGACGTCGGCGCGCAGTCCGTCGATTCCCCGGGTGCGCGCTAGGGCGGTCAGGCCGGCGACCAGCCGCCGGGCGACGCCCCGGCGCTGCCAGGGGTCGGCGACCATGACCGCGAGGTCCGCCAGCTCCGGCAGGGTCGCGTCGCGCGTGTACTCGGCGATCCCGACGATCTCGGTGTCCGCGACGGCGACGAGCGCGTCGCGGTCCCAGCGGTCCACCCGGCCGAGCGTCTCCGCGTAGAACGCCGGTATGCGCGGCGTCCCGGCGAAGAACCTGCGGTACAGGCTGAGCGGCGAGAGCCGCATGCCGAGCACGCCCTCCCGGTCGCCGTCCTCGTACGGCCGCACCCCGACCGCCGACGCGGTGTCACCGGTCGGGGACGCCGCGGGCACCATCAGTCTCGTCATGAAACTCATTGCATCATTAGTGAGTTTCATGAAGCAACGGTGAAGGGCGAAGAAGGGCCGGGGGACGTCCCCCGGCCCTTCAGCGCCGGATCACAGGTGGAGGTGTCCGAGATCGATCCTGTGCTCCGAGCCGACCGCGACATGCCACGGAAGGGCGCCGCGGCCACCGTCGTCCGGAAGCTCGAAGAACAGCGAGTCCGGGACGGCCGGCGTGGTGACGACGGACCAGTGCAGGTCGAGGTGGCCTGCCGAACCCGGCGCGATGACGACGGTCTCGTCCGTGCTGCCGGACGCGCGGGTCACGGTCGCCGGAATGGTCCGCGCCCCGCCCTCGGGACCCGGCTCCGTGAACGTGAGGCCCGTCAGGTCGTTGCGCAGGACGCAGCCATCCTCGCCGCGGTTCGTGAAGTCCAGCGTGGCGTACCGCTGGCCCGCGCCGGCGTCGACCTGGCCGAGCGAGATCGTGAGGTCCGTGCTCCGGCAGCTCGGCGTGGCGGTGGCGGCGACGGCCGGCACGGCCGCCGCGATCGAGCCGCCCATGATGGCACCGGCGACGATCGCCGTCCGGATCCGGCGGCGGGTCCTGTCGTTCATCGATGCTCCCCGAACGATCGGCGGACGCGGTGCGCGCCCGTCGGGAGATTGTTGTCGGAGAGTCAGATGCCGGTCCGACCAAGATCGTTCACGCCGCGCGGCAGAAAGATCAAGAAGGTCGGCGGCGGGTCAGGCAGGGGCGTCCCGGGCCTGCCGGACGATCCGGTCCGTCGGGCGCGCGCCTGGGCCGGGACGCGGCTCGACATCGGCCGGGCCCATCGCCACGCCGCACTCCGAGCAGGTCAGCGCGGGCGTCAGCCGCCCCGTGCAGCCGTGGTGGATGAGGACGACCGGCGAGCCGTCCACGGCGTAGTGCTCGTCACCCCACAGCAGCAGGGACATCATCGCCGGCCACAGCCCCACGCCCTTGCGGGTCAGCCGGTACTCGTAGCGGTCGGGCCGCTCCTGGTAACGGTGGCGCCGGAGGATGCCCTCGTCGCACAGGCGGCCCAGCCGGTCCGCCAGCACGTTGCGCGCCACGCCCAGGTCCGCCTGGAAGTCGTCGAAGCGGCGGACGCCCTCGAACGCGTCACGGATGATCAGCAGCGTCCAGCGCTCACCGACGATCTCGAGCGCCCGGGCGATCGAGCAGTTCTGGTCGTCGTACGTGCGGTGGAGCACGAAACCCAGCGTAGGTCGCCGGGTTTCGTCAAACAACGCGGGGACGGCCGGTTCGGCCGGCCGTCCCCGCACGTCGCCTCCGGGACGTGTTACTTGATCTTCGTGCCCTGGGAGAGGAGGTGCTCACAGGCCTCGACCACGCGCTGGGCCATGCCCGCCTCGGCGGCCTTGCCGTAGGCGCGCGGGTCATAGGCCTTCTTGTTGCCGACCTCGCCGTCGATCTTCAGAACGCCGTCGTAGTTCTTGAACATGTGGTCGGCGACCGGCCGGGTGAAGGCGTACTGCGTGTCGGTGTCGATGTTCATCTTCACCACGCCGTACGACACCGCCTCCCGGATCTCCTCCAGCGTGGAGCCGGAGCCGCCGTGGAAGACCAGGTCGAACGGGCTCTCCTTGCCGTGCTGCGCGCCGACGACCTCCTGGATCTCCTTCAGGACCTCCGGCCGCAGCTTCACGTGACCCGGCTTGTAGACGCCGTGCACGTTGCCGAACGTCGCGGCGAGGAGGTAACGACCCTTCTCGCCGAGACCGACGGCCTCCACCGTCGCCAGGGCGTCGCCCGGCGTGGTGTAGAGCTTCTCGTTGATCTCGCCGACGACGCCGTCCTCCTCGCCGCCGACGACACCGATCTCCATCTCCATGATCACGCGGGCCTTCGCGCACTCCTCGATGAGCTCGGCCGCGATCTGGAGGTTCTCCTCGAGCGGAACGGCCGAACCGTCCCACATGTGCGACTGGAACAGCGGCTCCTCGCCGCGGGCCACCCGCTCCTGCGAAATCTTGATCAGCGGCTTCATGAAGCCGTCGAGCTTGTTCTTCGGGCAGTGGTCGGTGTGCAGCGCGATCTGCACCGGGTACTTCTCGGCGACGACACGCGCGTACTCCGCAAGCGCCGTCGCACCCGTGACCATGTCCTTCACGGTGGTGCCGGAGAGGAACTCCGCACCGCCGGTCGAGACCTGGATGATCCCGTCGCTCTCCGCCTCGGCGAACCCGCGCAGGGCGGCGTTCAGCGTCTGGCTCGAAGTGACGTTGATCGCGGGGTAGGCGAAGCCCTGACGCTTTGCCCGATCGAGCATCTCCGCGTAAACCTCTGGGGTCGCGATGGGCATGGCTCTTCCTTCCTTGGGCATGGCTCCCGGCCGGCTCGACTCCAGTATCCCGAAATCCGCGCCCGGCCCTGACATGGCACGCCTACCGGTACCCTCAGCCCGTGGCCCTCGCCGTGAATCTCCTGGATCCCCACTCCCTCATCGCGACCTTCGGGCTCGTGGGCATCCTCGCCGTCATCTTCGCCGAGACCGGACTGCTCATCGGGTTCTTCCTGCCCGGTGACACGTTGCTGGTCACCGCGGGCGTCTTCAGCACGACGTCCGCCGCGACCGCCAACCACATCTCGCCGCTGCCGCTGCCCGCCCTCCTGATCGGCGCGCCGCTGTGCGCGATCGCGGGCGCCCAGGTGGGGCACTTCCTCGGCGCGAAGTACGGCCGGAAGCTGTTCGACCGGCCCGACTCGCGGCTCTTCCGGCAGGACCACGTCGAGAAGGCCGAGCACTACTTCAACAAGTTCGGCCCGGCCAAGGCCGTCGTGCTGGCCCGCTTCGCCCCGGTCGTGCGGACCTTCCTCAACCCGCTCGCCGGGATGCTGGAGATGTCGGCGAGCCGGTTCTTCGTCTTCAACACGATCGGCGCGGTCCTCTGGACCGAGACCATCATCCTGCTCGGCCGGTTCCTCGGCGATCGGGTCAAGGGGATCGACAAGTACATCCTTCCCGTCGTCGCCGTGGCCGTCCTGATCTCGGTGATCCCGGTGATCCGGGAGATCATCAGAGGTCCCAAGAAGCCAGGCCAGGGCGGTGACGGGCGAAAGACGGCGATGCCATCTGGCCGTCACCGTCGCTGACGGCCCCGGTTATCGCTAACCTCCCCCTGTGGGACGTCACCGATCAGACCCCATGGGTCTCGCACGCATAGCCATCGCGGTCCTCGCCGTCACTCTGGCGCTGGGTCTCGTGATAGTCGGTGGCATCTCGCTCTGGGGCGCGCTCACCAAGGACGCGTCCAAGACGGCGTCGTCCGTGCCCGAGCCGTCGTCCAGCGCGGTCACGCCCACCGACGCGGGCAGGTCCAAGCGGAGCGCACCGAGCGCCCAGTCGGGCAACGAGATCGACGTGCAGTGCCTGGTCGCCCAGTGTCAGATCTACGTCGCCGGGCCCACGGCCACCGACGTCATCGCCCACGGCGCGCTGAGCCGCGGCGAGCGCCGCCGCTACACCGGCACCCGGCTGATCCTCCAGGTCGACGACGCGAGCACGGTCAGCGTCGTCATCAACGGACAGCAGCAGCCGAAGGGCCGGCGCGGCCAGCAGCGTACCTACCACGCGCCGGCCAGGAGCAGGTAACGGCGTCTCAGCCGAGGCCGAGGTCGTCCAGGGTGAAGACCGAGCGGTACTCCAGCCCCGTCTCCGCGATCCGCGGCCCCGCTCCGCGCTCGACGATGGTGGCCACGCCGACCACCTCGGCGCCCGCCTCGCGCAGCGCCTCGACCGCGGTCAGCACCGAGTTCCCGGTCGTGGAGGTGTCCTCCACCGCGAGCACCCGCCGCCCGGCGACGTCGGGCCCCTCGACGCGCCGCTGCAGCCCGTGTGCCTTGCCCGCCTTGCGGACGACGAACGCGTCCAGGTGCCGCCCGCGCGCGGCGGCGGCGTGCAGCATCGCGGTGGCCACCGGATCGGCGCCGAGCGTCAGCCCGCCGACCGCCTCGTAGCCGAGGTCCTCGGTGAGGTCGAGCATCGCCCGCCCGACGAGGGGCGCGGCGTGCCCGTCGAGGGTCACGCGGCGCAGGTCGACGTAGAAGTCGGCCTCCCGGCCGGACGACAGGACCACCCTGCCGTGGACCACGGCCTTGCTCTTGATCTCGGCCAGGAGATCGTCGCGCTCCGTCATGGGTGAAACTCTATCCACATGACACCCGGCACCATCGTCCTGCTGCACAGCCCGCTGACCACCGCGTCCGCCTGGGGCGCTCTCGCCGAGGCGCTCGGACCGTACGACGTCGTGGTGCCGGAGGTCACCGACGACGACCGGCCGCCGTACGCGGGCCGTTACGTCGCCTGCGCGGCGCTGGAGATCACCCGGGCGGGCGCGCGGGCGCCCGTCGTCCTGGTCGGCCACGGCGGCGCGGGCCCGCTGCTGCCACCGGTCGGCGCGGCCCAGCGCGCGGCGCACCGCCTGGTCGGCGGATACGTCTTCGTCGACGCGGAGCTCCCGCCCCCGGCGGGGTCGAGCCGCCTGGACCAGGTGGGGGCGTTCGGGCCGGAGTTCGCCGAGGCGCTGAAGAACGGCGGGCGGTTCCCCGACGAGGACCCGCCGACCGGGGTGCTCCCGCGCCCGCGCGACGAGGAGTTCTTCGCCGAGGCGCTGCCGATGCCGCAGGACTGGCCGGACGCGCCCTGCGGATTCCTGCGAACCTCCGAGGCGTACGAGCGGCAGGCCGCGCAGGCGAGGCTGCGCGGCTGGACGGTCGCCGAAACGGCCGGGGGGCACTTCGCCGCCGTCACCGACCCCGAGGCGACGGCCCGGGCTTTGACCGAGCTGATCGCGGCCCTGTGAGCCGGTGAGGGGAGCGCGCGACACGCGGAGCGCGCGCGTCCGCAAGGCCTGTCCGTAAGGGGTGATCACTGTGTCCGCCGGGGCAGAGACGCGGGGTGTTCCCGCTGCGTGAAGCGGGTGGTACCGTCGCCCATCGGGCATCCGGGTTCGGTGGTCTTCCCAAGTCAGCCGTGTCGCGGGGCTCCCCGTCATACAGTGGCGAGCGACGAGTCAACGTTGACACGCGGAAGGAGCGCGGCTGCCCGGGTCCGGGAAGCCACATTTCCCCCATAATCTGCAGGAGCGGCCGATCATTGGATCGGCCCACGCCGACGACGGACTTGACTACGCTGTAGTGCCCGAGGTCGCTCGCCGGCTCGAAAGCTCACCCATGAGTCACTGATAAGGGTCTCGTGCCGAGAAAGGGGCGGTGTCGCGTGGATCGCTGTGCGCTGTTCGTAGATGCCGGCTATCTGCTGGCCGACGGCGCGATGGCGGTGCACGGAACCCGCCGTCGCGAGTCCGTGTCGTGGGATTTCGCAGGCGTGCTGCAGCTCCTCGGCAACCTCGCGCGAGAGCGCACCGGCCTGCCGCTGCTGCGCTGCTACTGGTACGAGGCGACGGTCGAGGGCCGCCGCACGCCCGAGCACGACGCGCTGGCGGACCTGCCGGGCATCAAGCTGCGGCTCTCCCGCATCCGCCCGGGACGCCGCGAGGGCGTCGACACCGAGATCCACCGCGACCTGATGACGCTCGCCCGCAACGGCGGGGTCGCCGACGCCGTCATCGTCAGCGGCGACGAGGACCTCGCCCAGGTGATCGCCGACGCGCAGGACCTCGGCGTCCGCGTCACGGTCGTGCACGTCGCCGTCGACGGCAACTGGACCATCTCGCGGGTGCTCCGGCAGGAGTGCGACGACCTCATCGAGATCGGCTCCGGTCACCTCCGGCCGTACGTCAACCTGCTGGCCGGCGTGGACACCTCGTCCGCGCCGCTGGCCAACGGCCAGTCGTCCAACGGCTCGGGCGGCGCCCTGGCCCCGCTCCGGCCGTCCCCGCAGCACGGCGCCGCGCCGCCGAGCACGCCGATCACCGCGACGCCCTCGCTCGGGTCCACCGCCGGCAGCACCACCTCGTCGAGCCTCGGCCGCCACTCCAGCCCCGGTCAGCCGAGCACCTCCACGCCGCCGCTGCGCCCCGCGCCCACCCACTCGGCCCCGACGCCGCCGGCGCCCTCGATGCCCACGGCCGGCTCCCCGGCGACCGGCAACAACAGCGGCCCGCAGTACCCCCAGCAGCCGGTCGGCCCGTACACCGGCCCGCAGCAGATCACGCCGACGCCGGTGCAGCAGTCCACTCCGACCCTGGCCGACGCCGTGAAGGCGGCGCACAAGGAGGGCCAGGAGTTCGGCGAGTCGGTGGCCCGCGACGCGCCCGCCCTGTGGCTGGAGGCGGTGCTGGCCCGCAAGCCGCGGATGCCCTCGGACCTGGAGGCACGGCTCCTGCAGGGCTCGTCCCTGCCGATCGACTTCCTGCTGCACGACGAGGTGCGGCACGCCCTGCGACGCGGCTTCTGGGACGCGCTGGAACGCTCGCGGCGCAGCTGAGCGCGGTAACGTTCTGTACCGGCCGGGCCGGCCCGGCCCGGTTCTGGTCGAACGATCATCCCAATTGACCAGATTCGCAGCAGGTACGCCGGGTAGCGTCTAGAAGGTGACGCATGTGACCGAAGACGACCTCGATGACCTCGAGTTCGAGACTCTCCGCACCGGTGATCACGCCGCTGCGGCGACACGGTTCATCGAACTGGCCGATACGGCCTCAGGCGACGTCTCCCGCGCCGACCTGTTGCTGCGTGCCGGTGAACAGTGGCAGCACGCCGGAGACCACGAGAAGGCCGCGGAGGCGTATCGCCGCGCGCTGGAGGACGGCGGAGAGACCTACGGCGATCCGCGCATCTACCTCGCGGGCGCCCTCTTCGAGCTGAACCACACCGACGAGGCCCGGGCACTGATCGACCAGGTGCGCGCCGGCGACCCGAAGGACCCGGAGGTCTTCCGCGCCGTGGCCGAGCTGCTGCACGAGCAGGGCGACCTGGCCGGCGCGCACGACTGGTCCACCGAGGGCGCCGACCTCGCCCGGTCGACCGACCCGGACGCCCTCGAGGGCCTGCTGCGGATCCGCTACCGCTGCCGCCTCGACCTCGGCCGTCCCGAGGACGAGTACGACGCGCTCCTCGACGACCTGCTGAAGAAGACCGACGAGGCGCCCGACGAGCAGTTCCGCTGAGCCGGTTCGCCGACCCCGGCTCAGCGTTGAGCCGGTTCCGCCGACCCCTGGCTCAGGTCAAGCGGGCCCGGCCCAGCTCGCGGAGGCGGTCCTCGGCGTCGGCGGAGTCCCAGCGGACGGAGGCCGTCCGCCCGTCGACCCGTACGGTCGCCAGCGCGTTGTCGAACCACGGCCCGTCGGTCAGCCGCCACCGCAGCGGCGGCCGCCGCACCCCGGCGAGCCGCGCCAGCGCGCGTACGGGCAGGTCACCGATCCGCCGGCAGGCCGCCTGGTTGGCCACCTTGAACCGGCCGACGAGCGGGTTGCGCAGCGGCGAGCAGACGACCTGGGAGATCGGCGTCCCGGTCCCGCGCACCCGCGCGAGGTAGGAGAAGTGCACGTCGCCGGACACCAGCGTGATGCTCGCCGGCGGCCGCGGCCCGTTCGCGACGTCGAGCAGGGTGTTCGCCACCGCCCGGAACGACCGCTGGAACGCCGCCCAGTGCTCCAGGTCGGCACCCTGCCGGAGGCGTTCACCGAGACCCGCCGCCCACCGGCCCCACGCGCCGCCCGCGACCGCCTCGTTCCACGCCTCGATGTCGTGGATCGAGTTCGGCAGCAGGAACGGCAGGGACGTCGCGACGATGAGATGGTCGACGTCCGCGCGGCACTGCTCGTCGAGCCAGGCGTGCTCCGCGTCGTCGAGCATGGCGCGTTCGCCGTCGCGCAGGACCCGCCCGCACCGGCTGTCGACGACCACGAGCCTCGTCCGCCCGTGGTCGTGGACGTAGCTCCACCGGACTCCCGCCGGCTCCCGGTCGGCCCGCCCGGCGAACTCGTCCACGATCGGGCCCGCGTCGCCGTCGGCGGCGAGGACCTTCCGGTAGACCGGGTCGGCGGCGCGCTCCGCCGGTGACAGGTTGCCCAGGTGCTGGTAGACCCAGTACGCGCCGAGCCCGCCGGTGATCCGCCGCTGCCACCAGCTCTGGGCGTGCATCTGCCGCCGCCACGTCTCGGAGGTGTTCCAGTCGTCGCGGATGTCGTGGTCATCGAAGATCATCGAGCTGGGCACCGTGGCCAGCAGCCACCGGACGAGGGGATCCTCACCCCAGGCGAGCCGGTACAGCTCCGCGTACTCCTCGAAGTCCGCGATCTCCCCGTACGGCGGTTGCTCGATGTCGCGGCGCGCGGCGATGAACCTCCGGATCTCCGGCCCCGTCTCGTCGGCGTACACCTGGTCGCCGATCAGCAGCAGCTCGTCGGGCGGCTCCTCACCCGCCATCAGCCGCCGCGCGTACACCGCCAGCAGGTCGAAGCCGTGCGTCTCCACCGACGCCGGCGCGACCCGGCACGACCCGACCGCGAACCGCCGCGCCCCATCGGCCGTACGGGTCCGGATGCGGCCGGGCGGATCCCCGGCCTCCGGCCACACCCGCTCACCGTCGAGCAGCACCTCGTACGGGGTGTCCGAGCCGGGCGTGAGACCCTCGACGTCCACGAGCGCGTAGTGGTGCCCGTGGACGGTGAAGGTCCGCGTTGCGGCGCCGAGGACGCTGACCTCGCATGGCCGGTCGGTCTCCACCCACACCGTCGCCGTACGAGGCCCGGCGTGCCGCAGCATCGGCCCAAGGACAAGTCGTGTCATGCCCTAACGGACTACCCCTATCACCGGGACCACGTCCACTCAGCCGCGTCTTCGGGCGGCAAGCGGCCGGTCGGAGACCGTTCACCGCGGTGTGATCAACTACTCGGCGTCGTAGTGATGCCGATCTCTTGTCACGTGAGGGGAAAGCTCTTCATGATGCAACGCGCCACCCGTCGTGCCGCTCGCCGTATCGCCACGGCGGTGGTCCCGGTCGCCGTCGTCGGAACCCTGGCGGTCCCCGGAGCCGCAGACGCCGCCACATCGCCCGGCACGGCCCGCACGACCGCCACCTGCCCGCCCGCGGCCACGGCGGTCGGCTACAGCGACGTCCTGAACAAGACCGTGTTCAATGGGATCGAGGTCGGCGGACTGTCGGCCATCGCCTACGACCGGCGCACCCACGGGTACGTGACCGTGGAGGACCACAGCGGCACCCAGCCCGCCCGGCTCTTCTTCTTCCGCGACGCCGCCGCGCCCAAGGTCACCGGCGTTCTCGGGCTGACCAGGCCGGACGGCACCGCCTACGACGGGAACGACTTCGACGGCGAGGGCGTCGCCGTCCTCCCCAACGGGAACTTCCTGGTCAGCTCGGAGAGCGAACCGTCGATCCGGGTGTTCGACCGTCAGGGCCGCGAACGCGGCTCGCTCGAGGTCCCGGCGCGCTTCCGGGTCGCCCCGGCCGGTGAGGCGACCGTCAACGCCACCCTCGAAGGGCTCACCATCTCGCCGGACGGGCGTCACGTCTACGCCGCGATGGAGGGCACGCTGAGCGGGGACGCGCCGGCCACCGGCGAGGGCGTGTGGCGGCGCATCCTGGTGTACCGGCCCCATGGCGGCGGCTACCGGCTCACCCGCCAGATCGGCTACCGGGTCGACCCCGGCAACCGGATCGCCGACCTCGCGGCGTACGGCGACGGGCGACTGCTGGTCCTCGAAGCGGCCTACGACGCCGCCAAGGGCAACACCATCCGGCTGTACGCCGTGCGCGACGCGGACCGGGCCCCGGACGTGAGCAGGGTCGCGAACCTCTCCGCCGCGCCGTCCCGCGCCATCGTTCGCAAGGAACTGGTCTCCGACCTGGTCCACTGCCCGACCCTCGGCGCCACCAGCCCCGGACCGCAGACCAACCCCCTGCTGGACAACTATGAGGGCCTCCAGGTCGACACCTCCGGTCTCCGGAAGGCCCGCATCCACCTCATCAGCGACGACAACTTCTCCGCGACCCAGGTCACGCGCGTCCTGACCCTCACCGCCCGCCTCCCCTGACGAACCGCCGGCTCGCCGTCGAGACTTCTAGTCGTCGAGACGACCGAAGTCTCGGCGGCGAGCGACAAGGCGTGCGGTGGACAGGGTGACGGGGACCAACCCAGCACGACCCAGGCTTGGAAGTCGATGCCGCTGACCTAGGCATTCTCGACGATTTCCCGTGAGCGACCGTAGGTGACCGTGATCGTTCGCTCCGGCGGGCACGTAGCGCGTACGGGCTACGCCTACTCTGCTGTCGTGTCGACGAACATTGAACCCACCGACCCGGACAGGGAGCAAGCTTTCGGTCGGATCGCGTTCTGGCTCGATCCTGATGATCTCCGTTGGCTCGCTGGACATTGCTGTTGCGCCGCCGACGCGACGGAAGCCACCCGGGACCGGTGCCTCCGGCTTCGCTTCCGCGCGAGCGCCGCTCTGCACAAGGCCGGCCTGGACGATGACCCGCGCGGCAGGCCCGC
This sequence comes from Actinoallomurus spadix, assembly GCF_024055725.1. Classification (GTDB taxonomy): domain Bacteria; phylum Actinomycetota; class Actinomycetes; order Streptosporangiales; family Streptosporangiaceae; genus Actinoallomurus; species Actinoallomurus spadix. Next base: position 237,722 of record NZ_JAMXMX010000010.1, on the reverse strand, counting down.
CTCCACCTCATGAGTGACGACAACTTCTCTGCGGCCCAGGTCACGCGCGTCTGACCTCACCGTCCGCCTCCCCTGACCCATTGCGGCAGCGGTCGTACGGGCCCCGGGCATGGCTGCATGCTTTCCCGTCGGTCTTTGCTCTGCTCACGCCGAGTAGGCAGTGGACCCATCGTCCTCGGCCTGGAGAGTGGATGGCAACCGTCCGAACCGGGGCCGGTCTTTCTCTTGGCTCTGGACGACTCTGCCGTCGCGCCATCTGCCCCGCCGACACCCATGCGACCTCGCGTCAGCGGCAGCGGGGAACCGAACTGTTGGGATCAACGACGGACTTGGACCGGGTGGTCTGGCGGGGTCGGGGCGGTGAGGTGGCGGGCGGGCCAGAGGCGGACGGCGGCGGTGAGCATGCCCGCGGTGACGACCATCAGCAGGAGCCGGTAGTCCACGACCGAGACCAGGGCGGCGCCGGCGGCGATGGAGATGGTCTGAGGGCCGGTGACCAGCGTCTCGGCCGCGGTGGAGACGCGGCCGATCAGCGGACCGGGCGTGCGCCGCTGGAGCACCGTGGTGAATCCGACGACCATCGTCGCCTGGCCCAGGCCGGTGATGACCAGGCCGATGAGGATGACGGGCAGCGACGGGAGGGCGTACAGGCCGTTCCCGAGTCCGGCCGCCGCCATGCCGGCCGCGATCGCGGTGAGCTCGCCGACCCCCGCGATGAGCCGGGCGACCCGCAGTCCTCCGACGATGGCGCCGATCCCCTGGGCCGCGGTGAGCACGCCGACGAACTCGGGCGGCCGGTGCAGGCCCTGGTCGATGACGGCGAAGACCGCCGACTCGGTGATGCCGCTGACGAGGAAGCCGATGGCCATCGCGATCGTCATGCGGCGCAGTGCCGGGTCCGTCCTGAGGTGGGTCACCCCCGCCGTGAGCTCGCTCGGCCAGCGCGGGTCCGAGCGTACGGGCGGATCCTCGCGCGACCGCATCCGCGCGATGACGGCCGCCGCGACGACGAACGTGGCCGCGTCGATCGCGGCGACGGCGGCGCCGCCTAACGTGGCGAACAGCGCCGCGCCCGCGAGCGGGCCGCCCAGCCGGAGCCCCTCCTTGACCGTCTGCAGCGCGCCGTTGGCGTCGGCCAGCAGGTTCTCGGCGAGCAGGTCCTTCAGCAGGCCGTTGAGCGCGGCAGCGATCGTCACGGACGAGATGCCGTAGAGCGCGGCGACCGCATAGATGATCCAGACGTCGGTGGCGTCGCGGACGGCGAACAGCGGGAGCAGCGCCAGCGCGGAGGCGAGGTTGGCGACCACGAGGAATGGGCGGTGCCGGAAGCGGTCGACCAGCCACCCGCCGAGCGGGGCCAGGGCGTACGGCGCCGCCACGAAGAGGGTGACGAGGCCGGCCGCGCCGTTCGAGCCGGTGAGGCTCTTGACCCAGATGGCGAAGACCAGGATCAGCAGCGCGTCACCGACCATGCTCGCGGCGAGGCCGGTGAAGAGAAGTCTGAACGCCGGGATCCGGAGGACGGCGCGCATCAGTCTTCGGCGTACGGTTCGGCGGGTACGGCCCAGGCGAAGATCCGGACGCGGCGCGCCCCAAGAGGACGTTCGGCGGGATCACGGCGCTCCCGATGCCGGGTGACGATGGCGATGAGCGCCTCGTTGAGCTCTTTCAGCTCTTCGGCGGTGAGCCAGTCGACGTTCTGCACCCAGTTCGCGGCGTCCTGCCACTCGGGCGGGTCGGTGCGCCGCCATGCCAGCCAGTCGCGGAGCCCGGCGAACTCCTGCTCGGTGTACTGCGCGCTGAGCGCGTCACTGGCGGCGGCCACCTCGCCGGTCTCGTCACCGTCACCCCAGGACAATGCCCGGGGCACGGGGCGCCAGGGACGGTTCCGGCCCTTCGCGCCGCCGGCCTCCTCGACGAAGCCGTACTTGGCGAGCTGGCGGAGATGCCAGGAGCAGTTCGCCGGGCTCTCGCCGACCATCTCGGCCAGTTCCGTGGCGGTCGCGGTGCCGCGCTCGTACAGGGCCTGGCACAGCCGCATGCGTACGGGGTGGGCGAGCGCGCGCAACTCCCGCGCGTCACGCAGTTTCCTCTCAGGTTCGTCCATGCCAGGACGATAGTTATGAAAAGGGACTTTCGAAAGACTCTTTTGACACTCGGGTCAGGTGCCGCGGCGGAACCAGCGGTGGCCTCCCGGAGGCCGGGTGGTGGCGGCGGGGCGGGCGTTCGCGGCGGTGTGGGGCCGGTAGGGCAGTGCCGCCGGGTGGCGGGGCGGGGAGGTCAGGCCCTCGCCGGGCCAGAACGGTCCGCGGGCGACGAAGGCGCGGACGCGGTCGGTGAGGTCGTCCAGCTCCGTCTGCCGGTCCGCAGGGCCGGCCGTGGACCGGGTCCCGTCGGGGTGGAGGAGGTCGTGGACGGTCTCGGGTCCGTTGGACAGCAGGAGGGCCGCGCGCGGCGGCAGCCCGAGGGACATCGCGTCCATCTGCCCGCCGCGTACGAGGCGGATGAGCGTTTCGACGACCCGCTGCCAGTCACCGATCTGCGGCCACGCTCGCCCGCCGTCCAGTTCGAAGGTCAGTGTCGACAGCGGCACGACGCACCCGGGGACGCGTCCCGGGAACTCGGTCAGGCAGCGGTACATGAGGCCGCCGTCGGGCTGCGGGATCGCCGGATGCAGGAGCGACCGGGCGTGCACGATCGTCGCGTTGATCGGGACCGGGTGCCGCGGGTCCTCGTACGGCTCATGGAGGGCGAGGAAGTGCACGTCCTGAACTGTCATGATCCGTACGGTCTCACGGAGCGACGGCGCGGCGCGGCCGGACGAGGCGGCGCCGTCCGGAGCACGATGGCCGGAACCGGCAAGTCGGCGAATGCCGATGAGGGGGCCCGGTCGTACGGGCCCCCTCGCATGATGACTCAGGCGTCGACCGGTTCGGCCTCCGGGACGCTCTCCAGGGCCGCCGGTCCGCGGTCGCGAAGGACGAGGAGGGCGAGCACCGCGGCGGCCAGGACGCCGCCCGCTCCCACCAGAAAGGTGGTCGACATCGCGGTGGTGAACGCGTCGTGGGCGGTACGGGCCAGGCCGGCGTCTCCGGTACGGGCGGCGAGGGCGAGCGCCTCGCCGATCGAGTGCCGGGCCTGCTCGGGGGCCGTCGCGGGCATCGCGCGGGTGAAGGTACCGGACAGGACACTGCCGAGGATCGCGACGCCGAGGGCGGCGCCCGCCTGCTGGATCGTGTCGTTCAGCGCGGAACCGACTCCGGCGTGCTCGGCCGGTACCGCGCCCATCAGCGCGGTGATGGCCGCGGGTACGGCCAGGCCCCCGCCGACGCCCATGAGGCCGAGCGCGACGCCCACCACGGCGAACCCGTCACCCGGTGAGACCGTCGCCAGCACGCCGAACCCCGCGGCCGTGATCACCAGCCCGGTCACCGCCATCATGCGGTTCCCGATCTTCTGCCCGATGGTGGCGCCGATGGTGTTGAACACCAGCGCGGCCGCCGCGAGCGGGACGAACGCCAGCCCGGTCTCCATCGGCGAGTAGCCGAGCACGAACTGCAGATACTGGGTGGCCGCCAGCAGCAGTCCGCCGTTCGCGATCTCGGCGAGGGTGAGGGAGAGGCTGCCGCCGGTGAAGTTCCGGTCGCGGAACAGGCTCAGCGGCACCATCGGGGTCGAGACGCGCGTCTCCCAGAGCACGAATCCGGCGAGCGCGGCGACCGCGACGGCACCCGCGGCGAGGGTCGTGGGGCTGCCGAAGCCGTACCTCGGCAGTTCGATGATCGTCCAGACGAGCGCCGTCATGCCGATCACCGACAGGATCGCGCCGAGCGGGTCGGGCTTACGCCACGGTCCCTTGGACTCGGGCATCAGCACGAGCGCCGCGATGATCGCCAGGGCGGCGATCGGGATGTTGATCAGAAACACGGCGCCCCACCAGAACCGGGCGACCAGCAGACCGCCGACGACCGGGCCGCCCACCAGGCCGACCGTGGCGACCGCGCTCCAGACGGCCATCGCCTTCGGGCGCTCCGCCTCGTCGAATACGGTGATCAGGATGGACAGCATGCTCGGCATGACCAGCGCGCCGCCGACGCCCATCAGCACGCGCGCGGCGATCAGCAGGGCGGGTCCTGTCGCGAACGTCGCCGCGAGCGACGCACCGCCGAAGAGTGCCAGCCCGATCACCATCATCCGGCGCCGGCCGTACCGGTCCGACAGGCTTCCCGCGGTGAGCAGCGCTCCGGCGAACACGAGGATGTAGGAGTCCAGGATCCACTGAATGTCCTGGGCGCTCGCGCCGAGGTCCTCGGTGAGCGACGGGATGGCCACGTTGAGGGCCATGTTGTCAATGACCAGCACCAACGTGCTGAGACAGAGCACGATCAGAATCAGCCAGCGGCGTGGATGACGGTTCATCACGCCTCCCTTCCGGCGATGCGTACAGTGTTCGCTAACTGGCGCACACTGTACGCATGAGGAAACAGTGTACGCAAGTGCGTACGCCGTGCTCACCTGCACACGCTGTGCGCTACGCTGTGGATGAGCGCGAGGAGGCACTGTGACCACCGATGACCGGCCGATCCCGTCGGTGTGGGCTCGCCCCAGCCGAGGAAGGCGCGAGCAGCCGGCGTTGAGCCGGCAGCAGATCGTGGCCGAAGCCGTCCGATTGCTCGACGCGGAAGGCGTCGACGCGCTGAGCATGCGCAAGCTCGGCACCCGCCTCGGCGCGGGCGCGACCTCGCTCTACCGGCATGTCGCCAACAAGGACGAGCTCGTGGAACTCGCGGTCGACGAGGTCTTCGGTGAGCTGCGGGCGCCCGACATGAGCGACCCGGCGCACTGGCGGGAGGCGACGATCGCCTGCGCCCAGGGCATCCGCGCGGTGATCCTGCGGCACCCGTGGATGGCCTCGATGCTCGGCGCGATGGCCTACCTCGGCCCCAACCTCATGCGCCTGTCGGAGGACATGCTCGCCATGCTGGAGGCGGCGGGCTTCCCTCTCGCCGAGGCCAACGGCGCGATGAACACCGTCTTCGCCTACGTCCTCGGCATGACCGGCAGCGAGGCGGCATGGCTGACCATGCTCGCGCGCAGCGGCCAGTCCGAGGATGAGTGGGCCGAACGCCTTAAACCGGCGTTCGAGGACCTGCACCGCACCCACCCGCGGCTCTCCGCCCTGTTCACCGCCCAGGCCGACGAGGACCCCGGACGCCGCCGCGAGGAGGAGTTCGCGTACGGCCTGAACCGCATCCTCGACGGTGTCTCCGCCGCCCGTACGACCCCCGCCTGACCGGTCCTGTTCCCGCCGGCCGACGTGCGGAACGCCCGGTCGAGAGCGACGGGGCCGGCCAACAGAAAAGCGGCCCCCAAGCCGGGGGCCGCTCTGCTGTCGTCAGGCGACGGTGGCCGCGGGCTTGACGGTGAGGGTGTCGGAGCCGAGGTGGGTGTCGACGATGACCTCGTCGCCGTCGCTGATCTCACCGGACAGCAGTTCCCTGGCGAGCTGGTCGCCGATCGCGCTCTGCACGAGGCGGCGGAGCGGACGGGCGCCGTACGCCGGGTCGTAGCCGGTGAGGGCCAGCCACTCGCGGGCGGCGTCGGTGACGGTGAGCGTCAGGCGCCGGTCGGCGAGGCGGCGGGCCAGCCGGTCGATCTGCAGGTCGACGATCTTCGTGAGCTCCTCGGTCGACAGCGCGTCGAAGACGATGATGTCGTCGAGCCGGTTGAGGAACTCGGGCTTGAAGCTCGCCTGCACGGTCGTGATCACGGCGTCGTGTTTGGCGGCGGTGTCCAGGCCCGGGTCGACCAGGAACTGCGAGCCGAGGTTCGACGTCATGATCAGGATGACGTTGCGGAAGTCGACCGTACGGCCCTGGCCATCGGTCAGGCGGCCGTCGTCGAGCACCTGGAGCAGGACGTCGAAGACCTCGGGGTGGGCCTTCTCGATCTCGTCCAGCAGCACGACGCAGTACGGCCGGCGGCGGACCGCCTCGGTGAGCTGACCGCCCTCCTCGTAGCCGACGTAGCCGGGAGGCGCGCCGACGAGGCGGGCGACCGAGTGCTTCTCGGCGTACTCGCTCATGTCGATGCGGACCATCGCCCGCTCGTCGTCGAACAGGAAGTCGGCGAGCGCCTTGGCCAGCTCCGTCTTGCCGACGCCGGTCGGGCCGAGGAACAGGAACGACCCGGTGGGCCGGTCGGGGTCGGAGATGCCCGCCCGCGCCCGGCGTACGGCGTCGGAAACGGCCCGCACCGCGCTCGACTGCCCGATGAGGCGGCGGCCGAGCTCCTCCTCCATGCGGAGCAGCTTGGCCGTCTCGCCCTCCAGCAGCCGGCCGACGGGGACGCCGGTCCAGGACGACACGACCTCGGCCACGTCGTCGGCGCCGACCTCCTCCTTGACCATGGTCTCGCGGGTCTCGGCGGCCTCGGACGCCTCGGCGAGCTGCTTCTCCAGCACGGGGATCTCGCCGTACATGAGGCGGGCGGAGGTCTCCAGGTCGCCGTCGCGCTGGGCGCGCTCGGCCTGGCCGCGCAGGTCGTCGATGCGCTTCTTCAGCTCACCGACCTTGTTCAGCCCGGCCTTCTCCCGCTCCCAGCGGCCGTTGAGGGCGTTGAGGCTCTCCTGCTTGTCGGCGAGCTCGGCGCGGAGGCGTTCGAGACGGCGCTTGGACGCCTCGTCGGACTCCTTCTCGAGGGCCAGCTCCTCCATCTTCAGCCGGTCGACCGAGCGCTGCAGCTCGTCGATCTCGACGGGCCGCGAGTCGATCTCCATGCGGAGCCGGGAGGCGGCCTCGTCGACCAGGTCGATGGCCTTGTCCGGCAGGAACCGCGCGGTGATGTACCGGTCGGACAGCGCGGCGGCGGACACGAGGGCGGCGTCGGAGATCTGCACCTGGTGGTGCGCTTCGTACCGGCCCTTGAGGCCGCGCAGGATCGCGATGGTGTCCTCGACCGTCGGTTCGCCGACGAAGACCTGCTGGAAGCGCCGCTCCAGCGCCGGGTCCTTCTCGATCCGCTCGCGGTACTCGTCGAGCGTGGTCGCGCCGATCATGCGCAGCTCGCCGCGGGCCAGCATGGGCTTGAGCATGTTGCCCGCGTCCATGGCGCCCTCGGCGGCGCCCGCGCCGACGACGGTGTGCAGCTCGTCGATGAACGTGACGATCTGGCCGTCGCTCTGCTTGATCTCGTTCAGGACCGCCTTGAGGCGCTCCTCGAACTCGCCGCGGAACTTCGCGCCCGCGACCATCGCGCCGAGGTCGAGGGAGACGAGGCGCTTGTTCTTCAAGGTCTCCGGCACGTCGCCGGCGACGATCCGCTGGGCCAGGCCCTCGACGACCGCCGTCTTGCCGACGCCGGGCTCGCCGATGAGGACCGGGTTGTTCTTCGTACGGCGGGACAGCACCTGCACGACGCGGCGGATCTCGGTGTCGCGGCCGATGACCGGGTCGAGTCTGCCGTCGCGGGCCTGCGCGGTCAGGTCGACGCCGTACTTCTCCAGCGCCTGGTAGGTCTCTTCGGGGTTCTCGCTGGTGACGCGGGTGTGGCCGCGGACCTTCTCGAACGCCTCCAGCAGGGCGTCGGGGGTCGCGCCGTTCTCCTTCAGGAGGGTGGCGACGGGGCCGCCGTCGGTGGCCAGGCCGACGAGCAGGTGCTCGGTCGAGACGTACTCGTCCTCGAGTTGCTTCGCGCGGTTCGCGGCGGTGTTGAGCACCTTGAGCAGCGGCCGGGAGGTGTCCGGCGCGTTGACGGTCGAACCGGCGGCCTTCGGCAGCGCGGCGAGCTGCTCCTCGGCGCGGCGCCGGATCGCCTGGGGGTCCGCGCCGACGGCCTCGAGCAGGGGCGCGGTGATGCCGTCGGTCTGGCCGAGCAGCGCGACCAGCAGGTGCACCGGCTCGACCAGGGGGTGGCCTTCGGTCGAGGCCCGCCGGACCGCGACCGAGACGGCCTCTTGGCTCTTCTGGGTCAGCTTGTAATCCACTTATTCCTCCCCCCGTGAGCGCCACAGCACCACGCTGGTCTGCCGGATCGGCACGAGGTCCGCTCCAGTGTCAGAACCGTGGCCGTTCTTCAGCTTGGCGAGCCGGGCCGCGACGGCGCGCGTGGACTCCAGCTCGTTGGACAGCTCCTCGACCAGCGCCCTGAGGCGTGCCACCTCCGCGCGCAGAGTCTCGGACTCGCGCTGCAGGTCGAGGATGTGCTTGATGCCGGCGAGGTTGATGCCCTCTTCCTGGGACAGCCGCTGGATCTCCCGGAGCATCACGATGTCCCGCATCGAGTAACGGCGCCCGCGCCCGGCCGTACGACCGGGGGACACCAGACCCATCCGGTCGTACGTGCGGAGGGTCTGCGGGTGCAGCCCGGACAACTGAGCCGCCACCGAGATGACGTAGACCGGACTGTCGTCGCCGAACGGATCCAATACGGTCACCCCTCTCTCGCCGACCGCAGCAGCTCGCTGCGCAGGTCGTCACCGCTGTTGCTCGCGCGGATCTTCTCCAGTGCCTCCCGTGTCGTGTCGTCGATGTGCTCCGGGACCTGCACCTCGACGGTGACCAGCAGGTCGCCCTTGGTGCCGTCGCGGCGCGTCGCGCCCTTGCCGCGAACCCGGAACGTGCGCCCGTTCGGCGTGCCGGCCGGGATCCGCAGGGTGACCGGCTGGCCGCCGAGGACCGGAGCCTTGATCTCCGCACCGAGGGTGGCCTCGGGGAAGGTCACCGGCACGGTGACGGTCAGGTTGTCGCCGGACCGGCCGAACACCTTGTGCGGCGTGACGTGCACGACGACGTACAGGTCGCCGCTGGGCCCGCCGTTCTCGCCGGGCGCGCCCTTGGCCTTGAGCCGGATCCGCTGGCCGTCGGCGACTCCGGCGGGGATGCGCGCCTGGATCGTGCGGGTGCTCTGCGCCCGCCCGCTGCCGTGGCAGGTGGTGCAGGGGTCGTCGACCACGAGGCCACGGCCGTGGCACTCACGGCAGGGCTCGGAGAAGGCGAACCCGCCGGCGTTGCGGCTCTCCTGCCCCGTGCCCTCACAGCGGGGGCACACCCGGGGCACCGTGCCGGTCTTGGCGCCGGTGCCCCGGCAGGTGGGACAGGCCGCTTCGCTGGTCAGCCGCAGCGGCACCGTCTTGCCGTCGAGGGCGTCACCGAAGGTCAGCGTGACCTCGGTCTCGACGTCGGTGCCGCGGCGGGGCCGCCGGGCGGACTGCTGCCGGCGGCCGCCGAACAGCCCGCCGAAGAGGTCACCGATCCGCTCGCCGGTCCCGGTCGTGCCTCCGGGCTGGTTACCGAAGAGGTCGCCCAGGTCGAAGCCGAAGCCACCGCCCTGGGCGCCGCCACGCGGCCGGGCGCCGCCGAAGAGGCTGCGCGCGTCGTCGTACTCCTTGCGGCGCTTCTCATCCGACAGGACGTCGTAGGCCTCGGAGATCTCCTTGAACTTCTCCTCGGACTCGGCATCGCCGCGGTTGGCGTCCGGGTGGTACTGACGCGCCAGCTTCCGGTAAGACTTCTTGATCTCGTCTTGCGTCGCGGTCTTCGGAACACCGAGGACCTTGTAGTAGTCCTTCTCAATGAAGTCCTTGGTGCTCACCGGCGTTCCTTACCTCTTTCGCTGTCGGTCTTCGTCTCAGTCCTCGCCGGCGCCGGCGCCGTCGCCGTCGGTCCCGGCCTCCGGCTTCGCGCCGTCGGCCGCGCTCGCCGGCTCCGGTTCCGACTCCGACGCCGGCTCCGACGCGGCCTCCGCGGACGTGCCGAGGTCCGTGGTCGGCTCGGCGACGGCGACCCGGGCGGGCCGGAGGGTCCGCTCGCCGATGCGGTACCCCGCCTGCAGGATCTGAACGGCCGTCGGCTCGGTGACCTCGTCGGAGTAGGAGTGCATCAGGGCCTCGTGGACGTTGGGGTCGAACGGCTCACCGGCCTCCCCGAACGACTCCAGCCCCAGCTTGCCGACGATGCCCTCCAGGGACTCGGCGACATGCTTGAAGCCCCCGGTCAGCTCGTCGTGCTCCCGGGCGCGGCCGATGTCGTCGAGCACCGGCAGCAGCTCCCCGAGGACGTACGCGAGGGCCTGCTCGCGAACGGCCGTACGGTCCCGGTCGACCCGCTTGCGGTAGTTGGAGTACTCCGCCTGCAGCCGCTGCAGGTCGAGCGTGCGCTCGGCGAGCTCCTTCTCCAGCTTGGCGGCCTTGTCGGCGTCCGCGCCGGAGGGCGCTTTCGCGGTGGGGGACTCGGGAGCCGACGTGTCCGCCGGCTCCCGAACCTCACCGGTCTCGGGATCGATGCGCCGCTTGTCGCGGATCACCGGGCCCTGGCGCTCCTCGGCGTCGTCACGACGCTCCGTCACGCTTCCTCCTTGAGTACCAGCTCGTCACGGTGTGCGGGGGACGCCCCGGTCACGCCGTGCCGCCCTTGGTGTCCTTGTCGTCGTCCACGATCTCGGCGTCGACGACCTCGTCGTCCTTCGCCTGCTCGCCGGCCTGGCCGTCGGCCGGGCCCTCGGCGGTCGGCTGGTTCTGGGCGTACATCGCGGCGCCCATCTTCTGGCTGACCTGCGCGAGCTTCTCCGAGCTGCTGCGGATCGCGTCGACGTCCGTGCCTTCGAGGGCCTTCTTGACCTCGTCCAGCGCCGACTGGACCTCGGTCTTGACCTCGGCCGGGATCTTCTCGTCGTTCTCGCGGAGGAACTTCTCCGTCGAGTAGGCGAGGGTGTCGGCGTTGTTGCGGGTCTCGGTCTCCTCGCGGCGCTTGCGGTCCTCCTCCGCGTACTGGTCGGCCTCGCGCATCATGCGGTCGATGTCGTCCTTGGGCAGGGCGGACCCGCCCGTGATGGTCATCGACTGCTCCTTGCCGGTGCCGAGGTCCTTGGCGGAGACGTTCACGATGCCGTTGGCGTCGATGTCGAACGTGACCTCGATCTGCGGGACACCGCGCGGCGCCGGCGGCAGGCCGGTCAGCTGGAAGGTGCCGAGCTTCTTGTTGTACGCCGCGATCTCACGCTCGCCCTGGTAGACCTGGATCTCCACGGACGGCTGGTTGTCGTCGGCGGTGGTGAACACCTCCGACCGCTTGGTCGGGATCGTGGTGTTCCGCTCGATGATCTTGGTGAAGATGCCGCCCTTGGTCTCGATACCCAGGGACAGCGGCGTGACGTCGAGCAGCAGGACGTCCTTGACCTCACCCTTGAGCACGCCGGCCTGCAGGGACGCGCCGACCGCGACGACCTCGTCCGGGTTGACGCCCTTGTTGGCCTCCTTGCCGCCGGTCAGCTCCTTGACCAGGTCGGCGACGGCGGGCATCCGGGTGGAGCCGCCGACGAGAACGACGTGGTTGATGTCGTTCACGCTGATGCCGGCGTCCTTGACGACCTGCTGGAAGGGGCCCTTGCAGCGGTCGAGCAGGTCCGAGGTCATCTTCTGGAACTCGGCGCGGGTGAGCTTCTCGTCCAGGTGCAGCGGACCCTCGGACGAGGCCGTGATGTACGGCAGGTTGATGCTCGTCTCCGAGGAGCTGGACAGCTCGATCTTCGCCTTCTCGGCGGCCTCGCGGAGCCGCTGCAGCGCCATCTTGTCCTTGGACAGGTCGACGCCGTGCGCGTTCTTGAACCGGGTGACCAGCCACTCGACGACCTTGTTGTCCCAGTCGTCGCCACCGAGGTGGTTGTCACCGCTGGTGGCCTTGACCTCCACCACGCCGTCGCCCACCTCGAGGAGGGAGACGTCGAAGGTGCCGCCACCGAGGTCGAAGACGAGGATGGTGGCCTCGCTCTCCTTCTCCAGGTGGTAGGCGAGCGCCGCCGAGGTCGGCTCGTTGATGATGCGCAGGACGTTGAGGCCCGCGATCTGGCCGGCCTCCTTCGTGGCCTGCCGTTGGTGGTCCGAGAAGTACGCCGGAACGGTGATCACCGCGTCGGTGATCTTCTCACCGAGGTAGGCCTCCGCGTCGCGCTTGAGCTTCTGCAGCACGAACGCGCTGATCTGCTGGGGCGTGAAGTCCTTGCCGTCGATCGTGGTCTTCCAGTCGGTGCCCATTTCGCGCTTGACCGACCGGATGGTGCGATCGACGTTGGTCACCGCCTGACGCTTGGCGACCTCGCCGACCAGGACCTCGCCGTTCTTGGCGAAGGCGACGACGGACGGCGTGGTCCTCGACCCCTCCGCGTTGGCGATGACGGTGGGCTCGCCACCCTCCAGGATCGCGACGACCGAGTTGGTCGTTCCAAGGTCGATACCGACCGCACGTGCCATGAGTTGGTTCCTCCGACTGTGAGCTTGCTAAGCCGATGAAGCTGAGTCCAGCAGACGCAAGGTTGCCAAACCACTCCTGCTCTGTCAAATGACTTGAGCCTGGGCGACTCAACTTTGCTGATTGGTACAACGAGTGGTGCGCCACGCTTGTTCCCGCCCAGGAAGGATCCGGGATCCGCGTGGCGAACCGCCCGCCGTACGACGCGGTCTCGCCGTGGGATCGCTCAGGTCCGGCGAGTGCCGGCCCGGGTTTCGACGGTGGTCTAAAGCCCCAGGCTCAGATGGTGCTCAAACTCACTCCGCCCGGCCGGGAACTCCGGTAGGGAGATCGGGAGACATAAGGGTGACGGGGTCCGTGCCGGATCCCGGCTCGGGGACCGTGCCGGGCCCCGGCCGCCGGCCGAAGCCCGACACGCCGCCGACTCCTTGGCATCGGGACCGGGCGCTCCGCCCGCCCGGGAGAGTGAAGGGGGCCTGACGCGTGACCGACCTGATGCGGGTCGTCGGCGAGCTCGACGACCACCCTGCGCCGCCCTCGGACGAGACCGCGTCTCCGCCCGGGTTCCGGCGCGGCCGGTCGCGCCTGGGCGTGGGGGTGCCCCTGGGCCTGGCGGTCACCGGCGCGGCCGTCGCCGTCGCGCTGTCGGTCGGGTGCCCGCCGTCCGGGCGGCCACGGCCGCACACGCCGACCGGCGGCGACATCCTCCGCGCGACCGCCGCCGCGGCGGACCGCGGGACCGGCATGACGGCCGGCCGCGGAACGGTCACGACGACCGGCCGCGGAACGGTCACGACGACCGGCCGGGGGGCCGGCGCGGCGACCGGCCGCTACTGGCGCGTGGTGGAGACCGGCCGGTACACCCTTCCCGCCGGGGGCCGCGCCGGCGAGGACCCCATCGAGGTCCGGGTGCGGGACGAGCGCCGGCTCGCCGGGCCCGGCGGCGGACGGAGCGCGGCGTACCGGCGGTGCCTCACCTCGCGGCCCCTCACGCTGTCCGAGCGGGCGGCGTACCTGGACCGGCCGTCGCAGGAGTGGCCGGTGGAGACCGCCGCGGCGCGGATCTGCGCGGCGGGGTCCGGGCCCGCCGCGCGGAACGCCGCCCTCACGGCCGCCACCGACTACCGCCTCGCGGGCGTCCCCGTGTCGCAGATCTGGCTGGACCACCTCTCGACCGAACCGGCCGTCCTGCGCCGGCAGGTCGAGGCCAAGCTCGCGACGGCGCACCTGGGCGGCCTGGCCGTGCTGGGTCACGTCGTGCTGCCGCAGCTGACGACCGAGCTGCCGCTCCGTCCGGAGATCCGGGCGGCGGTCCTGCGGATGATGGCCGGGCTGCCCGGCGTACGCGCGACGGGGGCGGTACGGGACGCGCTCGGCCGTACCGGGGTGGGCGTAGCGATCAGCGGGCTCGGGCTCACGACCACGGAGCTGCGCTGGATCGTCGACCCGCGCGGCGGTGGTGTTCTGGGCGTCCAGGAGGTCACCACCGGGCATGGCCGCCGACTGGCCGGAGCGGTGGTCGCGGAGAAGGCGTACGCGTCGGCGGGCTGGACGAACGACGCTCCGGAGAGTGACTGACCGGAGGCCGCTTCTAGGGTGGAGAGGAGGACATCGCACCCTGGAAGGGGACCTCCGATGGCCTACGACGACCTACGTGGCTTCCTGGACACCCTGGAGCGCGAGGGCCGGCTGCTGCGCGTACCCGACGAGGTGCTCCCGGAGCCGGACCTCGCCGCCGCGGCGAACGCCGCCGGGCGGATCGGCGAGGGGGCGCCCGCGCTGTGGTTCGACAACGTCACGGGCTTCACCGGCGCCCGGATCGTCCTGAACGTGCACGGGTCCTGGCCCAACCACGCCCTCGCCCTGGGCCTGCCGAAGGACACCCCGATCCGGGAGCAGGTGGAGGAGTTCGCCCGGCGCTGGGACGACTTCCCGGTGGCACCCGAGCGCCGCGAGGACGCCCCGTGGCGGGAGAACACGGTCGAGGGGCCGGACGCCGACCTTTTCCAGGTGCTGCCGCTGTTCCGGCTCAACGACGGCGACGGCGGCTTCTACCTGGACAAGGCGGCCGTCGTCTCCCGCGATCCGGACGCCCCCGACGACTTCGGCCGGCAGAACGTCGGGATCTACCGGATCGAGGTGATGGGCCGGAACCGGCTGGCGTTCCAGCCCGTCCCGGTCCACGACGTGGCCATCCACCTGCGCAAGGCGGAGGAGCGGGGCGAGGATCTGCCGATCGCGATCACGCTGGGGAACGACCCGGTGATCTCGATCGTCGCGGGCATGCCGATGGCGTACGACCAGTCCGAGTACGCGATGGCGGGCGCGCTGCGCGGTGCGCCCGCGCCGATCGCCACCGCGCCGCTGACCGGCTTCGACGTGCCCTGGGGCTCGGAGGTGGTCGTCGAGGGGGTGATCGAGGGGCGCCGGCGGGAACTGGAGGGGCCGTTCGGCGAGTTCACCGGCCACTACTCCGGCGGCCGCCGGATGCCGGTGATTCGCGTCGACCGCGTCTCGTACCGGACCGATCCGATCTTCGAGTCGCTGTACCTCGGCATGCCGTGGACGGAGATCGACTATCTCGTCGGCCCGAACACCTGCGTGCCGGTGCTCAAGCAGCTGCGCGCGGAGTTCCCCGAGGTGCAGGCGGTGAACGCGATGTACACCCATGGCCTGCTGGGGATCATCTCGACGAGGAAGCGGTACGGCGGCTTCGCCAAGGCGGTCGGCATGCGGGCCATGACGACCCCGCACGGGCTCGGCTACCTGAAGGTCGTGATCGTCGTGGACGAGGACGTCGACCCGTTCGACCTGCGCCAGGTGATGTGGGCCGTCTCCGCCAAGGTCGACCCGGCGGTCGACGTGATCACCGTCCCGGGCCTCCCGGTGGTGCCGCTGGACCCGGCGTCCTCGCCGCCCGGCATGATCGCCAAGCTGCTCGTCGACGCCACGACCCCGGTCTTCCCCGACGACCGGGGGCACTTCGGCAGCCCTGTACGGGACCTGCCCGAGACCGGGGAGTGGGTGCGCCGGCTGCAGGCGCTCCGCTCGGAGGGAGTCCGATGAGCACCGTGATCTGCCCGCGCTGCGCGTACGAGACCGTCGACCACGTCGCCACGTCGCCCGTGCCGGGCGTGTGGGACGTGCTGCAGTGCGGGCGGTGCCTCTACATGTGGCGCACCACCGAGCCGGAGCGCCGTACCCGCCGGGACGCGTATCCGGAGGCGTTCCGCCTGACGCCGGAGGACATCGCGGCGGCGCAGGAGGTCCCCGCGATCCCGCCGCTGCGCACCGGGCGGTGACACATGAAGTTACTGCTCGGTAGACTCCTGGGGTCCCATGTCGATGGCTGTCAGTTGCCGGCCGTACGCTGATTGCCGACGCCGTACCCCAGGAGGACGGAACATTGGTTCTCAGGTTGATCATCGGGCTTGCCGCAACGGTGGTCGCGCTGGTGTTCGCGGTTCGGCGGGTCCTGTTCCTCTACAGGCTCGCGACGAACGGCCAGCCCGCCCCCGACCGCATCGCGCTCGCCAAGGCGAGCGTCGGTGAGGACGTCAAGCTCCAGGCCGTCGAGGTCTTCGGGCAGCGCAAGCTGCTCAAGTGGACCGTGCCCGGTCTCGCCCACCTCTTCGTCATGTGGGCGTTCTTCATTCTCGCGACGGTCTACCTCGAGGCGTACGGTGCGCTGTTCTTCGGGCTGGACTTCCACATCCCGCTGGTCGGCAAGTGGGCCGTGCTCGGGTTCCTGCAGGACTTCATCGCGGTGGCGGCGTTCCTCGGCCTGATCGTCTTCACGACGATCCGGGTGAAGAACTCCCCGAAGAAGCTCGACCGCAAGTCCCGCTTCAAGGGCTCGCACCTCAGCGGCGCCTGGTTCACGCTGTTCATGATCTTCAACGTGATCTGGACGATGTTCCTGTTCCGGGGCGCGGGCGTGGCCACGGGCAACTTCCCGTACGGGAACGCCGCGTTCATGTCGCACCTGGTCGGCAACGGCCTGAAGGGGCTCGGCCACGACGCCGCCGAGGTGCTGGAGTCGGTCGGGCTGCTGCTGCACATCGGCGTCATGCTGGTGTTCCTGCTGTTCGTGCTGAACTCCAAGCACCTGCACATCTTCGTCGCCCCGCTGAACGTCCTGTTCAAGCGCCGCCCGGACGGCCTCGGCGCGGTGCAGCCGATGATGAGCGACGGCAAGCCGATCGACTTCGAGGAGGCCGACCCGGACGAGGACACCTTCGGCCGCGGCAAGATCGAGGACTTCACCTGGAAGGGCTACCTCGACTTCGCCTCCTGCACCGAGTGCGGCCGCTGCCAGTCGCAGTGCCCCGCGTGGAACACCGGCAAGCCGCTCTCGCCGAAGACGCTGATCATGGACCTGCGCGACCACGCCCAGGCCAAGGCGCCGTACATCTTCGCCTCCGAGGCCGAGCGGGAGAACCTCCCCGAGGACGTCCTCAAGGAGGCCGGCCGCCCGCTCGTCGGCGGCGCGGACGTGAACGGCGTCATCGACCCCGACGTCCTGTGGTCCTGCACCAACTGCGGCGCCTGCGTCGAGCAGTGCCCGGTGGACATCGAGCACATCGACCACATCGTCGACATGCGCCGCTACCAGGTCATGATCGAGTCGAGCTTCCCGTCCGAGGCGGGCGTGATGCTCAAGAACCTGGAGAACAAGGGCAACCCCTGGGGCATGTCCGAGATGAAGCGCCTCGACTGGATCGAGGAGCTCGACTTCGAGGTGCCGGTCGTCGAGGAGAAGATGCCCGAGGACGCCGAGTACCTCTTCTGGGTCGGCTGCGCCGGCGCCCTGGAGGACCGCGCGAAGAAGACCACGAAGGCCATCGCCGAGCTGCTGCACATCGCGGGCGTGAAGTTCGCGGTGCTCGGCCCGATGGAGGCCTGCTCCGGTGACCCGGTCCGCCGCCTGGGCATGGAGTTCGTCTTCCAGATGCTCGCCCAGCAGAACGTCGAGACCCTCAACGAGGCGGGCGTCAAGAAGATCGTCGCCTCGTGCCCGCACTGCTTCAACACACTCGCCAACGAGTACCCGCAGCTCGGCGGCACGTACGAGGTGGTGCACCACACCCAGCTGCTGTCGCACCTGGTCGACACCGGGAAGCTCACGCCGGTCACGCCGATCGACGAGAAGATCACCTACCACGACCCGTGCTTCCTGGGCCGGCACAACAAGGTGTACGCCCAGCCGCGCGACATCATGGCCCAGGTGCCGGGCGTCCAGACGCAGGAGATGCACCGCTGCAAGGAGAGGGGCTTCTGCTGCGGGGCGGGCGGCGCGCGGATGTGGATGGAGGAGCGCATCGGCAAGCGCATCAACACCGAGCGCGTCGAGGAGGCGCTGGGCACCGACCCGGACACCGTCTCCACGGCCTGCCCGTTCTGCCTCGTCATGCTCGGCGACGCCATCAACGAGAAGAAGAACAGCGGCGATGCCAAGGAGTCCCTGGAGGTCGTCGACGTCGCCCAGCTGCTGATCAAGTCGGTCAAGGGCGAGCCGGAGCCCGAGCCCGCGGCCGCCGAGTAGGCGCGCCGTCGTACGCCGAGGGCCCGTCACGGGTGATCCGGTGGCGGGCCCTCCGCATGGTCCAGATCCGGGTCCGCGTCCCGGTCCGCGTCCGCATCCGGGTTCGGGCATGAATAAAGGCGGTGCCATCTCGGGGGAGCGGGGATATGAGATGGCACCGCCCTAACGTTTCCCATCAGGTGTGACGAAGGCCACAGATGGCCCACGTCAACCGAACTGATCGGTAACGCGTCGTCCGAAACTATCGGCTTTGCCAGTGATTGGCCACCGATTGTGGAAAGAATCACGGGCCGCCCCCGGCGGAGTCTCCGGGGGCGGCCCGTGCCGTACGTCAGAGCGCAGGCGGCCTGATCAAGCTGTCATCCGCTTGACGAAGTCCGGGTGCTGCTTCTCCCACTCGGCGACACCCTTGGCGGGCTCGTTCTTGTTCTGGTTGATGACCAGGTCCTCGAGCGGGAAGAGCTCCGGGTCGGACATCCGGAACCTCTTCAGCCAGGCGCTCACCTCCGGGAAGTCCTTGGAGAAGCCCGCACGGCCGATGACGTGGGCCTGCTCCGCGGAGCCGAAGGCCTTCTTCGGGTCGGCCAGCACCTTGATCGGGAACTTGCTGTACGCCCAGTGCGGCTTCCACAGCGTCACCACGATCGGCTGATTGCTCTGCACGGAACGGTTGAGCTCCGCCAGCATCGCCGCCGTGCTGCTCTCCATCAGCTTGTAGTCGCCGAGCCCGTACGCGGGCATCACCTTGTTCTTGACGATCTTCATCTCGCCGGCGCCCGGCTCGATGCCGACGATGCGGCCCTTGTACCGGGCGCTCTGCCCCGTGAGGTCGGCGACGGAGTTGGCCGGGTCGTTCTTCGGAACGGCCAGCTGCATGCTGGCGTTCTGGTACCAGACGCCGATGTCCTGGAGCTTGTCCTTGTACTTGTTGTAGTAGTCGGCGTGCGTCGCGGGCAGCCACGCGTCGAGGTACAGGTCGATGTCCCCTTGGCCGAGCCCGGCGAACATCGGCCCGATGTCGACCTGCTTGAGGGTGACCTGGTAGCCCTTCTTCTCCAGCTCCGTCTTCCACAGCTGGGTGACGGCGACGTCCTCGTCCCACGGGATGTAGCCGATCGTGATCGGCTTGCCCTTGCCGCCCCCGCCGGAGCCCGCGACGCCGAGTGTCGTGGCCAGCAGCGCGAACACCACGACGCCGGACAGCGCCATGGCCGGCCGCGGACGGTACCGCAGGACGGAGGACACGCCGCCCTGCGCGGCCCGCTCGGCGTGCCGCCGCGCGGTCGGCGCCAGGCGCTGCCCGAGAGCGCCGGTCATGCGGTCCAGGATGATCGCCAGTAGGACGACCGCCACGCCGGACTCGGCGCCCGCCCCGAGGTCGTACTGGGTGATCGCGGCGAAGACGTTCGCGCCGAGCCCGGCGGCGCCGACCATGCCCGCGATGACCACCATCGACAGCGAGAGCATGATGACCTGGTTGACCCCGGTCATGATCGTCGGCAGGGCCAGGGGCAGCTGGACGCGGGTGAGGACCCGCGCCGACGGCGTGCCGAACGCCTCGGCCGCCTCGACCATCTCCTTGTCGACCTGCTTGATGCCGAGCTCGGTCAGGCGCACGCCCGGCGGAATGGAGAAGATCATCGTGGCGACGACGCCCGGCACCTCGCCGAGGCCGAAGAAGGAGATCGCCGGGATCAGGTAGACGAAGGCCGGCATCGTCTGCATGAGGTCCAGCACCGGACGGACCACCGCGCCGACCGACGGTATCCGCGCACTGAGGATGCCCAGCGGGATGCCGACGAGGAGAGCGGCGAGGCTGGCGACGAGGACGAGCGCGAGCGTCTCCATGGCCGCGTCCCACTGCCCGAGCGTGCCGATGGCCAGCAGGCCGACGAACGTGAGGACGCCCGCGAGCAGGCCGCGCAGCCACCAGCACAGCATCGCGATGAGGGCCGCCAGGGCCAGTGACGGCGGCGCGGTCAGCAGGTGGCTCAGTCCGTGGACGACGCCGCCGACCACGTCACTGATCGCGCCGAACACCGGCCGGCCGTGCTTGGTGAGGAAGTCGACCGCGTCCGTGACCCAGACGCCGAGGTGGATCCTAGGCATCGGCGATCAGCTCCTCGGAGACGGAGCCGCTCTCCTTGGAGGCAGAGCTCATCTCCTCGGAGACGGGGCCGCTCTCCTCGGAGGCGGGCTCGTCCCGTACGACCGGGAAGTCGCCGGTGTTGGTGCTCAGGTGACCGAGCGCCGTGAGCAGGGTGACGCGGGGGATCACGCCGAGGAGCTTCCCGCCCTGGTCGGTGACGGGCACGGGCAGCGGGCTCTCCGCACAGGGCAGGAACAGCTCCGCCACGGGAGTGTCGGGGTCGACCGTGTGCAGGCCGTCCTCGACGATGCCGGCGAGGGTGTTCCGCCCCTCGCGTACGGCCTTGGCCGCGGGTTCGGCGAACACCACGCCGGCCAGCCGCCGGTCGCGGGTCACGACGAACGCGAACGACGCCTGCTGCTCACGGAGGACGCGCACGGCCGCGCGGGGGCCGCCGTTCGCGTCCACGAGGGCGATCGGCTTCTCCATCACCGAGCGGGCGGTGAGCACCCGCGTGCGGTCGACGTCGGCGACGAACTGCGCGACGTAGTCGTTGGCGGGGTCGGTGAGGATCTCCTCGGCGGTACCGATCTGCATGACGCGCCCGTGCCGGAGCATCGCCACCCGGTCGCCGAGCCGCATCGCCTCGTTGAGGTCGTGCGTGATGAAGACGATCGTCTTGCCCAGCTCGCCCTGCAGGTCGAGCAGCAGGTCCTGCATCTCCCGCCGGATCAGCGGGTCCAGCGCGCTGAACGCCTCGTCCATGAGCAGGATGTCCGTCTCGGCGGCGAGCGCCCGGGCGATTCCCACCCGCTGCTGCATCCCGCCCGACAGCTGGTCGGGGTAGCGGTCCTCCCAGCCCGCGAGACCGACGTGGTCCAGGAACTTCTTGGCCTTCGCCAGCCGCTCCTGCTTTGGAACGTTCCGAACCTCGAGTCCGTACGCCGCGTTCTCCAGGACGGTGCGGTGAGGGAAGAGCGCGAAGTGCTGGAAGACCATGCTGATCTTCTCCTGCCGGAGCCGGCGCAGCTCTTTGCCGCCCATGGCCGTGATGTCGACACCGTCGATCTCGATGCTGCCGGCCGTCGGCTCCAAGAGGCCGTTGAGCATGCGGATCAACGTCGACTTGCCGGAACCCGAGAGCCCCATCACGACGAAGATCTCGCCCTCGTTCACCTCGAATGAGACGTCCGCGACGGCCGCGGTCACGCCCATCCGGCGGAGCTCATCGGGGTCGGCGCCTTGCCGGATCCTGCGGAGGGCCTCGGCCGATCGGCGACCGAAGACCTTTGACACGTGTTGCGCGCGGATTCTGGGCACGTCGTCCTTCCGTCCGGCCGCGCCGCCGTCCGAGGGCCGTCGTCCCAGGGCCCGTCGCCCCCCGTCGGACCGCGCGGCGATCTGCGCGAACCGCCGGTGCCCGCCCCGCCGCGGTTCGCCTGTACGACCCAGTCGGTGAAGTGACGCACGTCACTCCCCTGATCGTGAACCAATCGATTGGGTCATGCGTCAAGGCACCTTATCGTCACGTTTACCTTGGTGCACGTACGTGTGTGAACCATCACAAACCGCTAATGATCGGTTTGACCTGCGGCGATCCCGGGCAGTCGGCCACGGAAAGGGGCTTCCCGCGGCGGTCCCGGCGCCGCCTGAGCGGAGCAGAGGGCGGGCCGAGACGAGGCGCCAGGCCCACCCGGGGACGCCGGGTGGGCCTGACCGGAGCCGGCTCAGTCGCCCCAGGTGAAGGAGACGAAGTGCGCGAGGTCGTCGGCCTCGCGCACGTAACCCGCCTTGGTCGGGTGGTAGGACTCGTCGTCACGCGCCCGGAGGCTCGCGGTGTTGTGGTCGTGCCTGCCCTGCATGAGCCCGTTCGCGTAGCGGTGGTCCGCGCCGGTGCAGACGTCATGCCCCGCGAAGGCCCCCTCCTCATCGAGGACGGCGGCACCGGCCTGCTTCGCCACCTGCGTGATGAGGGCGTTCAGGCCGTGCCATGTACGGTGCACGTGATCGAGGTCGGCCTGGCTGATCTTCGTCCCGTAGCCCAGGGTGTCACCGCAACCCTCCTGCACCTGGGCCGGGAAGATGTCCGGGTAGGTCAGGACGACGAGGTGCGCCTTGGGCGCCCGAGAAGTGATCGCCGTGTAGGCGTTCCTGAGGCCGTTCCGGAGACCGGCGCCGGCGATCTTGTCGTCGGCGCCCTTGAGCTCCCCATCCCAGCAGTCGTGCACGGCCGCGTCGGTCTTGAACGCGCCATCGAGACACTTGCCCAGGATGTCGGCGAAGCCCACGTCGTTCCCGCCGATGGTGAGCGTCACCAGCCGGGTGTTCGCGCCGAGCGCCTCGCGATCGGTGACCTGCGGAGAGGGCCGGTCGCCGTTGTGCTCTGTGATGTCGTGGGTCGTGGCGCCGTTGCAGGCCGACAGGACGGGCCGGGTGTCGCCGACCCAGGACGGCAGGCGGTACGACTTCGCGTACATCCAGGAGTAGGTCGCCGTCGAGCGATGACAGGTGCCCGTGTTCCCCGGGTCGTCGTCCTGGTACGTGCCGGTGCCGGCGGCGTAGGAGTCGCCGAGAGCCACGAACGGCTTCGAGCCGTCGTCCGTGTCGACGGGGGTGGTCTTCCGCGCCTCGGCCTCACACGGCGGTACCCCGGGCGAGCGGCCGTCATCGCCTTGCGCCGGGGTGGTGACGTAGTGGTCGTACACCCACCCGCCGTCCGCGAGCCTGTCCCAGGTGTGACCGGTCAGCCCGTCGTACGGGTCGGCGCCGCCGTCCGCGGTCTGGCACACGACGGAGACCTGGTCGCCTTCCCTCAGTTCCCGCAGGGGGTCGCCCACGCGCGGGGAGCGCTGCACGCTCAGCGTTCCGTCCGTTCCCTGAATCCGGTAGTGCACCGGCGCCGGCGCGCACTCCCCCGTGCCGGGATCGGTCGTGCAGGCCCGCGCCGGGGCACCGGTCAGAAGGATGGGGGCGGCGGACAGGAGGACCGCCGTGGTCGACACGATCGCCTTGAATGGCATGATTCAGCGTCCTCTTCTCAGAAGTGCAGGAAACGGCTCGGGGCGGAGGCGGGAATGGTGCGAATGTTCAATCGGTGGAAATTGCCCCAGTTGTATTCCTCGACCTTGATCGTGCCGTTGCCGTAGACGGCCGCGACATAGGCGACGTGGCCCTTCGCGCCGGCTCCGTTACGACCGCCGTCCCACTGAGCGACGTCACCGACATGCGGTGTCGCGTCGGTCGCCGCCCGCCACTGCCCGGCGTTGCCCAGCCAGTCCGGGGACGCGGTGTGGCGCAGCCCGTCGGAGCGGACCGCCCACGCGGCGAAGGACGTGCATTCGCCCTCGTAGTAGCCGTGACCGTCGGCGACCCAGGCGTTCTGCGCCGGCCAGGGATAGGCGTACGGGTCGAGCGACGCCGCCCGCGTCGTGAAGCCGTTGTAGAGCGTGGTCCTGGTGGGGCGGGAAATCGTGGAGCGCGCACCGCAGTGACGGACCCCGGGCGACCAGCCGTTCGCGTCCTGGGCCGGCGTGGTGACGTAGTGGTCGTACACCCAGCCGCCCGCGGTGGTGAAGTCCCAGGTACGGCTGTACAGATGGTCGTACGGGTCGGTGCCGCCGTCGTTGATCTGGCAGACCACGCCGATGGTGGCACCCTCCTTCACATGGGTCTTGACGTGGCCGACCTCGGGCACGGTCTGAACGGCGAGGGTGCCGTCGGTCCCCTGGACCCTGTAGGAGACGGGCGACGTGCAGGCGCCGGAGCGCGGATCGCGGGCCGCGCAGGTGCCGGCGTGCGCGGACGTCGTGGCGGCGATGACCCCCGTCGTGAGGGTCGCGGTGATCGCGGCCGCGACCCCGAGGATCAGACGCCGCAGCGCGATGGGTCGATGACGCATTACAGGTCCTTCCGTAACGGCTCGCCGTAGGGGCGAGGAATCGGTAGGACCTGTATAAGGAACTGATTATCCAAAAACCGCTGTGGCTGGACAATGGAATAGCCTGGTTGTCCAGCTCGGGACCTTGAGCGTTGTCCATAAGGCGCTGACCAGGGCAAACGGCGCACCGTGGAAGAGAGGGCGGGCGCGGCACCCTAAGGAGGCTGGTCAATTCCCTAGGCCAGTGAGTACGTCCACAAAAGCCGTTGAGTGGGCGTTCAGCCGAAAAACCGCCGTACCGGATAATGGCGAGCCGCCGCCACGCCTCCGGCGGAAGCGACAGGACCACCGCCGGCCTCTCGGGCGGGCGCCGGGTCGATGGATCGCTCAGATGCGGGTGCGGTGAAAGTTCAGGTAGGACCGCGACGGCGTCGGACCACGCTGATCCTGGTAGCGCGACCCGTGACGCTTTGAACCGTACGGCTCCTCCACCGGGGAGCTCGTCCGGAACAGGCACATCTGCCCGATCTTCATGCCCGGCCACAGCTTGATCGGCAGCGTCGCGACGTTCGACAGCTCCAGCGTCACGTGCCCGGAGAACCCCGGGTCGATCCACCCGGCCGTCGAGTGCGTCAGCAACCCCAGGCGCCCGAGCGAGCTCTTCCCCTCCAGCCTCGCGGCCAGATCGTCCGGCAGACCGAACACCTCGTACGTCGAGGCCAGCACGAACTCCCCCGGATGCAGGATGAACGGCTGATCCGCGTCGACGTCGACGAGCCGGGTCAGGTCGGGCTGCTCCACCGCCGGATCGATGTGCGGATACTTGTGGTTCTCGAACACGCGGAAATAGCGGTCCAGGCGCACGTCGATGCTCGACGGCTGGACCATCCCGGGATCGTACGGATCGATCTTCATCCGCCCGGACTCGATCTCGGCCTTCAGATCACGATCGGAGAGCAGCACGACAAGAAACTACCGGGTGCGACCGCCCAACACGTAAACGCGGGCCCTGATCAGCCGCCCACCGGCTCCGCGTCGGCCTCCACGCGAGCCGTGATCCGCCCCGGAGCCGAACCGCCGGGCGCGGAGGGCGCGGCTTCCGGTAGCATGTGCGAGCGGTCACCTGAGAAGGCGGCCGATGCGGGTGTAGTTCAATGGCAGAACTCCAGCTTCCCAAGCTGGTAGCGCGGGTTCGATTCCCGTCACCCGCTCGGTCCGGGGGTACGGTCTAGAACGTGCCCCCGGCCAGGCGAAAAGCCCAGGCAAGGGAGACGTCCCCAGCCTGGGCTTTGATCTTGAAAGGGCGGGTAACCGGCCGTCGGGCCATTAGCGGGCCATTAGCCGATGCGGGCCAGCACACCGGCCGTTCCGTCGTCCTCGTCGCCGTCCCCGTCATCCGACCGGCGAGCACCCTCAACGAGCGCGTTCAGTCCCTCGGCGATCTTCCGGTCAGCCTGGTTGGACGCGTGCTGATAGATCAGCGCGGCCCGCTCGTTGTCGTGGCCCATGCGCGCCATCAGGTTCCGGAGCGAGACGCCCATGTCGGCCGCGAGCGTGTTCCCGGTGTGCCGGAGATCATGGAAGTGCAGGCCGGGAACGCCCATCGTTCGGACGACGTCGACCCAGCGCGTGAGCTTGTTGAAGCCGCTCCGTCGCAGCGGTCCGCCCTTGATCCCCGTGAAGACCAGGGCAGCATCGTCGCGCTTCGTGTACTTGTCCAGGTGCGCCTTGATGTCCGGGATGATGGCCGCCGGGATGCTCACGGTCCGCCGACCAGCGCGTGACTTGGGCGGACCCAGGAGCATCTTGCCGTTGTCCTGCTCGGTGTAGGCGAAGCGGACGCGGACCGTACCGGCCGCAAGGTCGATGTCCCGCCGCTTGAGCGCGGTCACCTCACCCCAACGCAGACTCGCGAAGGCGGCCAGGAGCACGAGTGCCCGGAACCGATCGTCATGGGTCGCGTCTGCCTTGCCTTCCATGGCCAGGTCCCAGAGCGCACGAGCCGCAGCCGCCCGAGTCGGGAACATCTCCGAGTGACGACGCATCAGGCCGCCGACCGCTCGATACCGCAGCCGGTATTCGCCGGAGTCGAGCTTGCGGATGTTGCCTACCGGGCGGACACCCACACGTCCGGCCAGTTCGAAAACCTGAGCCACGGTGAGCACCGGGCGTTCGGCCGCCTGCTCGGTACCGGCACCACGCACTCGGCAGGGATTGCGAGGAATGATCTTGTCCTCTTCTGCGGCGGTCATCAGCACGGCCCGCAGCAGGCGGTAAGCCTTGGCCGCCTGATTCTCCGAGACGCCAGCGGCGAGAAGCTTCGCCCGCCATTCACGGATCATCTGTGTGCTGAGCCTGCCGAGCTGCACGCCGCCGAGTTGAGGAGCGATGTACTTGCCGAGCAGCCAGCGATACAGATCAACCGTCCGTGGGCGCAGTCCGGCCCGCTGATCGATCCACTTTTCTGCGTAGTCACCAAGCTCGATCTTGGCGCGGTCGGGGTCTGTCCACTCGCCGTTGAGAATCTGGGCTTCAACCAGCGTGAGGTATCGCTCAGCATCGGATTTCCGAGCGAACGTCTCCGGCGCGGTTCGCATCCGGCCATCTGGGCCGGGGTAGCGCACTTGATACCGGCCAGACTCCCGTCTGCGGATGTTGCCGAAACGTCGGTGGCCGTCCTTGTTCGGCATCAGGCAGCCCTCCAGACACCGGATGCGGTCATGGGTTCGACGAGTCCGGCGGCGATGAACTCCCGGAGCGCGGATTCGGGGATGCGGACAAACCGGCCGATCTTGACGAAGCGGATGCGTCGTTCGGCGATCAGTCGGCGGGGGAAGCGTTCGGAGGTCTTGAGTAGTTCGGCGGCCTCGGCCACGGTCAGCAGTCGGTCATCGGTGAGGTTCATCAGGCAGCGGCCCTCTCAGTTGCCGAAAGGTCGAGGGTGGTGTTGGCGTGGTCGAGTTGGCGTCTCATCTCCAGGCGTTCGGCGATGGAGGCGAGTAGGCGTTGTTCGACCGGCCCGACGTCCGGGTCATCGGGTGGGGCGAGTTCCCAGGCGTAGCGTCCGGGTTGGGCCGGGTGGCCGGTTGCCGAAACGCCGGCCTCAGCCAGGCGGGCGAGGACCCAGTTCTTCCGGTCCGCCTTGTGGTCGGCGAGCGTCTTGCCCGACCACTTGCGGGAGACCAGCACGCGGCGTCCGGCGTAGCCGAGGTATTCGCGGCGGTGTGCTTTGGCCTTGCAGTAGCCGGGCGTCAGACCGTGCCGGGCGTTCTTGGGCTGGATGCCGTAGCGCAGCCAGTTCGCGCACGTCGGCGAGCACGGCTCGAACCGCAGTGCCTCCAGCAGCCTGTCAGCGTGGTCGGCTTGAGCAGCCGTCTGGGCGTGGTGGCATTCGGCGATGTCCTTGACGAGGTACTTGGTGAGGTAGCCGATCAGCCGAGAGGACTCCGGCGTGCCCGCCATGACGCCTTGTGCGTCGATTTGGCGTCCGAACCGGCCGACGTGCAGCGGTTCGGCGTCGTCGTCATCCAGCGTCCTCAGTGCCTCCTGCCAGGTGGTCAGCGGCAGGTGGGTGTCCGGGTCGAGGTAGGCCCGAGCCTGGGCGTCCCAGTACGGCAGGCGCTCCCCCGCGTAGATCACGCGGTCGATCGAGGGCCACCACACCTGTGTGTAGGTCGCCGCGACGACTTGGCGGAGTTCGGCGCGGGAGATGGTGCCGCGGATTGCCATGTGCAGGTGTGGGGCGAGACGGCGTTGTGGTTCGACGGTGGCGAAGTACTGCACGTCATAGCCGACGAACCGGCGCAGGTTTTGGACGAACCGGTCCACCAGCTTGGAGAAGTGCAAAGCGTCCCGTGCCGCCCGCGCGTAGTCGTAGGTGGCCGGGTCGACCGGCGTCCCGTCGTTCTTCACCCGCCCGTAGGAGTCGAGGGTGAGCGTGAGGAACAGCGACGGGCGGAACGTTTTGCCGTCCGGAGCGGTGTAGACCTTGCCGACCGTCCGGGCAGCGACGGGACGGCGGGGAAGGTCGGGCACGTCCTGACGGCGCTTGGTCGATCGCTTGGGCCGTTCGGGCTTGTCGACCGGGAGGCGGCCGACGACGCCGGTCCGGCTGAGTTCGGCTTTGATCTCGGTCAGCAGCTCCCGCCACTCCGATGCGTCCTCACCGGCCGCCTCAGCACGGTCCGCCCAGGCTTGAACCTCGGCCCGCTTTTCCATCCAGAAGCGTTGTTCGTCGTCCGGGTCGGCCCGCTCGATCACCGGCTCACTCTCGAGATGCCAGCCCTCCCGGCACTGAGTAGCCCGCAGCTTCCGCTTCCGCTCCGCACACGGCGGGCACACCGAGGCGAGCGTGTGACCGCACGGCATGTTCACGATCGCCGTCTCACCCGTCGCCAGATCAGTCCGGCGCATGGCCACGGGCCGGATGCACACGCCGTGTTCGACGGCGACGGCTTTGACGACGTCACGAGCGAGCGGCGGCCGGACCTTGTGCGGAGCTTCCGGCGTCGTGTGGTCGGTGCTCATGCGGCCTCCGCGAGGTAGCCGGCCATTGCTGCGATGTCGGTGTCGGAGACGAACGCGGCCCGCACGCGCACCGGGTCGGGTGAGTCCTCCAGCCGGATGTAACCGACTCCCGCACCGACCTCGGGGATCGGAGAGATCTGGTCGGCGAGGGCGCTACGGTCCCGCGCTCCGTCACCGAGAACCATGTCGACCTGTTCGGCCTCATCCAGCCGCAGCGCGATCCGGGTCGGGAAGAGGTTGCGAATGTTGATGACGTCCTTGCGCGGGTCCTGCAAAGCGCCCACGACGCAGATTCCGACCGACCGGCCCTGAGAGGTGAGCGTGGCCAGCGCCGCATCGGCCCGCTTGCGCAGGTCGCGTTCGGGGCAGTAGGCAGTGAGGAAGGCCAGTTCGTCGACCATGACGACGATGAACGGGTCAGCCGCGGTCGCGATGAAGGTCCGGGTGACTCCACCGAAGCGCGCAGCGCGCTTTTGCATCTCGGTGACGGCCGCCTCCAGCAGCTCGACCATGCCGCCGGATGCGTCGTCGCTGTAGCGGTTGAAGACGTCCCGGCCAAAGGCCAGCTCCATGCGCTTGGGGTCGATCCCCCAGACCTGGACGAGCCCCGCGCGTACGGCCGGGAGCAGTGCCCGGACCAGTCCCCACAGGATCGAGCCCTTGCCGGCTCCGGTCGCCCCAGCAATCAGGACATGCGTTCCGAGCAGCCGTAGCCGCCAGGTCGAGCCGTCTTCTCGCCGTCCGATCGGCAGAGACGACAGGTCGACCGCGTGGTCGTCCTCAGCGCCGACCGGGAGCGCGGGCAGCGGTTCGGCGAGCGCGTCGCGGCGGACCAGTTCGAGCCAGAGGTATCCGGGTCTGCTGGCGGTGCGGATGCGGCACAGGGCAGCCCCGAAGCCGTGGGCGAGGTTTTCGGCGTGGTCCCGCCAGATGCCCGGTGCCTGCCCGGACAGCATCTTGACCAGCACCCGGTCCGTGGTCGCGGTGACAGCGACGCGCTTGATGACGGGCAGGTACTCGCGGGCGTTGCGGTAGAACGCCAGCCCGGACATCACCATGACCGGCTGCCAGTGCCGCCGGTAGACGAACAGGTGCCGCCAGCGGGCACGGGCCGGGTAGCCGACGAGGCGGACGAAGGAGTCCCACCAGTAGGCGGCCCAGCAGCCCAGGCACACCGCGGCGAACGCGGCCAGCACCGCGACGAGCCGCCATCCGAGGGCGTAGGTCAGCCCGCCCAGACCGCCGACGATCACCACGGCGATGGGGTGGCGGGCGAGGAAGCCAGCCAGGCGCACGAGGGCGCGGACGAGGTTGACCACCAGGACCAGCGCCGGGGGCATGTGCCAGATGGGCGGCGCCCACTTGGGCGACTCGAACGGGTCGGCGGTGGCGGGCACCATCACGTTGTCCGACGGAGCGTTCTTGCGAAGGCCCATCACCGGCCACCCCCGTCGGTGCGTGAGGTCCGGGAGAGGCGTTCGGCGGTGCGCTTGGGGAACAGCACGGTCTGACCCACGCACGGCGGGCACTTGCCGTTCTTCGTGTTCTGGCGCAGCGGATTGCGGCATACGACGCAGCGCGGCCGCTTGGGTCGGGTAGACATGAGGCGATCTCCTCCAGGAGTAGAAGCCGTGGGGTGATCACAGGGGCGGCCGGAAGGGTGAGAGCTTCCAGCCGCCCCGCTTCGCATCAGGCCGCAGCGTGACCGGACTGGTCGGCCCGCTCGGCGTGCAGGCGCTCGACCTCGGCCAGCAACTCCGCCGACGCCTGAGCGAACCGGCGGATCACCGCGACGTCCTCGGCCGTGATCTCGGAGGTGGAGCGCGGCCCGATGTTCACGCTCACCTGGCCGTGGTCGATCCCGATGAACGGCCGGCCGTCGCCCGAGCCGTAGAGGCGGATGCTCGTGGTCGGGTCGAGGTAGAACGAGGTCCCGATGGTCATGGGCTCACCGGGCCGACCGGTGATCGTGGTGTAGGTGTAGCCGGTCTCCGTCATCGGGTCCTCCTGTCGGTGTTGCCGTTGCGGTAGATGCGCTCGACCTCGGCCGCGTACGCCGCCGCCTGGTCGGCCAGGGCGCGAGCGAAGGCCACGTGGTCGGGCAGCAACCGGTCCGGGAGTGTGAGCGAGACGAGCACGTGACCGGCGCGGAAGGTGAAGATCGGGTTCGCTCGGGGGTAGCTGCGGAACTCCGCGCCCGAGTGCCCGTTGATCGGCAGCGACAGCGCGGGTCCGCGTCCCATCAGGCCGCCGCCTTACCGGGCGCAGGAGCCGGAGCCGCCTTGCCGCCCTTGGGTGCGGTGATCGCGGTGGCCCGCAGCGAGAAGGCCATCCGGCCTTTGTCGGTGACGTACGGGGTGACCGTCATGCCCTCGAACTCGACCGGCTCGAACGGCGCACCGGTCGGCGCGACCGGCTGAACGTCGGCGAGGATCTTGACCGCGATCTCCCGGGACCGGCCGTCCAGCTCGGGGTCCATGTCCATCACCCGGCAGGAGAACACCCGCTGACCGGTGACCTTGTCCTTGGCCGGGGACCGCCGCCCCGACCGCTCGTCGAAGTCCTGCGCCTCCACGATCGAGGCGGGAACGAGGTGGCAGCCGTTGGGGAAGACGTCGGCCATCGTGACCTTGAAGCGAGTACCGCCTCTAAGTGCCATGTAGCGCTCTCCTTGATGTCGACCCCCCTAGACAGTTGTGAATCCATCGATCCCTTCGACGGTGTCTAGGGGGCTATGCATCCAAGGTACGACCGACTCGGCGAACTGTCTAGGGGGGTCGACAAAATCTCGGTTCGGCGTGTCAGAGCACGCAGTACACGGCCGTGGCGTCGTCACTGGCCTTGCCCCGCGGCCACCGCTCACCACGCGGATCGCTGTCTTCAGCGGCCCGAACCCGGCGGATGAGTCCGGCCGGACCGTCATCAGCGAGGATCTTTAGCGCGTCGGCCCAGTCGGTGAGGCGGAACCGGTCGACCAGCCGGCTCGCGCCATCGCTGAGCAACGCCACTGCGCGGAGCCGGTCGAGCGGCACTGAGCCGGTGACAGCATGTGCGGCGGCAGCCGGGTCGGTGTTGGCGACCCAGAAGCCACCGGCAGTGTTCCGGTAGGAGCCCAGCGTTTCGGCGTATGCCCTGCGGGCTTGGGTGTGTTCCGGGCTTCCGGTCGGCAGCGCGTCCATCTCGGCGCGCAGGCTCCGACTGGTCCGGGCCAGCCGGTCATCGGTCACGGCGACCGGGTCACCGTCGAGGACATCGAGTACCAGGACGGAGTCCGCGAGCACCAGGTACTCCAGGTCATCACCGGTCCGCCGGACGACCGTGACGGTCGCGGACGGGGTATTCGGGTCGGTGAGGTCGCAGGCATCCCCGTGCATGGCGGCCACCCGCTCAATCGCCACTGCGAGTACGTCGGCGAGGGGCCGGCGGGGCGCGGTGCCCGCTTCGGCGAGGAGTTGGGCGCCGAGCTGGCGGGCGTACCAGGCCACCCCGTGCGAACAGCCCGACTCGATCCCAGGGGGAGTTCCCGCACCGTCAAGCAGTACGACGACGTCATGCGACGCTGCGGCGAAGTCCTCATTCGACCGATCGGGCGAGCCGGGGACCGAGAGGAGCGAGACCCGCATCTACAGGTCCTCGTGCTGATACAGCGGCGTCAGCAACTCCACATTGGCTGGCTCGTGGGTGTCCGGTTCGTAGTCGACCCCCACGACCACCGAGAACGGCCGGTCACCGACTTGCCCCCACAACGTCGCGATCTCAGTGCTGAGCAGATGCACGACCCCGAGCGAACCGGGCGGGTGAACGCCAGCAATCGTCAGCACGGTCCCTTTACCGTCCGGGCGGGGGAGCCTGCCGAGGTAGCCGATGTCATGCGGCCGAGCCGGGTCGCCGTCCGAACCGGACCGGAGTGTCTTGTCTGCGCTGGCGTCGTGCAGCGTCCACGTTCCCTCAGGCGAGCGCCGCCACGACAGGACCGGGTCCTTCTCGTACGTCTCGCGCACAGCATCGGACATGCGGGGACCGCAGATGACCAGTAGGCCGGAGCGGTTGAGGTCAATCTCTCCGTCGACGCCGACGTGTTCGGAACCGACCTCCAGGTCGAAGGTCCGGGCGAGGTCTTCCAGCCGCTTGCCGGCGGTCAGGTCATCCAGGGTGACATGGCTGCGGCCAGTATTCGGGTCTGGCCGCAGGGGAGTCACCACGGTCACGGCCCCGGTGCCGAGGAACGCGCCTTCCGGCGCCGGACCGGTGTGGCGGATCTGGTGAATGCGGCCCCGGCTCAGGCCGGCCTGCTTGGCGATCTGCGCGTACGACAGGCCCTGACTGTGCAGATCCTGGATGACCCGCCGCCGCAACCGCGCAAGTTCGGTCACCTCTTGCTGTGCGGCGGCGAGGCGTTCAGTCGCGAGGCGGAGCAGCACGAATGGGTCCTTGGTTGCCGCTATGCGGTCGACCTCATCCGACATGCCACCCTCCTCGATCCACTGCACCGAGTCTAGGGGGATAGACAAAACAGGCGAAGAAGAAGGGCCGATCAGACTTGTCCGGAGCCGAGGGACGCCCCGCGGACTCACGCCCGATCGACCCCGTCGACCACCGCCCATACCGTGCAGTGCGACCCCTGGTAGTGGTGACCCCAGTCCTTGACCACCATCCCCATGAGCGCCAGGCCCCGACCGCCCTCGGAGCAGTCACCGGCCACCACGGCGGTAGGCGCGGTGACGCTGCCCTGGTCGGTCACGGAGATGCGGACGGCGGTGTCGAAGACGGTGACGGTTACCCAGAGCATTCCTCCGGGCAGCCCGCTATGGGTGTGCTTGATGGCGTTCGTGGCCAGTTCGCTGACGACCAGTTCGGCGCGCATGACGAGCTCGGGTTGGAGATCACGCAGGTAGGCGGTCACGAAGCGGCGGGCTTCGGTGACCGAGGCGGGCAGGCCGGGGAGACAGCGGGTCCAGGGTGGCCTCACGGCGCACCTCCCTGTCTAGGGGGCTATGCACTGGACACCGAGCGTATTCCTGTATATGCCTGCGCCTCAAGGAACCAGAGGCATTATGCCTCTAACTTCTGTTGGGCCAGTCGTCGTAATCCTGGGCGATTTGGGACACAAGCTCCCGCATCCGTTCCCCGAAGAGCCCGACTTCGCGGAAGGCGGCGAAGGTCTGCCGATAGATAGCGACCTCGTGCTCATCCTCCAAGAGGAACTCGTTGCTGAAGGTCTCAACGGTGACAGCCGACTGGTCATAGAGGGCGAAACCGTGCAATGGGAGCGTCGACACGGCCGCAAACCATGGCACGACACCCACCGAGACGTTCTCCAACGTCGCGACGTCCAGAATCTTCGCCAGCTGTGCTCGCATGACATCTGGCGAACCAGGACAGGTCCGTAGCGCGCCTTCGGTTAGCACGAAGGAGAACCGTCGGCCGGGTTGGTACAGCACGTCTTGGCGCTCGATACGCACAGCAACCGTGCGTGCGACGTCCTCATCTTCCAACGGGGCTGCACGCAACGCCCGGCGCGCGTACTCCGCTGTCTGTAGAAGACTCGGCACGATCGCGGATTGGAAACACTCGAGGATGGTCGATCGATGCTCACGAGCGCTGACTAGCTCCTGGCGGGTGACCGGTCCGGCGGGCATCTGCCGGAGGTTCGCTATGTCCGTGTCGACGCGGCGGAGAAGCGCGAACAACTCGTTGCGGCCGTCATCGCCGACACCGAGGGCTTCAGCCAGCCGTTCAGTCACCTCAGTGCTCGGAAGCATCTGGCCTGTTTCAATCTTGGAGACGGTGGGCTGAGTGATTCCAGCACGATTGGCCAACTGCGCGCCGGTCAGTCCGACCTGACTTCGCAGGAACCGAACGCGTTTCCCGAACTCCCGTAGTACCTGTTGCCGAAGCTCATGCATAATCGACGGTTTACACGATACGCGGCCTACGCGAGGCTCGAACAGAAAACAAACTCTAGTCTTACACCGCGTTCGCCGAACCAGCCGAGCCTATCAGAGCCAGGTGGCGAAGCCGCGGCTTAGCAAGTCAAGCTTGTCTACGACGAGCTTGGAAGAAAACACGGCATACTCGGTGCCGATTTGCTGTTTCGCTGCTGTGTGCTTTATTGAGAACTCGGCGCAGCGCATACCTCTATACAGGGTAGACGTTATCCGCGGATCGGCATCGTAAGTTACGACCCATCGTCGGTGGCGACGGCGGAGTATTTGCGCCAATCGAAGATGGTCAGTCCACGTCAAGGTGTTCAGATATAGTTCGTCGCCTTGACCGAGATAGGGCGGATCGACATAGAAAAAAGTATCGCGTGTAGGGATGGATTCAAGAAGATCAAGTGCATCTTGCTGCTCCACTCTAACTTGATCGCGATACTGGCCCAATATTCGGATCCTCTCAATGAGGTCAGTTCGATTGAAGCGAGCATCTATCTTCCACTTGCCGGACTGTTGAAGACCTCCGATTGGGCGAGCTTCCAGAATCCCTGAGCGATTGGTGCGATTCAAGTAAAGCGTAGCAAAACCCAAGTCCAAATCGGATGACGACGTATTCTGATACACGGCACGGTAATGATGCCATGCATCAATTGACAGCTCGCATCTTTTTATCTCTTCAATGAGCTCACTGGTATGCTCAAAGACGCATCGCCAAAAAGCTGCGATTCCAGGATGTGCGTCGTTGATGACGAGTCGATCGGCGCGACCGGTGTAGAGAAGGCGCAGGGCTGCACCAGCTCCTCCGGCGAAGGGTTCGACAAAAGTCTTCGGGCGAGAGGTCTGAGAAGCCATGACTTCGCCGAAGAAATCTGCAAGCGCAGCCTTGCCGCCCGGATACCGAAGCGGACTTATGTAAAAGTAGCGCAAGCTAGGCTGTACTTCCTAGTCGAGTGTCGAGATCGCCTAGGAGCGTAGCATAAGTTTCAGACAGCGCGCGCAAGCTAAGGGGGTCGGCAGGCAATTTTGCATTGTGCAGATATCCCTGCATTGATCTCATCGAAAACGGGTTATCTCGATCGCTGAGCGCTCTACGGACTGAAAGGTACCGGTCTGATTTGTTAGTTGGGTCAAGCTTGGTGAGACACGCGTTGATCCGATCTCTCAGCTCGGGCCGTGCCTCCCATCCGAGGCGTTCCACAGTTTCGCCTACTACGAGCTCAACTAGTATTCGAACGAGCGCCGCCCCTGCGTTCGGGAACTGAGTAATATCTATACGCTGCGCTTCGCGGAGAACGTCTTTTGCCTTAGGCCCGACGTGAAGCAGCCTCAGGCCGTGGAAGAGCTTCATCGGGCGCGCTCTCTGGCTCTGTGTCCGCGTGTTTGTTCCCTGAATAGGTTGCGACGGCCGTGATGGCGACCCGCCGTGGCTGGAAGTTGCCGGCGTGCGGGTATCATCCCCTATCTGTGCCTGTCCTGGCTCACTTTCATTTTGATCCGCGGGTGTAAGTGAAAGCTGTCCCTGAGCTGGATCACCTTCGGGGGTCGAAGCCTGAGCGGGGAGAAAATTCTCACTCGCAGTTTCGGGAACTAGTGAACTTATCGTAGACATGTATGCGGCCCGCTGCTCTTTGTTCTTGAGAGACGAGACCGTTAGATTGCTGGCGAGATCGCCGAAAATCTTCAGCCAGAACTCTCTCATAGTTGTAAGAGGGCGGAGGCTTGTAAGGGTGTCGCCTCTCATCTCGATTCCCGCGAGAGACCGAAAATCGGGATCGCTAACAAGCCGTCCAAGCGTGGTGAGCTTGGCCGACTTCACGCTCTGTAGCAATCCCTTCATCACCTGGTCTGTTGCGAACGCGGCATCAAGCGCATCGGTCAGCCTTAGAGCGCGACCCCTTTGACCGGTATATATTCCGGTGAATCGGACCTGCATCTCGGGGCTCCAACCAACTACGCCGACCCCTTGCTGGCTGCCGTTGTGTCTCAATTCGATCCACCGGCGCGCCTCAGCGCGGTTTTCCGCGACAACGCAAGTTACCTCGGTGAGGTCCTGGGAAGTCTTACTTATTTCGAGGACCGAGTTCTCAATATTGGACCCACGAGCGAGAGTCGGATCCTGGAGGAGCTTCATCGCGGCAATGCGGCGATTCCCCTCAACGACGACATAAAATCGATCTTGGGGTATCACTAGTGGAAGCTCGATAGGGCTTGGGCCGTGTTCTGCTATATCTTCGGCAAGCCGGAGCAGCTGTTGCCCACCCTTGTCGCCCAACAACGCATGCATCGCGTCCTGCTGACCGGACATGGGGTCATGCCGCGGATTCAGAGGGTCAAGGAGTAGTCGCTTGAGGGGCAACGCTTTGTATTCCACGTACCACAGTATGCATGCGTCGGTAGGGGCAATGTCAACACGATAGATCCCATACGCCCTTGAGATCCGTGGTCCTCGCCTCTCGGTTGACACTGTATCCATCCGGGTCGTTAGCCGCTGCGACGCAGCGTGATGTCCGTAATAGGAGTAATTGACCGACCGCAATATAAGTGGACTATTGAGCTGCCTGGAAGGACGCAAGCGAACGCCATCCAGCACCTGAAGGCATAGGGGAGGGAGGTATGGATAGCTTGGAAGCGGCCGGCCTTCGGAGGGGTGGCCTCCTAGCTGATGTCGTACGCTGGTCGCGGTCTTTGCGGAATTTCGCTGTATTGGATCAAGGCGGCGGCGCAAGCGCCGCCGCAGGCCGCCCGCTCCGGCACGCCCTACGGGCGTGCGGCGTGGGCGCCGGTCCCTCCGGCCGTGCCGATCGGACGGCCTCGACGAACGAAAACCCAACCGCGGATTCCTTCCAGCGTCACCGGTTCCGAACCGTTCTCACGGGACGGCCGCAGAACCGCCGGCCAACTCACTTCGTTCGCCCTCCGGGTCGCCTACGGCGATTGGCAGGCCGCCCCGCTCACCAGGTCACGGGGGGCTGCCAAGTGCCTCCGGCGGGGGCACTCAGGCTCGGGGATGGAGGAGGCGGGGCGCATCGGTGAAGGTAGTCAGTGGTTGAGGTGGAAGCCTGGTCATCCCCTCCGCCGACGTCCCAGGACAAGCCGAGCAGACCAGGCCCTACCGGCGAAGGTCGTTCGTCCGGTGGGGCGCTCCACCTTCACCGGTAGGGCCTGGCCCGCTCCCCGCCGGGTGGGACGACGGCGGAGGGGATGACCAGGCGAGGGGTCCTGTGGCGTTGAGACGCCCTGCCGATCTCGGGCTACGACCGCACTCCGTGTGGCGGAGGCGTCTTAGGCTGCCGGGGTGACGGCTTGCTGCGTGACGGCCTTGTGCAGGGTCTTGGCGAGTTCGACAGCATCGTTGTTGGCCCAAAAGTGCATGTAGAACAGGCGGGGCTCGTCATGCAAGGCATGGTTGTGGAGTTCCACGATGCTGATACCGCCGGAGCGCAGGGCTTGGATGACGTGTTGGACTTCATCGGCGGTCATAGCGAAGTCGCCGTTGATGGCGGCTTTCCCGCCACCTGTGGACTGGAAGTTGAGCGCGGTGGTCACGCCCATTCCGGGCGGGATGACGCGGCCGTGCTCGGTGACCGGGCTGGTGCGTTCAAAGGTGAACTTGTAGATGCCGCCGTCGTTGGTGCCCTTGGTTCCCATGACCCGGTCGATAGCGGCGGTGTCGATCTGCGGTGCCGGGGCAGGGCTTGAGGCTGCCGGGGCCGGTGGCGTGGCCGTGACATCCAGAGCGGCTCGGAGCGAGCGAGCGATAGCCGCTGCGTCGCGTCCGGTTGCGTGAACGTGGGCCCACCACACCTCAGGTTGATGGGCCAGCAGGTGCTTGTGCACCGCCGTCTGCTCGATTCCCTGGCGTTGCAAAGCGTCGGTGACCTTCTGCAGCTCCGGCTCGGTGACCACGAGATCACCCATCATCAAGGTCATGCCGTCGGGGTAGCGAGTGAAAGCGGCATAGCCTCCGAGGGCGAGGCCCGGCTTGATGCTCACCCCGTAGGAGGTCACCTTCAGGTCCGAGCGCGGCAACGAGACCCGGTAGACCTTCTTGTCCGTCGACAACTTCCCAGACCGGCCCAAAGCATGCGCCACGCCGCTCCATCCGGCATCGTCGCTGGCCGACAACGACGGGACTGGATCGGCGTCGCGTTGGATGGAGCCGGGCCGGGCGGCGATCCGTGCCTCACCCCCAGAGGATGAGCAGCCAGCCGTGAGCACCAGGACCATCCCCACCACCAAGCGCATCACAGGAAGCATTCATCGTCCTCAGGCTCTAGCATCACCGTGCATCTATCGCTGTCCCCGCCCGAACACGATTTGTAACCGCGACTGGACCTGACTCATCGGCCGCAGGTGCGGCCTTGACCGTTCTGTTCGCTGAAGGGCTGCGACCCAGGTGGACCAGCGAGATCCAAGACGCGCGCCGCCCTCCGGAGCCGAGTGCGCTGACGGCAGTGACGGCAACGGTGACGGCAACACCGGCAGACGGACACAGATGATCGCAATCATGGGGAGACAGCGCTATGGCGGGCAGAGCTTGATCACCTGGACCATGATCGAACTGATAAAGATGAGGTCGGTGGACCAAGCCGTCGCGTAGGCCGCGTGCTCCGGTCGGGCCATTAGCGGGCCATTAGCCCCGGTGATCAAGGGTCAACAGCGGGCACTCACGATCATTCGGACGAGCAGGTCAGCGCCCATGACGGCCCGGAACCAGACGATTCCCAAGCTGGTAGCGCGGGTTCGATTCCCGTCACCCGCTCCACCGAAGAAAGCCCAGGCCAGGGATGAGATTCCCGACCTGGGCTTTGATCTTGCTAGGGGCGGTGATCGGCCACCGGGCAATTAGGTCGCCGACACCGGTGGTTTGGTCGTCGCCCGTGCTCCTCAACCCTACGGGCTTCCTCAACGCGGACGTCACGGCGGCGGCACTGCGCGCCGCCGCAGTCCTCCCGCTCCGGCACGCCCTGCGGGGGCGGGAGGCGGCGTAGGCGCCGGTCCCTCCGGCCGTGCCGGCCGGGCGGCCTACCTCACGACAGCCATCCTCTGCCGATCCGGATGGTGCCGTTCGGCGGCATGGGCCGCTGGCGACTTCTGGGGAGAGCGTCAGGTCAGTGAGCGGACATCCGCGACGTCGTACTCGGATACGGATGGTGCGAGTATCATCGCGTCCTGCTCTTCGCTTGGGCCGCTGCGGCGAAAGGTCTGGACGGCCTCCTGAGTCTCCCAACGTTCGAAGACGTTGATCCGTCCTGGCTCGAGAAGGTCGGCAGTGATCGAGAAATCGAGGCACCCCTCTGCGCGGCGTGCCTGCTCGACGACGCTGACGCAATCAGCGAGGTAGCGCTCTCGCTGGGCCGGGTTGACGAAGATCTGTCCGGCGACGATCACCATGGTGTCCCCTTCCGAGTTCTGACACTTGATAGGACAGACCGCACGGCACCAACGAACTCATCGGTACAGCCCCCGCTCATCGCACCGCAGGGACCTGTTACAACGCCTCCGGCGGGGGCTCTCTGGCTCGAAGATGGCCCGACACCGCGCATGCCACGAGGACAGTCCGTAGCTGAGGTGGAAGCCGGGTAGGAAACGAGTCACCGGACCGTCGTGGTCCAGCCGGTGTAAGCGCGGCCACGGCGGTCCGATTCAGAAGGCAAGCACTTACGAAATCGACACCCAGCGCCAGTATCCGTGATCCAGCCCGCCGTCGGCATAACAGTATGCGTAAGCCCAGCCAGAGTAGTTGGTGTCGCCCCAGACAGTTCCTCCGTCGTTGCACACTCCTACCGCCTCGTACCAGCGCCCGCTGCCTGTGCAATTTACCCCGTAAGTGTTCTTGTCATGCCATGTGGTACATGAAGCGGCGGCGGAGCGCGCACTAGCAGGCTTCGCGTTCGTTGCAGCAGACGCCGGCGAAGCACCGATGAGACCGACCGGCAGAATCATCGAGGCTCCCACGGCAACACCGGCCAGAGTGGTTCGGATTCGCACCTGATTCCTCCTTGAGACGGGCGCCTTATGCCACCAACTGGCACGGGCGCGGCTCGGCGGGTCGTCAATTGGGATGCTGGCGCACCATTGAATCGGCAGCAAGGAGTTCGAATCTGGTCGAATATGTCTAGGCGGCTGCCCAGGGAGTGCCCAGGAGTTGAACGAGGATCGTTCGATCCACACGGTCGGTTTCCCACCGTGCATCAACGGGCTATCAAGAGCCATGAACGGCCACTCGCGGTCGTCCCGCGTTGATCAACTGTCCGACCTTCGACGCGTATCGTTCAGGCATGGACACCACTGGATCACCGCGCGTCCTCGTCATCGGGCTTGATCCGTATCGGGTGCCCGGACCGTGGGATCCCGAGCCGGTGGTCAAGGCGTTCGAGGCGGGACTGGCCAAGTTCGCTGACCAGGGCGTGGGCGTCGAGACCTGCCTGATCGGTCTCGATGGACGGGACGATGTAAAAGCGGTCGTCGGGAATGCGCTGCGAGCCCGGCCGTGGGAGTGCGTCACCATCGGCGGTGGCCTTCGGCACTCGGACGATCAGGTCGAACTCCTCGAGCAGGTGATCAACCTGGTGCGGCGGCACGCACCCGATGCGGCCATCGCGTTCAACAGCACCCCGGCCACCACCTATGAGGCCGCCGCCCGATGGATCGATTGACGACAGTGAACTACGCGGCTTGAGTATGACCTCCGACCTGTTCGAGCCGAGGCACGAGTGGTCGACCTCGCCGACGCGTGCATCGACGCGGTGGCCGGGATTCACCGTGCCGAAGACTCGGCAGAGCTCACGGAGCACGGTGAGCGTACGGCGCAGCGCGTTGAGGACTTCGTCCAAGCAGCCGCTGTTGAGGTCCGCTGAGTCTGAGCGTGTCCGGTAGAGCCGACGACCGCGAAAAGTCCGACCAGGGGGCCGGGGTCAGCGTCCCGGGTTCTCGTCGAAGGCGCGGAATACCCGCGGGGTCGGGTCCGGCGCTCCCTCGTCTCTGAGGCGATCGGTGAGCAGGAAGCCGGGCAGTTCGAACGCCGAAGCGTGCTCACTCTCGGTCAGGAGGAACGTCCCGCGGGGGAGGTCAGGATCCCAACCGTGTGTCAGGGCGTAGTCGATGACCGTTCGCACGTCCTTCGGGGTCGGGTGGCTGCCATCGGTCGCGCAGCCCCACGGCAGGACGGCCTTCGAAACCAGATCCGCCTGGAGCACACGGCTGTTCTTCCCGGCGCCCCAAACGCGCAGGCGGGTGCATTTGTGGCAGTCGGTGCCGGTGACGTGATGGATCTGGCTCGTCCACACGAATTCTCGGCCATCCGCGTACAGCTTTCGCAACCGCTTGGTCACGCTGTTCACCTCTCCGCATTGACCGGTCGAGTTTAGAGCTGCCTGCGAACGTGCCGACCGAGCCGATATTCAGCGGAGGCGGAGGCTGCCTCTCTGGAAGCCGGCCCCACGCCGTGACAGCATCGACGGATGATCAACGCTGCCGGTACGGGAACGGCCTTGGGGCGACCCGATGACCGGGCCGCGTCCTTCCTGCGCTTCGCGACGGAACTCATCGCGTGGGTGGCCACCCCATGGGCCCTGGCCGGCTCCTCGTGGCTCGCCTGGCCTTTCTGGGCGGCGGTCCCCGTGACCCTGCCGGCCGCCGTCACCGTCGTCACCGAACGCCGACGCCGGCGGTGGCCGATCTCCGCGCATTGACGTGTCGATTGAAGCGTTCGCCCACCGGCCGACGGGGCTGAGGCGCCACACTCGGATCCGGGCCCTGCTTCCCGACGCGGCCTGCGTTGGCTGCTCCGCGTGATGCCGCCGTCATTCTCTGCCGAGACTTCTGGTCGTACTGACGACCGCAGGTCTCGGCGCTCATGGTCCTGACCAGCACTGAACGCTTTGCCGCATCAGTTGGCAATCCCTGGATGTACGGCAAACCGGACGCGAGGAGGGTCATGACATCTGATCCGGATGATGCGGAGTTGATCGCCCGGTCACTCGACGGCGATCAGGACGCCTTCGTCGAGGTCGTCCGGCGTCATGAGCGGGCGGTCGGCGCCTACCTCTCGCGACGGGTCGGCCGGGAGTCGGCCGAGGACCTGCTCGCGGAGGTATGGGTCGCGGCCTTCAAGTCCCGGGCGAACTACGACCGCGCGGTCCCTGACGCCCGCCCGTGGCTGATCGGCGTGGCGCACAACACGCTCCGGCGCCACTGGCGATCCCGTCCGGCCGAGGAGCCGGTGGCCGACATGACGGTGGTGGCGCCCGGCTGGGATCCGTGGGCCGCCGTGGACAACCGCGTCGACGGCGAGTCGGTGCTGCGGCGAGCCCTGGCACTGCTGAATCGACAGCAACGAGAGATCTTGACCC
Organism: Actinoallomurus spadix; assembly: GCF_024055725.1. GTDB lineage: Bacteria > Actinomycetota > Actinomycetes > Streptosporangiales > Streptosporangiaceae > Actinoallomurus > Actinoallomurus spadix. The sequence goes on along the minus strand of NZ_JAMXMX010000010.1, from coordinate 195,152 downwards.
TGGTCGCCTGGGAGGACCTGACCATCGCCGACGCGGGGCGGGTCCTCGGCATGCCGTCGGGAACGGCGCGCCGCCGCCTGCACGAGGCCCGCATGGCGTTGCGGAACGCGCCCGGGATGGTCGCGTTGCTGATGGATCACAACGCGGTGAGGGAGGCCAACTGATGGTTGACGAGATGGACCTGCTGAAGCGCCTGAAGGACACCGAGCGGGTGCGGCCGGCCGCCTTTGACGAGGCGAGGGCCGTGCTGCAGGCGGCGATGGCCGTCGAAGAGATGACGGAGACCAACACGATGACGAAGGACGACAACGTGACGGAGATCAAGACCGCTTCTCACCGGCGGGCCCGGTGGAGCACGCGTCGTACGGTGGGCTTCGGAGCCGCCGGACTGGCCGCGGCCGCGGCGGTGGCGCTGGTCGTCACCTCCACCTCGACGCCGAGCCACACCACGTCGGCGAGCGGCGGTCACTCGGCGGGTGCGGTGTCGGCAGGGGGGAACCCGATCCTGGTCAGTCTGGCCGCGGACATCACGCCCCTGCAGGCCAAGCCGGGCGACGCGACGCTGGAGATCCGTAACCAGTCGCCGACCAGTGACGCGGTGGGCGATCACGGGGTCGAGCTCTTCACCGACGACGGCACCCATTACTGGGCGGTCGACAAGAAGACCCTGGTCAAGCGGGCTAAGGACCCGGCGCACGAGGATGAGGGCGAGTACAAGCGCGCCATCGCGGCGGCGCTCTCCGCCGTGAAGGGCGACGTCGGCGCCGCGCGCGCGCAGATGGCCGTCGCCAACCTCACCCCGGGCACGCACCCGATTGACGCCATGCCCGAGAAGCTCAAGGCCATCGCCACGGCGAAGGGCAAGAAGTACGTGCCTCCGAAGCCGCTGACCCCCGTGCAGGAGAAGGAACGGACCGACAATCACATCTGGTTGAACTGCACCAGCGCTTTGCTCGCGGCGCCGGAGAACCCCCAGGTCCGGGCCGGTGTACTCCGCATCGTGGCGTCGATGCCGAACGTCAAGGTCACGAAGACCACCAACGCCGGCCAGCCCACGCTCACACTGACGGACACGTGGCCGAAGTCCAACCCGGGGTACGCCTGGTCGCTCATCATCAACGCCAAGACGGGCGCTCCCATCGCCGAGGTCAGCAAAGATCCGGGCAAGTCGGCGAAGACCGACTACATCCACACCTCCCGGGTGAGGTTCGCCGACATCAAGGCCGGCAAGTTCTGACCCGCGGCCGGTGAGAACGTACGGGCCGCCCGGCCGCCGGGCGGCCCGTACACCTGTGCCGTGATCGAGAGGAATGCCGCCGCGCTACTTCTTGTGCTCGCGAAGATGTGCGCCAGCGTCCCGTGTCACGTCTGGTCGGCCGCGGACCGATTCTCCCGCCATCGCTGCACGGCCGTCTGTACGGCTTCTTCGTCTTCGCGCGCATGGGCACCGGATGCGCCGACGGCGCCGAGGATCACTTCACCGTCGGTGATCAGGACACCGCCCGCCCACGGGACGAAGTCGCCGCCGTACAGGTGCTGGATGCTGTCGACGATTCCGCCGGGCAGGTCGATCTGGCCGGAGGGTTTCAACGCGAGCAGCGCGGTACGGGCCTTGGCCACGGCGATTCGGCTGGTCATGGGCATGCCGCCATCGCCTCGCCGTAGGACGATCGGTGCTCCGGTGACGTCGACCACGGCCACGGCCAGCGGAGGGAAACCGCGCTCCGCGCCGACCTCCAGCGCAGCCTGCACCAGTCGATCCGCGTCGGCCAACGTCAACCCGGGAAGGCGCGGAGTACCAGACATGATCACGAAATTAACGGCGGAGGTCCCGGTGGTCAAAGCAGCCGCCTGCGCCTCCGGCTGCGGGGTGATCGGTCATGACGCTCAGGTGTCAGGCCGCCACATGAGCGCATCGGCTCACAGGCACATCCAGCAGTAGAGCCGGTCGTCCGCCCGGCGAGCGCGACGGGCCAGGGCCACGAAGTCCTCGATGATGCCGAGAGCGAACGTCGCGTCCATGTGACCGTCGAACTCCTCGATCCGAGCCCACCGATCGGCGATCCACGGCAGGGCGTAATCGTCGGCCTCGGCGAACGCGTCACGGATTCGGTCGTCGAGTTCTTCCAGCCAGGGGCCGGTGTTCCACGGGGAGTCCTCGGGCAGCCGGTTCATCTCTTCGAGCGACCTCGGCTTCGTCTCCTCCGGTGGCCACACGCCGGCGGTCCTCACCAGATCGACGCTCGAGGGCACGGCGAGGATCAGGCCGACCAGCCGGCCGAGGATGACGAAAGGATCGATGCCTTTCGCGTCGAGCGCATCGACGCCCGTACCGATCGTCGCCGGGCCGGCCGGCACGCCATTCCCTCGATCAAGTAGCCGAAGCGCCGTCTCCCCGTCCGGTGCCCGGAAGTAGTCGAACAGCACACCCACGCGATCCGCTCCCATCGCCGCGGGGATCACCGTCGCGCGAATCGTACCGGTGGCAGGCCGCCACCCGCTCGCGTGGCTGTGGCGGTCCCCACGAGCGCAACGGCGAACGAACTACGCGGATGCTCGGCGTCGGCTTCGGCCTTCGTAGGCCAAGGTCCGGTAACCGCTTCGTACCTGGGCCTTCATGCCGTGGCTGGAGACACCGGAGGCGGTCAGCTCTTGGCGGCGACCGTGCCGACGTGGCCGCCCTTCTTGACGCTGGCCCAGGACTTGGCCAGAGACGCGGTGTGGTACGTGTTGTCGGCCGGGTCCCACCAGAGGATCTTCGGGCTGGAGCCCGTCGTGTAGCCGCGGACGACCATCACGTGCCCGGCCTTGTCGTTGTACTGGCTGCCCCACGGCTTGTAGCCGACGAGGACCCGGTACATGATGACGACCTTCTTGGTACCGACCGCGGACTCGACGCTGCCGTAGAACGCGTTCTGCGGCCCGGGGCTCACCGTGACCACGTCGTAGCTCCCCGAGCCGTAGGTCGGCAGGGCCTTGCGCAGGCCGATACGGATTCCGTTGGTGGACGTGCCGTTCGGGGGCTTGGTGCCCATCCAGCCGGCGAGTTTGCTCTGGCTGGGCAGTCCTTTGCTGATGAGGCGGGAGAGCAGGGCGCGTCCGGCGGCGGGTGCGCACCAGTAGTACTTCTGCTGCTCCTGGACCTTGATGGAGACGGACTTGGTCGCTGCGACACCGACCTGGGCCGGGGCGGCGACCGAGGCGGCCGGGGCCGTGCGGGTCGGGGCGATGGGCGCGGCGTGGGCGGGCGCTGCCGCGAGCAGCGGCACGGTGAGGGCGGCTGCACCGGCGAGCGCTGCGATTCGGGGGGAACTGGCCATAGTCGGGGAGTATGTCGGCCTGGTGTCGGACGGCGTCGGGGCCCGTGGGACCAATTCGGAGGAGGTCCATTGGGGCCGGGGACCGATGCGGGCGGGTCGGTGCAGACCGCACGCCATATGCCGGCCGGGTACGGCGGTCGGTCGCCGTCAGAGCGGGTATGCGTCGGTCAGTTCGTACAGTTCACCGGGGAGGGCCAGGTCGACCACCAGAACAGGGCGCCCCTGTGTGTCGGTGACCGTCGCGAGGACGCCCAGGACCGGCATGTTCCTCGCGAGGCCCAGCGTCTTGACCTCCGCGCTGGTCGGCCGCCGGGCGGTGAGGTGCGCGGCGACGCGGCCGAACCGCCGCCCGGTGGCCGATTCGATGAGCTCCCGGACGCTCGTCGTGACGGGAGTCTGGGTGTCCAGTCCGGTGGCGCGGGCGATTTCGGGGTCCAGCCACAGGCTGACGAACTCGGCGGGGACGCCGTCCTGGAGGGCCACGCGTTGCCGGAGGACCAGGGGCGCGCCTTCGGCGACGTCGAGCAACCGCGCGACGCCGGTACGGGCGGGGCGTTGTTCGACGTACGTCACCTGGCCTGGGTCGTCGGCCTCGGCGCGGTCCAGCAGTGTACGGATCGGCCGGGTCCGCTCCGGTTCGTCCATCCGCGTGTCCTCCTGCTCTGGCATGACGACCACCCAACCACCTCAGGCGGTCGCCGCGGGTTCGAGGTGGGCGGATCGGATTCCCAGGGGGCGCTGCGCCCGGCGGACGGCGAGGGGAGCCGCCAGGCCGGTGAGGGTGAACAGCGCTCCCACGACGTACCAGCCGGGGCGGCCCCAGGCGACGCAGAGTGAGATGAGCAGGCTCGGGCCGAGGGCCTCGGCGAGCCCGGCTCCGAGGCCGAAGACGCCCAGGTACTGCCCGGTGGCGTGGTCGGGGGCCAGGGCGAAGGACACCTCGAAGCCGGCGGCGGAGTGCCACAGCTCGCCCACCGTGTGGATCACGACGGCGGCGATGAGCAGTGTCACCGCCGTCCACGGCGGGACCCCGGCGGCGAGGGAGATCAGGACGCAGGACAGGAGGAAGGCCCCCCCGGAACGGCGGTAGGCGCTCCCTCCGGCGGCCGGGGAGTCGACGCGGCGGCCCGCTCTCACCTGGAACGCGATGACGATGACGGTGTTGGTCAGCATCGTGCCGGAGATCAGCCAGCGCGGTGCGGTCGTGGCCTGGACCAGCCAGAGCGGGATGGCCACGGTGAGCACCTTGAACTGGATGGCCATGATGCCGTCGAGAGCGGTGACCAGCAGGTAGGGCCGGTCCCGCAGGGCGATCCAGCGAGGGCCGCCGGTGGCGGGCCGGGGCGTGACCGGCGGAAGGAGCGCGAGGAGCGCCGCGGAGGCCACGAAGGAGATCGCGTTGCCGGCGACGAGAAGCCCGTACGCGGTGGGGGTGCCCGTCTGGACGGCCCAGCCCGCGAGCAGGGCACCGAGGGAGACGCCGATGTTGGTCACGGCGCGGAGGTGGGCGCGGAACTGCTGGGGCCGGTCCCCTCCGTGACATCTGATGATCGGACTGCGGGCGGCCTGGCCGGCCGCGTGCGCCCCGGTCGCCGCGCACACCGCGAGCACGAACGGCCAGAAGCCGTCCGCCAGGAGGAAACCGGCCGTCGCCAGACCCCGGACGACGAGTGTGGCCGCGTAGACGCCGCGTGCTCCGTGGCGGTCGGCGAGGTGGCCGACGACGACGCCCGCGACGAGCGAGACGAGCCCGGCGACACCGAGCCCGAGGCCCACCTGGGCCGCCGGGAGGTGAGCCGCCTCGGTGAAGTACAGCACCCCGGCGGTCAGGTAGACGCCGCTGCCGATGGTGTTGACGAGGTTCGAGGCGGCGATGACGCGCTGCGGTCCGGTCTCTGGCAGCAGGTGGGGCATGGCGTGGCTCCGCCTTTCGAGCGGCCGGTACGAACCCGTCCAGCTTGTTGCAAGTATCTCGCAATAGCAATACCCATGCGACAACGGCCTCAAGTCGCCGTACGCCGCTCCGGGCGGCCCGCCCTGGCCCGAGACCGCTACCGTGCGGATCATGAACGACGACGACGGAGCCGAGGGCGGGAAGACGGGCGCGGCGGGCGCGGCGATTCCGCCCGGCCGGGGGGCGGACGGGGCCGACAGAGTGACCCTCCGGCCGCTCGCCCCAGGTGACCAGGACGAATTCCTCGAACTGGTGGCCGCGAGCAGGGAACTGCACCACCCATGGGTCAGGCTGCCCGCGACCCCGCAGGAGTTCGAGGCCTACGTCGACCGGTACGCACGGCCCGACGAGGAGTCACTGCTGATCTGCCTGCGCGGCACCGGGGCCATCGCCGGCATCGTCAACATCAACAGCATCATCCGGGGCCGCTTCCAGAACGGCTCACTGGCCTACGCCGCCTTCGCCCCGACCGCCGGGCAGGGGTACCTGACCGCAGGCCTGCGCCTGGTCGTGCGGCACGCCTTCACGGAGTTGCGGCTGCATCGGCTGGAGGCCCAGATCCAGCCCGGCAACCACGCCTCCATCGCCCTGGTCCGGCGGGCTGGCTTCCGCCACGAGGGTTGCTCGCCCGAGCTCCTGTTCATCGATGGCGCCTGGCGAGACCACGAACGCTGGGCCATCACCAGCGCCATGGTCGACGACGTCTCCCCGGAACCCCACCCCACCCTGCCCGAACGCTGATCGACCGGCCCGCCGCGCAGGTCAGCGGCGCGCGGACGGGACGGCGACGGGTTCGCCGTCGCCGGCGAGGATCACCGTGACGCCGCGGGCCTCGGCGGCTCGGCGGAAGCGCCGTTCGATGTCAGGCTGTTCGACGTAGGCCGGCGGGTTGTTGAAGAGCCCGTAGTGCACGGCGCAGACGGTGGCCGCGCCGAGCACGGCGGCGGCCTCGACCGCCTGCTCCGGCGTCATGGTGACGGGTACGTTCGCCTCGTAGCCCTCGAAGCGGGCGATCCCCCCGTTGACGGGGACGAACGCCACGTCGAACGGGCCGTGCTCGCGGGCGATCCGCCACCAGTCGCCGTGCCACATGGTGTCGCCGCAATGGATGATCCGCCGGCCGGCGCCCTCCACGACCCAGGCGACCTGGTCGGAGCCGTCACCGCGCCAGTCCAGCGAGGGGACGGGGGCGACCGTCAACGGGCCGATGCGGCTGCCGACGCCCCGATGATCAGGAGCCGGGAGCCACGGTCGGGCAATAAACGGCCAGCTCGCACCCTCCCGGCTCGCGGAAGTGGAAGCGCCGGCCGCCCGGGAAGCCGAACGGCTCGACGGTGACGACTCCGCCCGCGGCCTCGACGGCCCGCCGCGCGGCGTCGAGGTCGTCGGTGCGGATGGTCACCAGGGGCGCACCCGGCCGTTCGGCCGGATCCGCCTGGAAGCCCAGCGCGACACCGCCGCCCTGCACGTCGACGTAGTCGGGGCCGTACGCGGTGGTGCGCCAGCCGAACGCGTCCTCGAAGAACCGGCCGGAAGCGGGGGCGGAGTCGGAGGGGAACTCGACGAAGTCGATCGTGTACATGCGCGGAACCGTACGCCTCGCCCCCGACGTTCCGTGCGCCACGGCGGCCGGTCGCGCAGGGGCGCCCACGGCCCGGCGACGCCCAGAACGGCAGGTCAGGGAACCAAGGAGCCGGTTAAATGAGGCGACAGCCCCCCAATCCGGGCACTACGGTACGGCGCATGAAACCGATCGGGGAGAACGAGATCCGGGCGTCCTTCATCAACTGCTCCAAGGGCGAGGCGCGCAAGCTGCACCTGCCTCGGGGCCTGGCCGACCTGCCCTGGGACGACCTGGACTTCCTCGGCTGGCGAGATCCGGGAGCGCCGGACCGCGGCTATCTGGTCGCGGAGCGCGGCGACGGGCTGATCGGGGTCTCGCTGCGCGTCTCGGCCGAGGTCCGCAGGAGCATGGTCAAGACGACGGTCTGTTCGGTCTGCCTGACCTCCCACGCGGGGTCGGGGGTCTCCCTCTTCGTCGCGCGGCGCGCGGGCGCCGCCGGGCGCGACGGCAACACGGTGGGCACGTACATCTGCGGCGACCTGGCCTGTCCGCTGTACGTACGCGGCAAGAAGAAGAATCCCCTGGCCACCCGGTACACCGAGTCGCTCACCCTCGAGGAGCAGGTGGACCGGATGCGGGGCAACCTGAACACCTTCCTGGACCAGGTCGCCGAGGAACGGCTGTCCGCTTAAGTCGCAGGAAATTCTTTTCAGGAAGCGTGCAACCTCGGCTCCCCTCCATGCGTATTGGCGGGCGGAAGTACCTGCTCGCCGAGAGCCCCCCAAAGGAGTGGACACCTGTGCGCTTGAAGCGTCTTTCCGCCGTCACGGCCATCGCCGGTGCGCTGGCCGCGCCCCTCGCCCTGGCCGGTACGGCCTCGGCCACCACCGGGACCGGGTCGGCCTACGGCCTGGCCGCCGGTGGCCTGGTCGCCATCCCCGCCACCCCGGCCGTCGCCGGCACCGCCGACAAGAGCCTGCTGCACCTGCCGGCCAACCCCCTCATCGACGTTAAGGTCCTGCACGTCACCACCAAACCCGCCTTCGCCCGGGCCAGCGTCACCGACCTGCGCGTCGCCAAGGCCGCCCTCACCGCCCACCTGGTCACCGCCACCTGCGACAACGGGACGGCCAGATCCCACCTGGCCAAGGCGAGCCTCGCCGGGCACCGCCTCGCCGCCGACGCCGCGCCCAACAGCGCCCTCAGCATCCCCGTCCAGGGACTCGGCACCGCGTCCGTCGTCCTCAACAAACAGACCCGCAACGCCGACGGCTCCCTTACCGTCACCGCCATCCAGGTCACCCTCCCCCTCGGAGCCGGCCGGACCCAGACCCTCAGCGTCTCCTCCGCCACCTGCTCCGCCACCGGCGAGAAGCCGCCCACCCAGCCGCCCGGCGGCCCGAAGCCGACGCCCACCCCGACCGCGACCGGCAGCCCCATCTCCGCGCCGCCCGGCCAGGCGCCCAAGCCCACCCCCGTCACCGGCGACCTGCCCGTCACCGGCTGACCCTGCCGTACGGAGCCCTCGTGAGGAGACCAGTGCACGGGCCTCCTCACGAGAGCGCTCCACGGGCCGCTGCGCGAAGACCTTTGAAGTAGTTCAAAGGTCGGTTACTCTAGAGAGGTGAGTACCACCAAGGTTCCCTTCTCACAGCTCATTCAGCAGCCTGGCAAGACGGTCGCCAAGCTGGACGAGGCGCAGCAACTGCGACTCGTGCGCCGTGACGGAGAAGATCTCGTTCTGGAGACGGCCGACCGTGCGGAGGCTGCCGCTGCGGCCATGAGCGTGACGACCCGTCTGTTCGTCTCACTGGTGAAACAGGACGAGGGGGCGCGGGCTCTGCTCATGGTGCTGCCGGAGGCGTTCCCCTGGGTGAAGTTCCTGCCGACCGAAGACGTGCGGGCGTTCCTGGTCGAGCTGGTGGAAACGGCGAACGCCTGTGCGGAACTGGACACGCTCGCTCCGCTGGAGACCGTGGTCGAGGCGTGGCGGAGCACTGCCAGGATTCACGCGGACCCGGAGTTGCGTGCCAGGCTCACCGAGCCTCTGGACGGCACCGACTACGGTCCTGTCTCGGTCCTTTGAGGTTCGATGAGCCCGAAGCGTAAGGACCCGGTTGCTCCTCCGCCGATCGGCCGGGAATGGGACGTTCGGTTCGGCACGAGCGAAGCGGCGAAGGGCTGGCCCGAGCTCGCGAAGCAAGCGCCGAAGAACACCCGTGAAGCCTTTGAGCTCATGCGGTCGAATCCGCGGCCGGTCGAAGACCATCGACACAAGCGTCTTCGCGGTGAGCTCGCCACCCACCAGTTCGAAGGTCGCCCGCTCGAGCAGTGGCAGATCGAGGTCACCGGCGGTGGGCGCATCTTCTACCTGGTCGATGACGAGAAGCGGACCGTATGGGTGATCACCGCCTCCTGCGGGCATCCGAAGAAGACCGAGTGAGGCTGGACGCTAGAGCCTGTCTCAAAGCCCCGCTGTCCTACTACGCGGTGTCCAGGCAGCGCCTCGCCGCGTTGTCGTCGGTCGGCAGCCAAAACCAGGCTGCCTCCCTCCTCCGCCTTGCGACGCACCATCTGGACACCGCTCGCTAGCCGGGGACTTCGAGACAGGCCCTAGCAGGCACTCCTTCAGGTACTCGCGTCACCGGGACCCGGCCGCGCGGCGAGGAGGTCGGCGCGCAGCCGGGCCGCGGCCTCGGCGGGGTCCTTCTGGTCGAGCGCGGTGAACGCGGCGGTCGCCCGGTCGACCGAGGCGATCGCCGCGTCGAACCGCTCCAGGGCCCCGAGGATCCGCGCCTCGTCGAAGTCGGTGAGGGCCGTCTCCCAGGTCAGGGCGGCGGGTTCGTCGGCGGGCAGGTGCGCGAGCGCGGCCCGCGCGGATCCCATGACGGCCAGGCCGTCCTCGGCGCTGCCGCTCCACATCACGCACAGCGCCTGGCGGCGCAGCGACTGAACGGTGCCGTACGGGTCGCCGGCCGCGGTCGACGCCTCGGCGGCCGCGGCGAAGCGTTCGGCGGCGGTCGCGTCCTTGTCGAGCCGGCTCAGCAGGTCGCCCGCTTCGGCGAGAAGGCGCGCGGCGACGGCCGGCTGATCGGCGCGTTCGTCTTCGGCGAGGCGGGTGAACGTCTCCGCGGCGGCGTCGACCTCGCCGAGGTCGCGCTGGGCGTTGCCGAGCAGGTACCGGGTGCGGCGCGCGGCGTCGGTGTCGCCGTGCGCCTCGAACAGCGGCAGCGCCTCCTCGGCGGTTTCGGCCGCTTCGAGGTACCGGCCGGTCTCCAGGTAGGCGACGCACAGGTCCTGGCGCGCGTACGCGGCCTGGTGGTGGGAGCCCTCGGCGGTGAGCCCCGCGACGGCCTCGATCAGGTCCTCGGCGGCCCGGCCGGCGTCGCCGCGGGCCAGGAGGTGTCCGCCCCGGACGGCGTACGCGGCGGCGCGGAGCCCGGCCATGTCGGCGGGGGCGTTCGTGATGGCCTCGGTGAGCAGCGCGTCCGCCTCGGCGGCCTCGTCCTCCGCCTCGCTCGCGGCCAGCCGCCGGCCGAGCAGGAAGGCGGCCTCGGCCAGGACCACGCGCTGACCGCTCGCGCGGAAACCCTCGACCGCCCGCCGGAGCACCGGCGTGAGCTCCGCCTCACGGCCCGCCGCCCCCAGGATCCGGGCGCGGATCATCTCCTGGTCGGCGAGATCGCCGGGCTCCGTGGGCGCGGGCGCGCCGTCGAGCAGGGCGAGCGCCTCGTCGGTACGGCCCGCCTCGCCGTACGCGGCGGCCAGCCGTCCCCGGGCCGCGACCACACGCCCGGGTTCCGCGTCGTGGGCGGCGAGCCAGGCGAAGGCCGACTCGAGCAGCGGCAGTCCGGTCTCGGCCTGCCCGGTCTCGCAGAGCACCGCGGCGTACCGGCTGGTCGCCGACCGGGCGCTCTCCTCGTCGCCGCCCTGCGCGTACAGCTCGGCGGACCGCCGCCACAGCTCGATCGCGCCCTCCGAATCTCCGGTGAGGAGGCGTTCGAGGCCCTCCCCGTCGGCGCGCCGTCCCCGCTGCACGGCGGAGAGCTCGCCCGCGACCGCGTCGACGCGCCGCCAGGCGGCCAGCGCCGCGGGGAACTCGCGCCGCCTCCAGTGCTCCTCGGCGAGGTCGAACAGCCGGTCGACGTCCTCGACGCCCTCGAGATCCTCCTGGGGAGCCGGTGCCGGGGACGGCGCCGGGGCGCGGCGCGCGTACGGGGTCAGCGGCAGGTGGTCGACGAGCGGCTCGGCGTCGAGGAGTTCCCGGACGAGCCGGCCCTGTTCCGGCGTGCCGTTGCGGGCATCGAACCGGGCGGCGAGGTCCAGGGCGTGCCGGGTGAGGTCCGCGCGCAGGCCGGCGGCCGGCACGTCGGCGGCGGGCCGGTCCCCGTGCGCGGGCCGCCGTACGGTGACGTCACCGTGACCGATCTCGGCGAGCCGCCGCAGCAGGAGCGCGCCCGCCGCGGCGAACCGCATGCCGTCGTACGGCGTCGGGGCACGGTCGAGCCAGCCGAGGTGGCGTTCCAGCAGCTCCAGGCCGCGCGCCTCGTTCCCGGTCCGGGCGCAGAACTCCAGGTGCACGGCGACGGCCCACAGTTCGGCCAGCTGGTCCCGCACGGCCCGGTAGGCGCGCCGGTGCGCGTCGACGGCGGCGTCGAGGCGGCCCGTACGGAGATAGATCGGCAGGAGCTCGGTGAGGATCGTCTGGGGCTGTTCGGAGCAGGTGAACTCACCGCGCAGCAGCGGCTCGGCGAGGGGCGATCGCGTCCTCGTCCCGGCCGCGCGCGGCCAGGTACACGACCTTGTGGCTCGGGTCACAGCCCACACAGTCCGACAGGTGGGTCCGCGGGGCGGCGTGCCACCGGGTGTACCACTCATCGGCCGCCTCCGCGCCGTGGACGTGCCGGGTGACGACCGTCCGGCACATGTACACCGGCTGCAGACCCTCACCGGCGAGCCGGTAGCGGCGCTCCATGTCGTCCAGGACCGCCAGCGTGCGGTCGAGCGGGATCTCGGGGAACCGCGTCAGCCCGGTGACGGTCCCCTTGAAACCCCAGAACAGGAGGTACTCCTCACCGAGCTCGGGGTTCCGGTCGTAGTCGCTCAGGCAGCGCGCGAACGTCGCGAACGCCTTGGCGCGCTCGCCGCTCTGCTCGTACTCCTGCCGCAGGGAGTGGCGGACGCGGTAGGCGAGGCGCTCGTCGGCGTCGGCCTCGGCCAGGCGCAGTGCCTCCTCGACCATGATCGTACGAGCCTGGCCGTACGGCAGTTCGCCCGCGCGGCCCATCAGGTCGTACACCTGTTCCACGCTCATTCGTCGTCCTCCGGGGCGGGGTCGTGGACGGCCCAGTCGAGCAGGCCGAGGAAGGATCGGTTGAGCACGGCGGTGTCGGCGGCCCGCAGGGGGTGGTGGCCGAGCAGGAGCGCCTGGCCGTACAGGGCCTGCACCGCGAGCTCGATCAGCCCGGTCTCCTTCAGCGCCGCGATGCGCCGGGCGAGCGGGTTGCGGTGGTTGAGGACGAGCTGCGGGCGGTCGCTCACGGCCGCCATGCCCTCCAGCGCGCCGAGCACGTCCGACCACAGCGCGTCGGCGGACTCCCGCGTCTCGCGCAGCTCGGCCTGGTGCCGGGCGGCCCGGCTCGTCAGGTACAGCGCGGGCAGCGACGCCGGGTCGAAGTCACGGACGACGACCTCGCAGCCGAGCGGGTCGACGGCCCGCTGCGCGACGCTCAGGAAGGGCCGCAGCGCCAGCTCGGTCTCCGGGTCCAGCACGCCGAAGTGAGAGGTCAGCTCGGAGGCGTCCAGCGGCCGCAGCACCGCGTCGGGGTCGATGGCCGGGAGCCGCTCGATGATGCCGGCGTCGTACACGTAACCGCCGTTGACCAGCGCGACGCCCTGCGCGCCGGAGACGGCCGCCAGGCGCCGGAACTCGTCGACGTCCGCGGTGTAGCGCCCGTCCCGGTGCCGGGTGCGGAACTCCGCCAGGGTCATCGGGCCGTCGGACGTCTCGAACTCCAGCCATCGGTCGACGATCCGCAGCATGTCGTCGTCGTTCAGCGCCATCGCCTTGACGCCGAGGTGGTGCAGGCGCAGGAAGGCGCGCAGCTTCGCCGGGTCGGTCTCCGACAGCCGCACCAGCCACTGCCGTACCTGCCGGCCCAGTGCCTCGCGGGTGGCGTCGAGCAGCTCGTCCTCGTACAGTGCCTCGCGCCCCGCCGTCGGGCGCAGCTCCCCGGCGTCCACCACGCAGCGGACGAAGAACGCCCAGTCGGGCAGCAGCCCCTCCACGCCCTCGGCCAGCAGCATCCGCTTCAGGTACACGCGGTGCGCGCCCCGCGCGGACGGGGTCACCGGCTGCGGGAGGACGAACGCCACCCCGGTCAGCCCCGCCTCGGGAACCTCCAGGTCGATGACGTCGAACGGCGTGAACCCGAACAGCCGCCGGGAGTACTCCTCCAGCGTCGCGCGGCGGCGGCCCGGATCGGGGTACGCCGCCCGCCACGGCGGACCGCCCGCGGTGATCCGCCGCCCGTCGACCGTCAGCTCGACGGGCAGCAGCTCGCCGTACGTCGCGGCGAGCTCGGTGACGGTCGCGGGGGTGAGCCAGTCGCTCGCGCCGTGCCGGGGCCGCAGGCTCACGGTGGTCCCCGGCTCCTCGCGCGTGCCGGGTTCGACGCGGTAGCGGCCGTCGGCGAAGCCGGTCCACCGTACGGCGTCGCCGCCGCGGGCGGACCGCGTGACCACGGTGATCTCGTCCGCGACCAGGAACGCCGACAGCAGGCCGATGCCGAACTGACCGAGGAAGTCGTGCCGGGCCAGGCCGAGCTCGTCGCGCTTGGACGACCGGCCGATGGTCGCCAGCAGCTCGTGGACCTCCGCCTCGGTCAGGCCGATCCCGTCATCGTGCACGCGGAGCTCGGCCCCGGTCTCGACCCGGATCCGCCCCGGCCCGTCACCGCGCGCGGTGATCGCGTCGACCCCGTTCTGCAGCAGCTCCCGCAGGTACACGCGGGGACTGGAGTACAGGTGCCTGCTCAGCAGGTCGACGACCCCGCGTAGATCGACTTGGAACGCCTGGTCCACCCCGGTGGCCTCTCCTCGGTCGGCATTGCTGCCGATCACCCTAACGGCGGCCTACCGGACACGCTTTCCAATATCGTGAGATGAGGAGTATCGGCCGTGTGCGGGCTTCCGGCGGCGGGTAGGGGAGCCCTGACCAGGGAGGAGGCCGAGAATGACTGAGCAGAGCGGCCAGGAGGGCGCCGAGCGAGGCGCCGCTGAAGAGGCCACCGGAACACCGGTCACACCGACGGAGGAAGAAGCCGGACACGGCCCGGCCGGGGAGGCCCCCGGGGACGAGGGATACCGGCCGCCGGGTGGCATGTCCCGGCCGGAGGACCTCAACCCCGACGACTTCGAGTGAGCCCGGAGGGCCGCAGGCGGCCGCCCGAACCCGTGACGAGGGCCCCGCGCGACGGCATCCGGCTGCCGACCACGACCCAGGTCTGGCGGGACGTCGTCTTCCTGCACTGGCCCTACGATCCGGCCGAGCTGGCACACCTGGCCCCGCCCGGCACCAGACTCGACGTCCGGGACGGGGTCACCTGGCTCGGCGTGGTGGGCCTGCGGATGACGAAGGTCCGCATCGGCGGAGTGCCCTACCGCGGGGACTTCAACGAACTGAACGTACGGATCTACACGGTCGACGACGATGGCCGCCGCGGCACCGTGTTCCTGGCCATGGAGGCCGAACGCCTGCCGTTCGTCGTCGGCGCGCGCACGGCGCTGCGCCTGCCGTACACGTGGTCGCACGTCGGTCGCCGGCACGTGGGCGACACCGTCGCCCACGCCACCCGCCGGCGGCTGCCGGGACCGGCCGGCGTGGGCATCCGGTTCACCGTACGGATCGGGGCACCTCGCGAGGCCACACCGGCGGACGACTTCGTGACCGCCCGCTGGGGCCTGCACACCCCGTGGTACGGCGCGCCGCTGTACCTCCCCTTCGTCCACGAACCCTGGCCGCTGCACTCGGCGGAACTCCTCGACCTGAGGGACGAGGGCCTGCTCGCGGCGGCCGGAGTGCCGGCCCCCGGCGGCCCGCCGACCAGCGTGCTGTACGCCCCCCATGCCCACGCCCGCAGCGGCCTGCCCAAGCACACGCGGCGGTGAGCGGCCGGGGGTGGGCGTGGGGCCGGCCGCTTCTTCTCGGCGGAGGCGGTGAGCGGCGGGTGGGTCCAGCCGCTCTCTGCTGTGAAACCCGATCGGCCAGTCGGTCCGTGTCCGCTGACCCGTGAGACCCGCTCTCACCTGCGGCTCGGCTCGCCACCCCCTGTGACTCCGTCATTCCCCATCGGCCGGCGCCGATGCGGGCCCGGCCTCGATAGGAGGACGCGCCGGATCGAGGAGTGTCAGCCGTTGAGCCACGCACGGGCGTCGTCGTAGAAGCGGGTGGCCTGCTGGGGGCGGTCGTCTCCATAGAGGTCGTCGCCGATGGTGTAACCGCGACGGGACAGCACGTAGGACAGGAAGCGGTAGGAAGGCCGGTAGCCCGCGACCTCCTCCGGGCCGACGGGCAACTGGACGCCGGGGTGGGCGGCGGTGAGAGTGTCACGTTCGTAGACCGGGTCGATACGGACCACCAGCCAGCGGTCGCGGCGTTCGACGCGGTAGTAGAGACGGGCGGCGGAGGCGAGGTCGACCTCGATGTCGTCGAGGTCGGTGCGCATCTCGATGAGGGCGGGCAGTTCGACCAGGGCGCGGTCACCGTGGTGGTGGACGACGGGAGGGCTGAGCCGGTGGACGGTGGTGTCACCGCGGCTGGCCATCTTCTCGGACTCGGCGACGAAGTCGGCGCCGCTGCCGCGGAACCAGCTCAGGCGAACGGTCGCTTCGTCGGCGTAGCAGGACCGCATCTGGTCCCACCAGCCGCGGTCACGGCCCTGCCGCTCGTGGAGCACGAGTTGGGTGATCTCGGTGATGTCGCTGCCCATGTGTTCCCTTCGGTGTGCGGGTCGTCGGCGCGGTGCGGCCGGTCCTGTCCATGGCGGTGCGGCCGGTGGTCAGGCGCCGGTGGCAGGGGTGATCGGGTGGCCGGCGCACCAGACGGCGCGGATCTTGCGGGTGGCGGTGATGTCGGTGGTCGGGTCGCCGTCGACGAGGACGAGATCGGCGCGCAGGCCCGGTTCGACGGCGCCGCGGTCGGTCAGGCCGAAGGCGCGGGCCGGCAGGACGGTCGCCGAGCGCAGGACGTCCACGGGGCCGATCCCGGCGCGGGCCATGAGTTCGAGTTCGTGGTGGAGGCTTTCGCCGTGCGGGACGGAGTGCGGCGAGCCGGGCTGGGTGTTGGCGTCCGTGCCGGCCAGGATCTCGATTCCCGCCCGGTGCAGGTCGGCGACGCTGGTGAGCAGGCCGGCGATAGGCGCCTTGCCCGCCAGGATGCCCTCCATCATCGTGATCGTGGGAATGGCGACCTGGTTGCCGGCCTGCATCATGACGATGTCTTCGGGCCGGATGGTGCCGATCAGCGGGGTGTGGGTGATGAAATCCGCGCCCGAGTCGACGGCGACGGTGTAGGCGCCGACGGTGACCGCGTGGATGACGGTCTTCAGACCGTGCGCACGGGCGGCGGCGACCAAGGCGCGGAGCGCCTCGGAGGTGGGTCCGCCGTCGCCGGGAGCCTCGGCGACCCCCTTGATGTAGTCGACGCCCTCGGCGGCACGGGCCGCGACGTGCCTGCGGGCGTCTTCGGGAGTGAGAATGATCGCCTCGGCCGGCATGCCCGGCATGCGGGCGTGGTTGCCGGCGGGACCGATCGCCGGCAGGCCCGCCGTGCGGAAGTCGGCGGAACCGGTGACCTCGCGCAGGGACATGACCCGCTCGTGCGGCCAGCACGCCATGTCCAGTCCGGTGGTGACGCCCCAGGAGGCCAGCGTGTCCAGCGTCTGGGGACTGTGCAGGTGGACGTGGGCGTCGATCAGGCCGGGTAGGAGCACCGCGTCAGAGGCATCGATCTCCCGGGCGCCGGTGGGGTCGGCGCCGATCACCGTGCCATCGATGACGACGGTGCGCGGGTCGGTGAGCCGGTGGCCGTCGAACACCCGGACATTGGTCAGGGCGGTCCTGGTGGGCGCGGTCATAGGAGACCCAAATAAGGGACAAGTCTGTTCACTATCGTGACTATACATCCACCCCTTGGTCGACGGACGCTCATCCGGCGGCTATAACCGAACAGGTGGCCACCACCTCCCACGCTCCCGATGCCCCCACCGCGGCGGCCCAGCCGCCCGGGCCCGCCACTCCCCGCGCCACCCGGCGCCGCGGCGAGGCACTGACCCGCGCCATCTACCAGGCCACTCTGAATGAACTGGCGCGCACCAGCTTCGAGGAGCTCTCCTTCGACAAGATCGCGCCCCTCGCCGGCACCGGGAAGTCCGCCCTCTACCGCCGCTGGGCCACTCCCGAGGAGCTGGTCATCGCCGCCCTGACCGACCCGTCCACCGGCTTCGGCGACCCCGTCGCCCCCGACACCGGCTCCCTGCGCGGGGACCTGATCGCGCTCCTCGGCCGCTTCGCCGGCGTCCTGGACGAGCCGCGAGGCCGCGCACTGCGACCCCTGCTGACCCAGCGAGCCCGCCATCCCGAGGTCTTCGAGGAGGTCCGCCGCCTGGTCATCCTCCCGAACCAGCGAATCCTGCTGGCCGTTCTGCAGGCGGCCGCCGACCGCGGTGAGGCGGCCCCCCAGTGCGTCACCCCGCGCGTGGCGTCCGTGGGTCCTCGCCTGATCATGGCCGAGTTCCTGGAGAAGGGAACCGTCGGCCGGGCGGACGTGCAGTCGATCGTGGACGAAGTGCTGATGCCACTGACCGCGCCCCGGCCTGACACCGGTCGCAGCGACGCTCCCGCAGATGCCGGAGACGGAGCGCGGGCGACCTGATCAATGGTCGCCGCGCGCCTCGCCGTCGCGTCGTCAGGCTCGCCGGGTCTCGTTGCCCAGGCCCAGCGCCTCGGAGACCTCGGCGACGCGCGTGTACTCCTGGTCCGGCAGTTTCCGCAGGTCCCTGACGACGTCGTCCGGGGCGCCGTTGCCCGCCGCGCGGTCGGCCAGTGCGGCCGGGCGCATGGGCTCGTGGAAGCCCGCGAGGTAGCGCGCCATGTCGCTGCGCCGCTCGACGTCGTCCGGGCTCATGCCGGCCGGCGTTCCCTCGCGGCCCGCGAGATTCGCGGACGTCGCGTCGCGGCCCCTGTCGTCCACCACCGGTTCGGTCTCCTTCCACTCCTCCGCGTGCGTCGGACGGCCCGCACGCTGCAGTCCCTCGGTCTCGTGCCGCATCTCATCGTCGATGTGCGGCCCGTGCTTGGCGCTCTGATCGCCCATGGTCGTCTCCTTCCGGCTCATCGGTCTCGCAGGCCACCTACCCGCCGCACGCGAAAGATGCGGCTCACGTTCGGTGAGTTGCCCGCCGTGGGCCGGCCGGGACCGGCGGGGCGACCGTGCGGTAACTTCGCTCTCCTGGGACGGGTGCGACGCTGTCCCGTCCCCGGGCGCAGGACTCGTCACCTGGGAGCGGCATGAATCGGCCGGTACGAATCGCGAACTGCTCCGGCTTCTACGGCGACCGGCTCTCCGCACTCGCCGAGATGGTGCGCGGCGGACCCGTCGACGTCGTGACGGGCGACTATCTGGCCGAGGTCACGATGCTCGTGCTGGCCAAGAACCGCCTGAAGAAGCCCACCGGCGGGTACGCCACGACGTTCCTCCGCCAGCTCGAGCCGGTGGCCGCCGAGATCGCCGAACGCGGGATCAAGGTCGTCGTGAACGCGGGCGGCCTCGACCCGGCGGGCCTGGCCCGGGACACCCGCGCGCTGCTGGCCGAGGCCGGCGTCTGCCTCGCGGTCGCGCACGTCGAGGGCGACGACCTGTCGGCCCGGCTGACCGGGCTGGCGGCCGAGGGCCACGGCCTGGCCCACCTGGACACCGGCGAACCGTTCGCGAGCTGGGGGCACGAGCCGCTGACCGCCAACGCGTACCTGGGCGGGTTCGGCGTCGCGGCCGCCCTCGCCGGCGGGGCCGACATCGTGATCACCGGCCGGGTCGCGGACGCGTCGCTGGTGGCGGGGGCCGCCGCCTGGTGGTGGGGGTGGTCGCCGGATGATTACGACGCGCTCGCGGGGGCCGTCGTCGCCGGGCACGTGATCGAGTGCGGGGCCCAGGCCACCGGCGGTAACTTCTCCGGCTTCACCGGCATCCCCGACCTGCGCCACCCCGGGTTCCCGATCGCCGAGGTCGACCGCGACGGGTCGAGTTTGATCACCAAGCACGAGGGCACGGGCGGGGCGGTCACGGTGGACACGGTCACCGCGCAGCTGCTGTACGAGGTCGGTGCGCCCGGGTACCTCAACCCGGACGTGATCGCCCGGCTCGACACCGTCCGCGTCGAGCAGGAGAGGCCCGACCGCGTCCGGATCGCCGGCGCGCGGGGCGAGGCGCCCCCGCCGACCACCAAGGTGGCCGTGACCGGGCTCGGCGGCTGGCGGAACTCCTGCACGTTCGTGCTGACCGGGCTGGACGCCGACGCGAAGGCCGCACTGGTCGAGCGGGCGGTGCGCGCGCGGCTCGACGGCGTTCCCGGCGTCACCGACCTGCGCTTCACCCGCATCGGCGTGCCCGCGGCCGACCCGGCGGACCAGATGGCCGGGTCCAGCCTCCTGCACGTCGCCGTCGACGGCGACCAGAAGAGCGCGGGCCGGGCCTTCTCCGCGCTCTGCGTCGAACTCGCCCTGTCGAGCTATCCGGGGATCTACGGCATGGGGGTGCCGTCGGGCGGGTCCGCGTACGGGGTGTACTGGCCGACGATCGTCCCCCAGGACGTCCTGCGGCACACGGTCATGCACGCCGACGGGCGCGAGGAGATCGTCCCGCCCCCGGCGACCGACGAACCCGCCGCCGGACCTGCCACCGACGTCGCCCTGCCTCCGTACGAGGCGGGGCCGACCGTGGAGGGGCCGCTGGGCCGGCTCGTCCACGCCCGGTCCGGCGACAAGGGCGGCAACGCGAACGTCGGGCTGTGGGTCGCCGACCCGGAGGCGTGGCCGTGGCTCGCCGCGACGATGACCGTCGAGCGGTTCCAGGAGCTGCTGCCGGAGACGCGCGAGCTGGCCGTCGACCGGTACGTCCTGCCGAACCTCCGGGCGGTCAACTTCGTCGTCCGGGGCCTCCTCGACGGCGGCGCGACCGAGGCGCGCCGGTTCGACACCCAGGCCAAGGCGCTCGGCGAGTGGCTGCGCGCCCGCCACGTACCCCTTCCGGAGCGGCTGCTGCGATGAGGACCGCCACCGAGTCCGCGCGCCGCCGGCGGTGACGGTCACTCGTACGGGTCGCGCGGGGCGGTGATCTCGCCGAGGCTGGTGGCGCGCAGTTCGGGGACGCCGTCGGCCGAGCGCTGGAACGTCCCGGTCACGGTGACCCACTGGTCGCGCGCGGGCGTGTTCCCGGTGGTGCCGGTGACGCGTACGACCGCCGCGACGGCGTCGGCGGCGCAACAGGCGATCTGGTACCGCGCGATGCGGAAGCCCGTCCGGTCGCTCGCCGGGGTGACGAAGCCGGTGAGCCGTACGGGGGTCGCGCCGAAGCTCGCGCCGCCGTGGTCGGCGGCGCGCTCGTCGAACTCCAGCAGCGTCATCGGCACCGTACGCCCGGCGGGGAGCGGGTCGAAGGTCCGCCCGCCGGAGCTGACGTCGACGGCGGCGCTGCGGCCGACGCCGAAACTGCCGAGCGCGGGCGGCGTGACCAGCAGCAGCGCGAGGACGGGGCCGAGCAGCAGCCACCCGGCCCGATCGCCGTGGCCGTGGCCGTGGCCGTGGGCGTCGCCCCGGCTCCGTACGAACCCGAGGGCGCGGGCGACACCGGCCAGGCCGAGGGCGACGAGCAGGATCCCGGCGGCCAGCAGCACGCCGCCCATGCCGGTCCGGACGTACTTGGCGTACGCGCCGGTGAGCGCGAGGCGGACCATCATCGCGCCGACGAGCAGGACGGTCGTCGCGCGGGCGTCCTCGGTCACAGCAGCCACCATCCGACGAGACCGGCGCAGGCGACCGCGACCGCGAACGTCGCGAGCGAGAACCGCCACGCGAACCGGGTGCCGAACGTCCCCGCCTGCAGTGCGAACAGCTTCACGTCCACCATCGGCCCGACGACGAGGAACGCCAGCCGCGCGGTGAGGGAGAACTGCTTGAGCCCGGCCGCGACGAAGGCGTCCGCCTCCGAGCAGAGCGCCACGACGACGGCCAGGACGCCGAGGACGAGCAGGGAGAGCGGGCCGGTCCCGGCGACGGAGTCGACGATGGTGCGGGGCACGAGGGTCTGCAGCGTGGCGGCGGTGCCGGCCCCGATGACGAGGAAGCCGCCGGCCTGCAGGAAGTCGTGCTGCGCGGTGGAGAGGAAGACCGCGAGCCGGGGACCGTCCCCGGCGTCGTGCGGGCGCCTCGGCTTGATCAGGTCGTCGCGGCCCAGCGCGATCCACAGCAGGCCCATGACGACGGAGGCGGCCAGGCTCGCCAGGAACCGCGCGAGGACCATCGCGGGCCGTCCGGGGAACGCGACCGCCGTCGAGACCAGGACGACCGGGTTGATGGCGGGCGCCGACAGCAAGAAGGCCAGCGCCGCCGCCGGGGTCACGCCGATCGAGACGAGCCGGGCGGCGACCGGGACCGACCCGCACTCGCAGCCGGGCAGGGCCGCTCCGGCCACCGCGGCGGCGGGGACGGCGAGCGCGGGGCGTTTCGGCAGCAGCCGGGCGATCAGGCCCGGAGGGACGAACGCCGCGATCGACGCGCTGACGGCCACGCCGAGCACGAGGAACGGCAGGGCCTGGATCGTGATCGCGACGAAGACGGTGGCCCAGTTGGCGACGGCGGGGTGGCCGAGCAGCCCGGTCAGCACCGGCCGCAGCACCACCGCGGCGACGATCAGCGCGGTGACCAGCGGCAGCCCGGCTCCACGGGGGCGCCGGCCGGACGCGGCCGCGTCGGCGGGAGGAGCCTCCGGCGAGGAGGCGGGGGTCGGCACAGGCGGCAATCTACCTCTTTGTCTGGATCACGCCATGAACACGAATTAACCCGGCGTCTTCCCGTCCGTCGCCGCCGCATGACAAGGTACGCCCGGTATCCAGCGTCCCCCGCCGGTGACGGCGTGGTCCCGGCTCCCGGAGGAAGTCTTGCTCCCTGCGTTCCTGCGTTCCCGTGCGGCCCGTGCGGGACTCATCGCCGTCGCGCTGGGCGCGGTGGCCGCCGCACCGCTGGCCGTGACGGGTTCACAGCCGGCCGGCGCGGTGACCATCGCCGGCGCCCGTACGCTCTCCGACAAGGTCGCCGTCGACTGGTCGGGCAAGCACCACCCCGCCCGTACGACGGACGTTCACCTGCTCGCCTGGAACGACTTCCACGGCAACCTCGAACCCGCCGGCCTGACCATCTACAACCGGTTCGCGGGCGGCGCCGCCTTCCTCGCCAAGGCGGTGAAGGACCGGCAGAAGCGGTACGGCGCCCGCCAGGCCAGCGTCATGGCCGGTGACGACATCGGCGCCAGCCCCCTCGTCAACGGGCTGTTCAACGAGGAACCGGCCACCATCATGGCCAACCTGATGAACGCCGACTTCGCCTCGGTCGGCAACCACGAGTTCGACAAGGGCAAGACCGAACTGCTGCGCATCCAGAACGGCGGCTGCGCGAGCACCGGCTGCAAGGGCGCGCCGTACCCGGTCGAGCGGCACGGCCGGTGGACGACGACGAACACCTACCCGGGCGCCGGCTTCCAGTACCTGTCCGCCAACGTCACGGACAAGGCCACCGGTAAGACGCTGCTGCCCGCGTACGGCGTCAAGCGGTTCCCCTCCACCGGCGGGCGGCCGATCTCCGTCGGCTTCATCGGTGAGGTGCTGCAGGCCACGCCCACGATCGTCACTCCGACCGGCGTCGCCGGCCTCGACTTCGGCGACGAGGCCGCCGCCGCGAACCGCGCGGCCAAGCGGCTCGCCCGGCAGGGCGTGAAGATCCCGGTCCTCGTCATCCACCAGGGCGGCTTCCAGACCGGTGCGATCAGCAGCCCGAACGGCTGCGCCGGGAACCTCGCCGGCAGCGACATCGAGGCGATCGCCAAGAAGCTCGACCCCTCCATCAAGGTGATCGTGTCCGGTCACACGCACGCGGAGTACCGCTGCACGATCACGGTGAACGGTGTGACGCGCCTGATCACCAGCGCCTCGTCGTTCGGCCGCGTCCTCAGCGACATCACCCTGAAGGTCGACAACCGGACCGGCACGCTCGTCTCGGCGGACGCGACCAACTCGATCGTCGAGAACGCGCTGAACACCCCGGGCGCCGGCGTCACCCGCCAGGAGGACCCGTCCAAGGCCGACCCGGCCGTCGCCAAGGTCGTCAAGCAGTACGTCGACGCGTCCGCGCCGCTGGCCAACAAGGTGGTCGGCAGGATCCAGGGCGACCTGACCCGCGACGCGACCTCCGTCGGCGAGACGACGCTCGGGGACGTGATCGCCGACGCGCAGCTCGCCGCGACCGCCGACGCGGGCAAGGGCGGCGCCCAGCTCGCGCTGATGAACCCGGGCGGCGTCCGCGCGGACCTCAAGGCCGCCGACATCTCCGCCGGCGGTGAGGCCGTCGGCGAGGTCACCTATGGCGAGGCGTTCACCGTCCAGCCGTTCGGCAACAGCCTCGTGACCAAGACGATGACCGGCGACATGCTCCGGCGCGTGCTGGAGCAGCAGTTCACCGGCTGCGGCGGCCAGACCAGCCAGAAGATCCTGCAGATCTCCAAGACGCTGAGCTACCGGTCGAACCCGTCCGCGGCGACCTGCGCCGGCAAGATCGGTGAGATCACGGTGAACGGCGCGACCGTCACCCCGGCCACGACCCTCCGCGTGACGATGAACAACTTCCTCGCCACCGGCGGCGACGGGTTCACCGTCTTCAACGAGGGCACCGACCCGCTCGGCGGCGCGCAGGACATCGACGCGTTCGTCGACTACCTCACCGCCGCCGGGAACACCGGCGTCGCCGTCCCGGCGCGGGACCGCATCACCCCGCTGTCCTGACCCGAGCCCTCGCACGTCGGCCCACCACGCACTCCGCGCGGTGGGCCGACTGCTTGTTCGGGGGTGGGGGCTGGGGGAATCAATCGCCGCTGCCGATGAGGCGGGTGACGGCGGCGTGGACGGCGGGGCGGGCCTCGGCCGGGTCGTCGAGCGCGCCGGCGACGGTGAGGCCGTCGCGGAGCGTCATGAGCATCACGGCCGTACGCCGCGGGTCCGGGTGTCCCGCCGCGGCGAGCAGCTCCTCCAGCAGGCCCTTGAACCATCCGCGGAAGTCGGCGACCACCCGGCGGACGGGGTGGCCGGGGTCGGGGTACTCGGCCGCCGCGTTGATGAAGGCGCAGCCGCGGAAGCCCGGCCGGCAGGTGATCTCGCCGACGCCCTCGAAGACGAAGGCGATCTTCTCCTCGGGCGTCGCGCCCTGGGGGACCACCTGCTGCCGGAGCTGGTCGATCTGCTCCCGTAGGTAGGCGCAGACCAGGTCGTCCTTGGACGGGAAGTGGTGGTAGAAGGTCGCCTTCGCCACGCCGGCCTCGGCGATGATCCGGTCGATGCCCACCGTGTGGATGCCCTCCGCGTAGAACAGCGCGGACGCGGTGTCGAGCACCCGGCGGCGCGCCGGGCTCTGGCGGCGGGGAGCGGTGGTGGTCGGAGTCACGGGTTGACTTTACCAGACAGGTCTGTCTACCTTGGGTCTTGTCCGCACAGACAGGTCTGTCTAGTTTGGGGATCGACAATGAGTGCCATCTACACCGCGATCGCCACCGCCTCCGGCCGGGACGGCCGCGCGGTCACCTCCGACAAGAAGCTCGACGTCACTCTGGCCCTGCCGCCCGAGATGGGCGGGACCGGGGAGGGCACCAACCCCGAGCAGCTGTTCGCCGCCGGCTACGCCGCCTGCTTCGCGAGCGCGCTGAACCTCGTCGCCGGCAAGAAGAAGATCGATGTCTCCGACGCCGCCGTCACCGCCGAGGTCGGCATCGGGTCGAACGGCTCGGGCGGGTTCGCCCTCCAGGCCGTCCTGCGCGTCGAACTGCCCGACGGCGTCGCCGCCGAGACCGGCCGCGAGCTCGTCGAGGCCGCCCACCAGGTCTGCCCCTACTCCAACGCCACCCGCGGCAACATCCCGGTGGAGCTCGTCATCGAGTAGACACCCAAGAATGGCGCCCGGCCGCGGCGCCCGGCCGTCAGAACCGGCCGCTGTCGGTGATCGGGTGGCCGGCGGCGTCGGTGCCCGTCACGGTGTAGGTGTCCTCGTGGGCGTCATGGGCGGCCGGCGTACGGCCGTACTGGGCGGCGAAGACGTACCGGCCGGGCGGCACCGAGCGGCCGGGCCGCAGTTCCCACGTGTAGACGAAGGCGGTCCGCTCCTCGCCGACCGTGACCTGGAAGGCGTCACCGGGCAGCGACGACCAGGAGCCCACCGACCGCACGCCCTGCGTGCGCGCCACGCGCACGATGACGCGGAGCGCGGTGAGCCGCCGGGTCCCGGACACGGTGACGTCCTCCTGCGCCCAGTAGGCGCTGCTCTGCGGGTCGAGCCGGGCCGTGACCGCCGGGGACGCCGCCGGAGACCGCGGCGGGACCGCCGACGAGCCGCCGGCGTGGCCCGACGGGGAGGGACGGCCGGGGCGGGACGTCGGTCCGGCGCTCGCCCACGTGGAGGCCGCGGACGGGGACGGCCGGTCGCTCGGAGCGGACGCGTGCCCGGCCGGGACGGCCGGGTCCGCCGATCCCCCGGAACGCCACGTCACCACCCCCACGGCGACCGCGACCACGGCCACGCCGGCCGCCGCCAGCGCCGCCGCGGCCGGCGAGCGGCCACGCGCCGGGCGGTCCCGCCGCGCGCGGACCCCGGCCTCCACCCGGGACCGCATGCGGTCACTGTCAGGCCGGTGCGCGTCGGCCTCCTCGCGGAGGGCGGGGCGCAGCCAGGGCGGCGGCTCCTTCACCGCGCCTCCCCGGCCCGGCCCGCCGGGTGCGCCGGCGGCGACCGCCAGGCGCTCAGGGCCTTCTCCAACTCCGCCACCCCCCGTGACGTCTGGCTCTTCACGGTTCCGACCGAGATCCCCAGGACGCGGGCCGTCTCCTGCTCCGACAGGTCGAAGGCGTACCGCAGGACGACGCACGCGCGCTTGCGCATCGGCAGGCGCCGCAGCGCCGCCCGTACGTCCACCACGGCGGGGACGTCCGGATCCTCGGTCCGGTCCCGGAACATGGCCCTGAGCAGCCCGGCGCGCGTGCGTTCCCGGACAAGAGTACGGACGCGGGTGGCGGCGAGGTTCACCACGATGCGGCGGACGTAGGCGAGCGGCTGGTCCGCCGCGCGGACGCGGTCCCACCGGTCCCAGGCGGCGAGGAACGCGTCGGCGGCGAGGTCGTCGGCGGCGTCCGCGTCGCCGGTCAGCAGATAGGCGAGACGTGCCAGCTCCCGATGGTGCGCCTCGAAGAAGGCGTGGAACTCTGCTGCGTCGTCCTCGGACTGCACAGGGCGCTCCCGGGTGCGTCGGCTGTGTCCGCTCGTTCGGCCTCAGCCGCGCCGAGACTAGTGGCAGCCCCGATCGGATTTCTACCGGTGCGCGGGTCTCAGCACGGCGTCACCTCGACGGGCACGGTCAGGACGCGGTCCGGTCCGAGCACACGCTCCGGGCCGGTCAGCGTGAAGGCCCCCTGGAGGGGCAGGTCGGCGCTGGACCGGCCGACCGCGACGTCGATCCGGCCGGGCTCGACGATGCGCCGCAGGCCGAGGTCGGTGAACGAGGTCCGGTCCGCGTGCACGGTGAACTCCACCCGGGCGGCGGCACCGGGTTCGAGCCGGACCCGCGCCCAGCCGGCCAGCCACCGCACCGGCCGTACGACCGAGCAGACCGGGTCGCCGAGGTACAGCTGGACGACCTCGGTACCGGGCCGGTCGCCCGTGTTGCGGACGGTGGCGGCGACGCGGACGGTCCCGTCCGTGGCGGCCGATGGGTCCACCTCCAGCGCGTCGTACGCGAACCGGGTCCAGGTCAGCCCGTGGCCGAAGGGGAACAGCGGCGTCGGGTCGATCGAGCTCCAGCGCGACGGCCCGCCCGTCCGGGAGTGCAGGTACGTCGCCGGCTGGCCGCCGGGGCCGTGCGGCACGCTGACCGGCAGCCGTCCCGACGGCTCGACCCGGCCGGACAGGACGCCCGCGACCGCCGGGCCGCCCTCCTCACCGGGGAAGAAGGCCTGCACGATCGCCGCCGCCCGGTCGACCAGGCCACCGAGGGCGTACGGGCGGCCGGCGAGCAGCACGATCACCGTGGGCGTGCCGGTGGCCAGGACCGCGTCGGCGAGCTCGGCCTGCCGGCCCGGCAGGGCGAGGCTCTCGGCGTCGCAGCCCTCACCCGAGGTGCCGCGGCCGAACAGGTCCGCCCGGTCGCCGAGGGTGAGGACACAGACCTCCGCGCGGCGGGCGGCCGCGACGGCCGCGGCGATGTCCGCGTCGTCGGTGACCAGGACGTCATGGCCGGCCGTCACCTCGACCTGCGCGCCGGACAGCTCGGCGCGGAGCGCGTCTCCGAGGGGCGGGATCTCCACGCCGAACGGCAGGTCGGGGAAGCGCGCGGTCATGTGGTTGGGGAAGGCGTAGCAGCCCATCATGGCCCGCGCGTCGGCGGCGAGCGGGCCGGTCACCGCGACGCGGCCGGCGCGCAGCGGCAGGGTCCCGTCGTTGGCGAGCAGGACGACCGACTCCTCCGCGACACGGCGGGCCAGCCGCCGGTGGGCGGGGGGGTCCAGGTCGATCGGGTCGCCGGGCCGTACCCCGTCGGTCGCGCCGTCCACGGGAACACCGTCGCCCGCGCCGTCCACGGGCAGCCCGTCGACCGCGGCGCCGGTGGGGGCCTCGTCGAGCAGGCCCAGTTCGCACTTGAGGGTGAGCACGCGGGACACCGAGCGGTCCAGGTGCTCCTCCGGGACCGCGCCGCGCCGCACCAGCTCGACCAGCGGCGCGCCGTAGCAGCGGATCGTCGGCAGCTCGACGTCGACGCCCGCGCGCAGGGCCAGGGCGGCGGACTCGCCGGGGGAGCCGGCGACGCCGTGCATGTCCTCCAGGAAGGAGATGCCGAAGTAGTCGGCCACGACTATGCCGGTGAAACCGAGCTCGTCGCGGAGCAGCCGGGTCATCAGGCGTTCGTCGGCGTGGGCCGGGACGCCGTCGACGTCGACGTACGCGGCCATGACCGAGCGGGCGCCGCCCTCGCGGAGCGCGAGCAGGAACGGTTCGAGGACGATGTCGGCGTACTCGCGGGGGCCGATGGCGGCGGACGCCATGTTCCGGCCGGCCCGGGACGAGGCGTACGCCGCGAAGTGCTTCAGCGTGGCGACGATCCCGTGGCTCTCGAGGCCGCGCACGTACGCCGTGCCGATTCGGCCGACGAGGTACGGGTCCTCGCCGATGGTCTCCTCGGTCCGGCCCCACCGGGCGTCGCGGGTGACGTCGAGGACGGGCGCGAGGCCCTGATGGACGCCGACCTGCCGCATGCTGTCGGCGATCGCGCCGGCCATCTCCTCGACCAGTTCGGGGTCGAAGGTCGCGCCCCACGCCAGGGGGCTGGGGAAGACGGTCGCGGTGTGGGTCATGAAGCCGGTGAGGCACTCTTCGTGCGCGATCGCCGGGATGCCGAACCGGTTGCCGGCGGCGACCCGCGCCTGGAGTTCGCGCAGCCGCGCCGCGCCTTCGGCCGGGGGGACGGGCGCGGTGCCGAAGACCCGGGTCAGCTGGCCGAGTCCGGCCTTGATGACGTCGCCCAGCGGCGGCGGCTCGCCGAAGTCGTCGGGGAGCGGCGCCACCTCCTCGCCGGGTCGGGCGGACACGGCCCAGTAGCCGACCAGCTGGGCCGCCTTCTCCTCCACGGTCATCCGGCTCAGCAGGTCGGCCACCCGCTCGGCGGTCGGCAGGCGGCGGTCACGCCATGACCCGGTCGGTCGGGTGGGGTGAGGAAGCGTTTCGGCCATCTTCGGTGGGCTCCCGTCTGGCGGTCGAGTGTGGGCCGGGCGTGTCCCGTGGGCCTCGCGCTCCCACCGCATCGAGGTCCACGGGGCACGCGTCCTGGGTGCGGCCGGCGGTGGCGCCGTGGATGGCCGGACGCGCGGCTCGATGGCGAGGAGCGTTCTCGCCGAGCGGCCGAAGTGAACGTTATCGCAATGTTTCGGAGCCGCCAAGGTCTCGCTAGCTCGCTAGATCGCCGATTTATCAAGAAATGACGCGAAGGGTTGACCGCTGCGGGGCGCTTTCTTAAGGTACGGCAGCAACTGGTTTCCCGACACTTTTTCGAAACCGCGCCGACACGTCGTCGCAACGCCCGTCTCTGCCGCAATCCCCCAAGGAGGACCGATGGGCGACTCACCGCTCTCGCGCCGCACCTTCCTCTCGGCCGCCGGAGCCGCCGGAATCGCCGGCCTCACCGCCCCTCTGCTCAGCGCCTGCGGAAGCTCCGGGCCCTCCGGTGGCGGCGGAGGCGGAAAGAAGACCCTCCAGGTCTGGGCCCTCCAGGACGACGGGCAGAACCCCATCCAGCAGGCGGCACTCGACGACTTCAACAAGTCGTCGGCCACCAAGCTCAAGCTGGTGCCGATCCCCGACTCCGGCGGTTCCACCTACCCCGACAAGCTCCGCATCGGCATGGGCTCACCGAACCCGCCGGACCTGTTCTTCAACTGGGGCACCGGCAGCATCCAGGACTACGCCCAGTCCGGCCGGCTCGTCGACCTCACCCCGCAGCTCACGAGCGACACGGCCTGGAAGAACTCCTTCCTGCCCTCGGTGCTCGACGCCGGGAAGGCGGCCGACGGGAAGTACTACGGCATCCCGATGCGCGGCATGCAGCCCGTGCTGCTCTTCTACAACAAGACCCTGTTCACCCAGCACGGGCAGAAGCCCCCGACCACGTACGACGACCTGCTCAACCTCGTCACGTACTGGAACTCGCAGAAGATCCAGCCGTTCGCGCTGGGCCACCTGGACGCCTGGCCCGACCTGATGTGGCTGGAGTACCTCGTCGAGCGCCTCGGCGGCCCGACGGTCTTCGCGGACATCCTCGCCGGCAAGCCGAACGCCTGGTCGAATCCTGTCGTGCTCGACGCCCTGCACCGGATCGTGGATCTGGTCGACCGCAAGGCGTTCGGTACCAACTTCGCGTCGGTGAACTACGTCAACGACGGCGCCGGGGTGCTGTTCGCCAAGGGCAAGGCCGCGATGCACCTGATGGGGACGTGGGAGTACTCGAACCAGGTCGACAAGCATGTGAAGTTCGCCAAGAACGACCTGGCGTTCGCGCCCTTCCCGACCATCAGCGGGGGCAAGGGCGACCCGAACAGCGTCGTCGGCAACCCCACCAACTACTTCTCGATCAGCAGCAAGAGCAAGGACGTCAACGCCGCCCTCGCCTTCCTCAAGAAGGAGATGGGCAGCCCGATGTACATCGACAAGCTGATCAAGGCGGGCGACGTGCCGGCCGCCACCGGCCTGGAGGCGAGGCTGTCCGCCTCCCCCAACCCGGAGTTCTCCAAGTACGTCTACCAGATGGTGCAGAAGGCGCCGAGCTTCACGCTGTCCTGGGACCAGGCGCTGCCGCACGTGTTCACCGACCCGCTGCACAGCAACCTGCAGAAGGTGTTCCTCAAGAAGATGACGCCCGAGCAGTTCGTGCAGACGCTGGGCGCGGTGAAGTAATGGTGGCCCGGACCGAGGCGGGCGGCCGATGACCGCCGTCGCGAGCACGCGCCGAGGCGGGCGGGCGACGGACGCCGGAAGGGGTTCGGACCAGGCGTCGCGGCCCGGCGCACTGTGGGTCCTCCCCGCAGCGCTGTTCTTCGGCGTGTTCGCCGGGATTCCCCTGCTCCTGACGGCCGTCCTGTCCTTCACCCAGTGGAACGGCCTCGGTACGCCCGCCTTCAACGGCCTGCACAACTGGCGCCATGTGCTGTCGGACGGCGCGGTGTGGGACTCACTGCGGGTCAGCCTGGTCTTCATGGTGTTGTGCTGGGTGGTGCAGACCCCGCTCGCCCTGCTGATCGGCGTGTGGGCGGCGGGCCGGGAGCTGAACCGCGCGGTGCTGTCCTCGATCTTCTTCCTGCCGTTGCTGATGTCGACCGCGGCGATCGCCATCACGTGGCGGGTGCTGCTCGACCCGAACTTCGGGCTCGCCGCCACGATCGGCCCCTACATCGGATTCCCGGACGGGAACATCGCCGGCGACCAGCACGGTGCCGTGGCCGCCGTGGTCGTCGTCGTCGCCTGGCAGTTCGTGCCGTTCCACGCCCTGCTGTACCAGGGCGCGGCCCGGCAGATTCCGAAGATGCTCTATGACGCCGCGCTCATCGACGGCGCCACACGGTTCCAGCAGTTCTGGAAGATCACGCTGCCGCAGCTGAGGAACACCATCGTCACGTCGTCGGTGCTGATGCTCGTCGGGTCGCTGACCTACTTCGAGACCATCCTCATCGTCACCGACGGCGGACCGGGCACCGCGACCATGGTCCTGCCTCAGCGCATGTACATCAGCGCCTTCCAAAGCTTCCAGATGGGGTACGCGAGTGTGATCGCGCTGGTCCTGGCCGCACTCGGCACGGCGCTGTCGATGCTCATCGTCCGCTTCTCCGGCTTCGGGAAGATGCGCAGCACGCTGGAGGGGATCTGACGCCATGACGATAGTCCGAGAACAGACGCCGGTGCCGGTCGCGAGCGACCGGCACCCCAGCGGTCCGCGGCGGAGGCGACAGCGGCCGAACTGGGCCGCCGGGCTCCTGGCGGTGGTCTGGCTCGTGTTCGTGGGTGTGCCGATCTACATCATGATCAAGGACAGCGTCCAGTCGCAGGACGCCTACCTCGACAGCGGCCCGTTGTCCCTGCCGCACAGCCTGACGCTCGGACGCTTCGCCGATGTCTTCCACGCCGGGTACACCCGCTATCTGATCAACACGGCGGTCGTCACGGTGGCGAGCGTCGCGCTCACCGTGCTGCTCGCCTTCCCCGCGGCGTATGCGATCGTGCGGTCGCGCAGCCGGGTCGTGTCCGGGACCTTCCGGATCTTCCTGGCCGGACTGGCCGTCCCCGCGCAGGCCACGATCATCCCGGTCTACCTGATGATCACTCGGATGCACCTGTACGACTCGCTGACGGCGATCATCCTGCCGACCGTGGCGTTCGGCCTGCCGCTCAGTGTGCTGGTGCTGTCGTCGGCGCTGCGGGACGTCCCCCGCGAGCTGTACGAGGCGATGACCATCGACGGAGGAGGGTCGTTCCGGCTGATGTGGAGCCTGGCGCTGCCGCTCAGCCGCGCCTCGCTGACCACGATCTCGGTCTACAGCGCGCTGAGCGCCTGGAACGGATTCCTGTTCCCACTGATCCTGACGCAGTCCACCGAGCAGCGCGTCCAGACGCTCGGCCTGTGGGCCTTCCAGAACCAGTTCGGCTCCAACGTGCCCAGGCTGATGGCCGCCGTGGTGCTCTCGGCTCTCCCCATCTTCGTCGTCTACCTGTTCGCGCGCCGCTGGCTCATCGCGGGCCTGGCCGGCGTGGGCGGAAAGTAGAGCCCTCCCCCCATGCGCAGATCGCTCGCCCTCGCCCTCACCGTGGCGACCGCCTGCTCGCTGGGCGTGCCCGCGCACGCCCAGGAGCCATCCCGCGGCCGGGTCGACTTCCGCGCGAACCTGCAGCCCATCGACGGGTTCGGTTTCTCCGAGGCGTTCCAGCGGGCCGCCGTGATCCACGGGCTGAACGGGCTGCCGGCGCCGAAGCAGAAGGAGGTCGTCGACCTGCTGTTCGGCCGGCGTACCGGCGCGGGCGCCTCCATCCTGCGGCTCGGCATCGGCTCGTCCGCCGACACGGTGTACGACCACATGCCGTCCATCGAGCCCGCCGACCCGGGAGGGCCGACCGCACCGCCGAAGTACGCCTGGGACGGCGACGACGGCGGCCAGGTCTGGCTGGCGAAGCAGGCGCAGTCGTACGGCGTGCGGCGGTTCTACGCCGACGCGTGGAGCGCGCCGGGCTTCATGAAGGACAACGGCACCGACGCGAACGGCGGCACGCTCTGCGGCCTGCAAGGAGCGGACTGCGCGAGCGGCGACTGGCGCAAGGCGTACGCGAAGTACCTCGTCCAGTACACGAGGTTCTACCGCCGCGAGGGCATCCGGATCACCGACCTGGGCTTCACCAACGAGCCGGACATCACCGTCTCGTACGCCTCGATGAACTTCACCCCCGCCCAGGCGGTCGAGTTCGTCAAGGTCCTCGGCCCGCTCGCCCGCAAGGCCGGCCTGAACCTGTCCTGCTGCGACCACACCGGCTGGGACGGGCAGCAGGACTACACCCGGGCCATCGAGGCGGACCCGCGGGCGGCCCGCTGGGTCACGACCGTCACCGGCCACGCCTACTCCAGCCCGGTCACCGCGCCGCAGCCGACCCGGAAACGCACGTGGATGTCGGAGTGGGGCCCCGGCGGCAGCACCTGGAACGAGAACTGGGACGACGGCACCGAGTCCTCCGGCTTCGCGGTCGCGGAGAACATCCACCGGACCCTGACCGACGGCGGCGCGAGCGCGTACGTCTACTGGCTCGGCGCCTCCATCGGGGCGACCCGCGCGCTGATCCAGCTCGACGGCGACGCGTACCACGTGTCCAAGCGGCTGTGGGCGTTCGCGGCGTACAGCCGGTTCATCCGCCCGGGCGCGACCCGCGTGGCCGTGACCGCCGCCGACCCGGCGCTGAAGGTCTCGGCGTACCGCAACGTCGGCGGCACCAAGGTCGT
Organism: Actinoallomurus spadix; assembly: GCF_024055725.1. Classification (GTDB taxonomy): domain Bacteria; phylum Actinomycetota; class Actinomycetes; order Streptosporangiales; family Streptosporangiaceae; genus Actinoallomurus; species Actinoallomurus spadix. The sequence continues at coordinate 161,436 of NZ_JAMXMX010000010.1, read as the reverse complement.
CGAGATCCTCAACACCGGCACCACCGCGTCGACGACGCACCTGGCCCTCGGCTCCCCGGCCGGGCACGCGCAGGCGTACCTGACCGACGCCGGCCACTCGGTGTCCCCCGTCGCCGCCGCGCGCCTCCACGGCCGGGCCCTGTCGGTCGCCCTCGCCCCGCGCTCGCTGACCACGGTCGTCCTGCGGTGATCCGGGCCGCGATCGTCGGCACGGGCGGGATCGCGGGGATCTGCCACCTGCCCGCGCTGCGGGCGGAGGCGCACCGCGCCCGGGTCGTGGCCGCCGTCGACGTCGACGCCGGGCGCGTCAAGGACTTCTGCGCCGCAAACGACATCCCGGCCGCCTACACCGGCCTGGCGGAGATGCTCGCCGAGGCCCGCCCCGACCTCGTCCACGTCTGCACGCCGCCGCACGTCCACGCCGCGCAGGTGACGGCGTGCCTGGAGGCCGGCGCGTGGGTGCTGTGCGAGAAGCCGCCGGCCCTCTCGCTCGCCGAGTACGACGCCATGACCGCCGCCGAACGCGACGGCGGCCCGTACGCGGCGGTCGTCTACCAGCACCGGTTCGGCTCCGGTGCCCGCCACCTGCGCCGCCTCGTCACCGAGGGAGAGCTGGGCCGGCCCCTGGTCGCGGTCTGCCTCACCACCTGGTACCGCGACCAGGCCTACTTCGACGTCCCCTGGCGGGGCCGGTGGGACACCGAGGGCGGCGGCCCGGCCATGGGCCACGGCATCCACCAGATGGACCTGCTGCTGGCCACGCTCGGCGACTGGGCCGAGGTCCGTGCCATGGCCGGCCGCCTCGCCCGGGACGTCGACACCGAGGACGCGTCCGTCGCGTCGGTCCGGTTCGAGAACGGCGCTCTCGCGTCGGTCGTCAACAGCGTGCTGTCGCCGCGCGAGGAGAGCCGGCTGCGGTTCGACCTCACCGAGGCGACGGTCGAGCTGTCGCACCTGTACGGGTACGGCAACGCGGACTGGACCTACACGCCCGCGCCGCACGTCACCGACGAGGCGCGGATCGCCGCGTGGCGGACTCCGGACCGCGACGTGCCGAGCTCGCACACCGCGCTGCTCGCCGACCTGCTCGACGCGTACGAGCGCGGCGAACGCCCGGAGACCAGCGGCGCGGGCGGCCGGCAGACCCTCGAACTCATCGCCGCGCTCTACAAGTCGGCGCTCACCGGGCGGCCCGTACGCCGCGGTGAGATCGACGACACGGACCCCTTCTACCGAGCGATGAACGGCGGGATGGCCCTGTGAGGATCGAGTACATCGGCGACCACACGCTCGCCGTGCGCGAGCGCGGCGTGGAGCTCTTCCGGTACGTCTACCGGCCCGCGACGCCGGCCTTCGAGGGACCGAAGCCGTACCTGCACCCGGTCCGTACGCTCGCCGGGGACGTCGTGACCGCCTTCCGGCCGCACGACCACCGCTGGCACAAGGGTGTCCAGATGACCGTGTCGCACCTGTCCGGGGAGAACTTCTGGGGCGGCGGCAGCTACGTCCGCGACCAGGGCTACGTCGACCTGCCGAACGTCGGCGTCATGCGGCACGAGGGCTTCGCCGACGCCGACGCCGGCAGTGGCCGGATCGCCGAGCGGCTCACCTGGCACACGCAGGCGGGCGAGCACTGGGTGGACGAGCAGCGCGAACTCACCGTGCGCGACGTCACCGAGGACTCGTGGGCGCTGGAGTTCGCGACCGCGCTGACCAACGTGCGAGGGGAGCCGCTCGTCTTCGGCAGCCCGACCACGAACGGCCGCCCGGCGGCCGGGTACAGCGGGCTGTTCTGGCGCGGACCGCGCGCCTTCACCGACGGGGAGGTCATCGCGGCGGACGGCCGGGGCGGCCCCGAGATGATGGGGCGGCCCGCGGCCTGGCTCGCGTACGTCGGCCGGCACGACGAGGTCGACCGGGCCTCGACGCTGCTGTTCTTCGACGACCCGGAGTACGGCAGCGACTGGTTCGTCCGGAACACACCGTTCCCGGCGGTCAACCCCTCGCTCGCCTTCGCCGAGGAGTTCACGCTGCCGCCCGGCGAGACGCTGCGCCTGCGGTACCGGATCGTCGTCGCCGACGGCGCGTGGGACCGCGCGCGGCTCGACGCGTACGCCAAGGACCACGCGTGGTGAGCCCGCTGCCCGGTGCCGTCGGGATCTCCGGGCTGCGCGTGTACGACTGGCCGACCGCCGACGGGCTGTGCGGCGGCTCACCGCACGCCCACCTGACCTGCGCCGAGGCGTACGTCGTCGTCGCCGGCGAGGGCAGCGTGCAGACGCTGACCTGCGACGGCTTCGCCGAGACGCCCCTGACCCCGGGCACCGTCGCCTGGTTCACGCCCGGCACCGTGCACCGCCTCGTGAACGGTGACGGCGCGCTGCACATCGTCGTCGTCATGCAGAACGGCGGGCTGCCCGAGGCGGGCGACGCCGTCTTCACCTTCCCGCCCGAGACGCTGAACGACCCGGCGGCGTACGGGCGGGCGGCGACCCTGGACCCCGCCGCGCGGGCGGACACCGCCCGGCGCCGCCGCGACCTGGCCCTGGAGGGCTTCACCGCGCTGCGGGCGCGGCTCGACGACGGCGACCCGGCGGCGCTGCACGACTTCTACCGGTCGGCCGTGAGCCTCAAGGCGCACCTGTTCCCTGAGTGGGAGAAGCGCTGGCAGACCGGCGCGTTCGCCGAGGCGCTGCGGACCGGCGCGCAGCTGAGCCGCCTGGGCGCGGGCGACATCGGCCACCTGACGGAGGCGGCCGTGCACCGGCTCGAACCACCGCCGGAGCGCGCCTTCGGCATGTGCGGCCGCCTCGACACCTACGTGCCCTGAGCCACCCGGCGGCGCTTTCATCTGCTTTCACCCAGGAGATGACGAATCTGCATGTCGGGGGCGATCCCGGCCCCCCTGAGACGACGACCGTTGCCTCCGCCGGAACCCGCGCGCATCCTGGGCAGGCGCTCCCACCGCGCCGAACTCTCGCGGGTCCGCACGCCCGGACCGCGGGCGGATCGAAGGGAAACGGTGTCGTGAGAAAGCGACGGAGAAGCGCGCTCGCCGCAGCCCTCGGCATGGTGTCGATCCTGCTCATGAGCGTCTTCACGGGCACACCGGCGTGGGCCCACGGAGCGTCCATGCAGCCGGGCAGCCGTACGTTCCTGTGCTGGAAGGACGGCCTCACCTCGACCGGGGAGATCAAACCCCAGAACCCGGCGTGCGCGGCCGCCGTCGCGCAGAGCGGGACCAACTCGCTCTACAACTGGTTCTCCGTGCTCCGGTCCGACGGCGCGGGCCGTACGCGGGGCTTCATCCCCGACGGGCAGCTGTGCAGCGGCGGGAACCCGAACTTCTCCGGTTTCGACCTACCCGGCACGGACTGGCCGGTCACGCACCTGACGAGCGGCGCGAACTACCAGTTCCGCTACAACAAGTGGGCGGCGCATCCCGGCTGGTTCTACCTGTACGTCACGAAGGACGGCTGGGACCCGAGCAAGCCGCTCACCTGGGACGAGCTGGAGACCGATCCGTTCCTGACCGCGGACCACCCGGCGGACACCGGCCCGGTGGGCAGCGTGGACGGCTACTACTACTGGTCCGGCAACCTCCCGGCGCACAAGACCGGCCGGCACATCATCTACTCCGTCTGGAAGCGCTCGGACAGCAACGAGACGTTCTACGGCTGCTCCGACGTCGTCTTCGACGGCGGTAACGGTGAGGTCACCGGCGTCGGCAACGGCGGTGGCGGTGGCACCGGGGGCGGCGGTGGCACCGGTGGCGGTGGCGGCGGCACGAGCACGCCGTGCACCGCGACGTTCAAGACGACCAGCAGCTGGTCGGGCGGCTTCCAGGGCGAGATGACGGTCAGCAACCCCGGAACCACTCCTCTCAACGGCTGGACCGTGAGCTGGATGCCGGCGAGCGGCCAGACCATCAACAGCGTCTGGAACGGCACGCTGACCGTCAGCGGGGACATGGTCACGGTCCGGAACACCGACTGGAACAGAACGGTGAACGGCGGTGCGTCGACCACCTTCGGATTCGTCGCGAACGGCTCCGCGGGCGCGTCGATGATCTCCTGCACCAGCCCCTGACCCGCGGACACGGCGCGGGGAAGCACTGCTCTCCCCGCGCCGTGTCATGCGCCGGCGCATTTCCCGAAACACCCCCTGGAGGAACCAGCATGTCCTCGCCACTCCGGCCGAGACTCGCGGCCGTCCTGGCGCTGGCCCTCGGCGTGCTCCTGGCGCTCACCGCGACGGTGATGCGCCCGGCGTCCGCGGCGTCAACGCTCGACCAGCTCGCCAAGGCCAAGGGCAGGTACTTCGGCTCGGCCACCGACAACTCCGAACTGTCCAACAGCGCCTACACGGCGATCCTGGGCGGCGGTGAGTTCGGGGCGACCACCCCGGGCAACTCGATGAAGTGGGACACCACCGAGCCCTCCAGGGGATCGTTCAACTTCAGCGGCGGCGACCAGATCGTCTCCTTCGCCAAGAGCCACAACATGATCGTGCGCGGCCACAACCTGGTCTGGCACCAGCAGCTCCCGAACTGGGTGTCGAGCCTGCCGAGCAACCAGGTGCAGGCCGCGATGGAGAACCACATCACCACCGAGGTGACCCACTACAAAGGTCAGCTCTACGCCTGGGACGTGGTGAACGAGCCGTTCAACGAGGACGGCACCTTCCGCACCGACGCCTTCACCAACGCGATGGGCAACGGCTACATCGCCGACGCGCTGCGCACCGCGCACGCCGCCGACCCGGACGCCAAGCTCTACCTGAACGACTACAACATCGAGGGCCTCGGCGCGAAGAGCGACGGCATGTACAACCTCGTCAAGTCGCTCAAGCAGCAGGGCGTCCCGATCGACGGCGTCGGCTTCGAGGGCCACCTCGCGATCCAGTACGGCTACCCGACCAACATGCAGCAGAACATGCAGCGCTTCGCCGACCTCGGTGTGGACGTCGCCGTCACCGAACTCGACGTGCGGATGCAGTTGCCCGCCGACACCAGCAAGGTCAGCACCCAGGCGCAGTACTACACGGACGCCGTGAAGGCATGCCTCGCCGTGACCCGCTGCGTCGGCATCACGATCTGGGACTACACCGACAAGTACTCCTGGATCCCCGGCACCTTCAGCGGTGAGGGCTCGGCCCTGCCCTGGGACGAGAACCTCAACAAGAAGCCGCAGATCTACGGCGCGATCAGCACCGCGCTCGGCGGTACGGACGACGGCGGCACCCCGACGCCCCCGCCGCCCGGCAGCTGCAAGGTCGCGTACTCGGCCAACGACTGGGGGACCGGCTTCACCGCGAACGTCACGATCACCAACGGCAGTACGGCCATCAACGGCTGGACGCTGAAGTTCTCGTACGCCGGCAACCAGAAGCTGTCCCAGGGCTGGAGCGGCACCTGGTCCCAGTCCGGCGGCACCGTCACCGTCACCAACGCGAGCTGGAACGGCGCCCTGGCCGCCGGCGCGTCGACCTCGGTCGGCGCGAACTTCACCTACAGCGGCTCCAACTCGGCCCCGAGTTCGTTCACCCTCAACGGCACGGCCTGCGGCTGAGTGCCACCGATCGTCCCCCCGGGGGCCTCGCGTGCGGAGGACCGAGGCCCCCGGGGCGACACCACGTCACTCGTACGAGGCGCCCGCACTGTCACCGGCGACGAGGCGGTCACCAGGCACAGGCACCGGCCGCGTCACCGCGGACGCGGCGGCCGCCCCGTCGGCCGCCACTCGGCCGTCGGCCAAGGCCACGACCTCGCATTGATGATCGCGCGGGTCAACTCCTCGGGGTCGAGCGCCTCGATCAACCGCCACCCGGAAGGCGGCGGTACGAGGGCCCACCACGACCTGGTGTACGAACCGAACCAGATCGGCATCCCCGGGAACCGCCGACGCAGGACGCCCAGTGCGTCGGCGCTCACGGACGTTGGTCCGGCCGTTCGGCGCCCACGTCGAGGTACGCCACGATTTCGGCGGCCGCCCCGGCCGGATCGCCCACCGGATGACGCATCTCGTCGACGCGACGCCAGACGAACGCGTCGTCTTCGATGCCGATCCAGACCCTGCCGCCGGTGAGGCACGCCCGGACGGACAGGGCCGGCCGGGCGTCGCTCAACCCCACATACAGTCCGGATCCAGCGAGTGCCTGGCACAAACCGGTCAGTGCGCGGATCTTTCGTTCGCTGTCCACCTGGCTCCTTTCGATCGCTCGGGATCGCGCTCTTCACGGTCGGGCATCGGACGCCGTGAAATGGACCCGGATCTGGGAAGGCAGGTGCGAACAGGCGCGGATCGGTGTGTTCGGTGTGCTTTAGTTTTTGCCTGGCGTCACGATTAAGGTTGTCACCGTGACACCCCCTGACGGCAACGCTTCCTGGGCGGACACCCCATGACGGTCATCACCGACGAGGACAACTGCAAAGCGGGCAAGCCGAATGAGAAACTGAAGGATCTCCTCGAAGAAGTCGGGTGGCGCCCGGAAAGTCTCGCGCGCCGTATTAATGCGGCCATATCAACAATGCGCCGGGAGAACCGCCAAATCCACCATAAGACCCCCTATCGTTGGCTGAACCGTGGCGAGGTCCCCCATGCGCCGGTTCCCGAGGTCGTGGTGTGGCTCCTCGCCGACGCCACTGGACGCGACCTGACGTTCGACCAGGTGTGGCCCCGCGGAGCACCGCGTTCTTCGCTGCTCTTGCCCGCCGACCACCGCCTCGATCTACCCTGGGACGCGGGCGGTTTGCTGCGTCTCCTGGAGGAGTGGTCGCATCCGATGCTGACCCGGCGGACGTTCATGGCGGTCTCCGGTATGACGCTGACGCGCCATGCGTGGCAGTGGGCCGAGGCTCCCGTTCCGGCTCTTGCCTCGGCCGTGCGAGAGGGAGACCCCGTCACCGCGCCGATGCTCGAACTCGTCGAGGAGATCGTCGCGCGATGCCGCCGGCTGGACGAGCGGCACGGCGCGGCAGGTGCCGCCTTCGTGGCCGACCAGTTCGCCTGCGTGTCACGGTTACTCCGGCGGTCCCGGTACGACGCGCGCACCGGTCGGCGGCTTACCTCGGCTCTTGCCCAGCTCGCGCAGACCTCCGGTTTCATGGCGTTCGACTCCGCCCGGGACGGCGAGGCGCAGCGCTGGTACCTCGTCGGTCTCCGTGCGGCGCACGCCGCCGATGACCGCGCTCTGGCTGCGAGCATCCTCGGCCTGATGAGCAACCAGGCGACGGAGACGGGCAGGACGGGTGACGCGTTGCAACTCGCCACGGCCGCGCAGGAAGCGGCCTCGCAGGGGCCTTCGACGGTGCGAGCGCTCATCGCCGCGCGCAGTGGCCTCGCCAGCGCGGTGGCAGGTGACTCGGCGACCTTCCAGCGTTTGCGGGAGCAAACGCTGGAGTTGATCGACGACGCGAAGGACCGGGGAGAAGCCGTTCCTGATTGGGCGGGTTACGTCACCCGGACCGAACTCGACGCGATCGCTGGGCGGGGCATGGTCGTTCTGGCCGGTCAGATGCCGACGCGCCGGCGCCGTCTCCTGGCGGAGGCTCAGGATCTGCTCAGCGGCCGGGCGCGGACCGATCCGTCCGGAGAGCCGCAGCGGTCCGCGCTCCGGCACGGAGCATGGCTGGGGCTGGCCCATGTCCACGCCGGAGACCTCGACCAGGCCGTGGCCGCCGCGCGTCGTGCCGTCAACCGGCTGCCCGGCGTGACCTCGGCCCGTAGCACGGACCTGCTGCAGCGACTCGGCCGTGAACTCGCCCCACACGCCCGCCGGTCACCCGAGGTGAAGAACCTCCTGCGCGACCTCGAGGGAAGGCTGCCGACGTGAAACGTGCGCCCACGGGGCGGAGGGAGAGGGGGCGCGACCGTCGTCTCGTGCTTTGAGGAGTACGGCGGCCGGGTGGTCAGGGGAAGCGGACCTCGACGTCCAGACCGCCTTCCGGGCGGGCGTGCGCCGTGACGGTGGCGTCGTGGGCGGTGGCGATGGCGCGGACGATCGACAGGCCCAGGCCGTGGCCGCCGTCATCGCGGGCCGTACGCCCCCCGAGGCGCTGGAACGGCTCGAACAGCTCCGCCACCCGGTCCGGCGGGATGACCGGGCCGGTGTTGCGCACCCGCAGGACCGCCCGCCCCGTCTCGGTCGCCGTACCGACCTCGACCCGGCCGCCGGGGACGTTGTGGCGGACCGCGTTGTCGAGGAGGTTCGCGACGAGGCGTTCGGCGAGTGCCGGGTCGCCGGCGGCCGGCGCGGGAAGCGTCCGCGCCTCGATCCGGAGCCCGAGCCGATCGACCTGGGGCCGGGGGGCGAGCAGCGCCTGACCGGTGAGCTCGCACAGGTCGAAACGCTCGCGGCGGTCCAGCCCCCGTTCGCTCGTCGCCAGGGTGAGGAGCGCCTCCAGCAGGCGTTCCTGCTGCTCGCCGATGGCCAGCACGCGTTCCGACGTCGCCCGGAACGCCGGGACGTCGGCTTCGCGGTCGGTGAGCGTCTCCTCCAGCAGCGCGTGCCCCAGGGTGAGCGGGGTGCGAAGCTCGTGCGCGGCGTTGGCGACGAAGCGCTTGTGCGCGCCCAGCGCCGTCTCCAGCCGGCCGAGGAGGCCGTCGACGGTGTCGGCCAGGTCCTTGAGTTCGTCGCGGGGGCCTTGGACGGCCAGCCGTTCGTGCACGTTGCGCGCGGAGATCCGCCGGATCGTGAAGGTCATCGTCCGCAGTGGGCGCAGCACCCGCCCGGCGACCAGCCAGCCCAGCACGACCGACACCAGCATCATGATCGTCAGCGCGATGCCGGACTGGACGAGCAGGGCGTGCATCTGGGCCGCGTGCTGCCGGGCCACCTCGGCGTCCAGCTGCGTGGTGAGGCGCTGCAGGTCGGGCGGAACGGGCTGCTTCGGGAAGATCCCGCCGCCCGAGGTGGCCGGTCCGATCTGACCGGTCCGGTAGATGACTCGCCGCGGTCCCGTGGCGTGACGGACGAGCAGGTAGGTGATCGCGAGCAGGATGGCGCCGGAGACGGCGAACAGCGCGCCGTACAGGGCGGTGAACCGGAGGCGTACGGTGCGCGGCCGCAGACCGGCCGGGACCCGGGGACGAAGCAGCGTGAGCATGGGGGCCTTCAGATCCGGTAGCCGCCCCGGGGGACGGTCTCGATCACGGGTGGGGCTCCGAGCTTCGACCGCAGGCGGTTGATCGTCGCCTTGACCGTCGTGGTGAACGGGTCGGTCGCCTCGTCCCAGACCCGTTCGAGCAGTTCCTCGGCGGGCACGACCCGGCCCTGCGCGCCGAGCAGGTACTCCAGCACCGCGAACTCCTTGGGGCTGAGGGCCAGGCGTGCGCCGGCGCGGAAGGCGGTCCGCTGCGCGGGGTCGAGCCGTACGTCACCGCGCGCCAGCACCGGCGGCAGGGCCGGCTGCGCGCGCCGGGCGAGCGCGCGGACCCGCGCGATCAGTTCCGCGTACGCGAACGGTTTGGGCAGGTAGTCGTCGGCGCCGAGGCTGAGCCCCTCCACCCGGTCCGCGATCGTGCCCGACGCGGTCAGCATCAGGATCCGAGTGCGCGGTCCCTTCTCGATCAGGGCGGCGCAGACCTCGTCACCGTGGACCTCGGGGAGGTCCCGGTCGAGCACGACGACGTCGTAGTCGGTCAGCGAGGTGCGGTCGAGGGCGTCCCGTCCGTCGTAGGACACGTCGACCGCCATCCCCTCACGGCGCAGCACGCGCGCCACCGAGTCCGCGAGTTCGACCTGGTCCTCCACGACCAGCACTCTCATCCGCGTACGCCCCGCGGCCCGGGCAGGGTGGTCTGGTCCATGCGGTCAGGATGCCCGACGACCGGTCACAGGTCGGTCACAGCGGCTCGCACCGGGATGTGACCGGCCGATCCGTACAACTGGCCTCACGACGAACGGCCGCCGGGCCACGACGGTCCGGTGGCGTCGACCTGAAGAGAGGCCGGGACATGAACGACGCAGCCGGTATGCGCATCACCCCGATCACGCCGCGCCGGATCCGGCGCGGCCGCTCGCTCGCCGCGGTACTCCTGATGGCCGGGTTGGCCCTCACGGCCTGCGGGGGCGGTTCCGGGGGTTCCGCCGGTGCTTCGAGCTCCGCGGCGGCCGGCCGTGGTGGAGGCGCCGCGAAGGGCGCGGACTCGGGGAAGGCGGTCAAGTACTCCGAGTGCATGCGTAAGAACGGCGTGCCCGACTTCCCCGACCCGCAGGACGGCAAGATCCAGATCAAGGCGGGGCCGGGCAGTGACCTGAATCCCGACTCGCCGCAGTTCAAGGCCGCCGACCAGAAGTGCAAGGCATACGCGCCGAACGGCACCGGGATGGGCGCCCAGGACAACACCGCGATGCTGAAGTTCGCCGAGTGCATGCGCAAGAACGGCGTGCCGGACTTCCCCGACCCGGAGGGCGGGAAGATGATCCTCAAGAAGGGCGGCGGGGTCGATCCCGACTCGCCGCAGTTCAAGGCGGCACAGAAGACCTGCCAGAAGCTGATGCCCGGCGGCCTCCAGTGAGTGCGGAGATCCGTGACGCCGTCGGTGAGGCGGAGGTCCCCGGCTCCGACACGTCCGGCCGCACGGCACCGCGCCGGCGGCGGCGCCGGTTCGCGCGCGTCGGCGGCGCCATCGTCGTCCTGGCGGTCGCGGCGGGCATCGTGATCTTCACCGCCGGTCCGTTCGGCGACCGGAAGAAGGCGCCTGGACCGACGACCGGCGGTGAGTCCCTCGCGTCCGTGCGGAAGGGCCCGCTGTCGTCACAGGTCGACCAGAGCGGAACCCTCTCGTACGTCGCCCGTGCCGACGGGACGCCGTACTCGGTCGTCAACCACGCGAACGGTGTCTACACCTGGGTGCCGCGGGCGGGCGACGAGGTCGAATGCGGGAAGGTCCTCTACTGGGTCGCAGGCACGCCGGTGCCGCTGCTGTGCGGCACGTGGCCCGCCTACCGCGACCTGTCCGAGGGCGACAGCGGCAAGGACGTTCGCGAGCTCAACCGCAACCTGGTGAAACTCGGTTACGCCGATGACTCGGACCTCGACCCGGATTCGAAGTACTTCGGTTCGGCGACCGCCACGGCGCTCGAGAAACTGCAGGACGAGATCGGCGCGGAGGAGACCGGGTCGCTGAAGCTGGGGTCCGCCGTCTTCCTGCCCGGCCCGCTCCGGATCACGAAGGCGGCGGCCCGGCTCGGCACGAACGCGCGGCCGGGGGAACAGGTCGCGCAGGCGACCTCGACCGACCGCCAGGTGACCGTGAACCTGGACGCGTCACAGCAAGCCCAGGTCAAGGTCGGGGACAAGGTGGAGATCACCCTGCCGGACAACCGCACCACCTCCGGGAAGGTCGGCCGCATCGGCGCGGTCGCGACCTCGTCCTCCGACCAGAAGGACTCGTCCGGCTCGTCCGGCGCGACGATCCCGGTGTACGTCACGCTCACGCATCCGAAGGACGCGGGCCGGCTCGACCAGGCACCCGTCCGCGTGCAGATCACGACCGGCGGCGTCAAGGACGCGCTGATCGTGCCGGTCACGGCGCTGATCGGTCAGGCCGGCGGCGGCTACTCGGTGGAGAAGGTCGACGCGCGGGGCGCGCGCGGCGTCGTACCGGTCACGCTGGGGCTGTTCGACAACGCCGACGGTCTGGTGCAGGTGTCGGGGAACCTCGCCCCGGGCGACCGAGTGGTGGTGCCCGCGACATGAGGCCGACGCGAGCGGCTCTGGAGCTGGAGGCGGTTACGAAGGTCTACGGGGAGCGGCCGCCCGTCCTGGCGCTCCGGGGAGTGACCTTCAGCGTCCGGAAGGGCGAACTGGTGGCGATCGTCGGGCCGTCCGGATCGGGCAAGACGACCCTGCTGCACGTCATGGGGACGCTGGAACGGCCCACCGGGGGCACGGTCCGGATCGACGGCGTCGACATCGACCGTCTCGACGACCGCGGCCTGTCGGCGCTGCGGGCCCGCAGCATCGGGTTCGTCTTCCAGCAGTTCTTCCTGGCCGAGCACTCCACCGTGCTGGACAACGTCGCCGACGGGCTGCTGTACGCGGGCGTCGAGGTCCGCGAGCGGCGGCGGCGGGCCCTGGCGGCGCTCGAACGCGTCGGCCTGGCCGACCGGGCGTCCGCCCGGCCGACCCAGATGTCGGGCGGGCAGCGGCAGCGCGTCGCGATCGCCCGGGCGCTCGTCGGCCGGCCGGCGATCGTGCTCGCCGACGAGCCGACGGGCAACCTCGACAGCGTCACCGGCGCCTCGATCATCGAGCTGCTGCACGAGCTCAACGCCGAAGGCGCGACGATCGTCGTGATCACGCATGACGCCGAGCTGGCCGCCGATCTGCCCCGCCAGGTGCACGTACGCGACGGGCGGATCGTCTCGGACAGCGCCCACGACCCGGACCCCGACGACCGGGCGACGCCCCGGACCACCGGCGCGCGCGTGCCCGTCGGAGCGGAGCAGGAGGACCGATCATGACGACGCTCGTCCCCGCCCGGCTGCGGCCGGGCGACCGAGCACGGGTGGCGAGCGTCGGGCTGCGGGCCCGGCGGCTGCGGTCGGCGCTGTCGGCGCTCGGGATCGCGATCGGCACGGCCGCGATCGTCGCGGTGCTGGGACTGTCATCATCGTCCCAGGCCGGCCTCCTGAGCGAGATCGACCGTCTCGGCACCAACCTGCTCACCGCCGAGAGCGGGCAGAGCTTCAGCGGGGACGCCGCTCGGCTGCCGCCTGAGGCGCCCGCCAGGATCTCGCGGCTGACGGCCGTGGAGCAGGTGGCCGACACCGCCACCATCGCGACCGCGAACGTGTACCGCAGTCCGCTGATCCCCCCGGTGAGCACCAACGCGCTGAAGGTCAGGGCGGCCGATCTCAACCTGCTGCCGGTGGTCGCCACCGGCGTCGCCCAGGGCCGCTGGCTGAACTCCGCGACCGCCACGAAGCCCGTCGTGGTGCTCGGCGCGGTCGCCGCGCAGCGGCTCGGGATCGACAGGGTCCGCCCGGGGCAGCGCGTCTGGCTCGGCGGCCAGTGGTTCTACGTCGCCGGGATCCTCCGGCCCGCGGTGCTGGCACCGGAGATCGACACCAGCGCCCTGATCGGTTATCCGGCCGCGCAGCGCTATCTGAACTACGCGAGCATCGTTCACGGCACGGTGACGCAGGGACCGCCGAGCACCGTCTATGTCCGTTGCCGGACCGATCAGGTCGACGCGGTGCATGAGGTGCTGGCCCGGACGGCCGACCCCGAGTCGCCGAACGAGGTCGACGTGAGCCGGCCGTCGGACGCGCTCACCGCCCGCGCGGCGGCGAGCGGGGCGTTCAACAGCCTGTTCCTGGGCCTCGGCGTCGTCGCGCTGATCGTCGGCGCGGTCGGGGTGGCCAACATCATGATCATCTCGGTGCTCGAACGCCGCTCGGAGATCGGTCTGCGCCGCGCCCTCGGCGCGACCCGGGGGCAGATCCGCGCGCAGTTCCTGTCCGAGGCGATCGTGCTGGCGTTCCTCGGCGGTGCGGTCGGGGTGGCGGCCGGTGTCCTGGCCACGGCCGTCTACGCCACGACCAAGCACTGGGCGATCGTCGTCCCCGCGGAGGCGTGGACGGGCGGCATCGGCTCCGCGATCCTCATCGGTGCCCTCGCCGGCCTGCTCCCGGCCCTCCGCGCCTCGCGGATGGCCCCGACGGAGGCCCTCCGCACGGTGTGACCCATACGGTCGTGATCGCTTCTCGCGAACGGGGACGAGTCCGCCTCCCGGCCGCCGCATCGGGCGGGAGGCGCTCGTACGCGTCCGGGGGCGGGACACACGTCTCGCCCCCGGACACAGGCGATCAGGGCTTCAGGCCGTAGGCGTGCACGATCGTCTGGTCGACGGTGCGCCCCGCGGTGTCCTCGGCGACGGTGCGGAGCGACACGTACCCGCTTCGCGTGCCCTGCGGGTTGCGCACCGTGGCCGTCCAGCCGTCCGTCGTTCTGGCGACCGGGGCGTTCGTCCAGGTCGCGCCGTCGTCGTAGGAGACCTGGGCGGTCATTCGGCGGATCACGGGCGCCGGTCCCTGCCCGTCGGTCCGCGCGTCGAGATCGATCCGCTGGGTGCCCGCCGGTGCGCGGTTGTCGTCGTCCAGCGGGGTGCGGTACAGCACGGAGAGCAGGGACGCCGTCCCGACCGCGTCACCGTCCGGGACGTTCGCGGAGAACGTCCAGACGACGTGCTGCCGCGTCGCGAGGTCCGACCAGGGGGCCTGGCGCTGGAGGTCGGTGGTGACCTTGTACGTACCCTGCCCCGGTGGCAGCGGGAACTCGCCGTAGCCCGGCTGGTCGCTCGTGCCGGTGACCTTCCCGGTGGCGTCCTGCAGTGTCGTCCGCCCGGTGACGCGGTCGTACGGGGCGATCCCCGAACTCGCCCCCCAGGAGCTCAGCATGGGCACCCAGAACAGCAGGGTGCCGTCGCCCGTCACGGCGTTGTAGTCGGCTCCGGGCCCGAGCGGCCCCGTCGTCCGGTCACGGGTGTACGTGCCCGCCTGCGAGAACCGCTCGGTGACACCCATGACGCCGCCCTCTTCGAAGGAGCAGTCCGGTCCGACGACGGTGTCGGTGTCCCAGCCGACGCCGGGGCTGAAGTACTCGGTCCTGACGGCGGGCATCGGGCCGACGCCCACGAAGAACCCCTCGTCGAAGCCTCCCCCCGGCAGGAGCGCGGCGGCGTGCGTGCCGGCGCAGCCGGGTTCGCCCTGCCGGGCGTAGCGGGTCCGTACGGCGGCCAGATCCGCCGTGCGGACGCGCAGCACGGGTTCGGCGGGAATGACCTCCGCGTCGGAGGTGCTCCCGGCGACGTTGTAGATGTACGGACTGCCCATGACCGCGCCGGCCTTCGTCAGCCGCCCCGCCATCAGGAGCGCGAGTCCCGGCGCACGGCCGGTCGGCGTGACGTAGGTGGGCGTTCCGTCGAGGAAGACGTTGGCGGTCGTCGTGGTCCGGCCGCCGATGTCCTGCACCACACGCGCGAGCCCTCCGCCCCCGTCTCCACCGGTCAGGCGGGCGTCCGGGCGGTCGGCCGCGATGGACATGGGGCGGCCCAGGCGGGCGTCCAGCGTCACCGTACGGTCGCGGTCGATGTCGAGGCGAGGCAGGTAGACGAGGGTCAGCGATCGCCCGGCGTCGGCCTGCGGCGTGGTGACGCCGGCTTCGACGACGTACTCGCCCGGCGGTAGTCCGGCGGTCAGGTGCCCGTCCTCGGCCTGGCCGTAGAGCGGCGTCGAGCCGTCCAGCGGAAGGAAGAACACGTTCTGCGCGTCGGCCGTCCGCGGGGCCGCTCCGTTGCGGTCGATGAGGTCGACGGTGAGCGTGTGCGTGCCGGCCGCGGCCGATGCGGCACGCACGCTCGAGAGCGGTTTCGACTTCCGCAGCATGCCGAGGGCGTCGCCGGTCGCGCCGCCCCGCGCGACCGGCGTGCCGCCGTGCACGGCGATGCCCCGGTAACCGTTGGGATAGGTCGCGCGGTCCGGCGCGTGGGCCGGGCGGGGAGCGGCGTGAGACGTGGGTAGCGGCCCGGTCGTCGCCAGGGTGAGGGCCGTCGCGACGGTCGCGAGGGTGGCCGTTCGTCTTCTCATCGGAGCCTTTCGTCGGCCGCCGGGCATGGCGGCATACCGTCCCGCGTGAACGGGAGCGGTGGGGGGTGGGGTGAGACGACCCTTCTCGGGTGGGGATGTCACCTGTTGTTGCCACAGCCGGTGACGTCGCTTCCCCGGATCCTTCGACCTCGACGGACGCTGTCGCCGGAGGGTCGTGGGAGCGGTCGTGCGGAGGACGCCGTTCGGCCATGCTCATCGCTCCGGTACGTCCCGCGTATATTCCTAGGCATATAGTGTCTCGGCAGGCACCTGGACGGAGGACACGATGAGCAGGGAACAGCGCGCGCGGATCGACGCGATGCTGCGGCGGTCCGGCGGTGACGGGCCTCGCTCGGTGGAGGAGCTGCGCGCCGGATTCAGGGCACTGATGGCCGGGATGATCGTTCCGCCGGGGATCCGTACCCGGGACGAGGTGCTCGGCGACCGGCGCGCGGTACGCGTCGAACCGGACGACGATCCGAAGGCCGGGACGATCCTGTACTTCCACGGCGGCGGCAACGTGTTCGGCTCACCGGAGACGGCGCTGTGCCTGACGGCGAACCTCGTGGTCAGGACCGGGTTCCGGGCCTTCTCCCTGGACTACCGGCTCGCCCCCGAGCACCCTTTCCCGGCCGCGATCGACGACGCGCTCAGCGCGTACCGCGCGCTCCTCGACGGCGGCGAGGACCCTTCGGCGATCGCGTTCGCCGGCGACTCCGCCGGAGGCGGTCTCACCGTCACCGCCTGCCTCGCCGCCCGCGACGCGGGCCTGCCCCTGCCCGCCGCGATCATGGCGTTCTCCCCCGGGCTCGACCACACCCGCTCGGGCGAGAGCATGCGGACCAAGGAGGGCATCGACCCGATCTTCACGCGGGCGGCCGTGCGGTACACCGGGTCCTTGTACCTCGCGGGGCGGGACCCGCACCATCCTCTGCTCAGTCCCGCCGTCCTGGCCGACCTGAGCGGATTCCCCCCGATGCTGCTGCAGGTGGGGACGAACGAGCTGCTCCTGGACGACTCGACGCGCCTGGCCGCGCGCGCCCGGGACGCCGGGGTGGACGTCATCCTGGACGTCACCGCCGACGCGCCGCACGTCTTCCAGGCGTACGTCGGCGTCCTGGACGAGGCCGGCCAGGCACTCGATCGCGCGGCCTTCTTCCTCGGCCAGCACGTCCGCGCCGTGGAGACGGCACGCACGCCGGCACCTTAGGGAAGGAGCGGCCGGCGAGGCTCAGGCCGGCTGGTCGGCGGCCCGCCGGGGAGTCTGGAAGACGCGGACGATGTCGCTCATGCGCTCGGTCATGACCTGCTCGGCCCGCTCGACGTACCGGTTGCGCTCGGCGCGGTGCTGCGCCCACGCGGGGGCGGGCGGAGCGTTGCGGATCACCGCGTGCCAGCGGGCGGTCAGCTCGTCGAGCACCTGCCGGGCCTGCATGAAGGCGTGGCCGGGCAGGTCGACCTCGCGGGCCTGCCGCGCGGCCGTCTCCACCGACCGGTAGGCCTTGGCGGCCTCGGCCGCCTGGTTCTCCTTACGGCCGGGCGCGACCATGCTGACGACCGTGGCCAGCAGGGCGGCGGCCAGCGCCAGCCCGCCCGCGACGAGAGGGAACCGGTCACCGGCGAGGACCAGGCTGCCGGCCACCCCGGCGGCCAGGACGGCGGTCGACCCGAGCCACAGGTTGAGGACCCGCCAGATCTTCACCGTCTCGGCCTGGGCGCGCGCCGAGTGCGAGCAGTGCTCCTCGATCCGGTACAGCTCGGCGGCGACCGTCACGCGCCACGCGGGTTCGGCTCCGCCGAAGAGTTCGTTGTCGATCATGGCGTTTCCCCTCGAATACTCGCCGATGATGACGCAGATGATTCAGCGCGTCATGGCGCGGACGACGGGCGCACGACGGAAAACGGGAACGCCGTTGACCGAGGCATGGAACGCGGGCCGCAACGGCCTCCGCGCTGCGCGACTACGCGGTCCGCGCGTGACGCAGGTCGGCGAACATCTCGTCCCAGCGGTCCCCGACCTCGGAGCTCCGGTAGCGCAGCGCGGTCCGGCGGCCGTTCTCGGCGAGCCGGCGCAGCTCCTCCGGGTCGTCCATGAGGGACAGCAGGGCGTCGGCGAAGGCGTCGATGTCGCCGTCGGGCACCAGCAGCCCGTCCTCGCCGGACGTGATGATCTCGGGGGGACCCTGTGGGCAGTCGAACGACACCACCGGCACCCCGGCGGCGAACGCCTCAACGATCGTCATGCCGAACCCCTCGAACCGCGAGGTGATGACGTGGATCGACGCCTTGGCCAGCTCACCCTCGATGTCGTTCGTCGGCCCCATGAAGGCCACGTTGTTGTGCAGGTTCAGGCGGCGGGCCCGGCGGCCGAGCTTGTCGGCCTGGGTCCCCTGACCGTAGATGCGCAGTTTCCAGTCGGGACGCTTCTCGGCGACCTTGGCGAACGCGTCGAGCAGCCGGTCGTACCCCTTGACCCGGACGAGTCTGCCGGCGGCGATGACGACGCGGTTGTCCAGCCGGGACTGCGGACGCGGCCCGTCGGGCAGCCCGTTGCCGATCGTGTAGACCCGGGTCGGACTGCCCTCGAGCATCTGCGCGTACGCGGCGTGGTCCGCGTCGGTCAGGGTGACGACCGCGTCGAGCTTGGGGTACCAGGCGCGGATCTCTTCGAGGATGCCGGGCTTGTGCGCGCCGAAGTGCAGGTGTTCCTGGCCGATGAGGGTGACGCCCGCGGGGGCCAGCCTGGCTGCGGCGATGTTCAGCCCGGCCCGGGTGGTGACCAGTACGTCGGCCCGCAGGTCGGTGAGGTGCCGCGTCAGCACCCGGTCGCTCTCGGCGCTGAAGTTGTCGTACGCCCGCTCTTCCGGGTGCATCAGCGTGCTGGGCTTCTTGAGCCGGGAGGCGACGCCGAACCGCCACCACTTCCGGGTCTCCGGCCGGAGGTCGACCAGGCTGGACAGCGTCACCCGGTCGGAGAGCGGCAGGAACGGCGTGTCCCGGTGCCGGAAGACGCTGACGACCTCGACCTCGTGGCGCCGGGACAGCTCGTCCGCCAGGTTGAACGTCGCACGGATCGTGCCGCCCATGCCGTAGGCGTTCATGATGAGGATGGAGATCTTCACGACGCCTCCGCGTTCGGGACGACCGTGGCGGCGATCGCGAGCTGATCCTTGTCGGTGTAGTAGGCGCGCACGCGTACGCGGTCGGTCTCCCGCGCGACGTGCCGTGCCGGGAAGCGGACCTTGTTCTTCTTGTCCGGGATGTCGTCGATCCAGGTGGCGACGGTGAGCCCGCCGAGCCGCAGGTCCCAGAAGCCGCGCTCGGTCTCCACCGCGAAGGGGGCGATCGGGATCTCGGCGTGCCAGTGATCGCCGGTGACCGATACCGTCCCCGTGACCCGCTGCGCCGTCTTGCGCCGGGTGGCGACGATCTCCGCCGAGTCGGGGTTCGCACCGTATGCGAGGAACCCTTCGAGGGTGAGCTTCTCCTCGCCGGGGTGGACGGCGGTGACCTCGGCGTACGGCTCGACGGCCCGCACGTCGACGCGCAGGCCGCCCGAGCGGGCGCGGAAGGCCCGCAGTGCCCGGCGGCGGGCGCGGCGGGCGTACTCCACCAGGCCGTCGAGGGAGAAGCCCGGGTCGGTGGTGATGATCTCGGCGTCGGCCGCGTGGACCGACCAGGTGCCGGGGGTCAGGTCCAGTCGCGAGAGGTCGGCGGCCTCGCCGTCGAGGCCGACCGTGTGCGTGGTGCCCTCGCGGCGGAGGGTGAGCGTGGTCGCGTCGACCGGCGGTTCGGCCCAGCGGATACGAAGGACGTCGTCTGCGTCGAGCCGCGCCGACGCGGCGAGTGCGGCCATCGCTGGGGGGATCCCTTCGTCCTACTCCTGTGTCCGGACATGGAACCAACAGTCGGGTAAACGTCCGGCTAACCGCGTGTTGTGAGTCCGGGGATGATTCACAGTAAGGACGTCCGCAAGAAGATCTTGGTTTACCGAAGGCCGTCAGAGCGGCAGCTTCATGCCCTCGTGGGTCGCCGCGAAACCGAGGGACTCGTAGAAGCGGATCGCGTCCGTGCGGCGCTTGTCAGAGGTCAGCTGGACGAGGCCGCAGCCGCGCCGTCGCGCCTCGCCGATGGCCCACTCGATCATCCGGTGGCCGAGGCCCTGGCCCCGGTGGGCGCCGCCGACGCGGACCGCCTCGATCTGGGCGCGCTCGGTGCCCATGCGGCTGAGCCCGGGGATGAAGGTCAGCTGCAGGGTGCCGGCGACCTCGCCGTCGATGTCGGCCACGATGAGGTGGTTGCGGGGGTCGGCCTCGATGTCGGCGAAGGCGGCCCAGTAGGCGTCGACGTCTCCCTCGCGACCGGCGCCGATCGCGTCGTCGGCGAGGAGCGCGACGATCGCCGGAACGTCGTCCCTGGTGGCGCTGCGGAAGATCACGTCGGTCGGCACGTCCCGGAACTTTAGCGAGAATTGACACGACTCGCCGTAGTACTACATTGGGTAGTACTACGATTCGTCAAGAGGCCCGTCCGGAGACGCGCCGAAGCGCGCCCCGAGACCCTCGCGGCCTCGTTCGACCTGGAGGCAATCGTAATGATCGAGCACTGGACGGATCTCGCGGCCTGCCGAAGCGCCGACCCCGAGCTGTTCTTCCCGGTCAGCACCGCCGGGCCGGCCCTGGACCAGGTGGCCGAGGCGAAGCAGGTGTGCGCGAGCTGTCCCGTGGCGTCGGACTGCCTCGCCTGGGCGCTGCGCGCGGGCGAGTCGGCCGGCATCTGGGGCGGGACCACCCCCGACGAGCGGCGTTACCTGCGCCTGAAGCCCCTCCCCGCCGCGCCCGCCTGGCACTGAGACCGGCGCCCGGCGGCACCCGGGCCGGAAGCCGGCCGCGGGCCTTATTTCCCCCCGACCGCCCGCCGCGTACGGTTGCGCTATGACCGACTCGCCGATCACCGCTCGCTCCCCCCGCGACGGAATCGCCCACCACGCCGCGCGCGCGGTCAGCGCGTTGATCATCACCGTCGTGCTGCTCGGCGTCTGCTGGGCGCTGGAGGTCGTCAACTACGGCGGCGGTCTCACCCGGGACTACGGCATTCAGCCGCACAACGTGAACGCCCTGTGGCACATCTTCACGGCGCCGTTCCTGCACGCCAACCTCGACCACATCATGGCCAACTCGGTCCCGCTGGCGATCCTCGGCTTCCTGACGGCGCTGCGCGGCCTCGGCCGCTTCGTCACCGTCAGCCTGATCGTCATGGTCGTCAGCGGCCTCGGCGTCTGGCTCCTGGCAGCCTCGAACGTCGTGACCGTGGGCGCGAGCGGCCTGATCTTCGGCTACTTCGGCTACCTGCTGGCCCGCGGCTTCTTCGAACGCCGCATCCTGGACATCCTCCTCGGCGTCGTCATCGCCCTGGTGTACGGCACGATGATTTTCGGCGTGCTGCCCGGGCAGCCGGGGATCTCCTGGCAGGCCCACCTGTTCGGGC
This sequence comes from Actinoallomurus spadix, assembly GCF_024055725.1. Classification (GTDB taxonomy): domain Bacteria; phylum Actinomycetota; class Actinomycetes; order Streptosporangiales; family Streptosporangiaceae; genus Actinoallomurus; species Actinoallomurus spadix. The sequence goes on along the minus strand of NZ_JAMXMX010000010.1, from coordinate 140,352 downwards.
TGATCGGCGGCGTCCTCGCCGCCCGCCTGACCCGGAGCCGCAGCGGCCCCGCCGCGCTGCCGCCCGCCCTCTGACGCGCCCGCGGCCCAGCGCGCCCGCCGTCCGGTCCTCCGGCGCGTCCGCCGTCCATTGCGCCGCCGCGTAAGTAGTACGCCCGCTGTCAGCCGCGGACGCTGATGTCGGTGACGGTCGCGTCGCGCGGGGTCGTCAGCGCGTTGACGATCACCGTGGCGACCGTCGGCGCCGACATGTAGTCCGCCGGGTCGTACTCCCCGCCCTCCTGGTCGCGGACCTTGCGCTGCATCTCACTCGCCGTACGGCCGGGGTAGACCGAGGTGACCCGGATGTCCGGCTCCTCGTCGCGGAGCGCGTCGGCGAGGGCCCGCAGCGCGTGCTTGCTGGCGGCGTACGCGCCCCAGCCGCCCCGGGCGCGCAGCCCCGAGCCGGAGTTCACGAAGACGACGTGGCCGCGGGCCGCGCGCAACTGCGGCAGCAGCAGGCGGGTCAGCTCGGCGGGGGCCGCCGCGTTCACCAGGAGCTGTTCGACCCACGCGCCCGGTGGGGCCTCCGCGACCCTGCCCAGCTCGACCACGCCCGCACTGTGGACGACCCCGTCGAGCGGCGGGAGGCCGGCGTCGGCGAGCGCCGCCTCGATCCGCCGGGGATCGGACAGGTCCAACTCCAGGACGCGCACGCGGTGCTCGACCGAGGGGTGGGCCGTCGGCTCGACGGCCAGCGGGGTCGGATGGCCGAGCCGCGCCGCGGTCTCCGCCAGCCGCTCGGCCGACCGCCCGACGAGGATGAGCGATTGCCCGGCCTCGTACAGCAGGTCGGCGACCGCCGCGCCGATGCCGCCCGTGGCTCCGGTGATCAGGTAGGTTCCCACGACGTTCATTCTTCCCCGCGACGCTCAGGAGCGACGCAGCACCCGCGCGACCCCGGAGATCAGCGCGGTGGCGAGGATCCAGCCCGTGCCGGTCAGGGACCAGGCCAGCCAGCGGGACCAGCCGACCGGGTCCCATGCGGTGCGCTGCCCGAACGTCTCGATCGGCAGCATCAGGTCGAGCGTGTAGATCAGCGCGTGGAAGTGCGGCCGCTCGTCCGGCTGCTTGATCGTACGCGGGTGGTCGATGCTGAAGACCACGGTGCCGACGGCGACGAGCAGCGCCAGCCACACGGCGGCGATCCACGGCCGGTAGCCGTACCCGACGGTCCAGTCGAGCAGGACGCCCCACGTCTTGCCGACCGGTCCGAGGCTCCGCCGCCGGGCCCGCTGCTTGGCGAGCTGGCATTTGCGGGCCAGGTCCTCCCGGCCGATCCCGCGCAGCCAGGCGGCGAGCTGCTCGTACGGCTGCGGGCGGAACCCGTGCGGGTCGCGGGAGATCCAGTCGAGTCGCTGGCCCTCCTCGGGCTCCCCGCGCAGCGTCTCGTACACGAGGCCGTTGAGCCGCAGCCGTTCGGGCCAGACGTCGGGCCGGTCGAGGATGACGTCGATGCGGGAGTACCCCAGCGTGACCTCGCCCTGGATCGGCTCGCGGGGGATGAGGATCAGTTCCTTGACGGCGGCGTGGCTGAGGTGGAGGGCGCGCCGGCCGGGCGCGCGGATCGCGCCCTGGTCGAAGGAGAGCGTGCCGTCGATCCGCGCGCCGCGCAGGCGTACCGGCCCTTCGGCGGTGAAGCCCCCGCTGCACTCCATGCGGTCCTGGACGATCATGTTGTCGCCGTCCAGTACGCAGACGTCGTCGCGCAGCGTCGTCCCGTACATGAACAGGCCGCCCGTCATGCGGGCGCCGGTGAGGCGCACCTCGCCGGTGATGTCGGAGTTGCGGATGTACGCCCCGGCGTCGACCGTGAGCAGCCCCGCGTAGAGGGCGTACCCGCCGGGGTTGCGCAGGCGCACGTTGTTCATGCGGAACCCGCCGGACAGGGCCGCCCGCGTCAGCCGCACCTCGCCGTCGATCATCGACTCGGACAGGCTCAGGTAGCCGTCCACCTGGAGCCCGCCGCCGTCCAGCCCGGGGAACGCGCAGGCGTTCAGGCGCATCTGCCGGGCGCGGGCGTTGGAGAAGTCGGGGCGTTCTTCGAGAACGCAGTGTTCGAGGCGGAGTTCGCAGCCGACCTCGCCGCCGGAGACGTCGAGCACGCCGGTGACGCGCGCGCCGCGGAGGCGTACGGCGGGCACGTGCCCCGGTGCCGCCTCTCGGGCTCCGAGCAGGAGGGCCGAGATCACCTCGGCCCGGATCGTACGCTGCGGGGCGCCGGTGCGGGGCGGCCGTCCGTCGCCGAGCGACAGGAGCGTTCCCGTGGGGTACGCGTCCCAGAGCCGCCGTTCGGACGGGGTCAGCCGCAGTCGTCGCTCACCGTTCCGCCGCGCGCGGACACCGTTCCACCGATCGGCCACAGACGGTCATCGTAGGCCCCAGTGATCACCAAGGCTGCGGCGAATGTCATGGAACCGGGCCGATCGTTGATCGCCCATGCACCACCGAACCCCCATATTCCGGTACACAGTTGTCTGTTCAGTTACTCGCGGGTAGCATCAGGTGTTACTGACTGGTACGTAACCGGGTGCGACCCGCCCGCCCGAGAGCAACGGGGTGTTCATGGGGCACTACAAGAGCAACCTGCGTGACATCGAGTTCAACCTCTTCGAGGTCCTCGGCCGTCAGGAGATCCTGGGCACCGGCCCGTTCGGCGAGGTCGACGAGGACACCGCGCGCAGCGTCCTGGACGAGGTGAACCGCCTCGCCACCGGCGTACTCGCCGAGTCCTTCGAGGACGCGGACCGGCACCCGCCCGTGTTCGACCCCGAGACGCACTCGGTCACGATGCCCGAGAGCTTCAAGAAGTCCTTCCGGGCCTACTTCAACGACGCCGAGTGGTGGCGCCTCGAACTGCCGGCCGAGCTCGGCGGCATGAACGCCCCGCGCAGCCTGCACTGGGCCGTCGCCGAGCTCATCCTCGGCGCCAACCCGGCCATCTGGATGTTCTCCAGCGGCCCGAGCTTCGCCCAGCTCCTGTGGCGCATCGGCACGCCCGAGCAGAAGCGGCTCGCCGAGCTCGCCGTCGAGAAGCACTGGGGCTCCACCATGGTGCTCACCGAGCCCGACGCGGGCTCCGACGTCGGCGCCGGCCGTACGAAGGCGATCCAGCAGCCCGACGGCACCTGGCACATCGAAGGCGTCAAGCGCTTCATCACCAGCGCCGAGCACGACATGGCCGACAACATCCTGCACTACGTGCTGGCCCGCCCCGAGGGCGCCAAGCCGGGCACCAAGGGTCTGTCGATGTTCATCGTGCCGAAGTACCTCGTCGACACCGAGACCGGCGAGCTCGGCGAGCGCAACGGCGTCTACGTCACCAACGTCGAGAAGAAGATGGGCCTGAAGGTCTCCACGACCTGCGAGCTCACCTTCGGCGAGAAGCACCCGGCCATCGGCTACCTCGTGGGCGACGTCCACGAGGGCATCAAGCAGATGTTCCTGATCATCGAGCAGGCCCGCATGATGGTCGGCACGAAGGCGATCTCGACGCTGTCCACCGGCTACCTCAACGCGCTCGCCTACGCCAAGGAGCGCGTCCAGGGCGCCGACCTGACCAAGATGGCCGACAAGACCGCGCCGCGCGTCACCATCACCCACCACCCCGACGTACGCCGCCTGCTCATGCTGCAGAAGGCCTATGCCGAGGGCATGCGGGCGCTCGTCCTCTACACCGCTACGTACCAGGACAAGGCGCAGCTCGCCGAGGCCGCCGGCGAGCCGGACAAGCTCGCCGAGAAGGTCAACGACCTGCTGCTGCCCATCGTCAAGGGCGTCGGCTCCGAGCGGGCGTACGAGGTGCTGACCCAGGCGCTGCAGACCCTCGGCGGCTCCGGCTTCCTCCAGGACTACCCGATCGAGCAGTACATCCGGGACGCCAAGATCGACTCTCTGTACGAGGGCACCACGGCGATCCAGGGCATGGACTTCTTCTTCCGCAAGATCCTGCGTGACAACGGCGAGGCCCTGCAGTACCTCGCCGGGCAGATCAAGCAGTTCGCGGACAGCGAGGCGGGCAACGGCCGGCTCAAGAAGGAGCGCGAGCTGCTCGGCAAGGCCCTCGAGGACGCCCAGGGCATCCTCAACCCGATGATCGGCTGGGCGCTCGGCTCGATGGAACGGCCGGAGGAGATCTACAAGGTCGGTCTCAACACCACCCGCCTCCTCATGGCCCTCGGCGACGTCGTCATCGCCTGGCTCCTCTGCCGCCAGGCGGAGATCGCCCTCACCAAGCTGAGCGGCGAGGTCTCCGAGGCCGACAAGGCGTTCTACACCGGCAAGATCGCGGCCGCCCAGTTCTTCTGCGCGACCCAGCTGCCGAAGCTCGCCGCCGAGCGCGCCATCACCGAGGCCACCACGGCCGACCTGATGGACCTCCCCGAGGAGGCCTTCTGACACGAACCACCTGACGTGCGCTCTGTGAGGTCCCGCCGCCGAGTCGATCGGCGGGGGGACCTCCGCGTCGTATGACGCCCGCCCGGGCGGGCCACCGGGCGCTCGGGGCGGGGACGGGATCGCATCGGCCTGCCTTGCTCGCGGGGGTTCACCGGCCTGCGGTGAAGACGACGGACCAAGGGCGCGACATGGTGGGGGCGGCGGGTGAGGGCGGGGTGTGCCCGGCGGTGAGGACGTCCGCCGCGATCGAGGCGAACCTCGCCGTCGCCGGGTGCGCCAGGTCGGCGGGCCAGGCGGCCGACACGCTTCGCAGCAGGGGGCGGTCCGTGAGGGGGCGCCACGCGACGCGGGGTTCCCGGCGGGCCAACGCCTCCTGTTCGAACGCGACGCCGTGGCCGCCGAGCACCAGCCCGAGCAGGAATTCCGGGTTGCGGGCGTGCCGCAGCCGCGGCGGAGTGAAGCCGTGCCGGGCGCAGACCTCGAGGACGTGGTCGTGCCAGCCGGGGGCCGTCGCCTTCGGAGGGAGGATCAGGCCATGGCCGGCGAGGTCGGCGAGTCCGACCTCGCGCAGGCGCGCCAGCGGTGACGTGCGGGGCAGGACGACGCCCAGCGGCACGTCGACCGCCGGGCCGAACCGCAGGTCGGCGGACTCCACCGGACGGTGCACCAGGCCGACGTCGAGCTGGGCGGAGGCGAGCAGGCGGACCTGCTCGGCGGTCGTCAGCTCCTGCAGGTCGACGTCGAGTTCGGGGACCTCGTCGGTGAGCCGACGGGACAGGGCCTGCAGGGCCACCGCCGGCGTCTCCGGCGGAACGCCGGCGCGCAGCGTGCCGAGCGCGCCGGTGGCGGCCTTCCGCATCAGGGTGCGCAGGCGTTCCTCACGGGCCAGCAGGTCGCGGGCCTCGTCGAGGAGGAGGCGGCCGGCGGTCGTCAGCTCGACCTGGCGCCGGGACCGGTCGAACAGCTCGACGCCGAGTTCGCGTTCGAGGCGCTGGATCGACTGGCTGAGCGGCGGCTGGGCGATGCCGAGGATCTCTGCGGCGCGGCCGAAGTGCAGCTCCTCGGCGGTGACGACGAAGTACCGCAGATGCCGGGAGAGGTCCACGCCGCCACGATAGGGGATCGCCTATCGGAGGCCGGGCGCGTCACGGCGGCCGGTGGCGCGGCGCTCCGGCGGTAGCGTGATCGGGTGCGAACCGAGGAGAGCATCGCCCGGAGATTCGCCTCGGTCGGCGTCGCCGCCCGGCTTCACGTGGTCGACGTCGACGACGGCCGGGAGGTCGGGATCCAGCCTGACGAGCCGGTCGTCCTCGCGTCGGTGTTCAAGATTCTCCTCGTCCTGGAGTTCGCGCGGCAGGTCGTCGCCGGGCAGCTCGATTCCGCCGAGCGCGTCCTCGTACGCGCCGAGGACCGGCTCGGCGGATGGGGGATGGCCGGGTGCGCCGACGACGTCGAGGTGTCGCTGCGTGACCTCGCCTACTTCGCGATGTCCGTCAGCGACAACACGGCCGCCGACCTGCTCATGCGCCGGGTCGGCCCGGACACGCTGCCGCTGCTGGCGGCCGAGCTCGGCCTGGCGCGCACCCGTGTGGTCGGCGGGCCGCGCGAGCTGCTCGCGTCCGTGTTCGCCGACGTCGGGGCGCGGACCGAGGCGGAGTTCGCCGGTATCTTCCCGGGCCTTCCGGAGGAGCGCGTGCGGGCGCTGCGCGTGTTCGATCCGGAGCAGACCACGTCCGGCACCGCCCGGGACATGACCCGGTTGCTGAGCCTGATCTGGCGTGGCGAGGCCGGGCCGGAGCCGGCGTGCGCGATGGTCCAGGACCTCATGGGCCAGCAGATCTTCTGGACGCGGATCCCCAGCGGCTTCGCGCCGCCGGTCCGCGTGGCCGTCAAGAGCGGCAGTCTCCCCGGCCTGCACAATGAGGCCGGAGTCGCCGAGTATCCCGACGGCCGTCGGTACGCCATCGCGATCTTCGCCCGGGCCGAGCGGCTCGACGCGCGGCGCATTGACGTCGACCTGGCCATGGGCGAGGCCGCCCGAGCCGCGGTCGAAGCCCTGCGCGCGTGACGCCCTACGGCGATTCGGGACGGCCGAGGCACCTGCGCTCCCGTCCTGAACTGCCTCGATATCCATCCGCCTATGAGCGGCCAAATCGTTGATCTTGGACGGGGCCGGTGGTCCGGTGGTCGAATTCGGCCGGATCAGTCACTCGGCCCACCTCGAAAAGGGAGATCAGCGTGGTTGGTAAGCGAGTCGACCGGCGGCGTTTCCTGCGCGGCGCGACCGTCGGCGCCACCGTCGCCACGGCGGCGGCCACCGGGGCGTCCGGGGCGCCCGCGAGCGGTGAGCGGCCGAAGGCGCGCCGCGCCGGCGGCACGAGCACCGCCGTGACGTTCCGCTGGTTCGGGACGGCGGGGTGGAGGATCGACATCGGATCGCGGACCCTGCTCGTCGATCCGTACCTCAGCCGGTACGACACCGGCCTGTTCCGCGGGGCGTTCGATCCGGCGACGGAGCTCACGGTGGACACCGCGACCGTCGGCGAGAACGTCGGCAGGCCGGAGACCGTCCTGGTGACCCACGCGCACTGGGACCACTTCAACGACGTCCCGTACATCGCCCGGACGACCGGCGCGCGGGTCATCGGCACGATGACGACCTGCAACCTGGCGCTGGCCTCCGACGTTCCGTCGGGCCGGCTCGGGCTGGTCAAAGGCGGGGAGGTGCTCGACTTCGGTGACTACACGGTCGAGGTCGTCGCTTCACTGCACAGCCGTAACGCCGCGTACTCCGTCGGGCTGCCGGGGGTGCGGCTCACGCGGCCGGACAAGCCGCGGACCGTGGCCGACCTGCCCGAAGGAGACACGCTCGCCTACCAGGTGACCGTGAAGGGCGGTCCCTCGGTGTTCTTCATGGGCGGCAGTGACTTCGTCGAGCGCAATGTGGCCGGTCTGTCCCCGGACGTCGCGATGATCGCCATGCAGGCGAGCGACGCGACCCACGCGTACGCCGAGCGGATCGTCACGGCGCTGGGCCGGCCCTCGGTGATCGTCCCGGTCCACTGGGACGACTTCGAGACGCCGCTGACGAACCCACCGAAGCCCGACCCGCAGGTCGAACCGCATCTCGACGCCTTCGTCTCGACGGTGCGGAAGGTCAGCCCGCGCTCCGAGATCGTGCTGCCGAGTTACCTCACGCCGTACCACTTCGCCTGACCCCAGAACTGCTCGGTCCTCGCCTGAACCGCACGGCCCCCGCCCGGTCCCCGCATGGGTCCGGGCGGGGGCCGTGACCGGACGCTTGGGATGTCACTGCCTGAAATTCGGCATCGCACTGGAAACTGGAGATCACCGGCTGTAGCCTTTCGGCTCCTTGGTGCTGCCCGCGATCTTCTCGTCGGTCGTTACGGACGGCCGGATCGCCCCGTCCGGCCGCAGACGCGTCGATCCGCTGGCAGAGGCTCTCCGACCGCCCCCTTCAAAGGAGCCCCGAGTGACCTCTGATCAGTTCGCCGCCGGATCCTGCCCCGCCCACTCCGGGCTGCTGCCGTTGCACGGGCCGGAGTTCGCCACCGATCCCGCCGGGACGTACGCCGCCCTGCGCCGGCACGGGAGTGCCGCGCCGGTCGAACTGGCGCCCGGCGTGCCCGGCACGCTCGTCGTCGGCTACCAGGCGGCGCTCGACGTGCTGCGCGACCCGATCACGTTCCCCAAGGACCCCCGCCGCTGGGAGGCGACCGTCGCCCCCGACTGCCCGCTGCTGCCGATGATGGCGTACCGGCCGAACTGCATGTTCAGTGACGGCGCCGCGCACACCCGCCTGCGGGCCGCGGTGACGGACAGCCTGGCGCGCGTGGACTCCAACATCCTGCGCGGCTGGGTCGAGAGGAACGCCGACTCCCTCATCGCGCGATTCGCGCACGTCGGCCAGGCCGACCTGATCACCGAGTACGCCCGTGTCCTGCCGCTCCTGGTGTTCAACGCGATGTTCGGCTGCCCCTCGGTGATCGCGGACCGTCTGGTCGAGGGGATGAGCGGGATCTTCGAGGGCACCGACGCGGAGAAGGCGAACATGATCCTGGGGGAGGCCGTCATGGAGTTGGTGGCCTACAAACGCGCCAACCCGGGCGCCGACGTGACCTCCTGGCTGATGGCCCACCCGGCGGGGCTGACGGACGAGGAGATGCTGCACCAGCTCGTCACGCTCGTGGGCGCCGGGACCGAACCCGAGCAGAACCTCATCGCCAACACCATGCTCTTGCTGCTGTCCGACGATCACTTCGCGGACGACCTGTCGGGGGGCAGCCTGGCGATCGAGGACGCGCTCGACGCGGTGCTGTGGACGGACCCGCCCATCGCGAACTACGCGGTCACCTACCCCCCGAAGGACACCGACCTCCACGGTGCCCGGCTGCCCGCGGACCAGCCCGTCGTCATCAGCTTCGCGGCCGCGAACACCGACCCGTCGCTCACGTCGGAGGGCCGAACGGGCAACCGGGCGCACCTGGCGTGGGGCGCGGGGCCGCACACGTGCCCGGCGCAGGGCCACGGCCGCCTCATCGCCTCGGTCGCGGTCGAGAAGCTCCTCGACAAGCTCCCCGGGATGGAACTCGCGCTACCCGCCGACCGGTTGCAGTGGCGACCGGGAATGTTCCACCGCGCGCTGACCGCGCTCCCGGTCCGCTTCCCGCCCGTGTCGGTGCCCGCTCCGGTGCCCGTCGAGCCGGCAGGTTCCGCGGCCTCGGCGCCGCCGCTCGCCACGCCGAACCGGCCCGAACCCTCGGGCGCGGGGCGGCCGCGCTGGATGCGCACCCTGGTCGGCTGGTGGCGCGGCCAGTAGGACGCGAACGACCGCGTCCGTCGCGGCGGCAGGTCAGCGCAGTGCCGCGGTGTCGATCGTGAAGTCGAACGGGGCGGGCAGCCGCAGCTTCTCACCGGCGAGGACCCGCTCGATCGTGCGGTACCCGTCGTCGCTCGGGTCGCTGAAGAGCGTGACGGCGGTCGGCTCGTCGACCGGGTCGACGAGGAGGTAGAGCGGGACCCCGCTGAGCGCGCAGTTGCGGGGTTTGGTGAACCGGTCACGGACGGCGTTGCCGCGGGAGGTCACCTCGGCCACCAGCAGCACTCCTCGCCCGAACACCTCGCCGCGCCGAACATCGGCGGCTCCGGCGGCACGATCACCAGGTCCGGCTCGATCCGGTCGCGGTTGCTCTCCAAGTGGATGGTGAGCTCGTGGCAGAGATACCAGCCGTTCTTCCGCGCGACCTCCACGAACAAGTCTTGGAGGAAGTAGTTGATCCGGGAGTGCCGGAAGTTCCCGTGTGGGCTCACGACGAGGCTCCCGTCGATGATCTCCACTTGGAATCCCGGGTACGACGGAGTCTGCTCCCAGATCTCTTCGATCGTGGGGGGCTCTTCTTCCTCGACCGGCTGCGGCATGGCCATGGCTCCACCATCCTCGAGTGCTCCTCGCTCAGCGTATCGGGACTGATGCTGAGAGTAATGTCTAGAGTGCTGCCTGTGTCTGCTTGTTCGCGCGATTCGGGCCCGTCATCTCCTCTCCCGAAACCCGGATGTACCGGCGGGTTGCGGGTACCTTGATCGACTATGGCTCTGCGGCACGCGGTTCTCGCGCTCTCCCTCGTCACGCTCGCGGGTTGTGGCGGTGCCGGTGGCGGCGCCCGCGACGTGTCCGCTCACCGGACGGCGCCCGCGACCGTGCAGGCGGCCTCCTGGTGGCGGCCGAAGGTCGGCGTGAGCTGGCAGTGGCAGCTCAGCGGGAAGGTCGACACGTCGGTCAAGGCGAGCGTCTACGACGTCGACATGTTCGAGACGCCCAAGTCGACGGTGACCGCGCTGCACGGCAAGGGGCGCAAGGTCATCTGCTACGTCAGCGCCGGCTCGGTGGAGGAGGGGCGGCCCGACCACGCGTCGTTCCCCAAGTCCGTCATCGGCAAGAAGCTCGACGGATGGCCGAAGGAACGCTGGCTCGACATCCGTAAGCTCGACGTGCTGCAGCGGATCTGGGCCAAGCGCCTGGACCAGTGCAGGGCCAAGGGCTTCGACGGCGTCGAGCCGGACAACGTCGACGCCTACCAGGCCGACTCCGGCTTCCCGCTCACCGCGAAGCAGCAACTGGCGTTCAACCGCATGCTGGCGCGCGTCGCTCACCAGAAGGGCCTCGCGGTCGGGCTGAAGAACGACCTCGACCAGATCCCGTCCCTGGTCAAGGACTTCGACTTCGCGGTGAACGAACAGTGCGCGGAGTACGAGGAGTGCGCGACGCTCAAGCCTTTCATCACGGCGGGCAAGCCCGTCTTCCACGCCGAGTACAACCTGCCCCTGAGCAGGTTCTGCGCGGAGTCCAAGCGCCTGCGCCTCAGCTCGATCCGCAAGACCCTCGACCTCACCGCCAAGCGCCAGACCTGCCCCTGACCCCTCAGCCGGCCGCCTCGTACTCGGGGAGCACGGCAGGGGTGGTCCGCGTCGCCGGGCGCATGGTCAGGACGAGTACGGCCAGCGCGGTGAAGATGCCCGCGGCGACGAGGCCGGTGACGTGCAGGCTCGCGGTGAACGCCTCCCGCGCCGTGTGCAGGAGCTCCGCGCCCTGGCCTGCGGGGAGGTGTCGGCTCGCGGCGACCGCGCCGGCCAGCGAGTCGGAGGTGCCGTGCGCCCCGCTGCGGTAGACCGCCGCGGCCACCACGCCGAGCAGCGCGAAGCCGAGCGAACCACCGAGGTAGTTGCCGGTCTCCGACATCGACGCGGCGGAGCCGGCCCGCTCCGGAGGCACGGCCCCGAGGACGAGCCCGGTGCCCAGCGCGAACAGCGGGCCCGTGCCCAGCGCGAGGACCGCGATGCCGGTCATCACCAGCGGCAGGGCACCGGCGCCGCCGACGGTGACCAGCAGCAGCCCGCCCAGCGCCGACCCGGCCAGCCCGCCGGCGATCGCGGTGGTCTGCCGCATCCACCGGGTCAGGACCGGCGCGGTCATGGTGCCGGCCGCCACCCCCAGGCCCATCGGGGCGAACAGCACCGCCGACGCGACCGGCGAGTGGCCCAGGACGTTCTGCAGGTACTGCGTCACCAACAGGCCCGTACCGGCCATGGCGACACCGGCGAAGACCAGGGCGATGATCACGGCCGTGAACGGACGGCTCCGGAACAGCCGCAGGTCCAGCAGCGGCGTCTCCAGCCGCAGCTGCCGCCGTACGAACAGGACTCCGAACACCGCGCCGCCGACGATGGCCACCGTCGGCGCGACCGGCTCGCTCGCGACGGTCAGCCGCTTGATGCCGTACACCGTCGCCAGCACCGCCACGAGCGACAGTCCGACGCCGCCCAGGTCCAGCGGGCCGCCATGGTCGCCGCGGAACTCCGGCAGCACGACCGGCCCGGCGAGCACCAGCAGGACCATCGCCGGTACCGCGGCCAGGAACACCGACCCCCACCAGAAGTGCTGGAGCAGGAGTCCGGCGAGTACGGGGCCGAGCGCGCCACCGGTGAACTGGCAGGTCGCCCAGATCGCGATGGCCTTCCCGCGCTGCCGGTCGTCACGGAACAAGTTGGTGATCAGGGCGAGTGTGGACGGCGCCAGGGTCGCGCCGGCGACGCCCAGCAGCGCCCGTACGACGATCAGCATCAGCGGATCGACGGCGAAGGCGGCGACCAGCGACAGCGCCGCGAACGCCGCCGCGCCGATGATCAGCAACCGCCGGCGGCCGATCCGGTCGCCGAGCGTACCCATCGTGATGACCAGGCCGGCCACCATGAATCCGTAGCCGTCACTGATCCACAGCTGCTCGACGTTGCCGGCGCCGAGGTCGGCGCTCAGCCGCGGGAGCGCGAGGAGCAGGGCGGTCGTGTCCATCGCGACGAGCAGGGTCGGCAGCATGAGAAGGGCCGCGCCCAGCCAGGCACGAGTGATTCGCATCTTCGGGACTCTCTGTTCGCAGGACGTTTCGCCGGTCGGTCGGAGCGGCCGGGGACTTCTTGACATCGGCGCGGCGAGAATTCCGTGGAAGTGTTCCGGCGGGGCATGTAAAGCCGGCGGCCGCGGCTCCGACCAACCGAGCGAAGGGCCCCGGCCAGGGGCTCGCGAACGACAAAGGGGCAGACGATGAAGTTCCTGATCAGCATGCACATCAACCCGGCCGTGCTGGACGCGCTGACCGACGAGGAGAAGGCGGCGATCGGTGAGGGCCACGGCGCGTTCATCGAGGCGCTGAAGGAGTCCGGCGAGCTGATCACCACTCAGGCGCTGGTCGACCCGTCCCAGGCCGCGGTGGTGTCCGTACGCGGCGGCCGGCCGGTGGTGACCGACGGGCCCTACCTGGAGGCCAAGGAGTACCTCGGCGGCTTCTACCTGATCGACTGCGAGAACAAGGAGCGGGCGGTCGAGCTCGCCGCGCGGATCCCGGACGCCGCGATCGAGGGCCTGGGCGTCGAGGTGCGGCAGGTGATGTTCGCCGACGGACAATTGGAGGCGTGACGGCTTCGATCACCGAGGACCTGCTGCGTGAGCTCACGCCGCAGGTCCTCGGCGCGCTGGTACGCCGGCATGGCCGGTTCGAGGGATGCGAGGACGCCGTACAGGAGGCCGTCCTCGCCGCCACCGTGCAGTGGCCGGCCGTGGGCGTGCCGGACAACCCGCGCGGCTGGCTGGTGGCCGTCGCGTCCCGGCGGCTCATCGACCAGATCCGCAGTGACCACGCGCGCCGCGAGCGGGAGTCGGCGTCGGCCGGCGACGTGCTGCCCGAGGACGTACCGGACACCGACGACACGCTCCTCCTGCTGTTCCTGTGCTGCCATCCGATGCTGACCCCGGCCTCCCAGATCGCGCTGACGCTCCGGGCGGTCGGCGGCCTGACCACCGCCGAGATCGCCCGCGCGTTCCTGGTGCCGGAGGGCACGATGGCGGTCCGGATCAGCCGGGCCAAGCAGCGCATCAAGGCCGCCGGCGCCTCGTTCGGCCTGCCGGAGGGCGCCGAGCGCGAGGAACGGCTGCGGGCCGTCCTGCACGTCCTCTACCTGATCTTCAACGAGGGGTACGCCGCGTCCTCGGGCAGTGCGCTGCACCGCCCCGACCTCGCGCGCGAGGCGATCCGGCTGACCAGGATGGTGCACGCGCAGCTGCCCGAGGACGGTGAGGTGACCGGCCTGCTCGCGCTGATGCTGCTGACACACGCCCGCCGGGACGCCCGTACGACGGCGGCCGGTGACCTCGTGCCCCTGGACGAGCAGGACCGTACGAAGTGGGACCGGGCACTGATCGACGAGGGCACCGAACTGATCAAGGCGTCACTGGCCGGCCCGGCGCTGGGGCCCTACCAGCTGCAGGCCGCGATCGCCGCCACACACGCCGACGCGGCCACGGCCGGGGAGACCGACTGGCGGCAGGTGCACGCCCTCTACCTGATTCTGGAACGGATCGCCCCCAACCCGATGGTCACCCTGAACCGCGCGATCGCACTCGCCGAGATCGAGGGCCCGCCGGCCGGGCTGGCCCTGCTGTCCACCTTGGACGGCGACGAGCGGATGGCCGGTCATCACCGGCTGCTGTCCGTACGGGCGCACCTGCTGGAGAAGACCGGCGACACGGCCGGGGCGTACGAGCACTACCGGCGCGCCGCGAAGGCCACCGCCAGCCTTGCCGAACAGCGCTACCTGGAGTCCCGGGCCGGCCGGCTCAGAACCTGAACAGCGTCCCCGTGACGCGGCCATGGCGCCGCCGTTGTGGTCTCCGTGCCGTCGACGTTGACGAACGGTGACCGGTTCGCCGGTCTTGGGGGGTCACCACCGGCGTCACGGTGGCCAGTCCACTCAGATGCCATCCAGCCAGTACTGCTGCAGCCGGATGATGGCCTGCTCCCGGGTCATCTCGGCGACCTCTTTCTCCGTGAGTCCGACCCGTGTGATCAAAAGACGCACCATTTCAGCAGGGAGGGCGTCTTGCGCCGGCGGGGGAGCTCCTCTGTCGGGTTTCTGGCCATCGCGAACACAGGCCCAGATCTCCTGCTCCGAGACATCGAGCTGGTCACGGAGGATGTGCGCCCACAGGCTCTTGCCGTAACCGCTGCGATCGACCGGGTGGGAGATCCTGGTACGCAGGATCGACCCGTCGGGAAGGTCGAGTTCATAGGTGACGTGATGGGTTCCGGTGCGTCCACGTGCGTCGCGCACCCGACGCCAGCTTTCGGTCACGCAGAAGCACTCGTGATCCTTCCGGGTGGGTCGTGGCCAGTTCATGCGCCGTCCCCGGTGAGCCACTCGCGTAGCTGGTCGTCGTCGCTGAGGTTGATCAGCTGGACCAGTCCCCACTGCCGGCGATGGTTCGGTGCCTCACGCAGTCGCTCCTGCCAGTCGGCGGCATACTCACGGAGGGCGTCCACCATCTCCGCGATCGCTTCGTCGAAGGTGGCGCCATCGGCGGAGATGGGCATCCCTGGGAGGAACACCGACCAGCCGCCGTCTTCCGCCACCACCTGCGCGCGAACCGGGCTGACGAGGGCGAGGAAGTGTCGTAGTCGCTCGGCGTCCACGACCGCCGCCATCGAGGACTCCCGGCGTACGGTCGCCGTGCATCCGAGTTCCGCCGCATCGAGGAGATCCTTCAGATGCGCGCGCGCTTCTGTGTAGCTGTTGAAGTGCACAGACGACATGATGCCACTCCCTGTCACCGATCATGCCGCTTTTGTGACAACGGCAGGTACGTCAAGTACTCAACGTACCTCGGTGTGGGGCGGGCCGTCCGTGGTGACGGGAGAGGGGCTCCGAGGCGTGGCCCGGAGCCCCTTCCCGCGCGATCAGGACCAGGCGAGCATGCGCATGGGGTCCTCGAGCATGGCGCCGACCTCGCGGAGGACGGCGGAGCCGAGCTCGCCGTCGACGATGCGGTGGTCGAACGACAGCGCCAGCGTCGTCACCTTGCGGACCTTGATCTCGCCACCGTGTACCCAGGGCATGTCCCGGATCTGGCCGAAGGCGAGGATGGCCGACTCACCGGGGGTCAGGAGCGGGGTGCCCGCGTCGACGCCGAAGACGCCGACGTTGGTGATGGTGATCGTGCCGTCGGACAGGTCGGCCGGGGTGGACTTGCCGGCCCGCGCCGTGGCGGCGAGGTCGGCGAGCGCCCGGGCCAGGTCCGGCAGGGACAGGTCGTGGGCGTCGCGCACCTTCGGCACGATCAGCCCGCGCTCGGTCGCGGCGGCGATGCCCAGGTTCACGTAGTGCTTGACCACGATCTCCTGCGCGTCCTCGTCCCACGCCGAGTTGATCAGCGGGTTGCGGCGGACCGCCAGCAGGAGCGCCTTGGCGACCAGCAGCAGCGGCGAGACCTTGACGCCCTCGAAGTCGGGCAGCTCGCGCAGCCGCTTCACGGCGTTCATCGTCTCGGTCACGTCGACCTGCAGCCACTCGGTGACGTGCGGCGCGGTGAACGCCGACTGCACCATGGCCGCCGCCGTGTGCTTACGCACCCCGCGGATCGGGATGCGCTCCTCCCGCCGTTCGCCCACCGTACGGGCCGGGGCGGCGGGCGCCTCGGCGGCCTGGCGTACGTCGTCGCGGGTGATCGACCCCTGCGGGCCGGTGCCGGCGACGGTCGCCAGGTCGACGCCGAGGTCCTTGGCCAGCTTGCGGACCGGGGGCTTGGCCAGCACCGCGACCCGCGACCCCGCAGGGCGGGGAACGGGGACGGTCTGCGCCGGAGCGGCGGGCTCCGCCGCTCGTACGGCCGGAGCGGCGGTCGCGGCCGGGACCGGTCCAGCGGGCGCCGGGGCCTTGCGCGGGCGGCGCTTGGTCGAGCCGGCCTTCACGCCGTAGCCGACGAGCACCGGGACGCGCTTCTGCTCCGGAGCGGCCGGGTCGACGGCCGGGGCGGGGCTGCCGACCATGCCCGGCTCCTGCGCGCCCTCCGCCGGCGTGGCCTCCGTCGGCGCGGTCTCCGCGGCGGCCGGGACGTCGCCGCCGACGGCGACCGCGATGATCGGGACGCCGACGTCGACGGTCGTGCCCTCCTCGACGAGGAGCTCGGCGACCGTCCCCTCGAACGGGCAGGGCAGCTCGACGACGGCCTTGGCCGTCTCGATCTCCACGATCGTCTGGTTGACCTCGACGGGGTCGCCGGGCCGTACGTGCCACTTGACGATGTCGGCCTCGGTCAGGCCCTCGCCGACGTCCGGCAGCTTGAACTGTTTCAGCTCACCCATGCTCACCACGCGAAGGTCCGGTCGACGGCGTCGAGGACGCGGTCGAGGTCGGGCAGGTAGTGGTCCTCGAGGCGGGACGGCGGGTACGGCGTGGAGAAGCCGCCGACCCGCAGCACCGGTGCCTCCAGGTGGTAGAAGCACTTCTCGGTGATCCGGGCGGCGAGCTCGGCGCCGTACCCGTTGAAGACCGGCGCCTCGTGCACGACGACGCACCGGCCGGTGCGGCGTACGGACTCCAGGATCGTCTCCTCGTCGAGCGGGTTCAGCGAGCGGACGTCGACGACCTCGATCGAGTGGTTCTCGTCGGCCTGCGCGGCCTCCAGCGACGTCTTGACCATCGGCCCGTACGCGAGCACGGTCACGTCCTCGCCGGGGCGCGCGACGACGGCCCTGTCGAACGGCACGGCCTTGGACAGGTCGCGGTCGACGGGGGCCTTGTCCCAGTAGCGGCGCTTCGGCTCAAAGAAGATCACCGGGTCGGGGCACTCGATGGCCTGCTGGATCATCGTGTACGCGTCGGACGGGTTGGAGCAGGCGACGACGCGCAGGCCGCCGGTGTGGGTGAAGTACGCCTCCGGCGACTCGCTGTGGTGCTCGACCGCGCCGATGCCGCCGCCGCAGGGGATGCGGATGACGACCGGGAGTTCGAGCGTGCCGAGCGAGCGCATCCGCATCTTGGCGAGCTGCGTGGTGATCTGGTTGAACGCCGGGAACACGAACCCGTCGAACTGGATCTCGCACACCGGCCGGTAGCCGCGCAGCGCCAGCCCGATGGCCGTGCCGACGATGCCGGACTCGGCCAGCGGCGTGTCGATGACGCGCGCCTCGCCGAAGTCCTTCTGCAGACCGTCGGTCACCCGGAAGACGCCGCCGAGCTTGCCGACGTCCTCTCCCATGATGAGGACCTTCGGGTCGTTCTCCATGGCCTTGCGAAGGCCCTCGTTCATCGCTCTGGAAAGAGTCAGCGTCTCAGCGCTCACCGTCGAACTCCCCTCCGCGCGTACCCCCGGCCGGAACCGGCCGCCCCCTCATCGGGACACATCCTCGAACGACGCCAGGTACGAGGTGAACTGGTCGCGTTCCTCCGCGAGCAGCGAGTGCTCGGTGGCATAGACGTTCTCCCAGATCGCCGTCGGCTCCGGGTCGGGCAATTCTAGACAGCGTCTCCGCAGGTCCGAGCCGACCTGTTTGGCCTCGGCGTCGATCGCGTCGAAGAATTCACGGTCGGCCATCTCGTTCTTGACGAGGTACGCCTTGAGACGCTCGATCGGGTCCTTGAGCTTCCAGGACTCCAGCTCGGACTGAAGCCGGTAGCGCGTCGGGTCGTCGGTGGTGGTGTGCGCGCCCATGCGGTACGTGAACGCCTCGATGAGCGTGGGGCCCTGCCCGCTGCGGGCGTTGTCGAGGGCCTTCCGGGTGACGGCGAGA
This sequence comes from Actinoallomurus spadix, assembly GCF_024055725.1. Lineage (GTDB taxonomy): Bacteria > Actinomycetota > Actinomycetes > Streptosporangiales > Streptosporangiaceae > Actinoallomurus > Actinoallomurus spadix. The sequence goes on along the minus strand of NZ_JAMXMX010000010.1, from coordinate 122,282 downwards.
ACGGCGAAGATGTCGTTTCCGTCGACGCGGACGCCGGGGAAGCCGAAGCCCTCGGCGCGGCGGTACAGCGGAATGCGGGACTGCCTCTCCAGCGGTTCGGAGATGGCCCACTGGTTGTTCTGGCAGAAGAAGACGATGGGGGCGTTCTGCGCGGCCGACCAGACGAACGCCTCGTTGACGTCGCCCTGGCTGGTCGCGCCGTCGCCGAAGTAGACGATGGCGGCGTTCTCGGCCCCGTCGCGCTGGATGCCCATGGCGTAGCCGGTGGCGTGCAGGGCGTGGCTGCCGATGACGATCGTGTAGAGGTGGAAGTTGTGGGCCTTCGGGTCCCAGCCGGCGTGGTTGACGCCGCGGAAGAGGCCCAGGAGGTCGAGCGGGTCGACGCCCCGGCACCAGGCCACACCGTGCTCCCGGTAGCTCGGGAACGCCATGTCGCCGGTCCGCAGGGCGTGCGCCGAGCCTATCTGCGCGGCCTCCTGGCCGAGCAGCGAGGCCCAGATGCCGAGCTCGCCCTGTCGGGTCAGCGCGACGGCCTCGGTGTCGATCCGGCGGACGATCACCAGGTCGCGGTACAGGCCCTTGATCTCCTCGGGGGTCAGGTTCACGTCGTACTCGGGATGCTCGACGCGCTCACCCTCAGGGGTGAGCAGCTGGACGAGTTCCGGCGGGGGAGACTGTGCGTCGGTGCCCAGGGGCGCACCGCGCGCGGCGTCGACGATCACGTGCCACTCCTCGTGCGTTCAGGGCCGTCCGCGGGATCGCCGCGGTCGGCCTGGTTGCGCGTCGCCCTTCCCGCGGATCCCGGCGAGTACGGGAGACGTAGTCGTCATCGTGACAGAGGCCACGTACCCGGGCGCAAGCCCTTGCTCCTACGGAAACGTACCCGCAAGGTTGTGCCCTGCCACCAACGCGAATCACGCGCCGATTCGCTAGTGGTGGATCACTCGCGGGACAGGACGCGGGTCGCGCCGGCGGCGACGGTCAGGCCGAGGACGAAGCCCGCGGCGACGAGCGCGTCGGAGATCCACAGGTAGATGCCGTGGGGGGCGAACTCCCCCTCCTGACCCAGCGAACCCACCGGAAGCAGCAGGTCAAGGGTGTACAGGAACGGGTTGAACTGCGTGTTGTGCCCCGGCTCCTGGATCAGCGGGCGGTGCTGGAACACCACGGTGCCGATCGCCAGCAGCGCCACCAGCCACGCGGCGGCCAGGAACGGCCGGTACCCGTAGCCGACCGTCCAGTCCTGGGCGTAACCCCAGATGCGGCGCGGCACGGGCTGGGTGTCGCGGCGCGCCCGCTGCTTGGCCAGCAGGACGCTGCGCCGCTCGCCGTCGTGGCCGAGGGCCCGGTAGGTCTCCGCGAGCTTCTCGTACGGCTGAGGGATGTAGCCGTCCGTGTCGCGGGCCACCCACTTGAGCCGTTCCCTGGCGGTCAGCGGCGGATCGATCATCTCGTACGTCAGGCCGTCGAGCTGGTACCTCGGCGCCCAGGACAGCGGGTCGTCGCGCAGCAGCTTGATCCGCGCGTAGCTCAGGTCGACGACGCCTTTGACCGGCTCGGCGGGGCGCAGCATCACCTCCTCGACCTGGGCGCGCTGGAGGTTCAGCGCGACGCCGGCCGGGTTGGCGAGCCGCCCGCCGCGCAGGTTGAACAGGCCGCCGATGTGCGCGCCCGCCAGGCTGACCACGCCGTCGGAGCGGAAGCCGTCCGAGCAGTGGATGTCGGTCTCGATGCTCATGTCGTCGCAGTTCAGCGTGGTACGGCCCGGGTTGGACACGGTGGCGCCGACCATCGAGAGGTACCCGCCGATCCGCGCGCCGCGCAGCCGGATCTCCCCCTCCGCGCCGAACCCGCCGTCGCAGAACATGTTGGCCGCGACCACGAGCCGGCTGGCGTACAGCGCCTGGCCCCTGGGGTTGCGCAGCCGCGCGCCGCGCAGGTTGAGCAGGCCGCCGATGTGCGCGCCCGGCAGCCGCACCTCACCCTCGGCGGTGAAGCCCTGGTCGCAGTAGACGTTGTTGTCGACGATGAGGCGGTCGGCCAGTAGCGGCGAGTCGCCGTTCGGGTGCGACAGGTACGCGCCGGTCAGGTTGAGGATGCCGGTGATGTGGGCGCTGTCGAGCCAGACGCCGCCGTAGATGTGGCTGCCCTCCAGCCACAGGTGCCCGTCGATGCGCACGCCGGAGGCGACCAGGCCGGGCAGCCGGCAGCGCATGAGGTGGACGCTGCGCAGCTGCGCCCAGTACAGGTGCGGCGCGTCGGTGAGCTGGCAGCCGGTCAGCGCGAGCGGAACGGTGACGTGGGCGTGCCCGAGGTTGAGGGTGCCGGTGATCCGCGCGCCGGTCAGGCGCACGGCGGCGACCTGGCCGGGCTCGGTCTCCCGCCCGCCCAGCAGCAGCGCGGAGATCACCTCGGCCCGGATCGTACGCTCGGGGCCCCAGGCGTTCGTGGCGTCGAAGTCCTGGTCACCGCCGGACAGGTCCACGGTCTCCCCGCGCGGGAACGCGTCCCAGAGCACGCGCTCGGGCTTGGTCAGGTCATCGATCAGCATCCACCACTCCGGGGCGAGGACAGAACCAACATATATAGCGCGCCGACGCCCCGCCCGGTGTGACCGCTTACACGGACACGAGACGCACCCGATCACCGCAGAGTTTCGTCATGTCGTCGATGTCCGAGGTGAGAAGGACGACGGGACGTCGCTGCCGTACGGCCATCTCGGCCACAGCGGCGTCGATCGCGTACTTGTGGCCGTGCAACCCGGCGCCGATCAGCATCGTAGAGGCGGCCTTGGCCTCCTCTTCGCCGACCGGGGCGATCCGCACACCGGGAAGGAGCCAGGCCAGTCGTGCCTTATCGGTTCGGCGACAGTCCCTCGCAGTCGAGCACCAGGGTGCCCTCGTGGCTCAGCTTGCGGCGGGCCAATTGCCCTCCTCGGCGAACACCTCGTCGAAGACCTGGCGTGCCTCCTCCTGTTCTCGTACCGAGACCGGTCCCTTGCGGCGTTCGTAGTCGGCCAGGTACTCGTCCATCAAAGAAGTAGGAATCCGGTCCGGCTATTGGCGGGATAGGACGCGGGTGACGCCGGTGGCGATGGTGGTGGCGAGGATCCAGCCCGCCGCGACGAGTGCCGCCGCGAGCCACTGCTGCCAGCCGCGCGGCGCGTACGCCGACTCCTGGCCGAACCCGATGATCGGCAGCAGCAGGTCGAGCGTGTAGAGGACCGGGTTGAACGGCGGCGCCTCGTCGGCCTTGAGCGGCGGCGGATGGTGGCCGCCGAACGCCGCGACGCCGGCGAGCAGCAGTCCGGCCAGCCAGAGCACCGCCCGCTGCGGCCGGTAGCCGTACCCGACCGTCCAGTCCTGGACCAGGCTCCAGGCGGCGAGCCAGCGCGGCAGGGTCCGCCGGCGGTGGCGCTGCCGGGCGAGCTGGACGGTACGGGCGTCGGCGTCCTGCCCGAGCCGCCGGTAGACGGCCGCCAGCTGCTCGTACGGCTGCGGCTGGTACGTGGCCGCGCCGTCGAGCCAGGCCGCCCGGTCGGCCGCGGACAGCGGCGTGTCGAAGGAGTCGTAGGTGAACCCCGCGAGGAGGGTCTCGGCCGGCCAGCCCGCCGGGTGATCGCGGAGGACGGTGATCGTCGCGTGCCGCAGGTCGAGGGGGCCGGTGATGCGGGTGTTCTCGGTCAGCCGGAGATTGTCGGCCCGCGTCCCACGGAGGGCGACGGACGCGTCGATCGCCGCGTCCGCGAAGCACACCTGGCCGCCGACCTGGGCGCCGGCGAAGGAGACCCGGCCGTCGGCGGTGAACCCGTCACAGCAGTCGACCACCCGGCCGACCTGGATGCCCCAGGCGGTCAGCGTGCGGCCGCCCGGATTCGACAGTGCCGCCCCGTTGAACTCGACGCTCGCGCCGACGCGGGCGTCCAGGAGGCGGATCTCCCCGTCGACCGTGAGGCCGCCCTTGCCGGAGAGCGTGCCGCCCACCTCGATCCGGTCCGCGGACAGCGCCGACTCGCCCGGGTTCGACAGCCGGGCCCCGTCCAGGTCGAGCGAGTCCCGGACGGTGCCGCCCTCGAGCACCACCTCGCCGACGGCGGTGAAGCCGTCGCCGCAGTTCAGGGCGCCGCCGACGGAGATCCCTGCGGCCTTGAGCGCGACGGACCCGGAGGCGGTGATCCGGGCGCCGGACAGGTCGACGCTGGCTCCCACCCGTGTGTCGACCAGGTGGATCGCGCCGTCGGCGACGAACCCGTACTTGCCGAAGAGGCCGCCGGTGATCTCCGCCCGGGAGGCGCGCAGCGCGGCGCCACCCGGGTTCGACAGGTGGGCGCCGTCCAGGTTGATCGATCCGGTGATGTGCGCCGCGTCGAGGTAGACCTGCCCGGTCACCCGGATGCTCGCGGCCCGCAGGCTGCTTCCGACGGTGAGGAGGTGGCCGCGCAGCGCCACGCCCGAGGGATTGACCAGCTCCGCGCCGTCCAGCTCCAGCGCCCCGCCGATCACCGCGGACCGCAGGCTGACCATCCCCTCGGCGCGCAGCCCCTTGCCCATCACGACGGCGCCCTCGACGCGGGCGCGGTCGAGATCCAGTGCGACGCCGCCCGGGCAGGACAGCCGGGCGCGGTCGAGGACGATCGCGCCCTGGATCCGCGCGCCCCGCAGGCGAGCCGCTCCCGAGACGGTGAGGCCGGTGGCGATCAGGTCGCGGGCGACGGTCAGGCCGTCGGCCCGCAGGGCGTCTTCCCCGTCGATCCGCGCCGAGGTCAGGGACAACGCGCCGTCGACCTGCGTTCCGACGATGACGACGGGTCCGTCGAACCGGCAGCCCTCCAGCCAGAGCAGGCCGTCGATCCGGGCGTCGGAGGCCTGCAGGCCCGGAAGCCGGGAACCGGAGAGGTTGACCTGCCGGAGCCGGGCGCCGTACAGGCTGGGGCTCTCGGCGAACACGCAGTCGCGCAGCAGGGCGGCGTACGGCACGTCGGCGAAGGACAGGTCGAGCGCTCCGGTGATCTTCGCGCCGGTGAGCCGGACGGCGGGCACCCGTCCCGGCTCGGGCGGCCGGGCGCCCGAGAGCAGCGCCGCGATCACCTCGGCCCGCACCTCACCCCGGCCGCCGAGGTCGACGGTCCGCGCGGCGGGGAACGCCTCCCATAGGGCCGACTCGGGCTCGGTCAGGTCCTCGGCGCGCATGACGATTCCTCCGGAGGGGTGATCGGCCCCTACGATCCCATCGGAGGAGGCATCCCGTCATCGGCCGCCGGGCGTGCCGTACGCTTCGATGCCGTAGCTGCAGATCAGAGGGGGTCCCCATGGCGCGTTTCATCGTCGAGGTCATGCTCAAGCCGGAAATTCTCGATTCCCAGGGCCAGGCGGTCGCCCGCGCGCTGCCGCGGCTCGGTTTCGAAGGCGTGACGCAGGTTCGGCAGGGTAAGCGGTTCGAGATCGAAGTCGACGGACCGGCCGACGAAGCGGCCACGGAACGTGTCCGGAAGATGGCCGAGACGCTGTTGGCCAACCCCGTCATCGAGACGTTCGAACTGCGCGCCGAATAGTCGCTCAAAGTTAGCCCGGTCGCGCGATTACGCCAGTTTCCGCCGGGGAAGCCTTAGCTTCGTTGAAAGAATCGCGAAGACGGGGTCGACCCCCAGGTCAGGGGTCGAAGATGACACGAGGTGACCGGTGGATATGAAGTTCTCACTCGACTTGCCGCGTGAGACTCTCAGCATCCCGGTGATCCGCCGGGTCCTGGGCGATACGTTGCGCGGGTTGGGGGTTTCGGAAGCCTGTATCGCCGACCTTCTCGTGGCCGCATCCGAAGCCTGCACGAATGTGGTGCAGCATGTCGATTCGGCGAGCCACTATGAGGTGATCGCCAGTATCGCGGGGGATCACTGCGTCCTGAAGGTCGCCGACACCGGCCACGGCTTCCGAGGCGACGCGGAGAAGAACGTCGGTCTCGATTCGGAATCCGGGCGCGGGATCAAGATCATGCGAGCTCTCGTCGACGACGTCACCTTCGACAGTCGTCCCGACACGGGCACCGTCGTCTACCTGCAGAAGCGGCTGAGCTGGCAGGAGGAGTCACCGATGCGGCTCCTGGAGCCCCAGCTCCTGAAAACCGCAGGTTAGAACGCCGGATAGGCTAGGGCACGTCCCGAGTCCGTTCTTGTATCGGAGTGTGCCCATGTCAGCCCGTGTGGGCGTGATCACCTTCCCCGGGTCGCTGGACGACCGGGACGCCGCACGAGCGGTCCGCCTCGCGGACGCCGAGCCGGTGTCCCTCTGGCACGCCGAGGGTGACCTGCTCGGTGTCGACGCCGTCATCCTCCCCGGTGGCTTCTCCTACGGCGACTATCTCCGCGCCGGGGCCATCGCGCGGTTCGCGCCGCTCATGGAGAAGCTGGTCGCCGCCGCCCGCGACGGCCTTCCCGTCCTTGGCATCTGCAACGGCTTCCAGGTGCTGTGCGAGTCGCACCTGCTGCCGGGCGCCCTGACCCGTAACACCGGCCTCCACTTCGTCTGCCGCGCCCAGCGGCTGCGGATCGAGAACGCCGAGACCGCCTGGACCACCGACTACGAGGAGGGGCAGGAGGTCGTCATTCCGGTCAAGAACATGGACGGCTGCTACGTCGCCGACCCCGAGACCCTCGACGAGCTGGAGTCCAGTGGCCGGATCGTGGCCCGGTACCTCGACGTCAACCCCAACGGCTCGCTGAACGACATCGCCGGCATCTGCAACGAGGCGGGCAACGTCGTCGGCCTGATGCCGCACCCGGAGCACGCGGTCGAGGCCCTGACCGGTACGTCCACCGAGGGCCTTGGCTTCTTCACCTCGGTCGTCAAGAAGTTGGTCGCCGCATGAGTGAGCAGAGCAGCAACGAGAGCGGCGTCGAGCCGACCGGGGCCGGGTCCGCCGGGTCCGCCGAGGCGGCCACCGAGCCCACGCCGGTACGCCCCGCGGAGGTCGACTCCGTCGCCCGCGCCGCGCAGACCCCCGAGCTCCCCCTCCCGTACGCCGAGCTCGGCATGAAGGACGACGAGTACGCCCGGGTCCGGGAGATCCTGGGCCGGCGGCCGACCTCCGCCGAGCTGGCGATCTACTCCGTCATGTGGAGCGAGCACTGCTCGTACAAGAGCTCGCGCGTCCACCTGCGGCAGTTCGGGGACAAGGCCCCGCAGAGCGACGCGCTGCTCGTCGGCATGGGCGAGAACGCCGGTGTCGTCGACGTCGGCAACGGCTGGGCCGTCACCTTCAAGATCGAGTCGCACAATCACCCGTCGTACGTCGAGCCGTACCAGGGCGCGGCCACGGGCGTCGGCGGCATCGTCCGCGACATCATCTCGATGGGCGCCCGCCCGGTCGCCGTCATGGACTCCCTGCGGTTCGGCCCGCCGGACGCCCCGGACACCCGCCGTGTGCTCGACGGCGTCGTCCGCGGCGTCGGCGGCTACGGCAACTGCCTCGGCCTGCCCAACATCGGCGGCGAGGTCGTCTTCGACGACTGCTACGCCGCGAACCCGCTGGTCAACGCCCTGTGCGTCGGCGTGCTCAAGCCCGAGGGCATCAAGCGCGCGATCGCCCCGGGGCCGGGCAACAAGGTCATTCTGTTCGGCGCGGGCACCGGGCCGGACGGCATCGGCGGCGCGTCCGTGCTGGCCAGCGCGACCTTCGATGAGGAGTCGCAGGCCAAGCGGCCGTCGGTGCAGGTCGGCGACCCCTTCATGGAGAAGCTGCTCACCGAGTGCTGCTTGGAGATCTTCGACGAGGACCTCGTCGTCGGCATCCAGGACCTCGGCGCGGCCGGTGTCTCCTGCGCCACCACCGAGCTGGCCGCGGCCGGTACCGGCGGCATGGACATCGACCTGAACACGGTCCCGCTGCGCGACCCGACGCTGCGCCCCGAAGAGATCCTGATGAGCGAGTCCCAGGAACGCATGATGGCCGTGGTCGAGCCGGCCAAGGTCGAGCGCTTCCTCGAGGTCTGCGCCAAGTGGGACGTCCCGGCGACGGTGATCGGCGAGGTCACCGACACCGGGCGGCTCCGGATGACGTGGCACGGCGAGACGATCGTCGACATCCCGCCGGGCACCGCCGCCGACGAGGGCCCCGTCTACGAGCGGCCGTACGAGGTGCCGGCCGACCTGGCGCAGCTGCAGGCCGACGGCCCCGGCCGGCTGCCCCGCCCGGCCACCCCGGAGGACCTGCGCAACACCGTCCTGTGGCTGGCCGGTTCGCCGAACCTCGCCGACAAGTCGTTCGTGACCTCGCAGTACGACCGGTTCGTGCTCGGCAACACGGTGCTGGCCATGCCGGAGGACGCCGGCCTGATCCGCATCGGCGACGGGCCGCAGGGCATCGCGCTGGCCACCGACGGCAACGGCCGGTACGCCCGGCTCGACCCGTACGCCGGCGCGCAGCTCGCGCTGTCCGAGGCGTACCGCAACGTCGCGACGACGGGCGCGCGGCCGCTCGCGGTGACCAACTGCCTCAACTTCGGGTCCCCGGAGGACCCGGGCGTGATGTGGCAGTTCGCGCGCGCCGTCGAGGGTCTCGCGGACGCCTGCCAGGCGCTGGGCGTCCCGGTGACCGGCGGCAACGTCAGCTTCTACAACCAGACGGGCACCACCCCGATCAACCCGACCCCGGTGATCGGTGTCCTCGGCGTCCATGACGATGTGAACCGCCGGGTGCCGATGTCGTTCAACGTCGAGGGCACCACGCTGCTGCTGCTCGGCGAGACCCGGCCGGAGTTCGGCGGTTCCGAGTGGGCGCACGTCGTGTTCCAGCACCTCGGCGGCCTGCCGCCGCGCGTCGACCTGGCCGCCGAGGCCGCGCTGGCGTCGGTGCTGGTGGCCGGGGCCCGTGAGGGCGTGCTGAACGCCGCGCACGACCTGTCCGACGGCGGCCTGTCGCAGTCGCTGGTCGAGTCCTGCCTGCGTGGCGGCCTCGGCTGCGTGGTCGACCTGCCGGACGACCCGTTCACCGAGCTGTTCAGTGAGTCCGTCGCGCGCGCCGTCGTGGCCGTCTACCCGGAGCACGAGGAGCGGGTCACCGCCCTGGCCCAGGCCGCCGGGGTCCCGGTGCGCCGGCTGGGCACGGTCGGCGGCGACGCCTTCGAGGTCGCGGGCCTGTTCTCGATTCCGCTGAGCGAGCTGCGCGAGGTGCACCAGGGCGCGCTGCCCGCTCTCTTCGGCTGAGCGATCCGCCGCGCCGGGCGACCACCCGGCGCGGCGAACGGCCGTCCCCTCGCGCCGTTCGGCCCCCTGACGCGGCGAACGACCTGTCTCAGTAGGCGAGTTCTCCGATACCGCCATCGACGCGCAGGACGGTGCCGGCGGTGTAGGCGGACTCGTCGGAGGCGAGGTAGACGGCCGCCTTCGCCAGTTCGGTGGCGGTGCCGAGGCGATGGAGGGGCACGGTCCGGCGGAGTTCGTCGTAGATGGCGGCCTGGCGCTCCGGGCCGAGCGGCTTGAACGTGTCTGTGACGGTCGGCCCCGGGCTCAGCCCGTTGACCCGGACGCCCCGGTCCTTCAGCTCATGGGTCAGCCCACGGGAAAGGGACAGCAGGCCGGCCTTGGCGGCACCGTAGACCGCCGCGTTCTCATGCCCGATGAAAGCGGAGACAGAGCCGACGAGGATGACCGATGCCTGCCGCGAGAAGAGCGGCAGCAGGGCCTTGATCAGGAAGAACGGGCCCTTGAGATCGGTGGCGACGAGCCTGTCGAACGCCTCCTCGGTCCAGTCTTCGATCGGGAGATGGGTGACGTCGGCGGCGTTGCTCATCACGATGTCGAGCTTCGGCCACTCCTCCCGCAACCGCGCCGCGAGCGCCGCCTGGCCGGGCACGTCGCCGGCGTCGCTGAGAATGGGCAGCAGCGGGCCGTCCAACTGCCGGGCGGCCTCATCCAGCCGTTCCTGCGAGCGGCCGGTGATCGCGACCGTCGCTCCCTCGGCGAGGAATTCGCGGGCGGTCGCAAGCCCGATGCCGCCCGTCCCGCCCGTGATCAGTGCGTGCTTTCCCGCAAGACGATCCATCGATCTCGATCTCCTCACTCAGATGGCGGTCCGGCCGCCGTCGGCGGCCACGACGGCGCCGGTCACGTAGCCGGCCTGGTCGCCGGCGATGAACGCGATCACCTGGGCGACCTCGGCCGGGTCGGCGGTTCGCTTCAGCGCGGTCGTCAGTCCCATGCCGCCGAGGTCGGGGCCCATGGCCGCCACCACCTTGGAGGTGGTCATCGGGCCGGGCGCCACGGCGTTGACGCGCACGTTCGACGCGGCGAACTCGGCCGCCCAGGTGCGGGTCAGGGACTCGAGGGCCGCCTTGGTGGCACCGTAGACCGCCATCGGCGGCATGCCGAGGCGGGCGGCGGTGGAGCTGACGTTGACGATGCTGCCGCCCCCGCTCGTGGCCATCTTCGGTGCGAGCCGGCCGACCAGGAGGAACGGCGCGCGCACGTTGACCGCGAAGGCGGCGTCGTAGGTGGCGATGTCCTGGTCGGCGGTCGCGCTGAACGGGACGACGCCCGCGTTGTTGACGAGGATGTCCACCGCCCCGGCGTCCTCGGCCAGCCGCTGCACGGCCTGGGGGTCGGCCAGGTCGGCGGGGATGAAGCGCACGGAGCCGGCCGCGCTTGCCCGCACATCGTCGACGACCTGGGCGCCGCGGTCCGGGTCGGTGCCGGTGATGATCACGTTGGCCCCGCCGGCGGCGAAGACTCTCGCCGTCGCGTGCCCGAGCCCGCCGATGGCGCCCGATCCGGTGATCAGTGCCGTCTTTCCCGCGAAGTCCATGGGGTCCTGCCTCTCGTCCGCCGTGCGCCCGCACCTCTGATCGACTTCTGTGCGAGCGTTCAAGAAATACTCTCGCCCTCACCGTAGGGATTTTTGTGCGTGCGGTCAAAAAGTCCTACCGTGGAGACATGGCACGGACAGGACGCCCCCGCGAGTTCGACAAGGACCAGGCCCTGGAGCGCGCGCTCCTCCTGTTCTGGTCCCGGGGCTATGGAGCGACCTCCGTCCAGGACCTCGTCGACGCGCTGGCCCTGGAACGGGGCAGCCTGTACGGCGCCTTCGGCGACAAGCGGAGTTTCTACCTGGCGGCGACCCGGCTGTACTGGGAGACCTACGAGCGCCGGCTCGTCACGGCGCTGGCGGCCGGGCCGGTGCTGCCCGCGCTGCGCGAGGTGCTCGCCCACCCGGCCCGGGCGCACGAGTACGCCTCCGACGTCGGCGTTCCGCAGGGGTGCATGATCGGCAACACCACCGCCGAGCTCGTTCCGCAGGATGCCGAGGCGCGCGAGATCGTGGCCCGCTCGCACGCTCGCTTCATCGAGATCGTCACCGACGCGCTGCGGCGCGCGCAGGCCGACGGCGAGGTCACCCGGGACGCCACCCCCGAGGCCCAGGCGCGGCTACTGCTGTTCACCGTCCAGGGGCTTTCCCTGGTCTCCCGGGCAGGACTCGACATGGCCGCCGCGCTCGCCGCCGTCGACGCCCTGATCGACGCTCTCCGGGCTTAGAACCCGGGCGCCCGGCGCGGCGGATGATCGTTCTCCGCCGGGGGTCAGCCGTTCGGGGCCAGGGCCCGGACACCCGCCACGAACAGGTCGATGCCGAGGGCGATGTCGGCGTCGGACTGGTCGCTGATGGCGAGCGCCGACGCCGCCTCGACGACGCGGCCGTACCGCTCGGGAGACAGCGTCTCGAACATGACCCGTTTGCGCCGGTGGACCTCCGCGATCTCCTCGGCGGTCATGTTCGGCGGCATCTTCGGGTCGCCGACGGCCAGCATGGTCGCCGTGCGCAGGCCGTACCGCCCGACGGCGACCGCCTGCTCGGCGGAGAACCCGCCTTCGATGAGGAGCGCGAGGGCCGTCTCCATCGAGTCGTAGCAGAGTGGGGCCGCCTCGAAGTTCACGCTCAACATCAGCTGGGCCGCGCTGGGGTGCGCGCGGAGCACGGCCACGACCGACGTCACCAGCGCATGCAACCGGGCATGCCAGGGCGCGGCTGGATCCACGTCGGTGTCGACCAGTGACCACAGCCGGTTGATGAGCGCGGTCTGCAGCTCGTTCTTGTTCTTGAAATGCCAGTACAGCGCCATCGGCGTGACGCCGAGCCGCTGGGCGAGCCGACGGATGGTCAGCTTGTCCAGGCCCTCTTCGTCGACGAGCGCGAGCGCGCCGTCCACCACCGTCTCCCGGCTGAGCCGGGCCCGTTCATCTGTCGAGGCCACTTGACAACTATACGCCGTACACGTTTCCCTATACGACGTACATGTACATCGTATAAGAACGCCGTATAGGAGCGGGGACCGATGGAATCTCGTCGACGCTGGTGGACCCTGACCGGGGTGGCGCTGGCGACCTTCATGACCTACCTGGACAACAACGTCGTCAATGTCGCGCTGCCGTCGATCCAGCGCGACCTGCACCTGTCGTTGTCCGGGCTGGAGTGGATCGTCAGCAGCTACATCCTCGTCTTCTCGGGCCTGATGCTGGTCGGCGGCAGGCTCGGCGACGTGTACGGCCGCCGCCGGCTCTTCCTGACCGGGCTGGTGATCTTCACCGGAGCGTCGCTGCTGGCCGGGATCGCGAACGACGAGACCACGCTGATCATCGCCCGCGTCCTGCAGGGCGTCGGAGCCTCGCTGTCGGCGCCGTCGACGCTGGCGATCATCTCGTCGACCTTCCCCGACAAGCGGGAGCGGAGCAGGGCGGTCGGCGTGTGGAGCGCCGTCAGCGCGCTCGCCCTGGCGCTCGGGCCGCTCACCGGCGGCCTCATCAGCGACCACTGGCACTGGGGCTGGATCTTCCTCATCAACGTGCCGGTGGGCGTGGTGACGATCGCCATCATCGCGGTATCGATGCGCGACACCGAGGCCGTACGCCGCCGCCTGGACCTCCCGGGCCTGCTGACCTCCGCGGTGGCCCTGTTCTCCGTCACGTACGCGCTGATCGAGGGATCGGACCGGGGCTGGACGTCCGCGCTCATCCTGGGCGCCTTCGGCCTCGCCGCGGCCGCCGCGGCGGCGTTCATCGTCATCGAGACGCGCGCCGCCGACCCGATGGTCGACCTGTCGATGTTCCGGAACCGGGTGTTCAGCGGCGGCGCCGGCGCCATGGTCCTCTGGGGCTTCGGCGTCATGGGCGTCTACCTGTTCACGGCCATGTACCTGCAGAACATCCTGGGCTTCTCCCCGACCGAGGCCGGCGCCTCCATCGTCCCGATGGCGCTGACGATGATCGTCATCACGCCGTTCGCCGGGTCCGTCGCGCGCCGCCTGGGCACGCACCGCACCGTCGCCGGGGGCCTCACCCTCCTCGTCACCGGGCTGGTCATGGTGGCGTTCGTCGGCGAGGGCGCTCACTTCATGGACTTGATGCCCGCCTTCCTGCTGTTCGGGGTCGGCTCCGGCTTCACGATGATGCCGCTCACCGACGCGATGATCGGCATGCTCCCGCCCGACCGGGCCGGCGCCGCCTCCGGCGTGCTCAACGCCACCCGTGAGGTGTCCGGCCTCCTGGGCGTGACGATCATCGGCGCGATCCTGACCTCACGCCAGTCCGCGGTCCTGCGTGGCGGCTCCACGCCGACCCACGCGTTCCTGGCCGGCTACCAGCTCGCCCTCCTGGTCGGCGCCACGATCGTCTTCATCGGCGTCCCACTCAGCCTGTACGCCCTCCGCCCGCGGAAGGCGACCCCCGCAGAGCGGGAACCGATGCTAGAGCCGGTCGTCTGACCCCTCCCCCCACGGTCCCTGGCGATCACCTATGAACGGTGAGCGCCAGGGATCAGGTTTCGCCCATCCGTCGGTCGGCTTCGATAACGTCACTCGGACGCGCAGCCGAGGAGTGGAGCACCATGGCCGACCGCAAGCACGGGCGGGCCGCGCCGCCCACCGAGAGCACCATCCGGTCCGAGGACTGGGACGGCCGGGACCTGTCCGGGCAGGGGTACACCCGGGTCGAGTTCGCCGACGTCGACCTGACCGAGACGTCCGGTCAGGGCGCGGCGTTCACCGAGTGCACGTTCCGGGGCGTCCGGTTCAACGTCTCCTCCTACACCGACACGGCCTTCCTGAACTGCGCGTTCGTCCGGTGCTCGTTCTTCGACGCCACCCTCACGGGATGCAAGCTGGTCGGCGGCATGTTCGACGGCTGCACGTACGGCCTGTTGAAGGTCGAGGGCGGCGACTGGTCCTTCACCGGCCTGCCGGGAGCCGATCTGCGCGGGTCCTCGTTCCGTGGCGTACGGATGCGGGAGGCCGACCTCACGGGCGCCCGGCTGCAGAAGGCGTCGTTCCGTGACGTGGACCTCTCCGGCGCGTGGCTGCACAAGGCGGACCTGTCCGACTGCGACCTGCGCGGCAGCGACCTGTCGTCGCTGGACCCGAACACCACCGCCCTGGCCCGCGCGGTGATCGACCCCTACCAGGCGATCGTGATCGCGCGGGCCCTCGGTCTCGACGTGAGAGAGGCCTGACTCCGCTCCGGGGACTATCCGCGGCCGCCCGCTCCCCAGTAGCAGGGGCCCGCGGTGGCATGGACCTCGATCCGCCACCCGAGGCGTTCGAGTCGTCGCTCGAGGTCGGCGGGCCGGTACGGAACCTTGACGATCCGGTAGGCGGTGCCGTCGCCGAGCCGGCGCCGGATCGTCGCGGACTCCTCGCCCTCGATGAGCTCGTCAGGGGTGCGGTACGCGTCGTCGACGAAGAACACCCGCCCTCCCGGCTTCAGGCAGTCGGCCACCAGCGCCCAGAAGGACGCGAAGCGCTCGGGCGGGACATGGGACAGCCAGAACCCGAAGAAGACGACGTCGTACTGGCGGTCCGGCCGCCAGCGGAACAGGTCGGCCGGCACGAACCGCACCCGTTCGGAGCCGGCCCGCGCCGAGGCGAGGGCGAGCATCTCCGGCGACGCGTCCACCGCGGTGACGTCCGTGGCGTGCCGGAGCAGTCGGTCGGTCCAGATGCCGGGGCCGCAGGCGAGTTCGAGCACGCTGCCGGTCGGCCGGAAGGCGTCCAGCGCCTCCGGCAGCTCGGATCCGAGGGGCCACAGGGCACTCGCCTCGTACTCCGGTGCCCTCGCCCGGTAGTAGGCGACCTGCTCGGCGAGCAGGTCCGGCGCGTCTTCGTCGTGCGTCGGCGTCATACACCGACGATCAACGAGATGTCCTCCCGGTGCAAGCGTGAACCCGGACCGGCCCTCCCGGCACACGCGGAAGGCCGCCGTCCCGACGGGACGGCGGCCTCCCGCGTCGATCAGGTCAGAGGGTGCTCTTGTAGAGCAGGCGGTTGTGCGTGTTCGACTTGTTCTTCTGAATGACGTTGTTGGTGGCGTGCGCGTGGATCCACGACTGGACGGTGCCGAAGCTCTTCTGGCCGTACGTCGACTTGTACAGCGCCGCGACGCCGGCCACGAACGGCGACGCCATCGAGGTGCCGCTCTCGAACTCGGTGCCGCCGGGTACGGTCGACTTGATGTTGTTGCCGGGCGCGTAGATGTCGACGCACTTGCCGTAGTTGCTGAACGAGGCGCGCTTGTCGGTCGACGTGCTGGCCGCGACCGCCTCGACGCTCGCCGCGCTGGCCGGGGACGACTTGCAGGAGTCGGCGCTGTCGTTCCCGGCCGCGACCGCGACGAAGACGCCGGACTTCGACAGCTTGGTGACCGCGCTGTTCAGGGCCGTGGACTTGTCACCGCCCAGCGAGAGGTTGGCCACCGACTTCGACGCGTGGTGCTTGGTGACCCAGTTGATGCCCGCGATCACGTCGGAGATCTTCCCCTGGCCGTTGCAGCCGAGCACCTTCACGGCGTGCAGTTTGACCTCCTTGGCCACCCCGTAGGTCCGCGACCCGATGATGCCCGCCACGTGCGTGCCGTGACCCTCACAGTCGCCCTTGCCGCCGTACACGGAGTCCGCCCGGCCGCCGAACTGGCTGAGCGTGGTGTCGATGCCCGTGTCGATGACGTACGCGTCGACGCCCTTGCCCGTGTGCGTGTAGGTGTACGAGTGCGACAGCGGGAGCTTGTGCTGGTCGATGCGGTCCGGGCCCCAGTTCGGGTTCTTCTGGGTGGTCTTCGTGGGAGGCGTCGGAGTGGTCGGCGGAGTGGTCGGCGGCGCGGTGGTCGGGGTGGCGCTCGGCGTGGGAGTCGGCGTGGTGCCCTGGATCTTGACGATCTTGTCCTGCTCGATCGCGGCGACGTTCGGGTCGGTCTGCACCTTCCTCAGCTGCGCCGGGGTGAGCTTCGCGGCGAAGCCGTCGCCGTAGTCGTGGATCCGGTGGAATCCGGACAGCTTCGACGAGCGCGCGCCGGCACGCTTCAGCGTGACGATGTACTGCCCGGGGACCGCGTCGGCGGAGACGGAGGCGGAGACGACGGCGACGTGCGGCGCGGGCCCGGTGATGGCGGCGTACGCCGGGACTGCGGCCGCGCCCAGCGCGACGACGGAGGATGCGATCACGAGTCTTCTGGCTCGGACCCTCACAGGGGGGTTCTCCTTAGATCGGGGGGCGTTCACCGGGAGGGGGCACCGGCGGCGAAACTCAAAACTGCCACAAGACCGTACTCCTGTGACATATGGGTCTAAGTTGCATATGGGGGACTAAGGCAATTTAGCGGGTTCTGTGGGTGAAGGGGCGTCATTCGCACCCGGTAGCGTCTGTCCTGTCATGGCCAAACCGACACCTGAGCGGCTACGCGCCGCCCTCGACGACCAGCTCGCCGCACTCGGCGAGGAGCCCTACGCCGGCCCCGCCACCCGCCTCGCGGACGCCCTCGTCGACGCCGTCGTGACCGCGTACGCCACCGGCGCCGAGCCCGAGCGCGCCGCCGCGCGCCTGGCCGTGAAACTGCTGCTCGAACGGCTCGCCGGGCAGGCGCCGGGCAAGTCGGTGGAGGTGCGCGTCCCGCCGTACGCCGCCGTGCAGTGCGTCCCGGGTCCCCGCCATACGCGTGGCACGCCCCCGAACGTGGTCGAGACCGACCCGAAGACGTGGATCCTGCTCGCCACCGGCCGCCTCGCCTGGGCGGACGCCGCCGACCGGATCTCGGCGAGCGGCGCGCGTGCCGACCTGTCGCCGTACCTGCCGGTCACGCCGTACGAAGGCGGGTAGCGGGCCGGGCCCGCCTCGTCGTCAGGGGATGTCCGGGTCCGCGGCCTCGTCAGGGGGCCGTACGGGTCCCGGCGATCGCGTCAGGGGGCCGAAGTGGTCCCCGGTGGCCCCGTCAGGGGGTGGGGCTGGGTTTCAGGAAGGGGACGCGCTCCTCGAGGCACCGGTCGCGGTCCGCCTTGGTGGGGTAACGGGCCCGGTCCGCGCAGGGCTGAATGCGGCCGTAGAACCACACGGCGAAGCCGATCGCGATGACGAGTGTGATCACCGACAGGACGAGGCCGGCGACGGCCATGCCGCGGCCGTTCCGCCGGACGACCGCGATGATGCCGATGACCAGGCCGATGATGGCCAGGATGACACCGATCCCGCACAGCAGCAGCGTCAGGAGCCCCGCGATCCCGAGGACGAGCGCGGCGATGCCCAGCCCCCGGCGCTGCGGCGGCGTCTCGCGTATCGGCGGATACATTCCGTGGTCACCCCCGTGCCCATCGTGCTCGATCGGCGGGCGGCCGGTCGCCGCGGCGCGCCGGTCACCGTGCCGTCCGTGAATTCCGGCAGGACCGGTGATCCGGCGATGTCCTGTCCGGTATGGGCGGGAGCTTGGCGAACGCCGCACTACACTGGGCGTGTGCCGCATGGAGACGGACGTCTGAGTCACGACCTCGACCCCCGTGATCGAAGCCCCCAGGACGCCTGCGGGGTCTTCGGCGTGTGGGCGCCCGACGAAGAGGTCAGCAAGCTCGCCTACTTCGGGTTGTACGCCCTTCAGCACCGCGGTCAGGAGTCGGCCGGCATCGCGGTGAGCGACGGCGCCCGGATCGTGGTGTTCAAGGACATGGGGCTGGTGTCCCAGGTCTTCGAGGAACCCGTGCTCAACACCCTGCGCGGGCACATCGCGGTGGGGCACTGCCGCTACTCAACGACCGGGTCCAGCGTCTGGGAGAACGCCCAGCCGACGTTCCGGTCGACCGAGACCGGCAGCATGGCCCTCGGCCACAACGGCAACCTGATCAACACGCCGGAGCTGGCCGCGCGAGTGCCGTCGGGCGAGCTGACCGCCACGACCGACACCGAGGTGCTCACCGCCCTGCTGGCCGGCGGGGGCGGCAGCGTCGAGGAGACCGCGCTGGAGGTGCTGCCGCTCGCCCGCGGCGCGTACTCCCTGGTCTTCATGAACGAGCGCACGCTGTACGCCGCGCGGGATCCGCAGGGCATCCGCCCCCTCGTGCTGGGCCGTCTCGACCACGGCTGGGTCGTCGCCAGTGAGACCGCGGCCCTGGACATCGTCGGCGCGACGTTCGTCCGCGAGGTCGAGCCCGGCGAGCTCATCGCGATCGACGAGGCGGGCGTGCGGTCCACGCGGTTCGCCGTCGCCGAGCCGAAGGGCTGCCTGTTCGAGTACGTCTACGTGGCCCGGCCCGACACCTCGATCGCCGGCCGCAGCATCCAGGCCACCCGCGTCGACGTGGGCCGCCGGCTGGCCCGTGAGCATCCGGTCGAGGCCGACCTGGTCATCCCGACGCCGGAGTCCGGCACGCCCGCCGCGATCGGGTACGCCGAGGAGTCCGGCATTCCGTACGGCCAGGGCTTCGTCAAGAACTCCTACGTCGGCCGGACCTTCATCCAGCCGTCGCAGACGATCCGCCAGCTCGGCATCCGGCTCAAGCTGAACCCGCTGCGCGAGGCCATCGAGGGCAAGCGCCTGATCGTCGTCGACGACTCGATCGTGCGCGGCAACACCCAGCGGGCGATCGTGAAGATGCTCCGGGAGGCCGGGGCCAAGGAGGTGCACGTCCGCATCTCCAGCCCGCCGGTCGCCTGGCCGTGCTTCTACGGCATCGACTTCGCGACCCGGGCCGAGCTGATCGCGGGGAACCTCTCGGTCGAGGAGATCCGGCAGTCCCTCGGTGCCGACTCGCTCGGTTACATCTCCCTCGACGAGCTGATCGCGGCGACGCAGCAGGACAAGAACAAGCTCTGCCGTGCCTGCTTCGACGGTGTCTACCCGATCGACGTCGCCGACGACGCCCGCGGCAAGCACCTGCTCGAAGAGGCCCGCCGGTGACCGACGAGTCCACCGGGACGTCCTACGCCGCCGCCGGCGTGGACATCGCGGCCGGCGAGCGCGCGGTCGAGCTGATGAAGTCCCGCGTCGCCGCGTCCCACCGCCCGGAGGTCGTCGAGGACGTCAGCGGCTTCGCGGGCCTGTTCGACGTCTCGGCGCTGAAGCGTTTCGAGCGGCCGCTGCTGGCCACCTCCACCGACGGCGTCGGCACGAAGGTCGACCTCGCCCGGCGCCTCGGGGTGTACGACACGATCGGGCATGACCTGGTCGGCATGGTCATCGACGACCTGGTCGTGTGCGGCGCCGAGCCGCTGTTCATGACCGACTACATCGCCTGCGGGAAGGTCGTCCCCGAGCGGATCGCCGCGATCGTCGGCGGTATCGCGGAGGGCTGCGCGCTGGCGGGCTGCGCCCTGGTGGGCGGCGAGACCGCCGAGCATCCGGGGCTGCTCGGGCCGGACGAGTTCGACGTGGCCGGTGCGGGCACCGGCGCGGTCGAGGCGTCCAAGGTCCTCGGCCCGCACCGGGTTCGCCACGGTGACGTCGTGCTGGGCCTGGCCTCGTCCGGGATCCACTCCAACGGCTACTCCCTGGTCCGGCACATCCTGCGCGAGAGCGGCCTGGCGCTGGAGACGACGCCGCCGGAGCTGGGCCGGACGCTGGGCGAGGAGCTGCTCACCCCGACCCGGATCTACGCCAAGGACTGCCTGGCCCTGATCGGCGCCGCCGACGTGCACGCGTTCGCGCACATCACCGGCGGCGGCCTCGCCGCCAACCTCGCCCGGTCGCTGCCGGCCGGCTGCGACGCCGTCCTGCGCCGCTCCTCCTGGGAACCGCCGCCGATCTTCGGCCTGCTGGCGGCGCACGGCCGGGTGCCGCAGGCGGAGATGGACACGACGTTCAACATGGGCGTCGGCATGGCCGCCGTCGTGGCCGCGCCGGACGCCGACGCCGCGCTGCGGACCGCGGCCGAGCGCGGCCTGCCCGCCTGGGTGCTCGGCGAGATCGTCGAGGGCACCGGCCAGGCCCGCCTGGTCTGACCCTTCCCGCGAACCCGCGAACCGACCGCCTCGTACCCGCGTCTTCTCTGGTATGAGGCGGTTCTGGGGTGGCGTCTGGCGGTGCAGGGCGCCGCTGGCCGTGTTCGGCGCGCTCGGCGGATACGCGTTGTTCCTGCCCGGTGCCCTGATGTACGCCGACGCGGGCCGCTACCGGACGGACGTCGCGCACGCTCCTCCCATGGCCGTCGGGATGGTCTTCGGTGCGGGCGCCGAGAACGGCAGCCCGTCCCGGATGCTCTACGAGCGGCTGAAACTCGGCGCGGCGCTGTACCGCGCGGGCAAGGTGCGGGTCCTGCTCGTCACCGGCGACAACAGCCGCAAGGACTACGACGAGCCGTCGGTCATGCGCGACACCCTGGTCGCCCAGGGCGTGCCGCAGACCCGGATCGTGCTGGACTACGCGGGCTTCAGCACCTGGGACTCCTGCGCCCGCGCCAAGCAGATCTTCGGCGTGGACCGGGCGATCCTGGTCACCCAGAACTTCCACCTGCCGCGCGCCCTCACCCTGTGCCGTGCCGCGGGCATCGACGCCTGGGGCGTCGGCGACGACAGCGGCCGGTACGCCGCCACGACCACCGACTCGCTGTACGTCCGGGAGATCCCGGCCGTCCTCAAGGCCACCTACGAGGTGGCGCTGCGCCCGCGCCCGTACTATCTCGGCCCGCGTGAGACCGGGATCCGCCGCGCGCTCGACGCGGCGGGGAGAGAGTGAACCGGCCGGTTCATCCGGCGGCGGCCGGCTCCGCGATCCGCACCGAGGACGTCTCGTCCCGTTCGCGGTGCTGAGCGGACCAGGACTCCAGCGCCGTCCGGCAGGCGTGGTCGAGGTGGCGCAGGCCGGACAGGTCGAGTTCGACCGCCCGGCCATGCGGGATCCTCTCCAGGGCGTCGAGCACCTTCGGCAGGCGGAGGAACGTCGCGTTCCCGGTGAGCCGGATGACGAGCGGATCCGCCTGCTCGTCCACATGGATGTGGATATCCGAGACGTCCCATGCCGTCTTGATAACGGCCAGCAGCAGGCCGATGAGGACGCCTTCGAACAGGTTCGTGACGACGATCGCCAGGGCCGTGCCGGTCAGGACGACCGCCTCGCCGCGCTCGGTCCGCCAGAGCCGGCCGACCTCCCGCAGCGACAGCAGCTTCCAGCCCGCGTGCACGAGGATGGCGGCGAGGGCGGTCACCGGGATGTACTCCAGGGCCACCGGAAAGATCACCGTGAATGCGAGCAGCCAGACCCCGTGCAGGATTCGGGACGCCTTCGTGCGGGCGCCGGCCTGCACGTTCGTGGCGCTCCGTACGATGACGGCGGTCATGGGCAGGGCGCCGAGCAGCCCGCACACCATGTTGCCGGCCCCCTGCGCCATCAGCTCCCGGTCGTAGTGGGTGCGCGGGCCGTGGTGCATCCGGTCGACGGCCGCCGCGCTGAACAGGCTCTCCGCCGAGGCGATCAACGCGAACGCCACGATGGTGCCGACCGCGCCGATCGAGACGAGCCCGCCGAGGTCGGCCGGGCTCGGCGGCTGGATCGCGCCGAGCAGGCCCTTGACCTCGATGCGCTTGACCGGAAGGTCGAAGGCGACCGTGACCAGCGTTGCCAGCGCCACCGCGACGAGCGCGCCCGGGATCACCCGCAGCCGCCTCGGCGCGTACTTCCAGCAGACCAGGACGACGATCGTGCCGATGCCGATTCCGCCGGCGGCGAGGGCGGCCGGTTCGCTCGCCGAGTCGGCGAACAGGTCCGGCAGGCCGGCGACGTTGGCCATCGCCGCGCCGGGTGATTTGTTATCGAACAGGCTGTGCACCTGGCCGGTCACCAGGACCAGCCCGATACCGGCCAGCATGCCGTGCACGACCGAGATCGAGATCGCGCGGAACCAGCGTCCGAGGCGCAGCGCGCCCATCCCGAGTTGGATGAGGCCCGCGGCGAGGACGATCAGTCCAAGGGACCGCAGGCCGTACTCCCGCACGGCCTCGAACACGAGCACGGTCAGGCCGGCGGCCGGGCCGCTGACCTGCAGGCTGCTGCCCGGCAGGGCGCCGGCGACCAGGCCGCCGACGATGCCGGTCGCCAGGCCGAGCTCGGCCGGGACGCCGGAGGCGACCGCGACGCCGATGCACAGGGGCAGGGCGACGAGGAAGACGACGATCGATGAGAGCAGGTCTTGCCGGAAATGCGGGAAGCGCCGGGGGGCGGCACGTCCGGAGAGGGGCGGTGCCATGTTCACCTCGTTCCAGGTCGGGAGGGTTTCAGAGCGGCAGGAAGGTGCCGGCGTCCGGGCGGTGGGCGCTGACGACGCCGGTGTCGATGGCGTAGAACCAGCCGTGCAGCGCGAGCCGGCCGTCCCTCACCCGCGTCGCGACGCTCGGATGGGTGCGGAGCCGGTCGAGCTGGGTCAGCACGTGCCGCTGGACGGCGGAGCTGATCGCGGGTCCGTCCGCGTCGGTCATGGCGTCGCGTACGGGGTCGTGGGGCTCGGTGTGGCTGAGCCAGCGCCGGACCGTGGGCACGGCGGGCAGGCCGTCGGCGCTCAGGAGCGCGCCCACGGCTCCGCAGTGCGAGTGCCCGCAGACGATGACGTTGGCGACCTCGAGCACCTCGACGGCGTACTCGATCGTGGCGGCCTCGGCGGTAACCCGCTCGGCGTTGTGGACCGGGACGATGTTCCCGGCGGTGCGGAGCTCGAAGAGCTCGCCCGGACCGGCGCCGGTGATCAGCGTGGGCACCACGCGGGAGTCGGAGCAGGTGATGAAGAGCGCCTCGGGGCGCTGGCCCTCGGCCAGACGGCCGAGGTCCGTACGCCGGTCGGCGGCTCGCTTCGGGAAGAGACGAGCGTTGTCGATCAGCGACTGCATGGCACAGCCCTCTCTGGGGTCGTCGGCACGAACCGACGAGAACGGACGGGTACTGGCGAGCGTTCACGCGGCACGCGAAGGCACGGCGTCGGGCCGTCGCGGGCAGGCGTCGATCAGTCGGCGTCGTCGGAGACACCGTCTGCGGAGAAGAAGAAGGAGAGAACGGGCGGTGGGCCGCCCTAGGCGGCGTCGCTCAGCAGCGGAAGACCTGTAGTGACTCGGGAGTGGACCCGAGAGGGTGCCGCGTGAGGTCGCGGTCGAGGAGCGCGCCGGCCGGTCCGGGAGGCGGAGCGGCGGTGACACCGGTCTGCCCGGTCGTGAGGACCGAGCGGCTTTCGTGGTCGGGCGGCAGGCCTGGTATCCGGCGACGACCGGGCATGAGGTGCGCGGTGACCGAGGCGGAGCCGACCGGCTCCTCGCCGGCCCGGTTGTCGCGCTCGGTCGCCGACGAGGCGGCCGAGGCGGGGACCGGCGAATGGCCGGAGGTCAGGAGGTCGGGACCCCCGAGGAAGGCCAGCGCGATCAGCAGCACCGCTGCGATCCAGCCTCCGCGTGCCCTGAGCACGACGCCCCCTGACTCGGACCTGACTGACATGAACCAAGGCCAGCCTAACCTGGGGCGGTACGTGATCGGGAGGTCACACTCCGCGCAGAACCTGGTTCTGGCCAGGGACTTCTCGGGGCGATTCACCTTCTTTCGGGATGAACTCCGCTGACTAGTGAGGGGGATTTAACCGGGACGTTACATTTTGTCAACGGAGGGTGATCGGCGGGAGAAGGCGTACGGGCCGCGGGAGACCCGCGGCCCGTACGTCTCACTCCGGGACCGGTTCACCGGTCAGGGACGGCTCCTCTCAGCCGCAGGCGTGATCCGGCTTGAGCGCGAAGTCGGCCGTCGTGGACGCCAGCTTCACGATCTTGACGGACCTGCTCTGCGGCGCCCAGCCGTCCTTGGCCGCGATCAGGGTGAGCGGGTTGTTGCGGACGTCGAGCCAGAGCACGTACTGGCCGTTCTTGTCGGTCTTGAGCGTGTAGCCCGCCGTCCAGCTGTCGATCTGCACGGTCGCCCCGGCCAGCGGCGCCGGCGCGCCGGTGCATCCGGCGCCCGTCACCGTCCCGGTGATCTTCCCCCACGTCGACGGCGGATTCACCGTCAGCGTCACGGGCACCGAGGTGGCGCCGTACGGCGTCTTGGCGTCGACCGTCAGTTGAGCGGTGAACGTCCCCGGCTGGGTGATCGCGGCGACGTTCGCGTCGAACTTCACCGTGACCTTGGCGCTCTTGCCCGGCTGGATCGTCACCTCGGTCGGATCCTCCGACAGCCACGGGACGTCGGCCGTCGCGACGCACTGGTCGTACCCGGGCAGCGTCTCACCGCTCTTCACGGCGTTGAACCCGCCGCTGGACCCTCCGATCTTGTACAGGCCGCAGGCGGCACCGCCGCGGTACAGGGTGTTGTTGGAGTTGGGCAGGGCCGTCCAGGAGTCCGAGTCGGGGTGGTAGGCGAAGCCCTGGTTGGTCAGCGTGCTCGTGCCGTTGGTCACGCCGCCGGACACCAGCAGCTGCCCGCCGGCCGTGGCGTACCCCATCGCCCACAGGTCGATCGGCAGGTCGGCGACGGCCGACCAGGTCCCGCTCGACGGGTCGTAGGCGTAGGCGTGCCTGCTGCTGACACTCGTCGCCGAACCGCCCGCGCAGTACAGCTTCGCGCCGATCCCGCCGCAGGCGAGCCAGGCGGTCTTCTCCGGGTACGCGGCCGCCGAGCTCCAGGAGTTCGCCGCCGGGTCGTACACCTGCACGTCGGTCGCGCCGCAGGCGTCCAGGCAGCCGCCAACGAGGTAGATCTTGCCGCCGAGGACGCCGACGCCGGCTCCGGCGTACGGCTTGGGGTTGTCCGCGCCGGCCGACCAGGCGCCCGTCGCCGGGTCGAAGACCTCCGTCTTGGCGACCGCGTCGCCGGTGGAGCCCCAGCCGCCGAGGACGTAGATCTTCCCGCCGACCGTCGCGGCCTGCGGTGCCTCCCGTCCGGTGCCCAGGTTCGCGATCGATGACCACGCCTGGCCCGCCGGATCGTAGACGTACGCCTTGTTCAGGACGGACGTGGTGTCGACGCCACCGAGCGAGTAGACCTTGCCGCCGACGTTCACGACCGCGTTGTCCATGACCGTCGAGGGGTAGTCGGCGATGCTCGCCCACGGCGGCGCGTACGGTGCCGCGGCGGCCTGGGCGGCGGCCTTCGTCCGGGCCGTGGCGCTCTTGTCCGGGCGGAACCGGCCCTGCGCGTAGTCTCCCTTCACCTTCTGCAGCGGCGCGCCCTGCGCCGCCGGGTGGTAGTCGCCGTTCTGCTCACCGATCTTGGCGGTCACGGGCGCCGAGCCGGTGTTCTTCAAGGTCAGGGTCGTGCTGCCCTGCCCCTGCCAGGCCACCGTCTTCTTCAGCTCGGCCGGCGTCACCGCGAGCCGGGGCGCGGCCAGGGTGAAGTCGGCCGCCGTGGCCCAGCCGGCCGCCACGTTCACCGTGGCGTCCTTGGTGGAGTAGCCGCTCGCCGACGCGGTGAACCTGTGGCTTCCGGTGACCGAGGAGAACAGCCAGTAGAAGCCGTCACCGAGGTTCGGGTCGTCCGGCGTCGCCGCCGACGTCGCCTTCTCCGCCGGCCGGTCGGCCGAGGTCACGGTGGCGCCGTTCACGCCCGCGCCGGTGTTGCCGTCGAGGACCTGGCCGAGGACGAGGGCGCCGGAGACCGGGGCGCACGTGCGCTCGCCCAGGAACACGTCGTCGACCTGCCACCAGTAGCCGAACTTCCCCGTGAAGTGGAACCGCACCTGGACCGCGCTCTTGCCGGCCGCCGCCGACAGGTCGGCCGTCTCCGTCCGGGGACCGCGGGCACTGGCCGCGTGGTGCGCGACCGTCGTCCACGTCTGGCCGCCGTCGACACTGAGGTCCACGTCACCGGCCTGACCGGAGTAGTGGTAGTAGTCGCTGCGGAACGACGCGATCGGGTGCGCCTTGCCGCTGAAGTCGAGGACCGGGCTGACCAGCGACGTGTCCTGGGTGTTGCCCGAGCCGTACTCGTCGCTGTCGACGATGGCGAACCCGCCGGTTCCGCCGGTCCGGTTGCCGCGCCCGCCCGGATCGTCGAACACCCACGTCTGGCCCTTGCCGGGCTTGTCGTCGACCGTCCAGCCGCCCGGGGCGGCCGTGCCGTCGAAGCCCTGCGTGGTGCCGGAGTAGGTGAAGCCGTACCCGGGCGCGCTGCACGTCGTCTGGTCCACCAGTGTGGTGACGTCGTGCGTCGTGTCGGAGGACCCGACCCGTACGTCCGCCGAATCGGACCGGTAGCCCGGGTACAGCGGATCGACCTGCAGCGTGTACGTGTCGTCGGCGGGCAGGCTCAGGGCGTACCGGCCCGTCTTCGGATCGGTGTACGTCACCGAGGTCGGCTCGTCCTTGACCCGGACCGTCGCGTACATCGGCCAGCCGTGGCCGGACCCGTCCCGTACGAGACCGGTCACGTTGACGCGCGCCTTGGCGGTCAGCGCGAAGTTCTCGGTCACCGTCTGCCCGTCGGCGACCTGCACGCCGGCGACCGTCTTGGCGGCGTAGCCGAACTTGCTCGCGGTCACGTCGTACGTCCCGGGCGGAACGCTGAGCGTGTAGTCGCCCTGCCCGTCGGTCGTGGTCGTGGCGTCGCCCGCCGTGACCTTGGCGGCGGCCAGTGGCGCGGCGCCGTCCGTGACCGTGCCGGTGACGATGCCGTGCGGCCCGGACCGGAACGCCCCGACGCCCTTCGGCGTGCCGAGCCCGGTCGGCCCGTCGTACCCGGACCCGGCCGTGCACAGGTACGCCGGGTCGCAGTCGCCGTTCGACCCGCTCGTCACGTCGTTGAGGTCGCCCGGGTGGGCGTACGGGAGGGCGTTCGGCGCGGAGCCCGCGGCGGGCGTGCCCGCGAGCGCGTACACCGAGGCGATGATCGGAGCCGACGCGCTCGTGCCGCCGTAGACGTGCCAGCCGCCGTAGTAGACGGCGACGCCGGTGTTCGGGTCCGCCACCGCGGACACGTCGGCGATCGACCGCCGGGCACAGCCGGTGTCCTGCTGGAACGACGGCTTGGACTCGTAGGCCGAGCAGCCGCTGCCCGCGCCGTCCCACACGGTCTCGGTCCAGCCGCGCGCGGAGGAGTCCTTGACCAGGGACGTGCCGCCGACGGCGGTGACGTCCGGCGACGCCGCCGGATAGCTCGTGCCGTACCCGTCGTCACCGCTGCTGGCCGTGATCACGACGCCGGGGTGGTCGAAGTAGGCGTCGTCCGCCTGGATCTCGTCGGAGCCCTCACCGCCGCCGTAGCTGTTGGAGACGAACTTGGCGCCCTGCGCGACCGCCTGGTTCACCGCCGCGCCGAGGTTCTCCATGTAGTTGTCGTCGGCCTCGACCAGCAGGATCTTGCAACTGGGGCAGACCGCGCTGACCATGTCGACGTCGAGCGCGATCTCACCGGCCCAGCCGGAGTTCGGCGGGGGGTAGCTCGTCCCACCGCGCTGGTCGATCTTCTTGAAGCAGCCGTTGGCGGTCGTGCACGGCGGCAGGCCGTACTGCTGCCGGTACACCGCCAGGTCGGCCTCGGCGTTCGGGCTGTCGAACGCGTCGACGATCGCCACCGTCCGCCCCGCGCCCGTGTCGGGCAGGGCGTACGCGTCGACCAGATCGGCGGGTGCCAGTCCGGCCGGGTCGCTGTTCGGCTGCACGCCCTTCGGCCCGATGGCGTCGTCGCGAACGAACGACAGGCAGGCCATCTCCCCGGCCCGGGTCGGCTTGGCGCACGCCCGGCTGGTGGGATGCAGGCCCGGGGCGGCCGGACCGGACGCCTTGGTGTGCGGGACGGGTCTCTTGGCCGGGAGGCCGGACGCGGAGGCCGCCGGAACGCTGATCACTGTCAGGACGGCCGTCATGAGCGCCACGACGAGGGCGCCCACGCGCCCGCCCACGGATGACACCGCGAGCGGATGGGGGAGGCGACGAGGCCGCCGCCGGGTGGGAGGTTGGGGCATGGACGTCTCTCCTGGCGGGGGTGGCGGGGACCCGGATCACGGGTCTCGAACACGCCGATCGTCGCCCAAGAGACGGCAAAGATCACGTCCGCATATGGCCGGGAGTCAAGTCCGTTGTCAGCTTGAAAACTCCTGAAAAAACGCTCAACGCGTTAGGAACTTACGAAGAGTGAGTTTCCCGGCATTTCTGCACATTCTTCTGGAACGTGCCAGTGCGGACTCCTACAAACTCCGGCCCGCAACCTTGGCCGCGTAGCGGCTCCGCCACGCTCCGCTCCCCGGCACACCGGCCACCACCGCGACGCGACGCCTGCCGCGCGGCCCGGAGTTCAGGCCGCCCGACGGCCCGGCCGGTGGGGCGGGCGGGGGGAGGACTCAGGGTCGGTCAGGGGTTACGAAAAGCGCCCCCGCCGTGTGGCGGGGACGCTTTTCGGTCGTACATCCCGGCATACCCCTCCGGCCTCGGTCGGCCGGGCGACCGGGTGGCTCAGACGCCGAGACGGCACTCGGCTCGCTCTTACCTCGTGCCGTCCTTCTTCTCGTCGTAGTCCTCGGCGTAGTCCGCATAGCGCGCTGCGAGGTCTTCGTACGACGAGTCGTCGTCGTAGGGGTCATGGTCATCTTGCGAGTTCTGGTTGACGCCCAGCTCGCCGCGCAGGCGCTCCAGGTCCGTCCCGCCGCTGTTGTACTTCAGCCGGCGAGCAACCTTAACCTGCTTGGCCTTGGCTCGGCCGCGCCCCATTGGCTCGACCCCCTCGATGGTCGGGGACCCGTCGTATCGGCCCCACTTACGCTCGCTTACGCATCCGCAACCGGGCGCGACAACACGCCACGCACCGACTACGGGTACAACCGTACCCGTTTTGCGCCTAGCTCGGTACGTCGTCTGCACGGCAGCGGCTGGTCTAGAGCTTAACCCACCGTTCCCGTACGCGCTCCGGCGACCTTCTCGGGACGGAGGATCCGCAGCGTGCGCCGATCACGGGTTCAGCAGGATGCCCCGCAGGCGGCCAATTTCGGACATCCGTCGTTCGGCGAGTCGATCGGCCGCAACGGCGGGTGGGACGCCCTCGTCTGCGGCGATCGCGAAGATTCGCCGGGTCGTCTCGAAGATGCCGCTCGCCTTCTGCTTCGCCCGATCGAAGTCGAAGCCCTCGATCTCGTCGGCCACCTGGATCACGCCGCCGGAGTTCACGACGTAGTCGGGCGCGTAGAGGACACCCCGGTCGTCGAGCTGCTTCTCGATGCCGGGATGGGCGAGCTGGTTGTTGGCCCCGCCGCAGACGACCTTGGCGCCCAGCACCGCGACCGTCTCGTCGTCGAGGGCCGCGCCGAGCGCGCAGGGGGAGTACACGTCGATGTCGGAGGCGATGAGGGCCGCGTGGCCGTCGACCACGTCGACCTCCGGGTGCCGGGCCCGTACGCGCGCGACGGCCGCCGCGTCGACGTCGGTGATCACCACGTCGGCACCGTCCTCGCGCAGGTGCTCCACGAGCCGGTGGCCGACCTTGCCGACGCCCTCCACGCCCACGCGACGGCCGCGCAGGGTCGGCGAACCCCACACGCGCTCGGCCGCCGCCCGCATGCCCTGGAACACTCCGTACGCGGTGAGGATCGAGGAGTCCCCGGCCCCGCCGTGCGCGACCGTGCGGCCCGTCACGTACGCGCACTCCCGCGCGATGACGTCCATGTCCTCGGAGAAGGTCCCCACGTCACAGGCCGTGAAATAGCGGCCGCGCAGCGACTGCACGAAGCGCCCGTACGCGCGCAGCAGCGCCTCGGACTTGTCCGTCGCCGGATCGCCGATGATGACCGCTTTGCCGCCGCCGAGGTCGAGGTCGGCCAGGGCGTTCTTGTACGCCATGCCCTTGGAGAGGTTGAGGACGTCGTCGAGGGCCTCGTCCTCGGAACCGTAGGGGTAGAAGCGGGTGCCGCCGAGCGCGGGACCCAGCGCGGTCGAGTAGATGGCGATGATCGCCTTGAGACCGCTGGCCTCGTCGTGGCAGAAGACGACCTGTTCGTGGGGTGTGCCGAAGACCTTCGTCACTGTGGTGGCTCCTCTCTGAGCACACGCTGCCCATGGCCGGGGTGGGGCATGAGTCCGACAGGATCAGGGTAGGCGTCCGCACGGCGGTGCGCGGGCAATGGCGCGGCGATGCGCCGAAGAGGTCTCAGGAGCATCTCGGCGGCCCGGGCGACGAGCGTTTTCCGTACGGTCGTGTAACGATGCGGTCGTGTTGCCTTACGCCGCCTACCTCCGGGTGTACGAACCGCTGGCCGCCTATCCCGAGCCGGAGCGCTCGCGCTGGGAGGCGTACGCCGATTCGCAGGAGCGGCCACGGCGGGTCGGTGCGCTGGGCGTCGAGCATACGCGTGCGCTCTGGCGGATGATCGCGGTTCCGCCGATCGTGGCGCCGACACGCGAGAGCGGTGACGCGTATGTGAGGCGTGTCGAAGGGGTGACATATGTCTGCCCCTGGGAGACGCGGCTGCGGTCGTGGCTGGCGTTCGACCGCTTCCGGGCGGAGATGCCCGACGGGCTGGCGGAGATGTTCGTGCCGGCGCGCGTCGCCGAGCAGGCGGACGAGGCGTTCGAGGGCTGGAAGCGCGCGTCCGGGCCGCTGACCCCGCACATCCTGTCCAGCACGTGGCAGGTGCCGCTCGCCTGGTTCGTGCCGTTCGTGGCCAAGGAGCGCTGGCTCGTGCTCGGCGGCCAGGGGGAGCCCGGATCCGGCGGGCCGACGACCGCCACGCCGACCCGTACGCTGATCTACGTGACACCGATGGCCCAGGCCCGACGGCGTGTCGCGCGTGCCCGTGGTGTCCTGCGGCGCCAGGTGGGCGACGGCCTGGAGCTCGGGGACATCGAGTCGGTGGGGCGCTGGCTCGAGGAGTTTCACCCGCACTCTCTGGTGGAACTCGACTACGGCGGACTGGTGCACCTGCTCGACGACGCGGCGTTGCGCGCCGATGAGTCGGTCGGAGAGATCGCTGCTGCGATCATGGGACTGGAGACCGGGCAGGCCGAGGTCGCCGTCGCGATGCACAAGCGTGTGACCGCCCGGTGGCGGGTTGTACGAGCTCTTGAATCCGCCAACTGAGCAAAATTAGCCGAATCACCGCGCGATGCGACTATACGTGTCGCTAGAATCACGCAGCGTGACTCGACCACCAAAAATCACAGAGTTGCTATCAGGGACTTGCCTGTTGCGCTCAGTGGTGGCATGGTTACGTCTTGTGATGTCAAAGTGGTCCATCCAGACCATAAGAGACATCAGTGGCACGCGCGAGGTTCAAACGCTGGATCGCTGTCATCGGTCCACGGAGGAGAGGCCGCACAAATGTCAGCTCGTACGCCAGAGGCCGAGCCCCTGCTGACGCCGGCAGAGGTGGCGACGATGTTCCGCGTCGACCCCAAGACCGTCACCCGTTGGGCGAAGGCCGGGAAGTTGACGTCAATCCGGACGCTGGGAGGGCATCGGCGCTACCGCGAGGCCGAGGTCCGCGCTCTGCTGGGGGGGATCCCGCAGCAGCGGTCGGAGTAGTCGGAGCACCCCGATCAGTCGTCGGTGACCGGTACGGACCCGCCGGCGACGTTCAACTGGGGGGCGCACGGCCGGCGGTCGCCGGGCGTGTCGCATGAGCCGCGCGATGGCGGATGTCCGCCGTCCGCGGGAGGTCGGGGAGCTTCCGTGAGGTTCGACCGGTCCCGCACGTTCGGGGCCGAGGGGGGTTGCACGGACTCCAGGTGATGGATGCCCCGCCCGAGACCGGGCGGGGCATCCGCGCCGTCCGGCGTGTCGCCGGTGTCCGGAGGGCGACCGGGGCGTCACCGGCAGGGGGGTCAGGTGGCGCGGGACTCCCGGGACAGCCGGTCGATGAGCGCCGCCACCTGCGGATCGTGCCGGGCGGCGACGTCCAGGAGCACGACATGATGATCGATGAGCAGGCGTTCGAGTTCGTCCCGGGGGATGTCGCGGTGTTCGAGCCAGTCGAGGCCGGCGGTCTCCACCGAGGCCATCCACGACCGGAGCGTGATGCGCAGGATGGGGCCCGGGTCGTCCGCGCCGATCGTGGCGATGATGCGGCTCATGACGAAGTTGCGGATGCCTTCGATCACCTCGCCGATCTCGCCGGTCCGGTACGCCGGGCCGCCCCGCAGCAGCGCGACGAACGCCGCGGCGTAGTGCTCGACGAAGTCGAAGTAGCGGTGCAGCGACACGGCCAGCCGCTCCAGCCCCCGCCCCTCCGCCGGCGGGTCGAGCAACTCGCCGAGCTGCTTGGCGGCGGTGTGCAGTGCCGCGAGGTAAAGCTCCTGCTTGCCGCCGAAATAGTGGTAGACCAGCGCGCGGGACGCCCCCGCCGCGTCGGCCACGTCATCGATCGAGATCTCCTCGGGCGGCCGGTCGCTGAACAGCTCCAGGGCGGCGGAGATCAGCTCCTCACGGCGCTCGTCGACGCTCAGCCGACGCCGGCCCGGTCGCCCGCCGGTGGAACGCCGGAGTTGCCCCGGTTGTTCGTCCGGAGCGGTTGCGCGATCACCCACAGTGGAAGCGTATCGGAGCGGGCTTTCTCGCGGTGGTTCGGTCAATAGCTGGTCAGCGCATGGACCGAAAGTAGTGACCTGGCCCGAAATGCCTCTCAGGCATGCCCATTACTGAGGGTTACGGGCGAGAGAGGCGATAGGAGGGCATCATGGCATCTCCTCCCTTGCGGCGGTCCGCCGGTATCTGTCCCTGATTCAGGCGGTCGCTGGGACAGGAGAACCCCCATGCCCGAGGACCCACGCCAGGAGGCGGCCGTGCCCAAGGTGCCGGCGGCGAAGCCGACCATCCGCAACGTGGCGGAGCGCGCCGGCGTGTCGAAGTCGCTGGTCTCGCTCGTCATGCGCGGGTCACCGCACGTCAGCGAGGCACGACGGCAGGCGGTGCTGAAGGCGGCCCGAGAGCTCGGCTACCGTCCCAACGCGGTCGCCCGCAGCCTGGTCGAGGGACGCACCCGGCTGATCGGCGCGCTCGTCGCCGACCTGCACAACCCGTTCTTCGCCGAGTTCCTCGACGGACTGCAGGAGAGCCTGCACGGCGCCGGCCTGCGGATGCTCGTCGGCAGCGGCCGCTGGGACCCGCAGTTCGAGGCCGAGGCCGTCGAGGCGTTCCTGGAGATGCGCGTCGACGGGCTCGTGCTGCTCAGCGTCGTCCCGGAGACGCTCACGGACATCGCCAAGACCGTCCCCGTCGTCCTGGTGGGGGAACGCGACATCGACGGCGTGGACATCGTCGTCGACGACGACGAACTCGGCGCGCGGCTCGCGGTGGACCACCTCGTCGAGCTCGGCCATCGCCGGATCGCCCACATCGAGGGCGCGTCGTCGACGACGGCGCACTACCGCCGGACCGGGTACGAATCGGCGATGCGCCGGCACGGGCTGGCGGAGCGGATCGTCGTGGAGCCCGGCGACTTCACCGAGGAGGGCGGCTACCGCGCCGCCCGCAAGCTGCTCGAGGGCCCCGAGCCGCCGACGGCCATCTTCGCCCCGAACGACCTCGTCGCCACCGGCGTCCTGTCCGCCGCCGACGAACGCGGCCTGCGCGTCCCGGCCGACATCTCGATCGTCGGATACGACAACACCCACCTCGCGGCCATCCGCCACATCGCACTGACCAGCGTCGATCAGCCCCGCCGCGACATGGGCCGGGTCGCCGCCGAGCGTCTGTGCGCGCGCATCGACGACCCGTTCCGGGCGCCGAAGCAGACTCTGGTGGTGCCGCACCTGGTGATCCGCTCGACCACCGGCCCGTCCCCGGCCGGCCCGGCCTCGACCGCCGGTCCCATCCCGGGCTGACCGTACGGCATCGCCGATCTACCTTCGTACGCCTCTCGTCCCGCCGTGGTCTGCGATCGGTAAGGGGGGCGTCAAGCTCCGCCGAACCCGCGTACCCCGGCCCGGCGTGCCCGCCTTAATGGACGCGTGACCGCCGCCCGGCGGGTCCTCGGGAGTCGTCGCCGGCCCTGTTCGGGGGGACGGCCGGGGCGCAGGCCCGGGACCGCCGGGCGGCGGACGGGCGGAGCCGAGAGATGCCAGGAGGCGATCGTGCGTGATCCCGAGCTTGTGTCATCCGCGCAGCGCGCGGCGAGTGAGCTGGAACGCGCCTGGTCGCAGTGGCGGCACGCACGCGGGCTGATCGAGGAGGTGACGGAGTCCGTCGCCGGATACGTCAGCCACTCGATCGACCATCCGTGGGGACGGCCCCGTGTGGTGC
Source organism: Actinoallomurus spadix (assembly GCF_024055725.1). Lineage (GTDB taxonomy): Bacteria > Actinomycetota > Actinomycetes > Streptosporangiales > Streptosporangiaceae > Actinoallomurus > Actinoallomurus spadix. The sequence goes on along the minus strand of NZ_JAMXMX010000010.1, from coordinate 87,876 downwards.
TCGGCCTGGACGCCGACGAGGCCAGGGCCCTCGCCGTCCTTCTCGGCAAGGAGAGCGTGGTGCGCTGATCGAGCGGCCGCCCGGCGTCAGGACGTGGCCGTCGCCGTTCCACTCAGCGCGGAGAGAACGGCGGCGGCCACCCGCTTCTCCGACGGCGGCCACCTGTTTTCGAGGGGCGGGGCACCGCACCCGCCGGAGTTTGGCAGACTGGTCGTGATGCGTTGTTCGACGGTTCGCTCCGGCAGGGCGCTGAGCGCCCTGGTCATGACCGTGCTCGCGGGTGGTCTCGCCGCCTGCGGGTCCGGGGGCTCGTCGTCGGCGTCGGCGGCTCCGCCGTCGGCGTCGGCCGGCTCGCACCCCGCCCCGGCCTCCTCCGGGGCTCCGTCGCCGACGGGCGGATCGGGCGGGCAGGGGCCGCTCGCCGGGAAGGTCATCGTCGTCGACCCGGGCCACAACGGCGGCAACGCGAAACACCCCGAGGTCATCAACAAGCCCGTCGACGTCTACAACGGCAAGAAGCCCTGCAACACGACCGGCACCTCGACGAACGACGACTACTCCGAGCACGCGTTCACCTGGGACGTCGCCACCCGTCTCACCAAGATCCTGCGGGCGAAGGGCGCCGAGGTCGTCCTGACCCGGCACAGCGACACGGGCGTCGGCCCGTGCGTCGACGAGCGTGCCCGGATCGGCAACCGGGCGCACGCCGACGCGGTCCTGTCGATCCACGGTGACGGGGCGCCCGCCAAGGGCCACGGGTTCCACATCATCGAGCCGGCGCACATCAAGGGCGGCCACAACGACGCGATCCTCGCGCCGTCCCGCAGGCTGGGCAAGGACCTGCGCGACGCCTTCCACGAGGGCACCGGCATCCCGTACTCCACGTACCTCGGCAAGGACGGCATCGACGTCCGCGGCGACCTCGGCGGCCTGAACGTCTCGACCCGGCCGGCCGTGTTCATCGAGGCGGGCAACATGCGCAACCCGGGCGACGCGGCGACGATGAAGAGCGCGAAGGGCCGGCAGAAGATGGCCGAGGCCCTCGCGAACGGCTTCGTCAAGTACCTGGGCTGAGCGTGACCGTCGACGAGGGCGCCGCCGGGCGCGTGCGCGGGCTGTTCGAGCACGCCGACTACACCGTCGCCGGGGTGCGGCACCTCCTCGGGCCGGTCGCCGGTGCGGCGCTGGCCCGCGACGAGATCGTTCCGGCGCTGCGCGCCACGCGGGGCGGCACGCCGCTGGAGACCCTGGTCCGGCTGTTCTGGCTGCAGGTCCCGGTCCCGGAGTCGGCGCTGCCGGCCGACGACCTGGCGGCCCTGGGCCTGGTCGAGCGGTCGGGCGGCGAGGTCCGCGCGCTGCTGCACGTCGAACCGGTCGAGTCCGCGTCGGGCGCCGGCGAGCCGCCCTCGGCCCGCGGTCATATCGTGTCCGACCTGAAGGCCCGGCCGGGCGGGGTCCCGCTCCGGCCCGACCACGTCGTCGGGCAGGGCGGCGCGTCGAACAACCTGGCGCAGCTCGTCGCACGCGGCCCGGTCGGCGACGTGCTCGACCTCGGCACGGGATCGGGCGTACAGGCCGTGCACCTGGCGGACCGGGCCCGGAGCGTGACCGCCACCGACGTCAGCTCGCGCGCCCTGGACCTGGCGCGGCTGAGCTTCGCGCTGTCCGGGATCGACGCCGAGCTGCTGGAGGGCTCGCTGTTCGAGCCCGTCGAGGGCCGCACGTTCGACCTGATCGTGTCGAACCCGCCGTTCGTGATCTCACCGGGACTGCGCTTCGAGTACCGCGAGACGGGACTGCCGGGCGACGAGCTGTGCCGGCGCCTGGTCCGGCGGGCGCCCGCGCACCTGGCGCCGGGCGGCTGGTGTCACCTGCTGGCCAACTGGCTGAACGTCGAGGGCGAGGACTGGCGCGAGCGCGTCGCGGACTGGATCGAGGGCGTCGACGGCTGGGTGGTGCAGCGCGACGTGCAGGACCCCGCGGAGTACGCCGAGCTGTGGCTGCGCGACTCCTGCGACGTGGGCTCGCCGGAGTACCGCCGCCGCTACGACGCCTGGCTCGACTACTTTGAGGCGCACAAGGTCACCGGCGTCGGCTTCGGCTGGATCACCCTGCACGCCTCCGGCGGGGAGGACGTACGGGTCGAGGAGCTGCGGCACGCGGTCGACCAGCCCGTGGGCGCGTACGTCCGGGACGTCGTACGCCCCCGGCCGCGCCTCACTCCGGAGACGACGCTGCGCACCGCGCCGGGGGTCGTCCAGGAGCAGATCGGCCCGCCCGGCGCGGAGGATCCCGAGCGGATCGTGCTGCGGCAGACGTACGGGTTGCGCCGCGCCGCCCAGGTCGGAACGGTCGAGGCGGCGCTGGCCGGGGCCTGTGACGGCGACCTGCCGCTCGGACCGCTCCTCGACGCGATCGCCGAGCTGACCGGCGCGGACGCCGCCGCCGTACGGGCCCGGGCGCTCGCCGTGCTGCCCGATCTGGTGGCCGACGGGTTCTTTGACATGATTTGAGCCATGGTCCCGATCCGTACGCTCACTCTCGGGGTGCCCGAGCCGCACCCGCTCGCCGCGGACGTCGTCGCGAAGGGCGCGGACGCGCTGCGCCGCGCGGAGGCGGTGTTCCGCGACGCCGGATACGAGGTGCAGACGCTGCGTCTGTCCACCCGCCCGGTGTTCGGCGACATGACGCCGACCGCCGCGTACGCGCGCGACCTGCAGGCCGCACTGGACGACGCCGGCCTGACGTACCTCTCGCTCGGCCCGGCGACGTCGGGGGTCGAGACGATCCCGGACCTGCTCATCGGCAACGACGCGCTGCACTGCACCGTCCGCCTCGACGGCAACACCGCGGCGGCCCGGCCCGCGGCCGAGGCGATGCTGCGGCTCGCGGACGAGACGGAGGAGGGCTTCGGCAACTTCCGGTTCGCCGCGCTGGCGTGCGTCCCGCCGGGCAGCCCATTCTTCCCCGCCGCCCACCACGAGGGCCCCGCGAACCTCACGGTCGGCCTGCAGGGCGCGAGCATCGCGGTCGGCGCGGCCAAAGAAGGACTGGACGGGCTGACCGAGCGCCTCGCCGCCGCCGTCACCGAGGAGGCCACGCCGGTCGTCCGGCTCGCCGAGCAGGTCGCGGCCGAACTGGGCGTGGCGTTCGGCGGGATCGACCTGTCGCCCGCCCCGAACGGGCCGGACTCCATCGGCGCGGCGTTCGAGGAGATCACCGGGGAGTTCGGCGCGCCCGGCACGCTCGCCGTCGCCGCCGCGCTCACCGCGGGCATCCGGAGCACGAGCCTGCCGACCTGCGGCTACAACGGGCTGATGCTGCCGGTGATGGAGGACGTCGTGCTCGCCCGGCGCTGGGAGGAGGGCCGGATCGGCCTGCACGACCTGCTGGCGTACTCCTCGGTCTGCGGCACCGGCCTGGACACCGTGCCGCTGCCCGGCGACAGCTCCGCCGACGCCATCGCGCGGCTGCTGCTGGACGTCACCGCCCTGGCCGTACGCCTGCGCAAGCCGCTGTCGGCGCGGCTGTTCCCGGTGCCGGGCACACGCGACGGCGACCGTACGGCGTTCACGTCCGAGTACCTGACGAACACCACCGTCAGGTGGTGACGCGCCGGATCGCCTCCAGGGTCGTCGCGACGTACGTCTCGGGGTCGGCGAGGAAGACGTCGTGGTCGTCGTCGATCTCGAGGACCTCGGCGTCCAGGCGGCGGGCCATCGCGTACTGATCATCGGGCGGCACCGCGCGGTCCCGCGTCGTCACGACCACGGCCGTGGGCAGCCCGGCGAGCTGAGGCGCGTGCCGCCGGAAGTCGAACTCGTACTCCGCCAGCATCGTGTCGATGATCGCGCGGGGGTGTGCCCGTACGAGCTCACGGCGCAGCCAGGGCCACAGCCGGGCCGTCTCCGCGCTGCGCTTGCGCGTGTCGCTGAAGTAGCGCAGCGGCGCCGTACGGCCGACGTCGAAGCGGGTCAGCGGCCGGAGCGCCTTCAGCAGGGGCCGGGTCACCCGGTCGGCGGGGCTGTCGAAGCGCAGGGCGGTGGACTGCAGCACCAGGCCGGCGACCCGGTCGGGGTGGCGGCGCGCGAGTTCGAGGGCGACCGGGCCGCCCAGGGAGTAGCCGCACACGACGACCTCGTCGATGCCGAGCGCGTCGAGCAGCGCGGCCTGGTCGTCCGCCGCGGCCTCGATGCGGAACCGCCCGGGCCGGTCCGGCCCGTGGCCGTGCCCGTGGTGGTCCATGGCCACCATGCCCTGGGACAGGTGCGGCATGAGGTGGCAGAAGTTCACGTCCGCGGTCAGCGCCCACCCGTGTAGGAGCAGGACGGGCGCGGGGCCCTCGACGACCCGCACGGTGACCTCGCCGCGCCGGGGCAGCGCGAGGACCCGTGCGGGCGGCAGATCGGGTTCGACGGCGCTCTCGCGGGTCCTGCCGACCGGGCGGACGAAGGCCAGTCCACGTCGGAGGTCAGCCTGCATCGAGCTCATGATCCGGAGTGTGGCACGGCCGGGCGCCGCCGAGGTATGAGACCGTCGTCACATTCGTGTACTCGGGGGTTGACTACGCTGAACACGATGGAACGCATCCTCGTCAGCTCCTGCCTGCTGGGCACGCCGGTCCGCTATGACGGCACCGGCAAGCGCAGCGACCACGCCGTCTTCGCGCGGTGGCGGGACGAGGGGCGGCTCGTGCCGGTCTGCCCGGAGGTGCGGGGCGGGCTGCCCGTGCCGCGACCGCCCGCCGAGATCCACGGCGGGCTCGGCGGGGACGTGCTCGACGGGCGGGCGCGGGTGCTGACCCCCGACGGCACGGACGTCACGGCCCACTTCCTCAAGGGTGCGCGGCACGCCCTCGACCAGGCCCGCGCGCACGGCGTGCGGATGGCGATCCTCAAGGAACGCAGCCCCTCGTGCGGCGTCGCGCGGATCTACGACGGCGGCTTCAGCGGCACGACCGTGCCTGGGGAGGGCGTCACGGCCGCCCTGCTGGAGCGCGGCGGGATCAGGGTCTTCGCCGAGGACGACCTCGACGTGGCGGCCGCCCACCTGGCCGCGCTGGAGCGCTGAACCCCCCGAGGCGCGAGCGTGTCCTCCTGCCGGACACTTGGCGTCAAACGCGATATGTCTTGACCTCTCTTCGAGTACGAGATATATCTTCTCTGAAACCGAGTTAAAAGTCCAAAGGAGAGATCATGACCGCGACCGACGAGTCCCGGGCGGGCGTCGGCACCCCGGCGGTGTACCGATGGCGGTGGGCCGCCCTGTTCGTCATCCTCGCCGCCGAGGTGATGGACATGCTCGACGCCATGATCACGAGCATCGCGGCGCCGTCGATCCGCGCCGACCTGGGCGGCAGCGCGAGCATCGTCCAGTGGCTCGGCGCCGCCTACACGCTGGCGATGGCGGTCGGCCTGATCACCGGCGGGCGGCTGGGCGACGTCGTCGGCCGCAAGCGGATGTTCGTGATCGGCGCGGTGGGCTTCACCGCCGGCTCCCTGCTGTGCGCCCTCGCGCAGTCACCGGAGACGCTGATCGCCTTCCGCGGCCTCCAGGGGCTCTTCGGAGCCGTCATGCTGCCGCAGGGGCTCGGCATGATCAAAGAGATGTTCTCCGAGGAGGAGATGAGCAAGGCGTTCGGGGCGTTCGGCCCGGTCATGGGCCTGTCCTCGGTCGGCGGCCCGATCCTCGCCGGCTGGCTCATCGACGCCGACCTCTTCGGCACCGGCTGGCGGATGATCTTCCTCATCAACCTGCCGCTCGGGCTGCTGGCCGTGCTCGGCGGGCTGCGGTTCCTGCCCGCCACCCGCTCCACGGAGGCGCCCCGGCTCGACCTCGCCGGCGTGGTGCTGGCCGCCCTCGCCTCACTGCTGCTGATCTACCCGCTGGTCCAGGGCCGTGAGCTCGGCTGGCCGACGTGGGCGTTCGCGATGATCGCCGCGGGCGTCGCCGTCTTCGGGCTCTTCGGCTGGTACGAGGCCCGCACGAAGCGCGCGGGCGGTGATCCGCTGGTCGTGCCCAGCCTGTTCCACAAGCGCGGCTACACGGGCGGCCTGATCGTCGGCACCGTGTTCTTCTCCGGCATGGCCGGGTTCTCGCTGGTCTTCAGCCTCTTCCTGCAGATCGGTCTCGGGTACTCCCCACTGCGGGCCGGGCTGGCGACGGTGCCGTGGTCGGCCGGCGTCGTCATCGGCTTCGGCGTCGCCCAGGCGGTCCAGCGGTACGGCCGCCGGGTGATCCACGGCGGGACGGTGGTGATGGCCCTCGGCGTCGCGGCCGTCGTCCTCACCCTCCACCTGGCCGGCACGGGCGTCGGCCCGTGGGACTTCGTGCCCGCGCTCACGCTCACCGGCACCGGTATGGGCGTGCTGATGGCACCGTTCTTCGACATCGTTCTGGCGGGAGTCGAGCCGCACGAGACCGGTTCGGCGTCCGGCACGCTCACCGCCGTGCAGCAGTTCGGCAGCGCGCTCGGGGTCGCCGTCCTCGGCACCATCTTCTTCGGGGTCCTCGGCGGGGAGATCGCGTCGGCCACGGACACGACGGCGCCGAAGACGCTCGCCGCGGCCGGAGTGTCCGGACCGGCACGGGACCGGCTCGTCGCCGGGCTGCGCGACTGCGGTCACGACCGGGCGGTGGCCAAGGACACCGAGACCGTCCCCGCGTCCTGCCTCCGCGCCGAGGGGGAGGTGCGCGCGGCGGGCGTCCCGGCCCAGCGGGCGGCCGCCGAGGCCGGCCGTACGGCGGTGAAGAGCGGGTTCGTCGCGACGATGAAGATCGTGCTCTGGGTCGAGGTGGGGCTCCTCGGCCTGACCTTCCTCGCGGCGTTCCTGCTCCCGAGGCGCGCTCGCGACCCGGAGTGAGACGCGCGGGTTCCTAACCCTCGAGCCTCCGGCGCCCCGTCTCGGCGTCGGAGGCTCGGCGCTGGACGCCGACCCCGCCCCAGAACGCGAAACCGGTAATGATGATCTTCGGCGCGCCGGCGGCGCCCACGCCGCTCGCGCGGTGGTCGAAGCCGCCCATGATGCCGATGCCGTTCACGTGCACCTCGGCGTCCTCGGGAACGAGGATCTCCACGCCGCCCATCACGGCGAACGCCCGGATGGTCACCACGGGCGTCTCGAACTTCGCATCCCGCAGGTCCAACTGCCCGCCGCCCCAGAACGCCACGGCGGTGAACTCCTCCGGGACGACCCACGCGCCCTTGCGCTGGAACCCGCTCATGATCCCGAACGCCGCACGGGAGACGGGTGTCCCGCCGAACCGGTCCCCGCGCGGCGCGGCGGCCGGCCGGGCCGCCGGTTCGGGCAGGTCATGGGTGATGGGCTCCAGATCGCCGTACGTCTTGGCGGCGTAGACTGCCGTGAGGCGCTCGTCGAGCTCCTCGAGGTCGAGCCGGCCCTCGCCCGCCGCCTCACGAAGGATCGCCGCGACCTGGTCGCGCTCGGCGTCGGAGATGCGCATCTCGCGCCGCTCCGGAAGATTCGTCATGGCGCCACCCTAGATCGCCCGCATCCGGGTGCGTAGGGTTGTTGCGCCGAACACCGCTGGGGGTGCTCATGAAGCCGCATCGAACCGCCGTCCTCGCGTCCCTCGCCCTCGCCGGCGGGACCGCGCTCACCGCACTGGCGCCCGCCGCGCAGGCCCAGACCTTCGACCCGTGCTCCGCCGCGAACCACGGCAGGCTCCGGTACACGACCGGGTCGGCCGCGCACGTCGTGTTCGCGATCTCCCCCTCGTACGCCTCGAACCACGTGGTGGTCAGCGAGTGCGCGAAGCACGGCAGATCGTGGAAGCGGATCAGCGTCACCACCGGACGCGCGGGAACCGGTGCCTTCGCCCGGCCGGGCGCCAAGCGCGAGGGCGACGGCGCGACCCCGACCGGCTCGTTCACGCTCACCGAGGCGTTCGGCCTCGGCAACTCGGGCACGAAGCTCAAGTACCGCACGCTGCGCGGCAGCGGCGACTGCTGGGGCGCCACCCCCGGTAAGAGCCACTACAACGATTACTACTCCGGCTCGTGCCGCTCGACCGACGAGAACCTCTCCGCCATCGCGCGGCGCGGCCCGTACCACCAGGCCGTCGTCATCGACTACAACCGGCCGAACGCCAAGCCCGGACTGGGGTCGGCGATCTTCTTCCACGTCGGCGGCGTCACCCCGACCGCCGGCTGCGTGTCGATCAAGGAGCCGGAGCTGCGCGCCGTCATGCGCACCCTCGTCCCGAACGACCGCATGATCATGGGCCCGAAGAGCGCGCTCTTCCGCTCCTAGACCTACGACCGGGCGTACGACCCACGACCGATGGCCCGGCGCCGTCCCCGCGTGCGTGAATGAGGCATGGACGAAACCCGGATGAAGGCCTACCTGGCCCGCATCGGCGCGGACGCGCCCGCGCGTCCCGACGACGGCGCACTCCGCGACCTGCACCTGCGGCACCTGCGCACCGTGCCGTTCGAGAACCTCGCCGTCCACCTGGGCGAGGACATCGTCCTCGACGAGGACGCCCTCGTCGCCAAGGTCGTCGACCGGCGGCGGGGCGGGTTCTGTTACGAGCTGAACGGGGCGTTCGGGGCGCTGCTGTCGGCGCTGGGCTACGACGTCACGCACCTCGCCGCCCGTGTCCTCGGCGACGACGACCCCGGCATCCCATACGACCACCTCGCCCTGCGGGTCGGACCGTGGCTGGTCGACGTCGGATTCGGCGACCACACCCACCACCCGCTGCGGATCGACGAGCGCGGCGACCAGGAGGACCCCGGGGGGATCTTCCGCATCGTCGAGACCGCCGACGGCGACCTCGACGTGCTGCGGGACGGACGGCCCGTCTACCGCCTGGAGACCCGTCCGCGCACGCTGCGGGACTTCGCCGCCGGCTGCTGGTGGCACCGCACGTCCCCCGGGTCCCACTTCACCGGGTCCCTCGTCTGCTCACTGCTCACCGAGACCGGCCGGATCACCCTGAGCGGCCGCACCCTCACCCGTACGGTCGACGGCGAGCGGCGGAAGGAGCGGCTCGGCGACGACGCACAGGTGCTCGCCGCCTACCGAGCCCACTTCGGCGTCGAACTGGACCGCGTCCCGGAGGTCCGTACGCCCTGAGCCCGCGCCCGGCCCGTTCGCCTCAGGCGCTCGTGGCATCGCGTTCGGCGGCGCGGATCAGGTGACGGGTCAGCGAACTCAGCAACAGCAGCAGCGCCCGCTGGACGACGCGGCACCGGTCGCCACGTCGCACGTCAGTGCCGAGGGTTCTGGTGCCGTGAGCATCGAAAACCCTCGGCACCGACGTGCGCGGCGTCGGCGCCTGTTCGACCATCACCTGCTGTAATCAGATCTGACCTGGCTTCGAACAGGATTGGATCCGTGACATGACCGTGCAGTGCGCCGACTGGCGTAAGTCGAGTCGTAGTGAAGCCAATGGGGCCTGTGTCGAGGTCGCCCGTCTCACCTACGGGACCATCGGCGTACCCGGCGACGGAGACCTCGGCGCCGTCAGCTGAAGGGGCGCTGGCGCAGGTAGACGGCCTGGAGCAGGCCGAGTGCGAGCATGTTGGCGAGTGTCGCCGACCCGCCGTAGGAGATGTACGGCAGTGGGACTCCGGTGATCGGCATGATGCCGAGCGTCATGCCGATGTTCTCGAAAGTCTGGAACGCCAGCCACGACACGACCCCGGTCGCCACGAGCATGCCGAAGCCGTTCGGGCAGAGGGCGGCGATGCGCAGGCCCCGCCACAGCACCACTCCGACGAGCACGACGATCAGCGCGGAGCCGAGGAAGCCGAGCTCCTCACCGGCGACCGTGAAGATGAAGTCGGTGTGCTGCTCGGGGACGAAGTGGCCGCCGGTCTGCTGGCCCCGGAACAATCCCTGACCGGCGAGCCCGCCCGATCCGACCGCGATGCGGGCCTGCGCCGCGTTGTATCCCGCGCCCCTCGGATCGGCCGAGGGATCGGCGAAGGCGATGAACCGGTTGATCTGGTACGGCTTCAGCAGGTGGAACTGCCAGGCGGCGATCCCGCCGCCGACCCCGCCGGCCACCAGGCTGAGCAGCCAGCGCTTCGACGCGCCGGAGATCGCGATCATCGCCAGGACGACGACGGCGAGGACCATGGTCGTCCCGAGGTCCGGCTGCATCATGATCAGGCCCGCGAGCAGCCCGGCGAGGGCGAGCGCGGCCACGATGTCGCGGGTGTCCGGCGCGGTCTGGGCGTCTCTCGGCTCGCCGAGTAGCACGGCGAGCACCACGACCAGGCCCACCTTGGCGAACTCCGCGGGCTGGAGCTGGAAGCCGCCGCCCAGCTCGATCCAGGAGTGATGCCCTTTGATGGTGGAGCCCAGCGGCGTGAGAACGAGGATCAGGCCGACGCAGGACGCGCCGTAGACGATCGGCGCGTACGCGCGGACGAGCCGGTAGTCCAGTGCCGCGACCAGCGCGGCCAGCCCGAAGCCCAGCCCCACCGTCAGCAGGTGCTTCTTGAGGAAGACCTGCGGATCCTGGCCGGTGTGCAGCAGGGCCGGCCGGGTCGCCGACCACACCAGGAGGGTCCCGATGAGCGTCAGCGTCATGACGGCGCCGAGCAGGACCCAGTCGAGCCGGCGCAGCGGTGACTCGTGGCCGGACCAGCGGCGCAGCAGCGAACGTCGCCGCGCCGTCCGTACGGTGTCGTGCGATCCGAACATGGCACCCCCCGAACCCGCCCCCCGACGGGTCCCGACCATCCCTCGCCGGGGTCGCGGCGCCGGCCGCGGACCCCGGCGATGGTGTGATCACATCGCAGCAGGTGATCGATCAGTCACTCTCCGAGCATACCCGGGGTGATGGGAACGTTCCTGAGGCGAGGAGCGGAGCGGTGGTGAGGGCGTCAGAGGGGGACGAACGCGCCCGTGTCCGGCCGGTATCTCCAGACCGCGCCCGTCTCGACGTCGTAGAACCAGCCGTGCAGCCGCAGTGTGCCGTCGGCCAGGCGCCGGGCCACCCACGGATAGCGGCGGAGCTTGTCGAGCTGGGCGATGAGGTGCGGCCGGCCCGGGTCCTCCTGCTCCTGCGCGCGGATCCCCCGCCAGCGGTGCGTGTGCAGCAGCCAGAATCTCGTCGTAGGGGCGTGGCGGAGCGCGCCGCCGCTCGTACGGGCGCGGACCGCGCCGCACCGGGTGTGACCGCACACGATCAGGTCACGGACGCCGAGGACCACCACGGCGTACTCCAGGGTCGCGGCCTCGGCGGTCAGCCGCCCCACCCGGTAGGGCGGGATGACGTTGCCGGCGGTGCGCAGCTCGAACAGGTCACCGGGCGTGGAACCGGTGAGCAGCGAGGGGACGACCCGGGCGTCGGAACAGGAGACGAAGATCGCCTGTGGGGTGTGGTCCGGCCGGAGCGGGGAGCGCAGCCCCCGGTGGGTCGCGACCTGCTGATGAAAGCTGCGGGCATGGTCGATCAGTGACTGCATGGGACGAAGTCCTTCGCGCTGGGGACGGGTGAGGTGAACCGGCGGTCCCGTCGCGCGCGGCATGTCCGCTTCGCGCGCGTGCGGGCGGGCCGCGGATCAGCAGCGGAAGACCTGCAGGGTCGCGGGTTCGGGCTGCGCGGCGTGCCGTGCCGGGCGGTCGGCCCGGCGGGGCGCCGTTCCGCGCGGGTCCGCACTCGGTCCGGCGGGCTGCGCGGTGGACGGGCGGAGGGGCTGCGCGCCGGGGCCGGAGGGCGGCGCGGGCGCCCGGTGCAGGACGGCGTCGCAGTGGCCCCAGGGTGTGGGCCGGCCGCCGTCACCCGGATCGTGGCGCAGCCGGTCCGTCGAGCGGGAGGCCGGGCATGGGGAGAGCGCCGGATGATCGGCCTGGATCGACGCCAGTACGGCCGCCGCATGGGCGCCGTGCGGGGCGGTGCCGTGCACGAGGATGACGACGGTCACGGCCAGCGCCCACAGGATGACGGCGGTCATGCGCGCCATCCGGATCGCACCGTCCCTCGCCCGCCGCCCCGAGGCCAACCCGGCTCCCATCGATGACAAAGAGTTGCCGCTTCATGACTCTATGTTGCCGGTGGGGGCTGCGCTACACGTCCGGGCAGGCAGAGGTGTCGGTCCCGCCACCCTCCGTGACGGCCTCCTGTCGTACGTACGGGTCGGGGACCGAGCCGTGTCCGGATCGGTCCCCGACGTCTCATCTCGAACGGTCCGGGCGGGGGCCGGGTGCGCCCCCGCCCGTGCTCAGCCGCCTTCGTGCCAGGTCATCTTGGCGCCGAGGTGACCGGTCCGTATCACCCAGATCGCCGAGACGACGGCGGCCACCACGGCGAGGGCCGCCACCACGGTGCCGAGCGCCGGACCGGCGAGGAAGCCCTCCGCCGTGTACGCGCGGTACCGCGCGAGGATGACGAGGACGACCAGGAGGACGACGAGGACGAGCACGAGCAGGCGCAGCTGCGAGCCCAGCTCGGCGTGGCGTTCCAGGAGGTTCCCCTCTCCGCCGCCCTGGCGCGGGCCGCCCGCGGGTCGGCCCGACGGCCGGCCGGCGCCGCCGCTGAGCGCCTTGAATCGCTTCATGCGCTCGTCCCGCAGTTTCTCGCCGGCGCCGGCGGTGAGGACGGTCGCCGCCATCGTCACGATGCCGAAGACGCCGGCCGCCAGGCCATACCGCACCCGCCAGACGGGGCGTACGGCCAGGGCGATGACGACGCCCGCCAGGATGGGGACGAGAACGACCGGGACGTGCAGGAACAGCGCGTGGGCGGGCAGGCCGAAGAGCGTGGTCAGCTCGAACGGAGCCACCGCGACGGCGACCACGACGGTCGCCGCCAGCAGGAGGACCGAGGGGTCCGATGGGAAGAACCGCCGTGCGGGCGGCTTCGCTGGAGTGTCGGATTCGGTCAGGGCCGTTGTCATGAGTCCAGAAGCTATGGGAGTTCGCGGAGCGGTGGCTGTGAGAAGGCTATGAATCGCCTCTGAAAGCATCCGGGCCCACCCGTGTCCTCCGTCACTCACCCGATGTGTCGCGTCTGCGGCGCAGTGTGGCGATCACGGCGCTAACGTGTCCTGATCGTGAAGTCACGGTGAACGCCGTGGTGGGCTGGAAGGGCGGGACGTGGCAGGTCGGACGAAGATCATCGGAGGGGTGCTCCTGCTGGCCGTCCTGGCGGCGCTGGGCCCGGCCGCCAAGACCGCCGCGCTGACCAACGCGGACCTCCGTCTCGACGAGCACCTCGCCGGCCTGCGGACTCCCGCCCTGACCCTCGTCGCCAAGGCGGCGACGCTGGTCGCGCAGGCCGCGGTCGGCGCCGTGATCGCTGTCGTCGTTCCGGCGATCCTCTGGCTCCTGCGGCGCCGCCGTGACGCGCTGCTGACCGCCTGCCTGATGATCGGCGCGCTCGGGATCGCGTACGTCGCGAAGACCCTGGTGGCCGAGCACCGCCCGCCGAAGCGGCTCTGGGTGATCCCGCCGGACAACGCGATGAGCTTCCCGAGCGGGCACGCCACCGTCGCCGCCGCGGTCGCCATCATCCTCGGCCTGCTCGTACGCGGGCGGCTGCGGCCGCTCGCGTTGACGGTGGGGGTGATGTTCGCGGGCGTCGTGGCGTTCGCCCGCATGTACCTCGGCGTGCACTACCTGCTCGACGTCGTTGGCGGCTGCCTCGCGGCGGTGAGCGCCGCGCTCCTGGTCTCGGGTTTCTACGACCTGCCCCGCATCCGTAGCGGACTGGAGGACGTGGGCACTCCCGCCGCCGGCCGGCACCACGCGGGCCGCGCGGCCCGGGTGCCCACGAACCGGCCTGGGTAAGAGTCTCCGGCATGTGGCCACAAAAGACGCGGAGGTGGATTCACCGGCGGTTCAGCCCGGACGGGCGTCTCGGCCTGAGACTGACACTGGCCGGGGCCGCGGTCTTCCTCCTCGCCGTGCCGTTCGTCGTCCTGCTGGCACTCGTCAACGCCCACTGGGCGCCCCTGCGGAACCTCGACGACACGGCGACGATCCACACCCACGGCTTCGTCGTCCGGCACCGGGCGCTCGTCGGCCCGCTGCGGGCCACCGCGTACGTCTTCCACCCGTGGGTGTTCCGGGTCATCCTCCTCGCGCTGGCGGCCTGGCTCCTCCACCGGGGCGCGCGGAGACTCGCCCTGTGGGTGACCACGAACGTGCTGGTCGCCGGGGCGGCGAGCGGGGCGCTCAAGGCGGCGGTCGGCCGGACCCGTCCCGTGCTGCCCAGCCCGATCGCGCACGCGGGCGGAGGGTCGTTCCCCTCGGGTCACGCGCTGATGACGGTCGTGGGCACCGTGACGATCGTGCTGGTGTTCCTCCCGCTCCTGCGCCGTGCCGGGCGCGCGGTGGCCTGGGCCGCCGTGGCCGTGCTCAGCGCCGCGTCCGGGCTGTTCCGCGTGCTGCTGGGCGTGCACTACCTCAGCGACGTCCTCGGCGGGTGGATCCTGGGCATCGCCATCGTCCTGGCCACCACCGCGGCGTTCGAGACGTGGCGGCGCGGCGAGGGCCGGCGTCCGGCCGACCCACTCCGCGAAGGCACCGAGCCCGAGGCCGAACCGCGGATCGCCGGTGACGACCACGCCGCCTGACTCGGGTTCCTGCCGCCTGACCGGGGTCCGCGGTCTTGGCTGAGAGTCCCGCCGCCTGACGTAGGCCCGCCGCCTGACGTGGGCCCGCGATCTGGCTGAGAGTCCCGCCGCTTGTTTTCCCGGCTGCTGACGGTGCCGTGACCGAGATCCGCGGCCTCACCCGGTGGCGACGCGCGAGCATGGAAGGCCGATGGAGCGGTCGCGCAGGCCGTCCGTACGACTCGGGTTCGAAGGAGGCCGGCCGGCCATGGGGGCGAGAACGCGAACCCGCCGGTGGCGCGCGGTCGCACCGGTGACCACCGTGGCCGTCCTCGCGTGGGTCACGCCCGGGGCGGCATTCGCCGCCGCGCCGCCCCGAGGACGGCCGATGCCGATTCCGCCGGTCCGGATCTCCGGTATCACGGCGGTCTCCGCGGGCGGCGACTTCGCGCTCGCGCTGCGAACCGACGGCACGGTCGTCGGCTGGGGCTCCGACCAGTTCGGCCAGTCCAGCCTCCCCCGCCGGCTCACGGGCATCATCGCGATCTCGGCCGGCAGCGACTTCGGCATCGCGCTGCGCTCGGACGGCACGGTGGTGGGCTGGGGGAACAACGAGTTCGGCAAGGCGACCCCGCCGCGCTGGCTGACCGGTGTCCGGGCGATCTCGGCCGGCGGCGTGTGGGCCGCGGCGGTCCGGTGGGACGGCACCGTCGTGGCCTGGGGGAACGATGAGTTCCGCGAGGTCAGCTCGGCGAACCGCCTCCGGGGGATCATTCTCGTCGCGGCCGCGGACAACTTCGGCCTGGCCTTGCGCTCCGACGGCACCGTGCTCGGCTTCGGCAACGACGAGTTCCGCAAGGCGAGCCCGCCGCGCTGGCTGACCGGGGTACAGGACGTGTCGACGGGTGACATCTTCGGCGTGGCCCTCCGGTGGGACGGCACGCTCGCCGCCTGGGGAGGCGATCGGTTCCGTGTCGTCAGCACGGCCGACCGGGTCTACGGGATACGCCAGGTCTCCGGCGGTGGCGGGTTCATCACCGCACTCCGGTGGGACGGCACCGTGATCGGCTGGGGGCGGGACGACTTCGGCCAGGCGAGCCCGCCGCCCTGGCTGCGCGGCATCATCGAGGTCTCCTCGGGCAACGACTTCGTGGTCGCCCTGCGGAGCGACGGCGTCGTCGTCGAGTGGGGCAACATCGGCGGACCGGCTGAGCCGGTCGATGTCGGCTCGGGCATGGGCGCGGCCGGCGGAGCGGGCGGAGCCGGTGGTGGAGCCGGCAGCGGCGGGTGAAAGCCGGTAGGTGAAAGCCGGCGGGTGGGAGCAAGCGGGCAACAGCCGGTGGGTGAAAGCCGGCGGCCCCATCGCCCCGGTGAGGGGCGAGGGGCCGCGACGCGTCGGGGTCGCTCAGTGCCCGGCTTCGGAGGCGACGCGCTGGATGGCGCGGACGGCGATCTCGGGCTGGTCGACGTAGATGTAGTGCTCGCTGTTGGTCGCGACGCTGTACTTGCTGTGCCGGGAGAGCGCGAGCCACTTGTGCGCGCCCTCGGTCCAGGCCTGCTCCAGGCGCGGGCCGTACTCGGGGACGGCGGCGAGGTAGGGCTTGCCGTGCTTGATCACCTGGACGGGGATGCGCCCGGCGGAGCGGACCTTCCCGTCGGGGGTCGCGAGCTTCTCCGGGTTGTCCCCGTGGAAGGTCGCGATGCTCTGCGCGCGCATCTCGCCGGCGGGGCCGGTGGCGTTGGCGGGGATCGTGTTGGTGAGGTCGGCTTCCATGGTGGGTGAGGTGGCGTCCATCAGGACCAGGCCCTTGACCTTGTCGCGGTGGTCGGGGGCGTACCGGCCGGCGATCAACCCGCCGAGGGAGTGCCCGGCCAGGACGACCGGGCGGTGACCGGCGACGCGCTCCAGCACCCCGGTCAGGATCTTTCCGGTGCTCGCGAAGCTCTGGGGGCCGTCCGGCTTGTCGCTGGCGCCCTCACCGAGCCGGTCGTAGGAGCAGACCCGGTTGTGGGCGCTCAAGGTCTTCTGCAGGGCGGCCATCTTGTCCAGGCCGTCGCCGAGCCCGGGCAGCAGGACGATGACCGGTCCGCGTTTCGCCAGGTCGCCCGAGCAGGACACGTTCACCGACTTGCCGTCGACCGTGATCTTCCCGGTGCCGGAGAACAGGCTGTGGTCGTCCTTGTGGTGGGAGAGCGGATTGGAGGCCGCGTCCGCGTCGGCCTTGCAGCCGGTGAGTGCCGCGCCGGCAACGGCGCAGGACAGGGCGATGACGGCGGATGCCTTGATATTGCGAAGCATTATGTCCTCCAATGAGCGATTCCGGCGGCGGGCGGAGCGCCGCGGCATGGGAAGAACGCTATTGATCCGACGGCCCCCGGGTCGTCACCGCACAGCGGACATTGCCGAGGCTCTTTTGTCCCCCGTGCGAGCGACAAACGAATGTCCACGGCGTGGTGACGATTCCAGGCGGCCGAATCCTTAGCGTCTTCACCATGCCGCGGCGCTCCGGTCGCGGGATTTCGTAAAGGAGTCCACATGCGACTGTTGAAGCAGCTCGTGCCCGTCGCGCTGGTCGCGATGGTCGGCGGTCAGGCCGCGGCCGCGGTCGATGGGAATGAGGTTCTCACCCTCATCATCGGTCTTGCGACGGCCGTGGTCACGGTGCTGGTGTATCGGTGGGCGGTGCGGTGGTCCGAGCGCCGCGCGCCGGCCGAACTGGCCGGGCAGGGCGCCGTCGCCGCCGTCGGCCGGGGGCTGCTGATCGGTGTGGCGATGTTCGCGGCGGTCATCGTCAACCTCGTCTTCCTGGGCGACTACCGGGTCGACCACGGGGGCTCGGTGCTGGGCGCGCTGGGGTTGTTCGGTTTCATGGCCGCCGCCGCCGTGACGGAGGAGCTGCTGTTCCGCGGCGTCCTGTTCCGTATCGTCGAGGGATGGATCGGCACCTGGTCGGCGCTGACGCTGACCGGCCTGCTGTTCGGCCTGTCGCACCTGTTCAACAAGGACGCGAGCCTGTGGGGTGCCATCGCCATCGCCATCGAGGCCGGCGGCATGCTCGCCGCCGCCTACGCCGCCACCCGCAACCTGTGGGTGACGATCGGTGTGCACTTCGGCTGGAACTTCGCCGAGGCCGGCATCTTCGGCACCGAGGTCTCCGGCAACGGCAACACGGAGGGGCTGCTGCACGGCGTCACGTCGGGCCCGTCCATCCTCACCGGCGGGAAGTTCGGCCCGGAGGCGAGCGTGTACTCGATCCTGTTCGGCGCGCTGCTGACGGTCGCGTTCATGTGGCTCGCCCACCGGCGCGGCAACCTGGTCCCCCTCCGGCGCTCCGCCCGGGCCGCCGCGACCGCTACGCTCGCCCAGTGATCGATTTCCGGCGGGTCCCGGATCTGTGGCGGCGGTTTGACGTCACGATCCGGGATCTCCCGTTCGCACTGCTGCTGATCATCGTGGCGTTGACGCCGGCGTTCCGGGACCAGCGGACCGAGATCGGTGGCCTGCCGACCCGTCCCTCCGACGCGCTGACCTTCGTCGTGATGGCCCTCGAGTGCCTCCCGCTCGCCGTACGCCGACGGTGGCCGGCCGTCTGTCTCACCCTCGTTTCGCTCGGCTTCGTCCTCGACCAGATCCTCGCCTACCACACGGCCGCGGGCACCGCCCTGGGCTTCGCGCTGATCAGCGCGGGCGTCCACCTGGAACGCAACCGGCGCGTCACCGTGGTCCTGCTCACCGTGGCGTACGTGCCGTTCTCGGTGGCGCTCGACCAGCTCGGCGGGCGCAAGGGACCCGGCGAGTACGTGACGTTCTACCTGGTACTGGCCGTCGCGTGGGGAGTCGGGGCCTGGCTGCGCTCCACCCGGGCCGCCGAGGCGGAACGCCGCAGCCGCGTCGCCGAGGCCACCCGCGCGGCCGAGCGGACCCGCATCGCCCGCGAACTCCACGACGTGGTGACGCACCACGTGACGGCGATGGTCGTACAGGCCGAGGCGGCGCGCTACCTGACCGCCGTCCCCGATCGTCTCGACGCGACCCTGAGCGCCGTCACCGACACCGGTCGGCGGGCCATCACCGACCTGCGGCACCTGCTCGACCTGCTCAACCCCGACCACGACACCGACGTCCAGATGCCGTCGGCCAGGGACCTCGAGGTCCTCGTGGAGCAGACGCGCCAGGCCGGGCAGCCGGTGGAGTTCACCCAGCAGGGCGACCTGCCGGAGGAGACGGGCAGCGCCGAGTTCGTGGCCTACCGGGTCGTGCAGGAGGCCCTGACGAACGCCCTCAAATACGCGCACGGCAGCCGCACCATGGTCTGTGCGCGCTATGGCAAAAGGGAGATCACAGTGGAGGTCGGCACCGACGGTTCCGGCTCGCGGATCGGCTCTCCCGGCGGGAGCGGCCGGGGTATCGCCGGGCTCCGCGAACGGGTCGACGCCCTGGGCGGCGAGTTCAGCGCGGGCCCGCGGGAGGGCGGGGGCTTCGTCGTGCGGGCCCGCATCCCCGCGGGGAGCGGGTCGTGAGCGCCCCGGTCCGGGTCCTGGTCTGCGACGACCAGGCGCTGATCCGGACGGGATTCTCGACGATCATCGATTCGCAGCCCGACCTCGAGGTGGTGGGTGAGTGCGGGGACGGGCGCGCCGCGGTGGACCTCGCCCACCGGCTGCGCCCGGACATGGTGGTGATGGACGTCCGGATGCCGGTGCTCGACGGCATCGAGGCGACCCGCCTGCTCGCGGGTCCCGGCGTGGAAGACCCGATCAAGGTGCTCGTGGTGACGACGTTCAACCTGGACGAGTACGTGTACGAGGCGCTGCGCGCCGGGGCGAGCGGGTTCCTGCTCAAGGACGCGCCGCCGGCGCAACTGCTGAGCGGCATCCGCACCGTCGCGACCGGTGCCGCGCTGCTGGCGCCCGAGGTGACGCGGCGGCTCGTCGGCAGGTACGCCGCGCGGATCCGTCCCGCCGAGGACAAGACGGGCGACGTCCCGCTGACCCCACGGGAGCTGGAGGTTCTGCGCCTCATCGCGAACGGACTGTCCAACAGCGAGATCGCCGCGACCCTGGTGATCAGCCAGGAGACCGTCAAGACGTACGTGTCGCGCATCCTCACCAAGCTCGACCTGCGGGACCGCGTGCAGGCGGTCGT
This sequence comes from Actinoallomurus spadix, assembly GCF_024055725.1. Lineage (GTDB taxonomy): Bacteria > Actinomycetota > Actinomycetes > Streptosporangiales > Streptosporangiaceae > Actinoallomurus > Actinoallomurus spadix. The sequence continues at coordinate 68,194 of NZ_JAMXMX010000010.1, read as the reverse complement.
CTACGCGTACCGTCGGGGCCTGGTGACCTGACACCGCCGGCGCGGCAGGTGCCGGCCCTCACCTCTGGTGGGGGCCGGCACCCGGTTCAGGAGATCTTCTCGACCGACGGGACGTGGGTGACCTGGTTCCAGGTGAACCGGTACTTCGTGCCGTCCGCCGGGACGCCGAGCTTGAGGTTCTCACCGCCCGCGGCCCCACCGGCGCCGTAGTTCTCGGTCCACGAGTCGTTGATCGCAATCTTCCACTCGTAGTCGCCGGCCGGCAGCGTGAAGGTGCCGTGCCACCGGCCGTCGGTGGTGTCGAACGCCAGCCGGCTGGCCGCGCAGGCCGGGTCCCAGTCACCGCCGCAACCGGCCTCCGACTGCAGCGACCCGACGAGCGTCACGTGGTCGCGGGCCGGTTTCGGCTCGGCGGTCGTCACCGTGATCGGTGCGCCGGCCACCGGCCGCGAGCCGCGCTCGAGGAGGGTCGCGCGGTACCGGACCCGCGTGCCCAGCGGCAGCTTCGACACGTCGTCCGTGACGGTGTACGCCGGGGAGGAGGTGTCCGTGCTGAGGTCCTCCCAGGGCCCGCCACCGACGCTGCGCTCGAACCGTACCGACTGCGCCGCCCGCTCGGGGTCGACGTTCGCCTGGACGGTGACCGGGTCGATGTTCGTGACGGTTCCGCCGTCCTTCGGGGCGGCCACGGTCACCGCCGGCGCCGGCACGGCCGTCGGCCGCTCCCGGCTCCACCGCGTGTGACCGGCGTTGTCGAGCACGACCGCGCGGTACCGCAGCGGGGTGCCGGTCCGGTAGCCGCTCGTGTCGTGGAACACCTGGTACGGGGCGGAGTCGTCGGTGCCGATCGACCGCCACGGGCCGCTGCCGGCCTTGACCTGGAAGGTGACCTCGTTGAAGGAGGACCCGGTGACGTTCGCGGCGACGTGCATGCGCCCGTGGGACGCCTCCGCCGGCGCGGGCGGGGCGAGGGTGATGGCGGGCGCGGCCGTGGACGTGGGGACGCGGCCGTCGGCGAGGTAGACGACCGCGGACAGGGGCGGCACGGTCACCTGCAGGGTCCGGTCGGCCTTGCTGCGCAGCGTCGCCGCGCCGGTGCCGTACACCTTCGTGAACCCGCCGTTCGCGACGTAGGTGGGGACGGCGGCCGACTGCGCCGACGTGCTGTTGTTCAGCGCGACGACGTACTCCCGCTGCTGTGTGCGGTCGGTGCGGGAGAACGCGAAGACGCCCGGCCCGTCCGAGGCGTACCGCACCTGCTCGGCGCCGTTCCGCAGGGCGGGATGCCGCTTGGTGACCGCCGCGAGTTCGCTGATCGTCCGGTAGAGCGGGTGGCTCCGGTCGAAGTGGTCGACCGCGTGCGTCGAGGAGGTCCCGAGCAGGTCGTCCTTGAGGTACTCCGGCACCTTGCTCGCGAACATCGTCTGGCGGGCCAACTGGTCCCCGCCCTTGCCCGTGAAGCCCTGCTCGTCCCCGTAGTAGACGACCGGGTTGCCGCGCGAGAAGTACATCAGCTCGTGCGCGAGCCGGTCCCTGGCCACGAGTTCGGTGTCGCCGGCGTTCGGGTTGTCGCTCGTCAGGAAGTAGCCGACGCGTCCCATGTCGTGGTTGCCGAGGAATGTCGGCAGCTCGTACACGTTGGAGTCCGCGTCGGTGTACCAGTCGTCGTTCGCGAAGAACCGCGCCAGCGCGGCGTTGCCCTGGCCCCGCGACGCGAAGCCGCGCGCGGCGTCCTGGAACGGGAAGTCCAGCACCGCCTGCATCTTGTCGTGCGTCGTGTAGTGCGAGGTGAGGCTCTTCGCCGCGTCGTCGCTGCCGTCGAGGGCCACCTCGCCGAACATGAAGAAGCCCGGCTTGCCGTGCTCCCGCGCGTACTTCACGATGCCCGGCCCGAACGTCTGCCAGAACTCGTCATTGACGTGCTTCATCGTGTCGATGCGGAAGCCGTCGATGCCGAAATCCTTGATCCACGTCTCGTAGACGTCCATGAACCCGCGGACGACGCGCGGGTTCTCGGTCATCAGGTCGTCGAGCCCGTAGAAGTCGCCGTACTGGGAGTCCTCGCCGGTGAAGGTCGTGTTGCCGCGGTTGTGGTACAGCGTGACGTCGTTGAGCCAGTCCGGCACCTTGAGGTGCTTCTCGCCGTCGTCGAGCACCGGGGTGTACGGGAAGGACGTGGCCGGGTCGAGCTTGGGAAAGGTCGAGGTCCCCGCGTAGTCGCGGTCGTCGAACGGCTTGCCGCCGGCGGTGCGGTACGGCTTGGCGTCCTTGGAGACGTACGCCGTGCGCGCGCCCTCCTTGTAGCCGATGACGTCGGCGGTGTGGTTGGTGATGATGTCGAAGTAGACCTTCATGCCCCGCTGGTGCGCGGCCTTGACCAGCGCCGCCAGGTCGGCGTTCGTGCCGAGGTGCGGGTCGATCTGGGTGAAGTCGGTGATCCAGTACCCGTGGTAGCCGGCGGAGGGGCCGTCCTCGAGCTGGACCGCCTTGTTCTTGAAGCTGGGGGTGAGCCAGATCGCGTTGGTCCCGAGCCCCTGGATGTAGTCGAGCTTCGCGGTGACGCCCTTGAGGTCACCGCCGTTGTAGAAGCCCTTGTTCGTCGGGTCGAAACCGGAGACCAGCGGGTCGTTCCCCAGGCCGCCGGTGTCGTTGGCCGTGTCGCCGTTCTTGAAGCGGTCGGCCATCACGAAGTAGAAGTTCTCGTTCGTCACCGGCCCGCGGAGCGAGTGCAGGGCACCGCCCCGGGGTCCGGAAGAGTCGGGTGCGGCGCTCGCCGGCCGGGCCGTGGACCAGGCTGCCACGCCGAGCGTGGCCGCCGCGGCGGCGAGGGCGGTGCGTACCGAGTTGCGCATCGTTGCGGACTCCTGGCTCGGGGGTGCCAAGACCGTAGTTCACCGACGTGCATGGAGAAAAGGTCCTTCAGGTCCCCGGAGCATCACGGCTCGCCCCGAACCCCGTGGGTCGGCCGGTTCTGCCGATGTCGTGCTTCGCGCTCGAGCTCCGCCGGCGTGATCCGCCCGGACGGATCCGGGTCCGTCCGGGGCGGGCCCGGCGGCGCTACGCGGGCCCGCTCACTGCGTCGCCGTGACGATGCAGCGCCGCAACTCCTCGACCGCCTCCGGAGGGCCCTCGACCGTCACGCCGCTCGCCTCGCCGGGGGACTCGCGGTTCCAGAGCCGGCGCAGCAGGGCCGCCGGCGGGCCGGTGATCGTCACGTCGCCCGCCTCCTCGTCCGTACCGTCCTCGACGGTGAACAGCCCCGGCCCCGTCCGCACGCGCCAGGCCGCGCCGTCGGTCCGCACGGTGTACGTCCAGCCGGGCGAGGCCGCCAGGATGCCGGTGAAGTCGTCGCTCCACCCGGCGACGGAGTACGCCACGAAGACCGTGAGGAGCTCGTCGACGCCGTCGACGGCGAGGTCCGCCGGAACGGGCGCGACCGGCAGCCCGGCCGCGAGCTCGGCGTCGACGCGGTGGATGACCGTCTCCTGCGCCATCCGCCGGATCCAGAACCGGACGGTCTGGTCCGGGCCGTACCAGGTGCCGGTCGGCTCCTCCGGGCGGCGCGCGGCGAACTCCGCCCGCAGGTCGGCGTACGTCCGGTCCAGCAGCGCGAGCGGCTCCTCGTCCGCGAGCGACTTCGGCGGCCACTCGTCGGGCTCACCGCCATCGCGCATGCCGAGGGTCTTGTGCAGATAGACCTGCCCGACGTGGCGGGCGAGGTCGGCATTGGCCCAGCCGGGGCAGGTCGGGACCGCCGCGCTCGGGTCGGCCGCCACGACGGCCCGCAGGCGGTCGAAGTCCGACGCGAGGCAGTCGAGGAATCGGGAGTACTCCATGCCGCACAGTCGAGCAGACGCGTACGACAACCGGCCGGTGGCCCCGAGACGAAGGCGTCGAGCGGTTCACTCGGGGCGCGTCGGCGCGTGCCCGGCGATGAGCCGCAGGAGCCGGATCACCGCGAGCGCCACCATGGGCAACGCGACGAGGGGCAGCCTCGTCACGTGCGTGAGCGGGGCTCCGTCGAGGTACCCCAGAGTGCCCAGTGCGTCACCGGATCCATGGTCGCTCAGCAGCACCGTCACCGCGGCCACCGCACCGGCCGCGCATCCGCCGTACCCGACCCGCGCGTCACGGGCGGCGAACGCCGTCAGCACCCCGGCGGCGGCGACGGCCAGCAACGCCATCTCCACGGCCCAGTGCAGCAGCCGGGGGCGCAGGACGATCCGGCCGGCCGGCGGCGGGTCGCCCGGCGAGACGCGCCAGGTGTACTCGAAGCCGGGCGGATGGGTCCGGGCGCCGAGCGACGTACGGACCAGAGGCGGCCGGATCCGCAGTGTGTAACCGGAGTACCCGGCGGCCTTCAGCACGGCGCCGGCGCCCTCGCCGGCCACGTCGAAGCCTGGACGCGGCCCCGGCCGGTACGCCCGCGGAACCTCCGTACGGGCGAACGTGACGGCGGTGCCCGGCCGTACGGTCGTCGGCCCGAGGGCCTTTCCCCGGAACAGCGCGGCGGCCACCCGCCGGCCCAGGTCCCGCAGGTCGCGGTCCGCGCGCATGCCGCCGCTCGCCCACAGATCGACCCGCCCGCCGCCGTCCGCCCGCAGGACGACGGTGACATGGGCCCCGGGTGCCGGACGCGGCCCGCCGGCTCCGCAGCCGACGGCGACGAGGAAGAGGAACACGACCGCTGCCGGCGCGGCCCATCGTCTCCATCCCATGGCGCCCTCCGTGGCCGACCCCGCGTTCTTCAGCGTGGCCGGTCCGGATAGCGGCGAGATCTCGTTCCGGCCGCAGCTCGACCGGACGGAGCCTGCGACACCATCACGCCGGACCCGTGTTTTCACGGCCATGGGGGCGTTCTCCGAGGTCAGCCCGCCTGGCCGCCTTCGGCCCATGAAAACCGCGATGGGTTCCGACGAGGGAAAGTAGCGTGAATGAGCACTCAAGGGGATCGGCGTCGCCGGTGTTCGCCCGAGGGCTCCGGGTCACGCCGATGCTCGATCAGGGCGATCGCGGTGGAGGGTGATGAAGGTGCGGTCTGTTCGGCTGATGACGGCGATGGCGCTGGCGGCGGGCTCGGTCACGGCCTCGGTGGCGGTCGCGCCACCCGCGCCGGCCGCTTCGGTCGCGTGGGACTCGCTCACCTTGAGCCTCTCGTCCCAGCGGATCGGCACCAGGACCGTGACGCTCACGTGCGAGCCGACCGGCGGGACACATCCCGCCGCCGCCGCGGCCTGCGCGGACCTGATCGCGGCGAACGGCGACATCTCGCGTATCCCGCCGTTCCGGGGCGGCGGCTGCGGCGGCGACTACGACCCGGCCGACGCGTCGGCGGTCGGGTACTGGCGCGGACTACCTGTCGCCTACGCGAACAGGTTCAGCAACCCCTGTGTCGCGATGCTCGTAACAGGTGGCAACGTCTTCCACTTCTCATGAGATTCTCACCTCCGTACGGCCGGCGTCCCCGCTGAGGATCCGGATCCCGTCCTCGATCCGGCCGGCCGGAACGCCGCGTCCGCGCTGACGACGATCTCTGAACAGGTCAGCGGCGCCGCCAGAGACTCCACCGGCTCCGCTTGGCAGGAGGCTCCGACGCGGCCGCGCCGGCCGGAACCCCGGTCAGGGGAGCGTTGCTGACGTAGACCAGGCGGAATTTGCCGATCTGGACCTCGTCGCCACTGGACAGCACCGTCTCGTCGACCCGCTCACGGTTGACGTAGGTGCCGTTGAGGCTGCCCGCGTCACGGATCGAGAACCGGCCGTCGCGCCGGAAGAACTCGACGTGCTTGCGGGACACGGTGACGTCGTCGAGGAAGATGTCGCTCTGCGGATGGCGGCCCGCGGTCGTGGTGTCGCGGTCGAGGAGGAACCTGCTGCCGGCGTTGGGTCCTCCCTTGACGAGGAGGAGCGCCGTGCCGGGCGGAAGCGCCTCAGCCCCTCCGTGATCGATCGGCGGCCCCTCGTCCTGTTCCGCCTCGACGGCCGCCTGGATCGCGCTCAGCGACATGGTGGACGTTGAGGCGCCCGGTTCGCTCGCGAACGGCGGGGCCTCCCCGGTGAGCGGGGTGCCACAACTCGAGCAGAAGCGGGCACCGTCCGGGTTGGTGTGGCCGCACCGCGCGCACTCAGCGTTCGGCATCGCCGGTTCCGCCTCCTATCTATGGTTCGGTCTCCCCATGCACCGTACGGCACGGATCTAAGAGATATGACGGTGTGGTGGCGCCTTCGCCGGAACCAGAGTGGATCAAGGAGGCGACCGCTGTCGTTGATGCCCGTTCTGCGGCATTCGACGCCACCCGAACGTAGCCGACCTCTCGGCGGGACGGCCCCAACATCGTGCGGCGATCCGTGGTGAGTTCGGCTGACACCGGCGGAGTCTCGCGGAAGGACGCGTGGGGTCAGGATCCCGGGAGCTTCCTGCCATGGCGAAGCCAGAGTTCCCTCAGCTCCGGTGACCTGCGAAGGAGCGTCCGGAACTGATAGGGGTGTTGTACGGCCAGCCGCTTGAGCTTCGCGTACGTCCACCATGGCTTCGGTTCCCTCGGCCGCTGTCGGTCCTGCGGGCCGGGCGGAGTCGGATTGCCGTTGTCGCCTGTGATGAAACGTGCGCGCTTGCGAGCTCCGTCCAGCTGACGCTCATCGCTGATCACGGCTTGATGATAAGTAGCCCTGCAGTGACGAGACCGCCGCGTGTGCGAGCCCATCGAGGCGGAGCGGCCGGCCGGGACGGTGCGGTGGGACGGCCCAGTGGTGGCGAGCACGATGCCTCACTCGCACGGCGATCGGGTGGACGTCACTCCGTGACGTCCACCCGGACTTCGCCGACCGTGCCGCGTTCCACCGTCTGGTGCGCGTCGGTGACTAACTCGATGCCGTGAAGACCACGTCGACCCAGTAGTTGGTGGCCTGGTAGGTGTTCGAGGGGAACGCGTTGGCGGCGCCGTAGGCGTACACGCCGTTCCCGCCGGAATTGGCGCTCGCCGGAGCGGACAAGGGACCGTTGGCATGAGGGTTCGTGAAGTACGGCCGTGACACGGAATAGTGACCCGACGGCGCGAAATAAGACGCGATGTACGTGGTGTTCGCCGTCACCGCCACCGGGGTGGAGAAGTTGACCTGCTGCCAGCCCGACACCGACTCGCCGGTGAAGGTCGCGTTTCCCAGGAGCGTGCCGTTCGTACTCCACAGACTTCCCACGTGCGTTCCCGTGTTGCCCGAACCCTTGTAGAACCGGATGCCCATCACGGTGCCACTCGCCGACGCCGTGAACTTCACGCCCAGCGTGACCGCCAACGGATCGTTGTGAGACGGGACGTCCGGAACGTCGGCACTCGACCATAGGCCGGTGGACACGACCTGGTTGATGGTGGGTGAGGTGCTGGGGGCCCAGTTGATGGGTTGTTCCGAGTTGAAGGTCGTTCCGCCGAGGTAGACGGCGGTGATGGAGTGCTGGGTGGCGGACAGGGTGGAGGTGGTGAAGGTGGCGGGTTGTGCGGTGCTGCGGAAGAAGGCGGTGCCGATCACGGTGTCACCGTCTTTGAAGGCGACGTTCCCTTGGGGGTTGAGGCTTCCGCTGGTGGGCTGGACGGTCGCGGTGAAGGTGATCGGTTCGCCCGCTCTTGCGGGGTTGTTGTTGGAGGTGAGGGTCGTGGTGGTCGGGCGGTCGTCGGGGACTTGGATGAGGGTGGGGGGCTGGCTGGTGGCACCGGTGATGGTCACGGCGTTGTTGAGGGTGAACAGGTGGCCGATCGGGTTGGCTCGGACGTTGACGTTGATGGCGTTGGCGGCGATGAGGACGCCGCGGAAAGTGGTGAAGGTGTCGAGCGTGGCGGAGTCGCTGATCACCCAGTAGAGGTTGTTGGCCTGGGCGCCTCCGGTCAGGGTGATGGTGCTGGACATGGCGGCGCTGAGGGTGGCGGCCTTGAAGACGAAAATGGCGTCGGGGTTGGCTTGGGCGTCCAGGGTGAGGACTCCGTTGATCTGGAAGTTGCCCGTGGTGGAGTTGTAGACGCCGGGGGTTCTGGTGGTGTTCCCCAGTTCTGCGGGCAAGGTGGCGTCCGGTGTTCTCGCCACCAGGTTGTTGTAGGCGGTCACGACGTCGGCCTTGGCGTTCGCCGCGGTGGAGTCGCCGGCGTGGATGGTGCCGGTGATGGTGCCGGGCGGGAATCCGATGACGGCGGCGCCGGGGCTCGTCCCGACGTCTCCGATGACCTGCGTGAGGTTGGTGTTGGTGACGTTCGAACCGGCCAGGACTGCGAACGGCGCCGCGGCGCCGATGCTCACCGGCTGCGCTTGAGCGCTTTCCTGTGTCATGACGATGGCACCCAACGAGAGAACGGCCGCCAGTGCGGCGGACAGCCAGGAATTCGACATGTGACGCAACTCCTCAAAGCCTCGTGCCGAAGCTCGCACAGCCACGATCAGGCGGGAAGGATCGCGCGAATGTCAGCACTCAGCTGTGAGCGGTCACGACATGCGACGATGTGTGCGCTTAGAACGGTAGCAAGTGCGCGTTTTATTCGATCAACGATGACTCCGGTTGATGGGATTTAGCGCGAACCTTACCCCGCCATGTCCATGCGCATTACTTGCCTGGAGGTCCTAACTCGATATCTTGATCAAAGTGCGTCGGCGGCGACTTCGCTCGACGTGGCGAATTGTGGGAAGTGGGCGACGAAAGCCACATATCGGCCGAATTCCGTTCGGTGCTCATCTCGGGCGTGACCGGCGTCGCACGCGTGTCCCCGCCGCTGAAGAAGGGAGATGCCGTGGCATTCACTGATCTTCGTACTTCGTTCGCATCGAGGGCGTGCCTCTCGTTGGTGGCGCCTCTGGCGGCCCTTCCCGTCACGGCGACGGCCGGCGGAACCCAGGGCGACGCCTACGCCGCCACGATCACCGACGCCACGAGCAGGCCCTCCACCGTCATCCGAGTCCCCGGCGATCGCCCGAGCACCACGACCCTCACCTCCAGCAACAACCCCGCGAGAACAGGCGAACCGATCACTTTCACCGCGACCGTCCAGTCCGTCGGCGGAACCCTCACCCCGCAAGGGAACGTCGCGTTCAAAGACGGTGACACCGTGATCGGCACCGCCTTCTTCCGCAGCACCGCACGACCCGCCACCTTCACCACCTCCGCCCTGTCCGCCGCCCGGCACTCCATCACCGCCGTCTACCTCGGCGGAACGACCTTCAACCAGGAAGAACCCATCAACTGGGCCCCCAGCACCTCACCCGCCATCGACCAAGTCGTCACCGGGCCCGTCTCCACGTGATCGGCGGCGACCCGCATCCGAGCGGACGAAGACCGTGGCGCAGGCGGCGCCTGAGGCTCTGGATCGCCTGCGCGAACAGCCTGGTCGTCCTGGTCTGCCTGCTCCAGGGCGTTTCCAGTCCTTCGCGCGCGTCCGTCGCCAAGCCCGCCGGCAGGCGCTCGGCTCCTGCCGCGCCATCCTCGAACGACCGCCGAAGCGGCAAGGGCGCGGTCCCCGCTCGTAGAGCCGCGTGCCCGCCGACGTCGGTCATCTGTATCGAGAACAGCCTCCCCGGCAACCCGCCCAGCGAATGGGACGTCTCCGGAGCAGGGTCTCCGAACATCCAGGGGTACGCCACTCAGATGAGTGTCGCCCAGGGCGAGACGGCGCAGTTCAAGGTGCTGACTCCCGCGACCGCCTATCACATGGACATCTACCGCATGGGCTACTACGGCGGCTTGGGAGCGCGCCTGATCGATACGGTTCAGCCGTCCGCCGCCCTGCCGCAGACGCAGCCGAATTGCCTGACCGACGGCACGACCGGCCTGATCGACTGCGGCAACTGGGCGGTCTCGGCCTCCTGGGCCGTACCGGCGAGCGCGGTCTCCGGCGTCTACATCGCGAAGCTGGTGCGTGACGACGTGACCGGTGAGGCCAGTCAGATCATCTTCGTCGTCAGGGACGACACCCGTCGTTCGGACTTCCTGGTGCAGACGTCCGACGCCACGTGGGAGGCGTACAACTCCTACGGCGGCAACAGCCTCTATACGGGTGCCCCGGCGGGCCGGGCGTTCAAGGTGAGCTACAACCGTCCGTTCACGACCCGGAGCGCCGACGACTCCGTGTACAGCTGGTTCTTCGATTCCGAATATCCGATGGTCAGATGGCTCGAGGCGAACGCGTTCGACGTGAGCTACACCACCAACGTGGACACCGCCATGCGGGGAGCGGAGATCCTCGAGCACAAGGTCTTCATGTCCTCGGGCCATGACGAGTACTGGTCCAACGAGATGCGGAACAACGTGCAGGCCGCCCGCGACAACGGCGTGAACCTCACCTTCTTCTCCGGGAATGAGGTCTTCTGGAAGACCAGGTGGGAGAACAGCATCGCGGACGGCGCCTCGTTCCGGACCCTCGTCTGCTACAAGGAGACGCTCGCGAACAACACAAGACTCGATCCGACTCCGACGTGGACGGGAACCTGGCGAGATCCGCGTTACTCCCCGCCGGCGGACGGAGGGCGACCGGAGAACGCACTGACAGGCACGCTGTTCATGGTCAACGGGGTCGCCAACGATTCGATACAGGTACCCGCCGACTTCAGCGACATGCGGTTGTGGCGCAACACGTCGATCGCCGGTCTCTCTCCGGGCCAGACGGCGACCTTCCCCACGGGAACGCTGGGGTACGAGTGGGACGAGGCTCCCGACAACGCGGTCACACCGCCCGGACTGGTCAAGTACTCGAGAACGACCGGCAGCACGAGCAACAGATTCCTGCTCAACTACGGCAGCCAATACGGCGCCGGGACCGCCACCCACAGCCTGGTGCTCTACCGGGCTCCCAGCGGAGCGCTCGTCTTCGGAGCGGGGACCACCCAGTGGGCGTGGGGGCTCGACGCGGTCCACGACCGGGCTGGAAGCCCCACGGACATCACCATGCAGCAGGCGACGGTCAACCTCTTCGCCGACATGGGCACGCAGCCGGCCAGCCTCCAGTCCGGCCTGGTGCCCGCGACGCCGTCGACGGACACGTCTCCACCGACGTCGACGATCACCAATCCGTCGAGCGGCGCCGGTGTGGTTCCGGGAAGATCGGTCACCGTTCAGGGAACGGCCACCGATACCGGGGGCGGCGTCGTCGGGGGTGTGGAGGTCTCGTTCGACGGCGTCCAATGGTTCCACGCGGCCGGCCGGAGCGCCTGGCAGTACCCATGGACGCCCACCGGCAACGGACCTGTGACGATCCGGGTGCGCGCAGTCGATGACATCGGCAACGTCCAGGCCAATCCGACCACGGTGAACGTGACCGTAGGCGGGACGTGCTGCACGCTCTGGTCGTCGACGACCGTGCCGGACGTGGAGGCGAGCGGCGACTTCGGGTCCGTGGAAGTAGGGGTGAAGTTCAGGGCCACCGCGACGGGTGAGATCACCGGAGTCAGGTTCTACAAGGGCACGGCCAACACGGGGACGCACGTCGGCCATCTGTGGAGTTCCACGGGGACGCTACTCGCGGAAGCGACCTTCACCAACGAAACGGCGAGCGGCTGGCAGCAGGTGAACTTCGCCACCCCGGTGGCGGTCAGCGCGAACACCACCTATGTCGCGTCCTACCATACGGCTGGCCATTATGCTGTTTCGCGGTCGTATTTCGTGAATCCGTTCAATAACTATCCTCTGATCGCGCTGGCGGGTGCTGCTTCGGGCGGGAATGGGGTGTACGTCTATAATGCCGCGGCCACGTTCCCTGCGGGAAGCTTCCAGTCCACGAATTACTGGGTCGACGTGGTGTTCATGCCGTCGTCCAGTCTGTGGGACAACTCGGCCGTGCCGGGCGTCCAGTCGAACGCGGATACCAACGCGGCCACTCTCGGGGTGAAGTTCACGGCGTCCGCGAATGGTTCCATCAGCGGTATCCGGTTCTTCAAGGGCTCCCTGAACACGGGCACTCACGTGGGAAGCCTGTGGGCCGCGAACGGGACGCTGCTGGCGACCGCGACCTTCACCAGCGAGACGGCGTCGGGCTGGCAGCAGGTGAACTTTTCCACCCCGGTGGCGGTGACGGCGAACAGCACCTATGTGGCGTCTTATTTCACGTCGTCGGGTTATTATTCTGTGACGCGGGGGTATTTCGCCAATGCATATGTGAACGGTCCTTTGACCGCGCTGGCGGGCGGTGCTTCGGGCGGGAACGGCGTGTACGCCTACGGTGCCGCGAGCACGTTCCCCACGGGGAGCTTCCAGTCCACGAATTACTGGGTCGACGTGGTGTTCACGCCGTCGTCCAGCCTGTGGGACAACTCGGCCGTGCCGGCCGTCCAGTCGAATCCCGATACCAAGGCGGTCACTCTCGGGGTGAAGTTCACGGCCTCCGTGAGCGGTTCGATCAGCGGTATCCGGTTCTTCAAGGGTTCGCTGAACACGGGCACTCACGTGGGAAGCCTGTGGACCGCGAACGGGACGTTGCTGGCGACCGCTACCTTCACCAATGAGACGGCGAGCGGCTGGCAGCAGGTCAACTTCTCGAGCCCGGTGGCGGTGACGGCCAATACGACGTACGTGGCGTCTTACTTCACGTCATCGGGTTATTACTCTGTGACGCAGCAGTATTTCGCCAATGCGTATGTCAGTGGTCCTTTGACCGCACTGGCGAGTGGCGCTTCGGGCGGGAACGGCGTGTACGCCTACGGTGCCGCGAACACCTTTCCCACGGGGAGCTACCAGTCCACGAACTACTGGGTCGACGTGGTGCTCGCGGGATCGAGCTGAGCGCCCCGCCCTCCCCCCGGCCCCGTCCTCCCCCCGGCCCCGTCCTGCCCCCGCCCCGTCCTGCCCCGCCCTGTCCGGAGGCGTGTACGCCCCTGCCGGCGGAGGACATCCTGGACGTGCTGCGGTTCGCGGTGATGTGCTTCCGCAGGCGGCGTCTCGCCGAAACCGGGAAAATACCGGAGGGGCGGCGCGGAGAGGGTGACCGGGTGCGGGCGTTCGACAGACGGTTCGCCAGGGCGACGAGGCGGCTTGAACACGCCGAGACCGCGGTGCGGCTGGCCGGGGTCCACGCGCTGGCCGGTCTGGCCGACGAGTGGCAGGACGAGCGGCAGGCCTGCATCGACGCGCTGTGCGCCTACCTGCGGGCGCCCTACGAACCTCCCCCGGACGCCGGCCCTCCGGCCGCCGAGCAACTGGCGTTCGGCGGCAGCCAGGAGGTGCACCACACCATCATCTCGATCATCACCGCACACCTGCGGGACAACGCCCGGGTCTCCTGGCGAGGCCATGACTTCAACTTCACCGGTGCCCGCTTCGACGGCGGCGACTTCAGCGGCGCGGTGTTCTCCGGCGGCATCGTCGACTTCCGTGACGCCGTGTTCTCCGGTGGCACGCTCGACTTCAGCGGCGCCGTGTTCTCGGGGGCCACCGTCGACTTCACCGGTGCCGTGTTCTCCGGCGCCGCCATCGACTTCACGGGCGCGACCTTCTCCGGCGGCCCGCTCCACTTCGTCTCCGCGGTGTTCTCCGGCGGTGCCGTCCACTTCGGCGACGCGACGTTCTCCGGTGCCACCCACTACTTCATCGGCGCGGAGTTCTCCGGTGCCGCCATCGACTTCACCGGCGTGACCTGCTCCGGCGGTGCCCTCGACTTCGCCGGGGCGGTGTTCTCCGGCGGTGCCGTTCACTTCACCGGTGCGGCGCTCTCCGGTGGCGTCATCGGCTTCAACGGCGCGGAGTTCTCCGGCACCACCGCCCACTTCAACGACGCGACCTTCTCCGGTGGCACTCTCGATTTCACCGACGCGATCTTGTCCGGGGGATCCCTCTACTTCACCGACGCGAAGTTCTCCGGCACCACCGTCGTCTTCACCGGTACGACGTTCTCCGGCGGCACCGTCGACTTCAGCGACGCGACGTTCTCCGGCCGTCGGGGCGGCCTCGGTAAGGACATCGCCGCGGATCCGCCCGCAGGGCTACTGCTGCCTCCCGCATAGCCCCGCGGCATGGGTGTCTGGCGGCGGAGGAGCGTCCCCGGGTGGGTGGCGAGGCGACCAGGCGGCCGGCGTCCCGGCGGTCGCCTGGTCGCCTCGTACGGTGATCGTGCGGACTCAGGCGCGCCGCTCGGTGATCGCGGTCCTGACCGTGTCGTGCAGCTCGTCCGACGTGAAACCGAGGTTGCGCAGGATCTGCGCGGCCGGGCTCTGCTCGACGCGGATCAGGCCCAGCAGCGTGTGTTCGGTGCCGACCCAGTCGTGGCCGAGGTCGTCCGACGCGCGGCGTGCCTGCTCGATGGCCTCTTTGCTCTCCGGCCGGAACGGGATGTGACCCCGCGGCGCCTTCTCCCCGGCCGGCGGCAACGCTTCCTCGATCGCGTCGCGGATGCGCCGCTCCGACTCGGTCTTGGCCATCAGCACCTCGTACGCCAGGCCCCGCGGCTCGCCGAGCAGGCCGAGCAGGATGTGCTCGGTGCCGATGAAGTCGTGTTTGTGCGCTCGGGCGGCCTCCTGCGCCAGCACGATGCCGTGCCGGTTCAGGTCGGTGAACCGCTCGAACACGTTGGGGGCGTGGCGTTGCTGGGCGGCCTGTTTGGACACGCCGATGGCGTCGCCGATCTCGCTCCACGACGCGCCGGCCTGCTTGGCCTTGCCGACGTAGTGCCCGACGAGCTGGTCCCCGAGGTCGGACAGGGTCTGGGCGCGTAGGTGCGCCTCGCTGATGCGGGCCAGGTCGTCGGTGTCGGGGAACTCCTCGTCGAGACGGGCGATCAGGTCGGCGAGGCTGATGTCGAGTGGACTCATGCGTCAACCGTAGATTGACGTTCGCTCGATCGTCAACCCGTACTTGACGCCCGTTCTGTGGATGCGCCCGGCACGGGGCCGCGAACTCGCCGCCCGGCGGGTGCGAACCTCTGGTACACGTTGCCTCATGACGGACCTGATCGAACTGACCGGCCGGACGGTGATCGTCACGGGCGCGTCGTCCGGGATCGGCGCGGCCACCGCGCGCCTGTTGCACGCTGCCGGGGCGTACCCGGTGCTGGCCGCGCGCCGGGCCGACCGGCTGGCCGCGTTGAGCGAGGAGCTCGGCGGGGCGCTCGCGGTGCCCACCGACGTGACCGACGCCACGCAGGTACGCGTCCTGGTCGCGGCCGCACTCGACCGGTACGGGCGGATCGACGGGCTGGTGAACAACGCCGGCGCCGCCATCCAGGGACCGATCGCCGACCTTGACGTCGCCGAGTACCGCAGGATCCTCGAACTCAACGTGACCGCCCTGGTCGACGTCACCCAGGCGGTGCTGCCGGCCATGCGGGAGCGGGGCTTCGGGCGCATCGTGAACGTCAGCTCGGGCACCACCCGCCGGATCGCGACCGGGGTGGGCGCGTACGCGGCGACCAAGTCGGCGGTGAACATGATCAGCTCGGTGTTGCGAGAGGAACTGGCCGCGGATGGGATCGCGGTGTCGCTGCTGCTGCCCTCGGTCACCGCGACCGAGTTCGGCAACGGCATGTTCAAGGACGGCGTGCCACCCCGGCCGGGGATGGTGGTGCATCGACCGGAGTACGTGGCCGGCGTGGTGCTGCGGCTGCTGCGCACCGGCGAGGACACCGTCGACATCCCGCACGGCCCCGAGCAGCCCGACATCATCCGCGTAGCCGAATAGGGGTCACGACAACGCCCACGTGGCCCGGTGGCGGCCGCCGTCGCCCGTCACCGCTGCGGCCGGCCGCGCTCGCTGACGCGCAATGTCTGGTTCGCTATCTTCGTGACCATGCACGGTGAACCCGGGGAGATCCTCGCCGGCCGGTACCGGATCCTCGGGCTCATCGGGCGTGGCGGCATGGGCCGCGTGTGGCGCGCGTACGACGCCGAGCTCGATCGCGAGGTCGCCGTCAAGGAGCTGCGGCTGCCCGACGAGGTCGATGACGCCGAGCGGCGCGAGTGGTACGCCCGGGCGGCCCGCGAGGCGCGCGCCGCCGCCCGCCTGCACCACCCCGGCATCGTGGCCCTGCACGACCGGGTGATGGATGACGGCCGCCCGTGGCTGGTGATGGAGCTGGTCGCGGGAGGATCACTGGACCACGCGCTCCGTACGGACGGGCCGCTGCCCGTACGGCGGGTGGCGGACATCGGCCGTCAGATGCTGGACGCGCTGGTCGCGGCGCACGCGGCGGGCATCGTGCACCGCGACGTCAAGCCGGCGAACGTGCTGCTGGACGGTGACCGCGCGGTCCTCACCGACTTCGGCATCGCCGTGCTGGAGGGCGATGCCACGCTGACGAGGTCCGGCGTCCAGCTCGGCACCCCGGCGTACATGTCACCGGAGCAGGTCCGCGGCCACGTGGCCACGCCGCGGTCCGACCTGTGGGCGCTCGGCGCCACCCTGTACGCCGCGGTCGAGGGCCGCCCCCCGTTCCAGGGCCCGACACACGGCGCGGTCTTCGTCGCCATCGCCACCGAAGACCCACCGCCGCCGACCCGCGCGGGCCCCCTGACGGACGTCCTCACCGGCCTTCTCGACAAGGACCCCGACGCGCGGCCCACCCCGGAGTCCGTCCGCGACCTCCTCCTCCCACTGGCCGCGCCACCGCCCGCCGCGCCTCGCACACCCGGGCCCGGCCCGTACGACGGCCGGTCTTCGGCGGGTTCCGAGGCCACACGTCCGGTGCCCGGCCCACCGCCCGGCTCCGCGCCGGCTCCGTACGGTGCTCGGCCTCCGGCCGGTCCCCGGCCTCCGGCCGGTCCCCGGCCCGGACCGGGTGATGGCCCGGTTCCGGTACCTCCCGCCCCCGGCTCATCCCCGGAGCGTCCCGAGTTCGCGCCGCATGCGGTGCCGCCCGGCTCGTACGGTGGCACGGTTCAAGCGGGCACCAAAATCCTGGACGGGACCGGACGCCGCCTCCGGCGTGGGCGGGTCGTGACCATCGTCGCGGGGGTCGTCGTCGTGCTCGCCGCCGCGGGCTTCGTCGTACGGGACCGGATGGGCGGCGCCTCCGCGCCCACGCACCACTCGACCGCCGTTCCGACCGTCGTCCCGGCCGACCGCGTGCTCGACACCGACTCGGCCGGGGTCTGGGGTGTGGCGTTCAGCCCGGACGGCAGGATGCTCGCCAGCGCCGACAGCGACGACGCCGTCCGGCTGTGGGACACCGCCACGGGACGGCAGGCCGCCGTACTGGACGGCGGCAGCGGCGACCCCGAGAAGTCCCGGCACGTCGTGGCGTTCAGCCCGGACGGGAAGACGCTGGCCACCGAGGACCATGACCACGGCATCCGGCTCTGGGACGTCGCCTCCAGGCGGGCCATCACCACCCTGACCAACCCGGAGGGCGCGAGCGCCACGGCCGCGGCGTTCAGCCCGGACGGCACCACCCTCGCCGTCGGCTCCTTCCGGTTCGGTGACAACGCGGCGGTCATCGGCGAGGTGCGGTTCTGGGACGTCGCCACCCGGCGGGACACCGCCACCACTCCGGCCACGACCGACTCCACCTTCGAGCTCGCGTTCAGTCCGGACGGCCGGACGCTGGCGTACGGCGACCGCGACCACATCCGCCTCTGGGACGTCCCCGGCCGTAGACCGAAAAGCCCGATCAACGCACATCACAGCGTCGCCGCGGTGGCGTTCAGCCCGGACGGGAAGACCCTGGCCGCTGCCGGCGCCAAGGTCGACGTCGAGACCTGGGACGTCGCCACGCACAAGCCCGGCGTACGCTTCGCCGGCGGTACGAGCGGCAAGGTCGCGTTCAGCCCTGACGGCCGTCACCTGGCGGCCTGCGACGAGGAGAACGGCCCGACCGCCACGGTCTGGGACGCGCGAACCGGCAAGGTGGTCCACGCGTTCGCCGGGGTGACCGGCTTCTCGGTGGCGTTCAGCCCGGACGGGAAGACGCTGGCCGGTGGCGGTTCGGACGGCCGCATCCACCTGTGGCGGCTGTGACGCCGAACCGCGTCCGGCAGTCGGTGACTCCACTCGCCGGCCTACTGCGTAGGCACCAGAAGAGGCGGGCGGCTGGTCCGGGTGCACCAGGGGAAGACGGTGGCGGGGGACGATGCCCCGGCGGGGCGCCGAAAGGGAGTGTTGGGGACGCGCAAATCCAACGGCCGGCAGGTGACGGCCGGCGGGAACAAGGCGGCCGTCGAGGCGACGCTCGGTTCGCTGCACGGGGGCGCGCAGGTCGCGTCGACCACCGACCCCTATGAGACCGGCGCCGTCAGCAAGGACGGCACCATCGCCTACTCCACGATCACCTACAGCGCGGACGCCGTCGACCTGACCGAGTCGACGAAGAGCGCCCTCGAGAACGCCGCGAGCCAGGCGCGGCACGCGGGGCTGACGGTGGAGATCGGCGGCTCGGCCCTGGACGCGGAGGAGGAGCCGGCGGTACGACGGAGATCATCGGCGTGGTGGTGGTGGCGGCGGTGGTGCTCGTCCTCACCCTCGGGTCGCTGGCCGCGGCCGGATTGTCGCTGCTGACCGCGTTCTGGGGTGTGGCCATCGCCTTCGGCCTGGTCTCCGCGCTGGCCGTGCCGCTGGGCCTGACGTCCACCGTCGCCATCCTGGCGCTGATGCTGGGGCTGGCGGTCGGCATCGACTACGCACTCTTCATCACCTCCCGCTTCCGCGACGAGCGCGCCAAGGGCAGCGAGCCGGAGGAGGCCGCCGGCCGGGCGGCGGGCACGGCCGGATCCGCCGTCGTCTTCGCCGGCGCGACCGTCTTCATCGCCCTGGTCGGGCTGGGGGGCGTCGGAATCCCCGAGCCCACCAAGATGGGCATGGGCGGTGCGGGCGCCGTGGCCCTCGCCGTACTCGTCGCACTGACCCTGGTCCCCGCGCTGTTCGGCTTCTTCGGCCGGCGGGTACTGCCCCGCGCGGTCCGCAAGGCCACCCGGTCGGAAAGCGAGCACTCGCACCGGATGCCCGCCGCGGCCGGCCGGCCGGGGCTCGGCACCCACTGGGCGCGGTTGTGCTGCGCCGGCCGGTGATCGTGCTGCTGATCGCCGGGCTCGGTCTCGGCGCCGTCGCCCTGCCGGCGCTGAGCCTCGACCTCGGACTGCCGGGAGACGAGTCCAAGTCGGTGAAGACCACCCAGCGCCGTGCCTACGACCTGCTGTCGGAAGGCTTCGGCCCCGGCTTCAACGGCCCGAGGCGATCGTGAACGGGTTCCGGCACAGTGGACGTGTGGTGGCCGCGGCGGCAATTATCATGATCAGCGTGTTCGTCGGGTTCATCGGGATGAACAACCCGACCATTCAGACGAGGGGCGTCGGTCTGGCCTCCGCCGTCGCCTTCGATGCCTTCGTGGTCCGGATGGCGATCGCACCCGCGGTCCTGGCACTGCTCGGCCACCGGGCCTGGTGGCTCCCTCGAGCCCTGAACCGTGTGCTGCCGAACGTGGACATCGAGGGTGAGGCACTGAGCAGGCACGTCGCGGCCTCTGTGACCGTGCCGGACGCGGCGGGGCCGTGGATCCCCGTCGGGCGGGACTGAGCCGGCCATGACGAACCCAGGTGGCGGTGGCCCGCGACCACGCGGCACGTGGTGGCGGGAGGCAGTGATCACGGCGACGGCGTTCGTGTTCTGTCTGCTCGGCGGCGTCATACACGTCGACAACACGCTGGCACCGCCGCCCGCCGCCGCCTATCTCATCGCCGTGGTGTCCTGTGCCGTGCTGCCGCTGCGGCACAGGGCGCCCCTGGCCACCATGGCGGTCACGACCGCGAGCGGCGTGCTGGCGCCGGCCTTGGGCCTCCTGCTGAGCCCGCTCGTCGTGGTCCCCACCGCGGTCATCGCCTACTCCTACTCGCTCGCGGCGCGCACCGAACGGCGCGCGGCGGGCGTGGTGTCGCTCGCCTCCGTGGTGCTGCTGGTCGGCTTCGCCCCCTGGTTCGGGAGCTCCTCGTGGAAGGACGCGAGCCGGATGGGATCAGTGGCGGCGTTCCCGCTGATGGCCGGCGTACTCGGTCACTCGGTGCGGAACCGGCGGGCCTACCTGGCGGCCGTGGAGGAGCGCGCCCGGCGGGCCGAGGAGAGCCGGGAGAGCGAGGCGCGCCGGAGAGTGGCCGAGGAACGGGTGCGCATCGCCCGGGAGCTGCACGACCTCGTGGCCCATCAGATCACCCTGGCCAACGCGCAGGCCACGGTCGCCGACCATCTCTTCGACACCCGCCCGGAGCAGACCCGTAAGAGCGTGAAGGATCTCGTCGCGATCACCAGGGACGCGCTCGACGACCTGCGGGCCACGGTCGGCCTGCTGCGTCAGTCCGGGGACGCGGCCGCGCCCGCCGAACCGGTGCCCGGGCTGTCCCGGCTTCCCACGCTCCTGGAGTCCTTCCGCCGTGCGGGCCTGGAGGTGTCGGTACACCATGAGGGCACGGCCAGGCCGCTGCCGCCGGGAGTGGACCTCACCGCCTACCGCATCGTCCAAGAGGCCCTGACCAACGTGACCAAGCACGCCGGTACCGCTAGCGCCCGGGTGCGCCTCACCTGGAACCGCGATCGCGTGACCATCACCGTCGCCGACGACGGAGGGAAGGCCCGTACGGCGCCGGGTGCGCCCAGGCTGCCGGACCGCCCGCCCGGTTATGGTCTGATCGGAATGCGGGAACGTGCCACCGCGGTCGGAGGACGCCTCTCCGCGGGCAGGCGCCCGGAGGGCGGCTTCCTCGTCTCCACCGAGCTGCCCTTCCCGCCCGCCAAGGACACGACGCGAAGGACCGACGGAGCGACGACCAGCGAGGGGCGGATGGCCGACGGAGCGACAGGCGGCGGACGGACGGGCGATGGAGAGGCCGGGGGTGCGCCATGACGCTCCGGGTGCTGCTCGCCGACGATCAGGCCCTGCTGCGCGGTGCCTTCCGGATTCTTCTCGACACCGCCGACGACATCACCGTGGTCGGCGAGGCCGCCGACGGCAGGGAGGCGGTGCGACTCACCCGGGAGCTGCGCCCGGACGTGGTGATCATGGACATCCGCATGCCCGAGATGGACGGTCTCACCGCCACGTCGAAGATCTGCGCCGACCCGGAACTACGCGCCAGCCGCATCCTGATCCTCACCACGTACGAGACGGATGAGTACGTCGCTCAGGCGTTGCGCGCCGGGGCCGGCGGCTTCATCGGCAAGGGCATCGGGGCCGAGGACCTGCTGGACGCCGTGCGTACGATCGCCGCCGGCGACACTCTTCTTTCCCCCGCCGCGACGCGCTCCCTGGTCGCCCGCTTCCTGGCCACCCCGGACGACGCCCCGGCGAACGACCCCGAACAGCTCGCCGTGCTCACCCCGCGCGAACGCGAGATGGTGGCCCTGGTCGCGACCGGCCTGTCCAACCAGGAGATCGCCGAGCGAACGTTCCTCAGCCCCTACACCGTGCGCGCCCACGTACAGCGCGCCATGACGAAGCTGGACGCCCGCGACCGGGCCCAACTCGTCGTCATCGCCTACCAGACGGGGCTGGTCCACGCCACCCCCGACGGCGGCCCCGACCGCCTGCCGTAGCCCGATCCCGATCGGGCCCGAACCGGGCAATCGGCGCGTTCCACGGCGAGGATCGCCGTTTCGGACTTCTCAGACACCGTGTCGGTGACTGTCCTTTTCGGGGACGATCTCAAATATTCCAAAGATAGGACTAACGGGATTAGCGTCTTTGCGGTTATTATGTCATGCGCACCAGTGGTCTGACTCGGCCGGCTTTTGGCGATCAGTCGGGGCGCTTGTGCATCGCTGCGTGAAATGTCCAATGAAGCGAACGTTGTGACGGATCATTCGGAGTCATCGTGCCCGGTTCCAGGTCGCCAGACAGGCGCTTCTCTGGCTCCCTGACCAGGCTGGTCACTGCCGTAACTTCGGCCACGGGCATTCTCGGTGCCAAACTCGCCCGCGGTGTTACGCGCCCGCGCGCGCGTGGTCGTGGGGCACTTGCGGCGCACGTCGTGGGTGATCACCCGGCAGTCGCGCCGGCCTTCCGGATAAGGCGCGGCGGGTGGCAGGCCGTTCGTCGGCGGCGACAATTATCGGCGAAATGGCCGCAACATATCCGTAATGTCGGGACAAATGTGGTGGGTGTTGTGAGCGCGGGTCTCCGGCGCTCATCATTTTACGGTTCTCGAAACGGCGATGGTGGCGTATCATTCATGAGTATGGGCACCTCACACTCCGTGCGGCGGAGCAACAGGGGACAAAATGCGGAATTCCCCTGGGATACGTTCGATTCGCGATCTTACTTCGCGGCGAACTACAGCAAGATCCGGCATGACGATCAGAAGATCGTCGAGGTGGTCCGTGACTTCTTCTCCGTGTCGGGGGTCCGCGCCGCGGAGGGCATCGACGTCGGCAGTGGTCCGAACCTCTACCCGGCGCTGGCGATGCTGCCCCTGTGTGAGACGGTGACGCTCTACGAGTACTCCGACTCCAACATCGAGTGGCTCCACGGTCAGAAGGAGCACTACTCGCGGCCGTGGGACGCCTTCTGGGACGTGCTGGCCGGAGACCCCCTCTACGAAGCCGTGCCGGATCCGCGCGACGAGCTCCGGCGGCGGGCGCGCATCGTCCAGGGCAGCGTCTTCGAGCTGCCGGAGGCCCGGTGGGACATCGGCACGATGTTCTTCGTCGCCGAGTCGCTGTCCTCCGACAAGGACGAGTTCCGCGCCGCCCTCGACTCGTTCCTTCGGTGCCTAAAGCCGGGTGCTCCGTTCGCCGCCGCCTTCATGGAGAATTCCACGGGTTACGCGGTGGGCGACACCGCGTTCCCGGCCGTCGCCATCGAGACCAAGGACGTCGCCCAGTGTCTGGGCAGCGCCGCGTCGAGCATCCACATCGACCGGATCGCCATGGACGATAAACCGCTCCGCGAAGGGTACAGCGGAATGATTCTCGCGTGGGGGCGCATCATGGAGCGCGGAAAAGACTGACATGCCATGAAAATTCAGCCGCGACAGCGTCTTCTCGAGATCTGGGCGGCGGCAGCCCGATCGGCGATGCATGATGGCAAGTGGCACTGGGGCGGCCGTGACCCGTCCAATTCGGTGAGCGACGCCGAGCAGCTGCTATGCATCATGTATCCGGCGTCCGCGGTGGCCAGTTTCAAGCTGGACATCCCCGACGCGACGGCCGACGATGTGCTCGACGCGCTGAGCAATCTCGGTGACGCGGTCGAGGTCCCCCGGCTCCTGGTCCGTGTGATCACGTCCTACCTCCGCACGTACACCGATGAGAACGGCGCTTCGCTATTCTCCGGCGGCAGCTATTTCCACAGCGATGAGCCGGGTCGCGAGCCGACGGCCGATCAGGCGAACCTCGATGTCGTCGACTCGTTCTCCATGTCGGTCTCGCTGATGCTCGCGACGATCGGCTTCGCCCGCGTGTTCCGCACCACCGTGCGCCGGGAGGACCTTCGCGCGGAGATCGACGAGATGGAGGCGCTGGCGAGCCGGCGGCTCACCGCGGCCATGGTGGGGCTCCTGCGCAGCTTCACGGTGAAGGTCTTCCCACCCGACTCTCCGGCCGGCCGAACACTCATCAACACGGTCAACCAGGGCGACGCGCCCCCGCGCATCGTCGTGGCGGACCTCCAGCGGGCCCTGCGGGAGGTGCGCGCGGGCATCCGGGACTTCACCATCGGTTCCGGGCGCACGACCGAGCTCGACAATCCGAACCGGCTGTTCGAGTGCGGCTGGGCCTGGGGGGTGGTCAAGGACGCCCCGGAGATCGCCACCGACGACATCGGCCCGCAGCCCCAAGGGGTCGCCCAGCCCGACCCGTACCTCTACTTCACGGTCAACGCGCTCGACGGCATCGCCGATCTGTTCTCCGAGCGCACCACCGTCCTCGGCCTGCTGAGCGAAGAGCAGGTGCGTCTGGCACAGGCGCTGCGGCTGCGCTGGGAGCTGACCCAGAGCTACTGGGCCACGATCGGTAGCTTCGGGCAGGAGCGCTGGCCGCTGGAAGACCTGCCGTGGCGCACCACCGACGAGAAGGAGTCGGACTACTTCAGCCTTCTCGTCACGTCGATGGTCGTCCAGGACCTCCACCGGCGCCGTGCCACCGACTCCGACCTGCGCCGGGTCGGGGAGATCCTCGAAGAGCTCGCCGAACGCGGCCGGATCACCCGCCGGGCCACCCACGAGGACCAGGCCATCCGACTGCACGAGCCCGGTGTGGGGCTGAGCCTCGACGGCAGCGAAGAGCTCGGTGGGCCCCGGCTCCGCTGGCAGGTCTCCGACTACGCGGCGGTCGTGCTCAAGCGTGCGCTGAAGGTCGCCGGCATGGCCCGCAGCACCGAGTTGCGCGACACGATGACCGCGCTGGTCGATGACGTGTGGGCGCACGTGCTCCGCCGGCGCATACCCTCCGGTGACGCGCAGAACCTCTGGGACTCCCCCCGCAACGTCTTCACCGCGATCGATGCGAAGGACGACCACCAGGCGCCGTCGTGGTACTTCACCGAGCGCATCGTCGAGTGCCTCGTCGAGGCGGCCAACCTGATCAGCGGCTCTCCCTTGCGGAGCTCGCGCCTGGCCGCGATCGCGCTCGACCTGCTGAACGAGGCCGAGCACCTCTTCGACGACGAGCTGCTGAGCAGCTCCTCCGAAGTCGGGCCGGCCATGCGCGACAGTCTCCTGCACACCCAGGCCAGCCTCGTACGGGCCCGCGAGGTCCTGTCCACCCGCCCCGGCACCGCGTTCGTACTCGCCGGTGAGGTGCTGCGCGAGCTCGATCGCCTCACCGTCGCCCGGCGCGAGGCCACAGGAGCAACGTGACCATGCTGGTCATCGCGACATCCGACAAAGGCGGCACCGGCCGGTCCGTGACGAGCTGCAACGTCGCCTACCGGCGCGCGCTGCAGGGCAGTGACGTCTGCTACCTCGACTTCGACTTCGGCTCGCCGACCTCGGGCGCGATCTTCAGCATCGATCCGGTCTCCCGCGGTACGGAGGGCGGCGGCCTGCATTCCTACCTCCAGGGCAAGATCGCCGAGCCGCAGCGCATCGACGTGTGGCGGCAGACCGATCGCGAGACCCTGCGGTCGCGGCCGCCGGGTGCGGGACGCCTCGTCCTGCTGCCCGGAGACCAGGGCGGCGGCGAGTTCTCGATGACCAAGGACATCCTGCAACGCTGCACCAAGCTGTTCGTGCGGTTGCTGGAGGAGTTCGACCTGTGCGTGGTCGACCTGAGCGCGGGCCGCTCGTACGCCGCCGAGCTGGTGCTCGCCGCCACCGCGCAGCAGGAGCTGCGCGGCGTCCCGCATCGGTGGCTGGTGTTCCACCGTTGGACCCGGCAGCACGTCATCGCCGCATCCGGCCTCGTGTACGGTCGGCGCGGCCTGATCGAGGCGGGTGCCGAACGCGGTCACGACTCCCAGGTGCTCGCCGATTCGATCCGCTTCGTTCGCACCGCCGTCGTCAACCCCGATTCCGAAGAACTCGCCGGCCTGCGGCCGACCCAGGTGGTCTGGCTGCTCGACTGCAACAAGGACCTGCAGGAGCTGGCGCGACAGCACCAGTTGGGACGCACGATGGTGCTCGCGACCATTCCGTTGGATCCGGTGCTGCAGATGCGCGAGCAGCTCATCTCCGATCGCGATGTCTGGGCCAGCCAGATCGCCAACGCCGCCACGGTCGCGGCATTCGACCAGCTCGCCCGGCGAATCGCCGACGACGCGGCCTGGGACGAGCTTTGACATCGGCGCACGTCACCTTCGGGGAGGTCGCGGCCGAGCGCCGGATCTCGAACATCCCCCTCTCGCATGTCTCGGTCGAGCTCGGACACCTCTACATGGACGACTTCGAGGCGGGCCGGGACGCCCTGCGCCGGCAGTTCGAACGCGTACGCCCGTGGGCCGAGACGGTGACCCAGATCAATGAGGGCCGGGTGCGGCGCCCGCGGATCAGCACCTGTTTCCTCATCGACGACTACTTCACCCGGTTCAGCACGCCGTCGGTGGTGATCGGTGATCTCCTCGCCGCGTCCGAGGCCGCCGGACTCCGGATCGACTACATCGCCCGTGAGTCGGGGTGCGCCGTGGCCGACGGCGTGCCGCTGGCCGAACTCGTGCACGCCCGGCTGGTGCCCGATCCGCCTCCCGGCACGAACGGCTCCCGGCCACCGCCACACGAGTCGGGATGGCTGAGCAACGGCGAGCGATCACCATCCGGTGGTGTGGACGAGGCGATGGGCCAGGTGGCGGCGTGGCTGCCCCCGCGGGAGAACGCCGCACGGCACCACTCGATCTTCCTCGACGTCGAGATGTGGACCGACGAGGGCGATCGCCGGATCTGGTCCTGCCCGTACCTCGCGGCCGTGTGGCAGCTCCTGCGGCTCGGCCTGCTCCGCGACGACGGCCGCCCGGTCGCCGTGCCGGTTCCCGCGCCGGACCCGCTCCCGGACGACTGGGACGACCTGCCGGCGATCATCCAGATGGTGCCCTCGGCGCCGCCGTTCGCCGCGTACACCACGATGTCGGTGCTCTCGTCGCGGTTCCTCCCGGTCGAGCACGCCGTACGCGTCATCCTCGGCCAGGTGTCGATCAGCGCGGCGGTGCTCGAGCAGACCGTCAGGCGCGGCGCGGACGAGAACCTGGAAATACCCCGGGACATCCTGAAGAGGATCGGCTATGCCATCCCCGGCGAGATCTGACGCGGGCGGTGACGGCGCCGGGATTCTCATCGGCGAGGTGCATACCGGCCTCCTACTGAACTCCGCCTCCCTCCGGCAGGACATGCTGCCCGCGGTGCTCGGCCTGTTGCCCGGGGAACGGGTCCGCTCGTTCGAGCGCCCCATCTCCCACGCGGTCTCGCCGGAACTCCTGGTGGGGGTCGACTGCGACCTGTCGACGGCCTCGGGGACACGCGTGCGCGGCATCGGCACGCTGGCGGTACGCGCGGCCATCACCGGTGGCCGGGTGCTGCAGGGATCGGCCTGGACCCGCCTGATGGGAGGCCACGCCGAACACCGTCTGCCCTGGTCCCACTACCTGGCCCGCCCGGGCGTCGTCGAGACGGTCGGACGACGCAGGAACCACCCCTACCATGCCGACCTCGCCGACGGCTTTCTCGACCGGACGAACAACAGGAAAGCGCCAGGAATCGATTTCGGAGCGATCTGCGGACAGATTATGGGCGAGGTTCAAAGATCCCCGTATCTCGACCGTAGATCACCCTTCAAAGCCGCCCGGACCACCCTTCGGTGGGTCGCGGAGGAATCTCCCGAACGGCGCATCGGCTTCATCCTCGGGGACGACGGATCGCGGACCACCCGGATCACATTCGACGGTCAGCCCATCTCCGCGGTGATCGAGCTGTGTGAGGATCTGGCACTGCACGATTGGCTGCTCAGCACGTTGCTGGACGTGATCGACCGCGGCATGCCGAGCGACGGGCCGCACGAGACCATGATGCGGCGGATACGCCCGGCTGTGGATCATTTGATACACCTTTGGATGCCGGGCGCACGGGTGGTGGAGTCACTCCTGCCCCTGTGGGAGAGCCTTGACACGAAGCCTGGCTTTACTCGACAATGGGATACTTTGGTGAATCGTATTCGTGACCAACTCGCTTTGCGCACTCTCACACTCTTGAGTGCCAGCGCGGAAGGTGTTCCGGGGCGGAATGAGCAGGGAATTAGAAGCTGACAGTAAAATATATTTTTCTCCCTCTCTGCGAAAGGTTCTGCTGAGCGCGCTCCTCGGCGCGTTCGCGTATGTGATCACCAACCTCACCGACCAGCCGCAACTGTGGCAGATCACCGTGTCGATCTTCATCAGCGGCGTGTTGCTGGTGGTGCAGTTCGTCATCGAGTTCGACGACCGGCTGAAGGACGTCGAGCATCGGCAGCACAGCCATCACAAGGTCATGGAGCAGCTCGTCGATCAGGGGTTCCGGAAGATCAGCGACGCGACGGAGCTGTTCGGGCTGGTCGAGATGTCCGCGGTGAAGACCGATTCCGTCACGCAGCTCGTCCGCAACTCCACCCGCATCGACGGCGCCACACCGGAGCTCGTACAGCGGTTCGCCCAGGGTGAGATCAACCGGCTCTCACAGTTGCTGCTGAAGCTCGGCGACGGCAGTGACGTCACCTACGAGGGTGAGGACCGCGAGTGGATCCTCGGGTTGGCGCGCAACGCGGAGTCGTTCATCTACGCCACGAGCCTGACGACCGTCGACGCGGGCGGCGACGGGTTCGACGGGGGGTTCTGGAACAGCGACCTCGGCCAGCACTACCTGGAGCTGCAGCGGGAGGCGATACAGCAGCGGAACGTGACGATCAAACGGCTGTTCATCCTGGACCGGCCGACTCTGAGTGACGATCCCGATTTCCAGGAGATGTGCGTTTACCAGTCTTACATCGGTATCGAGGTCCGCGTGCTGAAGCCACGCGCCGGCCCGTCGCAGCCGCCGATATCGATGTCGGATTTCATCCTCTTCGACGGCGTGGTGAGTTATGAGACGATTCCGGCAGTTCGGGTGAGCGACCGGACGCGTCCGACGATCATGCACACCCGCCTTGTGCTGGAAAGCGATCGGCTGAAGGAAAGAACTGACCGTTTCGCCGACCTGTGGGGGATGGCCGTGCCGTTCCGGGCCGATCCGAATCCGGAACTCGGATGAAACGCCTGGGGTCGCACAGCGACAGTTCGAATGAACGCTGGACATCGATCGGGCCGTCCTCGACGAGGGCGCTTACGAGGTCGGCGGTGACCGGCGCGAGCGTGATGCCCAGGCCATGGTGCGCCGTCGCGGCGACGAGCCGGTGGTGCGGATCCACGTATCCGATCACCGGCGCGCCGTCCGCGCTGCCGGGTCTGATGCCGGCCCAGTGACGGACGACCCGCCAGTCGGCCGCCTGGGGTACCAGAGTGGTCACGCCGTACAGGATGGCCTCCCGCCCGTTCCGTGTCGGCCGGGTGTCGGCCAGTCCTTTCTCGTAGGTCACCCCGGCCACGACGCGGCCATCGGCACGCGGCACGACGTACGCGCCCTGCTCCTGGCCGCGGACGGGGATCAGCGCATAGCACTGGTGCCGCAGCCCGCCGGCGGCCGGCGCGGCGAACTCGACCGCCTGCCCCTTGACGGGGAACAGGCAGTTCGGGGGGAAACCGAGTAGGCGGTCGCTGAGATGGCCTGCAGCGACCACCACCACGTCACCGAACACCCGGCGACCGTCGCGCAGTTCGACGCCGGCGGTGTGCTCGTCCGACCAGACCTCGGTGACCTCCGCCGGAAGCAGGAGGTCCACCCGGGGATCCCGGCGGAGCATGGCGCGTAACCCATCGATGAGCAGCGCCGGTTCGAGTGCGAGCTCATCCGGCAGCAGGAGACCGCCGAGGACGTCTCCCGTCAGCGCGGGCTCGGCGCGCCGCACCTGCGCGGCGTCCAGGGCGACGACGTCGACGCCGCGGGCGGTGAGGGCGGGAAGCATGCTGCCGTGCAGGCGGCGTAGCTCGCCCGGATCCGTCGCCACCTGCAACTGGCCGGTTCCGAGGACGTGCACGTCGACGCCCGACTCCACGCGGATCCGGGCCAGCCAGGACGGATAGAGCTCGCGGCTGCGCTGGGCGAGCGCACCCACCGGGCCCAGGCAGAAGTCGCCGCTCTGGGGGGTGATGCCGCCGATCGCGGCCGAGGACGCGCCCTGCCCCAGCGACGACTGCGACTCGACGAGCGTCACACCGGAGAATCGGTGTCGTATCCGTTCCGCGATGGCGCAGCCGATTATTCCACCGCCGACGATGATTGCTTTGTGCCCCAAGGCCACTATGCTGCTCCCGACTCGATAAACAGAAACCGAAATCATCGGCGATTTAACGAAGCGGTTTTCTGTTACCGACATTTAGCGATAAATGTGACCGGCGTCAGTGTAAACTTTTTCGCGACATCCGTCAATCCCGTCGTTCCGAGATCGATGACACCGTGCGGTTCGTCATCACGAAATTGTGCGGTCTCGTCTGCTTGTGACTCAGGGCTGCCTACCAGACGCAGCGGTCCCCGGCGTACCGGCGGCCCACCAAGAAGCGCCTAACGGGCCGCCGCGCTACCGCGGGATGCCATTCGGCCCACGTTCGTCATCGGCCTCCCAGCGCGCCGGGAGGCCGCTGTGCCGGGGAACCGTCGGCCGCACGGCGGCGAACTGCGAGGCCGTTCGGGATGACGACCGGCTGCGATCGCTTGACCGCCGCGGCACCTGCCTCGGACGCACACTCACACACGTGGAGGCCGTGCCCGGACGGTGTCACCAGTTGGTGGGCGACCGGGCGAGGGTGGGTGAACCACCATGCCGCCTGCGTGGGCGCCGAATTGGAATTTTGTTCCTGCAGGAATCCTTTTCGAGTCGTTTGAGGAGCGAGGGACGACACAATCGGAACTCGCTCGTCGTGTAGATCACCCTCTTAAGGCGAGAAATGGCCGTCGACGGGTCGACCGGCCGGTGTGAGAGCACAAAGACGTAACCCCCGTCGTCGGTGATTTCGGCCAGGCCCCGGGCGTTGCCCCGCCTGCACAAGTGTCTGGAAACCGGTCTCCGGTGAGGAGACTTTCCCACTCGACGACGGCGTCCGCGGAATCGTAGTTGCCACCCGGCAGCGACTCGAACACGCCACGCGTCCCGAAGGCCGCCGACCTTCCGCTTTTCAGGAGTAACGACCACCGCGCTCGCTGGGTCCGCGCCGAGGTGGACGGCAGCCCGGGTACGTCGGCGGTCGCTAGTGGCTGCCGACGTTGCCGTCACGGTTGCCGTCAGCGGGCAACGTCCCTGATGTCGAGGAGGGGTGTGGGCGAGTGATCGAGGGCAGCAGCGCGTATCGCTTGCGAGTACGCTGGCCGATCACATAAATCTGATAATCAGATATGCTGGTCTCATGAGGACGATGACCGCAACCGAAGCCTCCCGGAGGTTCTCTGACCTCCTCGACGCCATCGAGCGCGGCGAAACCATCACCATCACCCGAGGCAACCGCCCGGTTGCGGAGATCGGTCCCGCGCACCGCCGTACGGGCGCTGATCTGCGGGCAGCGCTGGAGGGTATCGAACCACCCGATGACCGGTTCGTCGAGGACGTCAACAGTGCTCTGGGTCTGCTTACGACGGAGGAGCGGGATCCGTGGGCCGACGCCTGATCCTCGACACCAACCTCCTGATCGCGTACGAACGGGGCACCATCGATCGGGGCACCCTCGACGACGATGACCTGGCCGTCGCGGCCGTGACGATCGCCGAATACCGCGTCGGTATAGAACTGGCCGACACCGCCGCGCGTGCCGCCGACCGCTCTCGTGCGCTCGCCACGATCACCTCGGTGGTCGAGGTGCTCCACTACACCGACAACACGGCCGCCCATCACGCCCGCCTGATAGCGCACGTCCGCCGCGTCGGCACCCCCCGGGGAGCACACGACTTGATCATCGCGGCGCACGCGGCAGAGACCGGCCGGACCATCCTGTCCCGTGATGCCAAGGCACGCTTCGCCGACCTTCCCTCGGTGATCGCAGCCGAAGCCTGAAGCGTTCGTCACGTTCGGTATTGGGCATGGCATGCCACCGGATCTGTTGCCCTCCGGGCCGCCGGTAAGGGTTGTGCCGCGGTGACCGTGATGCGAAAGGCGGACGGTCGTCCCTTGCCGCGGCTGCCGTCACAAGAAAGCTTCGAGACGAAGTGTCTCGGGGCTGTTTCTTCAGGTCACCAATGGTGGGCAGAGGCGGGGTCGAACCGCCGACCTTCCGCTTTTCAGGAGTGACATCACCCTTCTTCGCGGTGCGCATGCCGAGGTCAGACGGTGGTCGATGTGTGCCAGCGTGTGTCTCTCGAAGGCGACGTTGCCGTCACGGTTGCCGTCAACGGTCGGTGTCTTTGGGGTGGCGAGGCGATGCGTAGATGACCCAGACAGCGCGGCTGTCATCGTCGATCACGTACCGGACGCGGCCGCCGCTGGTGACCTCGTATTCCCACTGTTAGAGATCGCGGCCGTTATGGCGGTGGGTGGCGAGGTCACCGCGAAGACGATGCTGTCGCTCGTGGTTGGACCGGGAGCGCGGCTCGCTGCGCAGGGTGTCCAGGCATCTGCGGGTGTTGGACAGAGCGAGGCGGCACAGCTCTTCCCAGCCGCGTACCGCCTCGCTGGTACCGAATCGGACGTCCCACTCGTCGTCTGGTGGCGGGACGGTGACCCTGTCCCCACGCTTCGGGCTCAAGGCGTGACCTCGACCGAACCGAAGTCGCCGGAGGTCGGCCGGCGCGCCTCCTCGTACTGAGCGCGGTCTGCCTTGATCCGCGCGGTGGCGCGCCAGCCGGTGATCACTTCTTGGGCGTTCGTGTCGAGGTCGAGTTCGGCGGCGTCGGACAGCGCGTCGATCAGCTCGACGGTGAAGGCGCGGACCTCTTCCGTGCTCAGGTGGCGTACCCAGGGGAAGACGTCAGGCATGGCGAGCAACAGCGCGCGGGCGCTCGGGTCGTGCTTCATCAGCGCCAAGAAGATCCGCGATGCGGTCGTCAGCGTCTCGTCACGCTGCTCTTCGCGGTCGGCGGCGGTGAGGTAGAAGTCGGGGGCGTCGCGGTGGGTGACCCGCAGCCGGCCAAGCCGCGAGGCGCGCTCGGCGACGGACTTGGGGTTGCGGGACAGATCGGAGAAGGTGACTGCGTCCGCGGTGGTGCTCATGCACCCCAGTATATTCAGATCGTGTTCTGAAGTCGCTGTACATGGTTGCTGCCATGGCTCACCAGTGGGCGTCTGGAGGAGGCCGCGAGGCGGCCTTCCGAACCGGTTGGTTCCTAACGCAGTTCGAGTCGGGCCACGTCCTGGCCGGCGTCGGCGTCGCCTCTTTCGGCAGCGTGGCGGTACAGGCCCAGCGCCTCCTGCGGTCGGCCGGTCTCCTCCAAGAGCCCAGCGAGGTTGTACATGATGGTGGTATTCGCTGTGTAGTCGTCATCGCCTGCGGTGTCACATGATTCGGTTCGTTCGTCCAGTGCGCGGCGGTACCAGGCTTCCGCCTCTTCGAGGCGTCCGGTTCCCTTGAGCAGGCAGGCGAGACGGTTACGGGCGGCAGGGAAGTTCACCTGAGCGGCCATCCGGTAACGCTGCTCCGCTTCTTCCAACAGGCCATCTTCCTCGAGGAAGGCGCCGAGGTTGTAGCGGGCCGTGAGATCGGGACTGAGGGCGACGGCTTGGCGGGTCCAGCGGAGGGCCGCTTCGCGGTCGTCGTCCTCAAGGAGGAACGCAAGGTTGATCATCGCGTCGGTGGCACCCTGGTCCGCGGCCGCTTGGTACCACCGGATGGCCTCGCTCTTGTGGCGGGCCTCGTCATACATCCGCCCAGACGGGCGGCGGCGTCGGTGTGGCCCGCCTCGGCCGCCTGCCGCAGAAGGTGGTCGGCCTCGTCCATCCGTCCGTCGAAATACGCTTTTTCGCCTCGCGCGTACAGCGTCTCAGGATCCACAGGCCCATGATGACCGCGTCAGATCGAGGGCCCATGCTGCTTTTCCGAAGCCGGCACTTGTATGAGGTGACCGAGGGGCCGGGGTGCGGGGGCGGAGCCCCTGCATCGGGGGTTCCAGGGGGTCGTCCCCCTGGGAAAACACAAAGCCCCCGGCGAAGTCGATCGAAGATCGACGAGCACCAGGGGGTGAGTGGGCAGGGGCGGGGTCGAACCGCCGACCTTCCGCTTTTCAGGCGGACGCTCGTACCGACTGAGCTACCTGCCCGCGCGGCGCCGAACGGCGCCTCAGCGGTCCTGACGGGATTTGAACCCGCGGCCTCCACCTTGACAGGGTGGCGAGCACTCCTAGCTGCTCCACAGGACCTTGCTGTCTTGCTTTGTAGTACCCCCGAAAGGATACCGTGCCCCCAACGGGATTCGAACCCGCGCTGCCGCCTTGAAAGGGCGGAGTCCTAGGCCGCTAGACGATGGGGACTCCGACGGCCTGGCCGCCGTTGCCCTTGGCGCCTGCCGTCGGGGACTCCGTCAGCATAGGGGACAACCGCCCCAACCACCAAAGTGGATTCCCTCCCTAACGCGGGCCGCCCGCCTGGGAGGGCCGGGACGGGGTTGGGGAGGGGCTGGGGGTGAGTGGCGTCCCGGTGGGTGTCTGTGCTGGTGGGGGGCTTATCGGCCGGTCCGGTTTGGATTCCAGGGTGCGCTCGATCTGGGCGGAGGTGAGACCTAGACCACCCAGCTGGATGTCGTCCCAGCCCTGGAGCCGGTGGCTGGCCTGGTTGAAGTACAGGACCGACATCTCGATGGGAGTGGGTTGTTCGTGTTCGAGGCCGCGCATGCCGGCGCCGCCGGTCGAGCCCTGGACGAACAGCCGGGTTCCTCCGGGCAGGAGCCGGGTCCAGCGCCGGTGCGTGTGGCCGGACAGGATGAGCGGGGCGGTGCCGTCGAACGCCGTGCCCTCGTTCGGGTCGTGGGCGAGGACGAGGTCGGGGTTCTGGCCGAGGGCGCGTAGTTTCTGCACGGCGGTCCGCCCGTACGCGAGCATCTGCGGGCCGTTGACGTCGTCGTCACGGGTCGTCTTGTCGGGGGTGAAGCGCGGGTCGGGCGTGCCGAAGATGCGCAGGCCGGCGACGCTGGCGATCCTGTCGTCGAGGACGACGGCGTTCTTCTGGCGGCGTACGGCCTTTTCGTTCTCCGGGGAGTCGTGGTTGCCCTTGATGAAGACGTACGGGACCTTGAGCTTGCCGATGCTGTTCGCGAACTTGTCCTCGGCCTTGGTCCCGTGGTCGGTCAGGTCGCCGGTGTCGACGATGACCTGGATGTGGAACTGGTCCACGACCTGGCGGATGACGGTCCAGGCGACCGGGTTGAGGTGGATGTCGGAGACGTGCAGGACGCGGATGGTGGTGGGGTCCGGCTCGTACGTGGGGAGTGTGGACGTCACGTCGTACAGGCGGGACATGTTGCCGACGAGCCGGGCGAGCTGCTCGCGGTACGCCCCGATGCGCGACACGATCGTCTTGGCGTCGCCGACGACCTGCGGGGCGCTGGCGAGGATCCCGGTGAAGCGGGGTTCGGCGATCGACTCGGGGTTGAATGTCAGGCCGCCGATCAGGCCGACGGTGACCAGCCCGCTGAGCGCGCCGGCGGCCGTCCCCACCGTACGGCGCCAGCTGCGGAAGATGAGGAACCCGGCGAGGGCGGCGCAGGCGAGGGCGGCGGCGGCCGCCTTGACCGCCATGACGATGAACGCGTGCCGTACGTCCCCGCCGATCGTGTCGGAGAGGCGGGTGACGGCGGCGGGGTCGTCGATGAGGGTGCGGGCGCGGTCGGGCCGGAGCCGGGTGACCTGGGCCTCGATCCGGACGGGGCCGGCGTGGCTGTTCAGGCGGAGGGTGCCCAGCGGCGGGATGTCGATGACGGTGCCGCCGGACGTGGAGGGACGGAGGGCGAGGTTCACCTCGGCGGGGCCGACGTCGGTCCGGGTGTGCCCGCCGGCCAGGAGGCCGATCCAGCCGCCGACCAGTCCGACCGCGATGACGGCCGTGACGCGTCCGGTGAGGCGTATCCAGGGGCGGGCGAGGAACCGCCGCAGTTCGTTCCATGCTCGGATCAACACGTTGGTACGTATGCTCACGACGGCAAGGATCCACGCACAATGGCGACGTGATCGAGGTAACGCGGGAAGAGTTCGAGGATCTGGTCGGCGAGGCGCTCGACACGATCCCGTCCGACCTGACCGGTCTCATGCGGAATGTGGTGGTGCTGGTCGAGGACGACGCGCCGGAACGCGGGCTCCTGGGGCTGTACGAGGGGGTGCCGCTGACCGAGCGGGGTGACACGTACGCGGGGTACCTGCCCGACCGCATCACGCTCTATCGCCGACCGCTGCAGATGATCAGCCGTAACCGTGATGACCTGGTGAAAGAGGTGCGCACCACCGTGGTGCACGAGATCGCCCACCACTTCGGGATCGACGACGATCGATTGCACGAACTTGGCTGGTGATCCCGATTGTGCACG
This sequence comes from Actinoallomurus spadix, assembly GCF_024055725.1. Lineage (GTDB taxonomy): Bacteria > Actinomycetota > Actinomycetes > Streptosporangiales > Streptosporangiaceae > Actinoallomurus > Actinoallomurus spadix. The sequence continues at coordinate 32,288 of NZ_JAMXMX010000010.1, read as the reverse complement.
TTGGGTCACGCGTTTTGAACGCAGCGTGAGATAATGTCCGGCAGACCGACCGGCCGCTTGGCAAAGGCGGCCGGACGACGTTCACCGGCAGGGGAGCGCGCGTGGGAAGACATCGGCGGGCCTTCGATCGCCAGGTCACCTATCACGAGGTTTTCGGCGTCGGTGAGTTCCGCTCGATCTGGCTGGCCCAGACGCTGTCGTACATCGGCGACCAGCTCGCCCAGATCGCTCTCGCGGTTCTCGTCTACAACAACACCCATTCGGCGTTGCGAACGGCCGTCGCGTACGCCCTGACCTACCTTCCGTCGATCATGGGCGGGCCCGTCCTGTCGGTGCTGGCCGACCTGCTCCCGCGCCGCCGCGTCATGATCGTGTGTGACGTCGCCCGTACGGGCATCGTGGCGCTGATGGCACTGCAGCACCTGCCGTTCGCGGTGCTGTGCTTCCTGATCTTCTGGACGGTCCTCCTGGGCGCCCCGTTCACCGCCGCGCGCGCCGCGCTGCTGACGGAGGTGCTGCCCGGTGACATGTACGTCGTCGGTTCGGCGATCAACAACATCACCCATCAGCTGACGCAGATGCTGGGGTTCCTGGTGGGCGGCGCGGTGATCTTCGCGGTGGGCGCGCACCAGGCGCTCGCGGTCGACGCGGCGACCTTCGCGGCCTCCGCGGTCATCCTGCTGGCCGGGGTGCGGGCGCGGCCCGCGCCGCGGGCGGAGAGCCGCAAGCGCCCGTCCCTGTGGGCGATCACACGGGACGGCGCGCGGCTGGTCTTCCGGGACCGTACGCTCCGGCCCCTGGTGTGCTTCGCGTGGCTGTGCGGGTTCTACGTGCTGCCGGAAGGGCTCGCCGCGCCGTACGCGAAGACGTTCGGCGCGGGTCCGGTGTTCGTCGGGCTGCTGATGTCGGCGATGCCGTGCGGCATGGTGCTCGGCTCGCTGGCGTACAGCCGGTTCGTCCGCCCCGACGACCGCCTGCGGTTCATGGGCTGGATGGCGATGCTGTCCTGCGCGCCGCTGCTGGGCACCGGCCTGCGGCCGCCGCTGTGGGTCGTCATCGTGCTGCTGGCGCTGTCCGGGGTCGGCAGCGCCTACCAGCTGGCGGCGAACGCCGCGTACGTCGCCGCCGTGCCGCCGGACGGCCGCGGTCAGGCGTTCGGGCTGGCGCAGTCGGGCATCCTGGCCAGCCAGGGCATCGGCATCCTCATCGGCGGGGCGCTGGCCCAGGTGCTGGGCCCGGAGCCCGTCGTCGCCCTCGCGGGGATCTCCGGCCTGTCGGCCGCGACGATGCTGGCGATGTCGTGGACGCGGATCAGGGGAGAGGTGATCGCGTCGAACCAGGAGCGCGCGATGAGCGCCGCCGCCTGATCCGGCGGCTACCCGACGCCCTTGGTCTGCTTGTTGATGAGGTCCTGGGCGATCGACGTCTCCTTGCCCTCCTCCGGGATGATCAGCGTGCCGGCGACGTACAGCAGGATGCCGGCGCCGCTGGTCAGGAGGGTCAGGACGGCGAAGACGATCCGTACGATCGTGGGGTCGACGCCGAAGTACGCGCCGGCGCCGGAGCAGACGCCCGTGATCATGCGCCCGTCGCGGGTGCGGGTGAGGCGGCGCGGAGCGTCGCCGGAGCCGGTGTGAGGGGTGTTCTCGTTCATGCTTCGATGGTGCCCGCGGACGGGGCCTTCCACCATGAGGGGTTGCCCTGACGCGTCCCTGAGAGCCCCCTGACCGCCGGATCGGCGCGCCGACGTACGCTGTGCCTGCGGGCGTCCCCCTCCGCTCTCCCGGCGTCCGCGAGCTCCTGGGAGGACCGATGGATCTGCTGCGTGTGGACGATCAGCTCACGGACGAGGAGCGCCTGGTCCGCGACACCGCCCGGCGGTACGCCGCCGACCGGATCGAGCCGCACGTCGCCGACTGGTTCGAGGAGGGCGTCTTCCCGGCGGCCGAGCTCGCGCCCGAGCTGGGGGAGCTGGGGTTCCTCGGGATGCACCTGTCGGGGTACGGCTGCCCCGGGGCGGGCGCGGTCGCGTACGGCGTCGCCTGCCGGGAGCTGGAGGCCGCCGACTCGGGGCTGCGCAGCTTCGTGTCCGTGCAGGGGTCCCTCGCCATGTCGGCGATCCACAAGTACGGCTCGGAGGAGCAGAAGCAGGAGTGGCTGCCCCGCATGGCGGCGGGCCGGGCCATCGGCTGCTTCGGGCTGACCGAGCCCGACCACGGCTCCGATCCCGCGAACATGCGCACCCACGCCAAGCGCGAGGGCTCCGACTGGATCCTCAACGGCTCCAAGATGTGGATCACGAACGGCTCGATCGCCGACGTCGCCGTCGTGTGGGCCCGTACGGACGACGGCGTCCGCGGGTTCCTCGTGCCGCGCGGCACGCCGGGGTTCACCACCCGGGACGTCCACAAGAAGCTGTCGCTGCGCGCGTCCGTGACCTCTGAGCTGAGCCTCGACGACGTGCGCCTGCCGGAGGACGCGACGCTGCCCGGCGTCCGGGGGCTCAGGGGGCCGCTGGGCTGCCTGTCGGAGGCGCGGTACGGCATCATCTGGGGCGCGATCGGCGCCGGCCGCTCCTGCTACGAGACGGCCGTCGAGTACGCCCGTACGCGCGAGCAGTTCGGCCGGCCGATCGGCGGGTTCCAGCTCACCCAGGAGAAGCTCGCCTGGATGGAGGTGGCGCTGGGCCAGGCCGGGCTGGTCGCCCTGCACATCGGGCGGCTCAAGGAGGCCGGGAAGGTCACGCCGCAGCAGGTGTCGTTCGGCAAGCTCGCCAACGTACGGGCCGCGCTCGACATCGCCCGCCAGGCCCGGTCCGTCCTCGGCGCGAACGGCGTCACCCTGGAGTACCCGGTGATCCGGCACATGACGAACCTCGAGTCCGTCCTGACGTACGAGGGCACCCAGGAGGTCCACACCCTGGTGCTGGGCGAGGCGATCACCGGTCTGTCCGCCTACCGTTGATCGGCTCGCCGTGGCCGCCAAGATCCGGCAAATTGCGGCATATAGCCTGATCAGGGGAACGTGAGCCCAGGTTTCACGGGCACGCGCGCACGGGAATGTCTGCCCTGGCGATGAGCAGAGCAGGATCCGATCGACCGGGGAACCACTGCTTCGAGGGAGGTCGGACCGTGACGACGCCCCGCTCACCGGCCGGATCCGGGGCCGTCCAGAGCGACGTCGGCGCCCCGGCCGCACTATCCCGAGGCTTCCGGGCCGCCTGACCGCGTTCCCGCGGGTGCACGCTCCGGCGTCCGCTCCCACCAGCGGGTGACGCGGGCAGGCTTCGGCGACCGCCCTTCGGTCGGCTCGCCGAGGAGCGGCGTGCGCACGGCTTCGCGGCCGAGCCGTCGCACGCGCTTCCGGCGGGCACGCCCGCCCTCGTACGGCCCGCCTCGCCATCGGGGCGCCACGGAGGCCCTCCGCCCACGGGTATTCGGCGCGCGGGGTGTACGGTGCCTCCGGTACGCTCAGGTGTCAGCGGGGCGTTAGCTCAATTGGCAGAGCTGTGGACTTTTAATCCATAGGTTCTGGGTTCGAGTCCCAGGCGCCCTACCACTCACCTGGCCGTTGACCTGCGGTTTCTCCGGTCCGGCGGATCTTGTAATGATCGTTTCGGGGCCGCGGGTGCTCCCTGGGTGCTCGTTTGTTCCGATCTTGTGCAGGACGGCCATCCGGCGGTGTGCTGCCTGTTGCATAACTATCCGCCGGGCGACCGCGCTGACACTGGCGTCGCGACCGCAGCACGACGTGGAACGGCCGCCGTCGCCGCAGACGGGATCCGGGCCGGCCACCTGCGCAGGCCAGCCGGTGATTGTTCGCCAAACGCCGGCGGTCTGGGGGGAGGCTACGAATCCGCCCCAGGTGCCCACTCGTCAGCGAAGGTCTCCAGTTGGCGGATGACCTTGTCGATCGCGTCCTTCTCCTCCTCGGGCGGGTAGCCGTGCTTGGCGAGCAGCCGCTTGATGATGGAGCGGAGTTTGGCCTGCACGTCGTCGCGGGCGGTCCAGTCGGTGGACAGGTTGTTCCGCACCGCCCTGACCAGATCGCGGGCGATGTCGGCGAGCTTGCCCTCCCCCATCAGCAGTTTGACGCGATCCTTCGCGGCGACCGCGTCGTAGAAGGCGAGTTCGTCGGAGGTGAGTTCCGGCGTGAACCGCTTGCCGCGATCGGCATCGGCGGCGACCTCTCTGGCCATCGCGACCAGCTCGGCGATGATCTCCGCTGCGGTGAGGTTCTGGTTGGTGTACTTGCGCATCAGCTCCAGCAGCCGGTCGGAGAAGCTTTGCTGCCGTACGATGTTGTGCTTGGTGACCTTGCGCATCTCCTGCTGCACTAGCCGACGCAGCGCCTCGATCGCCAGGGCCGGGTTCTTGGCCTCCTGCATCCGCTTGATGTACTCATCGTCGAGATTCGACAGGTCCGGCCGTTCCAGCCCGGCCGCGGAGAACAGATCGGTGACGTCGCCAGCCTCGATCGCCCCCGCAGTGAGCTGTTTCAGGTACAACTCGACGTCGGCGGGAATCGGCCTTCCTTCGGACTGGCGCTCGGCGGCATCGAACTTGACCACCCACACCCGTACCTCACGGAAGAAGGCGATGTCGTCGCGGAGGTCGTTGAGTTCACCGCTGCTCTGGCACAGCGCGTAGAACCGGGCCAGCCGCGCAGCCTCCCGGGTGAACCGCTCCTTGAGCGTCGGCTCCGGATCGGCGACCTGATTGGCCGGGTTCTTTGGATCGCGCAGGTGGTTCGTTGCCCCCCGTACGGTCTCCCGATAGGCGCGCTTGCCTCCGGACCGAAGCCTCTCCCGCCACGGGTAGTCGGCGAGCAGGATGTTGCCGATGACGTCGACGAGGTCACGTACCTTGGCCAGCGCCTCTTCGAGGTCCTTGCCCATCGGCTTCTGCTGCCGGTCGTCGCTGGTGTACTCGGCCAGGGCGGCGAGCAGGTTCTCGTGCAGTGGCGCGTACCCGACCATCAAGCCGTCCTGCTTGTTACGGAACGTGCGGTTCACCCGCGCGAGGGTCTGCATGAGCTGCGCCCCCCGCATCGACCGGTCCAGGTACAGCGTGTGCAGCGGCGGGGCGTCGAACCCGGTGAGAAGCATGTCCTTGACGATGATCAGCTCAAGGGTGTCGTCCGGATCTTTCATCCGCCGCTGGATCGCCTTGTGCTGCGACGGCCGAAGGTGATGGGCCTTCAGCAGATCGGAGTCACGGCGGTCGGCGCTGTAGACGACTTTGATCTTGCCCTTGTCGATAGCGTCGGAGTGCCAGTCGGGTCTGAGGCTGATGATCTCCTGATAGAGGTTCGCGCAGATCTCTCGGGTATTGCATACGATCATCGCCTTGCCGGGCGCGTCGATGAACTCCTTCATTGCCTGCGACCGCGCCTCCCAGTGGGCGACGACGTCGGCGGCCAGCTTCTTCAGGCGCGCCGGGGCACCGTACACGGCGTTGAGCACGGCGGCGGCCTGCTCGACCCTCCGGCGTTCGGAGTCGTCGAGGCCTTCGGTTGCCCGGTCGGCCTCCTCGTCGAGCTTCTCCGCGTCGGCCCCTGCGGGCAGGCTGACCGGGATCAACCGGCTCTCGTAGTAGACCGGGACGGTCGCGCCGTCGTTGACGGCCCGGGTGAGGTCATAGATGTCGATGTAGTCGCCGAACACCTGCCGGGTGTCACGTTCGGCTTCGGAGATCGGCGTGCCGGTGAAAGCGATCAACGTGGCGTACGGGAGGGCGTCCCGCAGATGCCGGGCGTACCCGTTCAGGCTGTCGTAGTGGCTGCGGTGCGCCTCATCGACGATCACGATGATGTTCCGCCGGTCCGACAGCAGCGGGTGCGCCTTCCCGGCCTCCCGTTCCTCCTTCGTGCGGCCGAACTTCTGCAACGTGGTGAAGAAGATCCCGCCGGTGCGCCGGTTGGTCAGCTCCGTACGCAGCTCTTCCCGGCTGGTCACCTGAACCGGCTTTTCCGGCAGAAGTTCACTGGCGTTGAACCCGTCGAACAGCTGGTCGTCCAGGTCCGTACGGTCGGTGATCACCACGATCGTGGGGTTGCCGAGGGAGGGGTGCTTGAGCACCTGGTTGGAGTACAGCTCCATCTCCATCGACTTGCCGGACCCTTGGGTGTGCCAGACGACCCCGGCCTTACCGTTGCTGCGCACCGCCTCTACGGTCTTGTCGATCGCCTTGGACACCGCGAAGTACTGGTGCGGCTTCGCTAGCCGCTTCAGCAGGCCGGCATCCGACTGCGCGAACGCGACGTAGCCGTCCAGCAGTTCAACGAACCGCCGAGGGTCGAACAGGCCATACAGCGTTAAAACCAGCTCCGATTCCTCCCACGTCTCGGCGGGCTGCTCCACCGGCTTGCCCTCATCGTCGACGTTCCACGGCGCGAAGTGGTTGTACGGGGTGAACGCCGTACCGTATTTGGCGCGCAGGCCATCCGAGGCCAGGCAAATCACGTTGCAGCGGAACGCCTGCCAGACGTCCCGCACATAATCGATCAGCTGGGCGTGCGCGGTCTCCGGCGTCGCGTGCTCGTCGCCGGCCTTCTTCAACTCGAAGATCGCCACCGGCAGGCCGTTGAGGTACAGCACCACGTCGAAGCGCCGCCGGGTGTCCCCGTCGACCACCGTGACCTGCCGCACCGCCAGAAAATCGTTGTTGTACGGGTCGGCGCGGTCGATCAGATGAATGGTCGGATGCTGCTCAGCGCCGTACTCGTCGGTGAAGCTGATCCCCCGGATGCCTCGCGTCAGGTACTCGTGGATACGGAAGTTCTCGCTCCGGACATCCTGCGACTTGGGAGACATGACGAGGTCCATGACCTCATCCACCGATGCCGTCGGCAACTCCGGGTTGATCTTCACGATCGATTCCCGCAACCGACCTGGGATGATCAGCTCACTCCAGGACTCGCGCTCGCCCGAGCCCTTGGCAATGTGCTTCCCTTCCCGAGGCTCCCAGCCGAGCTCGGCCAGGACCTCCAGAACGTCGTTCTCGAGGTCCGCCTCGCTGTACCCACTCATGCCGCGTCCTCCACGAGCCTCTCCGCGTCCCGAACCCGAATTCCCCCCGACATCAACTTCGGTAGCAACGTGTCCCGTAGCTCAGCGAGCGTCTTAGACTCCAAACCGATCGACTTCATATGGGCAAAAGCCTTTGACGTAGCCTCACCAAATCTAGCGAGGTCATTTTCGTGTGGCCGCCTGAGCGGAAAGTCTGTGAGGGACATGGCAGAGACGCGTTGACGTCCAGATGATCCGACCATATTGCGAATTGCATGACTCCGGAAGCGCGGGCTTCTCGCCAAAAAATATGATAGGTGCGTTGGGTAGGGCGCACGAGTCCGCATGACAATGAACTCGGTGGATCCTATGCCAACCTCTCCCTCTTCGAGGAAGTCGATGTATGCGGTCTTCCCATTCTCTAGACATGGCGTGATACGAGCCATGACGGTATCACCGTTCATGAAGCGCGTTCCCGACTTTGGCGGGCGCCTAGCCCAATCATCGACACGAGCCGTTGTTGTCGGTAGGGCCGCCATTTCAAGGTATACAGCATCTACAGAATTTGACACTCGAAGGCGAGGATTGAATTCGATCACGTCAGATGCAGGAATGGAATCCTGCAGCTCTGGCTCCACATCGACTTTAAGAGCCTCGAATTCTAGGCGGAGGATTTTCTCGTACGTTGTAGCGATACGGTCGTTGACGGCGATCTTGTCGTCGAGCGTGCCGAGAATATCGCCGATCGCCCTCTGGGTGTGAGTGCTAGGCAGGGCGAACTCGAAATCCCTGATTTGACGGCCACTGATATGAGGAATCGCCGTTCCCGTCTGTGTTCCGAGAATGTAATCGATAAATGGTTTACTGCCGATTAGATATTTGAGATACTTTTGATTCAATCCTGGCAGTGCACGCAATCGCGCTACGCGTTGGACCAGAAGGCTCGGCATATCCTCGGGGCGGATTTCTGCATATTTTAGCCCAGCTTCAATCCATGGACGATCCATCGCTAGAACTACGTCTCCTACCTGCAATTGATATTGCAGGTAGGCCGCATGGTTGCCTGCAGGCCAAAACTTGACCCCTTCCCAGCGAATTCTCCCCTGGCCGATATTATCACCACGCAAGAGGCGGATTCCTGGCTCATTAGCGCCACAATATCCAGAACTCTTAAATGGAAATCCGGTCAGGAGTTCAACATAGTCGCCGAGCTTCACGAGATCAGACATCAATGCGCTCCAGTTTGGTGCGGATGGCCTGCTCAAGGCGGTATGAGGTGTCGAAGTGGCCGAGGAGTTCTTTGGTGAGGCGTTCGATCTTGTCGGCGATGGGTTCGTCGTCACCGTCGTCGACTTCGGCGGCGCCGACGTAGCGGCCAGGGGTCAGGATGCGGTCCTGAGTACGGATCTCGTCCTGAGTGGCTGAGTAACAGAAGCCGGGTTCGTCGGCATACGTCAGACCGGCGTCGCGGGCGCTGCGGGTGCCGCGCCAGGCGTGGTACGCACCTGCGATTTTGGCAATGTCGTCGTCAGTGAGGATGCGCTCGGTGCGATCGAGCATCGTGCCCATGTTTCGGGCGTCAATGAAGAGGACCTGGCCTCGACGGTCGGTGTGGCCGCCTCGTGAGCTTTTGTCTTTGGCGAAGAACCACAGGCAGGCGGGGATCTGAGTTGTACGGAAGAGCTGCGGCGGTAGGGCGACCATGCAGGCGACCAGGTCGGCTTCGACCATGGCGGCGCGGATTTCGCCTTCGCCGGACTGCTTGGAGGACATCGAGCCGTTGGCCATGACGATGCCGGCGCTGCCACGCGTACCGAGCTTGGAGATGATGTGCTGCATCCAGGCGAAGTTCGCGTTGCTTGCGGGTGGGGTGCCGAAGCGCCAGCGGGGGTCGTCGGTCTTGCGGTACCAGTCCGACATGTTGAACGGCGGGTTGGCCATCACGTAGTCGGCTTTGAGGTCGGGGTGCTTGTCCTCGTAGAAGGTGTCGGCCCAGCGTGGGGACAGGTCGCCGCGGAGGCTGTGGATGGCCAGGTTCATTTTAGCCAGCCGCCAGGTCCGCTCGTTGGCCTCTTGGCCGTAGATGGCGATGTCGTCGCGCTTGCCACGGTGGCTGAGGACGAACTTCTCGGCCTGCACGAACATGCCGCCTGATCCGCAGCACGGGTCGTACACCGATCCCTTGTACGGTTCGAGGATCTCGACGAGGACCTTGACGACGCTGGACGGTGTATAGAACTCGCCGCCGCGCTTGCCTTCGGCGCGGGCGAACTTCTCCAGGAAGTACTCGTAGACCTCGCCGAGGACGTCGCGGGCGGATTTGCCGTCGTGGCCGGTGAAGCGGGCGTCGCTGATCAGGTCGACGAGTTCGCTGAGGCGGCGTTGGTCGACGTTGTCCCGGTTGAAGATCTTGGGTAGGACGCCGGTGAGTGAGGCGTTCGCCTTCATGATGGCGTACATCGCGGCGTCGATGAGCTGGCCGATCGCGCCGGATTTGGCCTGGGCGGCGAGGTCGGCCCAGCGGGCGCCTTCGGGCACCCAGAAGATGCCTTCGCGGTCGTACTCGTCCTTGTCGTCGAGGAAGGACTCGTGCCGGGACTCGGGTACGCCGTCGGCGATCAGTTCGTCGCGGATCTGGCGGCGGCGTTCCTCGAAGGAGTCGGAGACGTACTTGAGGAAGACGAGGCCGAGGACGAAGTCCTTGTACTGGGCGGCGTCCATGGAGCCGCGGAGCTTGTCGGCGGACTTCCAGAGGATGTCCTTCAGCTCCGTCATCGTCGATACGCCGGGCAGTTCGCCCTGGCCGGGGGGTGTTTTCTTTCGGGGGGGCATTGGTTCTCCGTTTGTCTATTGAGTTGTTGTTCTTCGGTTGCCGGCGAAGGTCAGGGTTCCGTCGGACAGGCCGGTCGCCGCGATGCTGAGCAGTTCGCGGATGGCGTTCAGCTCGTCCGTCGCCTGGCGGCGTCGTTTCTCCAGCTCGGCCAGCAGCCGGTCGAAATGCGCCAGCTCGCCGGGTGGCAGCAGGGGCAGGCGCAGCTCGTCGAGGCGCTGAACGGGGCGGATCGCGCCGTCGACTCGGCCGGTTCGGGTGAGCAGGGCGCCCAGAACACGGGGGGTGAAGTACTCGGCGCCCCGCTCGGTGATGCGGAGGATGCGTGCGGGGAACTCGACCGCCGAGTAGCCGTCGTGATCGACCAGTACGGCCGGCTGGGGAACGGTGGTGATGATCAGGTCGCCGGGCAGGCTCCGCTGTGCCTTGGGGTACGTGGTTTCGAAGGCGATCCGGTCGATGCGCCGGTTGCCGGGAGTCGAGCGTTCGAGCAGTTCCGGGGCGCCGAGGACCGGGTAGGAGAGCGATTTCCAGTTCGGATCGTTGCTGGACCGGATGAGCTCGGCCGCGATCCTGGTGCCGTTGCGCAGGGAGAGTCGGTTGGTGCGGGCACGGCCGCCGCGGGTGAGCTCGGCGATCGTGGCGGTTCGGGGTGGCGCCGGGTGGACGCGAACGGCGAGGTCGCTGCGCAGGGCGGGCCGTTCGGGCCGTACGTCGCTCAGCACGCGTTCCAGCTCCATGGCACGAGCCACCCGTTCGGGGATGTCCTGGTGGGGCTCGCGTTCGGTCGGCAGGTAGCGGGGGGACAGCGGACCCGGCGTGTTCACCAGGGCGGCGACCGGCGCGGCGATCGCGTGGACGCGGCTGCGCGCGTTCGGGTCGAAACCCTCCTGCCGCCAGGTGAGCACGTCGGTGGCCAGCGCGTCGATCACCGGCCGGGTCAGCGTGCGGTCTGATACGTCCGCGAGCAGGATGCGGCCGCGCAGGGGTGAGCTGTAGTCCGCGCTCATCACCCAGAGGGCCACCTCATAGCCGGGGCGGTAGGGCATTAACCCGCCCGGCAGCCGGACGATCGCCTTGATGAATCCGGACATCAGGAGTTCTTTACGGAGGACGGCGGCTTCGCTCGTTGGGTCGAGCCTGCCGATGGCGTCGGCGGAAGCCACGACCACGGCGGTCGCACCGGTGGTGAGCTGGAGGGACAGGTCGTTCAGTGCCCCGAGTGTCTGTTCAGCGGTGCGGTCCTCACTGGGGCGGTACGGCTGCTGCGTGACGATGACGTTGGCGTCCTCCAGGGAGCCGCTCGCGTCGGCGCGGACTTCGAAGTCGCTGGCAACGCTGCGAACGGTCAGGCGGCGGCGGGTCAGCCGGGCCAGGTAGGGATCGGGGCAGCAGGCGGTGAGCCGTACGTCCTGGTCTTCGCGGAGCGAGTCGGCCACGGCGAGGAGGAGGTCACCGGGTCCGGCGGTGGGGTCGGCGATCCGGGCGATGCCGTCACGATCGGCCTGGCCTGCGGGATCGGCGAGTGCCGCGGCGAGGGCGGACAGTGCGGGGTCGATCCGGTCGACGGACAGTTCCGTCGCGCCGAGGCGGTCCCGGACCTCCATCACGCGTTCGAAGGCGTTCTGGGTGTTCCACGCGGCCTCGATCAGCTCGTCCGCGATGCGAGGCAGCCAGGAGGCGCGCAGTTCGGTGATCTCGGCCAGCAGGAGACGGTCCTCCGGATCGGCCTCCTGGGCGCGCCGGCGGAGTCGGGTGATCAGCGCGGGTGTTCCATCGTCGAGAAGCTCGTCGTCGGTGAGGTGGCGCAGGCAGATGAGCGCGGTGAGCGCGGCGATCAGTGTCCGGGGTGGCATCTGGGCGCCGAGCCGGGCGAGCGTGTAGGTCTGCAGGTCGCCTTCGATCCTGCGGGCGTCCGCTCGCCCGGTCTCGATCAGCCAGGCGGCGATCTCCTTGGCGTCGAAAAGGGGATGGGCCTGGTCACCGGCCACCGGCTGCGGAAAAGTGTCGTGCCGCCTACGCCAGGTGCTGACGACCGGTCGGCGAACGTTCGCGAGTTCCGCGATTTCGGTCATCGACATCAGTTGTGCACTTCTGTAAGGATCGGTCATCTCAGCACCTCCTCTCGTAGACCGGGCATCAGACTCTAAAGCTCACAGCCGCTTTCGGGTATCGATTCGACTGATAACCCCCTTTGTCAGGCGATCTCAGTGGTTTCGTCTGTAGTCGATTCGGGGAGTGCGCGAACCGTTTGCGCGGCTTCGGCGGATGCCACCAATTCGGCGGCGCCCAGTCGGCGTACCGCTTGTTCCGTCGGTTTCGGGGATTCGAGGGCGCCCTCGACGATCTCGAGCGCACGGAACTTGCGGGCCGTCACCAGCACGCGGCTCTCCAGCGAACCGACTGCCCGGTTGTAGGCGGTCACCGAACGATCGATGCTCGCGCCGAGGGAGGCCAGGTGCTCACCGAGTTTCCCGATCCGCTCGTACAGCTCCCGGCCCAGCTCGTAGACCTGGCGCATGTTGTCCTGCAGCGCGGCCTGGGTCCAAGCGAAGGCGATGGTGCGCAGCATCGTGATAAGGGTGGTCGGCCCGGCGATGAAGACACGCTTGCTCACGGCGTACTCCAGCAGCTGCGGATCCTTCTCGACGGCCGGCTGCAAGAGGGCCTCGCCCGGCAGGTACATCACCACGAACTCCGGGCTTCCAGCGACCTTACGGAAGTACTCCTTGCCCGCCAGCGTGTCGACGTGCTTGCGGAGCTGCTTTGCATGCTCGGCCCAGTACCGCTCCCGCTCGGCGTTGTCGGTCGCCTCGGTGGCGGCCAGGAACGCCGCCAGGGAGACCTTCGCGTCGACGACCACATGCTTGCCGCCCGCTAGGTGGACCACCATGTCCGGACGGAGTCGGCCCTCGTCCCCGTCGACCTGGACCTGCGTGGTGAAGTCGCAGTGCTCGTGCATCCCGGCGAGCTCGGCCGCTCGCTGCAGGTGCATCTCGCCCCAGGCGCCGCGGACCTGTGGCTTGCGAAGTGCCTCCACCAGGGCACGTGTCTGCTGCCGGCCCTCGGCGTAATCCTCGGCCAACCGGGTGATCTGGTGCTTGAGGTCGGTATCCGCCGACGTGCGCTGCTGGTCGAACTGCCGTAGGTACTGGTCCAGCTGTTCCAACCGCTCGCGTACCGCAGTGCTCGTCGCGCTGAGCTTTCCGTCGGCGGCGGTGACGAGCTTATCCTGCGACTTTTCCAGGATCTCCGTCGCCAAGGCACGGAAGCTTTCGGCCTGCAGCCGGTTGTTGTCCTCCCGGGACTGATCAAGCTCCTTACGGGCCGCATCAAGGGCGACCGCCTGCTCGCGCAGCGCCTGCTGCTGCGCTTCAAGACCAGCCAGCTGTTTCTTGTACTCCGCGACCTCCTGGCGATACCGCCCGTCGAGCGCGCGCAGTTCCGCGATCTCTTGCTCGCGGGCTCGCAGATCCCGGACGAGAGCCTCATTCTCGTTCTGCTTGTTCGTCACGCCGATGCGCAACCGTTCGGCCTCTGCGTGGGCGCCGCGCTCTCGTTCCCGCACGGCCGCCAGCTCTGTGTCGAGCCGTCCAAGCCGTTCGTCCAGGGCGCGACGCTCGGTGGCCTGTGCGGTCTGCAGCTGCTCCAGTCGATCCGCACGCGTCTTCACCTCTTCGTGCTCGGCGCGCAGCTGTTCGATCTGCTGGCCGGCCTGGCGGTATCGCTCCTCGGCGACCTTCAGGTCAGCCTCGAACCGTCGGTGTTCAGCGCCGAGACGGGTTCGGGCGATCAGGTAGCCGAGACCGCCAAAGGTAAGGCCGGAAAGTAGGGCAACAGCCATCAAAGTCAGCGTGTTCATGGTCGATACCTCCGGGAAGCCGCGCCGGCCGATATAAGGCCGATTGGGGAAGATGCGGTCGCCGTGATCCGGGGCCCTCGCGAGGCTGGGCCGGTACGGCAACGGTGACGATAAGACGGATCAGCGCCATCCAGTCGTCACTCGGCCGATAACCCCAGTTATCGGTTGAGATATGCGAGCAGAGCGTGCGATGTCGCTACTGTCCAAACCAACCCACGTCCCCTGCGAGCTGCGGAGGCGCCATGAACAAGATCCACAGTGAGGTGTGCTGGTCCGATACCGAAGGCCACCTAATCGAGACCGTGATGCATCGTCGCGGCTTCACAAATCTGAGCACGACCATCCCGAAGCAAGGGAAATGGCGGTGGGCGGTGCGCCACGGTTGGATCGATGATTCGCTGACCGGACCAGTAGCGGAGCTAGACGGCCTTTACTCCGAGAACTTCGCATACGAGGTTTACCGCGACGCGTTCATCGCACCCAATCCCCATCTTGCCGACGACGCTGTCGTCGAACGGTGGGTTATCCACCTCGCCCGTGCCGTTCACGACACTCACGCAGACGTCGCCCGCCTGGAAGCTCGCCTCGCCGCCCACGCGGAACTGCGCACGCCGGCGATGACCACCCGGTTGCGGACCATCCACGGGGAGCTCGATGCACTGATCCTTCGTCAACGGGTCGCGAACGAGTGCGTGGCAGAGTTCGACTCCCGGCTGCGTGAGTACGTCGAGGCGCTGACCGTGGAGGCCCATCACACGTGCGCCACCGAAGTCCGCCACGAATTGATCCACGGCTATCAGGGATCGTTCGACTCCGAAGGGCGGCTGGTCGTCGCCACAGACGCCTCCGGTCGGGGCGGCGAAGCCTGCGGATACGGCTGGATCGCCGAGACCGGTGAGGTCGGCTTCGGGTTGACCGTCACCGCTGAGATCCACCAGGCCGAGATGATCGCGATCTGCCGCGCCGCGGTCGCTCCGGAACTCGCCGACCGCGACCTGCTCATCCTCTCCGACAACCAAGGGTGCGTCGACCTGATCAACCGGGTGCTGGAACACGGCGTCTACGAGGTTCAGCGTCGCAGCCGACACCCCTTGCCGTGGATGCGCCAGGCTTACGCTCAGCGCGACCGGATCAAGGTCGCCTGGGTCAAGGGTCATCACGGCCACATCCTCAATGAGGCAGCCGACCGCTTGGCCGCCCTGGCCATCCGGGAAGCAAACGGCGTCAGCTCACACGCCATCGCCGGCGAACTCGCCGAGATCCGCAGTCGGTTCACTCGGCTCGCTACCTCAACTCCCATTGGTCGAGCAGCATGAAAGCCACCCCCCGAGACCACTTCCCGCCAAATTAGGAAAATCCATAATCGTCACTTTTGGGCGACGGTAAATCTTCGCCAGTAAGACCCACGCTAAACCTCCAGTTATGCGATTCTAGGGAATCGTCGCCATCGGCAACGAGAGGTCATTTTGACTGATTCATCACCCCTTCCGCGCTGGCTTCCTGATCAGCAGATCACGGTGGCGCAGCTGGCCAGCGGGATCGTGGATTACGCGCAGCGAGCCACCTCGAACGAGAATTTCCGCCTGCCGTACCCGGCGAATCTGCAGATGGCGCTTAACCGGCTCACCCTGCTCGCCTGGCATCAGGGCGCGCCGGCACCGGCGAGCGTGGTCGAGCTGCTCCACCTCGCCGGAAATGCCTTCGGAGCCTGGAAGATCTCCCTCCCTGATGCTGACGTGGATCCGGACGAATCCCTGCTTGCCTACGGCCGTCCCACGCGGACCTGCGAGGAGTTGGGCAGTCTCCGCGGTGATGTCGAGGGCGAGATCCGCGAGAACACGTTGATGCGCGCAGTCATGGATAAGGCACGGGCGGCAGACGCGCCCCACTCCTACGTCGCCTTCCGTGAGCTCTTGATCAGGCAGCCGGCGATCAGCGCACTCGAACTCGATACGCGGTTGGGCACATCGGATTTGGCGCTGCTGGCCGACGAGGTCCGGCAAGCTTACGAACCCGTACCGCCGGAGGCTGTGGCCGATGGCGTGGTGCGCACCTGCAGCGGGTGCAACGGGTTGCGGTTGCCGCTGGACGATGGCCGCGCTTGGGTCTGCGGCGACGAGTCGTGCCCGGCGCCTGGAAGCCCCGGCACCGACTATCCCGCCAGTGAAGGCGCCTGGTGGTTGCGGCGTGAGCTGCGCACCTTTGTGACCGCGCCGGGCCGTGCCGAGCTTCGCATCGCCGACTTGGTGGCGGCGATGGGCGTACCGGTCGCGCTGTGGCCCGACTTCGACGCCTGCGATCTTTCTGCCTTCGAGGAGCGCCCCTGGGTGGTCGACATCAAAGCGTGGCGTAACCCGGTGCGGCTGGCCCGCCGGCTTCGGGAACGGTTGTTCACCGTCCCTGAGGGAGCGGAGAAGGCATTCATCGTCATCGGACGGGAGCAGGTGAAGGCGCACCCGCGGTATGTCGCACGGTTGCGCAAGGCGTGTCCGCAGGTGCGGCCGGGCCAACGGGTGGTGGCGGTATCCGAGGCGGAGTTCCTCCGCGCAGTCCGCAAAGAGGCGGAGGCGAGGGCATGAGGCAGATCAAGACGGCACGGGATTGGTTCACCCGCGCGCTTGAGGGCCACTACACCCCGACTGGGCAACAGCCTGCGCCGGGCCGGCTCATGGACACGGAGCTGTGCCTCTACCTGTCGGAGACCGTCGCCGACGGCCAGGCGGCCAGAGGCGTGCCCGCGTTGCTCGACGGTTATCGCGCGCTCTGGGACGCCGTGCCGAACCCGCCGCCGGACGCATCGGTCCGGCTCGCGAACGCGCGGGCCCTGCTGTGGCGTACGCAGCGTCCCTACGGATGGGACGGGGTGCTACGAGCCTACCTGTCGGTCCCCGAGGAGGTTCGTGGTTACTGCCTGGACCCGATTGGTCGACCGTTGCGCCGTCGGCAGTGCCGTGTCGCGGCCGAACGGTGGGAATGGTACGAACAGTTGCTCACCGACCCGCTGCCGTTCGCTTCTACTGCCGTACGACTCGCCACGCCCGGCACGTACAGGATGAGCTCCACAGCGCGAGGCATCGGGGTGACGGTGCCCGACGACCTTCCTGCCGCGCCAGCCCCTACCTTGCACGACTTGGCGGTGCGGCCCCGAGAGCTGATCGAGGTCCCCTGGCCGGAGCTGGTGAAGACCGCGGCGGGTATGGATGAGGCCGACTGGAAGGCCGAGCGCAGTCCACAGCGCTGGGAAGAGCGCCTGATGGACGTCACGCTGCAGGTGCGGATGGCGGACGACACCTTCAAAGACGCGGCCGTTCTTCGCATCGACCAGATGCTGCATCTGGTCGGTTTGGTCAGTGTCGGCAAGAGCACCTTGGTGAAGGTCCTGGCTACCTGGGCAGCGCAGCACAAACGTCGCGTCACCATTGTGGTAGGCGACAATTCGGCGGCGCTGCGCATGGCGCACGAGCTGTCTTGGTACGACGGCGTGCTCGCCGCTCCGATCATGGGACGGAACCGCACCCGGCACACGGAGCGACTGCACCGGCTTCAGCCACCGCCGCCGGGCCGGCTCCTGCCTATCAAGCCCTACGGATTCGACCTGGTCAGCACGGCGTGTCCGCTCGACGCGCTCCGCGAGGCCGCCAGCCCGTTGGAGGTTCGTGAGGCACCCTGCCAGCACCTGATCGAAGCCGACCCGGACGCCCCAGCGGACGGATGGCGGGATAGGCCACGGCGCACGTGTCCGCTATGGCATCGCTGCCAGCGGCACGAGGCTGCGCGTCAGCTCGTGCAGGCCAACGTGTGGATCGCGACTCCCTGGAGCCTGGTGCACACCCCGGTACCGTCGCCGCTGAGCCACGATCAGATGCGGTACTTGGAGGCGGCGTGGCGCCGCAGCGACCTGGTTCTGGTCGATGAAGCCGATCAGGTACAAGCGAACCTCGATGAGATGTTCGCCAGCGCGCAGGTGCTGCTCGGCCCGAGCGAGGAAGCGTGGATCGACGAGATCGGGGCTCGGGTACAGGCCAAGCTCCGGGCCGTCGGCCGCGCTCCGGTCAGCTCGCGGCAGATCCGCCGGTTCATCCTGGCGCTCAACCATGCCCGTACTGCCGCTGACATCATCTACCAGCTGCTGCAGCGTGACCGGGTCCGGCCCGGCAGGCCGGTCCTGACCTGGCTCGATCCCGACTACTTCACCGCGTGGGCGCTGTTCGACAGCCTGGCCAAAGACTGGGCCGGGTACACCGGGCCCAGTGGACGCAGGCCTCCTTCAGGCTGGGATGAGGATCCGCTCTACCTGCTACTGCGTGCGCAGTTCGACGCCTTCGTCGACGATCCAACCGGTGCGTCCGGCGATGTTGCCGGAGGACTGGCCGCGCTGGCGGAGACGCACCTCTCCGACACCGAGGAAGAGGCGCGTGAGGAGGACGTTCGGCAGTGGCTTACCGACCTGAACGACCAGGAGCTGGTCGAAGGAAGGAAGATCGCGCCCGCCGATCTCGACCGCACCGTCTGGCGGCTCGAGCTGGCCATCGCAGTGGCCGTGATGGCGCACCGGCTGAACCTGATGCTCGCCATCTGGCCGGAGGTCGCAGCCGAGTTGGACATGTTCGACACGCTGCCAACGGAGGTACGCAGACCGCCGAGCGACCTCGCGGTCACGGTCCCGGAATCCCCGATGGGCAACGTGCTCGGGTTCCAGTACATCGAGGACGAGCCCGGTCGGCGCGACGGACAGCTGGGCGAATTCCGCTTCTTCCGCTACACCGGCGTAGGCCGCGCCCTGCTCGTCGGGCTACCGGACCTGTTCCCCGCCGACGGCCCAGGCCCCAACGTGTTGCTGTTGTCTGGCACCAGTTGGGCGGGCACCTCACCTCGCTACCACATAGACGTCCCTGTCGGCGCGATTCTGTGCCCATCGCCAGAAAAGCTCGCTGCTATCGCCGAGACGACGTTCACGCTGGATATCCAACACGAAGGCGAGCGGAGTACACCCATCTGGGTCTCAGGCCGCTACGGCAGCGAACGCAGCGACGCACTACGGCGAATGGTCAAGGCCCTGACCCGGCCAGGCGCCGGCCCGGGCCGCCCGAACCGACTCGAACGTGAGCGCGCCTACCTGCCACCCGGCCGCCAGAAGATCATGCTGCTGGTCGGCAGCTACGCCGAAGCCCGCACCGTTACCGATGAACTCCTACGACAGAAGTCCTCCTGGAAGGGACAGATCCGCTGCCTCGTTGGCGACGACGAGCAGGAGACCGGCTGGGACGGCTCTCACCTGCTGCGCCGCGGTGACATTGCGGACTTCGGCACTGACGAGGCGTGGCTGCTGGTCGCACCGATCCTTGCCGTAGAGCGTGGGCACAACATCCTTAACACCGCGGGGATCGCCGCCATCGGTGCCGCATTCTTCCTCGTGCGCCCCCACCCGCGACCGAAAGACCTCAGCTACGTCACGCAGCGCATCAACCAGTACGCCCTCCAACAGCTGCGGCCACGTGCGATCGACGACTGTCCGACACACGAACGCCTGCTTACTGCGGGTAACCAACGGCGACGCGCAGCACAGCGCCAGTGGCGGCGGTTGCTGCACGCCCTCGTCGCCTACAGCCAGCTCGGCGACGATGAACGTAACCGCGTCGCCTGGACCCAGTTGGTGACGATCTGGCAGGTCGTCGGCCGGCTGCTGCGCGGCGGCCAGGCCGCGAAGGTCTACTTCTGCGACGCCGCCTTCGCGCCGCTCACCGCCCGCCGCAGTGAGACCGACGCCGACCTCGACGACGCGAGCACCAGTCTGCTGTACGGCATGCGCGACGTGCTCACTCCTTACTTCGACCCCACTAATACCGACCCTGACCGTCATCTGGTTCAGGCGCTCTACCAGCCGCTGTTCCAGGCCCTGACCACCATGGGAGATCGCTGAATGGCCCCCCGATACGACGAACTGGCCGTAACCGCCCTACGCCTCAACCCCGCCGCCCCCATCGAACGCGATTACTACCTCATGCGCTTCCCTGGCCGGTGGAAGGAGCCGCTGCGCCGACTCGCGAAGGCACGGCGCGGCGGCGATGTCGCCAGCATCCCGATCGCCTCACTCAACAACGCCATCACCGCTCTGGTCCCCGACTGCGTCGTCACCCTGACCTACGCCGGCCGCAGCGACGACGACCAGGACTGGCTCCTCGCCTACCGGGATGTCAACCCGGCAGCCATCTTCAACGTGGTCACCGCATGGGTACGTGCACAGAAGGGCGCACCGGAACAAATCTCCTCAACGCTGTCCCAACTGCACGCCTCCGACCTCATCTGGACACCCGTTCGCCTCAACTTGGCCGCAACGGATCAGCGCGCTCACGCCATGCGCCTGTTGCCGATGGAGATCGCCGCAACGCTGTCCCGGCCCAACGCGCAGTGTCCCCACAACAGCCTGCGGTTCCTGCGATGCCCCAGCGACGACGGCGCCGAGATCATGTCCTGGCCACCGGAGCGTGTTGAGGACCAGACACCCTTCTCAGTGAAGATCGGGATCACCGCACAGACCCTGCCGACAAGCAACGAACTACTCATCTACCTCTCGTTCGGCGTACGACGCTGGATGCCGGTGCGCGGCAAATTGGCCTTCGACCATGGCCACTCGGTCTACCTGGCACCCACCGTGCCCTATCTGACCGGGCTGCAGAACTCCCGGCACTTCGGAATCGCCAAGATCAAGCTGACCAAGGTGACCGACAGCGAAGGCAAGACCAGCTACCTGCCCCGATGGGACGACAGCCTCGCAGGCGTACTCGACCAGATCGGCTGCCTCAGCCGCCTCCCTGACCCGCAGCAACTCACCGACAAGCCCCTGGAATACCTGCAACGCCACGGCGACGCCGCCGCGCTCGTCTACAGCACCGGCATGCTCTCGTCGGAGAAGGTCAGCGCCGGACTGTCCATCGCCGATCGCGAACCGTTGATGAAGTGGGTCATCAGTGAGCTGGCTCCGCACCTGCACCCGGCCCCAGCGCTGCCGCGCGAGAAAACCACCATCTACAAGGGCCTCAGTGGGATCAGCGAAGGCACCATCCCGGCGGGATACCTCGGGAAGGTCGTCGGCCCCCGGCTCACCGTGGAACTGCTCACCGACACTGACCGCGCAACCCAGTACGCTCTCGACCGCCTTGCCACCCGGCTCGGAGCCACGTTGCCACGCGCTGAGCAGCTCGACGAGCACGAGTCCCTCATCGACCTCGGCCCCCTCACCGTCGGAATCCGCCGGCTGGAAACACCCACGATCCGTGCCGACCTGGACCGCAACGGACGCAGACTGCAGGCCGCGGTTGAGGACCGCGTCGACCACATCACCCAGACTCTCGGCAACGCCCCGCACCCGACCGTCGCCCTCGTCGAGATCGCCCACCCGGACGCCTACCAAGGCCAGCGCCGCGCCGACGACCCGAAGTTCGCCATCCGGCATGGGCTGGCGTGCAGCGGACGGCTCAGCCAGTTCGTCACACCGGTCGCCGATCCCAACCGCCCCGCGCGGGTACGCGAGGGCAAGCCGCCGTCCGACCCAAACCGGGAGCGCTTCGCCGCCGCCGTTGACGACCTATTCCGACAGCTTGGCGTGCGCCCGGCACCGCTGCCGGCACCGGCCCGCGACACGCTCGTGCGACAGCCGGCGCTGCTGGCCCTGTGGATGATCCGCCAGAACAAGAAGCGCATCTGGGGCGTCACCCGACAGGTACCCGTCGCCATACTCATCGACCCGACCGGCCAGTATGTTCAGGTCCGGGCGCCAGAGGTGTCATGGCAACCCCTTCACACCGGCCTCATCGAGATCGGGAAGCGCTACGTCCACGCCGACCTGAACTGCGGTCCGGACGACGTTGCCCGGTTCATCGAAGACGCACTCGGCGAAGCCATCGTCGCTTACCCCGACACGCTCCTGCTTACCCACGCGCAGAATCTGCGCAGCGTGTGGGGCAGCCTCGCCAACAACCGCATCGAACTCGACACCCTCCGAATCGGCGGCAGCGCCCCTCGGCCCATCGCCGAGCTGCCCGGCCTGCGCCACATCCGCGTCCGTACGGAGGAGGACGGGGAAACCCCGGAGTGCTACGGCGTCAGCGGTGACGACACCGGCCAGCCCAAGGGGCTGTGGCGATTCCTGCTCCCCCGCGTCTATGGCAGCACCACCGGCAAGCCCAGCACTCACTCGGGCGCGCTCAAGGGCGTATCCAAGATCGTGTCGGCCGAACACGACGGCAAGCCTGTCGCGCCAAAACCGAAGGCACAGGTGTGGAACCCTCAGTTCATCGAGTTGCTCGTGGCCGGGATCCAAGAGGGTAGCGGCGACAAGCCCGAACACTGGGCAGCGCTCGCACACGACCTCCGCGACGCGGCACCGTACGTGCGGAACAGCACCGTCCTGCCGTGGCCGC
Source organism: Actinoallomurus spadix (assembly GCF_024055725.1). Lineage (GTDB taxonomy): Bacteria > Actinomycetota > Actinomycetes > Streptosporangiales > Streptosporangiaceae > Actinoallomurus > Actinoallomurus spadix. Next base: position 10,167 of record NZ_JAMXMX010000010.1, on the reverse strand, counting down.
TGCACCTCGCCGCACAGATCGAGGAATACCTCTTGCCGACGACGATCACCGATTCGTCCTCGGGGACGTGATCTTGACGCGGATGAGTCAGTCGCGTCACGGGTGGGTCCCGTGTGGGTCTACATTGCCGGCCAGATCATTGGGAACGGACGATCCCGGTCGTGTGGGAACGGCCCAAGACCCGGAAGCTGGGTTCCTAAGGTCGCCTGCTGATGCCGTGCATGCGGTGCCGCGCAGCGTCAGCAGCCGGGAGCTCACGAGTCCGTTCTCTCTGGTGCCGCTCGACACTCTCTGCGATGCGCTCCGGCCAGTCGTAGAGGATTTGGCGGAGCCGGGCGATCTGCTCGGGCCGCAGCGGAGGCATCGCATCAACGGCCGCCTGCACCTCAGGACGAGTCGTGAGGCTCATCCGCCCTCCAAGAACGTCTATTGCCCCAGCGTCTCGGCCCAGCTCCCGCTACCCCAACGCTTCCGCAGACGATCTACCTTGAGCTGGTCATACCTTGCCGACGGCGTTCTGGTCGACTATGGCTGGATGGTCACGAGTTCGACGAAAGTCTCGAAGTTGACCAGAGCGAGGGCGTCTTCGAGCCGGGCGTAGTAGCCGTACCCGAGGAGAAAGCCGTTCCAGGTCGCGCGGATGACCGGCCGGGGCCCGTGGCCACGGTCGATCGTGATGACCTTTAGGCGGCGGCCAGCCCCGTCGACGAACACGGCAAAAGGTCTCTACCTGCGGTGATGCCTTCCACGAGGGGGTCTTAGCCGAGTCGCAACGGCTGTTCGTCATGTCAGGAGGCTCGCCGTTTGGGCGGCCGAGCACGGAGCTGAGCGACGCCCGTCGTCGCCGCCTCGGCGGTCTTCTTCCTGCGCGGCGCGGCGGCCGGGCCCAGGTCCTCGGGCTGCTGCTCGAACTGCCGGATGATTTGCTCGAGGTGCGCGTTGGTGAAGCGGTACGCGCCGCCTATGAAAGTGAAGGGTATCCGGCGCTTCCGTGCCTGCTCCTTGAGCCATGACGGCTTGCAGCGGAGTATCTCCGCGGCCTCGTCGGGCGTGTGCAGGAGCGGGATGCTGCTCATGGTCGGCTCCTGGGCGACGAGGTAGCCGGAGGCGGGCCAGCGGATACGGCCGCCTGACTCCCGGCTCCAGCCGGTGTACTGCGCGGCACGGCAGCTGGCAGCGTACTGCTCGAGCTCGGGCAGGACCTGATCCCGCAGCCGGGCGGCGCGCTGCTTGTGCTCGTCCAGCTTGGCCTGCGTGGCGCCCTCCTATCTCCAGGTGGTGCGGTGCGCCGTCCAGGCGATCGCCGCGCGAGCGGCTCGTCCCTGGTGGCTGCGCAGGTGAGGAACTCCCGGCGGCGCTGGCTGACGTGAGCTGCGGGCCCAGTAGCCGGCGAACGCCGCGGCGTAGCTGGTGATGATGGCCGGGTCGGTGTCTCGCCAGGCCGGTACGTCGGCGAGCGCGGCTTCGGCCGCGGCGGGCGTGTGCCCGGCCAGGATCAGGTGAGGGACGAGGTCGACGACATCGAGCCAGGCAGCCCCGCGGGCCGGTTGCGCCCAGTCGATCAAGAACACCCTGCCCTCCGGGTCGAGCAGAAGGTTGGAGGCGTTCACGTCGCCGTGGACCAGCGTGTCGCCGGCGGCCGGCGGGAGCCAGGCGGTCTCGAGCGCGGCCAGGTCGTCCAGGTGCCGCCGGGTCCACTCGTCCAAGTCGGGGGGCGGCGTGGCCGCCAGGGTTCCCCAGCCGTGCACGAAGTCGGCGAGGTCGATCTCGGCGGCGGGTGCATCGACGGGGCAGGGGGTCAGGACGTCGGCCAGGCCGGCGATCGTTACCACCACCCCAGGAACGTCCGGGGAGCCGGGTGACAGGTCGGCGTGCCGGGCGTCGACGTCGTCCAGGACGAGGACGACCCAGTCGGCGATCTGGCCGTCCCAGTGGAGCCGGGGCGCGGGCGCGGCCGCCGGAAGCGCCCGGGTGGCCGCGGCCTCGTCGCGATACTTCCCGGCGAGCGGGTGCGCGGCGGGGATGCCCTTGGCAAAGACGCGGCGGCCGTCGGCGAGTTGAATTCGGGCGGCTAGGCCGGGTGTGAAGCCGCCGCCCTGGACGTGGGCGGTGGTGATGTCGCCGAGCAGCTCGGCCAGGCCCTCGCGGAGCGGGGCGGGCAACTCCCCCCAGCGTGGGCGTACGGCTGTAGCGGCCGGCTGTACGGATTGGGGCGTGGTCACGGGCCGATGGTAACCACGCCGCGTGATCAACTCCGGTGATTTCGGTGAGGGCTGTCCGGAAGCAGGTCGTGGGGGAGGGGAGCCAGTTCGCGGCGGATGCGGGCCGAGGCGACCGTCGTCAGCTCTGTGCGGATCCGTCCGAGGGTCTGCGCGGCGGCGTCCCGGTGGCCGCGGCGGTACTGGACGCGGGCGAGCCGCGCGGCGATCAGCGCGCGGGTGCGGCGCTCGATCGGCCGGCGCGTATTCACGGAAGCGGCGAGGTGTCGTTCGGCTTCGGGCAGGTCGCCGAGGCTCGCCAGGAGGGTGCCGGTCTGGTGCTCGAAGGATTCGCGGCGGTAGCCGCCGTACCAGGCATCCTCGGGGAGGGAGTCGGCGCGCTCGAGGTCGCGTTCGGCTCGGGTGAGGATCTGGCGCGCGTCGCGGCCGTCGGCTGCGGCAGCCAGCGCCTCGGCATGCGCCCCGGTGATCCAGGCGCGGGTACGTGTCGGGCAGCCGCGCCGGATCCCGGACACCGCGGCCTCGGCCAGGTCGACGGCCCGGTGCGGGTGACCGAGCTCGATGGCCTGGATGGCCATGGACCGCAGCGCGGTGGCGCGCAGGAGCGGGTCGTTCGCTTCTTCGGCCAGGCGGACGGCTTCGATGTAGTACCCCTGGCCCAGGCCGTTCGCGCCAGCGTCGACGGCCATCCACCCGGCCAGATAGGTCAGCTCGGACGCGGCGCGGAACAGGTCCGGGCGGGCCCGGCCGGTGGTGCCGCGCAGCAGCGGGCCGATCTCGCCGGCGAGGTACCCGGCGACGGCAGCGCGGGCGTTGCCGCCGCCGTACAGGTCATCCATATCAGCCAGGTGCCTGGTCGTGGCGCGGATCCGGGCGACGTCGGCCGCGCCGGCGCGGCGACCGGGCCCAGAGCGGGACAGGATGCGGTGCGGGCCGGTCGGCATCGTGAGGGCGGCCAGGCTGTAGAGGCCGGTGGCCAGTGCAGTTCGGCGGTCCATGTCACTCCTTGCCAGCCGCATCAGCCACGCCACGGGGTCACCTTGCCACGGGTCCGCGCGAATGTCGGTCATCGCCGGGGCATCCCAGCCAAGATCCTCGGCCGTCAGTTGTGGCCGGCCGAGTGCCCGCGCGAATGCCTCCACGGTGATGGGGATCGTCTCGTCGCGCGGGACCACGCCGGCGATCCAGTGCGCGATGGCACCGGCACCGTAGGTCAGGGGGATGTCGTTCTCGGCCCCGACCGCGTTGATGGCCTCGGCCGCGGCGGCCAGGGTCCATCCGGCCTGGTCGATCGCCGCTCGTAACGCGGGGTTCTGGATGGGGCGGCTTCGCTGACGCGCCATGCCGCCAGCATGCCCACCGATTGCATTGCCTTCAATACGTTCCGACCTTCCGCCCGGACCCGCGGCGCTCTTCACTGACCCCCAAGACCCCCGAGTCAGGGAGCGCTCATGATCCTCACCAGCACTTACCGCGATCAGACCAGCCTCAGCCGGGACCTGCTCGCGGCGTTCTCCGCCCTCGACCACGCCACCACCGCCGACCTGTCGCCCGACACACTGGCCGGCGCCCTCGACCGGCTGCTGCGCCGGCTGGCCGTCCTGGCCTCCCTGCACGGCAGCGCCGTGCCCGCCCAGTTGCTCACCGCCCTCGGCGGTGTCGACGCCGGCAGCGTCGACCCGGTCGACCTGGCCGCGGCCTACCTCGAACACGGCACCGGCACGATCTCCGGCGAGGCGAGCGAGATCCAGCAGGAGCTCGTCCACTTCTCCCGCATCGTCGACATCGGCCAGCTCGGCCTTCAGGCCGGCGTCGACGAGCACGCGCTGCGCCGGCTACGCGGTTCGGACCGGCTCCCGGACTCACTGAAGGTCCTATCGGAGCTGGTCATCGTGACCCGGGCCCGGCTGGCCCAGCGCGGCCGCCTGCTGCCGACGCCGTGGCTGCGGCCCGACCCCGCCGCCGAGACCGACACCGGCGACGTGACCATCGCCGCGCCGCCGGCGACCCCGGACTACTGGATGGCGGTGCGCTGCGCCCGGCGCCGCCTGCGCCGGCAGTTCCGCTATGAGTTGTCCGCGCTCCTGGAGTACCTGACCCCGGTCGAGGCTGCGCTCGCCCTGTGGGCGCACGCGCACGAGCAGCAGCTGCCCACAGGCGTCGACTTCCTGATGGTCCAGGCCGACCCGTGCGGCGTCACCGCGGCCTCCTGGACCTACCAGCCCGGCACCCGGCCCGAGACCGACGACATCATCGGCCACGTCGCCCGGCAGCTCCCGACCATCACCACCCTGACGACGGGCCAGAGCACCGTCGTTCCGATGGGGGAGGGCGCCTACCGGATCACCGCGGACGCGTTCGCCGCCGCCACCGTGACCGACCAGACCAGCAACGCCACGGCCGCGACCCTGACCGCGCCACCGGAAATCGGCACCGTCACGCATCAGGCCATGGCCGAGGAGGCCCGCCTCCTGCTGTCCCACTACATCGGCCCGGAGCTGGTCAGCATGGAGGCCGGCCACATCCACCTGGACCGGGACCTCGACATCGACCAGGACACCGGCGCGGCCATCGGCGCCGCGCTGATGGAACTGCTCGCTGCCCGGCAGACCCGGCCGCCGGTGCTCACACCGATGATGGACGACGATCACGTCCTGGTCCGGCTCGCCCCGACCACCTACCGCCAGTTCCTGCAGCAGACGTTCGGCGGCGCGCCGATGCACCTGATCTGTGAGTCCTCACCGATCATCCGCGCCATCGTCGTCGCGCTCTATCAGCGGTTGCGGAACTCCAAGCTCGGCAACCGGTTCGACCGCCGCGGCGGCAACCTGTTCCTGCCGCTGCCCGACGGCAGCCACTGCGAGCTGTTCGAGAACATCGACGGTACGCCGATCACCGGCTGCGTGTTCTTCGAGACCGCGCTGCTCACCTACCGCACCGCCCCCGCACGGTTCGACCAGTACTTCGCCGAGCGGTACGGCCTCACGGTCGGGGTGCACGAGCAGGCCGCGCAGATCCTGTCCGGTGACCAGCCGCACGACGCAAAGGTCGCCGAACTCGGCGAGTACTACCGGCGGTACGCCGACATCACCGACCCGCACCGACCCGACCCGCACATCACCGCGCTCGTGGCCGACGTGCTCGACCAGGCCGCGCCGGTGACCGCGCACCTGAACGTCCTGGAGGACTACTACGAGATCCAGCAGGGCCGCGTCCGCCAGCTCCTGAGCCTGCTCGGCCTGCCACTGCGGCTGGTCACCGTGCACTTCAACGCCGCCACCGGCCGCGTGGTGCTCTGCGATGAGTGACCATGTGCTGGTGCTCACCGGCGGCACCGGGACGGTCGGCGATCAACTGCTCGCCGCACTGGCCACGGTCTGGCCCGGCCGACTGTGCGCGGTCGGCCGGGCCAGACCGGCCCGGCTACCCGCCGGACACGACTTCCTGCCCTGCGACCTGGCCGACCCGGCCGCCACCAGGGCGGCCGCCGAACACCTCGCCGACGGGTCCCCGATCACCGCGCTGGTGTGCGCGGCCGGCGTCGACTCCCGCGCCACCCTGGACGACCTCACCTCGGACGCGTTCAGCGCGTGCATGCAGATCAACTGCCTGGCCCACCTGCAACTGCTGCGCGCCGCCAGCTGGCTGCTGCCGCGCCCACTGCCCGTCGTGCTCGTCTCCAGCGACGTGGTCGGCGCCCCGGCACCCGGCACGCTCGTCTACGCCGCGGCCAAAGCCGCCGCCGAGGAAGCCTTCCGCCACGCCGCGATCGAAGCGCCCGCGCCGGGGATCGCGCTGCTGACCGTACGACTCCCCGACATCGGCGTGCCGATGCGCGCGGCCGCCCCCGGCCCGCCACCGCCACCCCGGACCGCCGACCAACGCCCGAACGAAGCCCTGGCGGCGGCCGTCGCGGCCATCACCCAGTTCGTCACCCAGAAGCACGCCGCCCGCATTGAGGAGGTCTGGCATGCCTGACTGGACGATCTCCACCAGCGGTACCGACCCGGCACCCGCCCGGGCCATCGCCGAGGAGACTCACCTGCCCCTCACTCGCCCGACCCGCGTTCCGGGCACCTACCTGATGCACGGATCCGACCAGGCCCGGATCGCCGCGGCCGCGCAGACCGCGCTGCAGGCCGACCATCGCCTCGTCCTGCTCCCCGCCCCGCCGACCGGCGCCCTGCCCGACGGCATCGCCGTACGGATCGACGAGCGGCGATGCCGCGTCGACGCGCACACCGGCGGGGATGTCCGCAGCGGCTGGGACGTGGCGATGTTCACCTCCGGCAGCACCGGGACCCCGCGTGGCTACGGGTTCACCCGCCTGCAGCTGGAGCAGGTCACCGCCTGGTACGAGCAGATCTACCAGGTCACCAAGGACAGCATCCTCGTCACCGCGCTTCCGGCCGCCTACAACTTCACCTTCGTCGCCGGCGTTCTCCTCGCCGCCCGGCTCGGCGCCCGCCTGCACCTCAGCCGATCCCTCCCACGGGTCCTGCACGACGCCAAGCAGCTGGCGAGTGCGGCGGATCGGCTCGTCGTCCTGGCCAACCCCGTCATCCTTGACCAGGCTCAAGCGACCGGCCCGCTGCCGCGTCACGTCCTGGTCGACTCCGGCGGTGCACCGCTCAGCACGACCGCGGTCATGGACTACCGCAACCACGGCGTCGACCTTCGCGAGGGCTACGGCCTCACCGAGACCGCGAGTCTCACCCACTTCGACACCGATGCCGGAATCGCCTCAGTCGGAACGGTCGGTGTCGGGATGCCCAGCGTGCGCACCGTCATCGACACCGATGGCGGTGCACCCGTCGTCGAGGTCGCCAGCCCGGCCATCGGCATACCTCTCGATCCTGCCGAGCCTGTGCCCGGAGGGCGGCTGCGCACAGCCGACCTCGGCCGCCTCGATGATCGCGGCCGGCTGCGGCTGCTCGGCCGCATCGGCGACGAGCAGATCGGTGGTCTGTGGCCTCGGGACACCCTCGACGTCCTCGGGCCGTTCCTGCGTCGACGCTGCGCGCTCGTCCGCCATCACACCGGCCAGGCGACAATCCGCCTGCTCGCCGAGGCCAGCGCCGAGTACACCACCGCGATCCAGTGCCGCGCCGCCGATGCTCTGGGCATATCACCCGACGACGTCTTCGTGACCAGCCAGGGCCCGACGCCCCTCCTGCACTCGGTCAAACTCACACGAAACCAGCCGCGCTGACCGGCCTACGGGGGCATCGACAGCCACCTCGCACAGCAACGGGAGCCAAGGTCATATTTGGTTATGGCATGCGGTCGGGACTGAATCGAAAATCGGTTCAGTCCCGACCGCACGCGCGCTGCTGGCCGCCGTAGACGCGCTGGGCCGAGATGGCGAACCGCAGCCCACCTACTCAGTGCTCATGGGACCGGCCGCCGGGACCGTGGACTCCCGCACCGCCAGAACGCTCACCGAAATCGGAGACCTGCCCGGCACCGAAGCGCGGCACCGAGCAGCCTTCACCTCCTGGGATCCGGTCGCCTTCCCGCGCGTTCACCTGCTCACCCACATGGACCTCGGAGACTGTCTCTCCGCCCAAGCTCGCGCCGACGAGGCCGTAGCAGCCTGGAGCCGGGCGCTTGATCTGGCCGAGGGAATGGCCTCAGCCCGAACCAGAACCGCGTGGGCGTCCATCCGGCCCACCCTCACCGTTTACCGGCGCCGTGGTGTTCCCGGCGCGGCCCTTTTGGAGCACCGGATTCGGCAAGCAGCCATCTGAAAGGATCGATCCCGTGACCGACACCGCCCTGCCCCCGGCGCTCGACTCCCACACCCTGCTCGTCGCCGCCGTCATCGTGCACGACACCGCAGCGGGCCGGGTGCTGCTGATCCAGCGCGGACCCGACGCCAAGTTCGCTGCCGGGCATTGGGACTTGCCTGTCGGCAAAGCCGACAAAGGCGAGATCATCACCACGACCGCCGCCCGCGAGCTGAAGGAGGAAACCGGCCTGGTCGTGGAGCCGGCCGAGCTGAAGGTCGCAGGAATCATCCACGGCGCGTGGGGTGTCGAGGCCCCCAACGGCTTCTTGACCGTCGTCTTCGTCGCCAACACCTGGACCGGCGAGCCGGTGAACGCCGAGCCGCACAAGCACTCGCAGGTGACGTGGTTCCCCGTCGAGCAGGTGCCCTCACAGTTCGTACGCACGACGCGCGAGGCACTGATGAACTACCTCCACGGCGGACCGATGGTGTCCACCGACGGCTTCTAACGTCCCCACGGCGTTCAGTACGCCAGTGCGCGTGCGCGAGGAGACCTCCTCGGAGTTGATCACGTTGACCGCTTCTCCGCAGCGGGCCAGGAGATCGCGACCAGTCCGTGGATCTTCTCCATGACCACGACACCGTCCGGCAGGTCGAGTTCGTCGCTCCCGGTCGGCCAAAACGCGAACGTGGGGGCCGGCCCGCGCCGGGCCTGGCGGTCCCACGCCCGGATCTGCTCGACCATCGCGGCTGCGGCGGCCTCTGCGTGGCAGCCGTAGGCGCGTGCTCCGAACTCCGAGCCGGTGACACCGGCGGCCGGGCGTACGGTGAGGTAGGCGAGCGAGTCGTCGCGTACAGCCCCGAAGGGGAACCATCGGCCGGTGCCAAGAGCCAACACGTCCTTCTCGGCCGTGATCCAGCAGAAGCCGGTCAGGAAGCAGGCGAACCACAGGTGCAGGTCGGCGAACGAGACGCCGCGGTCGATCGTGACGCCGGACCGCACCTCTGCGGGCTCGGTCGCCAGGACACCGTCCAATTGGTGCGGGTTCTCCGGTGCTCCCTCATCGAAACGGAGCTCGACGCGGCGACCTTGAGCATCGGTCAACGGAAGCGCCGATTCGTGACGCGCGCCGGCGCCCTGCATCGCGACGAACCCCGCCACCTCGGCAGAGGTACTCACCAGGTGACCCGCCTCGCGGCGGAAAGCGATGACACGGGTGATGCCGTTCATCCGCAGCGGTACGACGAGCCGCCCATCATCGGTCAGCTGCTCCCGCCAGGCCGGGGCGATGTCCCAGGCGCCGACCGTGACGATGACCGCGTCGAAGGGTGCGAACTCGGGGGCTCCCTGCTCGGCGTCGGCCAGCGTCACCGTGACCCGCCCGCCGTACCCGGTGGCGTCCAGCAGGGTGCCGGCGCGGTCGGCCACTTCCGCGTCGATGTCGATCGTGACGACGCGCCCCTCCGGGCCGACCACCTCGGCCAGGAGCGCGGCATTGTAGCCGCCCGATCCCACCTCAAGCACCCTCATGCCCGGCTGGAGCGCGGCTTGCTCGATCATGCGTGCCTGAATGAACGGCGCACTGACCGAGGAGATCGCGGCCCCGTTCTCACCGGTCTTGGTCACCACCGCCTGATAGGCGTCGTACGCGGCCTCCAGGGCCGTGCCGGCCGGAACGAACTGCTCACGCGGCACCGTACGGAAGGCGTACTCCACCCGCGGGGAGGTGATCTTGCCGTCCGTGAGGAGCTGGTCCGTCATGGCGTCGCGGAGAGCACGCGCAGCGCTTGCGGTGGGAATTCGAGGGCTGCCGGTCGTCGTCACCGGCGTCACCCTAATCGCAGGGACCGGCCCACCGGGGGCAGCACCGCGCTGTTCGCATGAACCCGTCGTGGGCTGCGCGAGGCCATTCCGCCGGCATCGTCGATCAGGTGCGGCCGTGGCGGCCGATACGTGTCGGACCACCCGATCATGCGCCCCGCCGCGTAGTGTCCCCGCCCGACACGGTTCCCCCTGGGAGGCGGATGATGATCACGCCGATGCGAACATTCTGGGAGTTAGCGCTTCGAAGCTGCAGGAGCGGCAGCAGTCGCCGCGCGCAGGGCTCTACCTCCGGCTCGCCCGTAGTCCGAGCGCCGGCGACATGAGCAGACGTGGCCTGCTTAGACGTCGTCTCATTTGGTGAGTCGGCGGTAGCAGATGAGGGCCGCGGCGAT